>NZ_VLKY01000007.1 GCF_007830155.1 Pseudomonas duriflava
CGGGCGCACGTAACGAGGGTGTAAGAGCACGACACGATGTCCTTTCTCCTGCATCAACCGGCCCCAATGGTGAGCGGTGCCACAGGCTTCCATCACCCACTCGACAGGCTCGAGCTGCTCCTGTACATATTGCGCAAATGCCCTGGAGTCGAGCCGCTTGCGCCGATCCACCCGACCGACCTGAACACTCTCGGCAACCTGGTAAACGGACTTGGCCAAATCAACCGCTATGCATTTCATCGCACCTCTCCCAGCGAACAGTCACCACTGTGTTATAGAAGAAATGTGGTGCAGGGAGAGTCCATTACAGCACTCAAGCTGACGCCGCTTCGCGGTTTGGCTTACCTCAGGCGCTATATAGAAAAGGAGTCTGATTGATGAATAGCTGGGAACTTCCTGAGTCGTATGACTATAAAGGGCGGAATATTTGTTATGGGCGGCTGGGTGAGGGTCCACCAATGGTTCTTGTTCATGGAACACCTTGGTCATCATTCAATCTACGTCATTTAATCCAGAAGTTATCCAGAGAGTACACCGTCTACTTTTTTGACTTGCTAGGCTACGGCCAGTCGAGCAAAGATGAAGGTGATGTCTCGCTGGGTATACAGAATAAAGTTCTGGATTGTTTGTTGAACCACTGGAAACTGGATGACCCTATTATTGTTGGTCATGACTTCGGTGGCGCTACAGCTCTCAGAACTCACCTTCTCAATGGTCGGCGCTTTAAAAAGATCATTCTGATTGATCCGGTCGCTGTCTCTCCATGGGGGTCTCCTTTTTTTCGCCATGTCAACGCTCATGAAGCCGCATTTGCAGAGTTGCCAGACTATATTCATGAAGCAGTGGTCCGGGCTTATGTGCAAACGGCTGCTTTCAAGCCGCTTGATGACACTACACTGAACGGTATTGTTCTGCCGTGGATCAGCAGGCAAGGAAAGGCAGCTTTCTATCGTCAAATGGCTCAAGCGGACTCCAAATATACCGACGAGGCGCAAAGGCTTTATCATACGATCACTACCCCTACTTTGATTTTGTGGGGACGCGAAGATAACTGGATACCGTTAGAGCGAGGGGAAGAGCTCCACAATATGATTCCGGGGTCAGCTCTTCGTATCATTGATGATGCGGGCCACCTCGTCATTGAAGAGAAGCCTGGTAGGTTAATAAAGGAAATTTTAGATTTCATTCAAGCCTAAAAATCACACAACCATGCCATCCATCGGATGCTGACATGGAGGTTTGTTTCCCAGTCCCCGCTCCTCTTTCAATCTGCATTCACCGTGCTGCTAATCGGCACGTCTGTCTTTTCCCGCCCAGCTCTTCAAGCAGGTGACCAAAAGCATGCAGCGGTGTTGAATCAGTCATTATCCGCTCGCTTAAACGCCCGCGTTCGAGCACCGTGTGGCAACGGCAACATCCAAAGAAGCCCGCTTCGATCCGCTGCCTAACAAGCGGTTCCAGTCACTCGACCATTAACCAAACGTTAGAAAAATGGGATACCTCGACAGGTCTGTCGCAGCACTGCGAATTTTTCGAAGGCGATCTTATTTCCGAAGATATAAGCGATTTACTAAGTGCTAAGCTAAGCGAGTTGTTTCAGAAAAGGTGATCAAGAAACAGGGAGAGTTATTGGAAAAGTCGCCTGACCTGTGCGGCAAGACGACTTGGAAAGATGGCAACCTGGTTTACCCATTCGAGCACGCTCAATGGCGCTGTTTTCGCCGGATCGCATAAGGATGCCCCTAGACGTGTGCGACCCATTAGGGTCACATCGGCTATTAGAGCTGCCCTACTAATTGGGGCAAGCGGGTCGCTTTAAAGGGCTGCGCTGCCTGGGGCCTCTCATGCGCGTGCAGATAGGACCACAGAATGACCAATGCCAGCGCTATGAAAGCCGGCATACCAAGGAAGTCTAGAGGATTGAGTGATCGGTTAGATGGCATAAGCGCTTGCGCTCCAACGTATCGATAACAGAGGCTGCAAGCGTGGCGGTTAAATGTGTAGATACTATGAAGATCGACCGCAGCGCTTGAAACATTGCGATCTTCTCGACTAAATGGCCTACCTTACCGGCCATTTTCTCCTTATGAAGCTTAGTATTTCTACCAAGGTCTTCCTTGTTGTGCAGACCTTATGTCTTTTCGTTGTGCTTGGAATGGGTTTCGCGGCGCACTGGAGTTTCCGGCATGGTTTTCTTGGCTTTTTGAATGAGCAAGCCATAATCCGCTTGGAGTCGACGCTACCTGCGGTAGAGCGAGCCTATGCCGAACATGGCAGTTGGACGTTCATTAAAAAAGACCGTGTCGAGTGGTTCAAGATTCTGGGGTCTACGGCCTTTCTGACTGATGAGGAAAGACCCTTAGGTCCTGGCGAGCCGTCCACTTCCGACCTGACCGGCGCGCACATGCGTTTTACTCTGCTCGATGCCCAGCACCGGATAGTTATAGGCTATACCGGTTTTGATCGTGACAGAGCGGCCTTACGGCCCGTACGTGTTAATCATCAAACGGTGGGCTGGTTGGCCATGACGCCGTTCCAAAACGTAAGCGCTACTGGCGATCGGCGCTTCCAGACCAATCAGGCCCGCTCCAGTCTTGTCATTGCTGGCCTTTGCCTGTTGCTTTCGGGGCTTATCGCCTGGCGTATCGCACGTACCTTGCTACGTCCTGTCAGGCAAATGGCTCAGGCTACTCATCAAGTGGCTACCGGCGACTACGGGATTCGCGTGAAGGTACATTCCAAGGATGAAATAGGCCAACTGGCCCAGGATTTCAACCGGATGGCACATGCCCTGGAAAGCAATGAAAACATGCGTCGGCATTTCATGGCGGATATCTCCCATGAGCTGCGCACGCCCCTCGCCGTGCTACGCGGCGAGCTCGAAGCTCTGGAGGATGGGGTACGACCCTTGAGTCTGGATGCCATCCGATCGCTGCAATCCGAAGTCAGTGCGTTAAACAAGCTCGTCGACGATATCTTTGCCTTATCACTGGCCGAAGTAGGTGCTCAGGCCTATCGAAAAGAACCGGTACGGCTTGATATCGTTCTGCAAAGCGTTACCGACACGTTTCAGGCGCGCTGTAGGCAGCATGATCTTACCCTGACGCTTGATCTTCCATCGGAAGACCTTTGGATCACAGGCGACGAGAGCAGGCTTCAACAGCTATTTTCTAATTTGCTGGAAAACAGCTGTCACTATACCAATGCAGGAGGCCGCATTGTAATCAGCGTCAAGCTTATGCCTGGCAATATTACTATCAGCTTTGCCGATTCATCGCCGGGCGTACCAGAGGAGCAACTGCCCCGGCTGTTCGAACGGTTTTATCGTATCGAGCAGTCGCGCAACCGTGTAACGGGCGGCGCAGGGCTAGGCCTTGCCATCTGCCGCGGCATCGTAGAAGCGCATGGCGGCACGATTCAGTCCTCGCCGTCGGAGCTAGGTGGTCTCTGCGTAACACTATATTTTCCCCAAACGCCTCGAATGACTGAATAACCCATGCAAGCCCCACTGCCCTCCTGCCCAGATATTTTGATCGTAGAAGATGAACCTAAATTGGCCGCCCTGCTGGTGGACTACATGAAAGCCGCTGGGTGGACAGCGCGTGTCCTAGATAACGGGCTGGATGTATTGCCTGAATGCAAACGGCACCTACCGAGTCTGATTCTCTTGGACCTGATGCTTCCCGGCCAGGACGGCATTGAGGTGTGCAAGGCGCTGCGCGCCATTAGCCAAGTCCCCATTATCATGATCACGGCCCGCGTGGAAGAAGTGGATCGCTTGCTGGGTTTGGAGCTGGGCGCAGATGACTATATCTGTAAGCCCTTTAGCCCCCGTGAGGTGGTTGCCCGGGCCAAGGCCGTATTGCGCCGGACTATTACAGCTATGCCGCCACGCGGGCTCGTTATCGACGCCACCCGCTATCAGGCCCATTTGAACGGCGTTGCACTGGACCTGACCCCCGTCGAGTTCCGGCTGCTAGCCGTACTGAGCGAGCGACCGGGGCAGGTGTTTTCCCGTGACCAGCTTATGGACAGCCTGTATCAGGATCATCGTGTTGTGACAGATCGTACGGTAGATAGCCATGTGAAAAACCTGCGTCGCAAGCTGGAGCAGGTCGAGCCCGACCGTGACTTCATCCGCTCGGTGTATGGGGTTGGCTATAGCTTCGAGACATGAATCAATCCTGGATGTTATAGCGGATTGGTTCAGCATCCTACCCCTATCGAAGAGTAGTGCTTCCAATGCAATCATTGACCAAGGCGCTCTAGATATGGACCATTCCGCCATCTGCGGCACTACCCAAGGCCGCCTATATCGCGATTACATACCGGACCCACTCAATGAATACTGCTTTTCCCTCGTCGCCTACGAGCACGCCTCATATTATCGATGGCAAGGCAGCGGCTCAGGCCGTACTTATAAATGTAAAAGCTGCCGTTGAGGCCGAGGGCCTTACGCCAGGCCTGGCTGTGGTTCTGGTTGGCAACGATCCCGCTAGTGCTGTTTACGTGCGGAACAAGAGTCGCCGCGCCGAAGAGTGCGGTTTTCTGTCCCGCCAGTACGATCTGCCAGCTGATGCATCCGAAGCCCGGCTTTTGGAGCTTATCACTGAACTCAACGCCGACCCGGCCATTCACGGCATTCTTGTGCAGCTGCCCCTGCCTGAGCAGATCAATGCCTACAAGGTTATCCAGGCGATCGACCCACTCAAGGATGTGGACGGTTTCCACTATGTGAATGTGGGTCATCTTTCCACCGGCGCGATGAAGGAAGCCCTTGTCCCCTGTACGCCACTGGGCGCCTTGCATCTGATACAGAGCGTGATAGGCAATGACCTACGCGGCAAGCATGCCGTCGTCATCGGCCGCTCTAACATTGTTGGCAAGCCTATGGCTAACCTCCTGCTGCAACACGATTGCACCGTGACCCTTGTTCACAGCCGCACAGCCGATCCGGCTGCTGTATGCCGTCAAGCCGATATTGTTGTGGCGGCTGTGGGCGTGCCGGGTCTGGTCAAGGCAGATTGGATTAAGCCCGGCGCCATAGTGATCGACGTGGGAATCAACCGGGTCGAAACGCCTGATGGCGGACGCCTGGTCGGTGATGTGGACTACGCTACTGTAGCCCCGCTCTCTACAGCAATTACCCCTGTCCCAGGCGGCGTAGGCCCAATGACTATTGCCATGCTCATGCAAAACACCTTGAAGGCGGCACGCCGACTAACAACCGGTGAACAGCCTGGCGAGTAACTTCTTGCCCCTCGGCATGCCCTCTTGATAACAAGGGCATGCTTCTTTCAGAGGGATTGATTACTTCATAACTGTATAGGGCTGGTATTAGAAGAGTTTAAAGCGGCAGAAACCACATGCTCCTGCTTGGCTCAACGTTATTTTTCTATCCCGCTTACCGAGTCGTCCCGCTCCTTTCAGCGCCTTGTCTGAATCATGGGGCCGCTTATGCGGTCCGTCTTAATGACGGAGCGGTTTTCATCCTGCTCATCGCTCCTTACGTACCTCGATCGTCGTTCAAGGACCTGCCATGCTTCAGGTGACAGATCTACATAAACACTATCCCACGCCTCAGGGCCCATTGCCTGTACTTCGCGGGATAGACTTGTATCTGGAGCGCGGCGGAAGCCTCGCCTTGATGGGCGAATCGGGCAGCGGCAAGAGCACGCTACTGCACCTCATTGCCGGGCTGGATACACCTGACCGCGGCCATATCAATATTGCAGGGAAAGCCTTGCACACGATGAGCGAGCGCCAATTGGCGGACTGGCGACGTTGTGAAATCGGCCTGATTTTTCAACAGTTCAACCTGATTGGCAGCCTGACGGTTGCGGACAATCTGGCCTTCCAAGCCCGCCTGGCCGGTCGTTATGATCCAGTATGGCAACAGCAACTGGCCGAGCAACTTGGGCTGGGAGAGCTGCTTCAGCGCTACCCTGAGCAATTGTCAGGCGGCCAGCAACAGCGTGTGGCGCTGGGGCGTGCATTAGCCTCCAAGCCAGCCCTGGTACTTGCCGATGAGCCTACAGGCAACCTGGATGAAACCACGAGTGGCCAAGTGTTGAATTTGCTGCTGAAGCTGGTGAGCCGAAGTGGTTGTACCTTATTGATGGTGACCCATAGCCCTCATGTCGCGGCGCAACTGCAGCAACGTGTGGTCCTTAAAGCGGGTCGCATCGATCCGGTTTCTGTGGTCTCTGAACCATGACGGTTCTCTATTGGACACTGCGCAGCCTGCTCAGTCATTGGCGCAAGCATCCAATACAGTTTTTCAGCCTGTTTACCGGGCTCTGGCTGGCGACTGCTCTTTTGACCGGAGTGCTGGCACTTAATGGCCAAGCACGAGAAAGCTATGCACGTGCGAGCCAACTGATTGGCGGCATTCCACAGGCAACGCTTAGTGCCCGTAACGGCAGCCCACTGCCACAGGAAAGCTTTAGTACCCTTCGCCGCCTGGGTTGGCCGGTTTCGCCGGTCTTACAAGGCAGCGTTGTGCTCGAGCGTCAGAACCGTCGTCTTCAGGTTATGGGAATTGAACCTGTGAGCCTGCCCGCTGGCTCGCTCCTGGCGGGCGAACCGGCCGATGCACCTGACCTAACCGCATTTATCAGCCCACCCAATCAAACCTGGATTGCTGAAGAAACACTACGTGAACTAGACCTGCACAACGGCGACCAGCCGCTATTGGCTAACGGTCAACAGCTTCCGCCACTCCAAGGCAAAAACCGTATGGCACCTGGCTTGCTATTGGTCGATATTGGAGTTGCTCAGCGCCTGTTGGACATGCCGCACCAGATCTCTCGCCTGATCCTTCCGGCAAGCGTACAAGGCGATTTACCCCCGCCCTGGAATGAGCGTCTTCAATGGCAACATCAATCCAATGAGAATGACCCTGGGCGACTGACCGAAAGCTTTCACCTCAACCTGACCGCGCTGGGCCTGCTCGCTTTTGCGGTTGGCCTGTTTATTGTCCATGCAGCCATCGGCTTGGCGCTAGAGCAACGCCGTCCCTTGCTGCGTACCGTGCGCGCCAGTGGAGTCAGTGTCAAACACCTGCTTCTTGCGCTGGTAATCGAACTCAGTACCTTAGCCCTATTGGGCGGAATTGCAGGCGTAGTCAGCGGCTATGTTCTCGCAAGCCTGTTGCTGCCTGACGTTGCAGCCAGCCTACGTGGACTGTACGGTGCCGAAGTAGCGGGACAGCTTACACTCAGCCCGACCTGGTGGCTGGGCAGCCTAGCCTTGAGCCTGATCGGTGCCCTTCTGGCAGGAGCCAATAGCCTTTGGCGCGCCGCACGATTACCACTACTGGCCCTTGCCAACCATGAGGCTTGGCATCAGGCGCATCGAGCCTGGTTGCACCGTCAAGGTTGGGTGGCAGGTATCGCCGCGCTAGTTGCATTGACGGCTGCCTGGGTAGGCGACAGCCTGACTAGCGGATTTATCCTAATGGGCAGTCTATTGCTGGCCTCCGCCCTTGGCTTACCCTTGTTGCTAAGTACCTTGCTACGCCTGATCTCCCGCCCTGGGCATTCGCCGCTGACCGCCTGGTTTCTTGCTGACTGCCGTCAACAACTTCCAGGAATGAGCCTAGCGCTTATGGCGCTGCTGCTGGCGCTTGCCGCTAACATCGGAGCTGGCAGTATGACCGAGGGGTTCCGCCAGACATTCACCACCTGGCTAGACCAGCGTCTGTCAGCAGAGCTGTACATTCGGCCGCAAACTCCCGAGCAGGCAGTTGCTTTACAGCAGTGGCTGCCTAACCAGCCCGCTGTCAGACGTGTATTGCCTGGCCTTGAGCTAGAAACTGAAATTCAGGGCTGGCCGTTGACGCTGGCCGGCATGGAGGATGACGCTACCTATCGCCAGCATTGGCCTCTTCTTGAAGCGCAAGCCGGTAATCCCTGGGATGCCTTGTTTGCCGGAGGCAGCCTTATGCTCAGCGAACAACTGGCCCGTCATTTGAAGGTAGGCATCGGCCATACGATTGAACTGCCTACCGCCGAAGGCATCTGGCAGGCTCGCGTGGTGGCCATATACGCGGACTACGGTAATCCGCGAGGGCATATTCTGGTAAATGCCGCCGATATGCGAAAATACTGGCCTGCCTTACCTGTCAGCCGCTATGCGGTCCGTATGGACCCAACGGCTGTTGCAACGCTCAAACACACCCTGCAGCGCAACTTTTCCCTGGACGACACTCGTCTCGTTGATCAAGCGCGACTCAAAGAATGGGCCACCCAGGTCTTCGAACGTACGTTCAGCGCCACAACCGCCCTCAACACCCTGACACTGATTGTGGCGGGTATTGCCCTGTTCATCGCTCTGCTAACACAAAGCCAGAGCCGCCTGGGGCAACTGGCTCCGCTCTGGGCCATGGGTGTGACACGACGGCAGTTGATGTTACTTAACCTGGGCCAAACCTGGCTGCTTACCTTGTTAACGTTAGTATTTGCGATTCCGCTGGGTATTTTGCTGGCTTGGTGCCTTGTAGCTGTCATCAATGTGCAAGCCTTTGGCTGGCGCTTGCCACTACAGGTATTTCCCAGCCAGCTCATACGTCTGGCGGGTCTTGCCCTGCTGGCGACTTGGCTCGCCTCGGCCTGGCCCTTATGGTCATTGTGGCGCAGTCGTCCTGTGGACCTGCTAAGAGTGCTGAGTGATGAACGCTAAACCCTTCTGCCTTGGGCTCGCCCTTTTATTGGCAGGCTGTGACGCTTCCCCTCCCCCTGACGAAGGTTTCGCCGGGCTGGGGCAGGCCAGCGAAGACTTTGCCCAGGTCGTTCCCGGTAAGCTATTCCAGTTTCCGGCCGACCACGGTGCACACCCCGACTTTCGTATCGAGTGGTGGTACCTCACCGCCAATCTCGAAGATGCCGAAGGCAATGCATATGGTGTGCAATGGACGTTATTCCGTAGCGCCATGCGTCCTGCCGCCGATCAGCCCGGTTGGGACAACGGCAATCTATGGCTTGGCCATGCCGCTTTGACTACCGCCACCGATCATTATGCAGCTCAGACTCAGGGACGGGGCGGCGTAGGTCAGGCCGGCGTGACAACCGCGCCCTTCAAGGCGTGGATTGATGACTGGTCCATGCAAGGAGACGCTCAATCGGTACTCCATGTGCAGGCGCGCGGCGAAGCCTTTGCTTATCGTCTGGATTTGTATACTGATCGTCCGCTGGTCCTTCAGGGGGATAACGGGTTTAGTCGCAAATCCGATCGCGGCCAGGCGTCGTATTACTACAGCCAGCCTTTTTTTCAAGCCAAAGGTCAGCTTGAAATAAACGGGCGACAGGTTGAGGTTAGTGGCACCGCATGGCTGGACCGCGAATGGAGCAGCCAGCCGCTGGCGGCCGATCAGTATGGCTGGGATTGGTTTTCCCTGCACTTGCAGGACGGCCGGCAGCTGATGCTGTTCCGCTTGAGGCATGCCGACGGGCCGGATTATTTAAGCGGCAACTGGATCGAGCCCGACGGCCACAGCGAGCCCCTACACGGCCAAGACATCATACTCAAACCCTTGCATGAAACCCGTGTAGCCCAGCGTAACGTGCCGACACGCTGGTCTCTTGCTATTCTTCGTCACGGGCTCGAGGTTGAAATTTCAGCCCTCAACCCACACGCCTGGATGGCCGTCGGCACACCCTATTGGGAAGGCCCGGTACGTGTTGAAGGCAGCGAAACGGGTATTGGATATCTGGAGATGACAGGTTACTGAAAAGCCTCAGCGCTTGAGCACGCCGGGTCAGGACCTCGAGAGGCCGACCCAGCACGCCTCTACCGACTTTTAGGACTATTGGCCTTTCCCATTGACCGAGCGTGGATATTTATGTGGCTTCCAGTCAGGAAAAATGGCAGCCACGGTAAAGTCCCTTAGCTGATCTGCCGAGAGTTGACGCCGCTGTACATCCCAGAGGGCAGCCCCTGGACCATAATTGCGCCCCTCATAGAACCGGGAGTCCTGAGGATAAAACCAGATTGTGTTGCCGTCCTTATCCTTGCCGGACATCTTGTCCCAGCCATAAATATGGTCATCGATGTAAGACTTGATAAAAACTGACTGCCCTATGGCATTTGGATCGGCATAGCGCCCATCATCAAATGTTGTCGTGGGATGCCAGGGCCTCCCCAGAGCAAAGCTTCGTGCCGGTACGCCCATCTCTTTGAGCAAGCGACTGTGCAGAAAGACCAGGCCATACGGCGAGTTGATGTCGGTACTCGGTGCAGTCAGGTAACCATGAGGCGGAGCGATGTCCGTACGACGCCGGGCGATGATGTCGCAGTGGTCGAATACGCTGACACCGGAGCCAAAGATGAAATCCACATGACCGCTCACCTCGCAGTCGGTGAAATAACTTCGGCTACCGGCCTTGGTATAAAAGGTGTCCTGATAGCCTTCCAACCGGACCTGATGGAAGCGCGCGCGGTCGCTTTTACTGTCCAGAAGTAACGCCACGGCCTGCGTATCCTTAACCTTCGTAGGATCGGTATCCAGCTTTTCCGCGTTGGCCGGATAATCGAAGCTGTTGCGAATGGTCAGGTTTCGAGCTGTGAAGTCCGGCGCGTTTACCAGAACCGTACGACTACCTGACGTTCCTATTTTCTGCCCCTGCTCATCAAGCATGCCGGCGTATACCCCCGCCGAGATAATCGTCCCGTCACGCTGCTCACCGAGCAAAGTGATGTTGGGCCGAGTAATGTTCAGGCGCTCTTCGTACACACCCTTTTCCACGTAGATGACATACGGAGAATCATCCGCCGGGGCAGCCTTGAGCGCCTCGTTGATGGTACGAAAGCCATCCTGTCGTGCTTGCTTAGATACAATAGCTTGATAGTCGGCACTGAAGGCGCTATGGCACACCGCAAGTAGAGAAATAGCTACCAGGAGCGAGGCGCCACGCAAAGGGATAGGCCTATGCATTTTCTTGTTCCTTATTATTTTAGATGGGCTGCCAGATCGACTAACCCTGGCTGTTCAGTAATAGCATCTGCAACCATTCTTGCTACAGCTTCTGCCCCTTTTTGCTGGAAATGCGTGCGATCGGGATTGTCCAGCGTGCCAGCCGTTTGAGTCTTGTAATACGGGTAACGGGGGTCGTTAGGGTCTACCGCCAGCCAGTAGCTTTTCCAGTCGTCACGATGCTGGTTGGCAAAATCGATCGTCAGCCGCTCCAGATCGATGAAAGGCACGCGATTATCGGCCGCAGTCTTGCGCACCGTAGCGGAATAGTCTCCAACGTAGGCATAGCCGTTTTCGCTGTTCTGCTGAGTGTAATGCGTGCTGCCTACCGGCGTGGTATCCCCATTCTCAAACGCATACTTACGGTTGGCCGTCATGACACGTGTGGTGGCCGTCATGATGATCGGGCGAGCACCATGTTGGCGGGCCAGTGTGATATAGCGCTCCAACGAATTCTGAAAGGACATGTACGGCTGCCCTTCGGGATACTGCTTGTTACCGTTCCTGTCGTTCGGGTACGTACACAGGTTCTTTACATCAGCCGCACCACGTACCGCCTTCGCACTGTTGCAGTTCTCATCGTTATGGCTGTGAGCGATGATTACATAGTCACCTGGCTTCATGAACCGGGCCATCTGCTCGTACCAGCCCTCGTTATAGAAATCCCGGCTGGAACGTCCAGCACGTGCACCATTGAGTATTTCGACCCGGCTGTCCTCACGGAAAAAGTCCTGAAAGACTTGCCCCCACCCCATGCGCGGCAAGCGGCTGACCTCATAGGTTGCAGCCGTGGAGTCACTGACGATCAGCACGCGTGTTCGAGCCTTCAGAATGGCATCCAGCTCGCGGCGCGCACGCAGGTAATCGAAAGGCTCATAAGGGCTGTTGTAGCTGGCAGCGCCACTGTCGCTAAACCCTACGATAGGACGAAACCGGATGTCGGTCAGGACCGTACCGCTCGCTTCTCCCGTATCGTTGTGATACCCCCGATTATGGTTAATAACCTTTAATACCGCCGCCACACCTTTCCCGTCCGCTTTTAGGGGCGAAGTCATAGGGTTGTAGCGTTGTACATTAGCAACTCCGGCCTGAGTTAGCGCCTGCTTGAACCCGGCACGCATGGCGGCTAGTGGCTCCGTAAGCAAATCCTCGCTCATTTGCGCAGCGTTTCCACTCTCTACCCACTGCTGCGGGCCTACATAACCGAGCCGTTGAGCAATCTCGGAAACGATACGATCCGTAAGCGGTGTGATGTTAACGGTGTTATTACCGCCCCTGTTCAGCGTAGTGACAACCGACGCCATACAGCGTGTACGTGGCTGATCGTTATAGAGGCAGTTCTCAGTAACGACGCCGTCACGTGGTGACAGGTCGATAGCCGATAGCAACAACGGGGGCTGCAGATTCGAGGCATCGAGACGCCATCCTCCCTTGGCATCAGTCTTGACGACCTTTTTATTGCCCCACTTATCTACCACTGTAACCTTGGCATGCGCCAAGGGCTCGTCGGCCATGGCTACGCCTTTCAATAGCGTGCCCCCCTGTACAAGACCTGCACTTGACAGCAACAGGGCGGCCGTTAAAACGGAGTGTTTTATCCGCATAGGTCATACATCCTTTTGTTTGACATTGGAATTAGGCTGAATCGACGCTTCAGCCCGCTAAGGATGAGTGCACGTTCGAATACGGTGTTTAGCCAGACGCGCCATGAAGCGATTCAGGCCATATCGGTATTCGTCGAGAAAGGTAGTGTGGTAGGGAGCAAAGACAGGAGACACCGCTCACCGGAGGGTGTCTGCAAAGAAACGTCTTACTAGCGTGAGCTGCACTTCGACCGACTATTGTCTTAACGGATAGGTAAGGAAAAACAGGCCGGATATCAGCAGCCTTAAGCAGTAAGAGGCCACTACCTGAATAGGTCAGCCTGCATATAGAGGCGACTGTATGAGCGGTATGCCGCAGCCAGGACGTAAAGTCGGCTCGAAATGGCATGGTCAGTCCTTTTTTGTTTTTGTTAAGACCTGAAATGGGAGGACATTCGCAGGAAACGTTTTGTTTTGATCAAAGATCCTGAAACACGCTTCATTGGTATGTCGTCATACCAGTTAAATAATTAATCAGACACCTGTCAACAATGGCTTTTTAATATCAAAAATCAAAATAATCTAGTAACTTATTGATTATAATAATTTTAATAAAAGCTATTTTTTAAAATTGAAAACCAAAATTTTTTGCCAAAGGAAAATGACACTATTAAGGTACGATGACAATCCTTAAAAAGAGCTTGAAGTGCGTTTGGGTTGCGCCAAGAATCTAGAAAACAGCTCTTGTAAAGGAAAGAACATACGGCTCAACCGTAATGAGACGCGCACGATTGGGAAAAGCTTTTTGGTGGCAAGCTAGGTGAGTAAAGGCAGAATCAGGCAGAGGGAGACGGCTCGACATAGGTTCGGCAGCCCTTTCGATTGATGATTTCCTCATCTGTAGGACGAACATGAACAAAGCGAAACTCCAGGGAGTCATACACCTCCAGGTAACCCCATTCTAGATCCAGTTCGTTCTGCCCTGGATATGGCGGCGAAGCCCACCAGGGTTCTCGACTAATCAGCGTTGTCATTGGCCCCTCCGGTCAGAAACCAAGAAATGCGTTCAACCTGCATACGATGCCCATCCCTCTCCGCAGGCCTAAAACAGGGCAGACTTGAGAATAGACACGCCGCCTAAACATCGCCAGATGGCGGCGAGCCAACCTCCGGATGATCTTTATCCAGACACCAGAATATGCACTACCAAGACGTTACCAATACAGAAGTAATGACCTAGCGATTTTCATAAACAATCACGTTAGATAACGGGCATGTCTATCGTTCGACCGAACATATGACATGAGCGGAACGAGGCCCGAATGAGCTGCCGCGTGTCGGATCATACCCGACACGCGCTTAGCCAGGCAGCAACTTACGCACTACTACCTTTAGCTAGAAGCCCTTTAAAGACCTGACGACTACAACTCAATCAGCAACGCCGTCCAGGTCGGAACGCCTCACACCCTGCAGCAACGCACTGGACGTTGACGTTTCGGTCGTCGTGCGTTCGAGTAAGGCGCTTAGCGGCGTGGTGATCGAAGCCGTATAATCCTTTATGCAGCGGTGATGGCCGCCCTGCACATCAAAGCTCTCAAAGCTTACCCCCATTTGCCGCCAGGCACGGCTGGTGTAATCGGCAGAAAAATAGACGACCGGAGCCGCCAGCCGAGTTGGCAGATAGCGCGCCATAACGTTTGAATACTGAAGAAAACGCTGATGAATCTCCCAATCCTTTTCTGAGGTCTTGGTCGATTGACCACCTCGAACTTGGGCCAGCCTCTCCATCCCGTTTTCATAAAGTTTTGCTAACACATGGCCAATTCGCTTTGGGTAAGGCCATTTAGACGTCTCACCAAACCGGCTTAGCCCTACGTATACCTGAGCGAGTTGGCGATCAGGGAGAATGTACCCAAGCGTTTTCAAAATAAGCCGAGACCATGGACGCACATTGGCCGTGGGCGGATCGATCAACGTTACGATTTCGACCGAATGTCCGGCCTCGATCAACAAACGCGCCGCTTCAAAGGCCACCAGCGCCCCATTGCAATAACCGCCCAGTCGGTAAGGCCCTGTCGCCTGTCGCTCAAGAATGTACGGCAACCGTTCACGTGCCATGTTCTCGACCGAGTCTGGAATAGGCTCATTGCCCAGGCCATGAGGGGCGATAGCTGTAATAGGTTGCTGCGGCCCAAGCAGCTTCGCCATACGCCGAATATAGTAGCCCCCCTGAGCGAAGTCGCCATGAAACCAGAACAGCGGCGTGCGATCAGGTGCTGAATTGAATTCAATAACTGGGTCGAAATGGGTAGCTAGGTTCTCAAGCCGTACCACTAGCTCCTTGAGCGTATCAGTTTCAGCCAAAATAGCCTCTGGGACTACACGCCCCAAAAGCTGCTCGATTTCGACCAACATCTCGGTCGCCAGCAACGAGTCCCCGCCTTTGTCGAAGAAATTATCTTCAACCGTAACGGCCTGGGTTTTCAATAACCGCTGCCAGATGGCCAGAACGCTACTTTCCAACGATGAGAGAGGCGCATCCTCTCCTGCACATGCGTCCGCTTCCTGTTCTTTCGTTGCAATAAGCGCTTCAGTCAGTCGCTGTCGTTGAATCTTTCCTGTGAGCCCTCTCGGCAGCTGATCCACAATCAGAATACGTCTGGGTATTTTGAAGTACACCAGCTCATTTCGCAGGAACTCGCGCAGGGCGGCAGCATTGACAGTAGCTTCAGGACGCACAACCACCGCAGCGGCAACATCCTGCCCAAGGCGTGGATGAGGCATCGAGAAAGCCGCCGCCTCCAGCACAGCTGGATGACGCATTAGTGCTTCGTCAACCTCCTGTAGACTGACTTTTTCGCCGCCTCGGTTGATGACTTCACGCAAACGACCATGGAGGGTCAGAAAGCCTTCCTCATCAAGACTTCCGATATCACCGGAGCGAAACCAGCCGTTGGTAAAGGCCGCCTCGTTCAGACTTGTATCCCCCAGGTAGCCGCTCATTAAAGTGGGACCGCTAATCAGGATTTCACCGCGCTGACCGGAAGCCAGAGGAGCACCGCTTTCGTCTACGATCAGCACGCTACCTGGCCAGGGCCGTCCCACCGTACCGGCCTTGCTTTCGCCTGGAAAAGGAGTATTGGCAGCAATTTGGGCTGCCTCGCTGGACCCATAGTGTTCCAGGATTGGAATCCCAAGCACGTCTTGCAGGTCTTGCTTGACCTCCGCAGAGAGCGGAGCCCCGCCGGACGAAGCAAAACACAGCTGATGACGGAAGGTTCCCGATCTACTCCTGGCAATATCCACAATAGCCTGATGAATAGCCGGACCCGCCGAATACCAGGTCGGCTGCAAATCCTCAAACCATTCCTGTACATCAACAGTAGCCGCGCTAAGTGGAAAGGCTACGCTTCCGCCTGCCAGAAGCGGGGCGAGAATAGTGACTTTCAGTCCATGGGAATAATAAGGCGCCGATACGCACAAGCAGCGATTATCCGGTGCAAGCTGAAACCAGGCTTTCCATCGCTCAGCGGCTGCCAACAGGTTCTGGTGGCTGAACGGAATTAGCTTGGGCAATGCCGTAGTGCCGGAGCTTCGCAGAATAAATGCAGGCGCCTCGGGCTCTGGCTCTTCATCGAGCGATGCTGCGCTCACCTGGGACGCGGCGAGGTTAAACCCGAGCATACCCTCTTCTTCCGCGACCGCCTTGATGAGCGCCACACCGCAGTGCTCGGCAGGAGGATAACTTGAGCCCGCTTCATCCTGCATGAGCAGTAATGCGTCCAACCCAAGCATGCCAAGCAATTGATCGAATTCCGTCGCTGTCAGACGCGGATCGAGCGGAACGGCAATAGCGGAACAGGCGACAGCAATGATGGCTAAAGCGGCCTGTGCGGTCTCTGGCACGATAATGCCAATACGCGCCTGAGAACCCAGGCCTGCCTCACGAAGTTGAATACGGGTGCGCTCAATCTGTCGCTGGAGCTCACCGTAGGTAAACGGAGCAAAGCGAGTAGAGACAAACGCTTCACGTTCGGGGAAAGCCATTGCGATGCGGGCAAGGGATTGACCAAGAGTAAGAGCGCCTTCCAGTCCTTCGCTTGCGGTAACCGCTGGCGTCATGCTCTGTGAAAAAGATGATGTCTGTACAGGAGGTCGG
This sequence comes from Pseudomonas duriflava, assembly GCF_007830155.1. Lineage (GTDB taxonomy): Bacteria > Pseudomonadota > Gammaproteobacteria > Pseudomonadales > Pseudomonadaceae > Chryseomonas > Chryseomonas duriflava. The sequence goes on from NZ_VLKY01000007.1 coordinate 16,715, forward strand.
TTCATTAGATTCGTCCTTGTATCCAGCCTGTTTACAACGTGAAATCAAGCCTCCGACCGGCTTCGCTTATAAAGATTCCCTTCCCTGCACAAATTTTTTCAAAATATTGCAAGATCGCTAATACAAGATCTTTAGCTTATCCGACTTGGGCATACAGGATCAGAAAAACCCAGACGCCTTCATCTGAACCGGACGCCCTAAATAAAACCCTTGCGCCTGGTTGCATTTGAGACGGGCTAAAAGATCAAGCTGCCGCTCGGTCTCAACGCCTTCAGCTGTAACGGTTAAGGACAAGGCGCGTCCGAGCCCGACAATGGCCTCGATGATCGCCTCTCCACTCGAGGAATCATCCAGACTCGAAATAAAGCTACGGTCGATCTTGATGCCATCGAAAGGATAGGTATGTACATAACTCAGGGACGAATATCCCGTACCAAAATCGTCCATGGAAATTCGGACACCCAAGGCCTTGAGCTGGCGCATGGTTGCCAGCGCATCGTTGGCGTTGTCCAGCATTACGCCCTCGGTGATTTCAAGTTCCAGCCTGCCGGGCGCCAGCCCGGTTTCTTCCAGATGCTTGCGTATCCGGGCCACAAGATCGCTTCGCTTGAATTCGACAGGTGACAAGTTCACTGAAACGAATAAGGCTTTTTCCCATTTTCCTGCCTCGATACAGGCCTGCCGTAACACCCAATCACTGAGCGGCACGATCAGCCCGGTCTCTTCGGCAATGGAAATAAAATGATCTGGGCTTAGGTAGCCCCGGACCGGGTGCTGCCAGCGGACCAGGGCCTCTGCGCCAGCGATAGTCCCCGACTTCACATCATAACGCGGTTGAAATTCGAGCCGCATTTCGTTACGCCGCAAAGCCTTCTTCAGATCGGTTTCGATCTGACGTCGAATCAATAGACGCGTACTCATCTGCTCAGTATAGAACTGCCATGTATTACGGCCCGCGGCTTTGGCTTCATACAATGCAATATCGGCAAACCTCAGCAACTCATCGGCCCGGCGGCTATCCTGCGGAGCCGTAACGATTCCGATGCTGCACCCAATCGCGGCCTCATGCTCGCCGATAAGAATGGGCGTAGCGATTTGCTCTAGCAAACGCCGACACAGCCCCTCGGTTGCTACACGCGTGGTAAGGCCGTTCGCAATGATGACGAACTCATCGCCCCCTATTCGGGAAACAAGGTCATCGTCACGCAGACATTTTTTCAGGCGATACGCGACTTCCATTAATACCTGATCGCCGGCCGCATGCCCAAGAGTGTCATTAACGGGCTTGAAGCGGTCGAGATCCAGATACAGTAATTGAAGCGGATTGGCAGATGACAAGTCGGCCTTTAGCTTGTTTTGCAGAAAAGCATACATGGCCCGGCGATTCGACAGCCCTGTCAAAGCGTCCTCTTGTGCGTCACGCTCGCGCCGTTCCTCTTCGAGTTTGCGTTGCGTAATGTCCTGTAAAAAGGCGCTAAAGATGCGACGATTTTCAATATCGACTGCGGTTATGCGCATCTCAACGGGAATCAGCATGCCATCCTTACGGACGACCGGTAATTCGAGCACCTTGCCTAATACTTCACCATCACCGGAGCTCAGAAAACTTTTCAGGCCTTCTCGGTGCGTTTCTCGAATAGCCGGCGGAATGATGAGCTGATCCATGCGGCGACCTATGGCCTCCTCCCGCTTCCAGCGAAAGGTCTCTTCAGCCTTACGGTTCCATGCTGTGATAACGCCAGTGTCATCCGTGCTGAGGTAGGCATCGTTGGTATTTTCCAGGATGGCGCTGAGTTCGACTTCCCGCATGAGCAGATCCTGGGCGGATTGTGCCTGCTGCTCAATCAGATAGGACAATGTTTCATTAGCGTACTGAAGATCCTGGGTTCGATCCTGAACCTGCTTTTCCAAATCGCTTTGTAACGCGATCAGCAGATCTTCAGCTTCCTTGCGCGCCTGAATATCCTGGACGATACAGACGTAGTATTCCAGGTTCCCCTTGGTATCCAGTTGCTTGGTCACCAGCAAGTTGACCCAAACAGTCGAACCGTCTTTTCGCCGATAACGCTTTTCCAACTGATACTGGTCAATATCGCCATGCGTCAATTGATCGACGAGCTTTACGGCAGTATCGAGATCATCCTCAAGCGTAATATCTCGGTAGGTCAGCTGCGCCATCTCCTCCTGGCTATATCCCACAATGGCACATAGTGAATCATTGACGTTGAACCAACGCCCTTCTGGAGAGACCAGAGCGATACCTACGCTAGCCCGCTTGAACATGGTACGAAAGCGCGCCTCGCTGGCCGCGATCTGCTCACTGGAGCGAAGCAGTTGCCTGCGAGACAGGGTGGTAGCTTCACGCATTTGAATTTCACGCGAAACCATGCCAGCCAGTGATTTTAGAATACGCGCCTGTCTGGAGCTGAACTGTCTTGGCTGAGTATCGATGACACACAGAGCGCCCAGAGCATGGCCCTCAAGGGACTCGACGGGAGCCCCGGCATAGAAACGAATATGCGGTGGCCCAAGGACATAAGGATTTTGCATGAAACGCGCATCCTTCATCATGTCCGGCACGATGAGAGGATCATGCTGCTGTATCGAATAGGCGCAAAAGGAGTGTTCCCGCGGCGCTTCGTCAAATGAAATGCCCACACACGACTTGAACCAAGCACGGTCTCCGTCGAGCAGCGTGACTGAAGCTATAGGTGTTTCGAAGATATCGGCAGCAAGCTGAGTAATACGGTCGAAGACCGGCTCAGCATCGGTATTGAGCATCTCCAAGGTGTTTAAAAGTGCTATGCGTTCGGACTCGGCGTCAACCAAGCTTGAATCGTCCGGATAATCTGCCATCGAGTCGTCATTCCATATTGCGCACGCCTCGCGTGCCCGCGCGCCAGGGCAGCGATAACTTTATTCGTTATAGAATCGATCTGACGCACCTGCGTCTATTTGAGACGTGATTATGCGAGAAATGTTTTATAACGCCTTGGCTGTTTCTCACTGAGTATGCGGACGACTGCACAAATAGAGGGATCCCTGTACTCTGTTGACCGCTGCTCACCTGAATGTTGCCGCGTGCCTATGGCTTTGTATTTCAAGGTAAGACGCTACGCTGACTGTTTTTTGCGACCTCAGGAAAGCTGATACCGAATAACGAGCCTATACCCCTTACAATCAGCTTTTATAGCGTTCTCCCTGAGACTGATAAGCGAAATGTGTATGCTTGCAGCAGAGGCGGACATGCCGAGCCAAAGGATAGACGAGCCGAATATGATTGAGCGATCCTCTCCAAAGCCCAAACGCCTTGCTGAAGAACTGGTCACCCGCTTGTCCCAGTATATTCGCGACGGCGTTTTTGCACGGGGAGAGAAGTTGCCCTCGGAGGTTGAGCTTGCCAACAGCGAGGGCTTCAGCCGTAGCGTGGTCCGCGAGGCCATTCTTCGTCTACAGGCGGCAGGACTTGTGGAGACACGCCGAAGCGTTGGCACTTTCATCGTGGATATGCCTCCACCACAGACATTGCAGCTAGGTCCGGAAACCATCACGACCTTGCAGGATGTACTCAATCTTCTGGAACTACGCATGAGCCTGGAGGTAGCCGCCGCCGGGTTGGCCGCCCTCAATCGCAGCGCAGAAGAACTCAATGATATCGAAGCAGCCCTGCTCGCAATGAAGGACAGCGGCTCGAGCAAATCAGGTATTGCCGTGCATGCCGATTTTCAGTTTCATCTGAAGATCGCCAAGGCTTCGGGTAATGCATACCTGTTCGATATCATGAAGCACTTGGGGACTAAACTGATTCCCCGTACACGGCTGAACTCAGCCTATGTCTCTACCAAGGACCGCCTGGCCTACCTGGATCTTGTTCATAGAGAGCACGATAAAATATTCAGTGCCATCGAGATGCAGAGCCCTGACTCAGCTCGCGCCGCGATGTACCTCCACCTTAGCAACAGCCGTGAACGCCTGTATCGCGCTCATGAAGCACGTCACACGCTCTATCAGTAGCTAACAGATCCTGATCAGGCAAAGAGCGTATCAGGCAGAGTCGCCAGGTAAACAGCAGGCTGACCCTCGAAATCCGAGCTGAACAACACCTTTCGATTATCCGGCGTGAATGACGGATGCGGGTGTGTTACCTGCCGGTCTCCGTTCAGCACGCGCCATGTACTGTTATGCACGGCCAGCCGTGCGTATTTGCGTGCGCTTACATCGAACACGTAGAGCCATGGATCGTTTTCGATTTCGTATCCTTGGGTATCGTCCACATCCACAGGCGTGCCCGCGCCATCGCCTACCAACAAGGTGCCGTTTTCGTTGCTCATGAGATGAGAGCACGCTGGCATATCCATCAGCCGCTCATTGGTTTCGCTGTTAGCATCGAAACGCCAGATCTGCCGCGCCTGTTGCCCCCTTGGGTAGATGACATACACCATGGCTGAACCGTCAGGCACCCAAAATTCATGGGTACAACTCTCACCAGGAGCAGGCTCCTTGACCTTGCGGACATTGGAACCATCCTCGTTCACCAGCCACATGCGCGTATCAACCAGATCATGCGGTCCCTCATGGCAGAAGGCGACCGTCTCGTCATGGAAGGGACGATAGATGGGATGCCCCAGCCATACATAGTCTTCATGAATGACATTTGACTCACCGGTATCAAGATCGACCTGAATCAGCCGGCAATGTGGGTTACGCGTAAAGAAGGTTCGAAAGACTTCCCAGTCCGTCAGGGGCGTCCAGTCTTTTCGGTCGATCTCAATACCAACCAGACGCGTACACGCGCTGTTAGCTACCCAGGTTCCGTAGCCGACCCAGCCGTCAGGCACTTGATACACCATACGCTCGCTCAAGCTGTGCAGATCCACCTGCTGTAAGTAACGCTCATTCTTGACGTAGTAAAGATAACGATCATCATGAGATAAAAAACCGCCAAAGGTGTTATCACCCGCCCCCTCGGTCAACTGAACAGCCTGTTGCGTCTCAAGGTCGAGCAAGTAATAGTTGCGGTGCCGGTCGAATTCAGCCGCAAACAACAACGTGTTTCCATCACTGGTAAAACACTTCTGATAAAAGTAGTTCCGATGACACAGCACTTCAGGCGGTGTCAGTCGAGTAACAGACGCACCGGTATTCGGATCACGAAAATGATGGAAATCGAGTTGTACGATTGAGCCTTTCGCCATGAATCACACCTCGTTTATTGGCACTCGCTAAACGTTCACGTAGATGACCATCAGCGGTGCAAGGCCTGAAAAAGTATTTTGTACTACCTATCTGGCCGCTCATGCTTGCCAGCCAAAAAGCGTAAAGCCAAGCCCGCTACGGTTACCGTTGCCGCAATGGCTGCATGTAATCCCAGCCCCCAAGGCGCCTTAGCCAACCCGAGCAAGGGCAATAACAACGCGCCCAAGGCTAGCAACAGCGTTCCCAGTCTCCGAGCCTGGCTTGTATCGACCCGGGCTATTTCGTCTGGCTTCAAAGGGCGGCACATATTGCCAAAGAACTCCCGAACCTGGCGTTGCCTGGAGATGCTGGCACTGGGGCTGTACCAGAACCGGGTCATTAGGAAATAACCTCCCGTGATCAAGATGTGGGCTAATACCGTCATCGCGAACTTGAGATCGCCAGCCTCACGTGCGGTCAATGTTTCCCCTCCAAGCCAAATGGGCAGTACGGTGGGATTAAAGCCAAGGTACATCGCTAGAGAAACCAAACCACCTACCATGACCGTGCTCCATCCTGCCCAGTCGGGTGCACGACGCACCACAACAGCCAGCATGGCCGGGATAGATAACGGCAACAGCAACATGGAGCTGATCATCATGACCAGATCGAAGAAACCGATGCCCTCTTGCTCCGCCATCCACCAAGCTACTAATGTAGCCAGAGCGCCATTGAACAAGGTTACCCAGCGGCCAACCTTCATCAGGTGCGGTTCTTCATGTTCCGGCCGTTGATAGACGTTACGAATAAAAATACCGGCATTGCGATTCAAGGCAGTGCTCATGGGTGCAATTGTCGCTGCCACCATAGCGGCCAGGGTGAGCCCCAGGGTGCCGGTCGGCATAGCCTTCTCGACAAAAAAGAGATAAGCCGCATTGTTGGCCTGTGTACCCAGCTGAGGATAGTGAGCAGCGAGATCCGCCCCTTGTATGGCTGCGACCCAAGGCGGAATGAACCACATGACTGGGCCTATTACGAACAACACGCCTGCCAGAAAGGCTGCCTTTTGAGCTTCCCGCTCGTTACGCGTTACGAGAAAGCGGTAACAGGTGATGGCATTATTTGTGGACAGCACCTGCTGCATCAAAATCATCGCTATCCATAACATCAGGATGTGCAGGATATGCATGTCACGCCCCTGCCAGAAGTCGACAGGAAACTGGTCAATAATTTCACTAGCCCCCCCGCCCTGATACAAGGCGTAACCACCGGTTACCAGGGTAATAGCCAGAATCAACACCAACTGAATAACATTCGTGGCACTAACCGTCCAGGCACCACCACTGGCCGAAACGAAAGTGATCACCAGCCCTGTTAGAAGCAGGGTTGGGACAATGCCGAAGCCTGTCATAGACGAAATGATATACGCTAGGCCATTGAGCCAGACGGCCGCAGTCAAGGTGGAAAGCGGAAACTGCAGCCATGTGAAAAGTTGTTCGGTGGGCTTGCCAAACCGCAAGGCAAGCACTTGCATTGAGGTCTCGACCCGCAGCTTGCGGTAGCGCGCCGCAAAAAACCGGCAGGCAACAAAGAAGCCCAGGGCATTACCCCAAAACAGCGCCAGTACCGGAAAACCATCCGTAAATGCTTTGCCGGCGGCGCCGGTAAACGTCCAAGCACTGAACTGTGTCATAAAGGCAGTGGCACCGGCCATCCACCACTGCATCGATCCGCCGCCATTAATATAGTGACTGCTATTGCTCGCGAAGCGGCGAAAGCACCAGGCGGCGCCTACTATAAACAGCAGGTATACCCCTACTACCGCCAAATCGAGAGAGGTCATTGCAAGAGCCTTGATAACGACATGACTGAGAAATTAGCTGACCTTATTGCCTGACAAGGCAAACCGGCACCCTCATGGGCGCCGGTAGCACAACACATATAGGTTTCAGGAAACTCGCTCAGCCAATGGCGGTTGTACGGCAGCGATGCTCCCCTCTACGCCAGCACTACGTTTGAGGAAATACCCGAACAGCAGGATCGAGGCTGCGCAGGCTGCGAACAGGAGCCGCCCCCAAAGCGGATTTGGCACCAGCACCATTAGCATCAGGCCCGCACCCATCATCAGGGTAATCTGCCCTAGCTTATTGCGCTGCAAACGGTCATAGACATCCTGATCGCTCTCTGCCACCACCGGCGTCTCGATATCCGTGAAGAATTTTTGCGTCTGCTGACGCTCTTCTGGCGTAAAGGCCTCTTCCTTATAGAAGAGGCAAGTCGCGCAGAAGAAGCCCCCTGTCAGCACCAGATGCGCCGCTACGGTAATCGTGGTCGTCAGCTCGGAAAGCTCACGGGCAGTCAGTGTTACCCCAAACAAACCGGCAAACCACTGCGCCGTAAAGACGTTCATGATCAGCCAGGAAACGAACATACCGAAGGCAACAGTACCCCAGGCTGCCCACTTGGGCGTTTTGCGGATGAACATGCCAAAGAACAACGGCACCAGAATGGGCGACTGAAGCAAGGTGGCCACTCGCATCATCAATTCGAACAGGCTTAGCCCTTTAAGTTGGGCGAAAAGCTGAGCAATAAAAATCACCAGGATACCGTTGACCACTGTAGCAACCTGGCTCACACGCAGCAGTTTTTGCTCACTAACCGGCTTGTTACGGCAAATAATCGGCGACCAAAAGCTACGGACGAAAATGCCTGCATTTCGGCACAGTGCCGAGTCCATGGATGACATAGTCGCTGCAAAGAGCCCGGCAACCAGCAGCCCGATAGTACCGACCGGCATCAGGCGTTCGGCAAAGACCAGGTAGACCGCATCACTGGCCTTGTTGCCCAATTCGGCGTGAGCCAACGGCGCGTCCGGATATAGAATGGCTGTTGCCCAAGGGGGAATGAACCAAATCAGGGTACCGCCTATCATCAGCGCCAAGGCGAATAAGGAAGCCTTACGTGCGTTATTAGAGTCCTTCGCATTCAGGAAGCGATAAGAGTCCTGCATGTTGTTGATGCTTTGCAGCTGTTTGACCAGGAAGAACAGGAAAGAACCAACGAGCAAAAGGCCGTAGTTCATGTCCGGCCCCATCACGAAATTGGTCGGGAACCGTGCGACAATTTCGGAAGGCCCGCCTACAGCTACTAGCGCAACGATAGCACTGGCTACAGAAATAACTGCGACAACAAGTGTCTGGACGAAATCGCTGGCAACGACACCCCATGCCCCGCTCAACAGGGAAATCAACAGCACTGAAATGCCGGTGATCCAAATGGTCGTACTCATGTCGTACCCAAACACAGCACCTACGAAGATAGCCAGACCATTAAGCCAGACACCGCCGTTCAGGATACTCAGCGGAATGATAGCCCAAGTAAAGAATTGCTCATTGGTCTTGCCAAAACGCAGCTTGATACCTTCCGTGGGCGTGTCTACCCGCATCTGCCGGAAGCGATGACTGAACCACCAGTAGGAAATAGCGTAAGCAAAGATATTGCCAAGAAATACGAAGGTGACAGCTAGCCCATCATTGAAAGCCTTACCGGCAGCGCCTGTAAACGTCCACGCTGAAAACTGGGTCATGAAGGCGGTTGCGCCTACCATCCACCACAGCATACGGCCGCCGCCACGAAAATAGTCGCTTGCCGATTTATTGGCCATTTTCTTGAAAGCGACACTGATGATGACCATAAGCAGAAAATAACCTGCGACCACCCACATATCTATGTTCATAGCGTTCTCTCACATTTAAGGGCGTTACGGCCCAAGGAGCGAATCAGAGGAGATGCCGGATAACCCGGTGCGAATTGCCTTACGCTCGATGGAAAGAACGCGAGTCGCCGCATAAGGGGCCGGAAGTAATCAACAGCTCCGAGAGGGGCCCGTTTGACACCTGAGCTGATCCAGCCGAATTCTTCATGGTCATCTTGACCAGAGGCGGTAGTACGCTATGGAGCATAAGAAGCTTCTTATCATTATTTATTCTCATGTTATTCACCGAATAAAAGAGAACATGACTTCATTATTTCGAAATAATGTTCAATTAACTTTTAAATTAATAATGAAAGCGAACAACTTGATAACTCAAGCGCCACTTACCCGCAGCGCCTGAATATAAAGTTAGTCATTCGCAGCCTTACAACGCGGCAGAGCGACAAACTAAATAATGAATAAGATTAAAAACTGTAGTGCACGCCTACACGGAACCGCATCTGACGATCACTTTCAGTTGCGTTGACTTTTATGTCACCCACTTCGAAATAAGGCTGCCAGCGCTTATCCCACTTGTATTTGAAGGCGAGGTTCTGCTCGTAATCGGTTTTCTTTCCGTTATAGCGCGTATAATCGGCCTTGAAGAACACATAATTGTATTCATAAGACCAGGCCCCGCCTGGGGTATAACCCAACCAAGTATCGAAACGATGAACATGCTGATCTTGCTTGGCGCGGTCCGCCACGTCAGGATCGATCTGATCGCGGTCTAGTTTGCGGTACTCATAGCGATAGCGCCCGGATACGGTGAACTGGTTATTGATCTTGTAGCCCAGACGGGTTCCGGCTCTGTAGGTCGTAGCATTTTCAACCGCAACCAGCCCTATAAAGGGCGCAATGGTCCACTGTGGGCTTAACGAATAACGGTAATCTGCTGTGAACTCGTGACCATCGCCTACAGTATTATCAAATGCGACGTTCTTGCGGCTTCCCCCGGTCTTGTATTTCAGCTCACCCTCGAATCCAAGACCGTTCTCCAGCCGTATGCCTAACAAGACACGATCCGAGTGGAGTTGGGCGTCATCAATATATTGATGACGATAGTTTATATAACCATAATCAGCTGCCTGGGTATTGCCCGCCAGAACAGCCACACTCAAAGATGATGCAACAGCGATAGTCTTTATTATTGTCTTCATGATCTTATTCTTGTATGTGAGATAGACTTATATGTTTACACGGCACAACATCGTATTAAAATACATTCCTTCGTAACTATTCTGCCATTAACAAACCTCTCGCGCCTTGCCATAGCTATATCTTTAAACAGAGAACGCGCAGATATAGTTTGAATACCGAAAGGATGCGACAAACCAGGCAGAGTCTTTTTGCACTTCATAATGCAAATAGGCAGTCATAAGTCGGTCCTCTCTTGTTCTGTCAAACACGCTCTGTAGTACACTCAAGTACTACTGGTTAGTAACGGTTAACAGTGTTGGCTTCGATGTAGGCAAAGTTGATGTCTTCACCCAACCCTGGGCGCTGTGGCAAATGGACATACCCTTCCTTGTCCATCGGATCGACAATGCTATTGAGATAGGCTGGTACATCGTCATATTCCAGGAAGGGGTGCAGCAAACCGCGTTCGTACCATGTGCAGTTCTTGATAGCACCGACTACAGCCAGATTAGGGGCGCCATTGCCATGGATTTCGCAATCCATGCCAAAAGATTCAGCCAGGTGCGCCACTTTCATGCATGGCCCGATTCCCCCAACCCCCATTACGCCGGCCCGCAGAATGTCGCATGACTTACTGCTAACCCAAGCGGCACGGCTATGGAATTTACCGCCCAGGCTTTCTGGCCCCAGCACTGGGATAGTGAGATTTTCAGCCAGCCAAGCATAGGACTCAGCCGACTCCTCCATCATGGGTTCTTCAAACCAGGCAAAACCAAGCTTTTGAATTTCCTGGCCGATATAAAGGGCATCTGTACGGTTGTACCAGTGGTAACCGTCCAGCATGAGCGCGATGTCTGGACCTACGGCCTCCCGTACAGCCGCACAGGCCTTTACATCCATTTTGGCATCAGGTGCAAAGGAAATGGGTGGCATCCATGTGTGCAGCTTGATTCCCTTATAGCCGCGAGCAACCAATTTTTCGGCGAAACGGCCATACTCATCAGGCGTTGACAAACCATCCGGCAGATCATCACCACACATGGTTGAGCCATAGGCCAGCACCTTGTCACGGTAGCCTCCTAGCAGTTTGTACACAGGTAACTGAACCTTGCGTCCAGCCCAATCCCAAAGCGCTTGCTCTACGATGGCCAGGCTCCGGTCAGTCAATTGGCCTGCACTGCCCCGCTGCCAATGAGCAAGGCCCTGCCAGATACGTTCGCGATCCAATGCATTCTGGCCAATCAAAACCTTGCGCACAAAATTATCGATGATATAGGGACGGATTAGCTCAGGGGCTCCAAAGGCATAGCCCTCGCATCCGTCTTCAGTGGTGATTTTGAGCAAGGCCATCCGGGCTTGGATTTCATCTCCCGGATGCGAGTGCCCGGCGCTATCTACAGCGCGGCGAGTCGGGTAAGAGAACACATCGACGCTGACTTGAGTAATTTTCATAGAAAGGAGGCATTCCTTGAATATTGTTATTTTCTCTATCTTTTATCGGTACGTCGTCATACAACATGAACGGAGTATTTTTCTAAACAAAATCTCTGTCAAGCGTCTATACAGTATTTTTTTTGTAACAAAGATGGCCTTGTGGTAGTCAAAAATGCAATCAAACTCATGATTTATAAGATTATTTTAGGAGAAATTATTTATATGAGGACTGAACAGCCTGCCAGATAAAAATGCCATGCCATTAGTAAGACAACCCTTATTCCTCATAATGACCTATGAATATACGCTAAGGTTGTATTACTACCCTACTCACCTGTTGAAAGCGTATTCGCTACAAAAATTAGATTTTCCGCTTCCGTTATAAAAGCAGCTATAAACAGCGGTATTGGCAGGCTTGTTAAGGAAAAGGACTCAAGAAAAAGGATGCAGGACGAAGCGACTAGCACTACGTTTCGCTAGTACGTAGCACACGCATGTACTCGTGGGGTTTACGTGCATACCAGAGCACTCGGCTTACCCCTCGGGTAATAGCTACATAAGCCAGCCGCAATCCCTCATCGGCCATAGCCTGGCTGTAACTGTTCCGAAAGAATCCCGAATAGGCATACAACGTGTTACGCAGTGGATGCTCTTCACCTATCATACCGTCATCAACAATGAGAGCGACCTCAGCCTGCAAACCCTTCGCGCGATGAATGGTGTAGCACTTGACTGGAAGTGACTTTTGCAACTGTCCCTGGATGATCTTCAAGGTCTCGTTGCGCCGCGCCAGTACCAGCACGGCAATACGCTCCCTTGATTGGCAACTGGCTGCATAAGCACATTGGTTTTCGATCTCCTTGATGAGATCAGGCAGGCGCTTGTGAACGTCGAATGGAGAAACGACCTGGACGCCATGATCGCCAGGTTTGGTAGGCTTATGAGCCTTACTGACTTTATCCTGCTTGTACGCAACACCGGAAAGTACCGCTTCGCCATCACGCAGGATAGGTTCGACCGATCGATAATTCGTTTCCAGCATGAGCACAGCACTTTTTTTGGTGCGCCCTTTACTAGGGAAATACCTGTCGAAATTCATGAACAGCTCGGGTGAGCTACCGCGCCAGCCATAGATGGACTGCCAGTCATCGCCGATGGCCATAAGGCTAACCGCCTCGCCCCGCTTTGCCAGGCAACGATGCAGGGCCTGGAGCCATTGCACAATCTGCGGGGAAATATCCTGGAATTCGTCGATCAGCAAATGACTATACGGAACAAGTATTTCGGTCGAAATACTGCTCTGCTCAGCAGCAAGCCGCTCCGTAAGCGCCTGAAAAGCCCTGTTGAAGGTCATGAGCCCTTGCCCCTGCAAGTCCTTTTCAAAGGCTTTCCAGAATAGAACCAGCGCCTCGAGAAAAATGCGCTCACGGGTAGAGCAGGCTATCGTTTTTACATCGAGCTGATCGAGCCGGATACCAATACTTTCGATAAATCCTGCTTGCGTGTAAAAGGCCTCGAACAAGGGTACAGAAGTAAACTCACCGGCTAATCTGAACCCATCCAGCGGTGCCTGGACCGCAGATGATTGCTCTTGATCGTCCGCTTCTGGCATGGGCAAGCCCAATAGCTTGTGAACACGCCTGCGAAACGCTGGAACCTGGGCATAACACGTTTGATATGTCTGTTTGAGCAAGCGCTGCTGTGCAGGACGCAGCCGGCCAGCAGCCAGGGGATTGTCCAGTTCGAGTGCAAAAGACTTACGATCATCAAGCTGCTCGAACCAAGATGGATTGCCCAAGAGCTCTTTTGCCAGTACGCCCATGGCCGCATGAAAGGTGCGCACACAGCGTTGCGCCTTGTCCACCTCAAAGGGATAGGACCAAAACGCCAGAACCCGACTCAACTGATCACGAAGCTGTGCACAAGAGTCGTTGGTAAACGAGATGACGGTAATGCGCTCGGGCTTGATCCTCATGTGGCACAACATGAATACCACGCGCAACACCAGAGTGGTGGACTTGCCTGAGCCAGCCCCGGCAAATATACGAGTGGCCGGGCTTGAGCATAGAATCATGGACCATTGCTCGTCCGAAGGCATGCTGACCACACCAGCACGCACAGCCTCGGCTACTTGCTTGCGCATCGCCTTGATAGCGGTATCGTCAATCATGAGAGGCGTGGCGTCGTAAATCCCCTCTCCTACCTGGACATCGCGCACAACTTGGTGCTGAGGTGTGTCGACCCCGGCAGGCTTATCGCGCTTACCACTCGCTTTGGCAGGTTTTTTAGCGCCAGCGGTCGATTTACCGCGGCGAGAAGCGGTTCCTGCTTTCGAACTAGATTTCGCACCGGATTTTGCAGTGGCTTTAGTTACATTTCTGGCAGACTTCTTTGTTGTCGTACGGCCGGGCTTTGGCTGAACTCTTTTTTTCGGCAGTAGCGCGGCTTTCAATTTGCTCGTCAAGGCCGAAGCAGCCTTACTGCTGGGCTTGGGATGTGACAAGCCGCCCTCGTTTGGGTCTTTCAAATACTCAGTCGTTCGTGGAAAGTAACTCGATAGCGCCCCAGCAAGGTAACGCTTGACGGCAGACAGCATGCGGTTGATTCATCCAGAGAAGACATCCCCGTAATGATAAGGGGTTTCGGTCATATATGCTGGCTCCGGTTATCGCTGTTCGGCCATAACAGCCACTTATAATCAGCAAGCGAAAGGCTGGACCCGCTCTAGCCAGCCCCTCTAGAGCCTGTACGTGGAGAGTAGTACCCTATTGCAGTAGTAACTCCAGCATTAAAGAGACCTTGCAGTGCCTCTCACCTATGCCTCTCGCGAAAAAATGGCCAAAACTGTAGCGGTTCAAGAAAAGGCCGTGCGCGATATTGCCAGCATCGTGAACGAAAAATACTTTCACTATCGCCGCGGCGAAGCCGCCTGGGAAACATATGAGGCTGCAAGACATGTACTTCGGCAAGCACTTCAGCGTTTTGAAGATATATGTCAGCAGATGGGCCCTCGCCCCGCAAACCCCCTCATGAAAGCCACACTAGGCGCTGTCCAACTCAAAGGGCCAGCTATCAAAGTCAGCCTGGCCAACAGCCTTCGCTGGAATTACCTTTGGACAAAGCAAAAGCAGCTTAGTCGCTACGAAGAACAGAATGCTCAGTCTCCAAGCGAGCCTGCTCCACAGCTTCAGACCTTTTATGACCACATAATTATCGCCAAGCTGATCGACGATGCAGGCTGGTGGATTGAAAACCGTGCGAGACTTGAGGCTGCTCTTGAACAGGAAATTGCCCGACAGGGTTTTTCTAAGTAGCATTCAATACCGGCAAGGGCGTATGTGCTTACAAAAACGTACTGTCATGCAGCTCCCTGCCCTTTATGGCTGGCTTGTTAGCGCCCCGCTCAGAAACGTTAATGCCGAACTAGAAGTCAGTCGCTTGATGTCCTGCATAAGCATCTGCAGAACGATTTCTCGCTGCAGACAATCAGCCAGATCACGAAAGCGTAGCAACTGATCAGCACTCAAGGCTCGAGGGCGTTTGTCGATAATACATAACGTACCGATCGCCTTATCATCAGGCGTAAAAATCGGACAACCAGCATAGAATCGAATAAAGGGCTCGCCGGTTACCAAGAGATTATCTGCAAAGCGGGGATCAGCCTTAGCGTCAGGAATATAAAGGACGCGTTTTTCCAAAATGGCATGCCCACAGAAAGAAATATCCCGGGAGGTTTCGCTTACGCCCAACCCCGTACACCCTTTAAACCATTGCCGGTTAGCGTCAACCAGCGAAACGGCAGCGATAGGCACATCACATAAAGCCATTGCCAAGCGCACGAATCGGTCAAACCGCTCCTCTTGCTGCGTATCGAGCAACCCAAGCGAGTGCAGCCTATCCAAACGCTCCTGTTCATTCTCGGGAAGAGGTGCGGTTTTCATGGCAGCAGTCTTCATGGAATGCATCGGCATTGGTGTTTGAGTAGCATCCAAGGCTTTGTATTTAGCAGTTAAGAGAGGCATGGAACGTGAACTCGAGGAGATACTAGAAATAGCTTACGGGCAACAAGACGACTACAACCAAAGCCGGGAACTGATACCAGGCCTAGCTTGGGTAGATAGGCTAATAAAGCCGCAACACCAAAATGCGATAGACGTCACAAAATATATACATGACGCCTTACCGTATGCCTATATCCGCACCGCCGAAGAGCTGAACAAGCCGATAAACGTCCACTTGCCCAACTGTGAACAGCCAAGATTATGGCCGATTGAGAGACACGATTATCACGTCAGCTAATGATTAAAAATCGGTATGCTACCAATGCCTATACACTTTCCAGCACCTGAAGAGGTACTGGCACATGCTTCATGCTGATCATTTTAAAGTGACCGGGTAAGGACCCGGCCACAGACAGTTTACTCAATTGTTGCTTTCGGTCGATGAGGCGGCTTAGGCAACAGGCCATCATTACGAAACATGGTCTTGATGCCACGCACAGCCTGACGGATACGGTCCTGGTTTTCGATCAGGGCAAACCGTACGTGATCATCGCCATAGTCGCCAAAGCCCACGCCTGGCGAGACCGACACTTTCGCGTCGGCCAGCAACTTCTTGGCAAACTCCAATGAGCCCAGGTGTGCATAAGCGTCGGGAATCTTGGCCCAGACATACATCGAGGCCTTGGGGTTCTCAACCATCCACCCCGCCTCGTGCAAACCTTTTACCAAGACATCACGGCGCTGCTGATACTGCATGGCGATATCGCGAACGCATTGCTGTTCACCTTCCAGTGCGGCAATGGCAGCAACCTGCAATGGCGTAAAGGTGCCGTAGTCGTGATAGCTCTTGATACGCGCCAACGCACTGACCAACTCAGGGTTACCGACCATAAAGCCGATGCGCCATCCCGCCATGTTGTAGCTTTTAGACAGTGTGAAGAACTCGACGGCAATATCCTTGGCGCCCGGCACTTGCATGATCGAGGGTGCTTTCCAACCGTCGAATACGATGTCTGCATAGGCTAGGTCATGCACGACCAGAACGTTGTAACGCTTGGCCAGTGCTATTACCCGCTCGAAGAATTCAAGCTCTACGCACTGCGCGGTGGGATTGGAAGGAAAGCCCAAGATCATCATCTTTGGTTTGGGAATGCTTTCCCGTATCGCCCGCTCGAGTTCGGCAAAAAAGTCCATGCCCGGCACCAACGGCACCGAGCGCACCTGTGCCCCAGCAATCACGGCGCCATAGATGTGAATCGGGTAACTGGGGTTTGGTACTAGAACGGTATCGCCGGCGTCCAATGTGGCCAGCATCAGGTGAGCTAATCCTTCTTTGGAGCCGATAGTGACGATGGCTTCCGACTCAGGGTCGATATCGACCTCGTAACGCTCCTTGTACCAACGGGAAATAGCCCGGCGCAGGCGTGGAATGCCTTTAGAGCTGGAATAACCATGGGTATCGTCGCGCCGGGCAACTTGGCACAACTTCTCGACGATATGTGCCGGTGTGGCACCGTCGGGATTACCCATACTCAGGTCGATAATGTCTTCGCCACGACGGCGAGCCGCCAGTTTGAGTTCGGCTGTGATATTGAAAACATAGGGCGGAAGGCGATCAATGCGCGCAAAACGGCGCATGGTAGTAGAGTCAACCATGTGATCCTCAGTAAACGTAAGCGCCCGGAACCGTCCGAGCGACGCGGTCACTTGCATGTGACCTGCCAAAACTGTAGCGGATACCTAAGCGAAGCGCACGGGCTATTTACACAGCCGACAGAACAGCGAGAAAGGCCGAAGACAAATTGCTAGAACAACATTCCCAACAAGGATGCTTTAACCGCGGCTTCAGCTTTGTTGGCAGCATTCAGTTTGCGCATGGCATTGACAAGATGAAACTTGACGGTGCGCTCATCAATACCAAGGATCATGCCGACTTCGATGTATGTCTTGCCTACGGCTGTCCATTTCAAGGCCTCTTTCTCTCTAAAGGTCAGTTCAGCAAGGCACTCAGGCATCATCTTCGGAGCTAAGAAGCGTGCCATGGAAGAATGGACAAGCTTCGTCAGCCAGATCAATTTGGCTTCCTTTGCATCTAACTCCTTCGTCGTGATTTGGTCAGCCGAACGCACAAGAGATAACAAACCACCCGTACCAAAGTGCCCAAAGGATGATAAGCACCATCCATGACGCAAGTCATGTTGCCGGGCTTCTTCCCAAAAATCCTGCTGATCCCTGGCCTGATCGGCAGCCCACGTAAGAGGAGATACTTCGCTCATCCCATGTTTAACCGTAGGGTCTATGCCAAAGTAGTTGTTTGCTATGTAGCGTTCTTCCCATCGAGAGGGATAGTTCGTGAACAAGTGAAACGTTGGATTAGCGACAGGCAAGGGAACCCGTAAACCATACGAACAATACTGGAAACCAAGATTCTCGACGATTTTTGCCAGCTCCTTGAAGAGCTGAACTTCTGACCGGGCTTCGGCACACAGACTGAGATAACTTTCACGCCAGTCTTTCACTGGTAATCATGCCCTAGGTAAAGATGCCCGAATGGGCAGTTTTTCAATTGTAGCGGACCCAGTAGCATCCGCCTGTGACACGGGTATTAATAGCCAGGGGCAACTATATTAAAGTCTGATGCCATCTGGTTGCTCTGGACATAACCACTCATCCTAAAGGCTCCTCTATGCTTGCCCTAGCGCCTGACCAATTCATACGTATGTCTTTCAGTGAATTCAGCCAGCTCTCCTTCAAACAGCATATGGCCTGGCTGGACGACGACCTCCAGGAAGAGCTGCGGTTATTGGGTATCGAGACGCTATGCGCAGGTTTTTGCGAGTGGGCGAGTACGAACAAAGCGTCTCAGGTAAGCGTTGGATGGGCCTGGTTTCGCTCACAGCCTGATCAACTGATCTACCTGGCCCCCGGCGGTGTTCAAAGTAACCTGATGCTACGCTGCACGACGGGCTATGACCTGGGCGTACGCTGCACAGAAGAACTATTAACGTCATGGCTGGCTGGACAAGACTGGCAGCGCGGAATTCCTTTCATGCACTGACCGACCTGTCCAAAAGGGCAGCTGTCCAAAAGAGTGGCGCTCTCTTGTAATTGACGAAAGTCACTAACAGGAGAGGTAACATGCTCAATACGGTAACAGGGACCGCGGAACAATTGAAACCCGCCATGGCACAGGCACTCTCTGTTTATCGCTACAGGATCTTCGTGGACAAGATGGGATGGCCTCTGGATTGCCCGAAAGACCATGAGCAAGACAACTTCGACCGACCCGACACGCTGTACGTGGTTGCGCATGACGAGCACAAGCAGATTTGCGGTTGCGCCCGTTTACTACCCACTCATAAACCCTACCTATTGGGCGAAATATTCCCTCATCTCATGGGCGGCGCGCCGCTTCCTCACTCACCCGATGTCTGGGAGCTTTCACGCTTCGCCATTAGCCCACCTCCCAATGAGCGTTTGACAGCCGCACAAGCCTGGAGCAACTCGATTATGCTCATTACCAAAGTTGTCGAAACCGCTCGCAATCAAGGCGCATGCCGTTTGATTGCATTCTCGGCCGTAGGCAACGAACGTCTGCTTAAACGTGCAGGTGTAAATGTCCACCGGGTTTCGGTCCCTCAGCTGATCGATGACAAACCAGTCGTGGCGTTCTGGATCGAAATCGATCATCAGACAACTTCGGCACTGGGCCTGTGACCGTCTTCTACCGAGATGCCTTGCCTCGTACGCCATTAAACAGTGATCACATAAAACGGTTCTGAAATCAGTAGTTCAAGGCTTTCGCTGCGGCGCTCAAGGAGCAGCGAGACAAGCCTGCCATCAACCAAGGCTTTAGCCTTATTGCCTTGAGCATTATGTGTATGTGCTTGGAGTTACGACGGTAATGGTTTCCTGATCCCGTCCCTCAGCTGCACGTGTCGTAAAACAGAGGATAATGACTCATGACACCAGTAATTCGATCCTATTCGAGCCGCCCTGCCGGAAATACTATAAGGGATCTTGCGAAGAGTGATGACCCTTCAGACATCCGCACCGGAGGTGGGCGTGCCGTCGAGAAATTCGTGATTCGTCTTCCGGATGGCATGCGTGAACATATTGCAGTCGTAGCCAGAACACATCATCGGAGCATGAATTCCGAGATCATTACCCGTCTGGAGCAGAGCTTGATTCAGGAAGGAGTAATTCAAAGCGACCCTGCCGTTCGCCTTAGCGATCCCACTCTGAGCGCCCATGAGCGAGAACTCTTGCAACGCTTTCGTCATCTTTCCGGCGCTCAACAAAAGGCTCTGGTCTCGCTGATTGCCGCTGAAGAGTCTGAAAGCTCACAGGAGGCTTAAGGTACAGTTGCCGGGTCGCCTATTCGGCCCGGTTAAAGAAACCGGCTTGCCCTGCCAAATAGGCGAATTGTGTCCCGTTAACGCTCGGAGAGGGCGAACTCAGTCAGGCTGAACGTGGGAATCCCCATATCCTGTAAGCGCTTGGAGCCGCCTAACTCTGGCAGATCGACAATCGCAGCCGCTTCATAGACAGAAGCGCCCATGCGTGCGATGAGATTACTTGCGGCGATTAACGTACCGCCCGTGGCGATTAAGTCATCAATCAATAAGACCTTGTCACCTGCTTTTAAGCTATCTTTCTGAACCTCAATGACCGCGTCACCATATTCAGTAGTGTACGTTTCCATCAACAATTCAGCCGGAAGCTTGCCCTTCTTACGAAACAGAATCAGGGGTTTGTTCAACTCGTACGCCAGGATAGGCCCGATCAGAAAACCGCGGGCATCCAATGCACCGATATGGGTGAACTCAGCGTCCACGTAGCGCTGGATCAGGCTATCCACTACCAGCCGCAGCGCGCGGGGTGACTGGAACAAAGGCGTGATGTCGCGAAAGATCACACCGGCCTTGGGGAAGTCAGGTACGGCGCGAATCAGGGATTTAAGGCTGGAGTGATCAAGGTTCATGGTAAGGCTCATGCAAACGTGCGAAACGCACAGTATAACGGGCCAGCCTGAAGAGGACAGGCCCTTTGAACACTGCAGGCGTGCCTACCCTCTTACTCAAGGCCCTCTTTTAGTCCGCGATTGACCAGCATGGGCTCGATACTCGGCTCCTTGCCGCGCCAGGTCCGATAAAGCTGTTCGAGGTCTTCACTATTGCCGCGTGACAAGATCATGTCCCGGAATCGCTGGCCGTTTTCCCGCGTCAAACCACCATGCTCTTTGAACCATTCGAAGCCGTCATCAGAAAGCATTTGCGTCCAGAGGTAAGCGTAATACCCAGCTCCGTAGCTGTTACCCCAGATATGCATGAAATAACTGGATCGATACCGGGGCGGCACGTAGCGGAGATAAACCTGCTCCTGCTCCAATGCAGCAGTCTCAAAGGCTGCAACATCCTGCTCGGGCTGGTCTGCGTTAAGCAGATGCCACCGTATATCCAACAATGCCGCAGCTAACAGCTCGGTCATGTCATAGCCTTTATTAAACCGGGAGGCTTTTTCGATCTTGTCGATCAATGCCTGCGGCATGGGCTCTCCGGTCTGGTAGTGCTTGGCATAGTGCGTGAATACGGCCGGGTAATCGGCCCAGTATTCATTGAACTGCGAAGGAAACTCGACAAAATCGCTGGGTGTGCTAGTTCCAGACAGTGTTGCGTACATTTGATTGGCAAAGATGCCGTGCAACGCGTGCCCGAACTCATGGAAGAGTGTGATGACATCATCCCAGGACAATAACGCTGGCTGTCCTACAGCAGGTTTGCTGAAGTTACAAACGTTATAGACAACTGGCCGAGTACCCAGCAGCTTCGACTGATTGACGAAATTTCCCATCCAGGCGCCGCCGCCCTTGTTATCGCGGGCGAAGAAGTCCGCATAAAACAGCGCTAGCGACTGACCGTCCTGATCGAAAACCTCATAAGCCCTGACGTCTGGGTGATAGACCGGCAAGTCCGGGCGTGCTTCGAAGCGGATACCATATAGCAGAGTAGCGGCATGGAATACGCCGTTCCATAAAACATTATCCAGCTCAAAGTAGGGCTTGATCTGGCTCTCATCAAGATCGTATCGGGCCTTGCGAACCTGCTCGGCATAAAAAGGCCAGTCCCAGGCTTCGAGCGCAAAATCACCGCCCTGCTGCTCAATAACAGCTTGGATGTCTGCTGCTTCACGTCTCGCCCGTGCCGTAGCAGCCGGGGCGATCTGCCTCATGAACGCTAACGCGGCTTCTGGCGTTTTGGCCATCTGGCTCTGCAGTCGCCACGCAGCATAATTGGGATATCCCAATAAATGAGCTTGTTCAGCACGGATTTTGGCCAAGCGCTTGATGAGTGTGCGGGTATCGTTGGCATCACCTTTTTCGGCTCGCGTCCAGGAGGCGTCGAAGAGATCCTTCCGTGTCGCTCGGTTGCTCAAGGATATGAGCACTGGCTGCTGTGTAGTGTTCAGCAAAGCCAGTAGCCACTGCCCTTCAAGGTTACGTTCGCGTGCCGCTTGCGCCGCAATATCCAATTCGGCGTCAGACAGCCCCTCTAGCTGGTCACGATCGGAAATCACCAGTCCACCACTTTTCATGGCGGCCAACAGCTTGTTGGTGAATTGAGTCGTCAGAGTGGCCGACTCTTGGTTCAATGCCTTGAGGCGTTCCTTGTCCTGCTCGGAAAGCATGGCTCCGGCAAGAACGAACTGCTGATGAACAATATCAATCAGGCGCCTATCTTCCGCACTTAGATCCAGTGCGTCGCGCTGGTCGTACACGGCTTGAAGACGCGAAAATAAGGTGCCATCCAGCATGATGGCATCGTTCAAGGCCGCCAGTTTCGGGGACTGCGCCTCGTCGATGCGCTGAAGCTCCTCGGATGTATTTGCTGAAGTCATGGCGCCAAAGACGCTCATCACCCGCTCCAGCAACTCACCGGACTGCTCCAGGGCAACATAAGTGTTCTGGAAGGTAGGCGTTTCCGGATTGGTCGCGATCCGCTCGACTTCATCACGCTTTTGGCGAATGCCGTCAATAATTGCCGGCTCGTAGTCGCTGACCTGGATGCGATCGAACCGTGGCGCTTGGAACGGCAGCGTACTGACCTGATAAAACGGGTTGTCATTTGATGTGTCTGCCATGGGGGTCTCCATTATGGTTTGCCTGCTACTGGAGCAGGAGTGAATGCTCCTTGCCCGAGTATCCGCTGTGGAAAAGCGATAGCAGTTGCCAACCATAAGGATAACCGCATCCGACTGTACCCGCTTTTTCTGATACTCACAGATAAACAGCCCGCATATAACGCCTCGGTTCAGGCTGAAGATATCTCTTACAAGTTCATAACCTTGCTCAGGAAACGCAAGAGAAGGACAAGATGCGGGAGCCGTTGAGCATTCGAACCAGAAAGGCGATAGAACAGGAGCGCCCCGCCTCGAAAGGCACTCCTTAAGCTATGCGTACCCGTGAGTGTCAGCAGTGTTAAGGATTACTGCCAATTGATGCTGATCGTCAGCGATCCGGTTTAACGCTTCAGATCCAGGTGCGCCTGCTGCGATCCCAACCAGGCGTTTGCGGGCTGGCTGAGCCATGTCTGAGCAGGTGTGGAACGCTCTACCGTGGCATCAAGAAAGGCTGTGCTGACGGCACGAATGGCAGCGGCCTGTCGCGGATCGAATCTGCTCTCCTCGCCTTGCCCATGGCCGAACGAGCCCCCGCGCCCTCCGTGCGCTTTCCCCGGACCACTAGGCCCGCCGCCTGGACCTCTGCCGCCGGGTCCCGCCCCGTCGGAAGGCTCCTCTGCCCGTTTGTTGCTCTTTTCATGCTGAGGCTGATCGCCCAAAGAGCCGCTGAGCACACGATGATCGGCGTCGGACAGTATAAGCTGGTAGCTACCAGGCACACTTAGGCCCTGCCAGAGCTGGCGCCGCTGCCCAGCCGAGCGTACCCAACTGAACACGTCCTCGTCCTGCGGGCCGGTTGCGGTCAGTACCGGTACGTTGATAGTTCGGAAACGTACCGGGTTGGCCATATCCTGTACATAAGGA
The DNA here is from genome assembly GCF_007830155.1 of Pseudomonas duriflava. Lineage (GTDB taxonomy): Bacteria > Pseudomonadota > Gammaproteobacteria > Pseudomonadales > Pseudomonadaceae > Chryseomonas > Chryseomonas duriflava. The sequence continues at coordinate 40,262 of NZ_VLKY01000007.1, forward strand.
CTGAGCAAGATGGCAGCCACCGGCTTAATGGCTGTTTCCGGCAGCGTTTGGCCGGGGTCACGCTCGCCTGCCAGTGCAGCAGCGGTCTGTGCCCCAAGATCATAGCCTGCAACAGTAAGCCGCTCCCAATCAATAGGCGCTAGACGGGCCTCGCCCATCCTCGCCTGTAGCCGAAGCTGCGTCACGATCTGATCGATAACATGGATACGGGTTTTTAACGCCTCCTGGGAATAGCTACGCTGAGCCAGGACCCGAAAGCTGCCGGCCTCCGCCTCACGGCTGGAGTAAATCGTACGTCCGAACCGGGCCGGCTGGATAGAAAGCACAGCATAGCCAGCCTGCACCCATGCCTCACGCCAGAGCTGGCCGGCTTCGCTGCCCTCCCCCAGACCTGGCATGTAAATGATCAAGGGAGCCTTTTGCACACCTTCCGGTACAAGCCACTCGGTATCAACTTTCTCTTCACCTACGGTCCACCGCTCGCTCCAGCTTGCCATCGACCGGGAGCGAGGTTGTGACGGCTGGTAGCCTGTGGCTTGAAGCTGCTCGATCAGAGCATTGGAACCTATCGATTCTTTCGGCCTGGGATGAGATAGGCAACCAGTCAGTAGACCGGTAATCGCCACGGCAAGCAGCAGCGGCCTAGGAGAAGGCAAAGCAGCGATCATGTCGACGATCCGTTGATACAATATTATCGGTACATGATGCCAAGCCAAATGTCTTTACAGGTCAATGGTAGGTAAATGAAACGATACAGAGCGCTGCAAACGAGAGCATCTCGGTTTCCTGAGCGCTGTCAGGTCTTATCTCGCCCTTCCGATCTGAAGCATTAATGAACAGAGCACATTTTCATCGAGAACACGCTGAGCAGGCCCAAGCCGAAGCCCAGCGTTTATGGAATGCCCGCGCGGAGCTGGGCGCACGTTGGAAGGTCTGGGTAGCTACCGAGCTCTACGAGCTTACACCACCGGCGTATGCTGCGATGGTAAGGCGAGAACTGGAACGTTTGGCTAGCGACAATCAGGCGTAAGGCGGTAATTCAAAGTCTTTACCTCGGGCCAGACGATTATCCTGCTCTTGGTCATAGCACATACTTGCGAAGGCCGGAGCGGCTTACAAGGGTTCAAGCGGAAGCGCCAGATTCTGCTGCGGTACGACATGGCCCATTCGACCTACTGCCCAGCATACTACAAGCCGTTAACGGTCACGACGCCTGGAGTCAACACCTACAGCCATGGACTGGTCCTGAGCTGTATGTCCAGTTCGCTCATCCAAAAGTAATCCCAGCGGATCGTCTTGGAATGTCCAGACCAACCCGCTCAGCCGTTCGCCTCTCTCCGGCTTCGGCACTCCTAGAGGGCGAATAATGCGTGAAAATGAAAGGTGGGCACGTGATGCCTGGCATTACGGCCCAATCCACTAAAGCTGGTTTTCTCAGCTTCCAACAGGACGGCCTGTATCCCACCACTCGTGCCAGCATGAGGGTAGTGGTCAAACCTACCAACAATATAGATATCCGTCCGGACATGTTCCTTTAACAGTTCCAGATTGGAAGCAGGCGCGGCCGTGGCATACCCGAGCGACCTATCAAGCGCAGATAATTCATATCGCCCGCGCCCATGTAGGGCTCGCCTCGGACACTGCGTCTAGGGGCGAAACCAGAGTCAGGTCGTCCCGTATGCAGGCGGACTGGTGCCCCGGCTCGACCAAGCGCAGCGGTGGGCGTGCCTGGGCACATTCCAGCACAGCATAAGGGCAGCGTGTTCGAAAGGCACAACCGGACGGTGGTGAAATCGGACTGGGAATATCTCCTTTGAGCACGATGCGCTGACGGCGATTTCCAGAGTCGGGCATGGGAATAGCCGACATTAATGCCTCGGTATAGGGATGACGGGGCTGGGCGAATAGGGTGCGGGTTGGTGCGATTTCGACGATTCGCCCCAAGTACATCACGGCGACACGGTCGGCAATATGCCCAACCACCGCCAGATCATGAGTGACAAATAGCATGGTCAGGTTCATGTTCTGGCGCACCCGCGCGAACAGGTTCAGGACCTGCGCCTGCACCGAGACGTCTAGGGCAGAGACAGGCTCGTCAGCCATGATGAATTCCGGCTCCAGGATCAGGGCGCGTGCAATTCCGATCCGCTGCCGCTGGCCGCCCGAGAACTCATGGGGATAGCGCGTCAGGTATTGGCCGGGCAGCCCAACCGTCTCAAGTGCCTGCTCAGCCTTTTCGCGGCGTCCTGCCTTATCGAGCGCAGCCGCATGGAAACGTAGGGGCATCTCCAGAATTTCGCCTACCGTCATGCGTGGATTGAGCGAGCTGAACGGGTCCTGGAAGACCATCTGCATGCGCTTGCGGTAAGGCTGAAGCAGCCGATCACTGAAAGGCGTGATCTCGGTATCGTCAAAGACGATCTGACCGTCTGTGGGCGGGTCAAGCATCATCAAACTACGGCCCAACGTGCTTTTTCCCGAGCCGCTCTCGCCTACCAGCCCAAGCACTTCGCTACGCGCAATCGTCAGATCAACGCCATCAACCGCCCGAACCACTGCACTATTCCTGGCGAGCAGGCCCTGGCGAACCGGGAAATACTTTGCAAGCCCTACGGCCTCGATCAAGGGACGCGGTTTCATCGGACACCTCCTTCCAGGCACAGCTCCTGCCAGCGACTACAACGCAATTGGTGCCCTGCCCTTACCTCGACCAATTCCGGCGGCTCGACATCGCAGATGCCAGGCTTGTTATGGGCACAGCGTGGATGAAAAGCACACCCCGCGGGAGGTGCGGCCGGATCAGGCACGTAACCGGGAATAGTGCCCAGTTCGGCCTGTCCTAGACCTGCATGTTCGAGACGTGGCACGGACGCTAGCAACCCACGGGTATACGGCATGCGTGGCGATGACAGCACATGTAAAACCGAGCCTTCCTCCACGATGCGCCCGGCGTACATCACCATCACTCGATCGGCAATCTCAGCGACAACACCGAAATTGTGAGTAATGAAGAGGATTGCCATGCCCTTCTTGCGCTGCAGGTCGCGTAGCAGGCCAAGAATCTGGGCTTGTACAGTGACATCCAGGGCTGTAGTCGGCTCATCGGCAATCAGGATATCCGGCTCCATGGCCAGAGCGATGGCGATCATCACCCGCTGACGCATCCCACCCGACAGCTCATGGGGGTAGGTGTCGAGCCGTTTGGCCGGTTCCGGAATTCCTACCTGCTCCAGGAGACTGAGCGCCCGGCGCCGCGCTTCAGCTTTACTCAGCCGTTCATGGAAGCGGATCGCCTCGGCAATCTGATCGCCTACGGTATGCACAGGATTAAGGGACGTCAGCGGTTCCTGAAAAATCATGGCGATACGGTTGCCCCGTATATGGCGCAGCTGCTTTTCGTCTAGAGCGACTAGATCGACTGGATTGCCCTGATTGTCCGTCACGACAGCGCGCCCCTCGATCCGTGTCATGGGCGCTGGTGCCAGTAATTTCATGATGGCCATGCTGGTCACGCTCTTGCCCGACCCGCTCTCGCCTACAAGGGCCAACGTCTCGCCAGGCCGAATGGAAAAGCTGATGCCATGCACGACCGGTACATAACCGCGAGCCGAACGAAAGGACACGGACAGATCTGACACAGTGATATTGGCGCTCATTTGAGGTCACTCCTTCCATCCAGGGCATCGCGCAGGCCATCGCCGATGAAGTTGAAACTGGCAACGGCCAGGGTAATGGCCAGCCCAGGTACGATGGCGAGCCAAGGGGCCTTACCCAGATACTGCTGTGCGCTGTTCAGCATGTTTCCCCAACTGGGTAAGGGAGGCTGGATGCCGTAGCCCAGAAAGCTGATGTAGGCCTCTAGCAGAATGGCATGAGCGATGGTAAGCGTTGCGGCGACGATAATCGGGCCGATGGCGTTGGGCACAAGCTCGCGAAACATGATCCAGCGGCTGCTCGCACCAATCATCCGGGCCGCTAGGATGAAGTCGCGCTCACGCAAGGAGCGGATTTCCGTCTCGACAATCCGTGCGATTTCCATCCAGCTGGTGGCCGCGATAATGACAGTGATCATTATTGGGTTGGGCTTGATAAAGGCCGCCAGAACCAGCACAAGGAACACACTGGGAAAGGATAGGAAGGCATCGACGATGCGCATGAGGACTGCGCCAAGCCAGCCCCGGTAATAACCGGCAATGACCCCGATACTTGCACCAATGACCGTACTGATGACCATGGCGAAAAAACCGACCAATAGAGAAATCCGGCCGGCATTAAGCAACCTTGCGGCCGTATCACGCCCCAGCGCATCGGTCCCCAGGTAATGATCGCCGGTAAACGGTGCAGCGAAGCGATGGCGAATATCAATCTTCAAGTCATCGTAAGGCAAGAGGTAGGGCCCGAACACGCAGGCCATGATCAACAGGGCGATCATCACCGTACCCATTACCGCCAGGCGGTGACGCATGAAACGTCGCAAGGTGCGGTTCTGATACCAGGCGGGCGTAGCGAAGACAGAAAGCGGTGCGGCAGCTGTAGTCATGGTTGTCCCCTTAACCCAATCGAACACGCGGATCGGCCAGACCAACCAACAGATCAGCCATGAGATTGCCGAGCAGCACCAGAATGGCCGAAAACATCAGGATGCCCATGATCACGGGGTAATCGCTGTAGCCGATGCTGTCGAGAAACAACCGCCCCATGCCGGGCCAGGTAAACACCGTCTCGGTCACCAGGGCACCGCCCAGGATGGTAGGCAGTTGCAGGCCCGCCAGAGTGATCATGGGCAGCAAGGCGTTACGGACGATGTGGTGGATCAGGACGCGCCGATACGGCAGTCCTTTCGCCCGTGCCGTTCTGACGAAATCCTGGTCAATCACCTCCAGCGTCGCCGAACGCATATAGCGGCTCCAGATTGCCACGTTGACGAACGCCAGCACCATTACCGGCAGAATCAGATGAATCGCATAGTCGCCGATAGATTGATCGCCAATGGTGTACATGCTCCCGGCAGGCAGCCATTTAAGGTTGAGCGAGAACAGATAGATGGCGACCAGGCCAAACCAGAACGTAGGAATGGACAAGGCCACCATGGCTCCCACCGTAGCCAGCGTGTCGAAGACCGAGTACCGCCGTACCGCGCCCATGACGCCGACCCAGGTACCAATCAGGATGGATACCAGGGTCGAGGTTCCCATCAGCAGCAAGGTGGCGGGCAGATGCCCGGCGATGATCGCGAGTACGGACTGACCGTCCCGGAACGACCGCCCCCAATCCCCTATAAACAAGCGACTAAACCAGTCGATGTACTGAACCAGCAAGGGACGATTCAGCCCCAGCTGCTCGGCGATGCGATCCAGCTCCGCCTGGCTCATCCCAGGCGTCAAGGCGAACTGAGACAGCGGCCCTCCGGGTGCCAGGTTGAGTACAACGAACCCGATCAACGAGACGAGTACGAGAATAACGGCACTCTGGCCGAGACGATTCAGGATATAACGGGTCATGTCCGCCTCCCCAACGCGTATCACACCGGCAGCCAAGCCGCCAGGCAGTGAGCTGAGCGCTTCTGATCAAACGGTAACGCCCGATGGCTCGACCGGGCGAAAAGCCGTGCGTTATGCCCACATCCAGGTATTCACGTTCCAAGGCTCGATGCGCAGATTCACATTGCCGGTAAATCCCTTCAGGCCTTCCTTGTAGCCACGAACATAGGTGTACTGGAACAAGGGAAGTATCGGCAGATCGTTGCGAATGACCTCTTGTACCTTGAGGTAGATCGGCTTGCGCTTTTCCACGTCCTGCACGGTGGCACCCTGCGTCAGAAGCGTGTCGACTTCAGTACTTTTGTACTGAAAGTTGTTTTGTCCGGCGCCACCCTGGGCGTTGATGGAATGAGAACCAAAATAATCGGTTGTGTCCGGATCGGCCCCGGTCAGGTAGTTGATTCCGACCACCACCGAATCAAACTTGGACTGCATCCAGTAATCCCCCCACATGACGGCTGGCGGAAGATTGGAAATCTGCATCTCTACTCCGATCTCCTGCCAGGTCTGCTGCATGAACTGCTGGGTCTGCTCACGTACCTGATTGCCCGCCGTGGTGGAATTGGTGAACGATAGCCGTACCCCCTCTTTCTCGCGGATACCACCGGCACCCGGCTTCCAGCCCGCCTCGTCCAGGATGCGCCTGGCTTCCTCGAGGTTGAACGTCTGCTTGGGCAGGTTTGGGTTGTAGTAGGCCGATTGCTGAGGCATGTAGGTCTCAGTTGGGGAAGGCAAACCGTAGTACAGCTCGTCGATGATGGTTTGCTTGTCCAGCGCCAGGTACAACGCCTTGCGTACAGCAGGGTCCTTGAACTGCGGTCGCTCCAGGTTGAACGCTACAGCCTCGATCGTGGCCACCGGCAGATTCACTACGGTACGCCCGGCCAATCCTTTGGCTTCCTCATAGTGATCGGGCATGATGCCCTGCATGGCCGTCACGTCGATATCGCCCGTCTTGAATTGGGTGTACATGACGGTCAGGTCAGGAATGTACTTAAACACTACCCGCTCCAGATGAGGCGCTTGTCCGTAGTAGGTGCGGTTGGCATCCAATTGAATATGATCGCCTGGTACGCGGTTCGCCCACTTGAACGGACCGGTTCCTATCGGAGCGTTGTTGAACGGTGCCGTGTTCGGATCGCTGATACCGGCAAACGCATGCTGGGGCACGATAAAGGTAGACGACAGGATCGACGCATACGGCGCGTAGGGCTTTTCCATGCGCCACTGGATTTCAGTAGGTGACACGACGGTAATGTCGCGTACCAGATCATGCCCGGCTCGCCGCCCGCTGCGAAATTTGGGGTCCATGATCAGACCTAGCGTGAACTTCACATCATCCGCCGTGAAGGGTTTACCATCGTGCCATGTCACACCGTCCCGTAGCTTGACCTTCCACTGCAGGCCGTCTTCGGAAATACCACCGTTGGCAACGGTTGGTACCTCAACCGCCAGTGCCGGGACGTACGAACCATCCGGCGCGATTCCAAACAGCGGGTCATAGAGGTTCCAGTAGATACCTTCATCTACTTCGATATGCGGCATGTGCGGATTGAAGACGGTTGGCTCCTGGGAAAAGCCAATGATCACCTGCCCAAAGGGATTACCAGGCGTGGCTGCGAAGGACATGCTCGAACGAGTCCAGGGCAGCATCAATCCGGCAGCTCCGGCCAGAGACATGCCCAGCATCTGGCGACGGGTCGGGTTCAAAAGGCTGCTGCGCTTATCCGAATCAGTGCGATGAGACATGGTGAAGCTCCTGTATCGGGTGGGAATAGGCAGGTGGCTTGCGCCTGAGTCATCGTTAGTACGGATGGCACGCTTCTTTGTGAGCGCTTTATCCCGATCAGGCGACGTCAGAACCCACTGATTGGTCGTGGATTTGAACCGTCGCTAAACCGTGAAAGACGAAAGTCGTGGGTATCCACGATGGGCTTCTCGCCAGTCACGAGGTTGGCCATGAGTCGGCCGGCTGCAGGACCAATGCCAAAGCCATGCCCAGAAAAGCCTGTAGCGATGAAAAAGCCCGGCAGCGTGTCTACGGATGAGATCACCGGTACGGCATCCGGTGTCACGTCGATACAGCCTGCCCAGCGTTGGGCAATGCGCGCGTTACGAAACACTGGAAACGCCTCGACCAAATGCCTGAAAGCGCGATTGGACTGCTCGATGGACGGCATCGGATCAAGCACGCGGCAGTATTCGAAAGGACTCGCCTCTTGGAGCGGCCACTGACGAGGCAAGGCGGCTTCCTCGATGAAGCGCCGCCCAAGGCGGAACGATAGAGAGTCGTACTGTTGTTTTAGGGCAGGCATGAACTGTCGGGCGTAACGGAACGAGTCCGGCACAATGTCAGCAATATTCTCGTGGCCAGAGGCGACGGTATAGCCACCATCCTGGCGCTTTCGGACAGCAAATGTTTGTGTCCAGATGGCCGATTCCGGTCCGCCTGCAAGCGGCTCGGTGCGCAGGACCGAGTTCATTACCTTCAATTGGGGCAAATGAAGCCCCAAAGGCGAGCAGAACAGACTCGACCAAGCACCACCGGCGAGCACAACAGAGGAGCAGGCAATTGGACCGCGCTCCGTGACAACTCCCGAGATCCGGCCCGCTGATTGTTCAAGTCCGCGCACTGCACAGTCGGTCAGAATCGCGGCACCCTGGGCGCGTGCCGCCTCGGCAATGGCCGGCGCGGCTTTTTGCGGTTCGGCACGCCCGTCTGCCGGAGTATAAAGCGCCCCCTGGTAGACGGCTCGGTTGTCAGGCAATAAACGGTTCAGCTCGCTTCCAGACACCATGCGTGCCTGTACCGGATATCCCTCCAGGTTACGTTGCCAACGGGCGTGCTCGTCGTAGCTCTTGTCATCGGCGCAGGTAAACAGGATGCCCGCCCGTTTATAACCAACATCCTTCCCGACACGCTGGCTCAGCCCTTGCCAGATTTCGAGCGCCGCGGCCATCAGGGACAATTCCCGAGGATCGCGGCGGGAGATACGCACCCAGCCCCAGTTGCGACTCGACTGTTCCTGACCGATACCGCCTTTTTCACAGAGGGCAACACTTAAACCGCGCTCAGCCAGCTCAAGAGCGGTCGAAGTGCCAATGATACCGCCACCAATCACAACGACATCGGCGCGCTGCGGCAGCTTTTCATCCCCTTGTACAGGTACGACACGTGGTCCGGGCATCAGTACGACTCCTCCAGCTGGCAATTGATCGTGAGCTCAGCCACGCTGGCTTCGTTGGGCAATTCAAGTAACGCGCCTACCAGGCGGGCAATGTCAGCCGGGTGCGTCATCTCTGCGTCATTCCGTGTGGTGATGCTGCGCGCCATATCGGTCGCGACAAAGCTGGGGCAGATAGCCGTAGCGCGGATGCCCTGTTCCCAGCCGGCCTGGCGGATACCATGGGTTAGCGCAACCGCGGCGAACTTGGTCATGGCATACAGGCCGGAGGCGGCTGACTTGACCCGCTTGCCCGAGAGCGAGGCCATTAGAATGACCCGACCCTGACCGCTCACGCCCAAGGCCTCCCAGGCTGCCGCGACCAGACGGCGTGGTGCCTTGACGTTGATCTCCAGCAGGCTGTCCAGCTCCTCGTCGCTGGCTTCGATCACGGTTTTCGGAATCATCAACCCTGCATTGGCAATCACGGCGTCGATACGGCCGAAACGCTTCAATGCCTGATCAACCCAGGCTGCCTCGGAACCTGCCTCGTTGGCGTCGTAACGCACCACTTGAATGCCGTCGCGCTCATGCCATGCCGCCTCCCGAGGCATACGCATCCCCAGGGAAAGCTGCCACCCCTGCTCGGCCAAGTGTCTCCCAACGGCCTCGCCAATACCCCGGTTAGCCCCAGAAATCAGCACCACCTTTCGCTCATCCATAATCCACCTCGCTTTCAACGCAACGGCGACCTACCCACACTAATGGGCCCGGATATTGCAAACCTTTTAGCGGCTATTACCTAACCTTGGCGAAACAGCAGTACGACCCGGCCCGATCTTTTCACCCGGTCGAGACCTCGCCTGTACCAGGGAGATGTAGACGTGCCCCATAGCGAAATACTGGAATCGAAACCGCAACGACGCGGCATGCAAGGCACCCAGACGCTCGACCGTTCCTTCGAAATCCTGCAGGCCATCGCGGCACGCGGCGCACGCGGTGCCAGCATCGACGAGCTCAGCGCCGACACACACCTCAGTCGCGCGACGCTCTACCGTTTGCTCAAAGCCATGAAATCCTATGGCTTCATTCGTACGCCACGCGTGCGGGGACATTATTTTCTGGGCTACGAGCTGCTCTCGCTGGGCGCCCAGGCAGGCAATACCGGTGGCGTACGCGAGCTGTCCCGACCGGCGCTGATGCGCCTGGCGGAGCTGTTCGGTGATACGTTCTTTTTGTTCGTACCGGACGGCTATTTCGCGCTGTGCCTGGAAATGCAACAAGGCACCCACCCGACCCAGCGCTTCGCCCAATCCGTCGGCGCGCGCATTCTCATGGGCGTAGGCCAGGCGTCCATCGCCCTGCTCGCCTATCTGCCCCCTGCCAAGCGCAACGAGATCCTGCAACACAATGCCCCGCGGCTGGCGCGTGAATATGCCATCGAAACTGCCCAGATACGCCGGGCTATCATGCGAATGCAGCAGGAGCGCTTTTCCTGCGGCATCTCTGATAAATGCCTGCCCGACTACACAGGTCTTGCCGTTCCCTTGCTGGATAACACCGGAGCGCCTGTAGCTGCCCTGAGCTGCGCCATGCAGGCCACCCGCCTGACGGCAGGCTACAAGGCGCACCTGGCCGACGCGATGCGCCTGGAGGCCGACGCCATCATGTCGAGACTGGGAGAAGCCTAAGCGGCAATGAGAGCCTCGCATCAGGCAAACCGCTCGAAACGGAACAGGGAAGGATCAACCAATGGCCTACTGCCGGTCACGATATCGGCCATCAGATGACCGGCACCAGGGCCTATTCCGAAACCATGTCCGGAAAAGCCACTCGCCAGATACAAACCGGGCAACGTCTCGACCCGGTCGATTACGGGTACGATATCCGGCGTGACGTCGATCAGACCGGCCCAGCGCTGCTCTATTTTCGCATCAGCAAAAACTGGAAAGCTCTCCGCCAGGATAATCAAGGCCTGATCAAGAAATGTATCGACGGGCTTGGGGTCGTACAACCGCTGTGTCTCAAACGGTGTAATAGCCGTGTTTGACCATCGCGTGGGCGTCCGTAACTCCTGCCAAGTATGCCTGTTCACGCGTAGCCGGTACTCCTGGTGATGATTTCTTATCATGGGCAGAAAATCATTGAAGTAACGAAAACTGTCCGGCACCAGAGGCGCTATGTTGGTATTGCGCATAGCCACGGTATAGCCGCCATCGGCCCGCTTTCGAAACGACACCTTGCTTGTTGCGACGGCGCCCTTCGGCCCGCCGTCAAGCGGGGCCGTCCGCATGACGGAGCCCATGACCTTGAGCTGAGGGAAACGGATACCCAGGTTGCGACAGAACAGACTCGACCAGGCCCCTGCCGCTACTACCACATGCTGACAACGAATCTCACCCCGCTCGGTCAGCACCGATGTCACCATTCCCGACTGGGTGCCCAGCGCCCGCACCGAACAGCGACTGAACAGCTTTGCTCCCCGCGCCCGCGCTCCTTCGGCAATAGCAGCCGTAGCGATGTCCGGCTCTGCGCGGCCATCGGTCTCGGCTAGTAAGCCCTTCCTCCATGAGACAGGCGGTGTATTACCGAGATATCGTGTCATCTCGTTGCGGTCGATCAGCCGGGCCGTTGCCCCGAGCGGACCAGCTTGCCTCAGCCACTCGGCCCGTTCGGTGATTTCAGCCTTAGTTTCGCAGGCGTAGAGAATCCCTGAGCGCATAAACCCTGTATCGTGCTCAAGCTTGCGTGACCAGGCGTCCCATAGTTTCAGGCTTTCGATAGCCAAGGGAATTTCGGCCAGATCGCGCCCCATTGTTCGGCACCAGCCCCAATTCCGGGAGGATTGCTCATGGGCGATACCGCTCTTGTCCAGGAGTACGACATCGACGCCGCGCTCAGCAAGAAAATAGGCTGTGCACGTACCTACGATCCCGCCACCAATAACCACCACGTCAGCAGACGCTGGAAGCGTATGATCACTCTCGACGTGTTTGATATGCGGGTACATGGGCGGTCCCTATCGCGGCGAATTACCTAAGGGTTCTAGTGCCTGGATTAGGGACCTGCAAGCGTAGAAACGAGTTGATAGCGTATGCTCTCACATCATGGGATTTAACCCACCGAAAGCCTCCTGAAAAGATCTTTGCCGGTACACTTTTTTATCTATCTATTACCCAATGCTTTACTGCTAATGTCTCTACAGCCTCCCCAACCACCATTGTCTTTTTCGCAACTGCCACCTGAACACCGTTTGTTGCTCGACAAGTTCTACCGCAGTCACCGTAGCCATATGCGTGCCGCAACGGGTATTGGCATACAGCGCTGGGTAGCCAGGCAGCCTGAGATCGTGGCAGGCCTGAATCTGACTCCGTTTGAGGAGGGCTTGTGGTTGACAGGCCTCTTCGTTGCACCGCACCGGCGCGGGCAGGGTATCGCGCGGCAGCTGGTTCATGCGGCGCTCGCCTCCCATCCTGGCTCTGTCTGGCTATTTTGCGAGCCAAGCATGAAAGACTTCTACGAAAAGCTAGGTTTTAAACCAAATCCGCTTTTGCCCAGGGCACTGCACGACCGTCTCAAACGGTACCAGCAGAGTAAATCCCTGCTGGCGCTGGGACATAGATCGAAACACCTCACGTAATTTCTCATCAGCTTGCAGCGTTTCGTTACGAATATCCGGCGCTGCGTTCATGGAATGGCCACATCGGCCACTTACACTGCCAGAACAGCCACGCTTCGCCGCTACACTTGCCATGGATCGCATTCTTTCTGCACAAGGAATTTTTCTGCTGACGCGTTGAAGCAAAATGCAAAGCGCCGGGTCTCAAGACCGTATGTCCCAGACGCGCCAGGAGGCCACCATGACATCGCACTCTCTGCTTAACGGAACCGGTTTTCTGCTTATGCTCAAGCGTCTGGTCTCTAAGCGGACATTCGACGACATTGACCGTCAGCTTGAACAGCTGGGGACTGAGTTCCCCCTGTTTGATCATCCGCCACTCACAGCCGATTACCCTGGCGCTGAAAGCCTTGAACCGCTTGGCATCCGTGCTTATCAGATGCAGATCATGAGCTGTAACCAAGACAAGATGACTTTGGGCGCAACGCTCATGAAACTTGGTTTCACACCTACCTCTAGCACCCCGGAAATAACGTCCTACAGCAATGCTAAAGGTGAAAAGCTTATGCTCCGTATGCAGACCGAATGCAACGGCACGCTCTTTAATCTGGTTACGGACTCAATGGAGCTTCTGATCGAACTCGACCAATGCCGTATCGCTCCGCCTGCGCCCTGGCAGGCGTTCCCAGCTCTAGATGTGAAGGGCCTGGCTGCCCTGCAAGGCGAGACAGCCTTCTGGTGGAGCCAGTATTGGACGCCGTATTGGTCGCGCCTGGACAAAGATGAACGGGAGTTGTACCTGAACACGAACCGGGCTACTCCTGACTGGAAAACGTTCATCGAGGCCCATCTCTGAAGGCTGAGTGTGTTATTTCAGGCCTAAGCCCGTACGTGGCAGACACAACCGCTATCTCTCTAGGTTGCGCCGGCTGGAGTCTGCCACGCACCGTATGGGCTCTCTTTCCATCTGAGGGCACACACCTTGAGCGTTATAGTGCAGGCCTACCAGCAGTAGAAATCAATTCATCATTCTACCGACCGCACCGCCCTGCCACTTATGCCAAATGGGCCAGCAGCGTTCCTTCGGAGTTTCGCTTCTCGGTCAAAATGCCTAGGCAGATTACCCATGAGCAGCGCCTCAAATACAGCCGGGAACAGCTTGCTACTTTTCTGGCCGAATGCTCGCACCTTAGCAATACGTTGGGTTGTCCTCTTATCCAATTACCGCCCTCTCTAGTGTTCGAGGCCGAGACGGCACGCGCCTTTTATGAAGACGTGCGCGACCTTTACTCCGGTGGCGTTGTTCTTGAGCCTCGGCACTCCACTTGGCTCAGCGATACCGCGCAAATGTTGCTGCATGATTATCAGATCGGCCAGGTAGCTGCCGATCCTTCTCCCCTGCCTGGCGGCGATCAACCCAGTGGCTGGCCGGGGATTGTCTATTATCGCCTACATGGCTCGCCAGACCTCTATCACTCCACCTATTCTCTCGACCAGCTCAAGCCAGTCGCCCACGCACTGCGTGCTTGTCGCGAGCGCAGTATCCCGGCTTGGTGCATTTTCGATAACACTGCCAGCGGAGCAGCGGTGCCCAACGCACTGGATATGCTACGACTGCTTGCCTTGTAAACAGTTTAGTCACGCCAGACATACCACGTCTCTGCGCGTGTTTCCCTCAAAATCCGTCACTGCTCGAACCTGTCCCCACCCTGCCGCTCTAACAGCTAGCGCCCCGCGTACCCAAACGGAAAAAGCGAAAGGATCAGTCGTACAGCGCTGCAGGTCCGTCATGAAAATCAGATTTGTTTCAAGCAATACCCGTAAGGTGGAGGAAGTACGCACCTTTCTGTCACACAGGCATATCGAGATTACTACCTACGAAGTCAAGCTCGAAGAGCTTCAAACGGAAGATGTCCAACGGCTGGTCAGCGACAAACTGCTCAAGGCCTTTCAACTCATCGGCAAACCGGTTTTTGTTGAGCACACTGGCCTGTATATCAAGAGTCTTAACGATTTTCCGGCAGGTCTGACTCAGTTGTTCTGGGACAAGCTCCAGGCTGAGCGCTTTACCACAATCATTGGCAATCTGGACGATCCATCCGCTGTGGCCAAAACACTGATCGGCTATTGCGATGGCCGTAAAAAATACTTTTTTGAAGGTGAGACTTCAGGCCGAATTACTGAACAACCGGCCGGCGATCCTAATCTGGAATGGGACTGCGTATTCATGCCAGCAGGCGTGGACAAGACCCTGGCAGAGCTGGGTACTGAGAGACTCAAATACTCCATGCGGTGCAAAGCACTCGAGGCCTTCGCTAATTTCCTGCAGGAGCACTGATTGTGGAAACACTTAAGGAAGCCTACCGGAGCGGTAGCTTGATCTTGTTCGTCGGTGCAGGAGTCTCAGCCAATTTAGGCTTGCCGCCGTGGAAACAGCTGATTGATGAAATCGCCCTTCAGCTCGATTACGACCCCGACGTGTTCCATACCTACGGTAACTTTCTAGCCCTGGCCGAATATTACCGGCTCAAGAAAGGCAATATAGGCGCGCTCAGGAGCTGGATGGACCGGGAATGGCACAAAAATGTGGATATCCGAGCTTCAGAAATCCATCGCCTCATCGTCCATGGCAAGTTTTCTTCCATCTACACCACTAATTACGACCGCTGGCTGGAAATCGCTCATGACACCTATGGCAAGCCTTACCTGAAGATTGCCAACGCGAGCGACTTGGTCAAGGCCCAGGAGGGAATTCGCCAGATCATCAAGTTCCATGGCGACTTTGATGATGACTCATCTATTGTTCTTGCAGAAACGAGCTACTACGAACGTCTGCAATTCGAGACCCCGCTAGACATCAAGCTCAGAGCCGACACGCTCAGTAAAGCCGTGCTTTTTATCGGCTATAGCCTGTCAGATACCAATATTCGACTGCTCTTCTACCGGCTCTCAAAAATGTGGAGCCGGTACGAACCGTCAGGTGTACGTCCGATCTCCTACGTGTTCTCCCATATGCCTAATCCAGTGCAAGAGGAAGTCCTGAGCCAATGGGGTATTCGCATGCTGTCTTCTGAGCATGACGATCCGGGACATGCCCTGACCTGTTTTTTGAAAGAACTGGTAGATGCTTAACCAGCATCCAATGCTCAAGGCTTACGTGCGTAACGGCCTCGGCCAAAAATACGGTCGTAATCGTCTGGAGTCGCCTGGGCGCGGGAAGCGGCTCCCTCCGCCTGGATCTGCTTGGTCATTTCAACTAGTCGTTGCGCTGCTGGCCGTTGAGCGATTTCACCCAACCAGCGGGCCAGATGGGTATAACGCTCACTAGCAAGCCCTAGAAACTCCAGAATAGCCATCCAGGGATACGTCGCCACATCGGCAATAGAATACTGAGCGCCGCCAAGATACGCCTTGGTCGACAGACGTGCCTCGACCAATTCAATCAGGCGGATCGCTTCAGAGGTATAGCGCGAACGGGCATAGTCCGATACATCCGGTTCGAATTTCGAGAAATGCACATGCTGCCCGAACATGGGCCCTATTCCTGTCAATTGAATCATCAGCCACTGCAAAATATCGTATCGCTCCGTAGACTGAGCAGGCAGTAGTTTTCCCGTTTTCTCAGCCAAGTAAATCAGAATGGCGCCTGACTCGAAAACTGAATAGGGCTCACCGCCCGGCCCGTCGGGATCGATTAACACCGGCACCTTGCTGTTGGGATTCAGCATCTGAAACGCCTCGGAGAACTGCTCGCCCCGCCAGACGTGTACATGTTTGAAGCGGTAAGGCAGTTCGAGCTCTTCGAGCATCAAAACAATCTTTAAGACATTCGGGCTACCCATGCCGTATAGCTCGATCATTACCGCTCTCCCGTAATTGATAGCAATTAGCCACCCCATGACCGGAGCGGACTTAATGCTCATAAGAGCCTAAAGGCAGCCTGGAGGTTCGATAGCCCTTACGGCCTGGCAGACAAAGACACCTTTTGTCGTTCCTTCCAGAACGTTCTTTCGCCCGCGGTAATCACAAAATAGGAATCGCCCTTAGTGATCCTAGATTTATCCACGAGCAGGAGAGCAATAATGGTTGATATCGCCAAAATTCCCGTACAAGCCGACGTGCTTGGCTCTGATGGTGGCCATGTTGGCAAGGTGCACGATATCGTAAGGCCCGACCGTATCAAACTGGCCCAGGACGATCCGGATGCTCAAGGGCAATACCATGTTATTCCGGTGGAATGGGTCGAAAAGATTGAAGGTAGTACGCTAACGCTGATGAGAACACGGGAAGAAGCTCAACGGGATTGGCAGTCTGCGTGATGTCTTTTTCAGGCCAGCCCTTTTGAGTGCCGAGCACTATCAGGCAGAACAACAAAAAGGCGGCACACTCCAGCTTGCCGCCTTTTTGTAGCTAGAGCCGTCATATCACGTTGAAGCCGGACTCTTGTTTTCATGTAGACGAACATTCAGCTCATCAACGATGGGCTCCCATTCTGCATCCTTCATAATCTCTTCCTTAAGAAAGGCTGCCTGTCCCGCTGACCAAAATGGCGCCTCGGATATTTTCATGTCGTCCGGTAGCGGGTAATGTTGCGCGATGAACGCTTCGATACTTGCCTCGTCAGAGTCCAGGCCAAGTTGATCGAACAGGGTCGTAAGGTCTTTGACAGGTAGTTCCATGTTCATCTCCACTCAAAGAAAGTCATAGTTCACCAGCCGGTCGACGTGTACTTAACATCATCAAAAGATCCGGCCAATCGAGGCTGCTTCAAAGTAGAGAGCTATTCGAAGGAATCAGTTCAATACACATTCCGGCGAAAAACTTTTCATCTTTTCCAAGTGGCTCTTACAGAGAAAACCCTAAATAAATCTGTCACAACCCTACAATAAATTGATAACCAGGTCTCATATTATGCGTTATCAAAAAATAGCGGTTACGTTGGTTGTCCTATGGTTTCTAATCGGTGGTGCGGCGCATCTGTTTGCAGCTGGCTACTTTGTGAAACTCGTCCCAATCGAGATTCCTTACCGGTTTGCGCTGGTCTGCTTTGGCGGCATCTTCGAAATGATTGGCGCCATCGGTCTCTTGTTCAAGGAGCTACGCCGATCTGTAGGCATCTTATTATTTGCCGCATCGCTGATTATGATGCCTATGCATTTTTACGTCTGGCAGCATGCAGGGCTTTTCCCTGCTCTCACTGAAACAATCCTGCTGCTGCGCCTGTTTGTCCATGCGGGCATGCTATGGCTAATCTGGTACAGCTGTATCTGTTACACCTGCCTGAGCGCCAGAAGCCTCGCTCTACAGCGAAACGGGGCTGAAAAGGAACTAGCGAAGGCCAAGCTCCATTAACGACTAGGCCTTGGCGCATCACGCAGCATGGAGGTCAGATTTTTTTCGATCGTTGCGCAGATCGTAGTCATCTGGATCTGGTGCTGACTTTCGGCAAAAGGACTTTGTAGATCACTGCCAATCTTTTCAATTGCCAGCAGCATAAAACCCACCACGGTCGAAGCTAGTGGTGTAAACCAGCCTAATGCTTCAACTAAACCAACGGGAACGATGAGGCAGAAAAGCGTTACAAACAATCGAGGAAAATACACGTAAGGGTAAGGCAGCGGTGTATTGGCGATCCGCTCCATCCCTCCCTGCCAATTCGACAAGTCCACCATCGTCGATTCCAGGCGCGCTAACCGAATGCTATCAAGGCGCCCTGCCTTGTACTCTGCGGCTATCAAGTTGGCGGAACCGCTAAGAATATCGTTGGGAAAATTATTGGTTTCGTTTCTCAAGGCGAACTCTTCTGGCGGTATCAGACTGGCAACCTCCTGACTGAACCCCTTGCCTTTGAGATGCATGGCCAAGGCCTTCACATAAGCCACATGCCGCTGTAGGAGCTCCGCCTTAATGGGGTTACTCATGTCACCCGGATCATCAATCAAAGTCAGCACCTGACGGCCAAAGCTGCGTGAACTGTTCACCATGCCGCCCCATAACGTGCGTGCTTCCCACCATCGGTTATAGGCGCTGCTGTTCCTGAAGCTAGTCAATACAACCAGAGCCGACCCCAACAAAGTGAGAGGCATCGTGGGCAGGCTCATCCGAGGATCGACAAACAGCATGAAATCTACCGTGACGACTACGTCCCAGATAAACAACCCGAACAGAGACCAGCCAACATAGGAGAACGTTTTCCAGACAAAACTCAGTTTGTTCATGATAACGGACGTCACAGCAAGACTCGCTTCTATAAGGAAGGGATGATGGAGAACCTCATTCTTACCGCCTTCAGACCACACGACAGGGCCGCTTCTCCACGCTCAGCTCAACAGAATGATGCGGCGTGTTTCTACCCTGACACCTTCAGACTAGATAGCTTTAAAGAAAAAGCTTTGGGGATAAACATGACACAAGCGTCTTGCTACAGATGTCATGACAAAACACTGTTGTCGATTATTAGCGAGCTTAACAACGAAAGCTGGATTAAAATACCGGTATAAGAACGCCAAAAATCCCCTCAAAAGCTTGCAACTCTCGGACTCTCGAAAGAGTCAAGTCCGATGGAATCCTTTTAACAAGTTGGTATTGCCTACATGAACGAAACGACTGGGCCGTTTGCAAAAGCGCGCCTCTTTTCTACATTAGTCGGTATCGCCCTTGCGTTGATTGGTCTCGCCATGCTCGTTGGCGGCATCAAACTGATAACCTTGGGTGGGTCCTTCTATTACGCACTGGCCGGAGCAGGTGTTCTGCTAACTGGTCTCTTGCTAATCCTGGCTAACAAGGCGGCACTTTGGCTATTTGCGCTTGTTCTGCTGGCCTCTACAATTTGGTCGATTTATGAAGTAGGCCTAGACTGGTGGCAACTGGTGCCCCGCCTGGCCCTGTGGTTTGTAGTGGGTATTGTGCTGTTGCTGCCGTGGGTACGTCGCCCTATCGCTCGTAAAGCCGGCGCTAACTCCATTGGTACTGCACCTCTAGCCGGAGCTGTCGTCATTGCCGGTGCTGTAGCTGTAGCCAGCCAGTTCACCAACCCGCATACCATTGAAGGTCACCTTGAGCGCGCCAGTGCCGGTACGCTCAATGCAGCCCCAGCGATGCCGGACGGAGATTGGCAGTCCTACGGGCGTACCGCCTTTGGTGATAAATACTCTCCGCTGACTCAAATTACGCCTGACAACGTCAAGCAGCTGGAAGTAGCCTGGACTTACCGAACCGGTGACATTCCTGGCCCGAACGATCCTCAGGAGACGACAGCGGAAAATACGCCGCTCAAGGTCAACGGTATGCTGTATGTGTGTACGCCACACAGTCAGGTCATCGCCCTGGATCCAGACACCGGCAAGGAAATCTGGCGTTTCGACCCCAAGCTGAGCACTCAGAATGCAGACAGCTTCAAGGGATGGGCTCACATGACCTGTCGAGGCGTGAGTTATCATGACGATGCGGCCTACGCCCAGACCGAAGCCCAGGCCAGTCCAGCAGAAACTGCTGCAGCGCCAGCTTCTGCCAGCAACTCCTGCCCCCGTCGCCTGTTCCTGCCGACAGCTGACACGCGTCTGATCGCCCTGAATGCTGATACTGGCGAGATGTGCCAGGACTTTGGTAATGGCGGTTCTATCGACCTTACTACCGGTATTGGCAGCTTCACACCAGGCGGCTATTACTCGACCTCTCCTCCATCTGTCACACGAGACCTCGTCATCATTGGCGGCCACGTAACAGATAACGCCTCTATCGATGAACCTTCCGGCGTTATCCGCGCCTATGATGTTCACGATGGTCATTTGGTCTGGAACTGGGACAGCGGCAACCCCGATGCCACCGAACCCCTTCCGGAAGGTCAGATCTATACCCGCAATTCACCCAACATGTGGTCAGTCATGTCGGTAGATGAAAAGCTGGGCTTGATCTATCTACCCATGGGCAATCAGACCCCTGACCAGTTTGGCGGCCACCGCACCCCAGAGTCCGAGCGTTACAGCGCAGGCGTGACCGCTTTGGACATCAATACTGGCAAGGTTCGCTGGGACTACCAGTTTACTCATCATGACTTGTGGGATATGGATGTTGGCGGCCAGCCAACGTTGATGGATATCAAGACGGCTGACGGCATCAAGCCTGGCCTGATTGCTTCCACCAAGCAAGGCAGCCTATATGTGCTGGATCGTACCAACGGCCAGCCCATTGTACCGATCAAGGAAACACCTGTACCGCAAGGCGCCGTGGAAGGCGACCATACGTCTCCTACCCAGCCGATGTCCGAGCTGAACATGATGCCACCGGTTCTCACCGAGGCGGACATGTGGGGCGTTACGCCACTTGATCAGATGCTGTGCCGTATTACCTTCAAGGCACACCGCTACGAAGGCATTTATACTCCGCCGTCACTGCAAGGCTCGATCGTATATCCAGGTAATTTCGGTGTGTTCGATTGGGGTGGCATTGCCGTCGACCCAATCCGACAGATCATGTTTGCCACACCTAGCTACATGGCGTTCACATCCAAATTGGTGCCGCGTGAAGAAGTCGAAGGCGGTCCGGCCCGGAAGAGCGAGACCGAAGGCGTACAACCTAACAAGGGTGCCCCTTACGGCGTCATCATGGGCGCTCTGCTTTCGCCAATGGGCTTGCCCTGTCAGTCGCCGCCATGGGGCTATGTTGCCGCAATCGACATGACCACCAATAAAGTGATCTGGAAGCACAAGAACGGCACTGTACGCGATAGCGCTCCCGTACCGTTACCCTTGCCCATGGGCGTTCCAGCGCTAGGTGGCCCCATCATGACGGCCAGCGGCCTAGCCTTCTTAAGCGGCACGCTGGATCAATACCTGCGCGCTTATGACGTTCGCAATGGCGAACAACTCTGGGAGGGTCGCTTGCCCGCAGGCGGCCAGACAACGCCCATGACCTACACCGGCAAGGATGGACGCCAATATGTGCTCGTCTATGCTGGCGGCCATGGCTCTCTGGGTACACGCCAAGGCGATTATGTCGTAGCCTTCGCCCTACCTAAGCAGTAAGCCAGAAATAGCGGAGTCGCTCAGGCGGCTCCGCTGCCCCCCATCCAGCACGTCCTTTTCTGCCTTTTATCCTGCTCCGCATCGTTTTATTTCATCTGATTATCTTGACTACACGTCTCTACAACCCGAGGCAATAAAAAGCAAAATATCGCGACAAAACGAGGCTTTTTCAGCGGCGTAAAAGGCATCAATCGCTTGTCTATACCCGATGACCGGACAACTGAATTCATGGGCAGATGCGTTTACTGAACTTTTGGTCTTTTCAAATGATCATATATGGTCGTAATATGATCCTGCTGTGCCCGTGCATTACTGTGAATCGCAACATGGTGTTTAGATACAGATCCAACATCGTTACGACTCCGTTACTCTCAGTGCTCAGTCTCGGTCAAGACTTCCCTTAACCGGAACTTAAATTTTTTAAAGGTAAAAACACCATGGCAAATCGCGAAAACGGTACTGTTAAGTGGTTCAATGATGAAAAAGGTTTTGGTTTCATCACTCCCGCTTCCGGCGGTGCTGATCTATTCGTTCACTTCCGTCAGATCAAAGCTAACGGCTTCAAGAGCCTGAAAGAAGGTCAGACTGTATCTTTCATCGCCGCTAAAGGTCAGAAAGGTATGGAAGCTCAGGAAGTTGAGATCGTTTAAGATCTCCTTCTTGAAAAAAGCCCCATCTTGATGGGGCTTTTTTATGGGCGGCTTATTGGCCTTGGCTCAGAAGACCAAATTAGAAGAGCAACTGGCCATCCTGGGTGATGCCGGTTATCCGCTGCAGGATCTCATCAGCAGCCTGCTCTGCTTCGAGCAGATGCCTGAACGTCCGATCCTGAGCCACACGGTGCAGGACTTCATCCTGCTTACCCTGCCCTTGCACAGCAATAAAGGCCTCAATGCTATGCTCGCTCTCAATAGCACTAGCCCAGGCCCGATGATCGCCAAAGATACGTAAACTCATACATTCCCTCCCTTTTGACTGGTCAGACGGCGCTGCCTGACTCATAGACTCCATAAAGGTCACATAGGGTTCCCGAACTCAGGGAAAATTCAGAGCGAAGCCTATTGCCTATCGAGAGACTCGGCAGACTAATTGAGGAGCCCGCCAGAGAAGATCATCCGCATCGAGCGCTTTGAATTACAAGAGAATCGTTTGTTGTAATGGTCAGCCGCTCGGAGTTGAAATCCATAGTAATGGCATCATCGGGACGAATCAGGCGCGCCACTCTAGCTCCAGCACGCTCTTGAACCTGCTTGAACAACTCAGGGGTAGCAGTTTTGCCTACCACATACTGCGCTGCATCAGAATTACAACCACTCCCCAAGGTTGAGCCAGTAGCTGAGCGGGCAGACGATCCTGATGACTCAGGTTCAGAAGTACTGCACCCAGCCAGCATGAACGAAGAGATCAGAAGTGTTACCGAAGCTATTTTCCAGAACATCCTAACGCCTTGTTGTCTAGTTAAAACCTCAAGATACGTAGGATGACTGGGGTAAAACAAGGGTTTACGGACAAATAGGAAAACTCGGTTACAAAGCCATAAAGATACCTGGCCCTATAACAACTGCTTATCGACTTATCCGACGTGTATACAAAAAGCTTCACAGCCCGCCGTAATGTGTCGTCCAGCGCAGCAGGAAAAAAACCATAATCAGCAAGGCGATAACACCCAACACATTGAGCTCAGCCCTGTCTATACCCAGTCGCGTTGCGATTCGGTGCCCTAGAAAATGACGCCACGTCATGCGAAAGCCAAACATTGAGGCCAGCAAAAGAATGAATAGAATCCCTTGAATCAGCCATCTGCAATGATGTACCAATCTGAAGCTCCTAGTGATTACTCAGTGAGTTTCTTTTGCTACAAGCGCCAAAACAATCATTCACCCGTTAATTTGTGACGGCCTACTCTATAGATTGTCGGATAGCAGAAGAAAGCGTTCACACTTCCTTATCTAGCAAGGAATGAATACTTAAGCCAAGCGTCCAAGCTAAAGCTTCGCGTATACACTTGAAACAAGGACTTCGATTATGAACGACACAGGCAATCTGGTTATCACTTACGAAGCAGCTGGCGAGAAGCAAGAGCTGGCCATTCCCAATGCTCCTACTGATATTGATGAAAGTACAGCCTTGCTATATGTCCTTCAGCAACACGGAGCCGAAAACATAGACATTGAGTTCCCACCTTATTGTGATGAACTGAATAAACGCCGCTTACGTGCACAAAAGATGAATCTGCTTAATGTAGCATGGCACTACCGCTAATTTTTCAAGCGTACCATATTGTAATAAGTTACAAGCTTCACGGTCAGACCGAGCTACTGAGATACTACTGCCATTACTCTATTGAGTTGCTTAGTGCGCTGTAGCCTATACTTGTGCGCACCGGCACATAACCATATCGTGTTCGAAAAAGCCGGGCCGAGCGTATATAACGGCCCGCCTTTTAAGGTGAAACTCAGACACTACCGGAGGAAAGACTCTCCTTGTCGGAACTATCCTTTGGCTTTTCCTGCACGGGCGCTTCATCGGGATCAGGCTGAATTTCCGGGTCGGTATCAATAGCGTCTGGATTGATATCTTCCATATCAGTCATGCTGCTTACCTCGCTGCCTGGGTTATAAGCTATCTATTAGGCTTCCTGTCTAATAGATGGTTCGGGGCCCTTGCATGATGAAACAACGAGATTACTCACGGCACCTCATATGTGCACCGTTGTCAGGTATCCTATAGCATTTAGTCACTTGAGGGTCTGATAGTGCGAACCGTACTGTTTCTTTTGCTTACTGCCTTCCTGTCATGCGCCTTCGGCATGCTCTTATTAGGTAACGCCTACTGGTTTACGACCGGCGGATGCCCGGGACATGGTGCTATTGAAGAAATCTGCACCGGTAGCAAAGCTAAAATTCAGTTGGGTTTTGGAATCGCCACAATGGTAGTTGGCACTGTAGCGATGATTATTTGCATCATTCGTGATCGTCGCAAGTAAAATGCTAAGCTTTGTATTACAGCTGTTTCCACTGGGGCACAGCGGTTTTACCTGTCAATAATTCGTTCTGTACCAATAGATTGAAAAGCCTACTGTCACCATAGAACTCTTGCGTCAGTTTAATGTCAGTGTGCCACCTAATTAATGATCATACTGACATCATGCAACCCTCACGTTACGATGCCGCTCGCACCAAGATTCAAGCCGCGCTTGCTCCTCTCGAATGTCGATTCACGAACAGAGACACTCGCGGCACCTTCGCCTTTAAAGCCGTAGATACTAAAGGGATCGTTAGATATGAATCAGGACGGATCCGAACAGCTATTTACTGTAACCCTTCTTCCCTTCATCACCTTTTAACTGCTGCACGACAGAAATTACTGGCGGCAGGAATAGAGCTATGCACTTGGGAAGAGCGCCTCACGCTTGAAATGATCTGTCATTGGCAAAAAACAACTCGGCGTCACCCCAATAACCATCCTTGAAGCTGGTGCTTGAAAAATAGAACCATACCTTCCTAACACGTGTTATCCATGACCGCTGTTTACAGCCACTATTGAGAACTGTCTATGCATACAGTGATAAAGTTCTCATATCTAAGGTGAACCTTTCGAACATCGGGTAATGGCTCGCTACCATCCGCGCTGAGTTTGCATTAGAGCCTAACCGATGTTCCGTCTAGTATTTCTCTTTCCGCTGTTTCTGCTTGCCTCATACGCTCATGCTGAGGCTCCACGTACTTTTCGTGAAGCTAAGGCTGTTGCAGCCAAAGTCTACAAACAGCAGCAAGTAGATTTTTATTGCGGCTGTCATTATTCGGGCAAGACTGTTGATTTAAAGAGTTGCGGATATGTACCACGGAAAAATGCCAACCGGGCTTCACGTATTGAATGGGAGCATATCGTACCCGCCTGGGTGATAGGCCATCAGCGTCAATGCTGGCAGCAAGGCGGAAGAAAGAATTGCACGTCGACCGACGATGTATACCAAATGGCTGAGGCAGACCTGTTTAACTTGATTCCCGTGGTAGGAGAAGTCAACGGTGATAGAAGTAACTTCGGCTTTGGGTGGCTACCTCAGAAACCCAATCAGTATGGTGCCTGCCAGATGGTCGTAGACTTCAAGGCTCGCAAAGCCATGCCCCGTCCTGAAATCCGAGGCATGGTTGCCCGCACCTACCTTTATATGAGCGAGCGATACGGCCTGCGTCTATCGAAGCAGGATAGCCATCTCTATTCTGCATGGAACAAGCAGTATCCTGCCGAACGCTGGGAGCGCCAGCGGAATCAGCGGCTAGCGTGCATCATGGGACACGGTAACCGCTTTGTTGGCAATGTGGACCTTAAGTCCTGCAAGAGAGCATAAAGGCGAAAGGTTAACCCTGGCCTGGCAAAGGCCTGGATAGTGTCTCGACGGTAATTGCCAACAGAATTACCACAAGGCCGAATAACAAAAGAAGAATTCGACCACCATTACTATCCTTATGTTTGATTCCGACAATTAGCATTACACCTAGAATAGCCAGTGTGACCGGCATATAGCTGACAGCCCATAACATTACCCAATAAAGCTTATCCCACAGCTGGGCCAGTACATTCTGCTGCATGCTCCCCTGTCTCCCGCCTCATCAAAAGGGGCATTCTACGAGATGACGGGAAAAGTCGTGACACCTTATGAGCCTATCATTCCTACTGCATGCTCACGCCGCCTCTAGAGCACCCTCAAGCGACACAGCTCCCCCCCCCTTGAACGATAGAAGACCGCCAGGACTGCAAGACTAACTTTTGCCGAGAAGATTTCTCTTCGGCACGCTGTAGTTGAGACACCGATTTCAAAATACAAACCTGACTTCCGCAAGAAAATACTGTATACTTATACAGTGCAAATACTCAGAGAGTTCTTATCATGGCATCACGTGGCGTCAACAAGGTCATTCTCGTCGGCAACGTCGGTGGCGATCCTGAAACACGGCACATGCCTAACGGCAATGCTGTCACCACCGTTACGCTGGCTACCAGCGAGTCCTGGAAAGATAAGCAAACCGGCCAACAGCAGGAGCGCACCGAGTGGCATCGCGTTGTCTTCTTTGGCAAGCTGGCTGAAATTGCAGGAGAGTATGTACGCAAAGGCTCACAACTTTATGTCGAAGGTAGTTTACGTACACGCAAATGGCAGGATAAGGAAGGTCAGGACCGCTATACCACAGAGGTTGTGGTAGATATGGGCGGCACATTGCAACTTCTTGGCGGGCGTAACGAAACAGGTGCAGGTGAGCAGGCCTACCAATCCCAGCCGCGTCCTTCACGGTCTAATAATTCACAGCGTACGCCAGCTCAGCAACCAGCTCCTAGTTACGAAGACTTCGATCAGGACATTCCGTTTTAAAAATTTTCCTTCAGGATAAAAGAGGTGCTTATATAAGTACCTCTTTTATCTATATTGACCATAAACTTTATTGCTTACATCCATCTTTTTGGCTGGATGCCTTTAGCGGCTGCCCGTCAAACACGTGGCGTAGTTACTGTTGGTCTATGCGGCCGAGCTGTTAATCAAGACAGCCACACAAAGAAATAGGCTATCCATCAGTAACGCAAGATTAATGAGAAACCTCTGCGAACGCCTGTTTGCGTGGTCGCCAGACTTTGACTCCTGCTGCCTGGGCTTGCTGAACGAGACTTTCAGTACCCTCGCTTCCAGGAAACGCTACTACTCCATCGGGATGAAGTCTTAACATTGAAGTGACGCGCAAGGGAAAGGCGCGCGGGCCAAATAAATGAAGCTTGGCAGGCACGGCAATAGCTTTAATGCCATGTTCATGAGCCCACGCCTCGGCCCATCGATCAACCGGGGTCGATCCGCCGTGAATGATCATTTCAATACCCTTTCTAGTCATCACGGCATTTAGCGCAGCGAACACGAACTCTTGGTCATTGAAATGGCGGCCACCACATACGATCAAACGCATGATGTCCCCCCTCAGTCTTGTCGAGGAGCCGTTTGATTAAGTGCTTACAAGGTACGCAGTAAATACTACAGCAGGACTCTTATCCAGCCTGGATCAACGCAACATGCCTAATCAACCCGTCTCTAAGTATTGAAAGCCAACTAATTACCTTTCAATGCCAGCCATCGGTAGAGCATTTGGATACTATGCAATTTACTACCTTTATTGCTCTTTCCAACGCAATAATTCAACGCCGTGGGGCTTTCCTATGGCTGCTGAAAACATCATATAACTCAAATGCGCCCTGTACGCCTATGCTCGACTGAACATACAGGCCACAAGAAACCTGTACATGCTGAACATTGAAAATGTCTCAACAGTTCATCCAAAGCTTGCGCTTGGCTAAACATGAATACTTTCTTTGGATTGCCATGAGCTTTTGACAAAGAGACGAAGCGAAGAAAGAAACGGGATAAACTTTCCAAGTTCTAAAGGAATAGCCCTATTCCAAATCATGCATAGCTTCCTGGCTTTAGCGGTCTCTTTGAGAACTTCTCATTGGAGCTTTGCCGCCACGCCTAAAGCAAGTAACTAAATTCATGAATACCTGAGCAAACATGAACCCGGCACAAGCTCTAGAATAAAATCATGACGAAACAGAATAGCTATTTTCAGGCAATAAAAAAGCCGACCCTTTCGGATCGGCTTTTCTCTCCCGCCAGCAGTGCGGGAATGTTTGGTAGGCACGATTGGACTCGAACCAACGACCCCCACCATGTCAAGGTGGTGCTCTAACCAGCTGAGCTACGTGCCTGCTGTGGGTGCGCATTTTACTGAATCGAACAAAGGCGTCAAGCGTTTTTATATCTAACTCACTGAAAAAAACGAAATTTTTTATCCCTATAAACTATTCAATACGGCACAGCAAAATACCCTGAAGTTGGCTAGAAGACTTATTGACCGGCTTTATCGCTAACGGGGCCTCGGCACGCGTGCATGGCCATCCGGTTACCGTGGTAGTAATGCTCGATGGTGCACTGATAGTGCCTGACGATGCCAGCGATACGGTATGGCGTATCGCCGCAAAGCCATAAATCAAACCAGTCGCCGAGATTTACGCCGCGGCAGAATCAGAATGGCTAGTGCTAGCGCAATTGATTCGATGATCCAAGATAAGAGAAAGGCGCACGCCAACCCCCAGCCAATGGACTCTGGAGTCAAAACGACTTGGTAGCGGTAACCCGCCCAGGTTTCCTGGAGAATAACGGGATTAGCCTCGGCTATAACATGCCAGATCCGCTCGTACCACGGCCCCTGCATGGCCTGCCATTGACGTTCCAGCATCTGGTCGCGCCGCATTAGGACGCCAATACTGTCCGCATCGTTTTGGAAAACAGGATCGTCACTGGCCCGATAGTGAGCCACGAGCCGGTCGAGGTCACCGCCAAAAAATTGTGTAGCCGTCTTGCGGAACCCCTCCAAGGCCTGCTGTGCTTCCAGCCGATGAGCCTCGATACGCTGGGCGTAATCCGTAATGAAGCCGGGTACCTGGACGCCTATCAAGAGACCTAATGCGAACAGAACCAGGCGGATATAACTACGCAGCATCGGAGCTCCTTGCGTGTCGATAAACCAGGGACGTCAAACTCGCCCCTGCATGATAATTTCCCCGTCCCGCCAGACCTTCCATTCTCCCGGCTCATACAGGGTCCAGGTCTCGTTTTCCGTCAGAGGCTCGGTGGCAATGATGGTTACGACATCATCAGGCGTCGTCTCCGCCTTGAAATCCACTGTCACCTCAGCATCCTTCAAATGAGCAGGGCCGAATGGGGCTCGACGCGTGATATGAGCAAGCTTGCTCGAACAAAAGGTAAACAGCCATTCGCCATTACTGAGCAAGGTATTGAACACCCCAAACTGACGGTAGCCATCGCAGACGCTAACTAGCGTAGGCAACAGCGCCTCAATCTCCACCGACTCGGGAAATTCACAGCGGACCTGGTTAAGCAAATGGCAGAACGCCGCCTCGCTATCGGTCTCGCCTACCGGCCGAAACAGGCCAGGTTCCGGCGCAAAGTCTTTGAGTTGACCATTATGGGCAAAGCACCAGTAACGTCCGCCCATCTCGCGTATGAATGGATGCGTATTGGCCAAATTGACCGAGCCGACGTTTGCATGACGGATATGTGCAATGACTATGCAGCTCTTGAGCGGATACCCTTGAATCATGCGGGCCACTTCCGAATCGGCCCCTGGCATGGAATCCTTGAATAAATGGATACCACGTCCTTCATACAAGGCCACCCCCCAACCATCACGGTGCGGCCCGGTGCGTCCACCGCGCTGCATCAGCCCCGTCAGGCTGAACGTGATATCAGTTGGTACATTGGCACTCATACCCAGCAGTTCGCACATATCCAGACCTCGGTTCGATAAGGCAGGCGTCGAGTAGGCTTTGACAGCTGATGACCGCCTCATACTCGGCGGACTTGTTCTAACCAGACGCCCTTTAAAGGAACGACTGGTGATAATGCGGGGAACGCTGCCTCGCCATGCTGAACGCAAGAACGATCAGACGCAACCCATGATCATAGACGCGGCTCGACACGCCCTCGCCGCTCTGGCAGCGCCCCGGCTGGCAACGGAGATGAAACAGGAGGCGAGGCAACCTGTTGCTCGACTGGCGGCTGATTACGACGCGAGCGTTGGATCAACCAGCGAACCAATACGAACACAAGGTACAGTATTAAGGCAATGCAGCCGTACAATGCCATCTCGGCCACGGCACGCCAAGCGCTGTTACCAACATGAAACACCAGGTCCAGCACAACGATCGCGCTGGAAGGCGCATAAAACCCATGTTCGGGATCGGCTATGGTCGGTGAGAACAGCAGCAGGGCAACGATCAGGCGGATGGGCTCACGTAACCAGCGCCAC
Source organism: Pseudomonas duriflava (assembly GCF_007830155.1). Taxonomy (GTDB): domain Bacteria; phylum Pseudomonadota; class Gammaproteobacteria; order Pseudomonadales; family Pseudomonadaceae; genus Chryseomonas; species Chryseomonas duriflava. Next base: position 70,475 of record NZ_VLKY01000007.1, read on the forward strand.
ATCCAGCCGGTCGCCTTGAAACACACCCACAGACAGCCTAGTGCAGAGACACCATAGACGGCCCAGGCAATCAAATAGTCGTGTTCAGTCATTTCAATACATGGCGGGTCTATGAAAAGGGTGCCTATGATAACGACTTTTGCCCCTATGGGCGCCCCTGACTGGTTCTTTCGATATTCAAGGAGTCTCCGATGACACAAGCCCCTCTCGCTCGACGCTTGCACGGTGCCGATCCCTATGCTTGGCTGGAGCAACGGGACGATCCGGAAGTGCTTTCCTACTTAAAGACGGAAAATGCCTATTTGGAGGATGCGCTTGCCCCTGAAGCCGAACTGCGCGAGACGCTGTTCCAGGAGATTAAAGGACGTATCCGAGAGACTGACCTGTCCTTGCCCGTACCGTGGAAGGACTATCTCTACTATAACCGCACCCAAGCTGGCGATGAGTATGCTCGCCACTATCGTTGCCCACGGCCGCAAGACGGCTCGCTCACGATCGACGAGTCTTGTGAAGAGTTATTGATGGATGCCAATCTCCTCGCAGAGGGCGGCTTTTTATCGATTGGCCGCTTCACCATTAGTCCGGATCAAAGCAAGCTGGCCTATAGCATCGACCAAGTGGGTGATGAAACGTATCGCCTGTTTATCAAGGATATTGCTTCCGGTGAGCTTACAGCTCTCCCTTTCGAAGAGTGCGACGGGAGTATTACTTGGGCAGGCGACAGCCAGACGCTCTTCTTTGGCGAGCGTGACGAAGCCCACAGACCTCACAAGCTGTATCGCTATCGACTAGGAGATGCTGAGGCGCAAATGGTCTTCCACGAAACCGATGGCCGCTTCTTCATTGGCTGTTACCGCTCCAGCTCGGAGCGCAAGCTAATACTGCTGTCTCACAGCAAGACCACTAGCGAAGCCTGGGTCATGGATGCCGATAAACCCAATGAGGCGTTTGTCTGCCTTGCGCCGCGACAGGAGGGACATGAATATTTTCCAGACCATGGTGCCGACGGCTGGATGATTCGCAGCAACCAGGCCGGTATCAACTATGCGCTATATCAGGCACCCGATACCCAGCCTAGCCGGGAACATTGGGAGCTGCTGGTCCCGCATGATCCGGAGCGGATGCTTGAAGAAGTTAACCTCAACGCCCATGGTTATGTGCTGAATTTGCGTGAGGCTGGCCTGCCTGTTCTCGAAGTACGTCCAAAGGGCCAGACGCCTTATCGCGTTCAGTTGCCAGATGAGGTCTATAGCTTGGGCGTGGTTGATGTTCTGGAATTTGACAGCCCAGTACTGCGACTACGCTACGAATCCTTGAATCGTCCGGCACAGGTACGCCAGCTGGATCTGGTCACAGGCGAACAAACCGTACTCAAGGAGGTTCCAGTCGAAGGGCCTTTTAATGCAGACGAGTATGTTAGCCGACGGTTATGGGCTACGGCCCAGGATGGCGCACATATACCGATCAGCCTGGTCATGCGCAAGGATCGAGAAGGTCAGCCAGCTCCATTGTATCTCTATGGTTATGGTGCCTATGGCCACAGCCTTGACCCTTGGTTTTCCCATGCGCGCCTGAGCTTGCTTGACCGTGGCTTCACCTTTGCCATCGCCCATGTACGTGGCGGCGGCGAGCTAGGCGAAGCCTGGTATCAAGCCGGCAAGCTGGAAAACAAGCAGAACACTTTCGACGATTTCATCGCCTGCGCCGAGCATCTGATCACTCAAGGTCATACCACACCAAATCAACTGTGCATCAGTGGCGGCAGTGCGGGCGGCCTGCTGATCGGTGCGGTCCTTAATCAGCGCCCCGACTTATTCGCTGCAGCCATTGCGGAAGTTCCGTTCGTGGATGTGCTCAACACGATGCTCAAGCCAGATCTACCACTAACAGTGACGGAGTACGATGAATGGGGTAACCCAGGCGAAGCAGACGTTTATGCCCGGATCGCCTCGTATGCCCCTTATGAAAACGTAACCGCCCAGGCATACCCTGCCCTTCTGGCTGTTGCGGGCTATCACGACACACGCGTTCAGTACTGGGAAGCCGCCAAATGGGTTGCCAAATTAAGGGCTACACGCACCAATGATCAGTTGCTGCTGCTCAAGACTGAATTCGGTGCCGGTCATGGCGGTAAGAGCGGCCGCTACCAGGCGCTACACGACATTGCGTTGGAGTACGCCTTTCTACTGAAAGTATTAAGACTTACAGCGTAACGACTGCTGGCAGGCCCTATTGGCGCCTGCCAGCTTCTCTACCGAACCGGATCAATGTTCTTTGAGGGAACGGCCGGGCATAGCGATGGTCTTTCTTGAATCTCCGCCATTCAGGAGCTCGCCATGCCGGGTCGCCGTCTTACACGTCTTACCTCTCTATCTGACCATATGCAGAATGTAGGGGGACTCGAACGCGTCGCCTCCCTGGCTGGAGGTGGCCTGTTGTTAATCAAAGGATTTCGCCGCGGCGGAATCGGGGGTGTCGTGAGTGCCGTTTTCGGTGCCATGGCACTTTATCGTGGCTATACAGGGCACTGTGCTGCTAAACAAGCCTTAAGCCATAGCGAATTTGAACGTGGTTTGATTCGCGATTATCAGTGGAAAAATGCCAAAACCGAATCCTGCTGCATAGTAATCAACTGTCCGCGCGCAGACATTTATCGTTTCTGGCGTGATTTCAATAATCTGCCTGCCTTCATGGGGAACGTCCAACGTATCGATGTGCTGGACGACAAGCGCTCTCACTGGGTTATTCAAGGCCCTACCGGCTCGTTGCAATGGGACTCGATCATCACGGAGGACGAACCGAACCAGCTCATCGGCTGGCGTTCCGTTGCCGGAGGAGATTTAAATAGTATGGGCTGGGTATCTTTCAGTGACGCTGCGAATGGCGGAACCGAAGTTGAAACCTTGATTGCTTATGATCCACCGGGCGGTGTAGCTGGCCATGCGCTGGCTACACTTATGGGTCGCAATCCGGCCTCCCAGGTATCCAGACACCTGGAACAACTTAAGGCACTACTCGAAAATGCAGGTCGTGCTACCGAGACCGCAACAGTGACGGGCAATGATTCTCTGGTGAGTCCACCGGCTGCCGTTTGACGCTCATGCCTTGCGCCTATTGCGCAAGGCTTCCCCTCTGCAGGAACGTTTTGCCATCAACCCGCGCGAAAGATTAGATAGTCTTCCCAATTTTCCTCCTGAACTTGCGTCTCACTGAGCATACGCCCGGACTGAGAAATCCTTGCATCATGTACGGCCTTTTCGTCACCGCAAACCAACGGATGCCATGGCAATAGGTCCTTTCCCTCAGAAACGAGTCGATAGCCGCAGGTAGGCGGCAGCCAGTTGAACTGATCCGCCTGATCCGGGGTCAGCTGGACGCAATCCGCCACGAACTGCTTGCGCTCGGCGTAGCGCGTGCAGCGGCATGTTGTCAGATCAAGGAGTTGGCAAGCGATGCGTGTGTAATAAACGCTGCCGTCGTCTTCATCCTCAAGCTTTTGCAAACAGCACAAACCGCAGCCATCACAGAGCGATTCCCACTCTTCCTGATCGAGCTGGTCGAGGGTCTTGCGTTTCCAAAAGGGTTGGGTCTTGGCGGCCATAAGCAGAGTCGTCTGGAAAAAGCGCGCAGTCTAGTCCTCATGCGCCTAAGGGCCAAGCACCATTCATGCAGCTTGTCGGAATGCACACCGCAGCGGTAACGTAGCGGCGGATTTAGACGCGCCGCGCTCACCCTGAATGCGGCGCCCCGTTCCTTTATTAGGAGGCCTCATGACAGCCGCTACCCGTGTTCCGCAGTATGATGTCGATCCACAGTTCGTTCAACGCTGGTCTCCACGCGCTTTCAGCGATGCCACCATTGAAGAAACCGAGCTGATGAGTATTTTCGAGGCCGCCCGCTGGGCACCGTCTTCCTACAATGCGCAGCCCTGGCGCTTTTTGTATGCCCGTCGCGGCTCGGCGCATTGGGAGCTGTTCCAGCAGATGATCAGCGAATACAACCGCAGCTGGGCTCAACATGCTGCTGCGCTGGTAATCGTATTGTCCAAGACTACATTCGTACCCCCAGGTGGTAGTGAAGAGACACCACTGGGCACACACAGTTTTGATACCGGAGCGGCCTGGGGCTTCATGGCGTTACAAGCAGGCAAGCTAGGCTTTCATACCCATGGCATGGCCGGCATTGAATATGATCGGATTCGCCAGGAACTGAAGGTTCCTACTGACCTCAAGATCGAGATGGCTATTGCGATCGGCAAGTTGGGCGACAAGTCCTCGCTACCCGAGAAATTGCAAGCCCGTGAACAGCCAAGCCCCCGCCGCCCCGTTGAAGAGCTGGCAGTCGAAGGTCCTTACACGCTAGGTTAATGGCTCGGTATCCAGCCGGCCCATACCGGCTGGAGCTCCTAATATCCCTTTGTAAAATCAACCTGCCCACGCAGCGGTTCCCCTTGCTGGAAACGTTTCAGGTTGCCCAGAAAAAGCCTGACCGTTGGATATAGCGCATCAACAGCAGCCGTATGACTGGTGATTGTGAGACGCGGCGCTGTCCAGAAAGGATGATCACAAGGAAGCGGCTCTTCTCGAAAGACATCTAATACAGCCCCAGCCAGCTGCCCTGCTTCAAGCGCAGCAACCAGGTCTGCATCAACCACGGCCGTACCACGCCCAGCGTTGATGAATACTGCAGAAGGCTTCATCCGGGCAAACAGCGCTTGTGTATAAAGGTTGGCTGTAGCTGGCGTATCCGGCAGCAGACTAATAATGTAGTCCGCTTCACCTACTTCCACAGAAAGCTCACTCAGCCCTAACACCTGCTCAAAGCCTGGAATAGCCCGAGGTGCTCTGGCAATACCCCGTACGCTGACGCCGAACGGAAGAAGATAATGGGCCACATCACGACCAATATCACCCGCGCCAACGATCAGGATATTACGTCCCGCCAACGAGCCCGGCACTCTGGCATCCCACCTCCGTTCGGCCTGTGCATACATGCGACTCGCCACCTGGCGCTCATGGGCGAGCAGATGGGTCAGCACATATTCCGCCATCAGTTGCCCAAACACACCTACGGCACGAGTGAGAACATAATCCGAGGGTAGCTTGTCGCATAGCAAAGGGCGAATACCGGCCCAGGTAGAGTGCAGCCAACGCGGGGTAATCCCTTTAGACAGCAAATAGGCCAGCTGATCAGGCTGACCAAACCAGATTGGGCAGCCCCTGGCCGCCTCGGCCATTACCGCCGGCTCGTCACCCGCTACGAACTCAAGCTCTGGAACCGTCTTTCGTAGCACGGCTGTATAAGCCGCATGGCTTTTCTCTAGGAGCAGTATACGCATCGACCTATCCTTGGATTGGGTTAACCCTGATTAAACGGGATCGTTCATGCGTAGCAGATGCTCTGGCAAGTGCTCGATATAGTCCTCTTCCGGCGGCGGCATTTGCAGGTGATATCCCTGCTTTTCCAGATTAGCCAATACCTTTTCGGTGTCCTCCCGCTCCAGACGACGCTCAGGAGTCAAAATGAACTCAAAAGCCAGCTGCGGCGCGCCAAACGCCGTTAAGAGAGCCTCAGGAACACGGGTTAGGCCATCTCGCTTTTCAACATAAAGGTACATCCCGTTTTTACGCGGGCTTTTATAAATTGAACAAATTCGCTTCATGAGTACTCCGGATTAAACTGGTCAGGCACGTAGTAAGGCCAAGCGATCCAGCAGGGCTTGCCCCATCAACTCACGCCGCCAGCCGCGTAATGTATCGGGTAATACATACTCACCGTCGGGCCAACCACTTTTGATTAGAGCCTCTAGCACCTTTTTGCGCAGCATCAGTTCAGGTGACATATTCAAGCGCTCCGCTTCATTATGCCCAATCAAGCGCAGATCCTTGAGAATAGGAGAAATCTCAGGGGGCAGTGGCTCTGGCAAACGCTCAGGCCAATATTCAGGCGGTACTTTGGCCGCATCGGCAATCAATTGGATAAGCACGTCGCCATACTGGCGGACTGTTCGCGGATGCATGTCTTCGATCTGAGCCAGCGCGGCTTTATCGGTAGGCTGTAAGCGGGCCAGCGGCCACAAGGACCGCTCACGTACGATCCGGTTACGCGGCTGGTTGCTACGACGAGCCTCTTGCTCACGCCAGGCACAGATTTCCCGCAGCACCGCCAATTGCTGACGCGATAACCGCCAACCTAGCTTGACGTCCTGGTACGCCAAAGAGGGATCAGAATCCTGACGCAAATGCGCAACCAGCTCTGCTCCATCCTCCAGCAACCAAGCCCGCTTGGAGGGATCCAGTCGCGCCGACAGAACCTGATACAGCTCTGCAAGGTGCTCTACATCCGCAGCGGCATAGCGCTCTTGCAGCTCCGTCAGGGGACGCTGTAGCCAGTCGGAACGCGTCTCGTCCTTGGGCAAGGCAATATTCAGGACCTCGTGTACCAGTCGCGAGTATCCCATTGAATGCCCCATGCCCAGGTAGGCCGCTGCCAGTTGTGTATCGAACAACGGCACCGGCAGGCTACCTGTCAGTTGTAAGAAGACCTCTAGATCTTCACTGCAGGCATGTAAAACCTTGACTACGGCCTGCGCCTCAAGCACCTCGACGAAGGGCTGCCAATCATCGATGGTCAGCGGGTCAATCAGATAGCTAGCCTCTCCGTCGCCCACCTGAACAAGTCCAGCAATGGGATAGAACGTGTCGACCCGCATGAATTCGGTGTCGAGCACAACAAAGGGGCAGGTCCGCCAATGAGCGCAATGACGAGCCAGGCTTTCGTTGTCTTTGATCCATTGTATTGCGAGGGTCACGTAAAACCTCCAGAACTAATACCGGAAGTATATCCGCCCTGGCCGCTTGAAGAAGCATTAACGCAGGCGCGGCTATATGCCACCTTTAATCCGCTCCGCTGTCTTACCATGCATAAACCCTCATTTTTTCAAGGAGCAGGGTAACCATCTCGACGCTCAAAAAGGTGAATGCACCATCATGAAGCGATATATCAACACGGATGAAAACTTCAAAATCTTCTAAAAACCGTAAGTTAGGTGCCAATGTTAAGACTAAACTTGAAGTTAAGAGCCTAAGGTCATGTGAAGTCAGGGCTACGAAAAGACAATACCTATCGGCAAATCATCCGGACTACCCGGATCAACGCGTTAGTGATGAGGTAGCCATGGGAATCGCTGCATGCGAATTAAGCCAGTATGTCATTCGTCCAACGCTTGTCTACCTGGATCGCTACTCCCCAGCCGCCGAAATGATGCTGCTGGCTACGGCAGCTACGCAGTCCGCCCTGGGAGCGACCCTGGAAAATCAGGAGCATCATGGTATCTATCGCATCACGGCCGAGCGCCACGCTGCTCTCTGGGATGCCTATCTGGCTCATGATCCAGAGCGAGCCAGCCTAGTACGCGGGCTGGCCAGCCAGCATGCTTTTTTTGGTGCTCCTCATCTGGAGCTTACCGTCAACTTACGTTACGCGACGGCAATCGCCTGGCTCTTGATCGAGGAGTCCGGTCTTCCCCTCCCTTCTCCAGCAGACCGACAAGGTCAAGCCCGTTTGTGGCGCAGGGTTTTTAATTCCCAGGGGCGGCTACAGGACTTTCTTACCGCTTGGCGACATTGCAGCGAAGCCTGGAACCAAGTGGCCTAAGCGTGACTCAGTAGTCTTTTTTGAATAAAGCCTTTGAGCCTGTTAAAAGCATTAGTGAGCGTCTAGCTTATGGACGGTGCTTGGAAAAGCACTTCCCATTCTGATAGTTTCCGCCCGCGTCATCTTCTGGAGTTGCGCTAACAATGAAAACAATAGGGTTGAAATCAGCAATAGCGCTGGCTATCGCCAGCTATTCCAGCCTTAGCCTTGCCAACGGCATCGCCATCAACGAACAAAGTGCCAGCGGCATGGGTACCTCCTTTGCCGGACGCTCCTCTTCGGCCCTGGACGCCTCGACGGTCTTTGGTAACCCGGCAGGTATGTCTAAGCTTGAACGTACTGAGGTCACTGGCGGTGTCGCCGTTATCGATGCCAGCACGGACTATAGCGACGCACAAAGCAGTGCCACTGGAACCAATAAAGGGGACATGGTTCCGACTTCTGCCATTCCATTCGGCTATGTGGTCACACCCCTGAATGAGGATTGGCATTTTGGTTTGGGGATTTATGTTCCTTACGCCGTGATCAGTGATTACGAGAAAAGCTTTCAGGGCCGCTACCATGGCCTTTACAGCAAGGTCGAGGTCATTACCGTACAGCCTACCCTGAGCTATAAGATCAACGATAAGGTGTCTATTGGTTTCGGCCCCACCTTCAACCGGATCGAAGGCAAGCTGACCAATAACCTGTCGCTGGCTGCCTTGGGCGGTGGCGATGCCAAGCTGAACATCAAGGGGGATGATGTTGCGGTTGGCTACAATATAGGTGTATTGGCGGACGTAACGGATCAGTTAGCTGTAGGTGTTACGTATCACTCCAAGGTCAAGTACGAACTGGAAGGTCATACCAAGGTCACTGGCGTTTCCAGTGCATCACCGGTAGTGAACTCTCTTATAAGCCCGCTCAACGGCAGTTATGACGCTTCGCTGGATCTAACGACACCAGAATCCTTGGATGCGTCCTTTACCTACAAGCTGGACGACCGGTGGACACTCTACGGTGGAGCAACCTGGACTCGCTGGAGTCGCCTGGAAGCGATCGTCGTCGAGAACTCTGGTACGCCAACCATACCCGGATTAGGTAATGTGACAGGTACGGTGGACGAGGAACTCCAGTGGCACGATACCTGGTCCTATGCCATCGGAGCGGCTTATCAACTGAACCCGCAGTGGGTGTTGCGTACCGGTTTTGCCCTTGATCCGTCACCGACCGATAACGAATACCGCAACGTACGTATTCCCGTCGGAAACCGGAAGACTGTTTCGATCGGAGCCGGTTGGTCGCCCACACCTGACATGACCGTCGATGTTGCTTATGCCTACCTGTGGGAAAGCGAATCGTCGATTAATCGGGAAGGTAATACCTTGCAACCTGCCTACAACGCTAACGTCAAGAACAGTGCTCACGGCATTGCGGCACAGCTGAGCTATCGTTTCTAATGTGGATGCTGGCTAACAACGCCGCCTTTGGGCGGCGTTTTCATTTAGGCATGCAATGCCAGCGTCACCAGAATGGCGCATTCGGTCAGCTCGACTAGCGTTCCGGCTGTATCGCCCGTAATGCCGCCCAACCGCCTTTTGAATTGCCGCCGTAATGTCCAGAAAATCAGCGCGGCACAGATCACTGCCGAAAGAGCACCTGGCAGAACAAATAATGCGACAAAGCCATAAGCGCTCAACGTAATACCCAGGCGCCAGCGCGGCATATGGTCTACCAACGTTTGCCCTAGCCCTCCCGCCCTTACGTAACGGGTGCTTAGCAGAATCGCTGGCAAGGCGATACGCGCCAACCAGGGTGCCAGCACGAGTGCGCCTAGCTGCCCCGATTCCAGCAGCGCAGTGAGTGCCGCAAATTTGAGCAGGAGCACCACAACTATTGTCACTACACCGACGGGGCCGGACCGCGGGTCCTTCATGATGGCCAACGTGCGCTCTCGGTCACCAAAGCCACCTACCCACGCATCGGCTGTGTCTGCCAGACCGTCCAGATGAAGCGCTCCGGTTACCAGCACCCACGCCGCCAAAATGAGCGCAGCCTGTAACAAGAATGAACTGGCTTCCACCAGCTCACGAATACTCCAGAGCAGCATGCCAATAAGCAGCCCTACGGCGGGATACCATAACAAGGACTGCCCCATCTGCTCAGGTCGAGGCATACCAGGCAGGCGCACCGGAATTCGGGTTAGGAACTGCAGAGCAATGAGAAAGGGCAGCATCATCAAAGACCCAGCGCATGCGGGTCAAAGGCATGTAAACTGCCATATGCGGCCTCAACCTGCAGCAAGGCATGCCGAGGCAACCCCTGCTGGCGAGCCAACAGTAGCCGAATGACTCCTCCATGCGTGACGATTAAAGTTCGACTTCTGGAATAATCACTTACCAGTGCGCGCATAGCTGCGAGAACCCGTGCCTCAAAGGCTGCAACAGGCTCTCCGTTAGGCGGCGTGTAGGTATAAGGATCCGCCCAGAAAAGACCTAACGCCTCTGCCTGATCCTCTATCAACTCAGCAGCCGTATGCCCTTCCCAGTCACCGAAGTCTAACTCTCGCAAACCCGGCTCAACCAGACAGTTGGTTCGGTCAGCGTCGGCTATGGACTGCGCAAACAGCAGGCAACGCTGCAAAGGTGAACTGACGACAAGTTCCCACGCTGGCTCACCTGCAATGGCAGCATGCATCTGGGCCAGCCCTTTTGGGGTAAGCCTGGGATCCAGTCGACCTCGAAAGCCTCCCGGCCCTTCCGTTTCGCCATGTCGCAACAAGAAAAATGTCATTCCAGCCGATCCGTGACGCTGGCCTCGGCAAAGGTCGCCATGCCTTGATGCAGGTCGCAAGCCAGCCGCAACAGCGGAACCGCTACGGCAGCACCGCTTCCCTCACCCAGCCGTAGTCCCAAGTCAAGCAGCGGGCGTGCATCCAATGCGCTTAGTATGGCGGCATGGCCCGGCTCGGCGCCGCGATGTGAAAAGAGTAACCAGGAGCGACCCTCCGGGTTCAATCGCACAGCGCACAGGGCTGCTACCGAGCAGATAAAGCCGTCGACCAGAACGGGAATACCTTCCTGCATACATGCCAAGTAAGCTCCAGTCAGTGCGGCAATCTCAAAGCCCCCCAGGCGACGTAAAACTTCCAGCGGACTGCTTAAGGCTTCGCCATGTCGTAGCAGACCACGCTGAATAACGGCAACCTTCAAGGCTACGCCGTCACGATCGAGGCCAGTACCCGGCCCTGCCATGCTCACCGGCGAAACGTTTAGCAAGGCACACGCCATGGCGCTCGCAGAGGTAGTGTTTCCAATGCCCATTTCACCGCCGATGAATAGCTGAACGCCATTTGTGCGAGCACGTTGAATGCTGTCTCGCCCTGCCAGCAAGGCGGCTTCGCATTGTGCGACTGTCATAGCGGGCTCGACTGTAAAGTTCGCGGTCCCAGGTCCCAGCGGCAAGAACGTAACGCCATTTAGCGCTTCGAGCGGCTCGACCGTACCCAGATTGATGACTTCCAACGGCGCCTGCAGGCTTCGTGAGAGCACGCTGATCGCAGCGCCACCGCGGACAAAATTGCGTAACATTTCGCCCGTTACCGCCTGCGGATAGGCCGAAATACCTTCTTCGACCACTCCATGGTCGCCTGCAAACACACTGATCGATATGCGCTCTAGCGTAGGAAGTTCGCAGCCCTGCAGGGCTGCCAGGTCAATCGCTACTTCTTCAAGCCGCCCCAAGGCGCCACGCGGCTTGGTCAGTTGCGCCTGTCGGGCTGCGGCGCGCGCACGCGCCTCTTCATCCAGGGGTTGGCAGACGGACTGCCACCAGTACTGCAGCATTATCAAGCTCCTTTGAGCGTCATTGGCAGACCCGCCACGGTTAGCACGACATGTTCACAGCGCTCAGCCAGGGCTTGATGTAACCAACCGGCTTCGTCGACATAACGGCGAGTCAACTCGCCCATCGGTACAACACCCAAGCCGGTTTCGTTACTGACCAGAATAATCCGCCCCGGTAGCGCAGGCAGGCAGTGGAGTAGCGCCTCGCGCTCTCGGGAAAATCGCTCGGCATCGTCGAGCATGAGCAAATTGGTCAGCCACAAGGTAAGGCAATCGACCAACAGGCAGCGCTCAGGAGACGCCAGGGTCTCTAGCGTTCCAGCCAGACACACAGGTTCCTCCACCAACCCCCACTGGGCTGGCCGCCGCCCGGCATGCAGCGCTATTCGGGCCCGCATCTCGTCATCATAGGCCTGCCCCGTAGCGATATAGGTCACCGCAAGACCCGACTCACTGGCCAGCCGCTCGGCCAGTCGGCTCTTACCTGAGCGGGCGCCGCCCAGGATCAACTCTCGCATAAAGGCACTCCACATAGTTGTTTCAGACGCGCTGTATCAAGGTGCTGCTCGATCAAGTCAGCCAGTCGCTCTAAATCACGCTCGCGCAAGGCGCGATAGTCGACCCGCTCGACCTGTTCCAGCCCTGCCCAACGCAACAACGTTATACAGGCCTCTGGCGATTCAAATAAACCGTGCAGGTAGGTGCCCATGACCTGTCCATCAGCACTACAGACGCCATCACTTCGGCCGTCATCCAGCATGATCAAGGGCTGCTCGAGCGCAACACCTTCGGTCACGCCTGCATGTATCTCATAACCACTGACAGGCAACCCTGACAAGCGGAACCGCCCTGTGACATTGCACAACTGCTTTTCCGCAGCAAGCGTGGTATGGATATCCAGCCATCCCAGGCCAACACTGGTACCCGGCTCTCCTTCGAGGCCGAGCGGATCGCTTACCGTCATGCCGAGCATCTGATAACCGCCACAGATGCCGAGAAGTTTTCCGCCATAACGCAAATGGCGCCGGATAGCTGTGTCCCATCCTTGCGCCTGAAGAAATGCCAGGTCACTTCGTACGCTTTTCGAGCCAGGCAGAATGATCAGGTCAGCCGCTGGTAACGGCTCTCCCTGGCGAACAAACACCAGCTCAACCTGAGGATGAAGGCGAAGCGGGTCGAAATCGGTATGGTTGCTGATACGCCGAAACACCGGGACGACAACTTTCAGCACATGCCCCTGCTTGACCGCTTGCCGCGTGTCGACCGCATCCTCTGCCTCCAGATGCAGGTCATGCACATACGGCAAGACACCCAAGACCGGTTTTCCCGTACGCTGTTCAAGCCAATCCAGCCCGGGCTTGAGTAACGCGATATCCCCCCGAAAACGATTGATGACAAAACCGGCGACACGCGCCTGCTCGCTTTCGCTAAGTAGCTCAAGCGTACCGACGAGATGAGCGAAAACACCACCGCGGTCAATATCAGCAACTAGGATTACCGGGCAATCGACGCCTTCGGCGAAGCCCATGTTCGCAATATCACCCTCACGCAGATTTATTTCCGCAGGAGATCCCGCACCTTCTACCAGCACTACATCGTATTGATTTTCCAGGCGAGCATGAGAAGCCAACACAGCCTCCCGGGCGATGCGCTTGTAGCCGTGATAGGTTTTGGCATCCATCGTCGCCACGGCGCGCCCGTGAATGATGACCTGCGCCCCGATATCAGTATTGGGCTTGAGCAAGACCGGGTTCATGTCCGTGTGCGGCTCGATTCCACAGGCCTGCGCCTGAACGGCCTGTGCACGACCGATCTCGCCGTGGTCAGCTGTCACGGCACTGTTAAGCGCCATGTTTTGCGGTTTGAAGGGCGCCACAGCCACGCCCTTGCGTTTCAGCCAGCGGCACAGGGCCGCTACCAATGTGCTTTTACCGGCATCAGACGTGGTGCCTTGTACCATCAGGGTTGTCATGATCTGTCCTTATAACCATGCAGGGCCTGCTCAAGTCGAGCCCAATCAGCCTCAGCGCTTGGCAAGCCAAAGCGCAGCCCCGATAGTGCGGGGAATAAACGGGTTAGAATTGCTCGCTGAGCCAGATGCTTATGCAGTGCTTCAGCTCCCTCATCCAGCCACCAGCAGAATAGGCCACATCCGCTCGTTGGAATCACACCATAGCGCTGAAGCAGTGCGGAAAGCCTTTGACTGCCCTGTTCAAGCTGCTCGCGTTGCCAAGCATGTCCGCTCTGATCCAGCAGAATCATTCGTGCCACGGCGCGGGCCGGCCCGCTGACGGCCCAAGGTCCGAGCAACTTTTGGAGGCGAGCAAGCAAGGCATCTGGTGCCAATACGAAACCCAGGCGGATTCCGGCTAATCCGAAGAACTTGCCAAAGGAGCGCAGGACAATCAGACCTGGGCGATGGGCATAAGCACTTAAACTGTATGCAGGCGTGAGATCCATAAAGGCCTCGTCCACTACAAGCCAGCCGCCCCGCTCCGCCAGCCGAGCCTGCCACGCCATGAGCGTTTCAGGTGTCAACAGGCGGCCCGTCGGGTTGTTAGGGTTCACCAGCACAAGCGCATCCAGGCTATCCAATGCGACGTCAACTTCATCGTCTCGAAGTGGAACCACTTGATGCCCCTGGCGTCGCCAGGCCTGTTCATGTTCCGCATAACACGGTGTCAAGAGGCCAACCCGTCCTGGCAATCGTAATGCAGGTAACGCCTGGATGGCCGCCTGCGAGCCGGCGACGGGTAATAGTGACAAGGCGCCATAATATTCACGTGCAGCAGCCTCCAGGCCATCCTCGTCTTCGGGCAGCCGCGCCCAGGCCGACAGGGGGATTTCAGGAATAGGCCATGGCGTTGGCGCCAGACCGGTTGAAAGGTCCAGCCATTGTTCCAAGGGAATACCATACTGTTGCGCAGCCTTACGCAGGCGACCACCGTGCTCAAGCACTGAGCAGCCCTCCTATAACGATCAGCACAACCCAGAGCACAACGCCTCGCCGCACCATCAGCAGGGCCATATCGATACTGTGCGCCGTGGGGAGACGGCCAAGCCCTAGAACGGGGCGATCATGCAGCTCACCCTGATAACGAGCCGGCCCACCCAACTGGACTTCCAGCGCACCGGCCCCTGCCGCCATGACAGGACCAGCATTCGGGCTATCCCATAACGGCGCCTGGGTTCGCCAGCAGTGAATCGCCGCGCTGAAGTTTCCTAATAGGGCATACGTCAAAGCCACCAGCCGGGCTGGAAGATAGTTCAGCACATCATCTATCCGCGCAGCAGCCCAACCAAAGCGCTCGAAGCGCTCGTTACGGTATCCCCACATGGCATCCAGTGTATTGGCAAGCCGATACAACACCACGCCTGGAGCCCCTAGCAGGGCAAACCAGAACAGCGCTGCAAAGACGGCATCACTGCCATTTTCCAGAACCGACTCGGTACCTGCACGCGCCACGGCCGTCTCATCGAGATCAGACGTTTCACGGCTTACGATATACCCGACACGCCGCCGCGCCACCTCCAGATTATTGCGGCGCAAGGCCTGGGCAATCGGCGTCGCATGCTCGCCCAGGCTTTTCAGGCCCAGCGCCAGATACAAGGCCAGCGCTTCGAACATCCAGCCCAGATAAGGGATGTTAACCAGCATGACGGACACCATTACCCAGGGCAAAACCGCGAGGCACCAGGCTGTCAGCCCATGGCTACGCCACCCACGGCCACCCGGATTGAACCGGCGCTCCAGTGCACTTGCCCAGCGCCCGAACGCTACTAATGGATGGGCGCGCCGGGGCTCACCGAACAGTGTGTCCAGCAGCACGCCCAGACACGTCATAATGGCCAGACTCATGGCGTTGTGCGCTCCTGCCCCCAGCGATTTTCGTAGACCAACTCGTCCAACGATCGGGGTGTACGCCACCCTTCTTCGACCAACATAGGCTGCTCATAGAACCGCTCGACAGGGCCAAGGCATAGAATTGCTACAGGCTGACTTCCAGTGGGCATGCCGAGTACATCGGCAACCGCTACAGGATCAAACAGCGAGACCCACCCCATACCAAGCCCTTCGGCCCGGGCTGCCAGCCACAGATTTTGAATGGCACAGGAAAGCGAGGCCAGATCCATCTCCGGCAGCGTACGACGCCCAAAAACATGTGCCTCGCGGCCCTCCATGAGCGCGGCCACCAAAACCTCTGCGCAGTCGCGTAAGCCTTCGACCTTGAGGCGCATGAACTCATCGCTGCGTTCACCCAGGGCTTCGGCAGTACGTACCCGCTCGGCCTCGACCAAACGATGCAGCTCAGTGCGCAATTCGCCGTCTGTAATGCGCATAAAACGCCACGGCTGCATCAACCCTACACTAGGGGCATGATGAGCGGCGCTGAGCAAACGCAGCAGTTGCTCATCCGGTACATGTCCGCCACAGAAATGGCGCATGTCACGGCGTTCCGCGATGACGCGATAAACAGCCGCCTGCTCGGCGGAACTAAAGGCATGTTTGTTCATGGTTTTAACAGAGCTGCTGCCGCTTCTGGAGCGGAAGGCATATAGAAGTGAATATAACTAGCCGTCAGCCTACCCTGCTGGAAGACAGCTTCCGCTGTAGCCTTGCCATTAGGACAGACGCCTCGCCAGGTCGGCTCCAAAGGGGACTGTAAGGAAGAATGATGATAGGTATGCCCTCGCAGCGTACCCGCCTCGAACGCGACACTTTGCAACGCAAGGGCCGTCAGCCGGGGCTGCAATACCGCTTCGCCCGGCAACAAACCAACCATGTTGCCCCGCGTGCCAGCCTTGTCCATCAAACCATCAAGCAGGTAAAGCATACCTCCGCACTCGGCTAAAATGGGCTTGCCTGCAGCATGATGAGCCCTGATAGCGGCCTGCATAGGCTCATTGCCCGCAAGCGTCTCCAAATGCAGTTCTGGATAACCGCCCGGCAGATACAGGCTATCGACCTCTGGGAGAACATGATCCGTGAGCACTGAAAAGAAGCGCACTTCGGCTCCCATGGCACGCAACAGATCGAGGTTGGCCTGGTACAAGAAGGACAGTGCCGCATCGCGGGCTACGCCAATTCTTACATCAGCCAGAAGCGGGGCTGCCTCGGATACAACAGGCGCCTGGAAAAGTACCGGATCTGGTAGCGAAGTATCGGCACTGGCCGCCAGGGCATCCGCTGCCGCATCCAGTCGAATGTCCAGATCAGTCAGCTCATCGGCCTGGATCAGGCCCAGATGCCGGCTCGGCAGTTCGATAGCCGTCTGCCGCGGCAAAGCGCCATACCAACGCATACCTTCCGGCAGGCTGGCTTTCAGCAATTCGGTCTGCCGTGCACTGGAGCCCCGATTGGCCATAACCCCCGCAAATGGCAGATCCGGTTGATAGTGAGCCAGGCCGTAGGCCAGAGCCCCAAACGTCTGCGCCATGCCGGTCGCTTCGATGAGCCCCAGAACGGGCACCCCAAAATGCCGAGCCAAGTCCGCACTGGAGGGCGTCCCATCAAACAGGCCCATCACACCTTCAATCATAATCAAATCCGCATCGCCAGCCGCCTCCCAGAGCAGCCGGCGACTTTCCGCCTCGCCCACCATCCATAAATCAAGTTGGTAGACCGGCGCACCGCTCGCTCGAGCAAGGATCATAGGGTCGAGGAAATCTGGTCCGCACTTGAAAACACGAACCTTACGGCCTTGCCGTACATGCAAACGGGCCAGCGCTGCCGTCACGCTGGTTTTCCCTTGTCCTGATGCCGGAGCGGCTATCAACAGAGCTGGACAATGACGATCCAATGACGCATTCAAAATTCGATTCCTTTCTGGGCGCGAATACCGCTCTGGAAGGCATGCTTTACCAGACTCATATCACTAACGGTATCAGCTGCTTCGATCAGTGCCTGTGGCGCGCCACGCCCGGTCACCACAACGTGCTGCGTCAGAGGCCGGTTACGCAAATCCTCCAATATCTGGTCAACATCTAGGTAACCATGCTTGAAGGCAATATTAAGCTCATCCAGAACGACCAGGGCGATACCCGGGTCATTGAGCAGCTCCACCGCCACCTCCCAGGCCTTGCCTGCGGTCTCAATATCTCGTTGACGGTCTTGAGTTTCCCAGGTGAAGCCTTCACCCATCACGTGATAGCGCACTTCCTCAGGGAAACGCTTGAAAAACAATTGCTCCCCGGTACTGACGCGCCCCTTAATGAACTGCACCACGCCCACCTTGAGCCCATGCCCCAATGCACGAGCAACCATGCCAAAGGCCGAACTGCTCTTGCCTTTACCGATTCCGGTATTAACCAGCAACAGGCCACGTTCGCTCTGAGCATTAGCAATACGCTCATCCATAACAGTTTTCTTGCGGACCATGCGCTCGCGGTGGCGCTCATTACGCGCTTCGGCGTTCGTCGCTGCGACATTTTCGGGGGTATCGCTCATGACGCTCTCCTTCAGGCAGGGACTGAGGCGAACGGAAGGATCCGACTGTGAAAGTCAGACACAAGGCACGACGAACGACGCCATAAAGCACCGTGCGACGATCAATGCCCTCCGCATTGCCGTGTAACGCTCGAGGCCGGTCTCCGGGCTCGTGAGGGGATCGCTCCTCGACCACGCCTTCCCAGGCGAACAACCCAGTGGCCCGTGTGGTCTTCACTCACTTACCGTTGCGGGGGCAGCGCCGGCTTTTACCGGCTTCCCTGTTTCACCTCGTCATTCCACGTCCAACGTCGGAACGCAAGGCACCTCGAACAGGGGCGCAGGTTACGGCCAAGCCTGCGGAGCGTCAACGTGATCGAACCTGATTGAACATCCAGCCTTGCGCCTGATTGTCACAATTGATAGCCATGCTGGGATAAGGCAGTGATAATGCACCGCTTCTCCAGCCGCTCGCCCTGCAAACGGCTGACCTCGATTCATCCAGAAACAGGTTCCCTACATGTCCGACACCACCGCTATCGATCCACGCCTGAGCCGTATGAAACGCCGCCTGCGCAAAAAGCTTTATCTGGGTGAATTCCAGGAACTGGCATTTGAGCTCAAGGCTGACTTCAAACAGACCCTCGAAGACCCGGAACTCGATGCGTTCCTCGAAGCCTTTATCGACTTTATCGAATCGCGCGACCTGGATTACGTCGGCGGTTTCGGTGAGACCTGGATCGAAGGCACCATCATGGCCTCCAAGCGCTATCACTCACCTAGCGAAGAGGACCGGCAGGTATTGACCGACTGGCTCAAAGCACGCAGTGAAGTAGCCAGCGCCACGGCTAGCGACCTGTACGACGCCTGGCACTATTAAGCCAATGATCAGCCTTCCAGTGGGCAAAGGCTGATCGTTCACACCGCGACTCAGTCAGCTGAGCCGCGGTGTGAACATGGCGGACGGCCTCACCATCATGCAATACCACGCCGCAGAAATGTAATGTGACGTTCTGCCTGATTCGTAAAGCATACTTCAGCTATACGAGCCTAGAACGTAACCACTAGATCCATCAGGCAGCAGGCCAATAAATCCGTGTTAATGGCACCAGCGATTTGATTTCCAGGTCAAGCGCTTCGTAATGCACCAGAAGCATCTCGACCAACTGGTCCATGTCCATTAGAGCCAGTAGCGGACCCGCTCGCTCTGACTCATACAAAGCCTCCTGGCTAAAGCCGCAGGTACTCACAAACAATCCTTTGTCGTCGATCTTCAATTGCTGACAAAAATGGCGCAGCGCATCACTGCCAATGATTCCCCTGCGATGCCTGACGACAACCTTGATATAAGGCGGACGTAATCCCAGCCCATCCTGGGAAGCCTCGATATCGAGACCTCGCTCGAATAACCGGCCAGCCTTGGTTACAAACCCCATCGCCCGTAGTAATCCAGCCACGATCTGAATGACCTGATCTTCAGCCAAGCGGTCGATACGATCGGCGATGAGCTCTTTGGCCTGAAGCTCCATGTCCTGCCGAGCATGCAGCAACGTCTCGACCTCTTCGCCACCGCGATTGTCCGTATCGCCACGGCTCAAGGCGTCAAGCTGCTGCCAAAGGTCGCTACGTACAGCACATCCTTGCAAGGCGCCCAAGGCATTTCGTGTAGTAACGCTCAAATTGGCCCGAGGAATCTGCGCATACCACTCGACTTGACGTAGATTGGGCCACTCCTCGCACTCCAAGGGATCATAGCAATAACTACTGGTCACATGCCCTAGCCAGTACTGGCGGGTGGCATGATCATAGACTACCACCGCATCACCTACTTCGATGTCATGGCTCAGCGTCTTCAGGACTCCAGCCCAGCGATCAAGCAATGACTCAGGGTGATGAGAACAATATTCAGAAAGCTTGCTTTTGATGGATTCAGTATCGGGATAGGCTCGCAAGTCACCCAATTTAGGCCACCCCAACGCTAGGACACCACGCCGCAAGGCCTCATTGAGCGCGCGCCCTTCTACCTCGATTTTCCACGCTTGGCTCATAGCTCATGTCTTTCCAATAATCTGAAGCCGGACGAATTTTGCTTGACCTAGTCGACTGCAAACTCTGACGAGACATAGCCTGTTCAGGATAATGAAACATTGCCTAGCCCAGAATAAGGCTTGGCCGGACATTAATGCGTTATGAGACTATAGGAATTACCGTCCTATTGCTCCGACAACAAGCGTTAACAATGTGAGCCTTCAATTTTGAGACTTTCATTGCACACACCATACTTACTACATCACAAATTTCCCCTGTGGTGCCACCGAAGAGGCTTTAGCCCAATCCATACCGCACCGTCTACCTTGGGAACCCTGGAGCGGCTCTGTTAGGCTTCCGCTCTTTACCAACAGCATGACGGCCTTTATCGAATTATTCCTCGTCCTTGGCGGTCGTAACCTGACAGCTGATCTACAAGACATCCATGACTACGACCATTCTGCACATCTCCGACACACACTTCGGCACAGAACAGCCACTTGTTCTAGAAGCCCTAGAAAACCATGTTCAGGAGCATGGCGCCGATATTCTAGTGCTCTCTGGAGATATCACCCAGCGTGCTCGACGGGCACAATTCGAGGCAGGCCAAGCCTATGTGCAGCGTCTGGAATCCCATGGAATCCCTACCACCCTGGTAATTCCCGGCAACCATGACATCCCCCTGTACAATCTATTTGCTCGCTTTACTGCACCTTATGCCAATTACAAGCAGCATTTCGGGGAAAATCTGGAGCCGCTCTTCGAAAACGATCAGCTTTTGATAATAGGCCTCAACACTACCCATCCTACACGGCGCAAAGATGGCGCCGTGACGCCAAAGCAAGTTGAGCGCGTGGCAGAACGTCTTATCCGTACACCCGCGCATAAACTACGCATCGTAGTTGCTCACCAACCGTTTGGTGCCATGGAAATGTCGGACTTAAGCAATCTGCAAGGCGGCGCTGAAGAAGCGTTATCCATCTGGGCAGATGCCGGCCTGGATTTGGTCATGGGTGGACATATCCATCTGCCCTACGTATTGCCCTTGCGAAATCAGTATCCGGATCTTTCACGTGAAGTCTGGATTGTTCAGGCCGGCACAACCCTTTCGTCCCGCCTCCGCGGAACGGCACCAAACTCGTTCAATCGCCTTACCCTGACAGATACTGCCCATAAATGCGTAGATGTAGAGCGCTGGGACTTCATTGAGGGATGCTTTGTTGTTGCTGAACGGTTCATGCTGAGCTGGCATTCGAACAAGGAAGCACTTGAAACGGAACGCCACGAAGTTCTCATCCCCGGCGGCCAGCAGTAACCCTTAGGCCAGCCTTTCCCTTGCCTCAGCCAGACGCTGGCGAGTCAGCGGTACCTGCCGCAGCCGAAGGCCCGTAGCGTTGTAGACGGCATTAGCGATTGCCGCCGGCACCGCTGCAGATGTCGCCTCGCCAGCTCCCACTGAGGGCAGGTTCGGCTGATCCAACAGCACAATGTCGATTTCCGGCGTTTCATGAAAGCTGAGAATCGGACAAGTATTCCATTCCAGACTCGTTACCCCTGTAGGCGTGAAAGTTACTTCCTGCTTGAGCACACGAGCCGTGGCCTGAATGACGTTTCCCTCAATCTGGTTTTTGACCCCGTCGGGGTTAACGATCAATCCACAATCATGGGCGACCGTGACACGCTGGACTCGAATACCGGCCTCGCTCACCTCAACATCGGCAATCACGGCCACATAGGCATTCTCATTTTCATATTGAACAAAGGCGAGACCTCGCCCTTGCGTAGACTCGCCACACCATGCTTTAGCCTGTACAGGCTGAGGAACCCAGCGGGCCTGCTCGGCTACAGCGGTTAATACGGCACGAGCACGAGCGTCTTGCAAGTAACGCAAGCGAAATTCGAGCGGATCGACATGGGCAGCGAAAGCCATTTCATCCATGAAGGACTCATTGGCGAAGGTATTTGCCACAGCCCCGAGCCCTCGCAGTGCGGAAGGCCGCAGGGGGGAGTCGAGCGGCTTGATCCAATGTGTTTCGACACGACAGTTTACAAGGGTGTAATTGAGCGGGGCATTGCGGTTGCCGCCACCCTTTTGGCCCTTGAGCGGCACACCGCGAATTAGCTGTCCGGCCAGTAGACCCGCCGCCCCTGTCCGAGCATTAGGTCGCGTTAGGTGCGTAGGCGTCCAATTTTGAAAATGCCAAGCAACTAGATCACCTGTTGCATTCAGCCCGCCCTTTACACGCATGATCATGGCAGGCCCTTTTGGATTCCAACCATGCTCATCAGCACGCGACCATTGAACCCGTACCGGACGTCCGCAACGCTTGGATAGCCAGGCAGCATCAGCCGCCGCATCGTCAGCTCCGTTATGCCCATAGCAGCCGGAAGCCTGGGTATAAATCACATGAACAGCGGACTCCTGCATTTCCAAGAGATCTGCCAAGGCACTGCGCAGGGCATAGACACCTTGCGTACCTGACCAGATAGTTGCCTCATCCTGACGCACATCAGCTAGCGCGCAAGAAGGGCCAATAGAATCATGATTTTGATAAGGCCAGCGATACTCTGCCTCTACGATGCGTGCCGCCTGTGCTAGCTGCCCAGCGGCATCACCGTGGTCCACCTGAACCTCAGGCTTTTCGGCCATATACTTCAGGCGGTCATATAAGTCACCAGGATTAGGCAAAGTGGAGGTATACCCCCACGTGACGCGCAGCGCGTCGGCCGCTTGCATCGCTACCCATTCATCCTCGGCCACTACACCAATGAAGTTACCTTCGTAGATAAGACGAGCTCCGGCAGGCAAGCGACTGGCATCAATATGTGCGATTGAAAGCCCATCCAACCGGCTCGCTCCGGTAATAGGGGGCCGAATTACGCGGCCATGCATCATGCCGGGCACACGAATATCATGCATATACTGAAAGTGCCCAAAGACTTTGGCAGGAATATCGAGCCGTGGTAAGGATTTACCTACTACCCGAAACGCTTCAGGAGCACGCTCATCAACCTGAGGGTTCACCGGGCGTTCAAAGGACCTGCCCGCCACCAGCTCCGCATAGGTAACGTAGCGCTCGGCGGAATCGCCTGGGTACATCACCCGCCCTTCGACCGTGTCCAGTACCGAAGGATCCACCCCCATCCGGCGGGCCCCTTCTTCAAGAAGGTACTGTCGAGCACTGGCGGCCGCACGACGAATCTGAGCACCGCCAACCTGAATGGTCTTGCTTCCAGCAGTAATGCCTTGGTTAGGTGTTAACCAGGTATCCCCCTGCACCAGAGACACCGTCTCGAATGAAACACACAATTCCTCTGCCGTTATCTGGCACAACGCGGTTTTTACGCCTGTCCCCAATTCAACCTTGCCACTGTAAAGAACAATGCGACCATCATCTCGAATGGCCAACCAGGCATCGAGCGCATGAATATCAAGCGTCTTTTGTACGGCTTCGACAGGCAGGTCAGGGGCTAGAACTTGAGCGGCTAAAGAACGCGTAAGGCTAAAACCCACAATCAGAGCGGAGCAACCTTGCAGGAAATTTCGGCGGGACAGTCGACAATCAATCATGTCGACTGTCCCGCACGCAGCATCGTTGCTGCTCGCTGAATAGCGCGTACGATTCTTACATGAGTCCCGCAACCGCATAGGTTACCCATCAAAGCCAGCTTGATCTCCTCGCTGGTAGGAGAGGGGTTCGTCATCAGCAGCGCATGTGCAGTCATGATCATGCCGGAAATACAATACCCGCATTGAACCGCTTGCTCGTCTATAAAGGCTTGCTGCAAGGGATGCGGCGCATCTGATGTGCTAAGCCCTTCCAGTGTGGTAACAGCTTGTCCTGAAAACGAAACGACTGGCACGCAGCAGGCACGTACAGGCTTACCCTCAACCAGGACGGTACAAGCACCACACTCACTCAATCCACAACCAAACTTGGGACTTGTAATACCCACTATATTACGTAATACGTAAAGAAGAGGCATTTGTGGGTCAGCATCTACCTTATGCGTGATTCCATTTATTGTCAGGCTAAGCACGGTCACACCCCCTCCTTACTCTTCACGCTGTGCTGCAACATCACTAGGCGTGAATGTTGTCGTATGTCCACCGAATCGCCGACCTATATAAGTAGCCAGATCAGCAATCTGAGCATCACTCAAAACATCCCGATACGCCGGCATGAATGCCTCATCATTAGCACCACGCCGCTGAAGCCCTTCGAGCATGACGCGGATCAGATTAGTACCCTTGGGATCACGGACGGCTGAGTAATTGGGGAAAGAATAAAGGTATGCCCCCCCCATTCCATTTCCGCTTGGATGATGACAGCTTTCACATAGAGCATTGAAAAGCCTCTCGACGGGGGCATCTTCCGCACGACTGGCCGCACCGCTGATTTCCGAGCGTGCCGGAACAGCACCTGGCTGAGCAGGCAGACTACGTAAATACGCGATAATGGCCTGAAGATCTTCTTCCTTTAAATAACGCAGGCTATCGCTGACCACTTGAGCCATAGGCCCTCCAGCCACGGCTTCACCGCGTCGATGGCCATTACGCAGATAATCCAGCAGCTTTTCGTCGCTCCAGGCACCGATACCACGTACGTCTGGCGTAATATTCCAGGCCGTCCAGCCTTGCTGAGTAGCGCCAGCTAGATGCCTCGATTTGTCGAGACCCTGATTCCAAGTACGAGGCGTATGACACTCACCACAGTGTCCTAGAGCCTCGCTCAGATAGGCCCCCCAATTGACCTGCTCATCCGATGAGATTCTATTAAACCGTCCCTCTCGAAAGTTCACCAGCTTCCACCCCTGGATCAACCAGCGCTGATCATAAGGGAACCGCAAGTCATTAGCAGGTGGCCGATAGGTTACAGCTGGCCTTGAGCGGAGATAGGCACGAATGGCCAACACATCGTTACGAGACAATTTCGTGTAAGCCGTATAAGGAAAAGCAGGATACAAGTGCTGGCCGTCAGGACGGATACCTTCGTGCATTGCCCTCAGAAACTGTTCGTCGCTCCAGGCACCAATACCGGTAAGGTTATCGGGCGTGATGTTGCTTGAGTATAAGGTCCCAAAAGGTGTCTTGAACGGCACCCCCCCCGCAAAGGGCAAACCATCCTTTCGCGTATGGCAGCTTTGGCAATTACCAGCCCGCGTCAAATACTCACCGCGCTGTGCATCTGTAGCGAAACCATTATTCGCCCAGACTGCCATACTCGTTAGCATCATCCACAACACAGGCAAAGCGCTATATAGCAACCGCCATAAGAATGGGCATAGCCCCATTGGCTGTCGTCCTATTTTTAATGTTTTCTGTCTCGAATCATCCTTCGAGACGACAGCTGCACAATGACATAACTACGATAAAGCATACCAGGACCGACTAGCAAAACAGCCGGAGCCGACCTTAGATCAAATCTCAAAAGATAAATTCCCTACATTCTTTAATAAGGTTTAAGAACATAGCTTATCGTCAAGCAACTCCCCGCCTGTCACTCAGTTGCTTCCCAAGCAAGCCCGACTGGAAAAACACCTACCCTTATCCATAGCCTGCCGAATACCTCAGGCTAAACCTGTCTTGCCTTTCTTTATCCCGAACACGGCTTAAACGTAATCATTTACCGGCCACCTATCACTCTATCCTTATAACAAGACCGATAGGGTTAAATGGCTAACAAAACTTCTCATCTTCGTAAACACCTATGATTTCTAGCGACCTTATATACCTGAAAAAAGCGTACTTATTTTATTTCTACCCATAATGCTATTACCTATGTTTAGCCAGCACTGATATGACAGCGAGCGGAACTCCGTGCGCACCATGTAAGGCTGGTATTACCATGACTAAATTTATCATTTGCTATAGCTCTGATATCTAAGCACTAGACTGTCATTCTCCCGTCATACGCATAAGATTTACCCAGTCTTTACCCAACCTAAACCTACCCCCTGCTTCAAATTGGTATGTTCATATCGGAACAGACTTGAACGTTAAGTCAAGGAGAAGGTAATGAGCATTTCAACCATTAAACGCCTAGCGATCATCTTGTTAGCCACGAGCCTATCCAGCACGGCTTGGGCAGAGCCACCTCGCGGCCCAGGCTGGAAAGAAGGCCGTCCAGGCCATGGCCCTGCGTTTAACCCAGGCCCACGTCATGGACACGGACTGCCTAATTTTGCCCGCGAGGTCTGGATTGGTAGTACCCTTTACTTTTTGGCCGCTGGTACGTACTACGCCTGGAACGCTAATCAGCAGCGCTATGTCGTGGTCCAGCCACCGCCTGTACCTGCCACGGTAAGCAGCCAGACCTATGATGTCATTGCCTATCCCGCACGCGGCCAAACCGTAGAACAACAGGGACAGGACCGCTACGAGTGCCACAAATGGGCCGTAAGCCAAAGTGGCTTCGACCCTGCTACAGCCAACACGGCCCCTCCAGTTACAAGCAGCGAATATTATCGACGCGCTCTGACAGCCTGCTTGACAGGCCGTGGCTATAGTGTGAACTAATCCACTGACTAAAGCTGGCTGGGTGCGTACTGCGTCCTAGCGTTTCGGTACGAATCCAGCCGGTTTGCGTGACAGCCATTCGACGAACAATCGAATGCGTTCATCTTCCATCAAACGTTCCCGATTGTTGTATACCAGCGCTAATTCCTTCTCAGTGAACGTAGCATGAATATGGCTATGGCAAGGGCGACAGATCCACAGCGTGGCCGTAATCCGCTCCGTACGCCCAAAGCGCTTCTGTACGTAGGGCTTGTCATGAAGAGATTTAGGAATCAGGTGATGCCGCGTTAGAGGAGTCTGCCGCCCACATAGCTCACAAGTATCAGGCTGGGGCGGGAGACGAATTGCTTCTGGCATGGCATCTGGCAAGACAAAACAGGTTTCCTTTCAGATACCCGGGACTTACAGGAGTTCGTACCCTACCGACCGACTGCCTTAAGGAGCGCTGCTAGCTAGATTCGACGTGACCAAAACACGCTTGGCATTCAGGTAAGCCTTTTGCCAATAGCGACTGTCGAGGCTATCAAGCCTGACGGTACCACCGGAGCTGGGCGCATGAACGAAACGCCCTTCTCCAACATAAATACCCGCATGACTGACTTGCTTGCCGCCTGCCGTTGCAAAGAACACAAGATCGCCCGGCTGGAGAGATGCCCGCGCAACGGATGGCGTGTTCAGGTTGATCATGTCATGGGTCGTACGAGGAAGACGAATACCCATGACATCTTGATAGACAAAGTTGATCAGACCGCTGCAATCAAACCCCCCCGCCGGCGTGTTGCCGCCGTAACGATACGGTGTCCCTACCAGCCCCAATGCCCGAAACAGAACATCGTCTGCTGCTTGAGAATAGGTATTCGGTACAGACATGGGCGCGGCGGGCTGAGGCGACACGACCGGCGGAGAATTCCCCACGCATGCAGTCAAGAGAGCTACGACACCGATCAGAGCAAAACGCATGAGAGCAGACATAGGGCAATCCATTTGGTTTTACGCTCCGCATTCGAGCCCGCTTACGACCATGACGGACCCAAAGCGCCGTCAATGCAAGATACGCTTGCCTTCAAGAAAGCTGACCTTCCAATAACGGTCATCCAGATTGTCTACTCGAACGCCTCCACTGCGACGGCTTGATGAATGAATGAATTTACCATCCCCCATATAGATACCGGCATGACTGACTCGACCACGCCCGTTATGGTTGAACAGCAAGATATCGCCCGGCTCCAGATCGGCTTTGCTTACGACCGGAACATCGAGATTGATCATTTGCCGCGTAGAACGAGGTAACTGGATACCGGCTTCTTCACGGAACAGGTAGCTGACAAAACCACTACAATCAAAGCCTTTGAGAGTGCTGCCACCACTCCGGTAAGGCGTTCCTAGAAGCTCTTCGGCACGACTGATAATGCTATCGGCCAGTACGGGCATGGGCGGGGTAGAACCTACTTCCTGCTCCCAGTCCAACACCTTATGAGTATTACCGCCCTGACTCGATCTAGAGTCCCGCTGAACAGACTCTTGCTGCGAGGATGCAGACTGGACCGAGGCGTCTTTAATGACTGATTCGCTCAGGCCGGCCTGATCAAAAGAGTGTGGTGCATTCGCACAAGCAGCCAACACGAAAATAAAACTAAGGGGCACGAGGGGTGCTAAGCGAGTCCGTAGCATGGGCACAACCGTGTCAAATTCCAAAAGTTGCGACACTTTGCCGACTCGCTTCACAGCTGGCAAGTTTTTTTAATCACATATGTGACTTAAAACTATTGGCAAAACGTCTACGGCCCTTTCTTGAAGCCTGATCGTGACAGCAGCACTCAAATCAGTCATAGCGGGATTTATTTCAGCGACAAAACCTCCGCTTTGGAGCGTGTGGAGTACGGGCTCGACAATATAGGGGAAGCTGGCTGTTGTTCCGACGAGCACTATCGCATCAAACCCTAAGTTGATTTGCTGCACCAACCGAGCAAGCGCCTCGGCAGGTAAAGCCTCTTCGAACAAGACAACAGATGGCCGTAAAATACCACCGCAGCGGTCACACCGAGGCGGTAATGGATAAGCCAGGACCCTGGAAAAAGAGACGTCGCCATAGCCGCAAACTGAGCAATACACAGGCGCCAGATCACCATGAATTTCGATCAGACGATCCACCGGCGATCCGCTACGCCGATGAAAGCCATCTATATTCTGAGTCAGCACCCAACACTCTGATTTACGTTGCTGCAAGGCAGCGATTGCATAATGCCCGTCGTTCGGCTCAGCGTTGAGGCATCCGCGTGCCAGTTCCGCCAAGTATTTCCAGCAAACCTCTGGACGCTTGCGCAGCATAGGCCCCGAAAGCGCTGACTCAATAGGAATACCCTCTTCGGTCAAACCGTTGTATAGCCCGTTCAAACCGCGATAGGTTGGCAATCCCGAGTCTGCCGACAGCCCAGCGCCCGTAATGATCAGTATCCGCTGTGCACGGCTGAGTTCGCGAGCAACTACCTGCCGTGCATCCATCAGTGATTTACCGTATGCGCCAGCATTACGGAAAGCTGGCATAACGGACGCCCGCTTTCGTGTCGCCATTGATTAAACGCTTCTTGCATTGCAGCTCGATCGCGCTGACTGGTCGGGTCTTTGTCTAAAATTTTTTGGGCCTTGAGTGCCGCTACAACATCCTGTGTAGGAATAAACGTATCCTTGCCAGCCATACGCAGAAACCGTGGCGCTGAGAGACCACCCAGTTGATTGCCACGTTTACTCAGCAGATGCCATAGCCCCACAATATCGTCGACTGGCCACTCGGCAAGGAACACGCCAAAGCGATTATATTCTTGGCGAATATCCAATATAAGCTGAGCATTATGCGGCACGCTTTTTAGCTTTCCCAGATGCCGGATGATCCTGGTGTCCTGCATCAATCGTTCTAACCGCTCGCCGCCCATCAGCACGACCTTTTCAGGGTCGAACCCAAAAAATACCTCCTCGAAAGCTGGCCACTTAGAATCGACCAGACTGTGCTTCAGCCCAGCACGAAAAATCCGGCGCGTCAGGAGTGACAGATAACGATCATCCTCGACCTCTGCCAATACCTTCGCATCAGCTGGACGCGGCAAAACTGCCTCCAGCGCCTGGCTGGAGCCGAAGCGCTGGAGGCAGAAATCATGAAGCCAGGCATAATCGCGCATGGGCATACAACTAGTCACAGATTCATGACATCAAGGAAACGCGGCGTCGCGTCTTCGTCAATACGCAAATTCACAAAGTCAAACAGATTTCGGTCGGCTAACTGGGAGGGGACCACATTTTGCAAAGCCCTGAACATAATCTCGGTGCGACCGGGCGACTTACGCTCCCATTCTAGTAACATTTCCTTCACGACCTGACGCTGCAGGTTTTCCTGCGAGCCACACAAGTTGCAAGGAATGATCGGGAAGGCCTTGAGCTCAGCGTACGCCTCGATGTCCTTTTCGCTGCAGTAGGCCAATGGGCGGATTACAACGTTACGTCCATCATCGGCCAGCAACTTAGGAGGCATGGCCTTAAGAGTTCCGCCATAAAACAGATTTAGGAAGAACGTCTCGACGATATCGTCGCGGTGATGACCGAGCGCCATCTTAGTCGCCCCTATTTCATCCGCGTAGGTATAAAGCGTACCGCGACGCAGGCGCGAGCAGAGCGAGCATGTCGTCTTGCCTTCAGGAATCTTTTCCTTGACGATCGAGTACGTATCTTTTTCGATGACGTGATAGGCAATTCCGAGAGATTCCAGATACGCCGGCAGGACATGTTCTGGAAAGCCAGGTTGCTTCTGGTCCATATTGACCGCCACGATCTCAAACTTGATCGGTGCGACCTTTTGCAAATACAACAGGACGTCGAGCATGGTATAGCTATCTTTGCCCCCGGACAGGCAGACCATGACTTTGTCACCATCCTCGATCATGTTGAAATCGGCGATGGCCTCGCCTGCCAGGCGGCGTAGACGCTTCTGCAGCTTATTCTGATTGACCGAAAGGGTACCCATGGATGAATCCAGATATGGAAATGCGAAAAAAGGATCATTTTACGCATAAAGCACGCTTTCCCCTACCCCACCCTGCATCAACGGTCGAGCGGTGCGCACTATGACGTCGTCTCTTTCCCTACCCAACGAATCGTTTATCGAGCACGTATATAGGCTGCTTCGCTCTGCGCCGGCCGGCCTGTCAGAGTATGACCTAATCCAGCGGCTACGAGCCGAACAATCGCCCTATGTACCTCAAGTAGCCCTGCTCGATAAGTTGGTTCTATTCCGCACTCATTTTACCGTTTTCAATGCGCTGTATATCTTACGTGACCGGCTATGGGCTGACGCCAGCGCACACCTCGAAATCAGCCCCCTGCGCCTCCAACTTCAGGATTATCGCCGCGCCCAGCCCGGCCTGGTTGTTGCCGACCCGTTGCGCAGTTATTACTTGGATATCGATCAATTGAACAGCACCACTCTGGAGGATGTGGAAGCGCTTCTCGAGAGCTTTTGGTCCCGCTATCACGAAGGTGATGAAATCAAACACGCCTTGTCCCTATTCGACCTGGACAAGTCAGCCAGCTATAGCGAGATTCGTCAGCGCTATCGTCAACTGGTCAGCCTTCATCATCCTGACCGTGGCGGCAGCACGGAGCGATTGCAGTCCCTGAATGGCGCCATGGAAGCACTCAAGCGTCATTATGCACGCAGCGGTACATTACAAAGTTTTTGATCGCTTTTTGAACGACCAGTCAGCGGCTAGCATTGGGCCTGCCGGCACTTTGTTTCATAATTGTGCCGCCGAGGAGATTTGCGCATGGCTGAAGCCCTTTTAGCTCGAGTCGAGGCTTGCTTTCAGCGGGCCGAACAGTATTTCAAAAGACCCTTCACCCGCGCACAGGTCAGCCTACGCCTGCGCGGACAGAGGGCAGGCGTGGCCCACTTGAATGAAAACCTACTGCGCTTTAACGAGACACTTTATCGGAACAACCAGGAGCACTTTCTTAAGCAAACGGTGGCACACGAAGTAGCTCATCTAGTCGCTCATCAATTGTTTGGTATGCGAATCAAGCCGCACGGAGAAGAATGGCAGAACATTATGCGTGCCGTTTACGGCCTGGAGCCGAACCGCTGCCATACGTATGAAATCGAACGCCCTTCCCGCACGGTCTATCTTTATCGTTGCGGCTGTCAGGACAGCCCATTCCCATTTACTGCGCGACGCCATAGCCTGGTTACTAAAGGTCAGCGCTATTCTTGTCGCCGTTGCCGTTCGCCATTGAGTTATACCGGCCAGACTCGTCTAGAGCAGAACTGAAATAAAAAAGCCCGCCAAAAGGCGGGCTTTATAGATCATCCATAGAGCAGGAAAATCAGGCGACTTTCTGGGCCTCCTCTTCCTCAATCTTAGTCGGGCCATTCGCCAACTCACGGCGCAAGGTATCTTCGTCGAGCTGCTTGCACCATTTGGCCACAACGATCGAGGCCACACCGTTACCAATCAGGTTGGTCAAGGCACGCGCCTCAGACATGAAGCGGTCAATACCCAGGATTAACGCCAGGCCAGCTACAGGCAGATGCCCTACAGCAGACAACGTGGCCGCCAGAACAATGAAGCCACTACCCGTTACGCCTGCAGCACCTTTCGAAGCGATCAGCAATACCAGCAGTAATGTGATCTGGTGCGTGATATCCATAGGCGTATCCGTGGCCTGGGCGATAAAGACTGCCGCCATCGTCAAATAGATGGAAGTTCCGTCCAGGTTGAAGGAATAACCGGTTGGGATAACGAGGCCAACAACCGACTTTTGACAGCCTAGCTTCTCCATCTTGGCCAGCATGCGTGGCAGAGCGGACTCAGAAGAAGACGTACCCAGAACAATCAACAACTCTTCACGGATATAGTTGATGAACCGGACGATGCTGAAGCCATGCGCACGGGCAATAGCACCCAGCACGATCAAAACGAACAGTGCGCATGTGATGTAGAAGCACAGCATTAGCTGACCAAGCTGGACCAGTGAGCCCACACCGTACTTACCGATAGTAAATGCCATGGCACCGAACGCACCGATAGGCGCCACCTTCATGATTACATTGATAATAGTAAAGAAGATGTGCGAAATACGATCGATGAACTCGAACACCGGGCGCCCGCGATCACCTAGCCGATGCAGGGCGTAACCGAACAGCACAGAGAAGAACAGAACCTGAAGGATTTCACCATTGGCAAAGGCGCCTACTACGGTTCCCGGAATAACATTCATCAGGAACTCGACGGTGCTCTGCTTCTCACCTGCAGCGGCATAGGCAGCGATACCCTTGGTATCCAAACTGGTCGGATCGACATGCATGCCGACTCCCGGCTGCGCCAGGTTCACGACCACCAGACCGATAACCAGGGCAATAGTCGATACGATCTCGAAGTACAGCAAGGCATAGCCGCCGGTTTTTCCTACGGCCTTCATGCTTTGCATGCCAGCGATACCGGTTACAACCGTACAAAAGATAATCGGTGCAATGACCATCTTGATCAGCTTGACGAAGCTATCGCCCAGCGGCTTAAGCGCGGCTCCGGTATCAGGATAGAAATGGCCAACCAGAATACCAATAGCGATAGCGACAAGAACCTGAAAATAGAGGGTCTTATACAATGGCGGTTTAACGGCAGAGCTTACTAAAGTCGTTTGAGTAGTAGCTGTCATGGGTATCGAGTCCATGGTGCTTACGCTCACATCCTTGCGAGACGCCAAGCAAATACGTTCACTCTCTTATCCGGAGAGCTTTTTGTGGATCGAGTATCAACTCGCTCTTACCCATGACAAAGCAACCGGCGTGCCATTTTTTAAAAAATCTATAAACTCTTTAGCTATCAATAAGTTAATGCAGAAACGTTCTTCTATTACTTGGTTTTTAGGCGGATAGCCGCCTCGAATGGCGGATATCCCCCTTTCAGTCAGGTGGATATCCGCCCTGCATTGCTGACATCAAAAACTTAATGTTTAAGAACCTGAGTTAACTCGAGTGACGCGTCATTGTTGTAGATTCCACTACGACAGCCTGAACCATCCTGACTGGTCCCTAGCAAACTAAAGACAATAGCGACATGACATTCATACCTGCGTATTGCACACCTCTTGATGCTTCATGGCCTTTTCCAGTTCGGCTCTCGGACGTGGCTCTGTATTCGGTTGGCTTTGATCCAACGCGTCTCGTTGACAGTGACTTTATGAATTCAGGCATTGAACCTCCCCCTACACTTCAACGCGCTGTTCCCAAGCGACGCAGCGAATTTCTGGCTGGACGGTTATGCGCACGAACTGCACTGCACGCCCTCACTGGGGAACCTCATGTACCTGAAATAGGAGAAGACCGGGCACCGCGCTGGCCGAGAGGAACCTGTGGCTCCATTACTCATAGCGCAGGCTGGGCAGCTGCCCTCGCAGCACGAACCAAGCATTGGCAAAGTATAGGAATGGATACCGAAATCCTATTATCCTCCGAGCGTTCACTGCGCCTGACGGATGAAATCCTCACGCCTAGTGAAAAAACCTTACAACACGAGGCCAGCGATCCTTATTGGGTGACACTTGCCTTTTCGCTCAAGGAAAGTTTGTTCAAGGCGCTTTATCCGCTTACTGGAGTACGGTTCTACTTTCAGGATGCTGAAATAATCCACTGGACGCCAGACGGCGTGGCCAGGCTTCGCTTGCGTACCTCACTCTCAACACAATGGTCGGCTGGCTGTGAACTGGAGGCCTGGCATGTTCTGCAGGACAACAGAATTATAAGTCTGATAGCCGTGCCGGCCTGATTTTTGATTGATAAAAAACGGAGCCTTATAGCTCCGTTTATCTGGCGTCGTCAGATGGACATCCCACTTCTGGCATCAGCGATTGGCGTAGGCGGAATAGGGTCAGGAACCGTAGGCTCACCTGGCTCGATGGGCTGGGAAGGCGGTGTTACTGGCTCGGTGGGAACACCGGGCTCGATGGGCTGGTCACCGCCGGCCTGGATAGGAGTGAAGGCCAGAATGCTTCCATCTTCCTCCACTTGTCGTACTAACTGGATATTCAAGGTCATCGCTTGTTTCCTTCGTCGACCGGTCATACCGGATGTTTACCGGGTATAACAATAGAACCCAGCCAGTACAGGAAATTCAGATTTTCAGGTAACTGGCCTACCACGGCTTACAAGCGCTATCTGCCAAAACCCTACCACTCCTCATCCTGCCGCAGCGAGTGCCAGCTGTATAACAGCCGTTACGGCTGTATTTCATGGTTACGCCTGAAGGTTGCCTGCCCCATCGCTTCTATCTGTCCGTCGATCAACGCCTCAAACGGCAGAAGCAGCGTATCGAACCGATTCGGTGCTTCTAATCCATTTAACGTATGGACTATAGCCTCCAGCGTAGCCAAGGCACCAGCTTCAGGTGCCTTGCGCAACCGGTAGCGTGACGTCAGCCCTTGTGGCAGAGAAAGTCGTGGCAATGCGGCCAATATAGGATTGCAATGAAGAAGCTTGCGAGCCTTGCGCCAAGTACCATCTGGCACTATCAATAACCGGGGTAGCGACTCCGGCCGCTGCGCCGCCGCTTCCAACTCAAGCGCCTGCTCCCCCGGAAAGAGCAACCAGGGCGAATAATCTCGCCAGTACTGCTCAAGCCCATCAAAATTCTCACCTATCAACAACTCGCTGTTCACCAGCCCTAGGGCCGCTAGGCGTGCTGTATTCAAGGCATGCCGAGTTTCGTCGGGATGCTGCAGAATCAGGACTCGTGTAATGCTCTGCAACCGGGGTATCAGATTGCACAGGCAATAGTTCTGCGGACGCAAGCATTGGCTACAGCGTTGGCGAGGCATAAGTAATTTCGCAGTGGATATGGCGCTTATTTTACCCTTCGATCTTTCGCTTGGGCATTTTCAATCAGCCATCAAGTTACACAGCCGAATCGTAAGGGCGTACTGAGATACCAGCCACGTACCTCGACCACATTCAGGTTATACGAATTTCCAGAATGCCTGGTATACCCAGCGAAAGCTCCAATCCTGGCCGCACTGAACCGATTAACGCCCTGGCAGAAAAGTTTAGAACAGACGAAATGTTCGGCCCTCTCTTGCTACCCCTTGGCTAGATAACGCATTCCTTCCTCCAATCCTTCCAAGGTCAGCGGATACATATGCTCATCGACCAGCTCCCGGACCAACTGAATAGACGCCGTATAGTCCCAAGCGTTTCGAGGGTAAGGATTCAGCCAAATGACCTTGCGGAAGGCCTGCTTGAAGCGTTTCATCCACAAGATTCCAGGCTCCTCATTCCAATATTCAACACTGCCGCCAGGCTGCATGATCTCATAGGGTGCCATTGAGGCGTCTCCGACGAAAATCACTTTGTAGTCATCACCATAACGATGCAGGATATCGTGTGTGGCCGTTCGCTCGCTTATGCGCCGCTGATTATCTTTCCAGACAGATTCATAAATAAAGTTATGAAAGTAGAAATGTTCGAGGTGCTTGAACTCGGTCTTGCAGGCAGAAAATAGTTCATCGCAGATCTGAATATGCATATCCATAGAGCCGCCAATATCGAACAGCAGCAGCAACTTGACAGCATTATGCCGCTCCGGCCGCATGCGAATATTAAGTAATCCTGCATTTCGCGCCGTATGGTCAATCGTACTCTCAATATCAAACTCGTCGGCAGCACCCTCACGTGCAAACTTTCGCAAACGTCGTAAGGCCACATTGATGTTACGTCGCCCTAGCCCCACCTGATCATCAAGGTTTCGATAGTCGCGTTGCTCCCAAACCTTGACGGCCTTGCCTTGCCGCTCTCCAGCCTCGCCGACACGAATGCCTTCGGGGTTATAGCCCCCAGAACCGAATGGACTGGTACCGCCTGTTCCGATCCACTTGTTACCCCCGGCATGCTTATCAGTCTGCTCGGCTAGCCGCTTTTTAAACATCTCGAGCAAAGCTCCCAGTCCACCCAGCGCTTGTAGGCCCGCTCGCTCTTCTTCCGTCAAAAAGCGCTGGAACTCACGATGTAGCCATTCCTCAGGAATCAATGCATCTAATGGCGCCCCAAGCGCTTGTAGTCCTTCAAAATAAGCCGCAAAAGCACGATCAAACTTATCGAAATGGCGTTCATCTTTAACCAGGATGGCTCGCGCCAGAAAATAAAAGGCCTCCATATCTGCAAAGGCCAGATGCTGGCGCAAGGCCTCATGCAGATCGAGTAACTCGCGTAACGAAACTGGTACCTGAGCCGCACGAAGCTCATGAAATAGATTCAGCAGCACGGAATGCTCCTGTTAGTAGGCGACATCACTTTTGATGCCAAAAGCACTATAAGCCTTAGACACTCACCAGCTTTCGCATTTCAAGATTGATACCAGCTCACGCCTGCATCCGTATGAATATTCAAACCAGGAAGTCCAGTATTGGAATCGAGCGCCCTCATCACTTAACCAAGGATCCTTTCAAAACTGGAGATTAAGCCGCAGCGCCTTTGAAAAGGTATGCTCCCACTTCTTCCCCTGAGTAAAGCTGAAGCCCCCGATTAGCACTATAGAGGGGTAGCAAATGCGGCACGACAATACGTAGTCATCCGCTCCAACAACGCATCTGATTCGTAACGTACGGCACCGCCAAATAATTATCCTGAGGCCAAACTTTCTACTAAGAGCTAAAGAGTTAATGGCGTCCACGGCGCGTCATGAAAGCCAGACGCTCCAACAGCTGTACATCCTGCTCGCTTTTAACCAAAGCCCCAGCTAATGGCGGTATAGCCTTACGCGGGTCACGCTCACGTAATACAGCCTCGCCAATTTCGTCGGCCATGAGCAGTTTGAGCCAGTCCACCAATTCGGAGGTAGAAGGCTTCTTCTTTAGGCTTGGTACCTTTCGAATATCAAAAAATATCTCTAGAGCCTCATTGACTAGACTTTGGCTGATTCCAGGAAAATGCACATCGACTATACGCTTCAGCGTCTCTTGATCAGGAAATGCTATGTAATGGAAGAAACAACGACGAAGAAAGGCATCAGGCAATTCCTTCTCGTTGTTAGAAGTAATCAAGATAATAGGCCGATGCCGCGCACGTATCGTTTCACCGGTTTCGTAAACATGAAACTCCATACGATCTAACTCCTGTAGCAGATCGTTAGGAAACTCAATGTCGGCCTTGTCGATTTCATCAATCAACAAGACTACACGCTCTTCTGCTTCAAACGCCTCCCATAGCTTGCCTTTGCGGATGTAATTGGCCACATCATGGACCTTCTCCATACCTAACTGCGAATCCCGCAATCGGCTGACTGCATCATATTCATACAGGCCTTGCTGCGCCTTGGTGGTGGATTTGATATGCCAAGTGATCAAGCGAGCCCCAAAGGCCTGCGCCAGCTCCTCAGCCAAAA
Source organism: Pseudomonas duriflava (assembly GCF_007830155.1). Classification (GTDB taxonomy): domain Bacteria; phylum Pseudomonadota; class Gammaproteobacteria; order Pseudomonadales; family Pseudomonadaceae; genus Chryseomonas; species Chryseomonas duriflava. The sequence continues at coordinate 108,344 of NZ_VLKY01000007.1, forward strand.
GCGTCTTACCGGTGCCTGGCTCTCCCTTCACCAACAAAGGACGCTGCAAAATAACAGCCGCATTGACGGCTAACTGCAAATCTGCGGTTGCCACATACGTGGCCGTGCCTTCGAATTTCATGAGTGCTCCTCAACACTGTTTCGATCACAAGCGGCTCCATGCACTCGTAGCTCACCCCTGCTCGTCATAGCGTGCGCTAAACGCCTGGATAAATGCATTACGCAAGATAGAAAAAAAAGTCTGTAATGGACTTATATCCTGATCCTTGACATTACCGTTTAACTCAACACGGGTAGCGAACTGATCCTTACGCTGATTTTTGAGTACCGTTTGCCCTCCTCCTGCAATGGCCTCCCACAAACTGCGGAAAAAGCCTTTGTCCTCTGCTTCTACATCTTGGCGCCAGTCGAAAATATCTACGTTCTTGAATAGGGGCTTGATATAACCGCTCAGTTGCCCCTGGTTCGCTTTTGCCTCAACCACTAAATCACCACTGCCCGCCTTGAAATCGAATTTTCCATAGGCTTTGGAGAAATCATTGAGCTTGGGCAGGCTGATCTGCGTTATCCGCAATTTAAAATTGAAGTTACTGAAATCACTAAACGGATCAAACTCAGCGGAAGTCTCCAATGGCGAACCGTCTAGAACATTGGCCTTACCCTCAAAGTGCGCCACCCGGCGCCCTTGGGCATCAGCCGCATTGGTTAGGTTGTACAGACTGGCGTTGACCTGGGTTGCCTGAAGATTAACGGGTGGTGATGAGTTGAAATTCCGAAAGCTGATTTTTCCCTCTTCAATCCGCACTTCATTCAAGGTAATGGTAATGATTTTTTCCAATTGCGCCCGCCAATCAGTTCCTTCGCCGGTTTGCGACTGTTTGGGATCTTCACCCCCATCAACGAAGTTCAGCTCTGGTTGCTCAAAAACGATCCGCCCTACGATGGCATGATCCTGCCATAGCGAACGCCAGCTCACGGCGATGTCTGTACTGGGAATGTCCAGAAATGGAACAGGAATGTTACTAGTCACTTTTTCGATCTTGAGCCCATCGATTCGGTAGGCTCCGCGCCACCAGGCGAGATCAACATCCTCGATATGTCCACGGTACTCGCCCATGTCCGCCAGCTTACCGTTTAGGTAATGCAGGACTACGTACGGTAGGGCAATCTGCAAAATCAGTAACAATACGACCAAGGTAAGAACGACCAGGAGCGGTCTTCGGTAACGTGGTTTCATTAATTGATACCCTTCTAGGAACCTTTTGGGTGGACAGACTACTGCCCTGTCAGTTTCCTTGGACTAGACGCCTCGTCCTTAGAGACTTAGGCTGAAGCATCATCGACCCAAGCAGGGAGCTCTCTATGAGCCGCATTTTCGCTGACAATGCACAATCCATCGGTAATACGCCTCTGGTTTACATCAACCGCCTTGGCCCCAAGGGGGTTACTATTCTGGCCAAGATCGAAGGACGGAATCCGGGTTACTCGGTGAAATGCCGGATCGGTGCCAACCTGATCTGGGATGCGGAAGCCACAGGAAAACTCAAACCCGGCATGACGCTTATTGAGCCGACTTCTGGAAATACAGGAATTGGACTGGCCTACGTCGCGGCCGCACGAGGTTACAAACTGATCCTGAGCATGCCTGCTTCCATGAGCCTGGAGCGACGCAAGGTCTTGAAAGCCCTAGGAGCCGAACTCGTACTGACCGAGCCAGCTAAAGGTATGAAAGGCGCCATCGAGAAAGCCAAGGAAATCGCCGAAAGCGATCCTTCCCTCTATTTTATGCCTCAACAATTCGAGAACCCAGCCAATCCGGCCATTCATGAAAAAACCACTGGCCCTGAAATCTGGAATGACACAGACGGCGCCGTCGACGTCCTGGTTGCTGGCGTAGGTACTGGCGGTACGCTTACAGGCATTTCTCGCTTCATCAAAAACACCAAGGGTAAGCCGATCCTATCGGTTGCTGTAGAACCGGAAAATTCTCCGGTTATTACCCAAACCCTGGCTGGAGAAGACGTAAAACCGAGCCCTCATAAGATCCAAGGCATCGGTGCTGGCTTTGTGCCTAAGAATCTGGATCTCTCTATGGTAGATCGCGTAGAGCAAGTAAGTGACGAAGAGTCTAAAACCATGGCCCAGCGACTAATGCGAGAAGAAGGCATCTTATGTGGCATTTCCTGCGGTGCAGCTATGGCTGCCGCCGTCAGGATCGCTCGTGAGCCTTCCATGGCTGGCAAAACCATTGTAGTAATCTTGCCAGACTCTGGTGAGCGTTATCTTTCAACCATGCTCTTTGACGATCTCTTCAGCGAGCAGGAAACCGTCCAGTAAAAAGTCTGCCGTGTCTGCCTTGCCAGCCCGGCATTACACTCAGTGCCCCTTACAGCCACCAAGTCAAGCGTGAGTTTCCAGGCCTCATAGCGCCAGATACAAAATCCTTAAACAAAGATGCCAGTCAAAATTAACTGACTGGCATCTAGTACCCCATACGGTTTCAACAATTACCTCATCAGAGGTTCTTGATCTCCGCATTGGCTTGAAGTGCTCTACGATAAGCCGCAAAATCCTCTTGGCCGCTACGCGAGGCTAGGAAACGGCGATACATGGCCCTTTCCTCGTCTGTAAAGGCTTCTTTAGGCACACTGACACCAGTCAGCCGAATAACGGTGTAGCTTCCATCTGGCAAGTTGATACCGGCATAACTAGGTTTGTCATTAGCTTCAGGCTTGGTCATGCGGAAAACCTGTTGTAACACCAGAGGCGACACACCTTCCTGATTGCGAGTAGCCGCTTCGACAACATTCCACTCTTTGACAGCAGCTGTCTTACCAGCCCTCAGGTCCGCCAGTAGTGCTTCGCCCTTCTGACGAGTAGCTTCAGCGGTCTTTTGTTCTATCAACGCATCACGAATTGTATCCTTGACCTGCTCCAGGGTTTGCTGGGTAGGCTTGAGATGCTCCTTGACGCGGAGAATCACTACCGTTTCTGGATCTACCTGAATCGCCGTACTGTTGGCACCATCTTCCAATACTTCTGGACTGAATGCCGCCTGAATGACTTGACGATTAGCAGTTAGCCCCTCACCACCCTCACGACCAAATGCCTTGCTGGTCTGAACTTTGAGGCCAAACTCTTGAGCCGGCTGAGTCAAGTCAGAGGCTTCAAAGGCTGAACTTTCCAGATTGCGTGTAGCCTCTACAAACAGCCGGTCGGCTTCACGTGCTTTCAATTCTGCCTCAAGACGAGGCCTCATACTCTCTAAGCTAGGTACATCGGCAGCCTGTACACCCAAGAGTTTAATCAGATGCCAGCCAAAGCTTGTCTTGACCGGCTCTGAGACCTGCCCTTTATTCAATGAATACAAAGCTTCTTCAAAGGCTGGGTCGTATACGCCACGTCCTGCGTAGCCCAAGTCACCCCCTTTGCTGGCCGAGCCAGGATCTTGGGAAAACTCCTTGGCCAAAGCAGCGAAATCTTCACCCTTTTCCAGGCGCGCTTTGATCTCTTCAATTTTGGCCTTAGCCTGCTCATCAGATACCTTGCTGTTCACCTCAATCAGGATATGAGCCGCTTCACGCTGCTCAGACAGATTTGACGTCTCTGACTGGTACAGCGCCTGGACATCCTCGGGCTTGACTTGAGCTTTGGCTAGAAACTCGTCTTTCTTGAGCTCAACGTAATTGATCACTACCTGCTCAGGTGACAGGTATTCAGTACGATGTTCATCGTAATAGCCTTGCAACTCTTCATCCGACACAGTCACCTTGACGGTACCTGACTTTACCGTATGCGTAGCAAAATCGCGTGTCTGCCGCTCCAACGCTGCAAACGCATTAAGCTCGGCATCGGTTACAAAGCCAGTCCCTGCAACCCCTGCTCTTAATTGACTGATCAGCATTTCTTGCTTGAGCATGTTACGAAACTGCAAACGCGAATAACCCATTTGAGTGATCACTTGGTCAAAGCGTTGTGCGTCGAACTTGCCGTCTACCTGAAACTCAGGCGTTTGTAGAATTAGCTGATCCAAGGCTGCATCAGAAAAGGCAAATTTATTCTGCTTAGCATCCTGCAGGAGCAACTCACGCTCGATTAAGCCCTTCAGTGCGGCTTCACGAAGTCGTTGTTCATCCAATAATGCAGGATCAAAGTCGGCGCCTAGTCGCTGAGCTAACGAGCGGCGCTGCATTTCAACAGCTTGTTGCAAATCGGTCTGGCGTATCTCTTCGCCATTGACCAAGGCAACAGCTCCTTGATGACTGCTGGCACGAATGATCGCCTCGAAACCAGTCAATGCCATCAGCAATATGATAAAGCCGATAATGAGCTTGGCTATCCAGCCTTGTGAACGTTCCCTGATAGATTGCAGCATGCGCCCCCCAAAACGGCTGCGGCAGGCCTAACGGCTAGGCAGCATGGGTGAATTGCGGATAGAGAAAAGGCGCATCACAAGATGCGCCTTCTGATTAGATGGGGCTTTGGTGAGACTTTCGTGCTGAATGAACCGTTCGGTATCACGTGCTAGAAATTCAATAGATATCGCCTATCGAAACCAAACCCCCCAAAGCACTCAGTTCACAGCATCCTTGAGCGCTTTACCGGGCTTGAAACCGGGGATCTTGGCAGCATCGATTTCGATTGGCTTGCCAGTCTGCGGATTGCGGCCAGTGCGTGCTGCACGCTCTTTTACCGCAAAAGTGCCGAAGCCCACCAGCACAACCGAATCGCCGTTCTTCAGTGCATCAGTGATAGATTCGATCACTGCGTCCAAAGCGCGACCAGCTACAGCTTTCGGGATGTCAGCAGATGCAGCAACGGCATCGATCAGTTCCGACTTGTTCACTCTAAGTCCCCTTGTTCATTTCTGATAAGAATAGTGTTACGTGTGTAGGCAAAAATGGGTGCTGTGAGTCATGCCTGCCACTTTGACGAGCCGCTTTATATCAAGGGCTCGAAAAAAGTGTCAAGGAAGCTCAGGCTAGTGCGTGCTGATCCTCTCTTTTGAATCTTGCTCGCGCTTCTCTTCATTCGTGACTATTTCAGGAGCCGCATCAGGTAAGGGCTCCGGGGCATATTGCAGCGCAACCTGCAGGACCTCGTCAATCCACTTGACAGGCTTAATTACCAAATCAGCCTTAATATTATCCGGAATATCGCGCAGATCGCGTACATTTTCCTCTGGTATGACTACCGTCCTGATCCCACCCCGGTGGGCTGCCAGTAGTTTTTCTTTCAACCCCCCAATAGCCAGTACTTGTCCACGCAGAGTAATTTCCCCTGTCATGGCCACATCTGCACGCACCGGAATTTTCGTAACGGCAGACACTAAAGCCGTACACATGCCAATACCAGCACTCGGGCCATCCTTTGGAGTAGCCCCTTCAGGCACATGGATGTGAATATCATGTTTTTCATGAAAGTCCACATTGATGCCAAGACTTCTACTACGACTACGAACCACTGTAAGAGCCGCTGTGATGGATTCAGCCATCACGTCACCCAAGGAGCCTGTTTTAATCAAATGGCCCTTACCGGGCACTACAGCTGCCTCAATAGTCAAAAGCTCACCGCCGACCTGCGTCCAAGCCAGTCCTGTCACCTGCCCAATTTGATCCTGCTGCTCGGCCAGGCCATAACGGAACTTTCTTACCCCAAGGTAATGTTCCAATGATTCATTGGTCACAACGGCTTGCTGACTTTTTCCCTTTGTATGCTCCTTAACGATTTTGCGGCATACCTTTGCCACTTGACGCTCAAGGCTACGAACACCAGCTTCACGCGTGTAATACCGGATAATATCTCTTACTGCCGATTCATCGAACGAAACCTCGGCCTTTTTCAAACCATTCGCCTTGACCTGCTTTGGAATGAGATATTTAGTCGCAATATTGACCTTTTCATCCTCTGTATATCCAGGCAAACGAATAACTTCCATGCGGTCTAGCAGAGGCGCCGGAATATTCATGGAGTTAGCTGTACAGAGAAACATTACATCCGAAAGATCGTAATCTACTTCAAGATAGTGATCATTGAAGTTATGGTTTTGTTCTGGATCCAATACTTCCAGCAGAGCCGATGCAGGATCGCCCCGCATATCACTACCCATCTTGTCGATCTCATCCAACAGGAACAATGGGTTACGAACGCCTACCTTGGTCATTTTTTGAATCAAGCGACCCGGCATGGAACCAATGTAAGTCCTGCGATGCCCCCGGATCTCAGCCTCGTCACGTACTCCACCCAGGGCCATTCGCACGAACTTCCGACCGGTAGAGCGAGCAATTGACTCCGCCAAAGAAGTCTTACCCACCCCTGGAGGGCCGACCAGACACAGCACAGGTCCTCTGACCTTTTTAACGCGTTTCTGAACGGCAAGATATTCGAGAATGCGCTCCTTGACCTCTTCCAACCCGTAATGATCTTCATCAAGAACATCTTCAGCCTTGGCAAGATCCAGACGAACCTTACTTTCAGCCTGCCATGGGACGTTAACCAGCCAGTCGATATAAGAACGCACAACTGTCGCTTCAGCGGACATCGGTGACATTTGCTTTAGCTTGTTAAGCTCTGCATTTGCCTTGGCCAGAGCCTCTTTGGTAAGGCCAGCATTATCGATACGCTTCTTCAGCTCATCAATCTCACTGTGACCCTCATCAATGTCACCCAGCTCCTTTTGAATGGCTTTCATTTGCTCATTCAAATAGTACTCGCGTTGACTGCGTTCCATTTGTTTCTTAACGCGCCCACGGATACGCTTTTCAACCTGTAACAGATCAATTTCAGCATCCAGCAAGGCTAGGACGTGCTCTACCCGTTCGGGTAAATCCACAACCTCAAGAATTTCCTGCTTTTGCTCAAGCTTGAGGGCCATATGAGCAGCCATCGTATCGACAAGCCGACTAGGATCATCAATTCCATTAAGCGATGACAGTACCTCGGCCGGAACCTTCTTGCCCAACTGTACATATTGCTCGAACTGACTCATGAGACTGCGCACGAAAACTTCGGACTCACGATCGGCAGCCTCTGAATCCTCAATCAGTTGCACTTCAGCCCGCGCATAACCCTTGGCTTCTACGAACTGCTGGATTTTGCCCCGCTGCTCACCCTCAACCAAGACCTTAACGGTGCCATCAGGCAACTTCAACAACTGCAGGACAGTCGCCACGGTTCCCATGCGATACAACGCCTCGGCGTCTGGATCGTCATCGGTAGGGTTTTTTTGAGCCACTAGAAGAATCTGTTTGTCGCTGGCCATAGCGGCTTCCAGCGCTTCGACGGACTTTTCCCGCCCCACGAAGAGCGGAATCACCATGTGCGGATAAACCACTACATCACGCAGTGGTAAAAGAGGTAATTCAATAACTTTATTCATGGTTTCAGCTCTTGGTATTCGGTTGGCAGCACGAAGCAACTAGATGACTTATCGCTTCTAACATGCGGTCAATACGAGTAGAAAACAAGGCTCATTAATGCGAAGGGGCCCACTGGGCCCCTTTTACTCACGCATCCGGTGCAGCTTTGACCGGCTCGCTGTTTTCATAGATTAGAAGAGGTTGAGAAGCCCCCTCGATAACACTTTCATCAATGACAACCTTGCTCACATCTTTTGCGGAAGGAATCTCATACATTGTTTCGAGCAGCACACCCTCCAGAATCGAGCGCAAACCACGCGCGCCCGTCTTACGCTCAAGTGCCTTGCGCGCAACAGCCTTTAAAGCGTCAGGACGGAACTCGAGATCTACATCTTCCATCTCGAACAATTTACCGTACTGCTTGGTAAGAGCGTTCTTGGGCTCGGTAAGAATTTGCATAAGCGCAGCTTCATCCAACTCATCCAAAGTGGCAATTACTGGAAGACGCCCTACAAACTCAGGAATCAGGCCAAACTTAACCAAATCTTCAGGCTCGGCCTCTCGTAAAGATTCACCAATCTTCTTCCCAAGTTCCTGACTACGCACCTCGGCGTTAAAGCCAATTCCTCCAGCCTTGGTAGATCGACTCTGGATAACCTTTTCCAAACCCGCAAAAGCACCGCCGCAGATGAACAGGATATTACGTGTATCAACCTGCAGAAACTCTTGCTGCGGATGCTTACGCCCACCCTGAGGCGGCACGGACGCAACAGTTCCTTCGATTAGTTTCAGCAGCGCCTGCTGTACACCTTCACCTGATACATCGCGCGTAATCGAAGGATTGTCTGACTTACGAGAAATCTTATCGATTTCGTCAATGTAGACGATACCCATCTGGGCTTTTTCTACATCATAATCGCACTTCTGCAAAAGCTTCTGGATGATGTTTTCTACATCCTCACCCACATAACCCGCTTCGGTTAACGTAGTAGCATCTGCAATCGTAAAAGGTACGTTCAAGAGACGCGCCAAGGTCTCAGCCAGCAAAGTCTTACCAGAGCCGGTTGGGCCGATCAACAGAATATTGCTCTTGCCTAGCTCGACGTCGTCTTTCTTTTCACGTTGGTTCAACCGCTTATAGTGGTTGTAAACCGCTACGGCCAGTACTTTCTTGGCACGCTCCTGCCCGATAACGTACTGATCAAGAATCGCACTGATTTCCTTCGGTGCAGGGAGTTTATGCGCATTGTTTTCGGCCTGAGCTTCCTGTACTTCCTCACGGATGATGTCATTGCACAGGTCGACACATTCATCGCAAATAAAGACTGAGGGACCGGCAATCAATTTGCGCACTTCATGCTGACTCTTGCCACAGAAAGAGCAATACAACAGTTTGCCGTTATCGTCGCCGTTGCGAGTATCTGTCATTCGATCAATCCAATCGGGTTACTTACAGGAACAAGATGAAGCCAAATAGGCGTATTTTCAAGTCCGCCTCCTATCACGCTCGTCTAGGAGGCGGCCCTGTTAGCTTACGCAGGCAGGTTACGCTTCTCGAGCACCTTATCAATCAAGCCATATTTAACAGCTTCTTCGCCGCTCATGAAATTATCACGATCCGTATCGCGCGCAATCACATCCATAGGCTGGCCAGTGTGATAAGCAAGCACTTTGTTAAGACGCTCACGGATAGTTAAAATTTCACGCGCATGGATTTCAATATCTGATGCCTGCCCCTGGAAACCACCCAGAGGCTGGTGAATCATCATGCGCGAATGCGGAAGACAATAACGCTTACCAGACGTACCGCCTGCCAAAAGTAAAGCACCCATACTGCAGGCTTGGCCAATACAAATGGTAGAAACGTCCGGTTTAATAAACTGCATGGTGTCGTAAATAGACATTCCAGCCGTCACCGACCCACCTGGAGAATTGATATAGAGGTGGATATCTTTATCAGGATTCTCAGCCTCGAGAAAAAGCAACTGCGCAACGACCAGATTAGCCATGTAGTCTTCGACCTGACCAACCAGGAAGATCACACGCTCTTTCAGCAGGCGCGAGTAAATATCATAAGCACGCTCACCACGAGCGGACTGCTCCACCACCATAGGTACCAGACCACCAGCGGCTTGGATGTCAGGCATTGTGTGCATAAACGAATTGCGGGACATGTCCTGCGATCACTCCCTATATCAGGATGGTTGCCTTAGAACACATAAGCCAGCACGAGGGCTGGCTTATGTGACTCGAGACAGGTAAAGATCAGGCTGCTTGCGGGGCTTCGGCCGGCTTGACCGCATCCTCGTAGGAAACCTGCTTATCGGTCACTTTAGCCTTTTCAAGAACAGTATCTACGACTTGTTCTTCGAGTACAACCGAGCGCACTTCGTTCAATTGCTGCTCATTCTGGTAGTACCACGCCACTACCTGCTCAGGCTCCTGGTAAGCAGAGGCCATTTCCTCGATCAGCTCACGAACCCGAGCATCGTCAGGCTTGAGCTCATATTGCTTGACCATCTCCGCAATAATCAGCCCCAGCACAACCCGACGCTTGGCCTGCTCAGTAAAGAGCTCAGCCGGTAGTTGATCAGGCTTGATATTACCACCAAACTGCTGGACAGCCTGCACACGCAAGCGATCCACTTCACTATTGATCAGGGCGGCAGGCACTTCAATTGGATTGGCCGTAATCAAACCATCCATAACCTGGTTCTTCACCTTGTTCTTGATGGCTTGACGTAACTCGCGATCCATATTCTTGCGAACCTCGGCACGGAAACCTTCAAGTGTAGTTTCCTTGATGCCGAACAGGGAGAAGAACTCTTCGTTCATCTCAGGCAGTTGTGGACCTGCAACTTTTTGCACAGTAACAGTAAATTCTGCCGTCTTGCCAGCCAGATCCAGATTCTGATAGTCATCAGGGAAGGTTAGGTTCAGTACGCGCTCTTCACCAGCTTTAGCGCCTACCAGCCCGTCTTCGAAACCTGGAATCATACGACCAGATCCCAGAACAAGCTGAGTACCTGTCGCAGAGCCGCCCTGGAAGGCCTCGCCATCGATTTTACCTACAAAGTCAATGGTGACTTGATCATCGTTGACCGCTTCGCGATCAGTGGCCTCGTAGCGGGTATTCTGCTTACGCAAAATTTCCAACATGTTATCAACGTCACTATCAGCCACTTCAGACTGTAGCCGCTCTACCTGGATATCTTCCAGGCCCGCCACCTGAAATTCTGGGAACACTTCGAACGTAGCGACATACTCCAGGTCCTGACCTTTTTCATAGGCCCTGGGCTCAACCGAAGGAGCACCAGCAGGATTTAATTTCTCCTGAACGATGGCCTCGTAGAAGGTTTCCTGAATGAGGTCACCAAATGCTTCCTGCCGAGCAGAGGCTTCGTAGCGCTGGCGAATAACACTCATCGGCACTTTACCAGGACGAAAACCAGGCACCTTGACGCGACGAGCCGTTTGCTGCAGACGCTTGTTGACTTCGGTCTCGATACGCTCGGCCGGCACGCCTACAGTCATTCGGCGCTCAAGAGCGGAGGTGCTTTCAACAGAAACTTGCATGGACATTCCTCATGGCACAGACATAGGCCGACCGTTCCGGCCCCCATAAACAGGGCAAGCATTCTAGTGGTAGAGGTCAAGGAAGTCATCCTGAATGACAGATCTATTGGCTTCTTTGCCTAAATATTCATCACAGCCCGTGACGAAACCCCTACCCCTGAGCGCCAGGGCATTTTCATAGACAAAAAAAAACCGACAGCAATCTGTCGGTTTTCTTCATTGGTGCGGACGGAGAGACTCGAACTCTCACACCTTGCGGCGCTGGAACCTAAATCCAGTGTGTCTACCAATTCCACCACATCCGCGTAACACTTCAAAGTAAACGCCAGGCATTCTACCTAACGTTTCAATATGGGGTGGACGATGGGAATCGAACCCACGACACCAGGAGCCACAATCCTGTGCTCTACCAACTGAGCTACGCCCACCATATTGCATTGCTTGCGCCGAACGCCAACTGGCGCGCCCGGCAGGACTCGAACCTGCGACCATCCGCTTAGAAGGCGGATGCTCTATCCAGCTGAGCTACGGGCGCTTCATTGGCAGCAACCGTTGCTTACAGAGCAGCTAAATCTAGCTGAACCGGTTCGCATTGCCTTCTCATCTTGCATTTGGCTGTGCTCGACAAGCGGGGCGTATATTACGAATGCGCAGACCACTCGTCAACAATTTTTTCAAAAAAATTAAAGAGATATGTTCACTAGCCATCTCTTGGTCTTCTGCATCAGTGATGTACATGCGAAAATAAACGCCTCCTTTATCAGCAAGACCCATTTCGATATGACTGCTCAACTGATCGACGGCAAGGCGATCGCCGCCCGTCTTCGCCACGACATTGCCCAACGCGTCACTGAAAGACGTCAGCAAGGGCTGCGCGCTCCTGGCCTCGCCGTCGTTCTGGTCGGAGACGATCCCGCCTCCAAGGTTTATGTCACACACAAACGCAAGGATTGTGAAGAAGTAGGCTTCGTTTCCAAAGCCTATGATCTTCCCAGCAGCACGGGCCAAGCTGAACTCGAGTCATTAATTGACTCCTTGAATGCCGATACAACCATTGACGGTATTCTGCTACAACTCCCCCTACCTGCTCATCTGGATGCATCCCTATTACTGGAGCGCATCAGCCCGGACAAAGACGTAGATGGATTCCACCCCTTCAACGTAGGACGATTGGCCCAGCGCATCCCCCTGCTTCGCCCTTGCACCCCTAAAGGCATCATGCGCCTCCTGGAGTCAACCGGAGCAAATCTTTATGGAATGAATGCGGTAGTAGTAGGCGCCTCGAACATCGTAGGCCGCCCTATGGCACTTGAGCTGCTTCTGGCTGGTTGCACCGTAACGATTACGCACCGATTTACTCGAGACCTAGCCGCCCACCTAAGCCAGGCCGATCTTGTTGTAGTTGCAGCAGGCAAGCCCGGCTTAGTAAAAGGAGAATGGATCAAACAAGGCGCGATTGTGATTGATGTCGGCATTAATCGACAGTCTGACGGCAAACTCGTTGGCGATGTAGAGTACGAATCTGCTTGTGAGCGAGCCAGCTGGATCACCCCCGTACCAGGCGGCGTAGGCCCCATGACGCGTGCGTGCCTTCTAGAAAATACACTCTATGCGGCCGAGCAACTTCACGCCTTCTGATGAACTAACAGCAAAAAAGGCCGCGTCATGCGGCCTTTTATTTTACTGATTACATCAGTTGTTAGCTCGCCTCCAAGTGGTTCCACCCTTGGAGTCCTCGAGCACAATCCCCATATCCGTTAACAAATCACGGATACGATCCGACTCCGCCCAGTTCCTGGCTGCTCGCGCATCGAGCCGCTCTTGAATAAGGCGCTCAATCTCAGCAGCATCAACCTTACCAGCAGCACCACCCTGCAAGAAGTCATCTGCCTCGAGCTGCAATACACCCAAAAGTCCAGCCAGCTCTTTCAGACGTGCCGCTAAAGCGGCCGCTTTTTGGATGTCGCTTTCTTTCAAGCGATTGACTTCCCGTACCATATCGAAAAGTACGGCACAGGCTTCAGGCGTATTGAAATCATCGTCCATCGCAGCAGCAAAGCGCTTAACGAAGTCATCCCCTCCCACCGGAGCCACTACGGGAGGCAGAGCTCGCAATGCATGGTAGAAGCGCTCCAGCGCCCCCCTTGCCTCACGCAAGCTATCCTCAGAATAGTTGATAGGGCTTCGATAGTGACTGGAAACCAGCAAATAGCGCACTACTTCCGGGTGATACTTCTCCAACACCTCACGAATAGTGAAAAAGTTACCAAGTGACTTGGACATCTTTTCACCATCCACTCGCACCGCACCGGCATGCATCCAGGCTGCGGCATAAGGCTTACCCGTAGCCGCTTCGCTCTGAGCAATTTCGTTTTCATGATGAGGGAAGACTAGATCCGGCCCCCCGCCATGAATATCGAAGGTATCGCCCAAGCAGCAGGTGGACATGACTGAACACTCAATATGCCATCCCGGACGCCCACCGCCCCATGGCGATTCCCAACTGGGCTCACCAGGCTTGGCTGCCTTCCAGAGCACGAAATCCAGGGGATCTTCCTTGGCCTCATCAACCTCTATACGAGCCCCAATACGCAAGTCTTCGACCTTCTTGCGAGAGAGCTTTCCATAGCCCACAAACCGACCAACACGGTAGTAGACATCTCCGTTTCCAGGCGCGTAGGCATATCCCTTATCAATCAGCGTACTGATCATTGAGAACATACCCGGAATGTGGTCAGTTGCGCATGGCTCAGCATCGGGACGCTGAACATTCAGACGCAACTCATCTTCATGCATGGCAGCGATCATACGAGCTGTCAGCGCCTTGAACGTCTCGCCATTTTCCTGAGCACGCCGGATGATCTTGTCATCGATATCCGTAATGTTCCGCACGTAAGTCAGGTCATATCCTGAATGACGCAACCAGCGGGCCACGACATCGAAAGCCACCATAACCCGGGCATGACCGATATGACAGAAGTCATAAACCGTCATGCCACAGACATACATCCGGACCTTGTTACCCTCAAGCGGCTTGAAGATGTCCTTGGTCTTTGTCAGCGTGTTGTAGATCGCAAGTGGCATTATTGCCCCCAGGAATCGCGCAGGGTAACGGTACGATTGAACACCAGGGCACCCGGTTTGGAATCCTTCGAATCAACCGTAAAGTAGCCTTCGCGTTCAAATTGGAAACGATTCTCTGCCTGAGCGTGTGCCAGTGACGGCTCGGCTCGGCAACCGATTAAGACCTGCAAGGAGTCAGGATTGATGTTATCCAGGAAGCTCCCCCCCTCTTCAGCCTTTTCGGGTTGGGGCGAGCGGAACAAACGATCATATAGGCGCACTTCGCACTCAACGCTGCCTTCTGCTGGCACCCAATGAATAACGCCTTTAACCTTACGCCCTTCGGGGTTTTTGCCGAGAGTATCCGGATCGTAGGAGCACCGTAGCTCCACAATATTGCCGTTATCGTCAGTAATTGCTTCATCGGCACGAATAACATAACTGCCTCTCAAACGCACTTCACCACCCGGCTCCAAACGCTTGTAGCCCTTAGGCGGGTCAATCATGAAATCATCACGATCGATATAGAGTTCACGTGCGAAGGGTAGAATGCGGACCCCCATGTCCTCCTTAGGATGACGGGGCAGCTCCAACTGCTCGACTTGTCCTTCAGGATAATTGGTAATCACAACCTTCAGTGGGCGGAGTACACACATCGCGCGCGGCGCATTACGATCCAGGTCCTCACGAATACTGAACTCCAACATGGCGATATCAACCACGCCATTCGAACGTCCTACACCAACCATCTCGCAGAAGTTTCGGATAGAAGCCGACGTATAACCGCGGCGGCGATAGCCAGACAGCGTGGACATGCGCGGGTCATCCCAACCACTGACATGCTTTTCGTCTACCAGTTGCTTGAGCTTACGCTTGCTGGTAACCGTATAGTTCAGATTAAGCCGGGCGAATTCGTACTGACGCGGCTGAGTTGGAACCGGCAGGTTAGCCAGGAACCACTCGTACAGCGGACGATGGTCTTCAAACTCAAGAGTGCAAATGGAGTGCGTGATGCCTTCGAGCGCATCCGACTGGCCATGCGTGAAGTCATAGCTAGGATAGATGCACCATTTATCGCCGGTCTGGTGATGATGCGCATGGCGAATCCGATAGAGAATCGGATCACGCATGTTCATATTCGGCGAGGCCATGTCGATCTTGGCACGCAGCACCTTTGCACCGTCCGGAAACTCGCCAGCCTTCATACGGGCGAAAAGATCGAGGTTTTCCTCAATCGAGCGGTCGCGATATGGACTGTTCTTGCCCGGCTCGGTCAGGGTACCGCGATACTCTCTTGCCTGCTCCGGACTTAGATCGTCGACATAAGCCTTGCCGGACTTGATCAGATGAACAGCCCACTCGTACAACTGATCAAAGTAGTTAGACGCGTAACGCTCCTCGCCCGCCCATTTGAACCCCAGCCACTCCACATCACTTTTGATGGCATCGATATATTCCTGGTCTTCCTTGGCAGGGTTCGTGTCGTCAAAGCGCAGATTGCACTCGCCACCGAACTCCTGAGCCAAACCAAAATTCAAACAGATTGACTTAGCATGGCCAATGTGAAGATAACCGTTAGGCTCTGGCGGAAAGCGTGTCACAATTTTCGAATGCTTGCCGGCATCCAGATCAGCCTGGACGATCTGACGTAGAAAGTTCGCTGGAGTAGCGGGAGTTTCTGGCTTGCTCATGGGGTCCTTGAGTATGTGATGTTCGGCTTAAGGGTAGGCCGAGTAAATCAAAGTCCGTATCATAGCCGAACCTACCAAGGCCCTGACAAACTTCCTATCTGACCACGGACCTGAATTCCATGATCAAATTGCACACCAACCACGGCGTTATCACCCTCGAACTGTTTGAAGATAAGGCTCCGGAAACCACAGCCAACTTCAAGGAGTACGTTAAGAGCGGCCACTATGACGGCACCGTGTTTCATCGCGTCATCAGCAACTTTATGATTCAGGGCGGCGGTTTCGAACCTGGCATGAAGCAAAAGCCGACTCGCTCGCCTATCAAGAACGAAGCCAACAACGGCGTTTCGAACAGAATCGGCACCATTGCCATGGCTCGCACCATGGACCCGCACTCTGCTTCTGCGCAGTTCTTCATCAATGTTGCTGACAATACCTTCCTCGACCACACCGCTCCTACCACCCAAGGCTGGGGTTATGCCGTGTTTGGCCAAGTAACCGAGGGCATGGATGTTGTTAACACCATCAAAAATGTTGCCACTACATCCCGCGCTGGCCACCAAGACGTGCCTGCCGAAGACGTAATTATCGAGCGCGCCGAGATCATTGAGTGATATTGCTGATCTCTGATCTGCATCTCGAATCGAAACGCCTGGATATAGTCCAGGCGTTTTTGCATTTTCTCGAGACGCACGCCTCAAAAGCCGAAGCGCTTTATATATTGGGTGATTTTTTCGAAGTCTGGATTGGCGATGATGCTATGGACAGTTTCGAGCGCGATATTGCCCAAGCTTTACGTGCCCTTTCCTTGAAAGGAACCAAGATTTACCTGATGCATGGCAATCGCGATTTTCTGATTGGCCACGCCTTCTGTCGCCAAGCCGGCTGCACCCTGCTACCCGACCCGACCGTAATCGAATTACAAAATCAGCGCATCCTTCTAATGCATGGCGATAGTCTATGTACCCAGGATGAAGCCTACATGCGCCTCAGACGCTGGCTACGTAACCCTTTTTCACGCTGGGCACTCAGTGCACTTCCGCTAACCACGAGGCGTAAGCTGGCTCGCAAATTGCGCAATGAAAGCAAGATGCAGACGCGACAAAAAGCCATGGATATCACTGATGTTACCCCGGCCGAGGTAGAACATGTGCTGCGTGAAAACAAAGCTCATATTCTGATTCATGGGCATACCCATCGCCCTGCTATACACTCGTTTGAGCTGGATGGACATCCTGCGCGACGCATTGTGCTAGGTGATTGGGACCGCTATGGCTGGGCTTTGACTATCAATGGAGAAAGCATGACTCAAGATCGCTTCGAGCTTGCGACCTAACTCAACTCGAAGCGACAACCAGCATGATCAGGCAGCCATAGGAATACCGCTGTGAAAACGCATCTCGCTATCTGTCGAGGATATCAATTGCGCTTCTAACGCCTGGATCTCAGCGATCTTAGCCGTTACGTCCTTTTCATCGCCGTACTGATACGCCAATTTCAGATAATCCTGGAAATGACGAGCTTCTGACTTGAGCAGTCCGCTATAAAACTTACTCAAATCTTCATCCAGATGCGGCGCGATGGCTGAAAAGCGCTCACAGGAGCGACACTCGATAAAGGCACCTACAACCAGCGAGTCAGTTAGCCGATACGGCTCATGATTGCGGCAAAGCTTGCGCATGGCGCCAGCATAGCGCGCGGACGTAACGTTTTCATGGGCAATGCCACGGCGCTTCATAATCTGCAGTACCTGCTCGAAATGCCGCAATTCCTCGCGTGCAATTCGAGACATCTTGTTAACCAAATCCAGCCTGTTGCTGTAGGTAAACAAATAGTGAAACGCAGCACCAGCCGCTTTTTTTTCATTATTTGCATGATCAATCAACAACGTTGGCAAATCCTGCAGGGCAGCCTCTATCCAAGCATCAGGCGTCTTACATGCCAGGAACTCATCCATTTCAGGCAAAACCATGGTTTACATCCTTGTCATGAAAACAGGTCATCATCGAACTTACGCGAGCCTCGTCAGTAAAAGCTAAAAAGGTGGGCATATTACAGGGTTATGCCTTCAGGACTTCATGTGCCACTATCAAGCCTCTCTCGTAGAAAAGATGGCGCAATATAACGCTCGTAATGCGCCTCCGAGAGGATGAAAAATTCTTGGTCAATGGCATCGCGCAACTCAGTCAACGGCTTGCCTTGAAACTCGGGAAGCACATGGATTCCATAGGCGTCTAGCTGCTGAATGAAGCGTGCCCCTCGTGAGATGAGCTGGTAAGCCCAGCAATATTCGGACTGGTCCGGATTAAAACGGATCTTACGCAGCAGCAGCTGCTCTTTAAGACGATTACTATCAAATACATCGAGCTTGGCTGACACAACCTGAGCGAGCAGCACCTCAAGACGAGCCCAAACTGAACGTTTCTCGCATTCATCATACGCATTCCAGTTCACAACTTCATGGTGGAAGCGCTTGCAGCCGCGACAAACGAGATCACCATATACAGTCGAACAAAGTCCGACGCAGGGTGTCTTGATGCGCTGGTTAGACATAATTGCTCCAGGCAGACAAAGCTCTATTTTAGCCATTCGTCTAATGCAGGTCAGCGTCATCTGGTCGCACGTTTGACTTAACTTTGACGAGGCTATCGAGTAGAATCAGGTTCGCCTTAATGGCGCCATGTCCGATACGAAGCTGTTTTCAAAGCGTCACGAGCACAGATTCCGGCAGGTTCGGGTCAGGGAAACGTCCTCATCAAACGTTACCCTGACCTCGTATATGCAAACCGTCGGCGTAAAACTTTGAAAACAGCTTCGCAGCGGAGCTCGCCTGCCCCCTTGCGTTAGCTGCTGCCTCTTGCAAGCGACTCATACGCGATCAGGCGAACTCGCATGGGCCCAGGTTCTGCCCGAAAGATTTCCGAGCGAACGAAACCAAGGTAGAGAGCACGAGGCGTGCATCCATACCAGACGGTATGGCCGCCAGACGAGCCCTTATTACGCCAGGTCTAGAACGTGTCGTATCTTCCAGACAGACCCCAGGTCCCGGACGCTATTGCTGGACCACTGATGAGGGTCATATTGTGCTTGAAGCCTATCGTAAACATGTAGAAGAGCGTGCCGCTCAGGGCATCGTCCCCCAGCCGCTTAACGCCGAACAGACCGCTGGCCTGGTCGAACTCCTAAAGAATCCACCTGCTGGCGAAGAAGAATTCCTGGTCGACCTGATCACCAACCGTGTACCGCCGGGCGTGGATGAAGCCGCTTACGTCAAGGCCGGCTTCCTTTCCGCCCTTGCCAAAGGCGAAGCCAGCTCCCCGCTGATTGGCAAGCAGCGTGCGGTCGAGCTCCTGGGTACCATGCAAGGCGGCTATAACATCGCCACGCTGGTTGAATTACTGGATGATGCTGAACTAGGTACCGCCGCTGCAGGGCAACTCAAACACACCTTGCTAATGTTCGACGCTTTCCACGACGTGGCTGAAAAAGCCAAAGCCGGCAATGCTAATGCCAAAGCCGTCATGGAGTCCTGGGCTGAAGGCGAATGGTTCAAGGCTCGCCCAGCCGTACCGGAAAAAGTCACCCTGACCGTGTTCAAGGTGCCGGGCGAAACAAACACTGACGACTTGTCCCCTGCTCCTGATGCCTGGTCGCGCCCTGACATCCCACTGCATGCCCTGGCCATGCTAAAGATGGCTCGCGATGGCATCGAGCCCGTTCAACAAGGCGCAATCGGCCCACTGAAGCAGATCGAAGAAGTCAAAGCCAAAGGCTTCCCTGTGGCTTATGTGGGTGACGTAGTTGGCACGGGCTCCTCTCGTAAATCCGCTACAAACTCGGTGCTTTGGTTCTTTGGGGACGACATTCCTTATGTGCCGAACAAGCGTGCTGGCGGCTTCTGCTTTGGCAGTAAGATCGCTCCGATCTTCTATAACACTATGGAAGATGCTGGCGCCCTGCCGATCGAATTTGATGTCTCCGAACTGAACATGGGTGACGTGATTGACGTTTATCCCTATGCAGGCAAGGTTACCCGCCATGGTAGCGACGACGTCATTTCCACATTTGAGTTAAAAACCCCGGTTCTGCTAGATGAAGTTCGTGCAGGCGGTCGTATTCCTTTGATCGTAGGGCGTGGCCTGACTGAAAAAGCCCGCGCTGAGCTGGGCCTAGGCCATTCCGATCTGTTCAAAAAGCCTGAGCAGCCTGTTGATACTGGCAAAGGCTACACTTTAGCGCAGAAGATGGTCGGCAAGGCCTGCGGTGTGGACGGTGTTCGTCCGGGTACCTACTGCGAACCGAAGATGACGACCGTTGGCTCTCAGGACACCACAGGCCCGATGACCCGTGATGAGTTGAAAGACTTGGCTTGCCTGGGCTTCTCTGCTGATCTCGTAATGCAGTCTTTCTGCCATACAGCGGCTTATCCCAAGCCCATCGATGTGAAGACTCACCATACACTGCCGGATTTCATCCGTACCCGTGGCGGCGTTTCCCTGCGCCCAGGTGATGGCATCATCCACAGCTGGCTGAACCGTATGCTGTTGCCCGATACCGTCGGTACCGGTGGTGACTCGCATACCCGCTTCCCCATTGGTATTTCCTTCCCGGCTGGCTCCGGTCTGGTAGCTTTCGCCGCCGCGACTGGGGTTATGCCGCTGGATATGCCGGAATCGGTACTGGTGCGCTTCAAGGGCAAGATGCAGCCAGGAATTACCTTACGCGATCTTGTACATGCAATTCCCTATTACGCCATCCAGAAAGGCCTGCTGACCGTAGAGAAGAAAGGCAAGAAGAATATCTTCTCGGGCCGCATTCTTGAAATCGAAGGCCTGCCGGATCTGACTGTAGAGCAGGCGTTCGAACTGTCAGATGCCTCTGCCGAGCGTTCCGCCGCCGGTTGCACGATCAAACTGTCGAAAGAATCCATTGCTGAGTACCTGCAATCCAATATCACCCTGCTGCGCTGGATGGTCAGCGAGGGCTACGGTGATGCCCGTACATTAGAGCGCCGTGCTCGAGCGATGGAAGCCTGGCTGCTGGATCCGCAGTTGATGGAGGCGGATGCCGATGCTGAATATACCGAAGTCATCGAGATTGACCTCGCCGAGGTGACTGAGCCGATCCTGTGTGCACCAAACGACCCGGACGATGCCCGTCTGCTGTCTCAAGTGGCCGGTGACAAGATTGACGAAGTGTTTATCGGCTCATGCATGACCAATATCGGTCACTTCCGTGCAGCTGGTAAGTTGCTCGACAAGGTTAAGGGAGCAATCCCGACTCGTCTATGGCTGTCACCACCGACCAAGATGGACCAACACCAGTTGACCGAGGAAGGCTACTACGGCATTTACGGCAAGGCCGGTGCCCGCATGGAAATGCCTGGCTGTTCGCTGTGCATGGGTAACCAGGCACGCGTAGCATCCAACTCCACCGTGGTGTCTACTTCGACTCGTAACTTCCCAAACCGTCTGGGTGATGGTGCCAACGTGTACCTTGCCTCTGCGGAGCTGGCAGCTGTCGCCTCTATTATGGGCAAGTTGCCAAGCGTCGAAGAGTACATGCAGTACGCCAAAGACATTGACAGCATGGCTTCGGACGTTTATCGCTACCTAAGCTTCGACCAGATCGCCGAGTTCCGCGAAAGCGCAGCCAAGGCCAAGATCGAGGCCGTTGAGATCGTTTGATCACGCGGTATCGGTAAATAAAAACGCCCCGGCCTGCCGGGGCGTTTTTATTCATGAGTGCTTAGCGAGACTCAGCAGTCTTGCGCAAACGTTGCAGGGTGTTAAAGGGCGCATCCACTACGAAACTGTTGGCCAACCAGGAAGGGACACTGCCGCCAGGCTCGCTTTGAGCTTCGTAGATGACTTCGACGTTATCAGCAGTCTTAGGCGTGACCTGCCAAGTGCCATCGAAACTGCTTACACGAATGTAACCCTCTACTGGCGGAATATAATCAGGCACGCCCTTCAGGCGGCGAAGGAATCCGCCGCTTGCAAGCTGCTCACTTGTAACATGCAGGACCACATCGCGAGCAGTGACTGGCCAAGGCATTTCAATACGCATATATGTCCACCCTTCACGTCCCTGTTGTTTCAATACCTTAAGCTGCTGGCAGCGATACAACCATGCACAGGATGTGGTGGCATTCTCTTGAAGCTGGGCAATTTGCTCAGGCGTGGCCTTGATTTGCACGATGCCCCGATAGGCCTTGTACTTGGACCCCTCCATGCTTCGCGTGTAAACCTTGATGCCATCTTCATCTTTAGCGAGCTTCCAATCTTGAGCATACGTCCAGACAGATAGCATAGTCAGCATTGTGGTTAAAACAATCGTTTTAATCATTGAGCGCACGATGGGCCCCTCTTGTTATAGGTAATGGGCTGTAGTTTCTTCAAAAAGAATCAGGCAGCGGTAATGTCTTCCAGAACAGTCAACAGCATGACTGCCTCATCGTGATCATTGCCGCACACCATGCGATCCGCCTGGAATGTACTGCATACCTTAGGCCGCTCCGGGCGTCCGAAAAGTTCACATAAATTGCGAAAATCCAAATGAGCGCAACGCACGCCAGCTGGCTTGCCCAAGGGCATACCGGGCAACGGAGAGGAAATAGAGGGCGCGATACAACAGGCGCCACATCCTGCACGGCATTCCATCGTCAATAAACCTGAAACATGGACCATTGTTAATGCCGAGAGCGAACGCGACGGCCTTTCTAGTGTAGCGCCAAGCGAGCCAAGGCGTAACGGTCAACCGAGTTATTACGATGAGGTGCCCAGTTGCATCCCGGCTAGCTTTTTGTTCATGGCATATATGCCCGCAACTGAACCACTTGAATAATAACCAATCCCCTGTTTAAGAAAGTTTGAATACTTTTGTGATCTTAAAAAGCACGCTGGTCGCTGGTTCCATTCTTGCGGAGCGAATACTGAAACTTGCATGCCCTCGCATGAGTCTTTGCCTCTTACAAGCGGTGTATTTCATTCTTGATGCACGATCTTCAAGAATCGTGTCGACTGGGAGAGAGGCGAGATGAAGCATTGGTTGATCATCGACCTAGAAGCCACAACTGATCGTGGCGGCTGGCCCGTCGAAGAAATGGAAATCATCGAAATAGGCGCCGTTTTGATCAGTAGGACAGGTCGTGAGATTGATCACTTCCAAAGCTATGTAAAACCTGCTCAACGCCCAATACTTACGGAATTTTGTAAAACATTGACCCATATCAGCCAAGACAACATAG
Source organism: Pseudomonas duriflava (assembly GCF_007830155.1). GTDB lineage: Bacteria > Pseudomonadota > Gammaproteobacteria > Pseudomonadales > Pseudomonadaceae > Chryseomonas > Chryseomonas duriflava. The sequence continues at coordinate 131,281 of NZ_VLKY01000007.1, forward strand.
ACAGTGCGCCCTCTCTTGAAGAGGTATGGGTGCGTTTTGAGGAGTGGCTTGGCGGTTATGAAGAGCATCTGGCCGGATGGTGTAGCTGGGGGGATTATGATCGGCGCCAGTTACAGCGTGACTGGCGTGAACACCGTTTGGATAGTAGCCTCGCCCGCCTTCCTCACATGAATTTAAAGCAGCGTTTTGCCAAATCCAGGCAATTATCACGTCCCGTTAGCTTGGACGCTGCTCTCTCCCTCGCAGGATTTTGTTTTCACGGCCAACCGCACCGTGCACTAGAGGATGCCCGAAATACGGCACGTCTGTTGCCGGTTACGGTTCACTAGCCTAATGGCATAGTGACGACACCCGCTCTATTTCGGCATACTGGATGATTCTTTCCACTCCATCCAAGGATTGTCATGTTCAAGGTAAATGAATACTTCGACGGCACAGTTAAATCCATCGCCTTCAACCTGAGCGACAAACCGGCCACCATCGGCGTCATGGCTCCAGGGGACTATGAGTTCGGTACGAGCCAGTTGGAAATCATGCATGTTGTGGCAGGTGCTCTGACGGTTAAACTACCGGGCAGCGACGCATGGGAAAAGTTTAAGACAGGCCAGCAATTTACGGTCCCGGCCAATAGTAAGTTTCAACTCAAGGTTGAAACAGAAACCGCTTATCTCTGCGAATACCACTAATAACCCACTCCGGTGCAGCAAGCCTTTGCACCGGAGTAGTTGTACCTCGTATGTTCAGGCCTATCAGACTGCTCTCCTGCCAAATCACTTGCCTTGTCTTACCAAGATCACCGCTTACCCCGCGTTACAGTAACCTTACGTTGCCTGTCTTCTTCCGAACGGCACCTTAACTAATGAAAAGGGACTACTAGAGCCGATAGTTAGCAGGCTTACCAGAAGCTTGAGCAACGTGTTCAACTGATCCGGGAAATGATGACTTGCTAGACAGGCATTGCGCCTAGCGCTTCTACCACGCGGGAAAGCGCTGTATTACTGTTTGTAGCGACATGCAGTCCGGTAATTTCCCGGCGCCTCGGATAATGCTTGCGTAGGGCATCGAAGGCCTCACGGCGCGCCTTGGCCTCTACGCTTCTCAACGAGCGTCTAAACGCGGCATCATCCCGACGCGGATCATAAACGACACGGCACATGATATTGAGCACTTCCTCGGGCGACGCCGAGGCGGAAAAAGTCAGTTGCTTGAGCGACTGTTCAGGCAACCATGTCTCAAGATTTTTTTCTGTGGCTATTCCGCGCCACTGACACAAGGCTGCATAAATCTGGGCTGTTCCTCGCCATTTCCCTTCGAGACTATGACCGGCAATATGTGGGGTAGCTAATCGGCATGCCTGAGCCAGGGCCACATCTACTTCGGGCTCGTTTTCCCAGACATCCAACACAATCTCTAGATCCACCCCGCTTTCTAGGTGCTGACGCAGCGCCCGGTTATCGATCACCTCCCCCCGACAGGCATTAATCAACCAGCAACCCGGTTTCAACTGTGCCAACCGAGCGGAGTCAAACAGATGATAGGTGGCTTGCTCACCCGAACGGATCAGTGGCGTGTGCAATGAAATGACGTCGCATGATTGCACTATGGTTTCCAGGGAAACGAATGAGCCATCTTCCCGGGAGGCACGGGGCGGATCGCAGACTAGAACATGCCATCCCAGCCTTTCCAGTACAGAGACAAGACGACTGCCCACCTGCCCTGCACCTACGATGCCGTAAGTTCGCTCCGGTAATGATGCCTCCCGTGCCTCGCCCAAGACCTGAAGCGCACCAAGAACGTAATCCACCACACCGCGAGCATTACAGCCGGGCGCATTGCTCCAAGCGATGCCTGCAGTATCCAGATACGTTGTATCCAGATGATCCGTGCCGATCGTACAGGTACCCACGAATCGAACAGGACTACCTTCCAATAATTCAGGCCCTACCCGGGTAATAGAACGTACGATTAAGACATCCGCCTGACTGACAGCTTCACGGTCAATGGCGCGTCCCGGCATACGACGGATTTCACCAAGGGACCCAAAAAACTCGTCCAGTAAAGGAATGTTCTCATCGGCAAGGATACGCATAACAGGCTCCGGGCATGTGGGCTCGGTACTTTAACAGGCTCCCCAAGCAAAGAGCTCCTGCATAGCAAGAAAGCAAGGTAGACTGCCATACTTTTACGGCCCGATTACGCGTGAACCAATCACTTTCTAGAGGGCAGCGGGTTCGTCAGGAACTAAAAGCGCTGCTGACCTTGGCGACACCTATTATTGTTGCCCAGCTCTCGCACTCCGCCATGGGGTTTGTCGACGCTGTCATGGCCGGCCGGGTTGGTCCTCTTGACCTAGCGGCCGTCGCTTTGGGTAACTCCGTGTGGGTACCGGTGTTCCTTCTGATGACTGGTGTGCTGTTGGCCACCACACCTCAAGTGGCACAGCACCATGGTGCCAGGCAACCGGAGCGAATCGGCCCGCTGGTCCGCCAGGCATTATGGCTGGCCCTGGTAGTTGGACTCATGGCCAGCGCCCTGCTCTGTGCTGCGGAGCCGCTATTGCAAGCCATGAAGGTTAGTCAGGAGCTGATTCCGCCGACCATGACCTATTTGCACGGTATTGCTTTAGGCATTCCTGCTGTAGCGCTGTATTACGTGCTCCGCTGCTTTAGTGATGGCCTAGGGCAAACGCGCCCCAGTATGCTGCTGGGCTTGTTTGGCTTGGTCATGAATGTGCCCTTGAACGACCTGTTCATTTATGGACGCCTGGGATTACCTGCACTTGGCGGTCCGGGTTGCGGATTCGCGACAGCTGTTTCCATGTGGCTAATGTTCCTTGGCATGCTGATCTGGGTGAATCGGGCGCCTATTTATCGGGCCTGCGGGCTGTTCATCCGCTTCGATCGCCCAGACTGGGCCGTGATACGCCGCCTGCTTTCGGTCGGCGTTCCCATTGGTATTGCCGTATTTGCAGAGTCCAGCATCTTTGCTGTTATCGCCCTATTGATTGGCGGCTTGGGCGCAACCGTGGTGGCAGGTCATCAGATCGCGCTTAACTTCTCATCTCTGACCTTTATGGTTCCCCTGTCGATAGGGATGGCCGTAACCGTACGCGTAGGCCAAGCGTTAGGGCGCGGCGCGCCACGTGACGCACGCTTCTCGGCAGGCATGGGCATGGCCGTAGGTCTGGCCTGTGCCTGCGTTTCTGCCAGCATTATGCTGCTGTTCCGTTTTCAGATAGCGACCCTTTATACGCCGGACCTGCCTGTGGTTGAGCTCGCAGCCTCACTGATTGTTTTCGCAGCGCTATTTCAGTTCTCCGATGCGATACAAGTTACCGCAGCTGGCGGCTTGCGTGGCTATCAGGACACTCGGGCCACAATGATCATTACGCTATTTGCCTACTGGGGCATCGGTCTTCCCGTTGGGTACGTTCTGGGACTGACCGACTGGCTGGGCCACCCCAGCGGACCAGCCGGCCTATGGCAAGGTTTAGTCGTAGGCCTGACATGTGCTGCCGTCTTGTTAGGCATTCGGCTGGCCCGTAGCGCCCGGCGGAGAATACGCAGCACAGCCTAAATGAGTTACTCCATCTTCTTGCGGATCCAATAAAGATAAGTACCTGCCTCTTCCTCCTGCTGCACCAGTTCATGTCCTAAAAACAGGCAGAACTTAGGAATATCGCGACGGGTGGAAGGGTCAGTTGCAATGACTTTAAGCAGAGTTCCCGCGGCCAGATCACGCACCTTATTGTGTAGCATCATGACCGGTTCAGGGCAGTTGAGTCCGGTGGCATCAAGAATCGCATCAGCATCGAGAGACATGTTTACTCCGCTTTCATTCTGGTCTTTTGGACCGTCAATACATAACGTTACTTAGACTGTGACGCACGCGCTGCATTTCAAGCGTAATAGAGGACGGCTTGCTTCCTTACAACCGTAGTGCAGCTGTCCTCTCTTGAAACCTGGACGGGCAATGTAGCAGCAGCGTATTTATCCAGGCGCCATAGACGTTGTTATCTGTCATGGAAAGCCGCGCACTATACCGGAGTTAACGGCTGATCGAAGGGATACAGGGAACGTAAGCGCGTACTTCCGGTCCAGTACTGGAGAACAAAGGCAAGGCGATATGTGGCCAGACAGCAAACGCTTCGGCCGCTCCTGGTTTGCTCTGAACGGACGTGATGGTACTACCGGGTTAGCTTGCATACGCTTCATGTATGAGCGCCGGTAGAGGAAGACATGCTTTGCAGAAGCCACCGCCGCCTTGCTATGAGGCCGAATCAATCGTGCCGTCTCAAGCCGAGAGGAGTCCCATCATGCCTTCAATGGATAGTCTTAACTGCCGTCGCACCCTTGAGGTCGATGGCCGTACCTATCATTACTTCAGTCTTCCTGACGCAGCCAAAAGCCTAGGCGACATCACCCGTCTTCCCATGTCGCTCAAGGTACTTTTGGAAAACCTGTTGCGTTGGGAAGATAACAAGACCGTTTACCCTGAAGACCTCCAAGCCTTGGCCGACTGGCTCAAGAACAAGCGCTCCGACCGTGAAATTCAATACCGACCGGCGCGCGTGCTTATGCAGGACTTTACTGGTGTCCCGGCAGTAGTCGATCTTGCCGCCATGCGTGACGCCATGGCCAAAGCCGGAGGCGACCCGGAAAAAATCAACCCGCTCTCGCCTGTCGACTTGGTCATTGACCACTCGGTAATGGTGGATCGCTACGCCTCCGAACACGCTTATGAGGAAAACGTTGAGATCGAAATGCAGCGCAATGGAGAACGTTACGCCTTCTTGCGCTGGGGCCAGCAAGCCTTCGATAACTTCAGCGTAGTCCCGCCAGGTACAGGGATCTGCCACCAGGTCAACCTGGAATATCTCGGTCGCACTGTCTGGACCAAAGAGGAAGATGGCAAGACCTACGCTTTCCCCGATACCCTGGTAGGTACTGACTCCCATACCACCATGATCAACGGTCTTGGTGTGCTCGGCTGGGGTGTTGGTGGGATCGAAGCGGAAGCCGCCATGCTGGGGCAGCCGGTTTCCATGCTGATCCCGGAAGTGGTTGGCTTCAAGTTCACCGGAAAGCTGCGCGAAGGAATCACTGCTACTGATCTGGTTCTGACCGTCACTCAAATGCTGCGCAAGAAAGGTGTTGTCGGCAAGTTCGTCGAGTTTTATGGCGACGGTCTGGCAGACCTGCCCTTGGCCGACCGGGCAACTATCGGCAACATGGCGCCGGAATATGGTGCGACCTGCGGCTTCTTCCCCGTGGATGACATAACGGTAGATTTCTTACGGATGTCGGGTCGACCGGAAGAGACCGTCAAGCTGGTCGAAGCCTATTGCAAAGCTCAGGGCCTTTGGCGCGAAAGTGGGCAAGAACCCGTTTTCACCGATACGCTGCATCTGGATTTAGGTGATGTAGAGTCCAGCCTGGCAGGCCCGAAGCGGCCCCAGGACCGCGTGTCGCTGTCCAAGGTCAGCGAAGCTTTCGATCAGTTTATGAGCTTGCAGCTGAAATCTTCGCCTAGCAAGAGCAGTACCTCTGATAGCCTGGATGACTCTGTTAAGGGCGAACCTAAGACTGATGGGGTGGAGTATACCCATGAAGGCCAGACGCATACCTTGCACAATGGCGATGTAGTAATTGCCGCTATCACCTCGTGCACCAATACGTCCAATCCCAATGTCATGTTGGCTGCCGGCCTGCTGGCTAAGAAAGCCGTCGAAAAGGGACTCATGCGCAAACCGTGGGTGAAAAGCTCTCTGGCGCCTGGCTCCAAGGTCGTAACCGAGTACTATAAAGCGGCGGGCCTGACCCCCTATCTCGATCAGCTGGGTTTCAACCTGGTCGGCTATGGCTGCACGACCTGTATCGGTAACTCTGGCCCCTTGCTTGCCCCTATTGAAAAAGCCATTCAGGATGCTGACTTGACCGTGGCATCGGTGCTTTCAGGTAACCGTAACTTTGAAGGACGTGTGCATCCGCTGGTCAAGACCAACTGGCTCGCATCCCCACCTCTGGTAGTGGCTTATGCATTGGCAGGCACGGTAAAAACTGACCTGGCCAAGGATCCTCTAGGTACCGACCAGGAAGGTCAGCCAGTCTATTTGAAGGACATCTGGCCCAGCCAGAAGGAAGTTGCCGAAGCCATTGAGAAGGTCAACTCGGAAATGTTCCGCAAGGAATACGCGGCCGTGTTTGAAGGCGATGAAAACTGGAAAGCTATTCAAGTACCCGCGTCCAAGACTTATACCTGGCAAGCTGATTCAACCTATATCCAGAATCCGCCTTTCTTCGAAGATATCGGCGGCAAGCCACCTCGTGTGGCAGATATACATGATGCGCGCATCTTGGCGCTACTAGGCGACTCGGTTACTACCGATCATATCTCGCCAGCCGGTAACATCAAAAAAGACAGCCCTGCTGGTCGCTACCTGACGGAGCATGGCGTCGCTTATGAAGACTTCAACTCTTACGGTTCTCGTCGTGGCAACCATGAAGTCATGATGCGCGGCACCTTTGCCAATATCCGTATTCGCAATGAAATGCTAGGCGGCGAGGAAGGCGGCAATACTTTGTACGTGCCTACGGGCGAGAAGATGGCGATCTATGACGCGGCCATGCGCTATCAGGCTGAAAGCACGCCATTAGTCATTATCGCTGGCAAGGAATACGGCACCGGCTCCTCTCGGGACTGGGCTGCCAAAGGAACCAATCTGCTAGGCGTGAAGGCTGTTATCGCCGAAAGCTTTGAGCGTATTCACCGTTCCAACCTAGTAGGCATGGGCGTACTGCCGCTGCAATTCCAGAACGGCGTAGATCGCAAGTCGCTCAACCTGACCGGTAAAGAAAAGATCAGCCTCTTTGGCCTGGATGGTGTCGAACTGCGTCCGCATATGCAGCTTATGCTGGAAATTACCCGGGAGGATGGCAGTGTCGAGACGACCGAGCTGCTTTGCCGTATCGACACGCTTAACGAAGTCGAATACTTCAAAGCAGGCGGCATTCTTCATTATGTGTTGCGCAGCCTGATGTAAATACCTGCATGACGAAAAGCCCGCCTCGGCGGGCTTTTTTATGCTCACTGCTGCTACTCTTTCAGGAAGCAGGCGATTCGTGCTGCGCTGGATTCAATAATCTTATCATGTGTCTGACCGGTACTCTTCAACGGCTTCAGGTCATGATTAGCCGTGGGCACCCAGTCGATTTTGATAGCTGGCGACAGGGTATAAGTCTCGACGGTTTCCCGATTACCCAAGGCATCACGCTCGCCCTGCATAATTAACGTTGGGGTCTGCAGTACAGCCAGATGCTCCACCCGTGGCTTTTCAGGCCGTCCTGCGGGATAAAAAGGGTAGCCCAAACAGACGAGCGCCTGGACTTGGCATTCATCCGCCAGCAAGCTGGCCATGCGGCCGCCCATGGATTTCCCTCCAATGGCAAAAGACCTGTGTCCTTCAGCTTTTACCTGCTCGATAACGGTGCGCCACGTATCGAGCAGTCGTGCGGTAGGCGCTGGCGGACGTTTCCGACCATCAAGACGCCGCTGCGCCATATAAGAAAACTCGAATCGCGCGACAACAATGCCCTGCTCCGCCAGTGCACGCGCTATTTGCTCCATAAAGGGGCTATCCATGGGCGCACCGGCACCGTGGGCAAGCACCAGGGTAGCCAGCACGTGATCGCGCGGGTAATTCCATAACAACGAAACCCCACCCGGCGCGTCATGTTGTTCCTTAGTCACGCATTTTCCTTCCTTAAAGCTCTAGGCCTTTCCAGTATGCCGGAGCCTCTGGACCAGGACGAGACATCTCTAGGCAAGGGGCGAACTGTTATCAGCACCCTGCTCTGCTTCATGGTGCATTGATACAAGTCAACACAGTACGGGATTGACCCTCTTACACTTCTACCCATTGCCTTATGGGAATGCAGTTATGCTCAATGCCATCGATTGGAATACGGACCTTATCCAGCGCTACGACACGGCAGGGCCACGCTATACCTCTTACCCGACTACTACCAAGTGGGGACCTTTGACCTCCTGCATGCCCTGCGTAACAGCCGCAAGGCCAGGAAAGCCCTTTCGCTCTATGTTCACGTCCCTTTCTGCGCCAATATCTGCTACTACTGCGCGTGCAATAAAGTCATCACCAAAGACCGTAGCCGCAGTGGGCCCTATTTGGCCAGCCTGTTACGCGAGTTTCATCTTATCAGCCCCCACGTAGGCAAAGACCAGGTGATCGAACAGCTTCACCTTGGCGGCGGCACTCCTACCTTCCTCAACACGGAACAGTTGCGTCATCTAATGAACGAATTGCGGCAGCATTTCAACCTGTTGGATGACGACTCAGGTGATTACTCAATAGAGATTGACCCACGGGAGGCTGACTGGGCAACAATGGGCCTACTGCGCGAACTGGGCTTTAATCGAGTGAGCCTGGGAGTACAGGATTTAGACATTGAGGTGCAACTTGCAGTCAACCGCCTGCAAAGCCTGGCGGAAACGCAAGCCATTGTCGAAGCGGCTCGTACCTTGAGCTATCGCTCCATCAATATTGACCTGATTTATGGGCTACCTCGTCAGGTGCCGGAACGCTTCGCCCGTACCATTGAGGCAGTCATCCGACTGCAACCGCACCGGATTTCAATTTTCAACTATGCTCATCTGCCCGCACGCTTTATACCTCAACGCCGGATCGACGCCACACAGCTCCCCAGCCCGGCACAGAAACTGGAAATGCTGCAGCGCGCCACGGAACAGCTGACGACAGCAGGTTACCGTTACATTGGCATGGACCATTTCGCCTTGCCTGATGATGAGCTGGCTATCGCGCAGGAAGACGGCTCGCTGCAACGTAATTTCCAAGGCTACACAACCCATGGTCATTGCGACCTGATTGGTTTTGGTGTGTCTGCTATTAGCCAGGTAGGTGAGCTTTATTGCCAGAACAGTGTGGATATTTCCGAATACCAGTCTAGGCTGGATAACGGCCAACTGGCCATTCGCCGAGGGTTGCACTGTGAGCGTGATGATCTGATCCGTCGTGCAGTTATCCAACAGTTGATCTGCCACTTTCAGCTTGATTTCGCTGAAATGAACCGAACTCTGTCAATCAACTTCACGGATTATTTCGCCGATGTTATGCCTGAATTACAGCGTATGGCAACTGATGGGCTGATCTGCCTGGATGATCAAGGCATCCATATTCTTCCTGCGGGACGGCTATTGGTACGTTCGGTCTGCATGCTGTTTGACCATTACTTGCCTGAGCAGAACATGCAGCGGTTTTCGCGTGTCGTTTGAACAGGTCGCGTTCGCATGCTTTCGTAATAAAACATGCGGTAATACCCTTGGCTTCACTAATGGAATAAACCGAAAGCCATGTCCGAAAATTTGAAAATGCGTGTCGCCTCGCAAACCCACTGCAAAGACTGTAGCCTGGCGCCCTTATGCCTTCCCCTTTCCTTTAATCTTGAGGATCTGGACGCGCTAGACCGTATCGTTAAGCGCGGTCAGCCGCTTAAGAAAGGCGAAATCCTGTTCCGCCAAGGTGGCACCTTCAATTCCGTTTTTGCGGTACGTTCCGGAGCGCTCAAGACCTTTAGCGTGACAGACAATGGTGAGGAGCAGATTACAGGTTTCCACCTGCCTAGCGAGCTGGTCGGACTTTCCGGTATGGACACTAACCTGCATCCCATTTCGGCCCAGGCACTGGAAACCACCTCTGTTTGCGAAATTCCTTTCGATCATCTCGACGAACTGTCAGAGCAATTACCGCAATTGCGTCGGCAATTGATGCGGGTAATGAGCCGTGAAATTCGTGATGATCAGCAAATGATGCTTTTGTTGTCCAAGAAAACGGCAGACGAGCGTATCGCCACATTCCTGGTCAACCTGTCGGCCCGCTTCCGGGCGCGGGGCTTTTCCGCCCGGCAGTTCCGCCTGTCGATGTCGCGCAACGAGATCGGCAATTATTTGGGACTGGCCGTGGAAACGGTTTCTCGTGTTTTTACTCGCTTCCAGCAGAGCGGCATTATCGAGGCCGAAGGCAAGGAGGTACATATTCTTGATAGCATCCAGTTATGCGCTCTGGCAGGCGGTCAACTGGAAGGCTGAAACGACACGGGCGACCCGCACATAGGTCGCCCGTTCTGGCTGGATACTTTGCCCAGCCTCACCTATTCGATGTTCAGAACTTGTAGCTGACGGTGGCCGTCACGTTGCGCTCCTCACCATAGTAGCAATAGGACAAGCTGTTGCAGGCCGCAATATATTCCTTGTCAGTCAGGTTGTTGGCATTCACCCGTATATCCATGCCCTTAAGTCCTACATTACTCAGGTCATACCCCACCGAAGCATCGAACAGGGTATAGGCTGGAATACGCTGCGTATTGGCCGGGTCTGCCCAGCTCTTGCTGACAAAGCGTGAGCCCGCGCCAAAACTCAACCCTCGAAGGGTACCCTCGTTAAAGGTGTAGTCGCCCCAAACAGACGCCATATGGCGCGGCGCGACATTAGGCGTGTTGCCTTCCGTACCGTCCTCTGACTTGACGTACTCCACATCGGCAAAGGTATAGCTGCCCAGTACCCGGAAGTTATCGGTTACCTGCATATGGGCTTCCAGTTCAAAGCCCTGAGAGCGAACCTCACCAACAGCCCGATAATATTGTTCGTTTGCCAGCTTGGTCGCCAGGTTTTCCTGGACGATGTGGAATACCGAGGCAGTAAAGATATTGTCCGTACCTGGCGGCTGATACTTGATACCGGCCTCCCACTGCTTACCTTCGGTCGCTTCGAGTGGATCACCGCTCTGGTCCGTATAGGAGTTCGGGTTGAAGGACTCCGAATAGCTGATATAGGGTGCGATGCCGTTGTCGAAAAGATACAACGCCCCTACACGTGGCGTCAGCTTGCTATCCTTAGCCTCACTTTTGCCGGTACCGTACATCAGGTCTTCAGACGAGGTTTCCACCCAGTCTTTACGCAGACCCAAGGAGAAACGCCACTTGTCTAGATCGATCAGGTCCTGAACATAGAGGCCGGTCTGCTCCATGCGGCGCAGGTTACTTGTTTCCCACGTATTGACGACATCCGCATCGCCATAAACGGGATTGAACGCATCGATAGTGGACGCCGTCCCGCCGGAGTAATCCACTTTGGCTTTCCGGCGTTGATAGTCTATGCCGGTCAGCAGCGTATGCTTGGCAGCCCCAGTTTCAAACTCAGCCTGAAGCATGTTATCTACGATCCAGGCATGCAGGCGCTCTTTGCCTTCGGTGGTAGCGCGAGAAAGCTCGTTGGAAGTACCGACCCAACCTGTCTGGTAGGCCTGCCGCATGTCTACCTTACCGTCCAGGTAGCGGAAGTTCTGACGGGCCGACCATACATCGTTAAAACGATGCTCGAACTGATACCCTACCATTTGCTGGGTACGCTCGAACTTGTCGTAGTCTGAGTCTCCCTCAAAGAAACTATTCGAGATGTACTGCCCATTATGGCGATAGAGTGTTCCCTCTGCCGGCAGACCGCCATGATAACCACCCTCAGGGTCGTGCTGCAGGTAGGCCTGCAAGGTCAGGGTCGTGTCATCATCAAGATCAATAGCCACTGTAGGCGCAATGGCGTAACGCTTTTCTTCCACATCAAATTGCGTATCTGACTTGTCTGCCAAGCCTACCAAGCGGTAAGCGATGCGCTGATCCTCATCCACCGGACCGCCAAAGTCGAACCCTATTCCTCTTTGTCCCTGGGTGCCAACTGTGGCCTGAATTTCATGATAGGGCTCGTATAGCGGCTTCTTGCTGGTCAGCGCGACCAAACCACCAGGGTTACTGCGTCCGTACAGAACGGAAGATGGACCTTTGAGAATATCGATACGCTCAAGGAAATAGGGGTCGACCTGCATACTGCTATAGGTGCCGCTGTCGCCCATGGTTTTCAAACCGTCCAGGTAGATGTTATCTACCGAACCTTCATTAAAGCCACGCATGGCAACATAGTCGTAACGGTGGGTCGCTCCATAGGGACTGGTCATCACACCAGGCGTATAGCGCAGCGCCTGGGAAACAGTCTGCGATCCTTGGTCATCCATCTGCTCGCGAGTCACTACAGACACAGACTGAGACGTTTCCAGAATCGACTTACTGGTTTTCGTGGCGATCTGGCTATGCGTGGCGTTATAACCACTGACTTCACCTAACGCATTACCCAAGGCGAAATCGGTAACAGTCGTGGCGGATAGTGCAGTTACACCGGCATCCTGTGCAGATGCCGAAATTAGCGTATAGCCACCATTACCATTATCAACAGCGTTAAGACCGCTTCCCCGCAACAGCTCGGCAAATCCATCGTTTACGCTGTACTGCCCTTTCAAGCCCTGGCTCTGCTTGCCTTCAGTCAAGGTAGCGTCGACTGACAGCATGACATTAGCCTCGCTGGCAAAGCGGCTTAACACCGTAGAGAGCGGCCCGGCAGGAATGTCGAAACGTTGAATCTGCTGTGCCGAGACCGGCTGCGCTGCTAATACCGGCAAGGAAGCCATAGCCATGCTTAACGGCAGGGCCAGCGCTGCCGCATGGACGGCCTGCCGCAACGGACTACGTAAAAACCGGGTGGAAGACAAACGGCACGAACGCATTTCAATCCCCTTCTTTTCTTAATATGGAAGGCTTAAAAGGCCTTTGAACCTAAAGCCAATTGAAACAGAAAAAAGGGAACTGCTAATGATAATAATTTTTATTAAAATTAAAGCTAGACGCGTGCCGAGATAGAAACCCACCAGGGCAACGGATAATTAACCTTGATCGGCAAACTCATTTCCAGAGCCGTGAGGATACGGTCCGTGTCGGCTAGTGGGTAGGCGCCCACCAAGCGCAAGTCGGCTACCTGAGGATCGCATCCTATGTAACCGTGTCGGTAGCGCTCCAGCTCAGTAATGAAATCACCCAGGCGCATATTGTCAGCCATTAGCATTCCATTCACCCAGGCCGCTCGTCTTGATTCGAGTCGCTCTATCGCAACGATACGATCCGCTGTAAAGCGGGCCTGTTGCCCAGCCTTTATTGTAAGAGGAGATGCGTGCAGCGGTGCTACCTGCATCTCTCCAGAGAAGACAGCAACTTCGCAATAATCCTTTGCCTTACGAACCTGAAACCGAAGGCTACGCCCTAGGACATTGCCAGACGAAGTAGCAACATGGGTGTTTGACGGAGCACCGTTGCCTGCTTGAACGACGATTTCGCCCCGATGCAATAAAAATCCGGCCGAGTTCTTGTCGGCATCAACTGCCGAGTTGGTGTTCAACCACAACTTCAGATTGCTCGCGACCTGGAATTCCTTGATTTCACCTATGCCGGTCTTGTAACTGGCAGACCACTCTTGCCAAGGTAGCCTGTTCGCCACGCCTGAAGAAAGAACAATACCGCCCAGGCACAACGCCATTAGCTTCAAAGCTTGGCGACGTGTCTGCTTACCGCCCTGCTGCAAAGCTATCCGGGCTTCGCGCCGCTCATCTTGCGGGATACGCTCGAAATGCCGGCTGATCTGCTCCACCCTCCGCCAAGCAAGCTCATGGTGCGGGCTAGCATTCAGCCAAGCCTGCCAGCGATACCGGTCCTGTTCGCTAACCGCGTCGTCCTTGAGTAGCGCAAACCACTCGGCAGCCTGTTCCAGTACAGAAAAATCACACTCCGGCTCAGGAAGGGACATGGCTTACCCCTCCATTACCGTCAGACAATGCAACATGGCTTGAGCCATGTATTTCTTGACCATGCGCTCGGATACCTCCAAACGCTGGGCAATCACAGCATAAGTAAGCCCGTCCAGCTGGGACATGAGAAATGCAGAGCGAACCTTAGTTGGCAAGGTATTCAATAAAGCGTCGATGCGAAGCAAGCTTTCGATGATCAGCTCACGTGTTTCCGGCGAAGGGACGTGGTTGTCCTGTCGATCAGCTAATGCGTCCAGGTAGGCGCGTTCAATGGCCTGACGACGCCAGAAGTTCACGACCAAGGAGTGGGCGATCGTAGTCAGATACGCCCGGGGCTCACGAACAGTAGACAGCTCATGCTCACGCGCCAACAGGCGCATGAAGGTATCCTGAGCCAGATCGGCTGCATTGAATGAACAGTCCAGCCGCTTATGCAGCCAGCCTTGAAGCCAGCCATGATGATCGCTGTACCACTGATGCAAGGCTTGCGGTGAGTTCACTTCACCCACGCTCATGTGTAGATCCCCATCGAGAGAAGCCATCAGACAATGCTAATGATAATACTTCTCAAAATTTGGTCTACGCTTTTCTCTGCTCTTTCTTCAGCTTTTTTATGCCTTTACTGTCAAAGTGCGATCGGCTTACGTCCTGCGAAGGCGTGGGTCAGGGTGCCGTTATCCACGAGGTCAAGCTCTCCACCCAGCGGTACACCATGGGCGATACGGGAAATCGTAATACCCCGTGGGGCCAGAATTTGGGCGATGTAATGCGAAGTCGCCTCGCCTTCTACGGTCGGGTTGGTAGCAACGATGACCTCCGTGAAGGCACCCGACTCGATACGCTCCAACAGCTCGGGAATACCGATGGCTTCCGGACCCAAGCCATCCAGAGGAGATAAATGTCCCTTGAGTACGAAATAGCGCCCACGAAAACCGGTCTGGTCAACCGCAAATACATCCATGGGCGACTCGACTACACACAGCAAGGTATCGTCGCGGTCAGGATCGGCACATTGCGGACACAACTCGTTTTCCGTTAGCGTGCGGCAGTTTTTACAATGACCGACCCCGTCCATGGCTGCTTGCAAGGCACTCGACAAGCGCAACCCGCCACTCCGGTCACGCTCCAGCATCTGCATGGCCATGCGCTGGGCCGATTTTTGACCTACGCCAGGGAGAATGCGCAAGGCATCGATCAACTGACGAATGAGAGGACTGTAACTCATGCGGTAATCCCGAATGGAGAGTGAACTATAGGATTGGACAGGTCAGCAGCGGAAATGGCTCACCTGGGTGCCACCAGCCAGAACGGCCAGTGGCGTAATTGCGCAGGGCGTTAGAAAGGCATCTTGAAGCCAGGCGGCAGCTGCATACCCGCCGTCATGCCGGCCATCTTGTCCTGGCTGTTCTGCTCGATCTTGCGTACCGCGTCATTCACGGCAGCAGCAATCAAGTCTTCCAGGATTTCCTTGTCTTCCTGCATCAGGCTGTCGTCCAGCGACACGCGTTTAACATCATGACGTCCTGTCATCACGACGCTAACCAGACCCGCGCCAGACTGGCCGGTGACCTCGGCATTCGCCAGCTCTTCCTGCATTTTCTGCATTTTTTCCTGCATCTGCTGCGCCTGCTTCATCAGCCCGGCCATGCCACCTTTCATCATGTCGTCTACCTCGTTGAGTGTGAGATGCCAGCCGACTCTGACGAATCGACCGGTTCGATAGTATCTGTACGGACCACCGCCGCGAACTGCTCCATCAATTGCTGGATCAACGGATCATCCTGAATGGATCGCTCCGCCGCCCGTTGCCGCTCTGCCCGTCGGCGCGCTGCAGCCTGGGCCGGCGTTTCCTGCTCTGGCGTCTGGATGGTGATATCCAGTTTGATGGTACGTGCCTGATGCTGGCTAAGGGCATCATTAAGTCGCCGCTGCTGGTTAGCGTTGAACAGCGCACTCTGCCCGGGATCCAGATGCAAATGCCAAACATCACCTTCTACGCTGACCAACGTACAATTGGCCGCGATGCTGGCCGTCATGCCTCCTAGCCCTAACTGAGGAAACAGCTCCAACCATTCGGCCGCCAGGCCTGTAGCCGGAGCGACAGCCGGCACCGGCTCAACAGGCGTGGTGTTCTCCGGGAGTACCTCCTCCGCCAGTTCCTCAAGATAACTATAGGACTCCGGATCGACCTCATAATAATCGTCACCCGGTGGCGGCTCTTCATCAGACGCATCATCGTCCATTTGTCCGGACTCGATGACTGTGGCCTCTTTTATCTCTCTAGCGACACGCGGCGGAGCTTCTGCCTCGATGGTGCCAGAGGCTTTCTCAGGCTCATCCCACGATAAATCGACAGGCTCACGTGCTGGTGACGGTGCTGCAGGCACAGGCGCAGCCGGAGTTTCGCGAGGAATCGGCGCTGGTGGCGCAGACATGGGCTTCGCCGCAGGAACAGAGGCGGTCAATGCCGGAGCAGTCTGAGTTACGCTGGCCACCGCATCGGACTTGGAATCAACGGTGGCCGGTTTGATTCCCAAGGGCTTTAGTTCGACATTGGGGACGGCCTCCGTAGCACCGGCTGGCCGAAATGCCAGCATGCGCAAGAGGACCATTTCAAACCCGCCTCGCGGCTCGGGCGCTAACGGAAGGTCACGTCGCCCGATTAACCCCATCTGGTAATAAAACTGAACATCCTCGGCTGGTAGCGCCTGGGCAAGTGCAAGAACACGTTCGCGATCACCCTGCCCGTTGTCCACGGCATCCGGCAAGACCTGAGCAATAGCGACCCGGTGAAGTACATTAAGCATCTCGCCCAGTACACCCGCCCAATCGGGCCCCTGCTCAGCCAGATGATGTACTGCTGCAAGCAGGGCCTTGGCATCGCCTTCCAGCAACGCCTGTAGCACACCATATACTTGCCCCTGATCCAAGGTACCCAGCATGGCACGTACATCCGCTGCGAGCACCTGTCCTTCGCCAAAAGCAATAGCCTGATCGGTAAGGCTCATGGCATCCCGCATGGACCCATCAGCTGCGCGCCCCAGCAGCCACAGAGCATCTTCTTCGAAAGGAATCTGCTCGGCCGTCAGCACATGGTTCAAATGTTCGACAACACGCTCTGGCGGCATATTCTTCAAGGAGAACTGCAGGCAGCGCGACAAGATCGTGACCGGCAGTTTCTGCGGGTCGGTTGTTGCCAGCAAAAACTTTACATGCGGCGGCGGCTCTTCGAGCGTCTTCAACAACGCGTTGAAGCTGTGTGTCGACAGCATGTGCACTTCATCGATGAGGTAGACCTTGTAGCGCCCTCGGCTAGGCGCGTACTGCACATTGTCGAGTAACTCGCGCGTATCCTCGACCTTGGTACGGCTGGCCGCGTCAACTTCGATCAGATCGACAAAGCGCCCCTCATCGATCTCACGGCAGACTGAGCAAACACCGCATGGTGTTGAGCTGATTCCTGTTTCGCAGTTGAGGCACTTCGCAAGGATACGGGCAATGGTCGTCTTGCCTACCCCACGTGTACCAGTAAACAGATAGGCATGATGAAGGCGCTGGTTGTCCAGCGCATTGATCAGGGCTTTAAGCACATGGGTCTGTCCGACCATTTCACGGAATGAGCGCGGACGCCATTTGCGAGCGAGAACCTGATAACTCATCGATACCTGACACAGCGAAGGAAAAGAAGTCGACTAATGCTAGCGAAGCAGGGGGTAAATTGCATCCAAAAGCCAGCATCCACCCTGAGATTCATAAGACGGCTCTACTAGAAACACTTAATGGCCAATGGCAGAAAGCATGCATCAGGCTGCCTCCACCTGATGCGAAAGATAAGGGCAAACCCGCCGAAATCAAGGGTTGAAGCCTTACGCCTGCTAGCCGGGACACCGTTGCCCGGCTGGGCTAGGCGGAGTTTAGCGCTGTTTAAGCCGATCAATCACCACGGCTAGCAACAGGATCGTGCCGCGAATTACATACTGATAAAAGGTATCGATATTTTTCAGGTTCATGGCGTTCTCAATGACTGCCAAGATCAGCACGCCGGCAATCACATGGCGAATCATGCCGATACCACCAGCCAGAGATACACCACCCAGCACGCAAGCCGAAATGACGGTTAGTTCGAAGCCCTGCCCGATCATAGGTTGCCCGGACGTCATGCGAGAAGCCAGCACTACGCCAGCCAAGGCACCAATGACCCCATGCATGGCAAAAATAATGATCTTGGTTCTGTCTACATGCACCCCTGCCAGCAAAGCCGCCTCTTCATTTCCCCCAATCGCCAGGGTATTACGGCCAAACGTGGTGTAATTGAGCAGCCAACCGAAAAACAAGATACATACGAGCGTAATCACGATCGGCACCGGTACGCCAAACAACTGGCCGTTGCCGAATACAAAGAACTGCTCCTCCATAACCCCCACGGCCTTGCCATTCGAGAAAATGTAGCCGAGGCCACGTACGATTTGCATAGTCGCTAGCGTGGCGATCAGAGCATTAATCTTCAGCTTGGCGATCACCAGACCGTTGATCAGCCCAACACATAGCCCCATAACCAGAGCAGCGGTTACTCCCAGGGCGACGCTGTGGAATTCCCGCATGACAACTGCCGCCACGACACCTGCGCACGCAATAACCGAGCCGATGGAAAGATCGAAATGCCCAGAGGCCAAGCAGAACAACATCGTGCAGGCAGCAATGCCGGTCGTTGAAATGGCCAAACCAAGGCCGCGCATGTTCAGAGGCGAGAGAAAATTATCAATGAACAGAGCACACAATGCGAAAATGGCAAGAGCCGCCAGCATCATGGCCCAATCATCAAGGAATCGCCGGGAATCGAAGCTGCGGCGAGGAGTCGCCAGGACATTGGGTTGCGTGGACATGATTCACCTCATTATTTTTGTAAACGTTTGGGCAACCTTCTACCCTTTAGGCTCTTGTACGCGGCAAAGCCAGTTCTAGAAGCTTTTCCTCAGTCGCTTCAGTACGGCTCAGCTCCCCTGTAACAGCTCCTTCGCTCATGACCATCACCCGGTCGGCAATACCCATGATTTCCATCAAATCACTGGAGACCACCACGACCGCAATGCCTTTGGCAGCCAAAGAGTGAATGATTTGATAGATTTCCGACTTGGCGCCAATGTCGATGCCTCGGGTAGGCTCGTCCAGCAATAGCACTTTCATTGGCATAGATAGCCAACGCCCCAAGATAGCCTTTTGCTGATTACCGCCAGACAGGTTCTTGATCCGCTGGTCTGGAGTCGGCGTTTTCACATTTAGCGCCCGGATCTGCTTTTCAGCATTCTCCTTTTCCCAACGCCCGTGGATCAGGCAGTTCCAAGTCGCGTGGCTAGAGCGTGCACTAATGTTGATATTTTCCGCCACGCTGGCTAGCGGCACGATCCCTTCTTTCTTGCGATCCTCCGGACAGAGCAGAATGCCTGCCGCGATTGCATCCCGCGGGCTACGCAACGTCAGTGGCTCACCTTTGAGGGCCAGACTTCCGGCTTTATGTCGCTCCAAACCAGCCAGCAGCCGGAGCAGTTCGGTGCGGCCTGCGCCAACCAGCCCAAACAAACCAAGAATCTCGCCCTGGCACACCTCAAAACTGACCGGTTTTTGCAGGCCGGGTCCCAATAGACCAGATACGCTTAAGCAGCCACCGCCTTTCTCTCGAGACCGGTAATCATAGATATCATCCAGACTACGCCCAACCATGCAGGTAATGAGCTGATCAGGCGTTATCTCGCTCATTTGCTCGAATGTCCGCACATGGCGTCCGTCCTTGAAGACCGTTACGGCATCGCAAATATGAAAAACCTCCTCCATGCGATGCGACACATACAAAACGACCCTACCTTCATCCCGCAGTCGCGCAATGATGGCCATTAACCGTTCGGTCTCCCGTGCAGACAGGCTACTGGTGGGTTCGTCAAAGGCAATGACGTGGGCACCACGGGACAACGCCTTGGCAATCTCCACCAACTGCCGCTGCCCGAGCGAAAGACGTCCTACCCGAACGTTTGGATCAATCTCCTCGGCAAGCCCCTTAAGCAATTGCAAGGCCTGCTGCCGTAATTGCCGGTGATTGACAATGCCATAACGCGCCGGCAGATGACCCAAAAAAAGGTTTTCCGCCACGGTCATTTCCGGTACCAACTGCAATTCCTGATGAATGACGGCTACGCCGTTGCGAATGCTATCGGCCGTGTTACGAAATACCACCTCATGCTCGCCAATACGCAAATGACCACTGCTGGGTTGGTAGTAGCCTCCCAACACCTTGAGCAAGGTCGATTTACCTGCTCCGTTTTCGCCCATAAGCGCATGCACCGAGCCGGGCCGAGCAGTAAAACTGATATCACTAAGCGCGTTGACACCGGGAAACGTTTTGCCAATGTTCTGGAAAGCCAGACTGTCGTTCAATACTGGTTGCCGCACTGCGTCCATACCACCTCCGTAAACGACGCCGCATGACGTCGCTGGCTGATAGGCGTTCACCCTGTGGATTAGATTGGAAAGTGCTTACCTCCAGAGTCCGATCTTCTCGAGTTCTTGCTGAAAGTTTTCCCGGGTAATCAGCGTGACCTTATCCATTGCAGTGTATTTAGGCGGCTCCTTACCTGTCGTAACCCACTCGTACATCATGCTGGCGGTCTGATAGCCCTCCTCATGCGGACTCGGCAACATCGAGCCAAAGAACCCACTCGAGGGCTTCTTTAACTCGCCAATCGCGTCGGTACCGTTAATGCCGACACCAATTACATTGGCTGCATCGAACCCTGCACTTTCAGTCGCACGTACGCCACCGAGCACAGTGTTGTCGTTCATACCGCCAATAATCAGATGCTTGGCATTGCCTGGCAGCTTGACGAGCGCGGAGCTGGTGGCATCCATGCTACCCGGCACGTCTAGAGTCTTTTGGGGGGCGTAGATGATATGGTCCTCAGGCAATCCGGCGTCCTTCAGCGCCTTGACCGAGCCGTCAGTACGCTGCTTGCCCGTGTCCAATTCGTTGAAGGTATTAACGACGGCATAGGTATCTGCCCAATCCCAGTTGCGCTTCTTCGCTTCGGCCGCCATGGCCTCTCCTTGCTGTCGGCCAACATCAAAAGCGGCCATACCCAAATAGGGAACGTCTTCCATGAACTTGCCATCCGAGCCAACGAAGCGATCATCGACTGCCATGACTTTCAGACCATTTATCTTGGATTTGGCGACAATAGCTGGCCCCAGCGAAACATCTGGCGGACAAATGACAAACCCTTTAGCGCCATTGGCCGCCAAGCTATCGATTGCCGAAAGGGTTTTTTCACCATCCGGCACGGCGATCTTGAGTAACGTGAAGCCTTTATCCTTTGCAGCTTTTTCGGCAAATGCCCATTCCGTCTGGAACCAGGGCTCTTCAGGTTGCTTTACAAGAAAGCCAATCTTCACCTCATCGGCGAATACAGCGGATCCAGCAGACAACGACAGACCTAGAGCACTAGCTGCCATAACAAATTTTACTCGGGAAAAAATCCCACGGCCGCGAAACATAGCTACCTCCTTATTTTTATTAATAGCTAGTACGTACAGCATCGGATAAGGCTGAAAGCGGAAGGTATAGGCAATCGCAGTCCGCCAAACAGTCATATCATATTATGATTGAATCAGGCGCTCTGCAACTCTCTCTTTTTAAGAGAAACTTTACGAATCTGGCACTCAACCTGCGAAACGATGACAAGCCGTGCCGGCAACTGGAGCCTCTGTAGCCAAAACCGCGCCAGCAAAACCCCCTTCTTCTTCCGCCGTAGTCACAAAGAGCGTGCGTAAATCCGGACCACCGAATACGCAACTAGTAGGTCTGGCTGCTGGCACGCTAATAATCGAGTCCACACACCCATCCGGCGCAAAGCGAATAAGGCAATGACCATCCCAGCGGGCATTCCACAAATAACCCTCCCTATCCAGGGCAGACCCATCCGGATGCCCGTGCTCATGCGGGCGCGCCCATACGCTACGCGGGCCTAACGCAGCGCCTTCGATGGGATAGCGATAAATCACACCTTCAAGCGTGTCAGCGGTATAGACATGACAGCCATCGGCATCCCATGCCAGGGTATTGGCGATCCCGATGTTACTAGCCAGACGAGTTACCCTCGCCTGAGCATCGATACAGAACAGCCCGCCCGTACGGCGAGTAACGGGAATATCTTCACCAAACGGTCCTAGATTATTTTGCATGCTGCCCAGCCAGAGATTGCCCGCAGCATCGCAACGGGCCTCATTGGCTCGATTGCCCGAGTCAGGATCAGGAACACACAGCAAGGACAGCCTGGGCTTTTCGCCAGGCGAATCGAGATCGAGCCGGTAGACCCCGCTACGCAGGGTTACCAACGCGTCGCCTCGATGCGTTGGAATGAAAGCGGAAACCGGCTCAGCCAATCGCCACTCTCGATAGGAATTACCTTCAAGAAGACACGCCAACTGACCGGCGATGTCCACCCAAAACAAACGCTGAGAAGCCTGATCCCAAAAAGGCCCTTCAGCCAACCGGTAACGCTGAGAAACCACAGGCTGCCACTCCATAAAGCCCCCTTCTTCTTGTTATAAATCTCAGGACCAGCAAGAACCTGCGCTCCAGATGATGCAAAATCGAAACACAGGTTATTGCCATACTCGACATACGACACGGCGCGGCAACCCGACCTGACGGCAAAGACAATCAGCTGGATAAATACAGAATGCTATATCGAGCTGTAGCGCGAAATTGTGACAGTCGCCTTGTCGATCAGCGTCATACAGGCCCATACGCCACGGGCAGAATCACGGACTGCAATTGCCTCAGACAGCTCCTTGTGCAATGGCAATGTTCGCCGAAGCTCATCCGGATCCATTGAAGACAGCTGAAACGAAACAGCCAACAGCGCTCCTAGCGCAGGCACCATTTGTTCAATGAACTGATTATGGCTAGCGGCCAACACGCACTCATGAAAATGCTGGTCCGCACTATTGTAATCACCGCCCGACAGCGACGCTTCTAACGCCTCGTAAGCCATCTGGATACGTGTTATCTGTTCCGGCGTGGCCCGCTCGCAAGCCCATCTAACGGCAACGGGCTCGATAGCGCGACGAAGATCCAAGAGGTCCTTGACGAAATTATCCGGCAGCCCACCGCGACTGAGCCAGCCAACTACTTGTGGATCGAAAAGATTCCAACGATTGAGCGGAAGCACACGACTTCCCACCTTGGGGCCAACCTCAATCATGCCTTTGGCTACTAGTGTCTTGATAGCCTCTCGTACTACCGTGCGGCTAACACCGAGCTCCTGCCCCAGGTCCGCTTCTACCTTGAGAGCATCGCCCGGCTTGAACTGCCCCGAAGCAATCCAGCTTCCGAGCGAGTCCACCGCTGAGGCATGAAAATTATTCGACATACGACGCGCCCTCGCCTGCATTGCTAATCCAGTCATCTTAACGACCAATACCCTAAGAGACCAATGCCACCATATTCAGTTAGACCGTTACAATCATCATATGATTAGACGATATAAAAGAGAAATATAATGATGTCTATACAGGACATGGGCAGGGAGGCAACCCAGAAGAGTTCAAACCAATGAAACCTGCAAGCACCTTGTCAATGCTCGCCACCCCATCGCATTAATCAGGCAAGAGAATCACATATGCAACCGAGCACAGCACCAGCGCGGCGCTCGCCCGATTGCTTGCTGAAAGCGGCGTACTAAAAGCAGACAGATTTAAATAAAGAGTTTCAAACCACACTCACGTTTTCAAACGGAACCAGAAACCATTCCACCGCTCCGCCTCATCGTGCGCCTCAGACTTGCTGGAAAACTCCGAAATAATTCCTCCGTGCGCATATAGCACAGCCCAAGCCTCCTTTATTGAAGCCCCAGGGAAAACACCAAACCGGGTACGATCTTTGATTTGCGAATTGTTACTGCTGTCCATTTGCTTTGTCCATTGTGCTTGTTGTTTTTTAAATAGTCGCAACCTGTGTAGGAATGTGCAGCCATGCCTTCCTGGGCAGGCTCAACCTGTGAAACATATCGCCTAATAGGGATAGTTTCCATAAGCCATTTCCTCTTCATGGGTGTTTCTTAAAAACCCTCGAAATGAAACAGGCCAAAGAAGAGCACTTTTCAATAATGAAAATTTGGTTGTCACAACCGAGCCAGCCACAGGAACAAAGAGCCACCAGCCCAGGGGATCTCAATTCATAGAGAGTAAAAGATAACTCTGCCGCTATTGATTGAATGAGGAAGAGGCTGGACCAAGTGACAGCTAGTAAAGCTAAAGCCTTTACCAGGAACAACGTGATTTCAATATCCCATTACATTACAGGGAGCGTGCCTTTGAGAAATATGCTCTGGCCGCCAGAAAAAGACACGGATCAATACACTTTAAACAGCTTATAAAGCGCCATACCACCACAAAAGCTCATGGCGTTTTCAGGCCAACCAAAAAGAAAATAGGAATATCTAGGAGGGTAAATACGGCGAGATTGCAAACGCCCACTTAGGGAGTCGAACAATGCTGTCACACGTAGATTTTTTATAGAGACAACTCATTTTAAGGTAATGAGTTAAGAAATTGGAGGTGGCCCCACCAGCCACACCCCGGCACACGATGTCACCGCTACAGTGTTAGCTGACGCTAACGGCTGCTCTGATCTTCCGGTTACTCGACCGAAGTCCGGCTGACACCTGCGGGCCTTATCTGGCGGGCCTTCCAGCCATCCAGAACTCCCCAAGAACTCCCTTAGGGAACCCCTTAAGAGCCCTTCTCGACCCCCATCAAGATCGAGAGAAGCTAGGGGTGTGGTCAGTTTTGTACCACTTTGATGGACCACTCTGGTGGACCACTCTTGGCATACATCACACGTCGCGAGACCACGTATTACCTAAACTTGAGACTCCCTAAGCACGTGGACTTTATGAGGTCCACTCTTCGCCTGAGTCTGGGAGTAACCGAACGAAAGACGGCTCTGTTTATAGCTAGCAGACTCGCTTACAAGGTTTTCGGATATCTAGCGGACCACCAATTTGACTCAGTAGGGGATCTGAAGAGGCTCTGTAAAGAATGGCTGAAGGAAAGCCTCTCAGATATTCCAGAAAGACCCTTGAGAGCAACTTCGACAGCTCTCAGAGCAACACCGCCTAAGAAGGAGCCGACTCTCGAGAAACTGGCGAAGCTATACATAGAGGAAGGGAAACGGACAGGAGCCTGGAGAGAAGGTAACACTCAAGATGTGGAGCGAGTCCTTAGAGACTTCTTTGAACTCATAGGAGACAGAACGCCTCAAGACTTCACGCCCGCTGATGCAAGGTTGTTTAAGGAGCTCTTGAAGAGGTGCCCCCAGTACTTTGGTCTTCGACCTGAATTCAGCGGAAAGCCCCTTAGAGAAATCATCGGGTCAGGGATTGAGTACACACCCATCTCCACTACCACTGTAAATAACCGGCTCCGCAAAGTCTCAGCTTTCTTTAACTGGTGCATGCAAAACAAATACATCACTGAGAACCCTCTAAAGGGAATCAAGGTAATGGTGGCAGTTTCCGCTAAGGAGGCTCGGCATTCATTTACTCCTGCTGACCTGAATATCCTTCTTGATCTTCAAGCTCTCAGAAAAGAATCCCTAAAGCATGTGTGGAGGTTCTGGCTGGTCCTCTTGGGTAGAACCACAGGAGCCCGTATGGAGGAGCTCTGCCAGTTACATGCTGACGACATCACCACTATCCAAGGAAGCGCCTGTATTCGCATCAGCGATACCCATGCAGACCAAAAGGTGAAGACTCCTAGCAGTCGTCGAATTATTCCTATCCATCCTCAGATGATCCGTCTGGGATTTCTTGAGTATGTTCATAGGGCAGCCCCTGATGGAGTCTCTAGGATTTTCCCAGAACTGATAGCTGTACGAGGCCAGTTAGGGCATGCGCCTAGCAAGTGGTTCGGTCGCTATAAACAAAAGCAAGGAATCACTGACCCCCGCAAGGTCTTTCATAGCTTCCGACATACCTTTATTGATGACCTCAGAGAAGCAGGGGTACAGGACTCGGTAATCAAACGATTGGTTGGGCATGAGGATGGGTCTGTTACGTTCGGCCTATACGGAAGTAGAGAGCCGATCAAAGCAATGGCCGATGCTATCAACTCAATTGATGTCACGCCCTTAAGCACCTAAAAGACAAGCAAATGAGAGCAATCCTGAGATCCATGCCTCACGCGCCTCTTGCTCCTAATTGTGAAATTTCGAAAAAATGTGAGACCCCTTATTAAGATCCGTGAGCACGCAGACTCCCCCGTGGGTGCCCTCACATGCGCACCTACGCCCGGTTGCTTCTCACGCGCCCCTACACGGTCCTGTAGGAAGCCCAAGGGGTCTCCACCTATCTCCTCTCTTCCAATCTACCTTTAGCCTAATCCCGCCGTTGCGTTGCAATAGGGCAAGGTCTAACGCAGCGTTGCAGCCATGCATTAAAACCGTTGCAATAGAGTTGACTTTAGATTTATGCAACAGTACCGTTGTGACATCTAAGACCTCAGTGCAACACTTGCAACGGATTACAGATCATGCGGATTGGATACGCTCGTACCTCTACCCTCGAACAGGTTGCTGGTTTCGAGGCTCAGGAAAGAGAGCTGAAGGCTGCTGGAGTAGAAAAGCTCTACAAGGAACAGGTGTCCTCTGTAGGAGACCGGCCAGAGCTGGAAAGGATGCTCCAGGATCTCCGCAAGGGAGACCTGTTGGTAGTCACTAAGCTCGACCGCTTGGCCCGTAGCGTTCACCACCTTGGAGAGATTCTTAGGAGACTCGATGATGTGGGAGCTGGGCTGAACATCCTAGGCATGGGCATAGACTCCACCACAGCAGGAGGGAGGCTTATGCTGAATGTCCTTGGGTCTGTAGCTCAGTTCGAACGGGAGATGATGCTTGAGCGCCAGCGTGAAGGGATAGCTAAGGCGAAGGCTGAGGGGAAATACAAAGGGAGGAAACCCAAGGGGGAACCCCTGCTGGACCGTATCTTAGCAATGAAGGCCGAAGGTCTTGGTGATACAGCCATAGGGAAAGCCCTAGGGATGGACCGAACGACAGTCTTTAGGGTTCGTAAGGCTGCTGAAGCTCAGATAGAGTGAAGTAAATGGGAGGCGTGCCTTGTGTCTCCCTATCTGTTTTACGCTTCCCTATAGAACTCCCTCAGGATTTATCTGAAGGAGCTGCTGATGCCTTTATGCAGACTCTTGCATGGGCATTGACCACTTATGACAAGATCGTACATTCCCAAAGATATCAGGACTATTAAAGCTCTCGCCCTGCAATCCATGACGTTCACAGATGACTTTAATCTGCTTACCTAGCCTTGAGTGCAGAGCTTGAAAAGGCTGGTCGCTTTCTGTAGTAGCGAGCAAGGAAACATAGAGCCTTTGGTTTTGCTGAATGAATTTCGCAATAACCTGATGAGAGTCAAATACGTTACCGCAACCTAGAATTACCTGCTCGATAATTTCGTCTTCCACAACCATTGCCAGCCTCCAGCTCGCGAAGTAGGAGAACGAATCGTAGACCAAGCAGATGCAGGATGAGTAACCGATTAAACTGCGCTCATGAACAACTTCTAATATCTGCCATCAATTTCTCTTATCTCATAGGTTAATCATTACCCATGCATATCCCAAGCTTACATAATGGGTAATACCTGTTTGATTTATGCCTAAGCTTTTGTAGCGCTATCAAGGCATGAGGGAGATAACCAGCAGAGCCTCACTGATAGCATCACTCCTATAGCTAGCGCCCATGCCCAAGGGTTACCCATGGCAAGCCCTGAGGTCATTGCCAAGAAATCCCAAGGATTACTTCCAAGCATCCAGTGAATTGGAAATGGACCGCCCAGGTTCAACTCAGTAAGAACAATCTGCGAGACAGGGAGAAGAACTAGGACCAACGCGGTAAGGAAGGAGCGCCTAAACCAAGCACGGCGGAAGGCACTTTGGGATAGTTTTAGACAGCGCCACAAAAGAAACCCCATAAGGGCCAACGTGCAAAATGATCCGAGAATTAGCATCGGACCCGCATAGATTGCTAAGACCGCAATAACCAAGGTCTTCGTTTTCCACCCTAATGTCTCTTGAAGGATTATGAGCAGAAGCGCTAAGGGAGGGCCTATCCAAAGGCTATAGCCATAACCTTTTCCAATAGCCTCCCATGCCCTAATGGTAATAGCTTTGAACACAGCTTCTCTTCCCTGAGTCTTTTAAGAGGTTGACTATAGCGCTCCAGTTAAGAGCACTCCATTCCTTTAAGACCCTTTCCAAGCCTCTCATCTGCTTTCTTAACTAAACAATCTCAACAGCCGCCCCATCTTCTTGTGGAGTGGTCTGCTCACAGCCAATCTCTCTCTTTCCTGTCAGAAGCCATACCTGATACGAGGGGAACATTCGAGCTAGCGTCTCTAACTCTTCTGCTCCAAGCCTAGCTCTACCTTGTCCAATATTTTTCCATCTTGAAACAGACGTACTTCCATGCTCAGAAAGAGCCTTAGGACCAGCAATACGCATTAGCAAAAGCGCCCGCCCTAATAAATAATCTAAATCAAAGTCATCCTTTAAATATTTAATAGTCATGAGGTTTACTATTGACTCCGATCTCACTAGGTTTACTATGTACTCCAGATATATTGTACTGAGTAGGAGCTCCTTGAGATATCTCTTTCATCTCACAGGCACTCATAAGTAGCTAACAGAACCTACATCGGAGATACACATGAAAACCCTCAGGCAGCTCTCTACGAGACTCCCAAAAGAAACCCTACCGCTCCTAGCAAATCTTTTTGATCGTCTTGGCGACAGTGCGAACGATGAGGAAACGCAGATATTCATAGGCTGGATTGACCAGCAGCTTTCATTAGTACAGCGGGAGAACCTATCCCATGCCGTTGCTACGGATAGCGCTTTGAGAGCAACTAACTTTGTCTACCTTGAGGCGTGGCGTTTCTTGTCTGGGAGCTTTGATCCTTCCAATGGGTATCTTTGGGCCTCAAAAGGTTTTCCCGAGTGGATCAGGATTGGAGCTTTCAGCCCGCCCTCATGGACCTGGAGAGCCCTTAAGGGTCTTCACTTCAGCCAGGGGAAACTGAAAGTACACTTTCCTTCTTCTGCTTCACTGCACTAGCGCCACCCTGGACTAAACCTCCAGAACATCAATCATCCACTACTGATTAAGGGCCTCCCCAGGAGAGCTCTAGGAGACACTCATGTCTGAAGAAAGCAAAACTACCAATGAAGCAAGAGCAGTGATCGACACATTGAAAGCTCACTATAAAACAGTCATTCAGCTCCAGACTGGAAATGGCTATGTGAACATGACTGAGGCTGCGAATGCATACGGCAAGGACATTCAGGAGTTCCTCAACCTTCCAACTACTAATCAGCATTTGCAAACCATAGCCAAGCTGGGACCAGACAGGACTCTAGTTGAGACCAAAGGGAACAATGGGAAGCCCTCTGCATTCATCACATGGGGACATCCCTCACTAGCCCCACTCCTGCTTCGGTGGCTTGACCCAGATAAGGCCGCCTTATACGACCTCATCATGCATCAAATACTAATTGGGTCGGCGTCTATCACCTTGGCAGGTCAGCAAAGAGACTTTCTCAAGCTCTTCCACCAGCAGTAAAGAGACCACCCTTAAGGGCTCCTTCGGGAGCCTTATCACCATTTTCCAGGGATAAGAAAATTATCGAGGTGAAGAGAGGTAACCCAAAAGACGAAATCCATCGATTACCTTTTCTAAAACACTAAAAATTAGGGATTTAGTTACCGCTAATAAAGGCCGCTATGGTGAGACCTTGGGAAACCCCAAGCTGACCCAGGCGTATATCGCTAAGAAAGCTCGACCGGGAGAGTCCTGGGAGCAAGCCAAGGCAAGGCTAGAGAAAGCACAGAAGGGCTCCTAAGGGGGCCCTTTTTCATTCCTACGCAGTATTGAACTAACAGGGCGCGCTACTCTATAGGGCTCTCAAAGGGCCCTTCAGGCTCCCGCTCTCCAGTGAGGAGCCACCAGCGATAAGCAGGGAATACCCTACCCAGCGTCTCAAGCTCCTCAGGGCCTAGGCGAGCCCTTCCTTGCCCAATGTTTTTCCACCTTGAGACAGGTGTGGGCCCGTTCTCGGACAGTCTTTTAGGCCCAGCCTTCCGCATGAGAAGAAGTGCCCGATCCCGCAAGGTTTCTGGCATGGCGATGCTCATTGACCATTTCTACGCAGTATTGAACTACCAAAAACGCCCCTCAGGGGCCCCATCTGAATTGTACGCAAGAAAGAGAGAGAGATTACTCCATGACTACTAGCACAGCACTGATTACCCGTGAGTGGAACGACAAGACCTTCCTGTTCCGTGAGGACGGTTACTTTAATATGACCAAGGCTGCGAAGGCTTTCGGTAAGGACCTTAGCCACTTCATGCGCTCCCCTGACATCCTGGCCTTCATGAAAGCATTTTCTAGCGCCGCGCAATTCGCGGACCTAGAATTAGTTAAGGTAGTCCCTGGTAACCGTTACATCGAAGATCGTGGAACCTGGGGGCACCCTAAGCTAGCCGTTAAGTTCGCCTGCTGGCTTGATCCTTACTTCGAAGTAGCCTGCATGATGATGATCGAGGACATCCTCAAGGGAGCCGCTGAGGTCACCATCGTGAAACCCGAAGAGTCCTCCGTCCTGAAGTACCAGCAAGAATTCCCGAAGATGTTCGATGAGCTGGCTGAGGTTCTCCAGTAGATGAACAAGCGGGAGGCTGCTATGGCCGCTGAGTTACAGCATGTGAAAGAAACTATGGCTGCTGAGTTGCGGAGCGTGAAAGGCACTATGGCTGCTCGTATCGAAGCCCTGGAGGCCCGTGAGCGTACTCCTCTGGCCTTGGTTCCTACCTCCCATGAGGTCCACCTTGCGAAGCTGAGTACGTATGCTCATTCCCTTCAAGACGCAAACGTCCTGATGATTAAGAGCGACCTATGGAAGCTGGGCTACTTGTATCGCCAGTCAGGGGCCTACCGGGCCTACCGCAAGCACGGCGAG
This sequence comes from Pseudomonas duriflava, assembly GCF_007830155.1. Classification (GTDB taxonomy): domain Bacteria; phylum Pseudomonadota; class Gammaproteobacteria; order Pseudomonadales; family Pseudomonadaceae; genus Chryseomonas; species Chryseomonas duriflava. Next base: position 162,071 of record NZ_VLKY01000007.1, read on the forward strand.
CTGATTGTGGAGAGGTCAAATGGAAAGACGATGGACTTCTATTTGACCCCCAGAGGTCAGGAGCTACTGGTCCACTTGCACAACCAAGGGAAGCTCACCAAGAAGAAAAGTTAGTTTCTACGCAGTATTGAAAGATGGGGCTTCTACGCAGTATAGGAGGAGAGACTACCTCGAACATTCGAAGGCCTGCACCTTCACCAACAGCCCGCCTTTCTGCCTCCGCTGCTGTCTGAACACCCCAAGCCAAAAGCCCCCTAGGCCACCCTCAAGACAAGAATATCGCTACCGCTACCTATGTAGCCACCACACTAAACAGCTCACTAGAGGCCTCCCAAGGGCTTCCAGAGGGCATCTAGTTTTTACGTAGTATAGAAAGAAGCAGGCACTCAGCCAGAGCCCTTGCTTGCCTTTGCTCATCTACTCAACCCTACCACCAACAGAACGCACCATGAACACACCCACTTACACCATCTATACAGACGGCGCTTGTCGCCATAACGCAGACCCCCTCCTGGCCCAAGGGGGCTGGGGAGCAGTCCTCATAAATCCTAAGGGTCTCCGCAGGCAAATCGCTGGGCCTCTGGATGAGGACACCAGGCATACCAATGTTCGAGCGGAGATGACTGCTGTTATCAAAGCCCTTGAACAACTCAAAGCCCCATCTACTGTCCAGCTCTACTCAGACAGTAAGTTGGTCGTCGATGGCTGCTCCTTATGGATGCATGGCTGGAAAGCTAACAACTGGATCAAGAAAGACAAGAAGGTCCCTGAGAACCTCGACCTATGGAAACTCCTTGATGAGCTCCTCCAGATCCACCAAGTCTCCTTTGTATGGGTTAAAGGCCACAATGGGCACCCTGAAAACGAACGGGCTGACCAGCTAGCCCAAGCGGGTGTGCAAGGTAAGCGTATCAAGCAAGACTCCAAGCCTACCCTGTCTGCCTAACACACCCTCAAGCCTGTATCTCTCAATTGATTAATACATAGGCCCGACCGCCTAGCCTATTAATCCTTCCACGTCTTTTCGGCAAGCCTTCAGAACCATACTCAGTCCCTATCGTTGGGGTCGTGAGCTGGGCTATGGAGGTCGGCTGAAGGCTTCCCAAAAAGGAATCAACGAAATGAACATGCAACAAATCAGCGCCATTAGCTGCGCGACCACACTGAACGGTCTACCTGGAATGTCATCCCTAGAAATTGCTGAGGCAACAGGTAAGCAGCATAAGAACGTCCTTCGGGACATCCAAAAGATGGTCGAAGAGATCGGCTCAAATCTGAGCCAATGTCAGTACGTCGAGACACAGGTACCTGATAGTTACGGTCGACTTCAGCCACTTACTATTCTTGATAAAGAGCTGACTTTTACGTTGTTATCTCGCTACTCGTTTAAGCTAGCAAATCTGGTAGTAAAGCGATGGCTTGAGCTTGAAGGCAAAGGCTTTGAACGTGTTTCTGTACGTGACGCTGTGATCCACCTGGAGCAAAGCGAAAAGGAGGCACGTAGAGAAGCTCTTAGAGGACTAAAGAGTGCTCCTAAGAGGCTCACGACCGAACAGAAGCAGCTTAAGAAACTCAAACGCATGGCATACGAGAATGAGCGCAAAGACCTTCGAAGCCGTATCAGGTAGTACCTTGGGCCACTCACTCTTGAAAGCCTTGATATAGAGCGCCCGGGCCATTTAACGACATAGTGCTATGGGTGACCCATAGGATATTCTTTAAAGAATGAGACCAAGAGAGGAAGACCAATTATGGTTATCTCTTCCTATGGATCACCTCAGGGAGCCTCTCAGGACTATCTCTGGGTCAGCACTGAAGATACTACTGAGGATTTCCTGAGATCCCTATAGAGCCACCTTCAGACAAATTACTAATCAATGACCATTACTAGGTCTGAGACGTGATTGATCTACCCCTTTCACAAGGGGCCTTGGGTCTTTTAGGTCTTCTTTATATTGCGACCGAAATTGACTGGGCGTGAATGCCCTTTCTGAAAAGTCCCTAGAGGTCTCCCTGGGGTCTTCTTATATTGCGACCGAAATTACCTCCCCCTTCCGTCATTCCCCCAATCACTTATACAGCCCCCTCAGTCATTTCTGACTACCTCTGCTCGCAATGAGCTTGAGGCCATGAGCAGGCCTGTTGCCGTCCCAGGCTATTTTATGAATAACGCCTCCTCCAACATTATCCAAGCCCTCCCACATTTATGTCCTGAAGCAGCAAAACTTCATGAAGCCCTTGAGAAGCACACAAGGGAAATCGAAGAGAAAGCTGAACGTATACGGGCTCCAATTCAAAAGAGCAGCCCCAAAGGTCGCAAGCCAACCCAGATAAGCAACCCGCTTTATGGTGCTCAAATCCTACGGGAATACCCACGTTGGGCTGATGACATCCTTCAGGGAGTAGCACGCCTCGACTGGTATAGAACAACTGGTCGCAGCATCCCTTTATCCGTGAGGAAGCTGATTAAACTTCTCATTCACCTACCTGTACTGAGCACCCAATGCATTAGCTCTCTCTCAAAAGCTGAACGCATACGTACTCCAATTCAAAAGAGCAGCCCCAAGGGTCGCAAGCCAACTCAGATAAGTAATCCGCTTTATGGTGCTCAAGTCCTCCGGGAATACCCACTCTGGGCTGATGACATCCTTCAGGGAGTTGCACGCCTCGACTGGTATCGAACAACTGGTCGCAGTATCCCTTTATCCGTGAGGAAGCTGATTAAACTTCTCATTCACCTACCTGTACTGAGCACCCAATGCATTAGCTCTCTCCTGCTGCTAGAAGAGCGACAAGCACGCCGTTACTTAGAGGCACTGAAACTAGCCCTGCCTTTTCTTCTCAAGTCCATGCCTGAGAATCTGGAGCGAATAGACGAAATTACCGATGATAAGGAATGGATAGAGCATGCCTGGGTCGACCCATATGCTTAGGTGACGAAGCCATAGGATCAACAAGGGGCCCTGAAGGCATGCCCTTAGAAGCCAAAGCTATATCAGAGAGGGACACTGCCGCCAGCCATTAACCGTGGAAAGGAGACTGAACTGAGCGGCAGTCAGGAGTAGAGCCAAAACACTTTGCACCAGGAGTTGATATCAAAAAGACATCGCCTCGTATGAGCCCTGCATCTTAAAAATGTTCTCTCCATTCTCCGCTCCGGAGCTGCGCTAATTGCAAAGTGATATCAGCATCACAAAAGCCCTGACTCTCGAGCGATACTTGGTATTTTCTCGAGCTCCTGAGCTAGCCTGGATAAAGGCATAGACCCATAGCCTCGACTTACAGAACCATCAGAGTGCCCTGTAATTGCATCATGGACATCCTCAGGAATCCCCACGGAGCGGCAAAGGGTCTTAAAGGTATGGCGGAAGCCGTGACTTGGACTTGCAGGGCTATCCAGCTTGGCTACTTCCCTTAGGTACTTACCCCTGTGCTTTCCAAAGATTTTCCCATACCATCCTTCAGCGTTCGGCTTGAGGGCTGGGAATAGCTGACCATCTCTGGGAAGCCCTTTGACGTACTCTAGAAAGCCCAGAGCTATAAGGTCTGAGTGAATAGGAACGAGGCGTCTACTCCCAACCGTCTTCACTGTTCGGGTCTCCTCCTCGTCTCCATCGTTAGCCTCCAGAATACTCAAGCAAGGGATACCCTCTTCCTCTCGTATATCTCGAACGAATAACTGCGCCAGTTCTTCCCTTCGGGCTCCCGTATAGGCAGCCAACAGAGGAATCCAGTAGAGCGCTTTGCCAAGATCCTTCTTTGGCGGAGACCGTCCCTCCTCCGTATAGACGGGGCTGGTAAAGATGACCTTGAGCTCTTCCAGAGTGTAATCCTTACGCCTCCTTGAAGAGGCTCCCTTGGAGATTGTCTTAGACAGCCGCTTGGCTACTCCAGAAGCCACCACAGGGTTCTCCTTGATAACGCCCATATTGAGAGCAAAACCAAGGACAGCCGAAAGGATTCTTAGGCGGGTCTTGATGGTTGCAGCGGTGAGCGTAGGGAGCCCTTCTGACTCAGCTTTGGCGATCATCTCCCTTGCATTCATAGACCTGATTCCGTCGCCTTTAGAGGGCATCTTATGGAGGGCCATGTGAAAGTTCTGGATAGCCTGCCGGTCTATCTGGGTCACAGGGAGGTCCCCGAAGAGCTCAATGAATCTAGTGACCACTGACTGGTACTCATCAAGAGTCTTACGGATCGTTCTACTATCGCCTTCGGTAGCTAACTTGTCCTTCTTAAATGAAGAGAAGATATCGGATAGAAGCCGTGTCTCGCTCCGCTGCTCTAGCGTAATAGGAGCCACTGGCAGAACATCAGGCTTGACCGTCCAATTGCCGCTATAACGAGCCAAGGCAAGGTCTGAGAGCTTTAGTAAATGGGTAGTGAAGGCTTCAACCAATTGCTTATGGAGAGGCGCTGAAGCAGGCATAGCCGGGAGCTTATGCGCTTCCAGCGTAGCACTGATAAATGGATTGACTATCCCTGCTACTTTAGAAGATTCCTCAAGGAAATCCCGAAGGCTGCTAGCGCCCTCCTCTGAATCAACATAGAGAAATGGCGTGAAATCCCCACTGGCCTCCATCTTGGAGAGCTCCAGTGAGAACCACCTTACAGCTAGCTGCTGAACATCCTTTGCACCGAGGAGAGTCCCTCCCTCAAGCTGGGCACGAGCTAAAGCAAACCGCTCTTCCGACTGGACCCAGGCAGCAGCAAACAAGCTCTTTGCTTCATGTGGGTCTTTAGTGCCGAGGGTTTTCTTGTAGATGCTCCCAAGGGATTCTTGGAGATCTTTAGGGACGGCTCTACGAATGTAGTAGTAGCCTGAGGTTGGATGCTTCCAGGGAGTAGCCATAGTGCCCATGAATGTACCACTAAAATGTACCAATTCAATGGGGACTTACAGGGCCCAGAAACCAAAAAGCCCCTGATTCCTAATGAAATCAAGGGCTTACATATCTGGCGGTGAGGGTGGGATTCGAACCCACGATACGATTTCTCGTATACACACTTTCCAGGCGTGCTCCTTCAACCGCTCGGACACCTCACCAGATCAGTCTCGGCGTCTGCGTCTGCATCGTCGAGGCGCGCTAATATATCCATATGATTCTCGGATGGCAAACTTTTTTTCAACATATTCATGTATTTAAAGGATCAGCTATGGATAGGCGTGACTGACGGGTCAGTCAAACTGCTTTACGTGACTTAGAACAATCGCTACGTTCCGGTCACCCTATTCATTATTGTAGGCTCTGCCATGACTGGACCCGTCACGTATCATTACGAAGACCCTGTTGCTACGCTGACCCTGAACCACGGTAAGGTGAATGCCCTTTCACCAGACGTTATCGCCGCGATTGAGGCTGCGCTTGATCGTGCGGAGCAGGACCGTGCGGTCGTCGTCATCAAGGGCCAGCCGGGAATATTTTCAGGTGGATACGATTTGAAGGTCATGATGAGTGGCCCGAAACAGGCTATTGATCTGATCACCCAAGGCTCCCACCTTACACGCCGTTTGCTCGCTCATCCCTTTCCGATAATCGCGGCCTGCTCAGGCCACGCTATTGCTAAAGGAGCTTTTTTGCTGCTTTCAGTAGATTATCGTATCGGTATAGAAGGTCCTTTCACCATTGGCTTTAATGAAGTAGCCATTGGTATGACGATGCACCATGCCGGCGTTGAGCTCGCTCGTGATCGCTTAACAAAACCTGCCTTCCAACGCGCCGTCATTGGTGCAGAACTTTTCGCGCCTCACGCAGCCCTGTCAGCTGGGTTCCTGGATGAGGTTGTAACCGCTTCAGCGCTTGACGAAGCAGCCTTACAGGCAGCGCTTCGCTTGGGCAAACTGAACATGACTGCCCACTCTCAGACCAAGTTGAAAGCCAGAGCAGGCCTGCTTGCAGCGTTGGATGAAGCCATTGCACTGGATGCTAGCCAGCTCAGCCAAACTTGATATCATCTGACAAACGGCGATAAGAGATGCCATTCACCTGAAAGCCGTCTAGTACGCTAGACAGCGCGTCCTGCAGCCCTTTTCACCATGCCTAAAAAGGCTTAAAAACAGCGAGTGGAACAATTTTCGTTCTAAATGCCATGTAACTCACGCCCTAGTCTCTTACTCAATACATTATGGCTTGTATACGGTCATGCATCAGGCGCTACCTAGAGGCGCATGCTGTTTTGTTTTGCATACAAAAAGAAAAAGGGCATGAGTTATGTTGAAAAACCCAACACCTAAATGGCGGCAGGCCAGCCTTGTTTTGATCGCGACTACCATTGTGCTTGTACTTCCCAACCTGACCCGCCTTGTAGGCAGTTGATTACCGAATGGTTGGAAGCCACCATGCCAACATCAAAGGTAGGAAACCGAAGGCAAGTACCGTCGAGCACAGCACTAAGCTTGCCACCTCTTGGGGTGAACGGTTGGCACGTAGGGCATAGAGATAATTAAAAACGGCGACCGGCATAGAGGACTGGGTGACTAACACGGCCTGCGCTAAAGGAGGCAGCCCTAAGGCCAAGCCTACCAGCCAACCGGCTAAAGCGCCGAGGCATAAGCGCAACCCTCCAAACAGGAAACCTGCTCCCAAATGTTGAGGTCGGATACTGGCTAAAGAGACACCTAATGTGATGAGCATTAACGGGATGGCCAAGCCCGACATTAGATCTACAGTATTGGCCATCCAACGGGGCAGTTGAGCATCAAAAACCATCAATAACAGAGCTATCACTACGCTGATCATAATGGGATTGGCGAGCAGGTTTTTAAGTGATCGCTCCCCTGCCATCCAAAAGATACCCAGACTGAAGTTACCAATGGACATGACTAGATAAAAGGCTACCGCGAGTGTCATCCCCTCCTCACCAAAAGCATACAAGCACACGGGAAGCCCCATGTTACCTACGTTGGGAAACATGAAGGCTGGTGCAAGCACCTTCCAATCTTTCTTGAAGAAACGTGCCAAGCCGGCAGCAGATAGCCCCATAATCACGCAGATGATTACGCAGGCAAGAGCCATTTCCGCGAAGCTATGCTTATCGATACGCGTATGACCTAGTGTTGCCAATACTAAGCAGGGAGAGGCGATATTGAAGACCAGCCGGGAAATAAAGTCGGTGGGATATTCATACCCCCCACGCTTCCAGAAATAACCGATACCGGAGCCGATTAGCACCGGAGCCATGACGGCGAATAGCTCAGACAGCATCAAGCGCTCCTTGACTTACCAAGCGGTCATTATGCGCTCGACTGAAGACGGCAGGGGTAAATCAGTGGAGAAAAATACGTTTTCACCACTACTGCCAGTAAGAAGCTAGAGAGTCAGAGTCAGGTATCTGATCAGGCAACTGGCGAAGCCCTTCGCCTACTGCTACCGGATTGCCTCGAGTAACAGCTCATCATTGTCTATCGGTATGTATATGCCTGGGCCAACTGGCTGTTTACACCAGCAAGTCCAGCGGCAGGCCTACGAAAATCTTTTGTGTATCCTGGGAGTGGAGTGAGGACGCTGCACTGGGCTTGTTGCAATAGTGCGGGCAATTACGAGAAAGCGCTTACCAGGCGAACCGTTTAACAAAATGAACGATTTATAAAAGTGGCTATTTCGGTTCGCTTTATCTTGAGGTGCCCATGCATCGTAAGACTGCTGGCCGCAAAAAGATTAGAAAAAAGCAAAAAAACACGGCACAAGAGACATGGCCGTCAGGCCATGTCGTTGGGAAGGTTATAAGCGACTAACTTCTTGGGTGACACCCCAACCATCCAGCGTGCCACCCAAGGGGCTAACTACCGCCTCGAAGTCGGACTCGAAATCATCAATCGTGGCATAGGTGGCAAACATCACTTTACTAACCTGAAGATGCCAGCCTCCTTCCTCATGAGGCATCACCTGCGTATTGAGCGATTCGCCTCGGAATTGGCCGGCCGCCAGACGTGCCTGCTTTTCATCCGGAAAAATGGCGAAGAAATCGATCGGGTGGATACGAGAGAAATCAAAACCTCCTTCTTTCATCTGGCGAAGCACAGTAAGGCTCACATCATCGGAGATGTGCATCGACATAGGGCACCTCCTGCTGGTGTTTTACATTGGAAGAGGAGCGATGGAGCATGATAGACACTGGCAGACAGACCGCTGCACAGCATACTGCTTATCAGTAGAACACCTTTATCCACTTAAGGTGCATGCCGCTGTATACAGTTTTACACATTGTAGAAGAGCTCACAGAGACAGCCTGGGTTCCTCAAGAGCGACGAGTGGAGCGCTCTGCCTGCCGATAAGCTTGCAGAGTGCGGATATTCAAGCATTGGACGTCTTACCAATAGCCTGCAAGACAGAGTGCGGCAGAACAAAGAAATCTACAAGGCGCTGGAATGTAATATGAGGTAACAATACCAGAAGGGTCAGAGTATTCGCATAGTGTTTCGACTGGCACGAAGTATTTGCCCGTATTCAGGCAATCCTAGCAGACATCATGGCTCCATCTATCGATGGTCAGCCAGCGCTCGATAAAAACACCAATCGGCAAGTAAGCCATTAACACGACTTGCTATGGCTTTTACTTTATTGATTCATCGATCCGCAAAAACAAGTTCCCGTTACTCATAGGCAAAACGGAAATGCCCACCCTGAAAAGGCAGGCATTGCAGGAAAATTGGCTCAAGTCCACAGACGACTCAAAAAAGCCCTGCCAGAAACGCACAATCAGCGCCTGGCATTACAAATGTTCAGCTTTCTCCAGATCCTATGCGCGAATCTATCCTTTGTGCGTGGGTGCAGAGACCGAAGTGCTGCCCCGTGGACCGGCAACACCCCAAGCAATCAGCCCCACAATAGGCAGAACGATGATAAGCAGTGTCCAGAAGATTTTTTTGTTAGTGGTGCTGTCGCTACGAATCACACTGACGATGGCCCAGATATCGAGCAGGAAAACGATAAAACCAATGACACCGCCTATAGTTGAATTAATCATGGGTGCTCTCCACTCCAGTTCCGATATAGAGTGGGACTACACACCCAAGCCGGGAGTTCGCCCGAAATGATGGCTTACCTTCGCGCCAAGACGGATTACAGCACTAATGGGTCAATATTGGAGAAACTTTCCACGTAGGAGTGACCGGCCAGCTCCCCGCCTTGGCGAACCAGACCGCATGTTTTCATCCCGGCCTTACGTGCTGCATCCAGCTCCTCAACCACATCGGATAGGAACAAAATTTCATCGGCCTTATGTGTCGTGGCGCTGGCAATACGTGCGTAGGACTCGGGATCGCGTTTAGCACCTGTAAGGGTGTCGAAGTAGCCAGAAAACAGAGGCGTCAGATCCCCCGCTTCCGAGTAGCCGAAGATCAGCTTTTGCGCCTGAACGGAGCCGGAAGAATAAACATAGAGTGAAAGCCCCAAGGCATGCCAGCGCTTTAACGCTTCTACAGCATCCGGATAGACATGCCCCTTGAGCTCTCCAGCCTGGTAGCCCTTAGCCCAGACCATGCCTTGCAGTGTTTTGAGCGGCGTGATTTTACGATCCTGGGCTATCCAACCCTGCAAAATCTCGATAACCCGCTCGGTATCAGCCTGCAACTCACCGGCCTCAGCTCTCACGGCATCCAGTTGTTCGGCCACGGCAAGCGTCTGGGCCTCCTCGCGGATAAATGCGGGCAGATGCGTGGCGGTATAGGGAAACAGTACGTCGAATACAAAGCTCACGGCACTGGTAGTGCCTTCAATATCGGTCAAGACTGCACGAATCGTCATGCTTCGATCTCCAGTCGCGGGAAGCGCGACGCAATATCCTTACCCGTAAAGTGCGCTACCCAACCTTCCGGATTGTTGAATAACCTAATCGCTACAAAGTTAGGCTCTTCGCTCATGTCGAACCAATGCGGTATACCGGCAGGCACAGAAATCAGGTCCCCTTTTTCACACAAGACGGCATAGATGTACTCATCGATGTGAAGCGCGAACAAACCACGTCCAGAGACGAAGAAACGCACCTCATCTTCGTTGTGGTAGTGCTCATTGAGAAACTTAGCTCTCAGCTCGGCCTTTTGGGGATGGTCGGTCTTCATACTGATCACATCGACCGTTTGATAGCCGCGCTCAGTAATCAGTCGATCAATTTCTGAGCGGTATACTGCAATGACCTCTTCCTGACTGTTCACCGGCGTTACTGGGTGACTCGCTTGCCAACGCTCGAAGCGTACGCCCACCTCAGCTAAGGTAGCTCCGATATGCTCGCCTTGCGTGAGCACCTTATTAGGCTGCTCGGGATGGGACTCATAATAGACAGTCAGGCAGCTCATGTCCGAATACTCAATATTTTCATTTCACATTCGAAAAGAAATTCGAATGCCTCGACCTGGCGCAAGGCATCAGTCATGCGTGCCCCCCAAGTATAGAGACCGTGCCCGCGAATCAGGTAACCCACACAGTCGGGATGCGCGTCGAGCCAGACCTGAACACGATCGGCAAGACGCTCAATGTCCTGATCGTTCTCGAAGATTGGAACCACGATACGGCCTTCGTGAGTGGTCACGCCACTAAAGGCTTTTTGTAGCTCATAATCACGCAGCACCAGGGCTTCATCGGCTACCAGCCGAGACAACACAGTCGCATTGACCGAATGCGTATGTAATACCGCGCCGATGTCAGCCTTCCAACGATACAACTGAGTATGCAGAAGCGTTTCTGCCGAAGGCTTTTTGCCTGGCTCTAGGCTGTTGCCGTCCAGATCGGTTGCCAGAACATCATCGACCCCAAGCTGCCCCTTGTGCTTGCCGGAAACCGTCAGTAGTGCACGGCTTTCTGACAGCCGGGCCGAGTAATTACTACTGGTAGCGGGCGACCAACCACGGTTATAAAGAAATTGGCCAGCCTCGATGATGTGTTGAACAAGCTGTTCACGGTGATTCATCATGGTACCGATCTTCCAAGCGGATAATGATCAAAACGGCTCCTGCCAGCGCGGCCAGGCTGGCAAAACCAAACGTCCAGGCAGGCCCAAGCGCTTGCCAACTATAACCGGAATAAAGGGCACCCAGCGCTCCTCCTGTACCGGAAAGCGCCGCATAGAAAGCCTGCCCTTGTCCTTGCTGACGCAGACCAAAGCGGCGCTGGATAAAATGGATGGCTGCCGCATGAAAGAAGCCAAAAGTGGCGGCATGCAGCAGTTGAGCAAACAGCAAGATGGCCAGATGATCCGCTAAATTGCCTAATAGCTGCCAACGCAGGACAGCCAGCAAAAAGCTGGCCGCTAATACCTGCTTGAGGCTGAACAGGGCCAACAGCCGCGGCATTACCAGGAATATCAGCACCTCAGCAATAACGCCCAGAGCCCATAGCTGACCAATTACACCCCGTGAGTAACCTAGGCTTTCCAAATGCAGCGTTAGAAAGGTGTAGTAAGGCCCGTGGGATAGCTGCATCAAGGCAGCCCCAATATAGAAGGCAATACCCCCCGGTTGACGTAACCTCGCTAAAAAGCCCGACTCGCCGGCAGGGGCGTCTACCTTGACAGTTGCGGGAGCAGGTACCCAAACACTACTGATTACGATACCGGCCATGATTATGAGCAGTGCAGCAGGATAAACATCCAGACTAAACCACTGGAATACATACCCAAGCAGGGCCACAGCGGCAATAAAACCAACCGAGCCCCACAAGCGTATCCGGCTATAGAGGGCGGCTCGCTCCTGGAGATAGGCCAGAGTAATAGCTTCAAACTGCGGCAGTACGGCATGCCAGAAAAAGGCATGTAGCGCCATAATCAAGGCTAACCAGGCATAGCTGTGACTGAGGTAAATGCCGGCGAATGCGATAAGCGTACAACAGGCACCGAAGCGGACGATAGCCAGCCGCCTGCCCGTGCGATCTCCTAGCCAGCCCCAGAGATTGGGTGCCAGGCAACGCATCAGCATAGGGATCGCGACAAGTTGGCCAATGTGTTCGCTGGAAAAACCGAGATGATGAAAGTAGAGCGACAGAAACGGTGCCGTAGCACCTAATAAAGCGAAGTAACAAAAATAGAAGCTAGACAGGCGCCAATAGGGAACAGTCATAAGGACAAGCCCTGCCTGTTGAAATAGAGGTCTGGCCTTATCCGGCGGGACGGCAAGCCGCCCCTTGCTGGCAACGGCTTCACGCGTGTAACAGCCTCAACGATACCTGCCCGTTAGAGCTGGCCAAGAATCGGCGTGGTCACTCTTACATCGGCATTTTGCGCGCGATGGCGTAACACATGATCCATCAATACCAGCGCCATCATGGCCTCGGCGATCGGTGTGGCACGAATGCCTACGCACGGATCATGACGTCCCTTGGTGATCACGTCGACTGGATTACCTGCCACGTCGATAGAGCGGCCCGGTGTGGTAATGCTGGAGGTCGGTTTGAGCGCCAGGTGCGCCACGACAGGCTGCCCCGATGAAATCCCGCCCAAGACGCCGCCTGCATTGTTGCTCAAGAACCCTTCCGGAGTCAGCTCATCACGATGCTCAGTGCCCCGCTGGGCAATGCTGGCGAAGCCGGCACCAATCTCGACGCCCTTGACAGCATTGACGCTCATCAGCGCGTAGGCCAGCTCAGCATCCAGACGATCAAAAATGGGCTCACCAAGCCCTGGCGGAACGCCATCGGCTACAAGAGTAATACGTGCTCCGACCGAATCCTGATCACGACGCAGCTGGTCCATATAGGCCTCGAGCTCGGGCACTTTGTCTGGATCAGGGCAAAAGAAGGCATTCTGCTCGACGCTGTCCCATGTTTTGAACGGGATTTCAATCGGCCCCAGTTGACTCATATAGCCCCGGATACGAATGCCTTGCGTGGCCAGGTATTTCTTGGCAATAGCACCAGCTGCTACCCGCATGGCGGTTTCCCGCGCCGAACTGCGACCACCGCCCCGGTAATCGCGTACACCATATTTGTGGTGGTAGGTGTAATCCGCATGGGCCGGGCGGAACAGGTCCTTAATGGCTGAGTAATCCTTGGATTTCTGATCGGTATTGCGAATCAGCAAGCCAATTGGGGTTCCGGTGGTTATACCCTCGAAAACACCCGATAGGATTTCGACCTCGTCCGGCTCCTGACGCTGGGTGGTGTGCCGGCTGGTACCCGGTTTGCGGCGGTCCAGATCATACTGCAGGTCTGCCGTGGTCAGTGGCAGGCCGGGTGGACATCCATCCACAATGGCGACCAGGGCCGGGCCATGGCTTTCGCCAGCAGTGGTGACGGTGAACAGCGTGCCAAAGGTATTGCCGGACATGTCGCAAGCTCCGCAGGATCGATGGACGAGTGCCTGTCTGGCACCTGTACAGGAAAGCTGAAAAGTATAACCGTTGGTGCTGACGAGTTCATCTTTCGAACCCTGTCCGTTACGCTGCGTCCAACGAATACGCTAGCACTTGGCCGTGTAGCGCTTCCTGAAGTCACGAGTGTTATCGATGTTACGTTTGTTCGCCCTGCTCTGCCTGCTCTGTACTTGGTCTGCGTTCGCAGCGTCCAACCCTCTCCTCTACCGCCCTATTCAGTTGGATACTGGGAGCGGCACTCTTTATGGCAGTCTGGTTATGCCGGAAAGCCAGCAGCCTCAGCCTGTAGCGCTCATTGTTCCAGGCTCAGGGCCAACCGATCGCGACGGCAACAATCCAATGGCGCATAACTTCGCCCTCAAACGCCTTGCCGAAGCTCTAGCAGAGCAAGGCATCGCAAGCGTGCGCTATGACAAGCGCGGCGTAGCACAAAGCAAGGCCGCCACGCCGCGAGAGGAAGACCTGAGTGTGCAACGCTATGTGGCCGATGTGGTGGCTTGGTCGAACCTGCTACGTCACGATCCGCGCTTTTCGAAGCTGATTTTGATCGGTCACAGCGAAGGCGCCCTGATTGCGAGCCTGGCAGCAAACGACGCGAATGCCGATGCACTGATCACCATAGCCGGAAGTGGACGCCCGATTGGAGATGTATTACGCGAACAGCTGGCCTCGAAACTCCCGCAGCCCCTATTTTCAAGCAGCCAATGGATTATGAGCCAGCTGGAAAAAGGTCAGTTGCAATTGGCTGTGCCAGAGCCCCTGATGGTACTGTTCAGACCTAGCGTACAACCCTATCTGATAACCCTTTTCCGTCAGAACCCGGCACACGCCTTTGCTCAGGTCAAGGCACCGGCACTGATCATTCAAGGGGAGCACGATATACAGGTAGAAATAAAGGATGCCGAGGCGCTCAAACGGGCCCGGCCTGAAGCAGAGCTTGCGCTTATTCCCGGCATGAACCACATGTTACGCATCGTTCCGGCCAGCGCAGAAGCCCAGCTGCCCACTTATAACGATGCTAACCTGCCCCTGGCAGGCGAGCTTATTGATCGCATCGTAAAATTCATTCGCGCCCAGGTCTCCAGTCCCTCCTGAATCGGTCGATACAGCTATCGACCCATTCCGCTACGCAGTGGTAAACCAGGATGGCTGCGATGAACGAAACTGATACTGAACAACCGACCCCCGTCGAGGAGAAGGCCGAGACCCACCCATGGGCTGACCTTACCCCCGATCATCACTTTCTACTGCGCCTCGCTCCTTTGCCGACCGACCGTATGACGGGCCAGCGCCCGTTGCGCTTCGTTCAACTGGGCAAGGCCGAGCGCCACGGCGAAGACCTCAGCGTGCTATCCCTCAGCGTGCAGCTGCCCGGGCAGCGGGTTCATCGCGAGCATAACTTTCTCAATGTGTGGGCAGACCACGGCAAGAAGGAAATCCGTTTCACGGCAGACCCCGGCACGCTCGACAGCGGATTACTTCAGGTAGAGCCTTCAAACCGTGGGCTTGGCCGTTTTCTGCTGGCTCAGGGGATCGCCTGGGCCAAGTCGAAATGGGGCCATTACCATGTTCTCGGCATGGAGCTACCGGCCCGTGATGGCTTCGTCGAGGAGATGCGCAAGCGCCGTGATCATGTTGTCGAGAAGCAGGGTTTTACTTTGACCTATGCCGAAGGCCAACACTTGAAAGCCCATTACAGCGCTGCCAAGGCCAGCGAACTGAGCGACGAGTGGAATACAGACAAGGTTCAGGTGCTGTCTCTGCTTGATGTCGGCAGCATGCTGGAGCAGGCCGATAAAGGCTTGCACGAACGTGACCTTACTATTTTCAAACTGGAAGAGCGTATTGCTGCCTACAAGCGTGACGATGCTGGCCTGAAATTCACCATGGTGTGCCTGGTAGCGTTCTGTCTATTTGAAGCGGGGCTGTTGATCTGGACTGTGCTGCAGTGAGAAGTAGCGTGCTGCTACACAGCGGGACAACACGATAGCGGCATCGATTATTACAACGGTAAACCTGTGACGTGCATGATATATGACCAGGACGAAGCTACCAGCGCTGGCCGTTACGCTGGAGCTCTAACCGGCGGATGAACTCTTCTAGCACCAGCGCGTAGAGATCATCCCTAAGAATTGCGTCCTCAATTCCCGAGTCGATGTTCGGATTGTCATTTACTTCGATGACGGCCAGTCGATCCCCCGCCTGCTTGAGGTCCACGCCATAGAGCCCGTCGCCAATCAGATTGGCGGTACGTACAGCCAACTCGACAATTTCGTGCGGTGCTTCTTGGATCGGTACGGTACGGAAATCGCCACTGATCTCCGCAGCGCCAGCACTATGGTCGTAGATCTGCCAATGCCCTTTCGACATGAAATACTGACAGGCAAAGATAGGCTCCTGATTGAGCACGCCAATGCGCCAGTCGTATTCGGTATAGAAAAACTCCTGCGCCAGCAGCAACACCGAGCGTTCAAATAATTCGGTACTAGCTTTGGTGAGCTCCTCCTGATTCGAAACCTTGATGACGCCTCGAGAAAACGAGCCGTCTGGAATCTTGAGTACCAACGGGAACCCCAGTCGCTGAGCCACAGTGCTTAACTGGGCGGCATTCTCCTTATAAAGAATCTCAATTTTGGGCATATCCAGTTTGTGTGCCTTGAGCAGATCCGCCAGATAAACCTTGTTGGTACAGCGCAGGATGGAACGCGGATCATCCATGACCACAAGCCCTTCGCTTTCAGCTTTCTTGGCAAAGCGATAGGTATGATGGTCAATGGCCGTAGTCTCCCGGATGAAGAGAGCATCGAACTCGGCAAGACGCGAGTAATCCTTTTTCTCGATCAGCTCCACATCGATCCCAAGCCGATTACCAATACGCACAAAACTCTTCAGCGCCTTGGCATCAGACGCTGGAAAATCCTCCTTAGGATCATGGAGGATCGCCATTTCGAAGCGGTATTTCTCTCGAACTCGCGGCTTGAGCCACACCTGGCGGCTGAAGCCGTCCAGTGCATTGGCAAACAGGTCTTCCTGTTCCTCACGCAGCTTATGGATCGCCCCTAGCTTGACGCCACCAATATGCCAACCCTCGCGGTTGCGCCGAAAATCCACCAGCAGCAGCGGACTTGGAAACGCCTCGAATAATTGCCGTGCCAGATCCTGCAAGGCTTCGATATCGGTCCGGCCAAAATAAAGCGTCAGGGTAAAACTGTCTGCACTGCTGTAAGGATGCCCTTTAAGAGCCTTGCTCAAGAGCTTATCGAGGTCTTCCAGAGCCAGGTTATAAATGGATTTACGTGAGAGCTCGCTCAGGGTACGCACGGAGGGAATAACTTTATGCCCACGGGACTCGGTCAGCAGCGAACAGTAATAGCCGTGCCCAAGGTACTTCTGGTTGCGGCACAGATTGATTACCTGAACCCGCTTGCCATTGTCTTGCTCATTCGCCTGCTCAAGGTAGTCCTGAGCCGTAATAACGTCCTCACTAGGATAATAGGATGACCAATCCTCCTTGCGCTCGACAATGATATACAGCTTGCTCACAACACCTCCTTGATGCAGATGATCGCCTCGGGAGTCTACGCCTCTGGCGCCTGTCAAAGTGTCGAGGTACGTATACCAACATGCCTAGACAGATCTTACGTAACCCGCGCCAACGCTTCGCTGATTCTGGTCGGAAGCATCGGGACGCTTATGGGCTATATTCTTGTGCTGTTTCATCAGAACACGTCGCTGGCCAGGCTTTACTCCATTGCTATCGCCCCTAAGGCCCGTGGCCAGAAGCTCGCCCAGCGCCTGCTGGATGCTGCAGAGGACACTGCCGTGGAGCGTGACTGTGCTTATATGCGACTAGAGGTGCGGCCCGACAATGCCGCTGCCATTGCCCTTTATGAGCGCAACGGTTATTTACCTTTCGCTACCATCAATGATTATTACGAGGATCACAGCCAAGCTCTTCGCTTTGAGAAGCGGATCCGCCAACCCAGTGAAGGTCAGTTGCGCCAAGTACCTTTTTATCGCCAGACCACGGACTTCACCTGCGGCCCCGCCTCGCTGCTCATGGCCATGGGCGCGCTGGAACCCGGGCGCGCTCTTGAGCGCTGGGAAGAGCTGCGCTTGTGGCGCGAGGCGACTACGATTTACATGACCGCCGGCCACGGGGGTTGCGGGCCACATGGCCTGGAGCTCGCAGCCAGGCGACGCGGCTTTCGCGTGCACATGCAAGTTAACACTCGAGGCCCCCTGTTTCTTGAGGGCGTACGCAGCGAGGAAAAAAAAGAAGTAATGCGCTTGGTGCACGAGGACTTTAGCCGCGAGATCAAGCAGAGCGACATCGAACGTCTCATTCGCACAAAACTGGATATTCCCGCAGTCCTGGCCAGAGGCGGCCTACCCCTAGTGCTGATCAGCAGTTTCCGCCTCGTCCAAAGCAAGGGGCCACACTGGATACTGGTCACCGGGTGTGATGAAGAATTCATCTATTTTCATGATCCGGATGTCGACCACAGCCAGCATCGGCGCGAGCTGGATTGCCAGCATATTCCAGTCAGCCACGCTGAATTCGACAGGCTCAGCCGTTTTGGCAAAAACAAGCTGAGAGCGGCAGTCATCGTGTATCCCAGCGAGACGGCTAGTGAGTAACTGCTGACCTTATCAAGAGTCTTTGTTCCAAGGTAAGCGTCAGCTTGCCGTTTCTACCGCCTGACAGTTTGCACCCTCATCGCATTGGCAAATGCCCCTCGTCAAGCGAAGTCACTGTATTGATCGGCTGCTTGAGCGCCTGCCAGGCACGCATATCCGCTCCACTGGGTTGTTGGTAAATACGCAGGCCGAACTCGGGCAGGATGGCAAAGAGATGGTCGAAAATATCCGATTGAATATTTTCGTACTGTGCCCAGACCACTGTATTGGTGAAACAGTAGATTTCCAGTGGCAGCCCGCTTGAGGTTGGGTCGAGCTGCCGCACCAGGAGGGTCATATCCTGACGGATGCCAGGATGACTGCACAGGTAGCGCTCAACGTAGACGCGGAATGTACCCAGGTTAGTGATGCGGCGGGTATTGACCGGTTCCTGGCCGCGCTCGGCCAGTTTATCGTTCCACTCCTTTAGCTCCCGCTGCTTATCGTCCAGGTAGTCCGTTAACAGGCTAAACCGATGCAGATGACGATACTCGTCACCGTCGATGAAATGTACGCTCTGCTGATCCAGATACAGTGACCGCTTGATCCGCCGCCCGCCGGATTCCTGCATGCCCCGGTAGTTCTTGAAGGCATCAGAGATGAAGCGTTTGGTCGGAATGGTGGTGATGGTCTTGTCGAAGTTCTGCACCTTGACCGTATGCAGGGCGATATCGATGACGTCGCCGCTGGCGTTGAGCTGAGGCATTTCGATCCAGTCACCGATCCGCACGATATCGCCCGACGAGATCTGTACGCTCGCCACCAGCGAGAGCAGGGTGTCCTGAAAGATCAACAGCAACACGGCGGCCATCGCACCCAGACCGGAAAGCAGAATCAGGGGTGATCGATCGATCAAGGCTGCGATGATCAGAATGGTGGCAAGGCTGAACATCCCGATCTTCAAAACCTGAAGATAGCCCTTGATGGGCCTGAATCGTGCGTCGGGTCGACGCTGATACAGCGTGTTGACAATATCGAGCAGGTTACTGATGGCCAGGATCATGGTCAGGATGATAAAGGCACTGCAGACGTTACCAACGACCGTCACCATTGCTGCCGGCAGACCAGGTATCGCCACAATGCCATTCGACAGGATTAACGCCGGTACGATATTGGCCAGTCGTGCGATTAAAGGTGAATCGGCCATCTCCCTGACCAATCCCGACGAAGTACCGCTAAGGAGGCGATACACGCCCCTGACGAGGATGCGTTTTACAATCCAGTTACAGAGCCAGGCTGCCAATATGAGCAAGGCCAGGCTCATCAGAGTATAGATTTCGGGATAATGCCTGAGCCCGTCTAACAGGGCAGTCCAATACGTATTCATAAGCTACTTTCTAATAATGGTGAGTGCCGTAAGGGCAATACGGTAGCAAAAGGCTGGCCTCTGCCCCACTAGAGAACGAGCTTCCCTTGGAGTATTCCCCGCATGATCATCTTGCAACCTGCCCCAGTGATTGGCTGTGCGCCTGCCCCAATGTTAAACACCAGACAAAGGCTGGAAGGCTGATTATTCTGTAAGGGCCTTTTCCGCATCATGACACCCACACGGACCCGGACATGACTCGACCCTTGCGTAAAAGCGACCCTTCTTACGAACTGATGGATGATCTTAACGGACATTCAGTGATCTACCGTGAGCACGGCTTCCCCTGCCCCCTGGTCCGTTGGCATTTTCACAAGGAATACGAGCTGCACCTGATCGTGGCCAGTTCAGGCACAGCCTTTATTGGTGACTACATTGGCCCCTTTTATCCGTACAGCCTGTTTCTAACCGGCCCTAATCTTCCGCATAACTGGATCAGCCAGGTAACGGAGGGTGAAATCGTCAGCAAGCGGGACATGCTGGTCAATTTCACGGACGAAACCCTGGAGAATGCGGCTGCGGTCTTTCCCGAATTGCTCTCACTCAACCCACTGCTCGAACGGGCCCGGTACGGCATCGAATTCAAGTGCCCACATACAATTCAACGCACCACTGAATTGTTACATTTCATTGCCGGCACTCGAGGGGTCACTCGCCTGGGACACTTCTTCGTACTGATGGAGTTGCTGGCGGGGTGCGAGGACTATCACTTGCTATGTGGTGCCCTGATCCGCTCCGATGACGACGAGCACACCCTGGACCGCACCAACAAGGCCGTCAACTTCATCTTCGAGCGCTATGCCAGCGATCTGACTCTCGAAGAAGCCGCCGACCATCTAAGCATGACACCTACTTACTTCTCACGCTTCTTTCGTAAGGCCACTGGCCGCTGCTTTGTAGAATTCGTTAATAGCCTGCGAATCAGCAAGTCGTGCGAATTGCTGTCGCAAAGCAAAAAAGCCGTGACCGATATCTGCTTCGAATCAGGCTTCAACAACATTTCGAACTTCAATCGCCGCTTTCAACAGATCAAGGGCATGACCCCATCCCATTATCGTCGCCTGACAGCCAGACGCCTTACAGAGCAAAACGCCTGACTCGTATTGTTCTAAAGTCAGCTCCGTACTGCGGCGGTAATGCTTTCCTGCCCTGGCTCCAGGGCTGGACTATGCCTCAAGAAGGCAGGTCAAAGCCTGTTCTATTCTTAAAGCTATACAAGCGCACCGGTTCATGAGTGCAAAAAAGTATCGGTCCATGTGCGTTGGTGCATTTGTCTGTTTTCAGGTAGCAGGCTGTAATCGATGTGATCCCCTCTCTCCCCGTTTCGCTGTCTGGGAGCACAACAACAATAAAAGCTTCCGTCACCTGGCACGGAAGGGAGTGCGCCATGAAAGCTATCTACAAAGCGTTTTTCGCTATGGCTGGCCTGTGTACCGCTACGCTCGTTCACGCCGAGACGATTACCATCGCCACGGTCAATAACAGTGACATGATTCGTATGCAGCGGCTGTCCAAGACGTTTGAGGAACAGAACCCGGGCATATCACTCAACTGGGTCGTGCTGGAAGAAAACGTTCTTCGTCAACGTCTGACTACCGATATTGCCACCCAAGGCGGACAATTCGACGTCTTGACCATCGGCATGTACGAAACAGGCCTCTGGGGCGCCAAGGGCTGGCTGGAGCCGATGAAGGATCTGCCCAGCGATTACGGCGTCGATGATCTCTTTCCTTCCGTACGTGAAGGACTGTCCGTCAACGGCACGCTGTATGCGCTCCCCTTCTATGCCGAAAGCTCCATCACCTATTACCGTACCGACCTGTTTCAGCAGGCCGGCCTGACTATGCCCGAGAATCCTACCTGGGAACAGCTTGGTGAGTTTGCTGCGAAACTACACCAGCCTGACAAGGACCAGTACGGCATCTGCCTGCGTGGCAAGGCGGGCTGGGGCGAAAACATGGGGATCATCTCAACGATGGCCAACGCCTATGGCGCACGCTGGTTCGATGAACAATGGCAACCTGAATTCACCGGCCCGGAATGGACCAAGGCAGCTACGTTCTATGTCGATACCATGAAGAAATACGGTCCCCCTGGCGCCTCCAGCAACGGGTTCAACGAAACCCTGGCGCTGTTCAACAGCGGTAAATGCGCCCTCTGGGTCGATGCCAGCGTGGCCGGTTCCTTTACTATCGATAAATCGCAGAGCAAGGTGGCCGATCATGTAGGATTCGCCACCTCGCCTACCCAGGTTACCGATAAAGGCTCCTCCTGGCTGTATGCCTGGTCGCTGGCCGTTCCCACTAGTTCCAAGCACAAGCAAGCCGCACAGTCATTTGTGACATGGGCAACCTCTCAACAATATGCCCAACTTGTAGCCGAGAAAGACGGTATCGCCAACGTACCGCCGGGTACGCGCAAGTCCACTTACAGCGATGCCTACCTGCAAGCTGCCCCGTTTGCCAAGGTTTCTTTGGCCATGCTGGAAAAAGCCGACCCCGCCCACCCCTCGGCCAAGCCGGTGCCCTACGTGGGTATCCAGTACGTGACCATTCCCGAATTCCAGGCGATCGGGACCTCGGTCGGCAAACTGTTTGCAGCAGCCCTGACCGGCCAGATGCCGGTACAGCAAGCCTTGCAAGCAGCCCAGCAGTCCACTCTTCGCGAAATGAAGCGGGCGGGTTATCCGAAGTAAAATCTATGGGGCGGGCCGCTCCCGCCTCCCCTTTTCATGCCTGAGCCAGCCTTGTCTATGGCCGTTTATCACGGTCAGGGACGCAACTCAGGCCGGCTATCGCTGGAATCATTCGGAGCGCTCTATGAACGCCACGACACTCAAAAGCACAGCGCCCACTTCGCTGCCCAACCAAACCCACCCGGCGCACCCGCACCGGCGCAAGAGCCCTGGCTGGCTCTTGGTCAGCCCTTCGGTTGCGCTGCTCCTGCTCTGGATGATCGTGCCGCTGGGCATGACCGTCTACTTCTCACTGATTCGCTATAACCTGCTCTATCCCGGCGAAAACGATTTTGTCGGCCTGGAAAACTTTGAGTACTTCGTTACCGATACTGGTTTTATGCCCGGCATGACCAATACGGTACTGCTGGTTGGTAGCGTACTGCTGATTAGCGTCGTGCTTGGCGTACTCATCTCCGCGCTGCTGGAAGCTACTGAGTTTTGGGGGCGCGGTATCGTTCGGGTACTGCTGATCTCGCCCTTCTTTATCATGCCTACCGTTAGTGCGCTGATCTGGAAAAATCTGATCTTCCATCCGGTCTCCGGCATTCTTGCCGCGGTTTGGAAGTTTTTTGGCGCACAGCCAGTAGATTGGCTGGCTACCCATCCGCTGTTATCCATCATCCTGATCGTATCCTGGCAGTGGTTGCCGTTTGCCATCCTGATCCTGATGACTGCCATGCAGTCGCTTGACCAGGAGCAAAAGGAAGCCGCCCGCCTGGACGGTGCCGGACCCCTGGCCATCTTTTGGCACCTGACGCTACCTCATCTGGCCCGTCCCATTGCCGTGGTGGTCATGATCGAGACCATCTTTCTGCTGTCGGTCTTTGCCGAGATCTTTACGACTACCAATGGCGGCCCCGGTTTTGCCTCAACCAACCTGGCCTATCTGATCTACACCCAGGCTCTACTGCAATTCGACGTGGGCATGGCGTCGGCAGGCGGCCTGATTGCCGTTGTGATTGCCAACATTGCGGCCATCATCCTGGTACGGATGTTGGGCAAAAACCTGACGGACAAGGCCTGAGGATCACGCCATGATGACGCTCAAACAATCCCGTCGCCTACAAAGCGTGCTGCTTGGCACACTGGCCTGGGCCATCGCCCTGCTCTTGTTTTTCCCGATTTTCTGGATGCTGCTGACCAGCTTCAAGACCGAGATCGACGCCTTTGCCACGCCACCGCAGTTTATTTTTACGCCCACGCTGGAAAACTACCTGCACATTCAGGAGCGTAGCGACTACTTCAAGTTTGCCTGGAACTCGGTAACCATCTCGTTTGGCGCAACGATTATTGGCCTGTTGCTGGCGGTTCCGGCCGCTTATTCCATGGCCTTTTTTGAAACACGCCTGACCAAACAGACGCTGCTGTGGATGCTATCCACCAAGATGCTGCCAGCCGTAGGCGTGCTGATGCCCATCTACCTTATGGCCAAAAGCCTGGGCCTGCTTGATACACGCCTTGGCCTGATCATTATCTATACGTTGATCAATCTGCCCATTATGGTCTGGATGGTTTACACCTACTTCAAGGACATCCCAAAGGACATTCTTGAAGCCGCCCGTCTGGATGGTGCTACTACGCTTCAGGAGATCGTTCGGGTCCTGCTGCCAATCAGCAAGGGAGGGCTTGCCTCCACGGCCCTGCTGTCCCTGATCCTCTGCTGGAACGAAGCGTTCTGGTCGCTCAACCTGACCTCATCCAATGCTGCGCCGCTAACGGCGCTGATCGCGTCCTATTCCAGCCCCGAAGGATTGTTCTGGGCCAAGCTGTCTGCCGTCTCAACACTGGCCTGCGCACCGATTCTGCTGTTTGGCTGGATCAGTCAAAAACAGCTGGTCCGCGGCCTGTCCTTTGGCGCCGTGAAATAACAATAAGAGGATTGCTCAATGGCTACCCTAAAAATTCGTAACCTGCGCAAGGGCTTTGACACCATTGAAATCATCAAGGGGATCGACCTGGACATCCACGATCGTGAATTCGTGGTGTTTGTTGGTCCCTCCGGCTGCGGCAAGTCCACTCTGCTGCGGCTGATTGCCGGGCTTGAAGACGTGACCAGCGGCACCCTGGAACTTGATGGACGCGACATTACCGAGATCAGCCCGGCCAAGCGCGACCTGGCCATGGTCTTTCAGACCTATGCGCTCTACCCGCACATGACGGTACGCAAGAATATGTCGTTTGCGCTGGATCTGGCTGGCATTGCCAAGCGCGAGGTGGACCGGAAGGTAGAGGAAGCCGCACGTATTCTTGAACTGGGTCATCTGCTCGACCGTAAACCGCGTCAGCTCTCCGGCGGTCAGCGCCAGCGCGTTGCCATTGGCCGGGCGATCGTGCGGCACCCCAAGATCTTTTTGTTTGACGAGCCGCTGTCTAATCTTGATGCAGCGCTACGGGTGCAAATGCGCCTGGAACTGGCTCGTCTGCATCAGGAACTCAAGGCCACAATGATCTACGTGACCCACGATCAGGTAGAAGCCATGACCCTGGCGACCAAGGTTGTGGTTCTTAATGCCGGACGTATCGAGCAGATAGGCTCACCACTCGAACTCTATCATCAACCGGCCAACCTGTTTGTAGCCGGCTTTTTGGGAACCCCCAAGATGGGATTTCTCAAGGCCCGGGTGGTGCAGACCAGCTCTACAGCAACAGACATTGAGCTGGCCGCAGGGCCCCGCCTGCGCCTGCCTTTCGAGGGCAGCCAGCTTGCGGTAGGCAGTGAGGTTACGCTTGGTATCCGACCCGAACACCTGGTTATCGACCCAAACGGCCAGTTACCAGTAACCACCGACGTGACCGAGCGCTTGGGCAGCGACACCTATTGCCACATGGTAACGGCCTCAGACGAGCCGCTGACGGTTCGTGTTCCTGGCGACTTTGCCGCGGCCTATGGCGAGTCCCTGAAGCTAGCCCTGGATATCAGCCACTGCCACCTCTTCGATACGAGAGGCTACGCTGTAAGCCGTGTGCTGCAACAAGCCGCCTGACTGCCTATTGCGCAGCCAAGGGCTGCTCAGGAGAAAAGAATGAAGCTCAATCGTCAAACCCTTAGCCGCTTTGAAGCGCCCATTGCAAAGCCAACCTATGAACCCTGCCAGATTCGTCAGGGCATCGTGCATATCGGTGTTGGCGGGTTTCATCGTGCCCACCAGGCCATCTACACCGAGGCCCTGCTCAACCATGGCGAAGCGCTCGACTGGTCCATTTGCGGCGTAGGCCTGCGCGCCGAGGATAAAGCCATGCGCGATACCCTGGCCGAACAGGACTACCTCTATACCCTGTTCGAACTGGGCGACACACCCGATCTGGAGGTTCGAATCGTTGGCGCCATTAGCGGCATGATTCTCGCGGAGGATGGCGCTCAGGCATTGATCGACAAGCTGGCCCATCATGATATTCGCATCGTCTCACTGACCATTACCGAAGGCGGCTATTGCATAGACGACAGTACCGGTGAATTCAATGCCGATCTGCCCATTATCCAGCATGACCTTGAGCACCCTGACGAGCCACATAGTGTGTTCGGCTTTTTGTTGGCAGCCCTGTCCAAGCGCCGCTGCGAAGGCCTACCGCCCTTCACGGTTATGTCCTGCGACAACCTTCCCCATAACGGCGCCGTTACCCGCAAGGCCCTGCTGTCCTTTGCTCGGTTGATGGATAAGGAGCTGGCCGACTGGATCGACCAGAACGCAACCTTTCCCAACGCCATGGTGGACCGTATCACGCCCATGACCAGCGCAGCACATAAGCATCAGCTAAAGGACCGCTACGGCATTGAAGACGCCTGGCCTGTGGTCTGCGAACCCTTTCTGCAATGGGTATTGGAAGATAAGTTTGTCACTGGTCGCCCAGCCTGGGAAAAGGTTGGCGTGCAGTTTACCGATGACGTTACACCCTATGAGGAGATGAAGATCAAGCTGCTTAACGGCAGTCATCTGGCTCTGACCTACCTGGGTTATCTGAAGGGTTACCGATTCGTTCACGAGACGATGAGCGATCCGTTATTTGTCAGCTATATCCGCGCTTATATGGACAAAGACGTCACACCCCAATTAGCGCCTGTGCCTGGTATTGACCTCCAAGCCTACAAGGACACGCTTATCCAGCGCTTCTCCAACAAGGCCATTGCCGATCAGCTCGAACGCGTCTGCTCAGATGGCTCTTCAAAGTTTCCCAAGTTCACCGTGCCCACGATCAACCAACTGATCGCCGATGGCCGCAATCTGGATCGCGCCTCGCTGGTAGTCGCGGCCTGGGCGCTTTATCTCAAGGGCGTGGACGAGCGTGGCGAGCACTATCATATTCCAGACCCACGCGCAGCGTTTTGCCAGTCACTTGTCAGCGAGGATCACCGGATCGCTGAACGCGTCCTGGGTGTAGAGGAAATCTTCGGAACGGCCATTCCCCGCTCCGCTGCCTTTGTCGCGTCGTTCGAAAAAAACCTGCGCAACTTACAAACCCTAGGCGTCGAAAAGACTTTGGCAGCACTATTAGAGAACACCCATTAGGGTCAACGTAGGGTAAGGGATCGTGCGCCTGGAGGTAATTTTTACCCTGTAAAGCTTAGGGGCAAACCTCTGCTGCCCTAAATCGGCGGGGCGGCTTTGCCCCTACAGCTCTATCTGAGCGGTCCTGCCTTGGCACCTTTTTTAAAGCAGCAAGCAGTAGAAAGAACTCGTACCTTCCGCAAGTACAGAACCTCTCATAGAGAACCCCACAGTCCCGGTGAGGCAGTTATGTATCTAGGCATCGATTGCGGTACTCAAGGCACCAAGGCCATCGTGCTGGATGCCCAATCCGGCCGCGTACTTGGCGAAGGCTCGGCTTCCCATGATCTTACCAGCGGCCCTAACGGTCGCCGCGAGCAGTCTCCTGCACACTGGATAACGGCACTCGAGGGTGCCGTTCAGGAAGCACTAACAAGGGCTGGTATTACAGGAAAGACTATTCAGGGAGTAGGTATTTCAGGCCAGCAGCACGGGCTTGTCCTACTCGATGCAGAGGGTGAGATCTTGCGGCCCGCCAAGCTCTGGTGTGATACCGAGTCCACGCCTGAAAACGAACGCCTGCTGGATTACTTGGGAGGCCCGGCAGGCTCGTTGGAGCGCCTGGGCATTGTCATAGCGCCCGGCTACACCGTGTCAAAGCTGCTCTGGACCAAGGAGCAGCACCCGGAGGTATTTTCCCGGATCGCTCACATCCTGCTGCCGCACGACTACCTCAACTATTGGCTGACGGGCCGCTGCTGCACCGAGTATGGCGATGCTTCCGGCACCGGCTACTTCAATGTACGCACCCGTGATTGGGACCACGACCTGCTGAACCACATCGACCCCAGCGGCCGCTTGGTCCGTGCTCTCCCCGAACTGATATACGCCCATGAGCCTGTCGGCATTGTGCGTCCGGACATTGCAGCCCGGCTGGGCCTCAGTACCAACGTACTGGTTTCCAGCGGTGGTGGCGACAACATGATGGGTGCTATTGGCACGGGCAATAGCCAGGAAGGTGTCATTACCATGAGCCTGGGCACATCGGGAACTGTCTACGCCTACTCGAACCAGGCGCGCGTCAGCCCACACGCTGCTGTAGCAACTTTTTGCTCGTCAACCGGCGGCTGGCTGCCACTCATTTGCACCATGAACCTGACGAATGCCAGCAATAGCATTCGCGAGCTGCTGGCACTGGATCTGGATACCTTCAACCAGCTGGTAGATCAAGCCCCGATAGGTGCTGAAGGGGTAGTCATGCTGCCGTTTCTCAATGGCGAACGTGTCCCCGCGCTACCGACGGCAACGGCGTCTATCCTGGGGCTAACAGCGGCCAACCTGAGCCGAGCCAACCTATGCAGGGCAGTTGTAGAGGGCGTGACGTTTGGCCTGCGGTATGGACTCGACCTGTTACGCGAGACCGGACTGCGAAGCGATGCTATCCGTCTGATTGGTGGAGGTGCCAAGAGCCCGGTCTGGCGAAAACTGGTTGCAGATGTCATGGATACTCCTGTCGTTAGTACCGAGCAGACCGAAGCGGCTGCCTTGGGTGGAGCGATCCAAGCGGCTTGGTGCCATGCTCGCCACACCGGTCGCAATGAAACACTCGAAGCGCTCAGCAACCGGTGTGTTCGCCTGAGTGGAGCAAGCCAGACGTATCCAGAAGCACAACGGGTCAGCGTTTATAAACACGTCTACCATCGCTATCGCCAGGAAATTACCAGGCTGTATGGCTGAATCTCGTATGGCCGTTAGTCTCCAAACGATGAACCTCTGCCTCAAAAGGTTCGTCGAACGAACAGGCACGTCCAAAAGCGAGGAAGTTGTATGCAAGTCCAAGTGAATTTTAATCAGATCGAAGGCAGTGCCGAACTGCAGGAATGGGTAGGCTCGGCAGTTGTAGAGCGTCTTGAGCGTTTCGAGGATCTGCTGACCCGCGTGGAAATCCACGTTAGTGACGAAAACGCGCAGAAGTCCGGTGCCGAAGACAAGCGCTGCCAGATCGAAGCACGTCCAAAGGGGTACCGCTCGCTCTCAGTGTCTCACAAAGCTGAAGCACTCGATCTTGCTGTCGATGGCGCTGCTGAAAAGATGCGTCATGCGTTGGAACACCTTACAGGGAAACTGGACGCCAAGGTCACCTCGACCGGCCACCTAGATGACCCAATCAATCTGGAAGATTCCCAAGAATTCACCGACTCGCTGATCCAGGACGAGTTTTTAGCCAAACAAGCAGCATTAGGCAAGGAATAGTAAAGCTCTCCCACCTTGTCGCGGGGGATGCTGTTTTACCCTCGCGACTTTCTTAACTTGGCGCTTACCGCTCAGCCCTCCCCGGTATACTGCTTGTTCTTTTACTGCCTACCCTTCATCCCTATGTCTAGTTCAACTCCTGTCCGCGTTGCCCTGATTGGTTTCGGATTTGTAGGTGAAATCTTTCACGCTCCGCTCATTCGCAGCGTTGAAGGCTTTCGGTTAACCCATATAGCCTCGCGCCAAGCCGCTAAAGTCCATGCTTGCTTTCCGGACGTTACGGTATTGGAAGACTATAAAGCTGCCGTAAGCCATCCAGATGTCGATCTCGTTGTACTTGCGACCCCTAACAGCAGTCATGCGCCGCTGGCCGAAGCGGCCTTGCGGGCCGGCAAGCACGTTGTAGTAGACAAGCCGTTTACCCTAACGCTGACCGAGGCACGACACTTGTCTCGCCTGGCAGACAGTACGGGACAACTACTGTCCGTGTTTCAGAATCGTCGTTGGGATAGCGATTTTCTAGGCGTCCGAAACATAATCGAGAGCGGCACGCTGGGTGATGTAGTTGTTTATGAATCACGTATCGAACGCTTCCGACCAGAAGTGCGGCAGCGCTGGCGTGAAAGCAGCGAGCCAGGCAGTGGGCTTTGGTATGACCTAGGCCCGCATCTGGCCGACCAGGCCCTTTGCCTGTTTGGCATACCGCACCGAGTAACAGCTCATCTTTTGAAACAACGCCAAGGCGCCCAAACAGACGATTGGTTTCATGTCGTACTGGATTACGGACGCACCCAAGCCATTCTCCAGGCAGGGATGCTTAGCGCAGGCGGCGCACCGCGTTTTCTATTACAAGGCAGCCGCGGAAGCATACTCAAGCAAGGAGCCGACCGGCAGGAGGATGCCCTGCGCCAGGGAACTCAACCAGGCGCCCCAGGCTGGGGAATTGATCCTGATCCAGCGGTGTTTTTCGATGGAGACGGCACC
The DNA here is from genome assembly GCF_007830155.1 of Pseudomonas duriflava. Lineage (GTDB taxonomy): Bacteria > Pseudomonadota > Gammaproteobacteria > Pseudomonadales > Pseudomonadaceae > Chryseomonas > Chryseomonas duriflava. The sequence continues at coordinate 191,875 of NZ_VLKY01000007.1, forward strand.
TCTACGGCAATCCCGGTCCCCGCCGGAGATCATGCGCAATACTACCGCCTATTACTGAGGGCTTTGCGCGGTGAAGCCGAGAACCCGGTATCTCCAGCTCAAGGCTGCGCGCTGATGAGCATCATCGAAGCGGCCCAGCACTCGGCCTATGAAGGCATGAGCGTCGTTCCCGACCTCACTGACCGCGAGCGGGCCGCCTGGCGCTGATCAACGCGGCCGAACCAATATCCCGGCAAGCCTGGCCGGGATAGCCTCGAAAGCAGCCTTGACCGTGCGGGTCATACGCCGCTCTACCCATTCAAAACTCAGCCAGGACAACACCAGGATAAGCGGCAAGCACAGAGCTAGCGTTTCATAAGGACTCAAGCCAGCCCGCTGATGCAACCAATAGTCACCCAACCAGAAGATGATTACATGGATGAGATAGACCGAATAGGACCAGTCTCCCAGGGCCTTCAGCATACGGTTGCCAGCAAACAACGGCTCCATGGCGACACAGCTGGCTATCAGTAACGCACTCGGCACACCCCAGACCAATAATCGCCACGCATTACCTGCATCAAACAACAGAATGATCGTAACGGCAAAGACAGCCAGGACAGGCGCCATACGAAGACTTCGGGGAATCCAGCCCCGCTGATAGAGAATTCCGACGCCCATGCCGAGCAAAAACTCGTAGATGATCGGATTACGGTAGAAATGGCTTAGCCGGAGCCGGTCTGCCAGTCCTGTACTGACTACCATGACCAGCGCTCCAACGATCCAGACACGCCACCGCTCCGGCGCCCTGAACGATACCGCTAACACTATGTAAAACAGCATTTCGTAATTCAGCGTCCACCCCACCGGCAAGGTTGGATAAAGACCAAATCCGCCTGGGTTCTGGCTGGGAATAAAGAACAGCGAGAACAACAGCTCCTTGGCCGCCACGCCATAAACAGGCATGACATCGGCCGAGCAGTAAAGGATCAACGCAGTAATACCGGTATACAGCCAATAGGCCGGCACGATACGCGCAATGCGATTAATCATGAACCGGAGCGCGGGCATGGACCGCCCAGCCGTCGAGAGATGAATGACGAATCCGCTGAGAACAAAAAAGATATCTACCCCGACCTGTCCTCGTGTGGAAAGCAGATGCCCTGCTAATGAATCCGAGTGGAAATCGAAGAAAACCTGCATGAAGTGGTGAAAAACTACGAGCCAGGCCGCAAGAGCCCGTAACGCCTGGAGCGAAACTAACATGAAGCGAGCATGCCTCCTTGAAATCCGTAAATACGGACCCGAGGCCAGATCCGCATGGGGTCGACACGTATCGACCCCATGGGTTTCATGAAAAACTCTACTTCATGACAGCTATCACAGTCCGATCACGCCGCAGCTCCTTTTACCCGGGCCGTAATTTTCCAGGCCCTATGGATCTTCGGATTACGGGCAAAATCAGGATCTAGCGTTTGAGCAGTAATTTCTTCAGTGCTATACCGCGCGACCAAACCGGGATCAAGCTCAAACTTGCGGAAGTTATTGGAGAAATAAAGCACACCGCCTTTAGCCAAGTGGGCCATTGCCATATCGATCAGCTCGACATGATCGCGCTGTACATCGAACACTCCCTCCATCCGTTTTGAATTGGAGAACGTCGGAGGATCGATAAAGATCAGATCGTACTCGCCCCGGTCAGCCTCCAACCATTCCATGACGTTGCCCTGTTCAAGGCGGTGCTTGTCAGAAAACCCGTTCAACGCCAGATTGCGCCGCGCCCAATCCAGATAAGTTCTGGACAGGTCCACGCTCAAGGTGTTTCGTGCCCCCCCTACAGCCGCATGAACAGTTGCCGCACCGGTATAGCAGAACAGATTCAGGAAACGCTTACCCGCCGCTTCCTGCTGAATACGCAGGCGTAGCGGTCGATGATCGAGGAAAAGACCGGTATCAAGGTAGTCGGTCAGGTTGACCAACAGCTTCGCGCCACCCTCCTCGACCTCCATGAACTGCCCTTGTACGGCCTGTCGCTCATACTGCTTTTTGCCGGTTTGCCGCTCCCGACGCTTTACTGCCACATGGCTCGGGTCGACATTTAACGCTTGAGGAATGGCCGCCAGGGCATCGAGCAAGCGTGCCTGAGCTTTCTCCGGGTCAATGGATCGCGGCGGCGCATACTCCTGCACATGCACCCAGTCACGATATAGATCCACGGCCACGGCATATTCGGGCATGTCGGCATCGTACAGGCGGTAACACTCTACGCCGCTCTTGCGCGCCCATTTGCCAAGCTGCTTCAAATTCTTTTGTAGGCGATTGGCGAACATTTGCCCGCCTTCGCTCAGCTTGGCCGGCTCGGCAGCCACCTGAGCCTCATCACGTGTGTGAGCTGAACGCTGGCCCGTCACGAACTGGCGCGGATCGATATCAAACATGAGTAGCTTGCAAGGCAAGGCGCCGTTCCAGAACGCGTACTGTTTGTGGCTGCGAATACCCATGCGCTTGCCTAACTCCGGAGCGCCGGTAAACACGCCGGCACGCCAGTTCAGGCAGCTCATGCGCAAACGCTCACCCAGGTTCTGGTAGAGATAGAGAAGGCTAGCCTCATCACCCAGACGCTCCCCATAAGGCGGATTGCAGATCACCAAACCCGTCTGGTTCTTGTCTGGACGCGGTTCGAAAGTTGCCACCTCGCCTTGGTAAACCTTGATCCATTCACTGAGTCCAGCCCGTGCGATATTGTTACGCGCCGGCTGGATGAGCCGTGGGTCGGCCTCGTATCCACGGACCCAGAGCGGCGGCTTGGATAACCCTTCGACCGCCCGCGCCTCGGCCTCATCAATCAGGCGATTCCAGATTGCCGGGACATGGCCCAGCCAGTTCGAGAACCCCCACTGCTCTCGCTTGAGATTAGGTGCAACATCGGCAGCCATCAGGCCCGCCTCGATCAAAAACGTTCCGACCCCGCACATCGGGTCCGCCAGAGCGCCACCCTCGGCCGCAAGCTGTGGCCAACCGGCACGGATCAGAATAGCCGCAGCCAGGTTTTCCTTGAGCGGTGCCGCGCCCTGCTGCAAGCGGTAACCGCGCTGATGCAGGCTATGCCCGGACAGGTCCAGGGAAACGGTCGCCTCGTTACGGTCCACATGCACATGGACACGCAGATCCGGATTCACCTTGTCGACCGAAGGGCGTAGGCCAGAGGACGTGCGCAGTGTATCTACAATGGCATCCTTGACCTTGAGCGCACCAAAGTGAGTGTTATCGATGCCAGCACCGCGGCCAGAAAACTCGACAGCCAACGTGCCGGAGGGCTCAAGGTGCTCGGCCCACTCAATTGCACTTACGCCCTCATATAAGCCCTGGGCATCCTGAACAGGAAAGCGTGACACGACGAGTAATACCCGGTTTGCCAGCCGCGACCATAAACACAGCCGATAGGCCGTTTCCAATGTACCCTGCCCCCGGACAGCCGATACGTGTGCTCGCGCCTCCGATAGCCCAAGTGCCTGTGCCTCATCGAGCAGTAGCCCATCGAGCCCCTTTGGGCAAGTTAGAAATAATTCGAATTGATTGGACATGGAATCGTCATTACTCATGCGGAGCCAGGATAACGCCTGGCAATGTCGAAATAGATTAACCCACCCTCCGCATTATTGACGGCGCATATGGGTAAAAGTACTCGCTGAATCAGCGGCCTGCAGACGGGCTTATGGTTAATTTTGATAAACAGACTGTGGTTATGCCAAATTGATAATTCACATGTCTGTAACCTTTGGTTAGAACTAATCTCAGTCCCGGCCCTAATCCGGCCAGGACGGGACGCGTCACGCCGGCAACGCGTCCGGGGGCTATGACCCCAGGAATTACTAGTCAACCAGTGAGGGCAATACCCTATGAGAAGACTTAAGCGTGATCCGATGGAACGAGCTTTTCAGCGAGGCTATCAGCACGGCATTAGTGGGCGATCCCGTGATCTTTGTCCGTTCACCCACCAGCATACCCGTCAGGCCTGGATGAACGGCTGGCGCGAGGGCCGTGGCGATCACTGGGATGGCTTCATCGGTACTGCCGGTATTCACCGCTTAAATCAACTCAACGTAGCAGGCTGATACACACAACATTACATTTAATTGAGCAGGCGCCTGGCGTCTGTTTACAGACACTGGTAATCAGACCAGCATCGCCTCGATAGAGGCATCGGGCATAGCCCAAGGGCTCCTTAAGGAGCCCTTTTAATAACGGAAGCCATTGCATCAACCGATTCTCGGATCAAGGCTGGCCCGCGATAGATAAATCCTGTGTAAATCTGTACCAGACTAGCGCCTGCCGTGATTTTCTCTTCGGCATGTATGCCTTCTGTAATTCCTCCCGCCGCGATAATGGGGAGACGTCCACCGAGCTCATCCGCCAGAATCCTTACCGTATGCGTACTCTTTTCACGTACGGGCGCACCCGACAGACCACCCGTTTCGGCCGCAAACGGCAAGTTTTCAACCCCGTCACGACTGAGCGTGGTGTTCGTAGCGATAATGGCATCCATACCGGCCTGCTCAATCGCTTGGCCTACCAGCACGATTTCCTCATCGCTCATATCCGGTGCGATCTTGATCGCGATGGGGACGCGCCTGCCATGACGTACCGCCAAGTCTTCCTGACGCGTACGTAGGGCTTCAAGCAGACGGTTTAGCGAATCGCCAAATTGCAGCGTACGCAGCCCGGGCGTATTCGGTGAACTAACATTCACCGTTACATAGCTGGCATGCGCATATACTTTTTCCAAGCACAGCAGATAATCATCCGCCGCCTGATCAACAGGCGTGTCGAAGTTTTTCCCTATATTGATGCCTAAAATTCCACGGTAGCGAGCAGCCTTGACCCGCTCGATCAAGTGATCAACGCCCAGGTTATTGAAGCCCATGCGATTGATGATGGCTTCCGCCTGAGGAATCCGGAACAAACGAGGCTGAGGATTGCCCGGCTGCGGCCGAGGAGTCACCGTGCCGACTTCAATGAAGCCGAAACCCAACTGGGAAAACCCGTCTATCGCCGCACCATTCTTGTCCAACCCTGCAGCTAGCCCTACTGGATTGGCGAACTCCAATCCCATGACGGTAACAGGTAATGACGGTTGACGATTGAACAATCCGTTGAGACCCAGGCGTCCACCCGCACCGATCAAGTCGACAGCCAGATCATGGGACGTTTCTGGGGATAAAGAGAACAGAAGGTTGCGAACCGTGGAGTACATGGCGAGAACTGGTCGGATAAAAGGAACCAAAGAGTATACCGCGACTCGATAAGAAGAGTCTTGCCAGAGACCACGTGAGAATGCAATCACGCTGTTATTTTAGGAGGATCCGGCTACTCCCAAGGCGATATGTAGTGTTTTTTACTCGAAGCCTGCGTCTTATGACGAGTAGCAGGGGACTATAGTTATTGTTGAAGCCCTATTTGGTAATTGGTTACGCAATTCTCTTAAAGAAAATTCTAACCGTTCAGCAAAAACTCACTTCGTTGCTGAAAGCATGCCGCATTTGCAGAACGTTATTGAATTTTTACGGGGAACGTGAGTCCGATAGCCGTCGCGAACATTGCTTATGAGTGCATCATCTAGTACCTGACGGTTCGCCAGGACAACAGCCCCAGGGAGGGAATATGACCCCACGGACCGTTTCAAGCCTGAGTGCGCGCTTTCTAGCATTCACTCAGCGTTTGCGTCTGGGGCAGAACGCTGGTCGCATCCTGCACCGCGCCAGCCGCCTAGAGCTCAACTTTACTGCTTTGCCACCTCCCTCAGAAACGGTCTGGTGGGATGAGGGGCTGCCTCTTTATCACCTTATTGCTTTACCACGCGGCGCGTTGTCAGGTCCAGTCCAGGATGACAAAGCACCTGCTTATGAGTTGCTTAATCAATTAGTACAAACCAGACAGATCAGTTACCCCAGCTTTGATTTGCGTTGGATCAATGGGCTTTATACTCGTACGCCCATTGCCGCAAGCACACCAATAAGTAGCTTCGAGGAATTGGTGGCCACCCCAGAATGCCGGCCTCACGCCCGCATTATCAGCTACCGCGACTTCGAGCGGACTCTTAGCCAAGCCCTTTCTACTGGCCCGCTACCGTTACAATTACGTGAAGCTAACTGGCGAGGTTCACGCCTGTTTTGGCACGGCCCCGAACAGCATGTCTGCGCCTTTGCCGGTGCGGTAGCTTATGCTCGACTAAGAGGGCTCGAATATCTGCTCCCTGCTGAGCTGACCAGTTACTACGTTGATCAGAAAGCGGTCGAAACACTTGGCGCAGCTTTTCATGTACTGGCCGTTCACTCTTCAAGCTGGAATGAGAGAAGCTTTGTCAAACTGCTTATCGACAATGCTATTCCTTATGCGCGGCTAACCTTACCTAGCGAGGCAGAGCCTCTCGAGTGGTTATTGCTGCCTCGCCAGTCCCCTCTGAGCGACGCTCTAGGACAAGGTCTACTAATGGCCGGAGCGCCCGACGTGCTAGAGCGGCTCCGCCAGCTTCAACCTGCGAGTGACACTTTTCAAACCAGTTTTCCTTTGCCGAACGATAAGTCAGATAACACTTGAGTCAAGCGGTCGGAACCGCTGGCCTGCTTTGAGAAAAACGGCAAAGGCTTGAGCCTGTCCCTCAAACACGTCCTGGTCAGGCCATTTTGCCGCCTGGCATTCCAGTTCCTGAAGAAATGCGGGCCAGCTATTATGTCCTCCGCGAGGTACGTGGGTAAGGTAGCGCAGAGCCTCGCGTACACGAGAATCCGGACTGGTCGATACTATCCTTGCCAACATTTTGCCGCCCAGCCGAGACCCCTCCAACACGTAAGCAAAACCCCACTGGGCAGCCTCGCCAGGATAAAGGTCAAGCGGCTCGTAGGATGGCAGTTCGACACCTAGACTAGCCAAATCCTCTGCCAACGCAAAACGACGACAGCGCTCCGTCCAGTCTGGCACCAATTGCTGTATACCGGCACGCTCAAGCATCTCCTCCAGCGGGAATAAAGCCGAAGCATGGGCAACCAAAAAAGCCTGGTACCCCTCTCTCTCGGTCAGGCGATACGAAGAAAATACGTCATCAACCTGCTGATGAAGCTCACTACCTGCCTGGCGCAGGCGCTCACGAAACGATAAAGCTTTGTGATTCATGACGACTGGACCATCTTAATAGGGCTTGAACCTTTAAGGGCGCTTTGTATCTTGTGGGCCAACTCTTCTTCCCGGAAGGGCTTGGGCACGATGAAATACAGCCGCTCGTCCAACTCCCCCAACTCGGCATATCCTGTAATAAAGACGACAGGAATATCCCGCTTCCGCTGGCGCAGATTTTGTGCAAGTTCGGCGCCGTTCATACCTGGCATGGCAAAGTCAGCCAACAAAAGATCGATATTGGCGTTTCCCTCGAGCTGCGCCAGGGCAGCGAACCCGTTTTGAGCCTCGATCACTTGATAACCTAGTTCTTTGAGCCAAGTCGATGTCACTTCGCGCACGGCATGGTCATCATCTACCACCAGAATGGTGCGTTGGGGACCACCGGAAGTATTTTCAGTATCGAACGACTCGTCAGCAAGGCGCTCATCGAGCGGAACGTCAGCCCGGGGTAGAAATACCATGACTTCTGTGCCGACACCTTCCTGCGTCTCGATCCGCACTCCGCCTCCCGACTGTTTGGCAAAACCAAAGACTTGTGCCAAGCCGAGTCCCGATCCCTTCCCAACTTCCTTGGTTGTGAAGAAGGGTTCGAATGCCTTAGCCAGAACTTCGTCACTCATGCCGGTTCCCGAGTCCTTGACCGACAACATTACATAATCACCCGGTTCTGGTTCTTCAGGACGCGACGGCGGCTGCGTGATAACTTGGTTAGCTGTAGTCACACGTAAAGACCCGCCCACGCTCATGGCATCCCGCGCATTAATCGCAAGGTTGAGAATAATAAGCTCGATCTGTGTTGGGTCGACCAAGGCATGCCAGAGGCCAGGCTCGAGCGACGTTTCGATCCAGACACTTCCACCCATGGTGCTTTGCAGCAGCTCAAGCATGCCGTCTACGGTCTCGTTCAACTCAACAGGCTTGGGCGCCAAACGCTGGCGACGCGAGAAAGCCAATAACTGCCCGATAAGCTTGGCTCCGCGTTCCCCGGCTTCTCGAATGTTTTGCAACCGGTTCGGCAGCTTGTCTAACATCCCGCGGTCAAGGTCGCGGCCCATGAAGGCAGCACTGCTTAAAATCACGGTCAACAAATTGTTGAAATCGTGGGCAACACCGGCAGTTAACTGCCCTACTGCTTCCAGGCGCTGCATCTGTTGCAGCGTATCCTCAACCCGCTCTCGCTCGTTAATCTGTTCACGAAGGTGCCGATTGGCCATCGCCAGCTCTTCCATGGCATCCACTTCAGCCGTGATATCACGACCAGAACCATAGACCTTTCTATTTTCCGGAACGGCCATCCAAGAGATCCAGCGATAACTGCCATCGCGATGCCGAATGCGATTAACGAAACGATTGGCAATACGTCCTTGCCCTACATTTCTGAGCTCCGCCTGCGTGATATTCCGGTCTTCGGTATGTACCAAATCAATAAATAAACTACCGATCAGCAGACTACGATCCCACCCCAACGTTTCTACCCAGGCTGGGTTCACCGCTAGAAGTTGGCCTTCTGAATCCGTCACTAGCAAAAGATCACGGGAAAGATCCCAAGTACGGTCACGTTCGCGCGTCCGCTCTTCTACCCGCTCGCCCAACAAAGCATTAAGCTGCTCAAGCGCTTCGGTAGCGCGCTTCTGCTGGGTAATGTCCATCATTACCCCCATAAAGCGCGTGCAGATACCCTCCTCGAAAAAGGCTCTGCCCCGTGCCTCTACCCAGCGAAGCCCACCATCCGGCAACTGGATACGGTATTCGGCACGGTACTCCTGATCGCTGTTGTGTCTTGTCGCCTGACGGATTGCAGCAAACAGCCCTTGAATATCCTCGGGCTGGCACAACCGGGAAAATACTTCTAGATCGACATGCGCCTGCGGCGGCAGATCAAACATCGCCTTACAGCGTTCGTCCCACAGTAACTGATTGGTCTCTGGCTGAAACTCCCACATCCCCAAACGTGCCGCATCAATGGCCAGACGAGAACGGACTTCCAACGTATGCAGCGCTTCCTCGGCCTTGCGCCGCTCGCGTCGCTCATGCACAACGGTCAAGGCACGCTCAACCGACTTTGATAACAACTCAAGGCTCTGCTTGAGTACGTAATCATTCGCCCCTAGACGCATCATCTCGACAGCATGGGCTTCTCCGAAAATGCCCGAGACAAATATTAAGGGAGTATCCGGCGATAGCGTACGTGCCAGCTTCAAGGCTTCTGCGCCAGAAAAGCCGGGCAGGATGATGTCCGAAAGAATAATGTCGAACATCTGAGTCGACAGAGCCTCGGACAGTCCGGCATGATCATGGACAACAACGGGTTCCAGCTTGAATCCATTGCGCTCTAATTCGATGAGGATCAGCTCTACATCGAGCTTACTGTCCTCGATCAGCAAGACCTTGATACGTTTTGATAAAGGCATATCGCTTCGCCGTGCAGACCCTGAAGGGGTTGCCTCAGGGCATGAAATGAAGCCGTTCAGGTCAGTCATGGTGGCAGGTTTGATAACAACCTCACTACAGGCTGGTTTAATTGGCCGGACGACGCGTCAACCGGAACGAGCCGGGTGGCGGTTCATTCAAAACAGCCCAGAAGATACCGAGATCGCTGATTGCCGAGACGAAATCGCGAAATTCGACAGGCTTGACCACATAAGCGTTCACCCCGAGCTCATAAGCCCGCTCGAGATCAGGCTCCTCCCTTGAGGATGTCAGCATGACGACTGGAACACTGCGCAGACTCAAGCTTTCACGCACATTTTTAAGGACCTCGAGCCCATCCACCTTGGGCAGTTTGAGGTCTAAAAGCATCACAGCGGGGTTACCTTCGGCACGGCTGGCATAAGCGCCACGACGATGAAGATAGTCCAGTGCCTCGGCACCGTCGCGTACCACTATAACTTCATTAGCCAACTGGCTACGTTCAAGCGCAACCAGCGTCAGCTCCAGATCGTGTGGATTATCCTCGATCAGCAGGATCGGCTTAAGCATGGGAGGCCTCAACGTTTTTGAGTAGAAAGTGGGCGCTGTTTGGGAAGCGCGAAATGAAAAATAGCGCCTTTCCCTGGTTCGCCTTCGGCCCAGACGCGGCCATCGTGTCGCTCGATAATACGACGCACACTGGCAAGGCCGATGCCAATACCGTCGAACTCTTCCACGTGATGGAGCCGCTGGAAGACGCCAAACAGCTTGCCGACATACTCCATATTGAACCCGACGCCATTGTCACGAATATAGAAAATGTCTTCCTTATCGGAAGGCTCCGATCCAATCTCAATAATGGCATGCTCACGGTCACGTGTGTATTTAATGGCGTTGGATATAAGGTTACGTAGCGCCAAGTGTACGAATGCCGCATCGGCAATCACAACCGGCAGCGGGCCGACTTTCCATTCAATTTTGCGACCGGCGTAATCAGGCGCCATCTCTTGGCGAATAGCCTCGACCAGAGCCGCCAGATTGACATCAGAGTAACGAATGGCTGCCCGTCCCATCTGAGAAAAACTGAGCAAATTATCGACTAAAGTGCCGGCAAAGCGAGCCGAATCGCCAATATTCTCAAGGAAACGTGTACCGCGATCCGATAACTTGTCTCCCTCGAAATCATTCAATAGCTCAGCATAACCTGCAATGTGCCGGAGCGGTGCGCGCAGATCATGGGACACACTGTAGGAAAACGCTTCCAGCTCTTTGTTGGTTCGCTTGAGCTCTTCGGCCAATTCCGCTATTTCCTCGGCCTTGCGCAAGACGATGCCCCGTACTGCATTTCGAAGCTCGATACTGCCTTCGATTTCAAGCACATTCCATGGCGGGGAGAACCCACGTACAGTTTCCTGCCACGTTGCAAAACTCTGGCGGGGATTAAGCGTACCGTTTTCTTCCACTACCTTTGTCGGCTGACCTGCCCAATTAACGACCTGAATACGCTCCTGGCGAAACCAGATCAGATAGTGGGAATGCAGTTCAGAAATGGGCACTGCCAGAAAACCGGCAATGTAATTCTTGAGTTCCAGGTCCGGTACATCCTGACTCACGTTTGCTGTGTGAAAGGAATCCTCAGCATGAGTGGACAACCACACGACCAGAGCCTCTACAACCGAACGGGGCGGCGTATGCCCGATCAGGTCACATCGCTCGGACGATACAATGGCGCCCCCGGAAGCATTGGCAAAATTTAGGAATACATCCGGTACTTCCAGCAGACCCTCGATCACGCTGTCACGATCTGCCATGGCGGCCAGCATTTGTACTGTCATCTGCCTAAGCGACAGCCGCCGGTCGGTCATCCGGTGCGACTCGACCGCTTCGATCTGGAGGGACAGCATGCGCCCGAGTAATTCACAGCCGGTGCGCGTCTGAAAACTTACCGCCTTGGGTTCAGCATCGTGGCAGGAAATAAGTCCCCACAGCTTGCCGTCAACGATGATCGAGATCGACATCGAGGCCTGAGTACCCATGTTGTGCATGTATTGCAAATGCACTGGAGAAACGCTACGCAGCATGGCAAAGCTTAAATCAAGCGGCCGCCCCGTCAGCGGACTCACCTCAGGCTCTAGCAACGAGGGTGTATATCCAGCGTTCTGAATAACCCGAATACGATTGGCAAGGTACAGACGGCGCGCCTGCGCAGGAATATCCGACTCGGGAAAGCACAACCCCAGGTAACAGGGATACCCTTCATCGGCTTCTTCAGCAATGACCTGACCATGACCGTCCCGATCGAAGCGATAGGCAAGTACGCGGCCAAACGTTGTCATCCGCTTTACCTCACGGACCGCCAGCAGGCATAGCGCCTCAACCGATGAGCCATGCTGCAACTGCTCGACAAATGTACGAATCAAGGGATACATCGTCGTGTACGACATCGCAGCCGTGCCCGCCGACTCACACTCCACAATCAAGACACCATCAAAACGGTGTGCAAACATGGCGAACATGTGACTTCGCCCATTTACTTGAAAGCGGGTGTCACCCAGATAATAGGGGTTGTGATCTTCCTCAGCCAGCTCATTCAAGCGCTGCGCCAGATCCATATCAGGCAGCAGATCGTCCAGGCACTGCCCAAGCAGGTCGGACAGCTCTACTTCAAGATAGTCACGCACATTACGGCTGGCCTGCATGATCACCAGACCCGATTCGTCCAGCGCCAACAGGAAGCCGTGGGGCTGGATGCTACCTGGGACATGGATGGGCTCTCTCGCGCATACCGTCAATGTGTGAGCGGGCAGCGAGTGAATGGAGCGTTCGGCCACAACCAAAACCTCTTTGTTGACTATGTACTCATGGCAAGCGTCTATTGTGCCTTTTTTGCCATGAAGTTGTACAAGCATCGTTCATGCTAGCAAAGGTAGACCGCTAAAAACGATCATGCTCCCTATGATGTACATGTCTTGTCAAACTAATATAGCTATTTCAGGAACTCTCGCCTGGCTGGCAGTCGAAACGGGCTGAACCGTATAAAGGAGATCATTCAGCCATGCCTGCTCGTCTAGCCTCTGCTTTGCTGCTGGCCGTTCTGCCTATATCTTCGTATGCCGCCGAACCTCGTTATGGTGTGCAGCTCGAAGGATTCGAATATGCCTATCCTGTCGGTCGATTCGCCTTTACATCGCAGAACCAGCGCCTGGAAATGGCTTATATCGATGTAAAACCCAGCACACCTAACGGGCGTACTGTGGTGCTCATGCATGGCAAGAATTTTTGTGCAGGCACGTGGGAGTCCACTCTCTCCGCACTGAGCGAAGCGGGCTATCGAGTCATTGCACCGGACCAGGTGGGCTTTTGCAAATCAACCAAGCCAGAACATTATCAATATACCTTTCAGCAGTTGGCAGTGAATACGCATGCGTTGCTTGAGCAACTAGGTGTCGATAAGGTCACATTGTTAGGACATTCGACAGGCGGCATGCTGGCCACACGCTATGCCCTGCTTTATCCCGATCAGGTCGAACAGCTCGCCCTGGTCAATCCGATTGGCCTGGAGGATTGGAAGACAGCAGGCGTGCCTTACCGCAGTATCGATCAATGGTATAAGCGCGAACTCAAGACCTCGGCCGAAGGTATTAGGCGTTACGAGCAGAACACCTATTACGCCGGGCAATGGAAGCCAGAATACGATCGCTGGGTGAACATGCTGGCCGGACTCAACCAGGGGGAAGGCAAGCAGCTTGTTGCCTGGAACTCAGCCCTGATCTACGACATGATCTATACGCAACCTGTGTATTACGAGTTCAATCAGCTCCGTATGCCCACGCTTTTGCTTATCGGGACAAAGGACAATACAGCGATCGGCAAAGATGCTGCAGCGCCCGAGGTGCAAAAAACATTAGGCAATTACTCCCGGCTTGGTAAGGAAACTGCCCGCAAGATCCCTCATGCCACATTGGTCGAATTCGATGACATGGGCCACGCTCCCCAGATCCAGGATCCAAAGCGTTTCCATGAGGCCTTGCTCAAGGGGCTGGCTGATTTAAAGCAAACCTGAACCAGACCGGCCAAATAAAAGCCCCGTCAAGAGACGGGGCTTTTTCTGGAGCGCAGCCTTCTCTTACATGGTTGAACTCGCAGCCGAACCCAGCGTAGCCAGATCCATCAGCTCACGTGTGGCCACGGCATACATGGCGACATCGTTACCTGTAGCGGCACGCACATCGCCCAGCATAGCCCGCCACCGCTCGACCATACTGCGGTTATGCTCTAGCCAGAGCGCCACACGTGCGGCTATCTCTTCCGGCGCATCGGGCATTTGCAGTACGGCAATGGTCATGATGCGCTGCTGAGCATCCAGCTCGTCACGGAAAGCCTCACGCGCCAGTGCCTGCCAGGCATTGGCCACTGGTAACTCGTTGAGCTGCTGCTGGTACCACGTCAGATCAAGAGCACTACCCACGGCAAACCAGGTCGATGCGACCTCAATGGGATCATGTCCAGTGACATCAGCCGCCTGAATGATTGGCAACAAGGTGTAGATGTGTGTAGTACCCGCAACGACACGAGCCAGTAACTCTGGTGTTCCCTGCTCAATATACTGCTGGTAACGCGCTTCCCATTGCTCGCGTGGACCGCCTTCAAGCAATTCATTCAGGCGCACGCCCAGCGCCGCGATGCGCGGCCCGAAATGCGCGACATCACGCGCGGCGTCCAACTCGCCCCGGCGGCTACGCAGGAACCAGCGCGTCGCCCGACGACCCAGACGCATTAGCTCGTCCATTAGGGTCATCTGCAAGTCGGCTGGCACCTTGTAGTCCAGCGCTTCAATCTGTCTCCACCAGTGCGGCAGGTGCAGAACGTCACGCATAACTACGTAAGCCCTGGCAATATCGGCCGCACTCATGGCGGTAGACTCACGCAGACGCTGGATAAACGTAATGCCCATGTTGTTGATCAGATCATTGGCAATCTGCGTACTGACGATTTCTCGCTTCAGACGGTGACGCTGCATGGCCTCGCCAAACTCTTCCGTCAGCCGCTGCGGGAAAGCCGAATGCATGTCGCGGCTAAGGTACTCATCGTCCGGAACGCTGGATTTCAGCAGTTGTTCTTTCAGATCAATCTTGGCATACGAGATCAATACCGACAGCTCGGCCCGTGTCAGCCCAATACCCTGGCTGGCCCGCTCGGCCAAAACCTCATCGGATGGCAGGAACTCCAGGGCTCGATCCAGCTTGCCGCGACTCTCCAGATCAACAATGACCCGCTTGTATTCGGCCAAATGGGAGCGCGCACGCCGCTCTGCCAGGGAAAGGGCCTGGGTCTGCTTGTAGTTGTTGCCTACGACCAGCTCCCCCACCTCATCGGTCATCTCGACCATAAGCTGATTACGCTGTTTAAGCGTCATGTCACCCGAAGCGACCACCTCACCCAGGAGAATTTTGATATTGACCTCATGGTCCGAGCAGTCCACGCCGCCAGCGTTGTCAATGAAATCGGTATTGCAGGCACCGCCATTGAGTCCGAATTCGACCCGAGCCAACTGGCTCATGCCCAGGTTTCCGCCCTCACCGATTACCTTGGCCCTGAGCTCACGACCATCTACCCGCAGCCCATCATTGGCCTTGTCGCCAATATCGGCATGGGACTCAAAGCTGGCCTTGACATAGGTACCAATACCGCCGTTCCAGATCAGATCGACCGGAGCCTTGAGCAATGCATGGATCAGCTCCGTAGGGGTCAACTGATCCGCCTTGATAGCAAAGCGCTCTTTCATCTGAGGCGTAATGTCGATCCGCTTGGCGCTACGGGAGAAGATGCCGCCCCCTTCGGAGATCAGGCTCTTGTCATAGTCCGTCCAACTCGAGCGCGGCAGGTCAAAGAGTCGCTTACGCTCGGCAAAGCTACGTGCAGCATCTGGATTAGGATCGATGAAAATATGCAAATGGTTGAAGGCCGCAACCAGCTGCAAACTTTCCGAACGCAGCAGACCGTTACCAAACACGTCACCAGCCATATCACCGATGCCCAGCACCGTAACCGGGTCTCGCTGCACATCGATACCGCGCTCGCGGAAATGCCGCTGTACGCTAACCCAGGCGCCCCGGGAGGTAATTCCCATTTTCTTATGGTCATAACCCGCCGAACCACCGGATGCGAACGCATCGCCAAGCCAGAAGCCATAATCCGCCGCGATACCGTTGGCAATGTCCGAGAATGTTGCAGTGCCCTTGTCAGCCGCCACGACCAGATAGGGGTCATCGTCATCCTGCCGAACCACATTAGCTGGCGGCACTACCACGCCTTCCTTGAGGTTGTCGGTAATGTCGAGCAGACCTGAAATAAAGATGCGATAGCAGGCAATGGCCTCGGCCTGGATTTCATCCCGGCTACCGCCCACGGGCAGCCGCCGCGGAACGAAGCCGCCCTTGGCACCCACCGGCACGATGACCGAGTTCTTGACCTGCTGTGCCTTGACCAGACCCAACACCTCGGTACGGTAATCTTCTTCGCGATCTGACCAGCGCAGGCCACCTCGGGCCACCTTGCCGCCACGCAGATGCACACCCTCGACACGCGGCGAATAGACAAAGATTTCGTATTTGGGTATCGGTTTGGGTAGCTCGGGAATAGCCCTTGGATTGAACTTGAAGCTGAAATAGGACTTGGGCTGGCCGTTGGCGTCGGGCTGGTAGAAGTTGGTTCGCAGCGTAGCCTTGATCAGATCGAGGTAGCGCCGCAGAATCCGGTCTTCGTTTAGTACGGCCACGTTGTCCAGGGCAGCCAGAATGGCCTGCTCCAAACGTTGCTGCTTATCCTCCAGGTCTTCCGGACTCATCCGCCGCGCCAGGTAGAACCGCATCCGGAACAAGCGGGTCAGTTCACGGGCAATATCTACGTGATTGTTCAGTGTGCTGGCAATATAGCCAACATCGAAGCCAATACGGATCTGCTTGAGGTAGCGTGCATAAGCCCGAAGCAAGGCTACGTCGCGCCAAGCCAATCCAGCCGTCAGCACCAGACGGTTAAAGGAATCATTCTCGGCACTGCCGTTTACGATATGGATAAAAGCATCCTGGAAGGTATCGTTGAGCTGCTGCAGATCGACATCAAGCCCGGCCACCGTTGTGAACGCAAAATCATGAATCCAGTATTCCTGGCCATTCTTACGACGCAGATTGTAGGGGAACTCACCCAGCACCCGCAGACCAAGGTTTTCCAGAATCGGCAATACGTCAGACAACGCCAGAGGCGTATCAGCGTGATACAGCTTGCAATGCAGAACGTTATTGTCAGCCGTCTGACCAAGCGGCTGATAGAAGCTCATGATCAGCGGCCGGCTTTCCGACAAATTCAGAAGGTGTCGTATGTCCACCACGGCCAGATGCGGCGCGAAACGCTCGCGGTAGCCGGCAGGAAAGCCATGGGGAAAATCAGCCAATACGCTGGTGCCTTGCGCCTCGCCCAGGTTGTCGATAACCAGATTGGCATAATCGTCTTTCCAGGAACGACAGGCCTGAATCATCTCCTGCTCGATCCGGGAAGGATCGATGTCCAGCGGGCGCTCGGGATCGACGCGCAGGATGAACTGCACACGTGCCAGCACGGATTCGGAGAAAAAGGTCCAGAACTCGCAGTCCGTACCGTGCAAACGATCCATCAGGATCTGCTGCATCTTCTGTCGTACTTCGGTCGAGTAAATGTCACGCGGCACGTAGGCTAGGCAATAGTAGAACCGGCCGTACGGGTCCTTGCGCAGGAATACCCGAACCTTGTTGCGTTCCTGGATCTGTACGATCGCCATAGCGGTAGCGAACAAGTCGTCAGGGGGCGTTTGAAACAGGTCGTCTCTCGGCAATGCTTCGAGTACCTGAGCCAGCTCTTTGCCCAAATGGGCGCTGGCACCAAAATCCGCTCGCCGCCGCACTTCCTCGACCTTGCAGCGAATATAGGGAATCGTGCGTACGCTCTGGTTATAGACGCTGGACGTATATAACCCCATGAAGCGGTGCTCACGGACCACATTCCCTTGCTCGTCCGTCTCGCGGATCGAGACGAAATCCGGATAGGCCGGCCGATGTACGCGGCTGGGCAAGGCAGCCTTGGCAAACGACAGCAGGACAGGCTCGCGAAAATAACGCAATGATTCGGCCGAGATGTGGGCTGTTTCTGCGGTCAGACCCTTACGCAAATGTTTGGATAGACCAAGCAAGGAAGCCTCGTCATAGAAAATGCGTCCGCCGTCGCCATCCTCATGCACGGTCAACTCTTCATAACCCAAGAAGGTAAAGTGATCGTCATGCAGCCACTGGAGGAATGTTTTTACCTCGGCACGCTCTTCGGGGCTGGCAGGTGATGTTTCGAGAGCGTTGATCAGCTCGAACAGTTTCTGCCTCATCGCTCCAAAATCACCAACGGCCAACCGCACCTCGCCCAAGACATCCTGCAAGGTGGCTTCAAGCGCCTTCATGTCACTTGCCGAGGCACAGCGATCGATCTCCAGGAAAACCAGCGCTTCCTGGCTGACTCCTTCGCCCTGGGCACCTTTAGGCAAGACTTCCAGCAGTCGGCCCGCACTATCGCGGCGCACGCTTAACACACTGTTTTGCAGGGTATGTACGCTATAACCTGAGCGGTTGATTTGCATCCGGACGGAGTCAACCAGGAATGGAACATCGGCGTGTAAAACTTCTACCGCCGTATGCGTCGACTGCCAGCCGTGCCGCTCATAATCCGGATTGAAAACATTGACTTGCGGCTGGGCTGGGTCAAAGCGCTCCAATAGACGCCAGGCTGATAACACACAGCCGACCAGATCGGTCAGGCGGCGTTGAGTCAGCTCCTCCAACGCCACAATACCGAAAAACTGCTCGGCGAAGACCGCAAGCCTGGGCAGAGTCTGCTCGTCCACATGGTGCGACAGAGCCTGCTGTAACTGATGTTGAAAGTCCGCTTTGCTGGCAGCGGTAAAGAACGGCATGGTTGTACTCCGTCTGGGGCTTTTGTTCGGATGGTGCCAGGCACCTCATAGGAGGGAGTGACCCGGCTTTTTCAGCTTGAGTTCAACTGGATTGCCAGGCAGGCAGTAATACGGGCAGGCCTGCGGTCCTGGCATAAGGAAGCTTAACGGGAAGATAGAGCCCGCACATTCGAGGCCGCGACATCTTCGTTCATGCCTGCCCGCTCGGTATGAACGAAGATAAGACGCTGACAAACCAGCGTCTTGGGGAATCAACGCGTCACCACCGGTTTAGGCGACACA
Organism: Pseudomonas duriflava; assembly: GCF_007830155.1. Classification (GTDB taxonomy): domain Bacteria; phylum Pseudomonadota; class Gammaproteobacteria; order Pseudomonadales; family Pseudomonadaceae; genus Chryseomonas; species Chryseomonas duriflava. Next base: position 210,707 of record NZ_VLKY01000007.1, read on the forward strand.
GCACCGGTTGTATTTGCCAACAAACTCTGAGTCGCCACTTGAAGGAAAGCATCAAGCTTGTGCTGAAGACTATGCGCCTTGGCCTGATCATTGATCAGACGGGCTTGACCGGTTGGGCCCAACGTATAGCGATACAACCGCGCATCGAGATCCTTTGGCTTAACCAGAATGGTATCGCCCGAAACAATCGCTACCGTTTGCTCTCCGCCGGAAGGCTTGATTACCGCCTCACCTTGGTCACTCTCTGCCAGATCCAATAGATCTCGTCCCCAGCATTGATGTTGAGCCGGTTCACCCAGGCGGCCCAGAATCGTGGGCACTACATCAACCTGACTACCGACCCGGTCGATCGTATGGCCGAATTTTTCTGATACGCCTGGCCCGATCAAGAGCAGTGGTACGTTGAAGCGGAACAAATCCATTTCTGTAAGTTGCTCCGGCGCACCGAAACCGTGATCTCCAAGAATGACGAACAAGGTATCTTTGAAATAAGGCTGCTTGCGCGCTTCAGCAAAGAACTGCCCGAGAGACCAATCCGCATAACGCATCGCGGTAAGGTGCTGATCCAGCGAGCCGTGCCCAGTAACCGGCTCAACCGGCAAATCTTTTGGCAAGGCGTAAGGCGTGTGGTTGGACAAGGTTTGCAACAGGGCATAAAAGGGCTTGCCCGTTTGCTCCAGTTTGCTCAGTTCCTGGGCCGAGCGCGCAAACATGTCTTGATCCGACACGCCCCACGTAGGGTCAATGAAAACCGGATTGACAAAGTCATCACGCCCCACAAAAGACGTCATGCCCTGGTTGCTGAAAAACCCTGCCTGATTATCCCAGGCGAAGCTGCCGTTATATACATAAACGTCTTCATAGCCGCGTGGACTGAGCATCTGTGGCAATCCTGAAAACTTGTGGCTGCCCTCAGGCATACGCATCAGGTATTCAAATGCCGGCAGGTTAGGAAAACAGGCCATCGTGGCGAACATTCCCTGGTGGGTATGCGTGCCATTAGAAAAAAAGCGGGTGAAAAGCAAACCCTCCTTAGCCAAAGCATCGAAATTCGGCGTAATTCCGTCAGCACTGCCCAACGCACCTATATAGCGGCCAGCCATGCTTTCCATCAGGATGACTACAACATTGCGCACCCCGGGCAGCCGGGTTTCCGGAGCCGGTGTATAGGTGCGCCGGACTGCGGCCACATCAGCATCCACCAACTGATCACGTGAGGTGAGCAGCATACTGCGCACCATCTCTAACGCCTCGCCTTCCGGCAACGAGGACTCCCACGTGTTGTCACGGTGGTCTGAAAAGGTATTCTTGGCAGCATCGACTAGCGTCAACGTACCATTCAGGCCTAGATGATTGGCGAACATTGACTCTGTGGTATAGGCGTCTCCCCAGCGTAGGGGCGGTCCATGACGTACTGTACCGCGTACCGCCACGACGGTAATCAGTAGGCAGACTACGAAAACAGCACCGCGCCTATACCAGGCAGACGCCTGTCCAGGTGATAAAACAACCGCAGCTGAGGGCCGTCCTGGGCGAGTCACACGCTCGATGCTACAGAAAAGCCAGGCCAGTAGCAGCGTAGCGACCAGCCAGGCCAGCAACAGGCGCACCACGGGAAACCCATACCAGATCATGCTCAGTACGGTTTTCAGGTCTTCTTGTAAATATTGAAAGACCAAGCTGTTCAGACGCTGATGAAACTCTCGATAAAAGTTCAGCTCGACCACACCCAAAAACAGACAGAGGCTTGCAGCTACTGTCAGCCAGGCGCACTGAAGATGCCGCGCGGCCATAGCACGGACACTAAGCAGCGAGAGCACGAGCGGTACACAGATAAAGGCAATCAACCGCAGATCGAAGCGTGCGCCATTGATGAAGGCTTCAACAAACTCACTGACTGGCGTGGCCCCTATGGACTCATGGTTATAGGTCAGCAAGGCCAACCGCATCAGGGCAAACAGCACCAAGAGCGCCAGGGCACTGCTAAATGTAAAGAGGATATGGCTACTTAAGGTCGGTTCAAACGCGGGTCGTGACTGAGGGCCGGATTGGAGATCATCCGTTTGTTGCATGGTAGGCGCCTTTCAATGAGCGTTGTAGTTTTAAGATGCGGTTACGCCCCTGCTCGGAGAGCAGAAATGTACCGTCGGACAAAGGCAGAAGTGTTTGTGCAGCGCGGAGATGGCTCAGGATCACATGATCCCTTCCCTGCTTATCCAATAGCAGCAGCCGAGCCATGTGCGTGGCGTCCTCGGTGATCCATAATCCATCATAGGTACAGGCCATGAAGCCGGGCGCATTCAAACCGGCGAGCACTATAGGGTCCTGCCCATTGGGCTGCCACTGACGAATTTCACCTTTTTTCTTTTCCAGATAAAAAAGTGTGCCGTCCGGGCAAGGGCTAACCGCCTCGGCCTGATCCAATCCCTCCCTCAGTACACTAACCGTCTCGGTATCCGGGTCGTAACGCAACAGGCGACCATCGCCATGAAGATCCTCAATACCGTAGAGGTAGTACCCATCTGTAGTTACTTCCTCGATACTGTTGCCGATAAAAAGGGCACGCTTCTGGTTTCCTCTCTGCCAGATGACCGGACGCCTCTCTACCTCCTGGCTGTAAACGAGCCCGCCCTGATAAAAGGTCAAACCGTCCGGCTTGGAAAGCCCGCCGATATAGCTTTTCATCGGCCCAGATGGCGGCAAGATCATGACCTTGCCTTTACCGTCGAGAAGCTCTTCCGTGGCATACAGGTTGTCCTGCTCGTCCTTGATCAAAGCACTAACGCTGGGAATCCCTGCTCGGTAGATTTCATATTGCCACCCTGATGCTGCCTGCACCGGATAGTAGTGGCGCCAGAGCGGCACACTGCCTGCTGCCAACAGCAGAGATAGAACCACTAGCGCAAGCCCCTTAATGCGCCTCGTATTCGCCGCCACGTTTTCGCCTCTGCTTGAAAATGCGAGAGAGTGCCGGACGCCGTATCAAATTTTCGTCAAATTAATGTTCGCCTCCGCTGATGCCAGAGTGATAGCCATATAGCTACCGGATTAGCTGTCGTTCTGCGAATGGATTAAAATGCCATCTTGCCGAGGCCCCGCCCTTGCCCGTCCAGGAAGTATCGATGGAACACCGTGAAGCGCTGATCTCGCTGCGTAATTATTTGTCCAGTCAGATCCTTGGCCAGGAAAAGCTCGTTGAGCGTCTGCTCATCGCCCTGCTTGCCGATGGGCACCTTTTAGTGGAAGGCGCACCGGGCCTGGCCAAGACCAAGGCCATCAAGGACCTGGCTGACGGACTTGAAGCCGAATTTCATCGTATCCAGTTCACGCCTGACCTGTTGCCGGCGGATATCACTGGTACTGAAATCTACCGATCCGATACCGGTAGCTTTGTCTTCCAACAGGGGCCCATCTTTCACAACCTGGTACTGGCGGATGAAATCAACCGGGCCCCGGCCAAGGTGCAGTCAGCCTTACTCGAGGCGATGGCCGAGCGACAGGTCAGTATCGGCCGCACCACATACGATCTTCCTCCCCTCTTTCTGGTGATGGCTACCCAGAACCCCATCGAGCAGGAAGGCACGTATCCGTTGCCCGAAGCGCAACTCGACCGATTCCTCATGCATGTGAAAATCGGATACCCGGATGCCAGTGTGGAGCGGCGTATCCTGGCACAAGCTCGTGGCGAGGCTTTAAACGGCCATACGGAAATACCTAGCCGGGTCACACAGGACGCTATCTTTGCGGCCCGCCGGGAAATCGTATCCCTCTACATGGCTGATGCCGTAGAGGAGTACCTGATTCAGATCATCATGGCCACCCGTACGCCAGCACGCTTTGACGCTGAACTACCCGAATGGCTTAGCTACGGCTCCAGCCCGCGCGGCTCGATTGCGCTCGACCGCTGTGCCCGTGCACATGCGTGGCTGGCTGGTCGAGATTTCGTCAGCCCCGAAGACATCCAGGCGGTGCTTTTCGATGTGCTGCGTCATCGGATTATTCTGTCCTTCGAGGCCGAGGCTGCAGGTGTTGATCACGACCGCGTCGTGCAGCGGATCCTTGATGTCGTAGCTGTAGCCTGACGCCATGGATATTGTCCACGGTGTCAGTATTACCCTGGCCGAGTTGGTCGACCTGCGTCATCGTGTTTCAGAGGTAAAGCTTTTTTCGGCCGCCGGGCGCCGCAGCCCCTTGATCGGCCTGCATCACTCTCGCCTGCGCGGTCGGGGCATCGACTTCGATCAAGTACGGGCCTACCAGCCGGGCGACGATGTCCGCGCTATTGACTGGCGTGTGACGGCCCGTACGCGAGAGCCTCATACCAAGCTTTTTCATGAGGAGCGAGAGCGGCCCGTTTATTTGCTTCTTGAGCAGAGCCAGCAGTTGTTCTTCGGCTCGCAACGGGTTTTCAAATCGGTTCTGGTTGCCCAGGCGGCGGCCCTGATCGGGTGGTCAGTGCTGGGCCATAGCGACCGGATTGGCGGCATGATTTTTGGTGACGACCATTTTCGTGACATTCGGCCACGACGAAGCAAGCAAAACCTGTTGCGCCTGTTTGATCAGTTGATCCAGGCCAACCACATACTGCAAACTGCCGCAAAGCCTCCTCTTCCACGCGATGCGCTTTGTCTTATGCTACGCCGCGCCCGGGAGGTATTAAGGCCCGGTAGCCTGGCGCTTGTGCTGTGTGATGAGCGCAGCCTGACCGACGCGGCAGAGCAACAACTGTCCTTGGCTGCCCGACATAGTGATCTGGTCTTGTTACCGGTTTCCGACCCGCTGGATCATCGCCTGCCCGAAGCAGGTTTTTTACGCTTCGCACAAGGGCAGGCCGAGTTGGATATCGATACACGGGACCCTGCGCTCCAGCAGGCCTATCAGCAGCAGGCACAGCAGCGCCAGGCCCGCTGGACGCAGCTGAGCCGGCGACTAGGTATACCTCTGCTGCCGCTGTCCACCGCCTATGACCTTGTCGATCAGTTACGTCTACACCTACACCAGCATCAGCCCGGGTATCAGAAATGAATACGCTCGATCAGCTGGAGCCTCTTGTTCGACCGGCACCGGTTGCCTTCTGGCCACTGGCGCCTGGGTGGTGGTTGATAGCTGCACTTGTTTTCCTGTTGGCACTGCTGGTCTTCTGGCTGTGCTATCGGCGGCCTCGCCCAGAGTCTGCAGGCGGTACCGTGGAAGAGCCGTTAGACGTACAACGCAACGCTGCATTGGCGGAGCTGAATCGGCTACCACGTCCCTACGACCAACCAGCAGGCCCATGGCTTCAGGCCTTGAACATGCTGCTTAAACGGCTGTGCATTTCACGTTATCCCGATAGCCACTGCCAAAGCATGAACGGTCGTGCCTGGCTTGCCTTTCTCGATACCCGCTGCCCGGCTGCCGGCCTCACACGCTGGATGGTGCTGGTCAATGGCGCATACCGGCCCGATTGCCGCATGGATGACAAGGCTATCGACGAACTGCATGCCGCCGTTGCTATCTGGATTCGCAAACATGTTTGAATTCGCCTGGCCTTGGCTGTTTCTCCTACTACCGCTGCCATGGTTGATCCGAGCCGTATTGCCTCCTGCCAAAACTCGCGAATCCGCTCTCAAAGTCAGTTTTCTAGCCGATCTTGAACAGATTGCCAATCGACGGGCCCATACTCGTTTGCCACGTGGATATCGCCAAGTGCTCTTTGCCTTGTTCTGGCTGTTGTTACTAACTGCCGGGGCCAGACCACAATGGGTAGGTGACCCACTTCCCTTACAAGCAAGCGGGCGCGATGTACTACTGGCTGTTGATGTGTCCGGCTCCATGGATTTTCCCGACATGACCTGGAACGGTCAGGAAGTGAGCCGTCTGACCCTTGTCAAACATCTGATCGGTGATTTCATCGAACAGCGTACCGGTGACCGGGTTGGCCTGATCCTGTTCGGCTCACAAGCCTACATGCAGGCTCCGCTGACTTTCGATCGCCACACCGTACGCACGTTGCTGGACGAGGCGCTGATTGGTATCGCCGGCAAGAATACGGCTATTGGCGATGCTATAGGTCTGGCTATCAAGCACCTTCGCGACCGCCCTGAAAACAGTCGGGTCGTGATCCTGATTACCGATGGTGCCAACAACGGCGGTCGGATCGATCCACTCATAGCTGCGCAGTTGGCTGCCGAAGAACAAGTGCGCATCCATGCTATTGGAATCGGAGCCGACCCGCAGCAAAACAGCGTGTCCAGCCTGTTCGGTTTTAGCAGCCTGGACTTGGACGAAGACACCCTGATCACGATTACCCAGCAGACCGGCGGCGAGTACTTTCGAGCACGTAATCGGGACGAGCTGAAGGCCATATCAGAAACTATTGATACCCTGGAGCCAGCCGCTCAACAAGCCGCTCGAGTACGCCCTGCCAAGGCGCTGTATCATTGGCCTTTAAGTATTGCCTTTCTCGCTGGCCTAACTGCCGCCGCGCTCAAACTATGGCCCGCACCCTGGCAACAGATCGGGCTACGTCGGCAGATGAGGAGAAAGCCGACATGACCTTCCTTCTCCCTCACCTCTCACGCCCGCTTTGGCTACTGGCCTTACCCGTGCTGGCCTGGATAGTGTGGAAACTCTGGCATCGCCCGCACCGCAGCGGCTACTGGCAGAGCCTGCTTCCAGAGGCCTTTCAGCCGTGGCTCCTCACTACCGCTGATAGTCAGGTTCAGCGCCTTCCCGTTATGTTATTCGGTCTGGGAAGCTTGCTCGCCCTGCTGGCCTTGTCAGGCCCCAGTTGGCAACGGGAAGCGCAGCCTGCCTTTACTCGCGCTGACCCGCTGGTAATCGTGCTAGACATGACGGTCGACATGCTGGCAGCCGACACGCCGCCATCACGCCTGGTACAGGCTCGACACAAGATCCTGGACTTGCTGGCAACCCGGCGAGACGCTGAGACCGCTATCGTCGTGTATGCCGGAAGCGCCCATACTCTGGTACCACTCACTAACGATCTGCACACCGCACGTAACCTGCTTGAGGCCGTCCGCCCTTCCATCATGCCTGAGTCTGAGTCAGGCGAGCGAGCCGATCTGGCAATTCGCCAGGCGCAGAGCCTGTTACGTAACGGTGCAGGCAATAAGGGCCGGCTGCTACTCATTACCAGCCGCCTGACAACCCAAGAGCAAACAGGGCTCCGGGCTGCACTGGCTGCTGACCGAGTTCCCCTGCTCATTCTGGGTGCCGGAACGCCCGAAGGTGCTCCCATGCCGCGAGAGGATGGTACTTATTTCACGGATGGGAACGGGAGTATTCTTCTGTCTCGCCTGGATGAGTCCGGGCTTGCACATTTCGCCCGAAGCCTAGGCGCCTCGTACCAGCGAATCAGCCCTGACCAAGCAGACCTGCAGGCCCTTGGCCTACTGACCACACCGGATGCAGTAACCGAGCGAAGCGAACAGGTTCATCTTGATACCTGGGTCGATCAAGGCTATTGGTTGCTGTTGCCCTTGATCATATTAGTCGCCTGTGCCGGTCGACGCGGCTGGCTACTCTGCTTACCTCTGTTAGTGACAGCACCACCTCCAGCCGAGGCTTTCGATTTCCAGGATCTATGGCTGCGCCGTAATCAGCAGGGTGCACGCCTGCTTGAGGCGCAGCGCCCGGCGGAAGCCGCTGAGCGTTTCGAGGATCGCCAGTGGCGTGGCGTTGCCCAGTACGAGGCAGGTGATTACGAAGGCGCGGCCAAAACCTTTGCTACAGGTAACAGCGCTGCCGATCATTACAACCGGGGTAATGCCCTGGCGCAGGCCGGTCAGCTCACAGGCGCTCTAGACGCATACGATCAAGCACTGGCGCGCCAGCCAGACTTCCCAGCCGCGACACACAATCGCGCCCTTGTTGAAGCCTTGTTGCAGCAGCGACAGGAAGCGGAGAACAACAATTCCTCTGACAACCCCGGCGAGACAGAACCCGAAACGCCACCAGATGCTGGAACCTCCAGCATGCCCATGACCGGCCCCGATGAAGACTCCCAAAGCACTGATCGTTCGTCACTCTTGAATTCGGAGGAATCAGCCGAAACCAGAACAGGCGTTAACCAGGGTAAAAACGCTTCGGAAGAGGACGATGGCGCGAGCGGCATAGAAACACCCTCGCCTGCACCATTAACCACCCTGAGCGAGGAGCGACGCCAGGCACTCGAACAGTGGCTGCGGGAGATTCCAGACGACCCGGCCGAATTGCTTCAACGAAAGTTTCGATACCAGCAACAGCAACGACAGGAAAACCCATCACCATGAGCCTTGCTCGCCGTATATTGCTCACTATCGTGCTGCTGATAGGCCTGCCTGCTCTAGGAGCAGATCTTAAGGCCAGTGTCGATCATACCCAGCTAGTACCCGGCGAAACGTTCGAGCTGGTGTTGGAGTCCAGTGATCCGACCTTGTTTGGCAAACCTGACTTGACGCCGTTAGAACCTTTATTCGAAGTGCTTGGAACACGTCAGCTCAATCAGCTGACAGCCAGTCAGGGACAAACCGAGACCGTGACGCGCTGGGTCGTCACGCTTAAGCCTCGTCAGACCGGTATCGTAGTCGTACCGCCCCTCATGCACCGGGGTATGCAAAGCCAACCCATCACTCTGCATATCAGCGAAAGCGCATCACTGGTAAAGAAAGGTCAGGTGCTCGCACCCGTTTTCATCGATGCCAGCCTTGACCATGAAACTGTTTACGTACAAGCACAGATTATCCTGACACTACGTATCTTTCACTCGGTCCCTCTTTATGACGACAGCCATTTAAGCGCGCTAAGCCTGCCCACTGCCCGGGTCGAACGGCTTGGTGAAGTCAAGACCTATGAGCAGACGCTGGGCGGTATACGCCATGGTGTTATCGAGGTCCGTTACGCCATTTTTCCCCAGGAAAGCGGCACCTTGACCCTGCCCAGCCTTACTTTCAGTGCAACTACTGTTGAAGCCTCTCCTGACGCTCAGCCTTCCTCTCCCTTCGGGCCACGCTCAGGCCGTGCCGTACAGGTGGAATCCAGCCAGATTCCTGTACAGGTTAAACCCAGGCCCGATACCTATCCAGCCGATACGCCTTGGTTGCCGGCACGGCATCTCGAACTGACCGAAGCCTGGAGTCCTCAGCCTGAACAGGCGCGCCAGGGTGCCGTTCTGACCCGGCACTTGTTACTCAAGGCGGAAGGTGTGTCAGGCGCTCAATTGCCGCCTTTGCCACAAACAGTTGTAGAAGGGCTACGCCTCTACCCGGATCAACCCAAGCTGACCAACGAAACCAGTGAACACGGCATGACCGGTAGCCGAGAGGAAAGCGAGGCTATCGTGCCTGGCCGCAGCGGCACGTTCGAACTCGCCCCGGTGGAAGTCGTCTGGTGGAACACCCTAGATGACCGGTTGGAGCGTACCCGCCTACCCGGCCGCATCCTGGACGTTGCTGCCGATCCTAGTCTTTCAACATCGCCGCCGATAATCACGATCCAAGACAATGGGATGAATGAGCGAATTTTACTCTGGCCCTGGCAAGTTGGGTGTTTCGTCTTGTTCCTCACCACACTCCTGGGTTTCGGGTTATGGTGGCGCGCACGTCGTCAGCCAGCCATTGCCCGTGCAGCCTTCAGCGGGCCCAGTCCGCGTACATTGCTTGATGATTTGCGCCGCGCCTGTCAGGCCAACGACCCGCACGCAACGCGTCAGGCCCTTGATGCCTGGGCGCGCCAGCAGCCAGAAACACTAGCCGATATGGCCGCGCGCTTTGCCCCGCTTTCTGCTGCGCTAGACGACCTCAATGGCTCGTTATACAGCGAGAGCGGCCAGAACTGGCAAGGCGAAACGCTGTGGCAGGCATTCCAGGCATTGCCGCCATTAACCGGGTCAAGCGATCAGGAATCCGCCTCGCTGCCGCCGCTGTATCCGCGTTAAGCGCCGAGGCATGCACGAACAGGACACCCATGCGTATCTTTCACACTTCCGACTGGCACCTTGGTCAGACACTTCATGGTCAGGATCGTGATTTCGAACATGCCCACTTTCTCGATTGGCTTCTAGAACAGCTCAAGGAGCGCCGCCCCGACGCGCTTTTGATCGCTGGTGACATCTTTGACACCATCAATCCCCCGGTCAAAGCACAGGAGCGCCTCTACGACTTTATCGTACAGGCGCATCTAGCCCTGCCCCTGCTGACCCTGGTCATGATTGCCGGTAACCATGACTCTGGTGCCCGCATTGAGCTTCCGGCCCCGCTTATGCGCAGCCTGCGAGCTCACGCACTCGGCCGAGTGCTGTGGCTGGACGACGGCTCGCTCGATGCGGAGCGGCTGCTGGTACCCCTGAACGATGCTACCGGCGACATCCGTGCCTGGTGTCTGGCGCTCCCTTTCCTGCGTCCAGCTGAAGTAACGGGAGGTCGTGATGACAGTTATGCAGAGGGTATCGCCCGCGTACATGCTGAGCTTATTGCCTGCGCTGAGCGACGCCGCCAGCCAGGGCAGGCACTGATAGCCATGAGCCACGCTCACCTTGCTGGCGGGCAGGTCTCTGAAGACTCAGAGCGCAACATCATCGTTGGCAATGCCGAAGCGCAACCGGCCAGCCAGTTTTCATCTTCAATCGCCTATGTCGCCTTGGGACATCTGCATAAACCGCAGAAAGTAGCCAAACAGGAGCATATCCGTTACAGCGGTTCACCCCTCCCGCTGTCTTTTGCAGAAGTTGATTATCCACATCAGATTCTGGACGTACGTTTCGAAGGTGAGCAGCTCGCGCATATCGACACCATCCGCGTGCCACGCATCGTCGATATGGTCCGGTTGGGCCCTGCCTCACTTGGCGACATCCTGGAAGCCATTGAACGGCAGCCTGATATGGATTTGTTCAGCACGCCGGAAAACCATCGGGCGCCCTGGCTGGAGGTGCGTGTCGTTCTCGAAGCGCCTCAGCCGGATCTGCGTCAACGGCTCGAAACCGCACTGGAAGGCAAGGCGTTGCGCCTAGTCCGTATCGGCGTTCACTATGCTGGTCAGCCATCATCTACCCAGGACTCCTCCAGCCTGGTCGCTCTAGAGCAGTTGAGCCCTCAAGACCTGTTTACTCGAGCCTGGCAGGATACCTATGGGCAGGCTCCGGAAATTGACGTCCTGGACGACTTTGCCCAGCTGCTTGAAGACGTAACGCTGGGAGAGCAAGTATGAAAATACTGGCGATTCGCTTGAAAAACCTGGCTTCGCTGGCAGGTCCGCATGAAATTGACTTCACTACGGAACCCCTATCCAGTACAGGCCTGTTCGCCATTACCGGCCCTACCGGGTCAGGCAAGAGCACCCTGCTCGATGCATTATCTCTAGGCCTCTTTGGCGAAGTGCCACGCCTGAGCCAAGTACGTAAGGAGGCCAAGGTACCTGACGGCGATGGTGAGATCGCCACAGGCGATCCGCGAACATTGCTACGGCGCGGCAGCGGTGCCGGCTATGCGGAAGTGGACTTCCTGGGTATCGACGGTCATCGCTACCGAGCACGCTGGGAGGCCAACCGTGCCCGCGACCGTGCCGACGGAAAGCTCCAGCCCAGCCGTCAGAGCTTACGCAATCTTGATACGCAGCAGGTACTGGCCGCAGACAAGAAAGCCGAATTCAAGGCGCAGCTCGAGCTGCGCCTTGGCTTGACCTTTGAGCAATTCACTCGTGCCGTCTTGTTGGCTCAGAGTGAGTTCAGCGCTTTTCTCAAGGCTGACGACAACGGGCGCAGCGAACTACTGGAAAAACTCACCGATACTGCCATCTACAGTCAACTGGGACGCCGCGCTTTTGAAAGAGCCAAGCAGTCCCGTCAGGTTCTCGACCAGCTGGAGCAGCAGGTCGACGGTATCCGCCCACTAGACGACGAAGCACGCACGGCCCTCGAAACTCAGTGTAACGAGGTGCAAGCCACACTGCACCACCTTCAGGCCGAGCTGGGCGAAGTCGAGCGTCAGCGTCAATGGCTGGCTGACTTGAGCCGCCTGGAACAAGAATGTGCTGAAGCACACGCCGAACGTCTGGCGGCTCAGCAGCGCAGCGACGCACAGGCCGAGACGCGCGCGCTCCTTCACTGGCTCGAACAGCTTCTGCCACAGCGTCATCGCTATCGTCAGCAAGCGCAGTGGGAACAGGAAGAGGAGCAACTGGCCGAACAGCTCAAGACACTTACCCAGCGAAAGCAGGCGTTAGACATTCAACTCACTGAGCTGGCAGCTACACGGCAGCAGGCTCAGGCAGCCCGCGAGGCAGCGGAAATCGCTCAACAGCAGGCCAGCGAGCCCTTGCGCCAAGCCTTTCAGGAAGAAAGTGATCTTGCACGGCTACGCAGTGATGTTCAGGAAACTCGTCAGACCTGGCGCCAGGAAGCACTCTTCCAACAGGAAGTCCGTACACGTATCGAGGCCCTGACCGAGCAGGAAACTCAGCGGCGCCAGGCGTTGGACCAGATCACCGCACAGCTTCAGCAGAGTGAGCCCCTGGCGACCCTTTGTCACTCATGGGCAGGATACCGTCCCCGCCTCCAGCAAGCGCTTGCACTTCACGAACGCCTGGCGGCAGCTCATCTGCGCATTCCGCACTTACAGATATCTTTGAAAGCAGCGCAGGACGAGGTCACAACTCATCAAAGTGCCATCCAGGCGCTTCAACAAGGCATTGGCATGGAAGGCAACCTGAATGACCAGATTCAGGATCTGACCCAGCGGCAACAAATCAGTCTGGCCTTGCTCAGCTCACTGGAACGGCTTTTCTATCTCTGGCAACAAGGCGAAGAGCTGGAAGGTTATTGGGCTGGCAATCAGGAAAAACAGACCGCATTACTACAAGAACGCACGCATACCATCGCCGAAGGCAAACGCGTCGCCGCCCAACATGCCGAGGCTGAACAAGCACTAAAGATCACCTTGGAATTGCTCGAACGCCAACGACTCTTGCGCAGTGTAAGCGTTGAAAAGTTGCGTGCTCAGCTGGTGGAGGGAGAGCCCTGCCCTGTTTGTGGTAGCCAGGAGCACCCCTATCATCAGGAGACTGCTCTGGCACAGGCCATGGCTACCCATGATGCCCAGGAAGAAGAGCAGGCTCGCCAGAAGGTTCAGCGCGTGTATGAGCGCCTCGTCGGCCTCCGCACCGCGGTCGCCGGGCTAAACGAACGCCTCAAAGATCTCAAACTACAGGAAGAGCAGCTGACTGCCCAACAGCTGGCCCTTCATGACCAGCTAAGAAACCATCCGGAAGGCCGGTCTTTGCTGGCTCAGCCGGAAGAACAGCGCTCCCTCTGGCTGAATGCACAGCTGGTTGAACTCAAACAGCGAATCGAGTCCGAAAACGCACGACTGAAGCATTTACTCGACCATCAGCGCCGGGTCGACGCCTTACAGGCACAATGGCAGAAGGCACGCGAACGCAGTCAGCAGGCTGCGTGGGAGCTTGAAGAGCAGCTCAAGACTATTCAACAGGATGAAGCGCGTGCTGCCAGCGAACAGGATGAGTTAGCTGCCGTATTGCCCGCTTCCTGGCTTGAGCATTGGCAACACGATCCTGCTCAAACCCTTGCCCGCCTGGAGCAGGTCATCGAGACCCGACATCAACAGCTGATGCAGCACCAGGAAAACGAAAAGGCCCTGCAGACCTGCGTGGCCGATCTGGAGCGTGAACGCTACCAACAACAGACGCGCCTGCAACAGCACGACAAGCTGGCCAACCTACTGGCAACCCTTGAAGAGCAACTGACCGCCAGCCAACTCCGCCTGCAACAAACGCTGGGAGAGTACTCCAGCGCTCAGGCCTGGCAATCCCAGCTAAACCAGATTGCAGAACAGACTCGCCAGCAAGAAATAAAGACAAGCGAGGCCTGGAATGAGGCACACCTCATCTGCAGCCAGCTGCGCCATACCCTTGAGCTTAAGAGTGATGAAAAGCAGAAGCTGAACACCAAGCTTGAAGCCCTGCGAGACGAACTAACAGCCTGGCGCGCCGCGCATAGTGAACTGGACGATGCTCTCCTGGCCCGTCTTCTAACTTACGACGACACTGCACAAAACACGCTGCGTCAACAGTTACAGGCTTTGGATCGAGATCTCGATCAAGCACATATGCTGGTTGGAGAACGGGAAAAGCGTCTGGCTGCACACCGTACTCAGCACGCCGATTCTCCAAAGGTAGAACTATTGGAAGCGCGCCGAACCGAGCTAGCTCAGCTCAATCAGTCCACTCAGGAGCGGCACGCCGAACTTCGTGGGGAGTTGGCCGAAGACAACCGACGACGCACCCAAAGCGCCGAGCTGCTAGGAGCCATAGAGTCTGCTCGGGCCGAATACCTTCGCTGGGCTCGCCTGGACGATTTGATCGGCTCTGCCGACGGGCACACATTCCGCAAGATCGCCCAAGGGTATAACCTGGACCTTCTGGTTCATCATGCCAATGTGCAGCTGCGCCAACTGGTTCGCCGGTATCGCCTGAAACGGGGTGGCAGCGCCCTGGGTCTGCTGGTGATGGATACGGAAATGGGCGATGAACTACGCTCGGTGCATTCCCTGTCAGGCGGCGAAACCTTCCTGGTTTCCCTGGCGCTTGCGTTGGGCCTGGCCTCCATGGCTTCTAGCAATTTGAAGATCGAGTCGCTGTTCATCGACGAAGGCTTCGGCAGCCTGGACCCCGACTCCCTACAACTGGCCATGGATGCGCTCGATGGGCTTCAAGCTCAGGGCCGCAAGGTTGCTGTTATCTCTCATGTGCAGGAAATGCATGAACGTATTCCAGTTCAAGTACAGGTGTGCAAACAAGGCAATGGGCTGAGCACGTTAAGAATTCAGGGGCCGACGCCTCGCTTCATCGACTAAGCCACGCCGCTGGACGTCTCCGTCCAGCGGCGTTCACAGGAGCTGAGCGCCATGCGCCAGCGCTTCAGTCTTTTCAAACGCCTGGTCACCCAAACGGGGCGCACCCGGAAACAAAGGCAGAGGGCAGCGTAGCGCGGCACAGATCACTATCAGAAGCTCGGATTCTTGTGCAGCCAAACGCCCATCCAGGGATATGGCAGCCACCACGCCGTCGATGATCACGCGCTTACCAGTAGGTATCAGCTGATTAAGCTGCAGCAAAGCCCTGTCTAGCACGGAGCGCCAGGATGGGCAGAACCGGTACTTGAGCGCATGTCCCGGCAAGACAATTGCAGTCGCTTCAAGAAAGGCCACCTTGGCCTCCTGCTCGTTTGAATGAATATGCTGAGCCAAAATGCTGAAGAGATCTGTAATGCTCTGCTCACACTGAAGCAGCTTCAGTCGCTGGTGAGCATAAGCGCGTGCCGGATCAAGCGCATCCACCACTTGCAATTGAAGCAGCCGCCCAAGGCAGTAGGCGTAGATAGAGGTCTCAGCCTCATCCTGCACGAGGCTGCGCAACAGGCTTAAAAACCTTTTCAGTTCTGGTTGAGGAAGACGACGCAACCAGGGAAAGGCCAACTGAGCCACTGGCAACCTATGCAGGGGATGCAGGCTTTGCAATAGAGGCTTGAATCGCTCCAGCAGAGCCTGCTCGTTCACACTGAGATGATCGTTTAGTTTTTGGGCATGCTTGAGCCTGAGCAAAGGGTCTTCACTGAGCGAAAGCCATAAAGCTATCGCTTTGGCAGCCTCAATTGAACAGATACCCTCACGCAGCGCCTCAGGCAGTGTGGCCAGCAATACCACCGCCTCATCGAGCGCCAGCTGATCAGCCGCACCTATGTATGAGATCACGTCCTTTGGCTCAAGCATCAAGGAAGACGCAGGGGCAGGCGGCTGAATCAGCTGATCGGCTGAAGGATAGGATGGCACGCCTGTTGTTCGAGCCATCATCGATACGACCCTACGCTTGGACAGGCTCTCTGCCAATGCTTCCAGCTCGGACTCCGAGAAATGCGGATCAAGCCTGCGTATTCGTTCGAGCAGGGGCGGATGAGTATCGAACCAGGAAGCGCCGCTGTCATTGAACGTCATATGGGTTATGGCGGTCCGGTTTGATGCATACAGTTGGCTGCCTACCGGGAGTGCGGCAATCTTCTTGAGTGCCCCGGCAATACCTTCGCTCTGCCGGGTGAATTGTACGGCCGATGCATCGGCCAGATATTCACGCGAGCGGGAAATAGCCGCCTGGATCAGAAGCGCAATGAACTGGCCAATAAAGCCCAGCACACAAAGAGCGAAACCAACCAGTGCCATCTTTGACGGTGGTCGACTCTCGCCCTTTCCACCGCTGACTCTCTCTGTCATTTTCAGGCCTAGCTGACCAACCATCAGCAACCCGTGCTGCCAGCCCAGGAGGCGGATGTTCAGCCGCATATCACCATTGAGCAGATGACTGAACTCATGGCCTATAACACCTTGCAGCTCATCTCGGCTTAGATGCTCCAGACAGCCACGCGTAACGGCCAGTACTGCATCCGAAGGGGAGTACCCTGCCACAAAGGCATTGATGCCCAGCTCTTCTTTCAACAGGTAGATTTCGGGTACGGGCACAGAGGAGGCAATCGCCATCTCCTCCACTAGATTACGCAGGCGTCTCACATCACCGTCTGGCGGCTCCTGATCGATCAGCGTTCCCCCATCATCAAGGCAACTGCCCTACCGCCCTGGCTGGATAGCTCCTGAATACGTAATACGGTGCCCAGAGTTCCGACCAGAAGTGTCGTTATGGTAATCCCGCCCAATACGACACGGACGTCCGGATCAGACAGCAGGCCATTAAAATGGCCTTGCTTGAATCCCATGATCACCACTGCGGCAGCATCTACAGCCAGGGTTAAAAGAACAAGCAATGCAACAAACAAGACGACCAGGCGTTGTCCGGTCCGCCTGGCTCTCTCCTGCTCCTCAAAAAACCGCATGGTTGTTGGCTCAGGTCAGGCTGACACGAGGCGCTGCACGCATTGAAATGTTTTCGATTTCCAAAGGATGAGCCGTGGTGAATCCATACCGGCGGGCAATCATGACACTTGGAAAGGTCTCGCAGCGATTGTTGTACATCATCACGGCATCGTTGTAGGCCTGACGAGCAAAAGCCACCCGGTTTTCCGTAGACGTCAGCTCCTCGGTCAGCTGAATCATATTCTCGTTGGCCTTGAGTTCCGGGTAAGCCTCGGAGACCACCATCAAACGACCTAGCGCCTGCGATAATTGATTCTCTGCACTCGCCAGCGTCTGCATCCCTGGCATATCACCCGGTTCGCGCTTGGCATGGGTCAAGCCCGTAACCGCCTGGCTGCGGGCCTGGACAACAGCCTCAAGTGTTTCCCGCTCGTGCTTCATGTAGCCTTTTACGGTTTCGACCAGGTTGGGGATCAGATCGTGTCGACGGGTCAGCTGTACATCGATTTGTGCAAAGGCATTCCTGTAGGCATTTCGTGCCGACACCAGTGCGTTGTAGAGCGATACCAGGAAAAACCCGAGCGCGGCCAGAACGGCCAGGAAAAGCATAAGCTTCATGCACTATCATCCATGACAGAAAGATGCAAAGTGTAGCGGGTTCACCCGAACCGTTACAGCAAACGCCCGCCCACTCATCAACCTGAAAATACCAGCGGGAAGTGGCAGGCCTGTTCCTTCAAGCCTGCCATCCAAGTCTTTGATTTAAGCCAGACTCTTGCTCACCACTTCGTACACATCACTGGACAATTCACCGCTTGCCATAATGCGTTCAAGTTCACCGCGCATAAGCTGCTGACGTGCTTCGTCATACTTGCGCCAGCGGGTCAGCGGCGTCAGCAGACGTGACGCAATCTGCGGGTTTAGTGCATTGAGCGTGATGATTTGATCAGCCAGGAAGCGATAACCGCTGCCGTCTTTCTGATGGAAGTTGATCAGGTTCTGGTTGGCGAACGCACCGATCAGCGCCCGAACCTTATTGGGGTTTTTCAAGGTGAACGCCGGATGCCCCATCAGCGCCTTGACTCGTTCCAAGCCACCTGGACGAGCGCTGGCTGCCTGTACGCTAAACCAGGAATCCATAACCAAAGGATCATTCTTGTACCGCTCGGCAAAGCGCCCTAATATCTCGATTTTTTCCGCCTCGAAGTCGGAATTCACCAGTGCCGACAGCGCCGCCAAACGCTCCGTCATGTTATCGCAGTTATCGAATTGCTCCTGCGCAGCGGCCAATACCTCAGGTTTGCCGCTGAGCATAAGATAACTCAGTGCAATATTCTGCAAGCTACGACGAGCAATGTGATCCGCCTGGGGCACGTACGGCGTAGTACGAGACGTTTCGCGGTTTGCCTGATAACGCTTCCAGAGTGGCTCATACAGAGCTTTGCTCAGCGCTTCGCGGGCGAAATTCCGGGCAGCGTGGATAGCATCGATATCAGCGACTTCAGACAACTCGATCAGATAGGCCTCGGTGGGAAGCGCTAACATTTCGGCCACCATGGCCTGATCCAAGCTTTCGTCTTCCAATACTGTACGCAGCGCTGTTACGAGGCGCTGGTCCAGCACCAGCGCTTCACCCTTCTGCTGCTGGGTGATCAACTCCTGCAACACTTGTACGGACAGCTGCTGACCAGCGTCCCAACGGTTGAACCCGTCGGTGTCGTGCTGCATGAGGAACATCAGCTGTTCACGGGTATAGGGAAAACTCAACTTGACCGGTGCGGAGAAACCACGAAGCAATGAAGGCAGCGGCTTTTCTACAATCCCTTCAAAAGTAAAGGATTGTTCGGCTTCGGTCACAGCGATAACACGGTCGGTTACAGCATCGCCCGTCTCGCCCGTCAGACGCAACGGCAGCTCCTGCCCCCGAGCATCCAGCAGCCCCAGCTTGACCGGAATCACGAAGGGCTCCTTAGTGGGCTGGCCTGGCGTGGGCGGACAACTCTGGCGGAAAATCAGTGTATAGGTCTTGGCCTGGGCATCGAATGCTTCAGATACTGCCAAACGGGGAGTGCCGGACTGGCTGTACCAGCGCTTGAACTGAGTAAAGTCGGCACCGTTGGCATCTTCCAACGCTTTGACGAAGTCTTCAACAGTCACGGCCTGCCCGTCGTGACGCTCGAAGTACAGATCGGTCCCCTTGCGAAAGCCTTCGGCGCCCAGCAAGGTATGTAGCATACGTACCACTTCGGCACCCTTTTCATACACTGTCAGGGTATAGAAATTGGAAATCTCGATAAAGGAATCTGGACGGACCGGATGCGCCATCGGGCCGGCATCTTCTGCGAACTGATTGGTCCGCAGGAAGGCCACGTCCTCGATACGCTTGACTGTTTCCGAGTTCATGTCGGAGGAGAATCCGGCATCACGGAATACGGTGAAGCCTTCCTTCAGGGATAGCTGGAACCAGTCACGGCAGGTGACACGGTTACCCGACCAGTTATGGAAATATTCATGGGCAACGATAGCCTCGACCCGCTGATGCGCGGCGTCTGTGGCAGTGTCCGGGCTCGCCAGTACAGCACTGGAATTGAAAATATTCAGGCCCTTGTTTTCCATAGCGCCCATGTTGAAGTCATTTACGGCCACGATCATGAAAATATCCAGATCGTATTCGCGGCCATAAACCTCTTCATCCCAGCGCATGGAGCACTTGAGGCTGTCCATGGCATGCTGCAGCTTGCCGATATTTTCCGGCTCTACATAAATACGCAATGCCACATCACGGCCGCTGCCGGTGGTGTAGGTATCTTCGATACACCACAGATCGCCAGCCACCAGCGCGAACAGATATGAGGGTTTTTTAAAGGGGTCTTCCCAGGTTGCCCAGTGACGCCCGCCCTCTTCCTCGCCATTGGCGATTGGATTGCCGTTGGATAGCAGAATCGGGTACTTGGTCTTGTCCGCCTTGATGGTCGTGGTAAAGATGCTCATCACGTCCGGGCGGTCAAGGTAATAGGTGATCTTACGAAAGCCCTCGGCCTCACACTGAGTACAGAACATTTTGCCCGAGGTATACAGGCCCTCCAGCGCGGTATTGGTTTCCGGATGGATACGCACGGTAGTGCTTAATGTGAAATTATTGCCGCACGGCTGGATCGTTAAATGATCCGTCCCTACCTGGTACTCATTAGGCGCCTGTGGCTCGGCGTTGACGGCCAGGCTCAGAAGCTCAAGGTCTTCGCCATGCAGCACAAGAGGTGGAAGGCCCACGCCCGCCACCCCAGCGTCCCGCTCGGGGTTACGCCGCATATGCAGCTCAGAGTGGACGAGCGTATGGTCATCGAACAGCTCGAACGTGAGATGCGTCTCGTCAATGAGGTACTCAGGAGCTTGGTAATCCTTGAGATGTATCGTCTTCGGTTGTTCGGTGCGCATGACGTAACCCTTATGCTGATTCACGACGGCGGTTGTACCGCGGCGGCTTAATGATGCACGGCCAGTTGGTAAGCTGTGTATTTGCGAATGTTGATGACCCCGGTATCGAACATCAGGTATTGACCCTTGATACCAAGCAGTGTGCCTTCCACTACAGGCGTTTTTTCCAGGTCATGACTGACGATCTTGGTGGGATACACCGTAACCGGATAATGAATCTCAAGCGGCGCCATGTCGACTATCGGCTGAATAGCCTGAAGCCCAAAACGCGCCTGTAACGCTTGCATCCCCTCGGCGCAAGCAGACAGGATCCGATCGCGAAGTGCGACAAGATCAGCCGGCTCGGCCACACCTTTCAGCATAGCCCGCCAGTTGGTACGGTCACCCACCTGGCTGCGCATGAGATCCTCAACAAGCCCGGACTGCTGCCGCGTGGCCACGCGCAGGATAGCCAATGCCTGGTGAGCACCTTGATCGATCCAGCGGGTAGGCAACTGGTTAGCGCGGGTAATACCGACCTTAAGACCTGATGAGTTGGCAAGGTAGACAATATGGGGCGTCATGCAGAACGATTCCCCCCACTCCGGCTCACGACAGGTGCCATGCTCGAAATGGCATTTTTCAGGGCTGACCATGCAGCTATCGCATTGCGCCAGCGACGTAAAGCAAGGATAGCAGTACCCCTGGCTAAAACTCTTTTTGGTCTTGCGGCCACAATGGGTACAGTGGATTGCTCCTAAATATTCCAGACGAATCTTTTGACCGATCAAGGGATTAACGGGAATTTCCGTCTCGCCTAGCCGGAAGGCGTACTGCACGGGCTCGTCGAGGCGCACTTTCATCTTGCTCAGCGCGCCGCGCCCTAACTCGTTCATATCGTGTATCTACCTCAAAAATGAAAGCGCCACGGCTCTCTGAGCCGCGGCGCCTGAAAACAGCCGATCATTCGTAATTTAATAAGCGAATGCTTAATGAATAGCGTCGGACTTGAACAGGAGGTTGGGAATCGGTTCGGATTTCGAACTGCATTGTTGCGGGCCCATATAACCGACTCGCTGGTCCTCCGGCACGTGCTTGATCTCATAGGCAATAACAGCCTGAAGACTGAGTTCAACCTGCTCCCGGGTCAGCTTACGGCCATCCGGCCATTTGCCGATTTCTACGGCCCGCTTGAGGTTCTCATAAATTTCCGGCGTGATGTTTTCAAGCATTTGGGCGAAGGATGTAGACATGATCCCGCTCCTGCAAAATAGAGGTGTAAGTGTAGCGGGCTGCCGGCCGGAGCGCACGGTTTCCCAAACGAGACGCTTCGATAGAGAAGCCGTCTATAGCTTTATTTGGTGTCGGGTCGATCGATTTTCAACTGCTGCGCTGGCGCATCATGCACGGTGAGAACCGTGCCTTGTGTTCTCCATTCGCCCCTGGTGGGATCGCCCGCACGCGATACCCGTGCGATTAGCTCCACCCGTGTAAAGCTGGATAATTTAAGCTCAGGCAACATGGCATCCGCATCGCTTAGGCTGATCGTGGCTGGCAGATCCGCCACGGTCAGGCGCTTGACGGCAAGCGGCATGGGGGGCCCAGCATCAGCGCGAGCAAAGACGAATACCGTATCCCCTGGGCTTACCCGGTTTTTCAAGGCTGGATCAAGAGTGACCGTTACTTCGATTTTGGCCGCATCGGCCAAAGGGGCCGCCTGTCCTTTTACGGCCAAGGCTTGGCGCGCCCGCTCGATACCACCTTCGATTGCCGGACGTGATGGATCATTGACGGGAAGCTGATCGACCAGGGTCTGCCAGTGACTGATCGCCCCGGCATAATTCTGCTGTTCAAAATCTGCAATGCCTAACAGCCCCAAGGTCGTTATTTCACGTGGGTTGGCCTTGAGCGCCTCTTCCGCTATTTGCCGGATCTTTGGCGTAAGTGTTTTACCGGCAGCAAAATACTGCGCCTGGGCCCACTGGCCAAGCAGCTCGGGGGCCCGCCCGGCATACCGGACCGCCTCCCCAAATGCTTTCGACGCCTCAGAGAAGCGCTCCTGACTCATGTATGCACGACCGAGCAGGTACCACGCTTGTGACGACTCGGGCTGAAGCTGCACGGTCCGTTCGAGCCTGGCAAGCATATCCTCCATCGAACGGGGTGGCTGGGCCAGCTCCCGGGTAAGTTCAACCTTGTCACTACTACCCCAATGCAGATAGCCCCCCAAGCCAGCCAACGGCACCAGCAGTGCGATTACTATAGGAATCGCCCGGTGACCCCGCGAACGGGCAGCGGCCGAGTCGCCTGACCACTCCGTATCGGATAACAGTTCGCGCGCCGCCTCGGCCCGGCCTGCCTCTAACTGCTCAAGCGTCAGACTGCCAGTAGCCTGCTGTTGGCCAAGTTCTTCAAGCCGCTCTTGATAAAGGGCAACGTTCAACACCTCGCGATCGGCTTCGGGATTTGAACTGCGCTTACGCAGCACCGGAAGCAAGAGGAAACCCAATGCCGCTAACAGCAGCAACCCCATAGCCAGCCAGAAATCGATCATGAACGGTCTTTTTTATCCAAAAGATGAGCGAGGCGCGCACGCTCCTCGGCTGAAAGCGGTGTGTTATCTGTGAGGGAAACCTGACGTCGACGACGTACCATGAACAAGACGGTTATAGCTCCCGCCAGTAAAAGACCTGCCGGGCCATACCAGAGTATGAACGTGCGGCCTTCAACGGCAGGCCTGTAACGTACGAACTCACCATAGCGCGCCACTAGATACTCGATGATCTGCTCATCACTCTGACCGGCCGCCATCAATCGATGGATTTCCCGGCGCAAATCTGCGGCAATGGGAGCGTTCGAGTCGGCCAGATCCTGGTTTTGACACTTGGGACAGCGCAGTTCACGGGTCAGGTTTTTAAAACGCTCACGCTCGGCATCGTCTTGATAAGAAAATGTCTCTATAGCCGCCCAGACGTTGCCCATCAGAGCCCACAGTATCAGCAGCATACCTATCCGGCGGCTCATGGTGCCTCCAGCAACTGCTGATAGCGGGGCGCCAACTGCTCACGCCAGACGCGCTCATCCACGATCCCGACATGCTTGTAACGAATCACACCATTCTTATCAATCAAGAATGTTTCCGGCGCACCGTACACACCAAGATCCAACCCCAGGCTTCCCTGGTCGTCACGCACGTCAAGCTGATAAGGATTGTGGAATTCCTTCAGCCATTTCAAGGCGCTGGCCTGATCATCCTTGTAATTGATGCCATGAATCGTGACACCCTGCTCTTTCAAAGCATTAAGTACAGCGTGCTCCTCCCGGCAGGCTACACACCAGGTTCCCCAGACATTAACCAAGGCCGGTTTACCCTGCAGGTCGACCTCGGTCAACAAACGTGAAGGCTCCCCAACGGCAGGCAATGAAAAAGCTGGAAACGGCTTGTCGATCAAGGCTGAGGGCAGCTCGGACGGATTAAGAAACAGCCCTCTAAAGAGAAAGCCGGCCATGATCAGGAAAATGATCAGCGGAATCAGTAGAACCAGACGACGGCTCATGCCTGCACTTCCTCCGTTAAAACACCCATTGTGCGGCCGACACGCTGCTTGACCTTAAGGCGGTAACGCCGGTCGGTAAATGCCAGCATGCCGCCCCAGGCCATCAACAAACCACCAAACCAGATCCAGCGAACAAACGGTTTAACGTGAATACGCACGGCCCAGGCACCGTCTTCGAGCGGCTCGCCTAGGGCTATATAAAGGTCACGCGTGAAGCCGGCATCAATACCTGCCTCGGTCATGACCGAGCGCTGTACTTCATACAAACGTTTTTCAGGATGCAGCAACGCGACTGTCTTCTCTCCCTCAAGAACCCGCACGGTGCCGTAATCGGATTTGAAATTGGCCCCCTCATAGTGTTGAGAGCCCTCGAATACGAAGCGGTAACCGCCTAGTTCGATAGACTCGCCTGGCGCCATGCGCAGGTCACGCTCAACGGTGTATTGCGTCGAGAGCACAACACCTAATGCGGCCATGGCCAGTCCAAAATGAGCGAACTGCATACCCCAGTAGCTGCGCGGCAGCGTTTTTAGACCAAGCCAAAAGCCTTTGTGACGTGTCTTCTCCCGTAAATCACGCAGGCCGGCCAGCACGACCCAGGCAGCCAATAGCCAAACAGCCAAAACAGCCCAATGGAAGTCACCCAGCGTTATGGCAGCCCCAACACCAAGAACCACACTGCCTAGCAGGACCGGCATCAACATGCCCTTGAGCCAACGTCCGGGCGTGTCCTTCCAGCGTACCAACACTCCGACAGCCAAGGCCAACATGAGCGCGCCCATCAGCGGCATGAATAGCATATTGAAATACGGAGGCCCCACTGACAGTTTGGCTCCAGTCAACGCATCGAGCGCTAGTGGATACAACGTACCCAGCAGGATCATCGCGGCGGCCACGACCAGGATAACGTTATTGACCAGAAGTAATGTTTCCCGCGACCACATGCCAAAGCCAATCTGGCTTTTGACTACCGGCGCGCGCAATGCGAACAGCGTTAGCGAACTGCCTATTACGATCAGCAGAAAAGCGAGGATGAATACCCCGCGGGTTGGATCGGAGGCAAAGGCATGTACCGATGTCAGCACACCGGAGCGGACCAGAAATGTTCCAAGCAGGCTCAGCGAGAAAGCCGCGATAGCCAACAGCACCGTCCAACTCTTGAACACGCCCCGCTTTTCCGTAACCGAAAGCGAGTGGATCAATGCCGTGCCTACCAGCCAGGGCATGAAGGACGCATTCTCCACAGGATCCCAGAACCACCAGCCGCCCCAACCTAACTCGTAATAGGCCCACCACGAGCCCAGCACGATGCCAATAGTTAGAAATGTCCAGGCTACCAGGGTCCATGGCCGCGACCAGCGTGCCCAGGCGGCATCCAGGCGTCCACCCAATAACGCTGCGATGGCAAAAGAAAAAGCCACGGCAAACCCGACATAACCCATATAAAGCATGGGCGGATGGACAATCAGGCCGATATCCTGCAGCAGCGGATTAAGATCGTTGCCATCAGAAGGCGATTGCGGAAGCAGCCGACTGAAAGGATTGGACGTCACCACGAGGAACAGTAGAAAACCTACACTGATAAGCCCCATGACTGCCAGGACACGGGCCAGCATTTCCTCAGGCAACTGCCGGGAAAAGATAGAAACAGCAAAGGTCCAGCCACCCAGGATCAAGGCCCAGAGCAGCAAAGAGCCCTCATGAGCGCCCCAGACAGCACTGATCTTGTAGTACCACGGCAGCAAACTGTTCGAGTTTTCGGCTACGTAAGTGACGGAAAAGTCATCAGTCAAAAATGACCAGGCCAGGCATCCAAAGGCAAACAGCAGGAAAGCAAATTGTCCCCAGGCGGCGGGTTGGGCAAAACTCATCCACTGCTGGTCTCGCCGCCAGGCTCCTAACAGCGGAAGGGTTGACTGAACCAAGGCCATACAGAGGGCGAGAATAAGAGCCAACTGGCCTAACTCAGGAATCATGGACGTCTCGGCTCATGGATATAAGTCCTCTCAGACAAGGTCATTTCAGCGTTCTTTCTGATCTTCGAACTGCTTGTACATGCCGCTATCCTGCATGGCCTTAGTGACCTCAGGCGGCATGTAGTTTTCGTCATGCTTGGCCAGTACCTGATCGGCAACCAGTACTCCCGCCGGATTTAGTTTACCGAGGGCCACGATGCCCTGCCCCTCACGAAAGAGATCGGGAAGGATACCGTGGTAGCTGATCGTGACATGCTGCACGCCATCGCTCACGACAAAGCTGACTTGCAAGGAATCCTGGGAGCGTTTGAGCGAGCCCCGTTCCACCATGCCGCCCGCCCGGATACGGGTGTCGATAGGCGCCTCGCCTGCTACGATCTGGCTGGGTGTATAGAACAAGTTGATATTCTGCCGCAGCGCCGACAAGGCCAACGCTACAGCGATAGCGACGCCCACCACGATGAGCAGTACGACGATAAGACGTCGCTTGCGCGCCGGATTCATGCTCGCTCCTCACGACGCAAACGGCGCGCTTCAACCTGCAGGTAATGCTTTCGGGCCATGATTGGCCATACGATGTTGCCTGTCAGAACAAGCAAGGTAAGACCATAGGCAGACCAGACATAAGCGCCATGATGCCCCATGGCCAGAAAATCGCCGATACTCTCGAAACTCATCGCAATGTTCTCTTAGGCATGGTTCGTTCGATTTCTGCCTTGACCCAGGCTGTGCGCGACTCACGCTGTAGTACAGCCAAGCGCATCCGCATCAGTACCACCACGGCGAAGAAACAATAGAACCCGACGACCATGATCAACAGCGGTAGCCACATTTCGGCAGGCATAGCTGGCTTCCGGGTCAACGTGAAGGTAGCCGGCTGATGCAAGGTGTTCCACCATTCGACGCTGTATTTAATGATTGGAATGTTTACGACACCGACCAAAGCCAATACAGAGCAAGCCTTGGCTGCACTGTCACGGTTAGTGATGGCCTGACCCAAGGCAATGACACCAAAATACAGGAAGAGCAAGATCAGCATGGACGTCAGCCGTGCGTCCCATACCCACCAGGTGCCCCACGTAGGCTTGCCCCAGATTGATCCTGTAACTAATGCTAGGACAGTCATCCAGGCACCGACCGGCGCAGCAGCCTGCAAGGCTACATCGGCCAGTTTCATTTTCCAGACCAGACTGATCAAGCCGGCGACAGCCAGGAAAATATACCCCGATTGCGCCAGAAACGCGGCGGGCACATGGATATAGATAATGCGAAAACTATTACCCTGCTGATAATCCTCTGGTGCAAAGACCAGTCCCCATACGGTGCCGGTTACAAGAAGAAGCACAGCGGCACAGGCCAAGCCCGGAAGCCATCGACTACTGATCTCATAAAACCATTTTGGCGAGCCCAGCTTATGGAAAAGCGTCCACGTCATACCTTATCCATTTATTCATTCACCTACACTGATGCGGAGCCCAGCACTAATTGCAAAGGGCGAAAGGGTCAGCGTCAAGACAGCCAAGCTACCTAGCCAGAGTAATTGCCCTGAGGAAGACATGCCTTGGAGCGAAGCCTGAAGTGCACCGCTCCCTAAAATAAGCACCGGGATATACAAAGGCAGGATCAACAAAGCCAGGAGTAACCCTCCACGCCTCAACCCAACCGTCAAGGCTGCTCCGATAGCGCCGAGCAGGCTAAGTGTTGGGGTTCCTAGTAAAAGCGAAAGTATAAGAGTTCCAAGACACTGGCTAGGCAACCCCAGCATAAGTGCCAACACAGGGGACAGCAATACGAGGGCAAGCCCGGAAATCACCCAGTGCGTCAGCACCTTGGCCAGCACTAATACCGCCAGCGGACGTGGCGATAACATCCACTGTTCTAGTGAACCGTCCTCATAATCGCTACGAAACAGCCCGTCCAGTGAAAGCAAGACGGCCAATAACGCAGCTACCCAGATCAGCCCCGGAGACAGCTCGCGGAGCAACTCTGCTTGTGGTCCAACGGCCAGAGGAAACAGAGCGACTACGAGCGCGAAAAAAATTAATGGATTGACCAGCTCGGCTGGCCGACGAAACAGTAGGCGAGCCTCGCGTAGAACCAGAGAGCGAACGAACCCAGTCATGCAGCCCACGCCGCCAGATCCAGTTGGCGATAACGGGATGGTTGCTTTTCCAAACGGTGATGTGTCGTGAACACCACCAGCCCTCCCCGCTCACAATGTATGGCCAGATGCGCTTCCAGCTGCTCAACCGCGTCCCGGTCCAGGGCAGTAAAGGGCTCGTCCAACAGCCAGAGCGATGAGGGAGCCAGATAGAGACGAGCCAGCGCTACTCGGCGCTGCTGTCCTGCAGACAGCATGTAACAAGGCACGTCTTCAAAGCCGCGAAGGCCAACGGCGTCTAACGCCTCCCCTATGGAGCGACGCGCAGCCGGGTGATGCAGGGCACTCCACCAAGCCAGGTTCTCTTCCGGACTCAATAGCTCTTTGAGGCCGGCCCGATGGCCTATCCAGACCAGTTCACGCGCCATGGAATGCCGCTGCGCAGTTACAGCGCGGCCTCGCCACTGAACCTCTCCAGCAGTCGGACTCATGAGCCCAGCCAGCAAGCGCAACAAGCTGGTCTTGCCGCTGCCGTTGGGGCCTGCGACCTGTACCATTTCCCCCGCCTCGACGCGCAGATCCAAATGCTCGAACAGCACCCGTTGATCTCGCTCACAGGTTAGTGCTCTGGCTTCAAGAAGGGGAAAAGTCACCGCACGGCCACCATTGCATAAAGTCGAAGAGGAAACGGCCGTTATAAGAAAGACAGTAAACGGCCGCTTACCCGCGGCATTATACACATCGTCCTGATTCAGGATGCCCGGCAGCAAAACGATCGAGCACCCCATGACTGATATAGGTGGCGTCCGCCTCACCGCCTCTCTTCCTACCAGCACGTCCCGCACAGGAGTTCTGCTCGAACAGACTGTCCGCCTCGCCGCAGGCCAGAACAGCCCTCTAGCCGCAGGCGAAACAGCCAAAGCCGAAGTACTGGCTATCAAGCAGGCGCTGCAAAACTTTCAGGTCATCTTTCAGCTCACCCTGAACAATGGACAGCAGGTCCGGTTGTCGGCAGAAAGTCCAGTAGCTTTACCGTTGGGAGCCCTGTTCGGTGTTAGCGCCCTGTCGCCCTCTCGTCTCGCTATACGGCCAGACCTCGCGGCCGAGCCCCCACTGGACACCCTGGATACCGATCAATTACCTGTCGGCACGTTACTGCAGGGCCGGGTAGTAAGCAACCTGCCCTCCCAGGAGGGCGGCCCAACAACATTTAAAACTGTCATCAACTTGCTGAACACTACACTCAGCGGCAAGCAACTCCTGATCGAGTCTCCTCACCTACTCAAGCCTGGAAGCCTATTGACGGCTGAGGTGCGCGGCGCCCAGCAACTGGCCATTGTCTCATCTCCCGGTCGACTCGACCAGCTTGAGCTGGGTCAGCAACTTGCAAGCCAATACCAACGCCAGGGGTCATTGACCGGCTTACTCCAAGCCTTGAATACCCTGCCTGGTCCATCGCAGCATACGAATGGACTTCAAAACCTGGCAACTCAACTGCTAGCTACATTGCCGGACATTGAAAGCCTGAGCGATGCCGAGACATTGAAAACTGCTCTTGCTCACAGTGGGCTATGGCTAGAACGCCATCTCATCGCCGGGCATCCTTCAACAGCGAATCAGGATCAAAAAGCATTGTTGCTGCGCCTGATAGGCCAATTAACGACCGCACTGTCCTTATCCCCCGCCGGAAGCGCGTCCGTTTTAACACCTATAATGCCAGCTGCTTTGCGTAACGCTCTTTCAGCCTTTGGCCAAACGAGTCCGCGTCAGGCTGCGCTCAGCTTTCCATTACCGCCCCGCATCATGAATGCGCTGGCCGAGGAAGGGGTCGATCTTAAGGAGCTGCTAAAACTGGCCAGCGCGGCTCTGGCCCGCCTGCAAACTCATCAGCTGTCCAGCCTGGAGCAGACCCGCCTGATGCCTGACGGCTCCGTTGTGCTGACGTGGCAGGGAGAACTTCCCATGCGTAATGGTGAACACATCATCGCGTTACAGTACAAGCTTCAGGAAGAGCGCAAGTCGGCGGTACGGGAATCTGGACAAAGCCTGTGGCGTCTGGAGTTGGCCTTCGACTTGGCGCCACTCGGCCAAATGCAGGTCCAGGCCCAACTTAGTCAGGGCAGCGTGTCGAGTCGCCTCTGGGCCGAGCGCCCAGAAACCGTACGGCTAATCACGCATGAGCTGGATCATTTGCGCGAGCGCCTAGATAAGCTTGGCCTGATTGTGGGCGAGTTGAATTGCCAGCAAGGTCGCCCTCCAAGCGGTCCTCGCACCCACCTTGAAGAACAATGGATCGATGAAAGCGCATGAACTCGACTAAAAGCGCGATAGCCCTGGTTTACGATGGGAAAAACACACCTACCCTTACAGCCAAGGGTGAGGACGACCTGGCTGAAGCCATTCTTGCTCTGGCACGCGAGCACGACGTACCGATTTATGAGAACCCGGATTTGGTACGCCTGCTGGCACGGCTGGAGCTAGGCGATGCCATCCCGGAGGTCCTGTATCGAACAATGGCCGAAATCATTGCCTTTGCTTGGTATTTAAAAGGCAAACATCTTTAACCCTTAGTCCGTCAAGCCAGGAAGAGTCGGCGCAGGTAATTGCTCTCCGGATTTTCAGAGGTGTTGATAGGTAGCTCTGAGCTCTGCTTCCTGCCTATAGCTCCTTTGAGACGCAGACATTAAAAAAAGATTGCTTTCTGTAAATGCCTTGTGGAGCCCAAAATCGTCCCGAAAACAAAATGGGCACGGTTTCGAGAGAAAACCGTGCCCATTGGTAAAACAGGAAAGATAGGCGTCAGGATTGCTGCCGCGCCTTATGCATTTTGCTGATCAGTTCGGCCTCGGCGCGTGAAACGCCACAGGACTGGGTCAGATCATCAATGCTGGCCCCCATCCCCGCCAAGCGCGCGGCCTGACTGAGTGACAGATTGGCCGGATCGCTCTGCTCGATACGGGTAAGCCGGTCAGGCAAGGGGGCGATAACCTCGCTAAGCTCGCCCAACTGCTCACCCATACGGACCGTGCCCGCTTGATAGGTTTCCAGCCGCTTGGCCAAAGCCTTCAAACGCTTTTCTGTTAACTCTTCATGCTGAACAAGCTTGGCAGCCTGCTGCTTGAGCGCCTGCCACAACATAAAGCAGGCGCCTGCCAGACCGAGGCACATGAATACCAGCACGATCAACGCAGCCAACATTAGATGCTTTCCAGTTCAGACCATTCTTCTTCGGTCATCATCTTATCCAGCTCTACAAGAATGAGCAGCTCCCCATTCTTGTTGCATACACCCTGGATGAATTTGGCCGACTCGTCATTACCGACATTAGGTGCCGTCTCGATCTCAGACTGACGCAAGTACACTACTTCCGCCACGCTGTCGACCAGAATGCCCACTACCTGCTTGTCCGCTTCAATGATTACGATTCGTGTATTGTCCGTGATATCGGTCGAGTCCAGGCCGAAGCGCTGACGCGTATCGATAACCGTCACAACATTGCCGCGCAGGTTGATAATACCTAGCACATAGCTCGGTGCACCGGGAACCGGTGCGATCTCGGAGTAACGCAGCACTTCCTGGACCTGCATCACGTTGATGCCGTAGGTTTCGTTATCCAGACGGAAGGTTACCCACTGCAGAATTGGATCCTCGGAACCCTGTGCAGACGACTTTTTCATTTTCCCAGCCTCGTTGATACCGCTAGAGCGGTCTTAGCGGTCATCCCGCCTTGGTTGATCCAAGCCAGCCTCTTGAGCGTAGGCCAACTTTTCTACTGTTTCACTTTCCTTGCGGCTCCGCTTTCGATCAAAGCCGCCAATGCCGAAACATCCAGCAAGGCGCACATGTGATCGATGACCGTTCCCGCAAGCCATGGACGTTGAGTTCGCTGAGTACGCCATTTCACTTCAGCCGGGTCGAGTCGGATGGAACGGCTAACCTGATGGACAGCAATTCCCCAATCGAACCCTTCTACCGAGATAACAAATCTCAGTCCGTCCTTGAAATCTTCGCGGTAACGCTCGGGCATAACCCAGCGCGCCGCATCCAATACTTTCAAATTGCCAGTCTGAGCCGGCAAAATGCCTAGAAACCAGTCTGGCTGACCAAATAACGGAGTAAGCTCGCGCCCTTCCAGGGAATAGATTGAGCCTAGGCAAATCAAGGGTACTGCCAGCGTCAGACCTGCCACATCAAATAACAAACATTCGAAAGGCTTTTCAGCCCAGTCAGGGCGCCCGTCTACAGCAGATATCGCCGGAACGGCTTTCGCCTCAGTTGCCACTAGCCCCACCGGAATAGCCGGAGCCACCATCGCACTTGTAGGTAACTGCGTTACCTCTTTTAAAACCGGTACGGCCTCCGGCACTACCACTGCCTGTAACAAGGCATCCCGGGCCATTTCCTCTTGAACCGCCGCGGCAAATTCATCCTGCGTAATGCTTTCGACTACAGTCGTCGCCAAGAACTCCGCCGGTGCCTCAACCACGGCTGGAGCCACCGACACGACGTCGGCCACCGGCACTGAAACAGGCGCAGAGGCCTCGACCGGCAATTCGAGTGTCGCCTCCATTAGCAGGGCGTCCAGGTAAGACTGCAGGGCCTGCTGAGAGCGAGTTTCAGTGTGAGTAGAAAACGTCATATCACAGTTCACTGCTATGGTTGATCAAACTATCGGCTGGTTGACATCAAAACTTGAGTTTCGCGTTTCAGAACATCAAGCCACATGACTGGCAGGCTGATTCGACAAAAGATGTTTGAGCAGGGCCCTGTACGCAATGACGCCGCGACTGCCCGGATCGTTCTGCGATGGCGTTACCCCCACCCGGCTGGCGTCTCGCAGGCGCGTGTCTATAGGAATAAATGCCTGCCACAACGCGGCAGAGTAATGCTCACGCAGATACTTGAGCGTGCTCAGCGAAGCCTGGGTACGCCGGTCGAACAACGTTGGAACAATCGTGTAAGGCAAGGCCTGCTTGCGGGAGCGGTTGATCATGGTCAGGGTATTCACCATGCGCTCAAGCCCCTTTACCGCCAGGAACTCGGTTTGTACCGGAATCACTAATTGCTGGCTTGCAGCAAGAGCATTGACCATCAGAATGCCTAACAAGGGCGGACTGTCGATCAAGGCATAATCGAACTCGTTCCACAGCTGCGCCAGGCTTTTGGCAATCACCAACCCCATACCATTCTGGCCAGGCGACTGACGCTCCAACGTAGCCAGTGCGGTACTGGCTGGCAACAAGGCGATCCGCTCGTGACTCGTAGGCAACAGCAACTGCCGGGGCAAGCCTTCAGGTACGATCCCCTGATGCAGGAACAACTCGTAGGCACTATGCTCCAGCGTGTCAGGATCCTGCCCGAAATAGCTCGTCAACGAGCCATGGGGATCAAGATCCACCATCAGCACGCGCTTGCCCGCATCAGCCAGAAGACCTGCCAGCGAAACGGATGTAGTGGTCTTGCCGACCCCGCCCTTCTGATTGGCTATCGCCCAAACTCTCACGCTTCCCCTCCAGGCTTCCGGCACTTACCACGCATCGATGGCGAAGATTTGACGGCTACCGCTAAAGACGTTATTTGACGGAAGCCGGTGCACGTTGCGTGCCACTTTCAACGGAGGAGGTATTCTGGAAGCCGCTACTACCACGCCGGATATCGACATGACGAGAAATCAACAGGACGACACGACGATTACGCGCCCGGCCCTCAGGTGTCGCATTGCTGGCAACAGGTTGGTAGCTCCCATAGCCCACAACGGCCAGACGCTCTGGCGCCACGCCATCGCCAATCAGTAAACGTACAATGCTCGCTGATCGTGCAGCTGATAGCTCCCAGTTGGTTGGATACTGAGCCGTATGGATTGGAAGATTGTCCGTAAAGCCCTCGACCTGTACAGGATTCCGGTAAGGCGCCAGAATTTTGGCAACCTTGGCAATGAGGTTGAAGGCCGAGTCACTGGGAATAGCATCGCCACTTGGAAACAACAGATTGGAGTTTAATTCGACTTCCAGCCAAGTTTCCGTACCGCGAATTGTCATTTGATCCGAACCGATCAGATCACCAAAGGCGGCCTGCATACTATCGGCAATTTGCTCAAGTGCATTCTCACCACTCGGATCTGAAGAAGTGCCTGTGGCCGGGTTGTTCTGCTCAATGGCCGGCGTCGCGCTGCGCGGCACTTGATCGCCGACGGGTATCGGCTTTGTCGAGCGTGACGGCTCATTGAAGATACCGGTCAGAGTTTCCGAAAGAATCTTGTACTTACCTTCATTGAGTGAAGAGATGGAATACATCACAACAAAAAAGGCAAATAGCAAGGTGATAAAATCGGCATAGGATACGAGCCAGCGTTCGTGATTCTCGTGCTCTTCCTGACGACGGCGGCGCATCGCTTACTCCACGAAGCCTTGCAGCTTCAATTCGATGGACCGGGGATTTTCGCCTTCACCAATAGAAAGCAGCCCTTCAAGCAGCATCTCTCGGTAACGCGTTTGACGGATCACTATGCTTTTTAACTTGCTGGCCATTGGCAAGAGCAGCAAGTTGGCAAAGGAAACACCATAAATAGTGGCCACGAACGCCACGGCGATTCCGTTACCCAGTTGCGACGGATCAGCCAAATTCTGCATCACATGGATCAAGCCCATCACCGCGCCAATGATGCCAATCGTAGGCGCATAACCGCCCATCGCTTCGAACACTTTGGCAGCCTGCAGATCGCGCTCTTCCTGACCATACATATCTACTTCAAGAATGCTGCGAATAGCTTCAGGTTCGGCTCCATCTACCAGTAATTGAAGGCCTTTACGCGCAAAAGGGTCCCGTTCGGTGTCTACCAGCGGCTCCAGTCCCAGTAGACCTTCTTTGCGCGCAGAAAGACTCCAGCCAATGATGCGGTTGATGCCTGCGGGCATATCGATCTTGGGTGAAATGAATACCCAACTCAGCAGGCTCATAGAACGCTTTAGCACACGCATAGGCGTTTGCAGCATGGCAGCGCCGCATGTCCCGCCCAGTACGATCAGGGCAGCCGGGCCATTGAGCAAGGCTCCCACGGTCCCGCCTTCGAGGAAGTTACCTCCAATGATGGCAGTAAAGGCCAGCAGGATGCCGATTAGGCTGAGGACATCCACACATCATCTCCATGAGGCAGGCGATACCGCTACTGCCTATTTGATTCGCTCGATACGTACATCTGCTCTGCGCAGGTGACGCGCCATTACATGCACGCTTCGGTGATATGTCGGCCCATGTCATCCAAACTGTAGACGGCATCTGCCAGATTGGCCTTAACCACCGCCATGGGCATTCCATAAATCACGCAGCTGGCTTCGTCCTGAGCCCATACCTGACTTCCGCCTTGCTTTAGCAGACGAGCCCCTTCACGACCATCGGCCCCCATTCCGGTCAACACGACAGCTAGAACCCTGTCGGCATAAACCTTGGCAGCCGAACCAAATGTGATATCCACACACGGCTTGTAGTTCAAGCGCTCGTCACCGGGCAGGATTTTCACAGTACCCCGCGCGTCAATCATCATCTGTTTGCCGCCAGGCGCTAGCAGAGCCAGACCAGGCCGCAGCTGGTCACCATCTTCGGCCTCCTTGACACTTATCTTGCAAAGCTTGTCGAGGCGCTCGGCAAACGCTTTGGTAAACGCCGCCGGCATATGCTGGACAAGAACAATAGGCGTCGGAAAATTAGCCGAGAGCTGGGTCAGGACACGCTGTAATGCAACGGGCCCCCCAGTCGACGTCCCGATTGCCAGAAGCTTGTAAGCCTTACGGCGTGGCGGGGCACTGGATGCAACCGGTGCCACTGGCGCTGCAGCCGACGGACTGCGCGTAGCCGGACGCTGTACTGGAGCCGCCGGCGTCGGCATAGGTATTGTATTGGGCGACGAGAGCCGTCGATTGCTACGGGCAATCGTATGGATTTTCTCGCATAGCAGTCGTTTGACACTTTCCGGATGACGGGAAATGTCTTCGAAATTCTTTGGAAGATAGTCTACCGCACCGGCATCCAGCGCATCGAGGGTCACTCGTGCGCCTTCGTGCGTCAGTGAAGAGAACATCAGGACGGGTGTAGGGCACTTCTGCATGATATGCCTTACAGCCGTAATGCCGTCCATAAACGGCATTTCATAGTCCATGGTAACGACGTCGGGCTTCAACGCCATTACCTGATCTACACCCTCTCGCCCGTTGGTCGCCGTACCGACGACCATGATATTGGGGTCCCCCGCCAGGATCTCACTCAAACGGCGGCGGAAAAACCCTGAGTCATCCACCACCAGCACTCTTACAGCCATGTAAACACTCCTAACGGCGGGTTTTGCCCACTTACAAACCGCGACGGGCGTAACGCTTGAGCATGCTCGGCACATCCAGGATCAGCGCAATTCGGCCATCCCCTGTAATTGTTGCGCCCGACATGCCCGGGGTACCCTGCAGCATCTTGCCCAACGGCTTAATGACTACTTCTTCCTGCCCGACCAGTTGATCCACCACGAAACCGATTCGCTGGTTACCTACAGACAGGATGACTACATGACCCTCGCGCTGTTCCTCATGCACCGCATTCTTTACCAGCCAGCGCTTGAGGTAGAACAACGGCAGTGCCTTATCACGCACGACCACTACTTCCTGCCCGTCCACTACGTTGGTACGTGACAGATCCAGGTGGAAGATTTCGTTAACGTTGACCAACGGGAAGGCAAAAGCCTGATCACCCAGCATCACCATCAACGTTGGCATAATCGCCAAGGTTAGCGGAACCTTGATGACTATCTTCGAGCCCTGCCCTTTGGTGGAGAATACATTCACCGTGCCGTTGAGCTGAGTGATCTTGGTCTTCACCACGTCCATGCCTACACCGCGACCAGACACGTCGGAAATCTCGGTCTTTGTCGAGAAACCCGGCGCAAAGATCAGGTTGTAGCATTCAAGATCCGTCAGCCGATCGGCAGCGTCCTTATCCAAGAGACCTTTTTCAACAGCCTTGGCACGCAGCACGCTGGGATCCATGCCCTTGCCGTCATCAGAGATCGCCAGCAGGATATGGTCGCCCTCCTGCTCCGCCGAGAGGATGACGCGGCCCGCACGGGGCTTGCCATTTCGCTCACGCTCGTCAGGCTCTTCCACTCCATGGTCCACCGCATTGCGCACCAAGTGCACGAGCGGATCAGCCAGCGCCTCCACCAGGTTCTTGTCGAGGTCGGTTTCTTCCCCTACGAGCTCCAAGTTAATCTCTTTCTTGAGGTTACGAGCCAGATCACGTACGAGCCGTGGGAAACGGCCAAATACTTTCTTGATCGGCTGCATCCGCGTCTTCATAACTGACGTTTGCAGATCGGCCGTTACTACATCCAGATTGGATACAGCTTTCGCCATGGCTTCGTCGCCGCTGTTCAGCCCCAGGCGTACCAGACGGTTACGCACCAGCACCAACTCGCCGACCATGTTCATGATCTCGTCGAGACGGGCCGTATCAACCCGTACGGTAGTTTCCGCCTCGCTGGCCGGTTTTTCGGCAGCAGGCGTTGCTACTGCCTTGGCAGGCTGAGCAGCAGGCATTGGTGCCGGTTTGGCAACAGGAACCGGCTTTGACACAGGTGCAGGCACTACAGCAGGTGCCGCCAGTGTTACCGCCTCTGACTTAAACTGGCCCTTACCATGCAAATCGTCTAGCAGCGCTTCGAACTCATCGTCGGTAATGTCGTCACCGCCTGCGGCCGGTTTTACCGCAGCAACTGGCTTGGCCGGTTCGACAACAGCTGCATCTGCATCGAACTTGCCCTTACCATGCAACTGGTCAAGCAATGCCTCAAACTCGTCGTCAGTAATTTCATCACCCGCAGCGGCAGGTTTAACTGCTGCTGCGACAGGCTTGCTTTCGGCAGTATCGTTATCGAACTTGCCTTTACCGTGTAACTGATCGAGCAGCGCCTCGAATTCATCGTCGGTAATTTCATCCGATGCCGGTACAGCCACTGACGCTGCCGCCGACGGCTCATCAATCGCATTGAGCAACTGATGAAACTCTTCGTCCGTCAAGTCATTTGCGGGGGGCGGCTCGCTGGCAACCGCAGCAGGTTCGCTGGTATTAGCTACTACCGGCTCAGCACCCGCTGGCTCAGCCAGCCGTGCCAAAGCCGCCAATAATTCAGGCGTAGCCGGTGTCGGCTCAGTACTTTCACGTACCTGGCCAAACATTTCGTTTACCGAGTCCAGAGCCTGAAGGACGACGTCCATCAGCTCGGCATCCACGCGACGTTCACCCTTACGCAGGATGTCGAACACGTTTTCGGCAATATGGCAGCACTCGACCAAAGCATGCAGCTGCAGGAAACCTGCGCCACCCTTGACGGTGTGGAAACCACGGAAGATAGCGTTGAGAAGATCCATGTCATCCGGGCGGCTTTCGAGCTCCACCAATTGTTCGGATAACAATTCGAGAATCTCGCCGGCCTCTACCAGGAAATCCTGGAGGATTTCTTCATCGGCGTCGAAGCTCATTCATGCGCTCTCCAAAAAGGCCTGGCTTAGAAGCCGAGGCTGGACAGAAGGTCATCTACATCGTCCTGGTTGGAAACGACGTCTTCTCTTTTATCGGCATGAATCTGCGGACCTTCACCCTTAGAAGACTTTTCTTTTTGAATTTCTTCAATAAGCTTCTCGTGGTCATGGCTGATTCCGGCATAACGGTCTACTTGGCTAGCCATACGGACCAGCTTCACTAGATCGCCTTCTACCTGAGTCACCAGATTCGTGACGCGTTTGATGACCTGACCGGTCAAATCCTGATAGTCCTGCGCTAACAGGATGTCATTGAGAAGCGCAGACAGCTTGTGGGCGTCCTCATCGCTGCGTCCTAGAAATGCCTCGACCCGCTTAGCCAAATCACGAAACTCTTCCGCACTGAGTTCGCGCCGCATGAATCGGCCCCATTCGGCATGCAGTTCGTGAGCACTTTGACCAAACGTCTCGATAAGCGGCGCACTGGCTTCTACCAGGTCCATGGTACGGTTGGCAGCACGTTCCGTCATTTGCACAACATAGCCGAGGCGATCGGTCGCGTCTGCGATTTCCGATACCTCGTTGGCGTAGGACGCCTGCGGATCAATCTGAAAGTTGACGATCGCGTTGTGCAACTCGCGGGTCAGCTTGCCAATTTCCTGATACAAACCGCGATCGCGAACCTGATTGAGATCATTGATGAGCTGCACAGCCTTGCTGAAATTGCCAGCTTCTAGACTAGCCACCAGCTCTTGGGCGTGCTGTTTCAGGGTCGACTCGAAGTCGCCGAACGATTTACTGCCAAGATCCATAACATCCTCGAGATGGTAATCAGCCGTTAACCCGCTCAAAGATCTTGTCAATCTTCTCTTTGAGCACCTGGGCTGTAAAAGGCTTCACTACATAGCCGTTTACACCCGCTTGAGCCGCCTCGACGATCTGTTCCCGCTTGGCCTCGGCCGTCACCATCAGAACCGGCAGGTTCTTCAGACGCGCATCGGCACGGACTTCACGAAGTAGGTCGATACCGGTCATGCCCGGCATATTCCAGTCGGTCACCAGAAAGTCGAAGTTGCCGCTTTGCAACATTGGCAACGCCGTCAAGCCATCATCCGCTTCCGTGGTATTGGTAAACCCCAGGTCCCGTAGCAAGTTTTTGATGATGCGTCTCATGGTGGAGAAATCATCCACGATGAGGATTTTCATATCTTTGTCCAAGTCGACCTCCGTCCTTACCTCAACGCGCCCGCTCAAAGGCTCGTCATTTCATTCATGGTTATTTTCAGCGCGAACGCCATTCAGCCAGACGGGCCCGTAGACGCGCCGCGCACTGACTGTGCAATTGACAGACCCGGGACTCGCTGACCCCAAGCACCTCTCCAATTTCCTTAAGGTTCAACTCCTCGTCGTAGTACAGCGACAAGACGAGGCGCTCACGCTCTGGAAGACTGGCAATGGCATCCACCAGTGCACGCCTGAAGCGCTCGTCTTCCAACCCGCGACCTGGCTCGAAATCATGAGAGCCGCTCTCTTCGAGACCATGCTCTCCCTCTTCCATCAAGTCATCAAAGCTGAACAGTCGGCTCCCCTGCGTATCGCTGAGAATGCCGTAATATTCTTCAAGCCCTACTCCAAGTTCGGCAGCAACTTCAGGATCTTTAGCGTCACGACCTGTTCTTGCCTCTACGGCACGAATAGCATCAGCCACCATACGGCTGTTGCGGTGCACCGAACGGGGCGCCCAATCGCCCTTGCGGACTTCGTCCAGCATGGCTCCGCGGATACGGATACCGGCATAGGTCTCAAAGCTTGCACCTTTACCGGCATCGTATTTTTTCGCCGCCTCGAGCAGGCCGATCATTCCCGCCTGCATGAGATCCTCTACCTGCACATTGGCAGGCAGACGAGCCAGCAAGTGGTACGCAATGCGCTTTACCAGAGGCGCATATTGGTTGATCAACTTCTCCTGCTGAGAGTGCGTCTGAGATTTGCTATACATGCGGAGACCGCTGGACGCTGTCATACATTAGGCCCTACAGTGGGTTGCACTAATCGTTCAACGAAAAACTCCAGATGACCACGTGGATTGGCCGGTAACGGCCAGGAATCCACTTTTTGCGCGATCATCCGAAATGCCTGGGCGGCTTTTGAGCGCGGGAATGCTTCGTAAACCGGCCGCTGCTTTTGCACCGCCTTGCGCACGCATTCGTCAAAAGGAACTACGCCCACATATTGCAGAGCCACTTCAAGGAAACGGTCAGTTACCTTGGTTAACTTTGCGAAGAGATTACGTCCTTCCTGGGGCGTCATTGCCATATTGGCAAGCACGCGGAACCGCGTAATTCCATGGTCGCGGTTGAACATCTTGATCAGAGCATAGGCATCAGTGATAGAAGTCGGCTCGTCACAGACCACCAGCAGAACCTCCTGCGCGGCACGTACGAAGCTAACAACCGAGTCACCAATGCCAGCAGCCGTATCGATAACCAAGACATCAATGTCATAACTGATTTCACTAAAGGCCTGGATCAGTCCGGCGTGTTGCAAGGCGGTTAGCTGCACCATACCCTGCATACCCGACGCAGCCGGTACGATTCGGATACCGCCGGGCCCCTGCAGAATCACATCGCGCAAGTCACACTCACCAGCCACTACATCAGACAGTGTTCGCTTCGGTGCCAGACCGAGCAAAACGTCAACATTCGCCAACCCTAAATCGGCATCGAGTAACATGACGCGCCGGCCCAGGTCAGCCAACGCAAGCGAAAGGTTAACCGAGACGTTGGTCTTACCTACGCCGCCTTTGCCTCCTGTCACTGCGATTACCTGTACGGGATGCATACCCATTTACTTGCGCACCTATAAAAAACCAACCAGCCCACAGGGCGTTCTTGGTGGAGCCGGTCTTCATGAAGCGAACCGGCTAGCACTGTATTAAAGCGTTTCCCTACACTTTCCTGACGCAGCAGTCTGCTGCGCTTGCTAGCTAGCCGGCACGCTGGGCTGGGCGTTGATATAGCTCAGCAAACATGTCAGCCATGATTTCTTCGCAAGGCTCATCCGGAGATTGGCGATTCACCGCGCGGCTCACCAATTGGTGGCTACGGGCAATCTGCAAATCGTCTGGGATACGAGGACCGTCAGAGAGATAGGCTACCGGGATATGATGGCCTATTGCCAGCCCCAATGCTTCTCCCAAACTGCCCGCCTCGTCCAGCTTAGTTAGCATGCAGCCCGACAGACCGCAGCGCTTGTAAGAGTGATAAGCCGATTTTAGTACTTGACTCTGGCTAGTAACGGCCATCACCAGATAGTTACGGATGTTTAGTTTTGGATTGGCTAAGGCTTCAAGCTGCAGACGCAGTGCAGGATCATTGGCCGGAAGACCTGCCGTATCGATGAGAACCATGCGCTTGCGGGCAAAAGGCTCAAGGGCATGAGCAAGTGATTGACGTGGATCCACGATCGCTACCGGTACATCCAGAATATGCCCTAGAGTCTTGACCTGCTCCTGCGCACCGATACGGTGGCTGTCCATGGTAACCAACGCCAGACTTTGCGCGCCGTACTTCAACACATAGCTTGCCGCCATTTTGGCCAAAGTGGTGGTCTTGCCTGCGCCAGCCGGCCCTACCAGCGCAACTACACCACCCTGCTCCAACAGATCGATTTGCGGTGTATCAAGAGCCTGAGCCAAATAAGCCAATACCATGCGCCAGGCCTGACGGGAATCACTTACATCCGCTACACGGTTCATCAGGTTACGGGACAGATCAGCCGGTAAACCCATGCGCTGCAAACGGCGCCAGATATTCGCCTCGTCTGGACGCTTGCTCTGCATTTGCCCCCAGGCAATGGAACCCAGCTGCACCTCGATAAGCTCTCGCAAACCAACCAGCTCAGAGCGCATGGCTTCCAGAGCGCGGCGTTCTTCAGCAATAACGGCCTTAGTAGCTGCGGTGGGATCGACGGCTACAGCGCTTGGCTTAGGCTCCGACAAAACAGGCTCTTGACGGGTGTCTGGCTTTTCGATGCCAAGAAGTTGACTGCTCTTAGCCTGTACATCAGACAGACCCGGCGCACGAATAGACAATTGAGCATGGGCCTCAGCGATACGCACTTGAGTCTTACGCAGCTCGGCTTCCAGAGCGGTATTCGGCAGGCTTGGCGCAGGTGTCTGGTAATCCAGCGCAGCGGTTAGCTCAATGCCGCCAGCAACACGACGGTTACTCAGGATAGCGGCATCCGCACCCAGTTCGTCACGGACCATTTTCATAGCCTGTCGCATATCAGCAGCAAAAAAGCGTTTAACTTGCATGGTTCAAACCTCAGCCGTTCTGGCCAACCGTTGCGATAATGGTGACTTGTTTGTTATCCGGAATTTCCTGATAAGCCAGTACAGACATGGTAGGGATGGCCATCCGAGCGAACCGTGACATCATCGCTCTGATTGCACCGGCAACTAATAACACCACCGGCTTACCCATCATTTCTTGACGCTGTGCTGCCTCTACCAGAGACCTTTGCAATTTCTCGGCCATTCCTGGTTCCAGGAACATGCCATCTTCTGCACCTTGTCCGGCCTTCTGCATACCATTAAGCAACATCTGTTCCAATCTCGGCTCAAGCGTGATAACCGGGAGCTCTGGCTCCAAACCGATGATGTTCTGGACAATTGCACGGGATAAGGCTATCCGAACTGTCGAAACCATGACGGCAGGATCTTGACTCCGCGGCGCAACATTGGCAATCGCCTCGGCTATCGTACGGATATCCCGAACCGAT
This sequence comes from Pseudomonas duriflava, assembly GCF_007830155.1. Lineage (GTDB taxonomy): Bacteria > Pseudomonadota > Gammaproteobacteria > Pseudomonadales > Pseudomonadaceae > Chryseomonas > Chryseomonas duriflava. The sequence goes on from NZ_VLKY01000007.1 coordinate 253,907, forward strand.
ACCTGTTCATGAAGCAATTGCTGAAGTACCTTAAGCAGCCCAGACAGTGAAATCATGCCAGGCACCAGCTCCTCAGCCAGTTTAGGCGAGCTTTTCGCCAACAGTTGCAAGAGCTGTTGAACCTCTTCGTGCCCGATGAGTTCATGGGCATGCTTCTGGAGCACCTGATTCAGGTGAGTTGCAACTACCGTACTGGCATCCACAACGGTATAGCCCAAGGACTGCGCCTGATCACGTTGACTTGCGTCGATCCAGACGGCGTCCAGACCAAACGCCGGATCTTTAGCAACTACCCCGTTCAGGTTACCGAATACCTGCCCCGGATTAATGGCCAGCTCCCGCTCAGGATAGATCTCAGCTTCGGCTACGTTGACGCCCATAAGCGTTAAACGATACCCATTGGGCATCAGTTCAAGGTTGTCTCGAATGTGAACGGATGGCATCAGGAATCCCAGCTCTTGTGAAAGCTTCTTGCGGACACCCTTGATACGGGTCAACAGTTCGCCCCCCTGGTTGCGATCCACCAATGGAATCAGCCGGTAGCCAACTTCAAGGCCTACCATGTCTACAGGCATGACATCATCCCAGCCCAACTCCTTGGCATCAGCCGGGCGTTGGATCGGAGCAAGATCCTGCTGTCGCTTGGCTTCCTGCTCAACTGCTACCTTAGCCTTACGCTGACGATTCCAAATGAAATAAGCGCCCCATCCCGCCAAACCACCCAGCCCCAGGAATGGGACGTGCGGCATACCGGGTACCAGGCCCATTGCAATAATGATCATGGCAGACACAGCGAGCGCCTTGGGCGATGCGAACATCTGGCGATTGATTTGCTCACCCATGTCTTCCGAAGAAGACACACGAGTCACCATGATGGCAGCGGCAACGGACAGTAGCAGCGAAGGAACCTGAGCTACAAGGCCGTCACCAATGGTTAGCAAAGCGTAAATCCGGCCAGCATCGGCAAAGCTCAAGTTATGCTGCAGCGTGCCGATAGCAATACCGCCGATCAGGTTGATAAATAGGACAAGCAAGCCTGCAACAGCATCGCCACGGACAAACTTGCTAGCACCGTCCATCGAGCCATAGAAGTCAGCCTCCTGGCCTACTTCCATACGCCGACGCTTGGCCTCGGCTTGGTCAATGATGCCGGCATTAAGGTCAGCGTCGATCGCCATTTGCTTGCCCGGCATGGCATCCAGAGTAAAGCGTGCCGATACTTCGGAAATACGGCCGGCACCCTTGGTCACAACTACGAAGTTGATGATCATGAGGATCGCGAAGACTACCGCGCCGACCACGTAGTTACCACCGACCACTACGTCACCAAAAGCCTGGATCACGCTGCCTGCGGCCGCATGCCCATCGTGACCGTGCATAAGAACGACTCGGGTAGACGCTACGTTCAGGGCCAGACGAAGCAGTGTCGCAACCAACAGAATCGTAGGGAAAACAGCAAAATCCAACGGCCTGAGCGCATAGACGCTGACGAGCAGCACCACGATTGACAAGGCAATGTTGAATGTAAAGAGGACGTCCAACAGGAACGGTGGAATCGGCAGCGTCATCATACCGAGCATGGCTAGAACCAGGATCGGCACGGCCAAATTGCCCCTGCTCAGGGTACGCATGTTGGTTAAGATTTGCCCGTGATTGACCTTCACTGCTGTTCCTCTTGAATGCCTTGCTATCAATCTTTTGACGTCAGTCAGACGTGATGCAAGCTCCAGAGCAAGCAACGGGCCAAGTTGCTATTTTGTATGCAGATATATTGTAAAGCTGCCACCCATCCTTACATCGCCAGGGTAGCTCTAGGTTTGGACGCTGAGTTGGAACGGTGATGATGGCTGCCAGAAGAAACCTCTGCGTCAATCAAAGGTCCTTTTCACGAGACCCGCTTCTTTATGCTCATAATCAGGAGTTCTCAATGAAAAAATGGATCGCAGCTACCGTGGCAACTATAGGCTTTATTAGCATGGCCCATGCCAATGAAACCCTTACCGTCCCTATGCAGGTCACTACCGAAAAAGGCCCAGGTGACAGTGCTGGCAGCGTCACTATCACCACGAGCCCGCACGGCCTTGTCTTTACTCCCCACCTGACAGGACTAGAGCCTGGCATTCATGGCTTTCATATCCATGCCAAAGCAAGTTGCGATGCCGCGGAGGTAGATGGTAAAAACACGCCGGCTGGCGCGGCGGGCGGACATTGGGACTCGGAGAACACTGGCAAGCACGGTACACCCTGGGGAGATGGGCATATCGGTGATTTGCCTGCGCTTTATGTAATGAGCGACGGCACAGCTAATCAACCGGTACTGGCGCCACGCCTGAAAGATCTTGATGCCTTGAAAAATCATGCTCTCATGATTCATGCAGGCGGTGATAACCATGCCGACCAGCCCAAACCGCTTGGCGGCGGCGGAGCTCGTATGGCTTGCGGCGTCATTAAATAAGCGAAGGCCCTGCACAAGCAGGGCCTCCTTTATTCGTCGCGCTGTAAATCCGGCGGGATCGGAAGGTCCCGCAGTTTGTCCGGACGACGCCCTCGCCCTTCCTGGTACTGCCGGAGCTGATAGACATAAGCCAATACCTGAGCAACTGCTATATACAAGCCTGCTGGAATCTCCTGGTCGATTTCAGTCGAGTAGTACACCGCTCGCGCCAAGGCTGGCGACTCCAGCAGCGTGATCGCATGCTCTTGTCCAATCTCGCGAATTTTCAGCGCTGTAAAATCGTTCCCCTTGGCCACAAGTACCGGCGCCCCGCCTTTCTCAGCATCATATTTCAGCGCTACGGCATAGTGGGTGGGGTTGGTGATGATCACATCGGCTTCTGGTACTGCAGCCATCATGCGCCGCTGCGCGATTTCCCGCTGCACTTGCCGGATTCGCCCTTTTACCTCTGGTTTCCCCTCACTGTCCTTGTATTCATCCTTGATCTGCTGCTTGGTCATCATCAGCTTTTTCTTGTTGCTGTGCAGCTGGAACGGCACGTCTACCGCGGCGATGATGAACAGGCCTATGGATAACAGCAACGTGGCATGACCGGCCACTTGAATACTGTGCAAGATTGCATTGTTTAATGGCTCCTTGGCAATTGCCAGCAAGGCGTCACGCTCTGCGGACAAGACTAGCAAGGCAATGCATAAGATCAGCACAAACTTGATTAAAGCTTTGCCCAACTCCATAAGCGAATGTGTTGAAAACATGCGCTTGAGACCCGAGGCAGGATTCATTCGGTTGAATTTAGGCTGCAGGCTTTTGCCTGAAAACAAGAAGCCTCCCAAGGTGATCGGCCCAATGATCGCAGCCAATAACAGCACCAGGAGAATCGGCATCATCCCCAGCATGGCGGTCTTGCCAGATGCCAGTAACAGCAACCCCATGTTCCGCTCGTCTAGCACAGTTTCACGGGTTAAAGAGAAATTCCCACGCATTACATCAAGCAGCGCTTGCCCGAGCGTGGCACCAAACATGAGCAGCCCGCCTACACCACTTAATACGACGGAAAACGTGCCCAGCTCTTTTGAGCGAGGCAGCTGGCCTTCCTCGCGCGCCTCTCGTTTACGTTTCTCGGTGGGTTCCTCTGTGCGGTCTTCACTGCTGGATTCATCCGCCATGGGACCTCCTCCTTAGCGCGCCCGGACCAACTCGCGCAGCCATTGCAGCGCCTCGGTCACGAGAGATTGATACTGCGACAGGATATCGGCAGTGCCGATCCAAATGATGACCAGCCCCAGGCCGACCGTAAGCGGCATGCCGATCGAAAAAATATTGAGCTGCGGCGCTGCACGCGTCATGACACCAAAGGACAGGTTGATGACCAGAAGCGCCGTAACGGCAGGCAACACCAATAGCACACCAGCGCCCAGCACCCAACCCAGCTTGCCTGCTATATCCCAATAATGATCAACACTAAGCACATCCCCTACAGGCAATGTCGTAAAGCTTTCTACAAGAATCTCAAATACAACAAGATGGCCATTCATGGCTAGGAAAAGCAAGGTTACCAGAACAGTAAAGAATTGGCCGAGGACAGGCACGGAGATACCATTTGCCGGGTCCACCATTGAGGCGAAACTCAAGCCGGCCTGGATCGACAATAATTGTCCGGCCACTACAAAAACATGGAAAAACAACTGAAGGCTGAATCCCATTAAAGCGCCGATCAAGACTTGCTCGGCAATCAGCGGTAGCGCCTGAACACTAATGGCGTCCACCTGCGGCATAGGTGGTAGGGTTGGCACCAGCAGAGCCGTGAAAGCCAGCGCCAGGTACAACCTCACACGGGCCGGTACGAGGTTGGTACCAATGATAGGCATAGTCATAAACAGGGACGCGATGCGAATCAGCGGCAGAAAGAAACTACCTACCCAACCACCAATCTGCGCATCGCTCAGCTCTAGCATCGATCAGCCAATTACCAGCGGAATATTGATGATAATGGCCCGCATAAAGTCCATGAGCTCACGAATCATCCAAGGCCCGAGCACGATCAACGTCAATAAGGTGACGATTAGACGTGGCAGAAAACTCAAAGTCTGCTCGTTGATCTGGGTTGCCGCTTGAAACATTGACACGATCAACCCTACACACAGGCTAGGCAGAATCAGAATGCCTACCAGCAAGGCAGTGAGCCACAGGGCCTGTCTAAACAGGTCGACAGCTATTTCAGGCGTCATGGTTACCTCTCTATACCGTACCGAAGCTGCTGGCGAGGGTGCCCATAATGAGCGCCCAGCCGTCCACCAATACAAACAGCATTAGTTTGAACGGCAAAGAAATAATCATAGGTGACAACATCATCATACCCATCGCCATTAGTACGCTGGCCACCACCAAATCGATAATGAGGAAGGGAATAAAAATCATGAAACCGATCTGAAAGGCAGTTTTCAACTCGGATGTTACGAACGCTGGCACCAAGATCGTTAAAGGCGCCTCATCAGCACTTGGAATGTCTGTCCGCTTGGAAAGTCGCATGAACAGTTCAAGATCTGACTGACGGGTCTGCCCCAACATAAAATCCTTAATTGGCCCCTCTGCACGACCGATGGCCTCCTGCGCAGACAACTGCTCATTCAGATAGGGCTGGAAGGCTGTGGTGTTGATACGGTCAAATACCGGCGCCATGATGAACAGCGTCAGAAAAAGCGCCATGCCAATCAACACCTGATTCGAAGGTGTTGTTTGCAATCCCAGCGCCTGTCGCAAAATAGCAAAGACGATAACGATCCGCGTAAAGCTGGTCATCAACATGACGAAAGCCGGAATAAAGCTCAGCGCCGTCATAATCAACAGGATTTGCAGGCTTACCGAGTATTCCTGTTGACCTTCCGCATTAGTACTAAGCGTAATCGCCGGAATAGAAAGCGGGTTGGCAGTAGCAGAAGCGTTTTCCTGACCAAAGGCCAGAGGTGTTAGAAGCGCCAGGATCACTAACAACCCGTAGCGCCAGAACTGTCGATCAGGCAATAACCTGCGCATAACAACATCAGTTATAACAGTCAGCACCTATCTGTGCTCCTCATCAACCATGGGAAGCACTTGGTCAACACATGAATCATAGCTTGTCCTTGGGTTCGCGACTGATCAACTCGAACAACCGCTGGGCAAACTCCGGCGAGGCCGGCTGTTCCTCAGCTAGGCGTACCGGCTCCTGCATAACATGCAAAGGGGTAATACGCCCAGCCGTCAGCCCAACCAATACCTGCTCCTGGCCTACTTGCACCAGAACCAGCCTTTCGCGTGGCCCCAGGTGCTGAATCGCGACCAGTTTGATGACCTGATTACTCTTAGGCCCTACTTGCTGCATTCGTCGCACCAACCAAGCCAGCCCTAGAATAAGGCCGATGATCAATAGCAACCCAAGCAGTATCTGGGCTACTTGCGACCCTACGTTAATAGGAGGGACAGCTGTTTCAGCCGCCAGTGAGGCCAGCGGCAAAACCGCCAGTAGAGCCATGAGCATGCGCATAGGTCAGCGTAGTTTCTTGATGCGTTCACTAGGGCTGATAACATCGGTCAGCCGGATGCCGAACTTCTCATTTACCACCACCACCTCGCCATGGGCAATCAGCGTACCGTTAACCAATACGTCAAGCGGCTCACCGGCCAGGCGGTCAAGCTCGATTACAGAGCCCTGATTCAGTTGTAGCAGGTTCCGGATAGAAATGTCTGTATGTCCAACCTCCATAGAGATCATGACTGGAATATCCAGAATCACATCCAGGTTCGGGCCTTCCATACCGGAAATCGAAAGATTACCGCCTTTCGAGCCGTTGAATTCCTCCATGGGTGCCCGCGCGGGACCTTCACCACCCTGCATCAAGGCATCGATTTCGGACTGGTTGGAGTCACCGGACTCTTCCATGGCAGCAGCCCATTCATCGGCTAGAGCCTGTTCTTCGCTGCTGGTGCTTTGGTTGTGGTCTGCCATCTTAACCTCAGTGTAAAGCGTTGGGCGCTAAGGGCCTAAATAAGGGTTTAAGTTCTTTCGTGCTAGCGCAAACTTTTAACCGGTTCAATAATTTGCAATGCTAAATTACCTCTTTTCGAGCCCATTTTGACTTTGAAAGTAGGCATTCCGTTAGCACGCATCAACATCTCTTCAGGCAAATCGACTGGAATAACGTCACCCGGCTGCATGTGCAGAATGTCGCGCAGCCTAAGTTGACGACGGACCACAGTTGCCTGGAGCGGTACGCGAATGTCCAACAGATCCTCTCGCAGTGCCTTGACCCAACGCTCGTCCTGATCGTCCACATCCGACTGAAAACCAGCATCGAGCATTTCACGAATCGGCTCGATCATTGAATACGGCATGGCGATATGCAGCTCCCCACCACCGCCGTCGAGCTCGATCGTGAACGAGCTGACCACGACTACTTCATTGGGGCTCACGATATTGGCCATAGCCGGGTTGACTTCAGAGTTTATGTACTCGAACTGACAAGCCAGCATCGCACCCCAGGCCTCTTTCAGATCGACGAAACATTGATCCAGCACCATCCGCACCACACGTAACTCGGTAGGTGTAAACTCACGACCCTCAATCTTGGCATGTCGGCCGTCGCCACCAAAAAAGTTATCCACGAGCTTGAAAACCAGACGCGCATCGAGAATGAACAGCGCCGTACCACGCAGTGGCTTGATCTTCACCATGTTCAAGCTGGTCGGCACATACAGGGAGCGGATGTATTCACCAAACTTCAGGACCTGTACGCCGCCTACCGATACGTCGGCGGAACGGCGCAACAAGTTAAACATGCTCACACGGGTATAACGGGCAAAGCGCTCGTTAATCATCTCCAGAGTCGGCATGCGACCACGCACAATCCGATCCTGGCTGGTCAGGTCATATCCTCTAACGGTACCAGAAGGCGCTACAGCTTCCGGCTCTACCAAGCCATCATCAACGCCATGCAGGAGCGCATCGATTTCATCCTGGGAAAGTAAATCTTGCACAGCCATGATGATTCCTATTGCAAGACGAAATTAGTGAATAAAACTTGTTCTACGGTAGGCTGCCCCACTTGCTTCTGAGCAAGCTCCTGAATACTCGATGTTGCCTGCTGGCGAAGCAGCTCCTTTCCAACCGGCGTCAGTAAGGTATCGAAGTTTTGTCCGGAGAACAGCATGACTAATTGATTGCGGACTTGCGGAAGATGGGCTTTAAGAGCATCCATTTTGACCTGATCACGTCCCATGAGAGCCACACCGATCTGCATGTAACGTTGCCGACCATTCATATTGAAATTGACCACAAAAGACGGCGTTAATTTTTCATAAATAGCAGGTAATCGGACAGGCGCAGCAGATTCGGTCTTTGCCGTCTCAGCCTGCTGGACTTTCTTGTTCATGACAAACCAGGTACCTCCCACCGAAGCCCCCACCGTCAACAACAGCCCGAGCACTACAATAATGATCAGCTTGAGCTTGCCTTTCTTGGCTGGTTGGGTGCCGTCATCAGGCGCCTTTTCTTTCTTGGCCATATCTATGGATATCCATTGCGTGAAAAATCAACCGTCGTCGCTCTGTAGTGTCGGAACGGCGACGGTACTATCAGGTTCTGTGCAGGAAAGATGCCAGGGGCAGGGCTGCGCCATAAAGTCTTATAGTCATACTTCCTAAGTCTTACGCGTAGTAATCCACATGCCCGTCATCGCGCTTAAGCGTGGTTTGCACAGGCGTTTCGATCGTCATGCTGCCAACCTGTTCGACTGCTTCGTCCTGATGCAAGCCGGTTGAGCGACCGGAACCAGGGCGACTATCTCCCTGCGATCCTTGCCAGCTACGATGCATAGACTGATCGGAGACGTTCACATCCAACGTCATACCCTGCTGTACGAAAAGATCGCGCAACCGCTGCGACTGGCTGTCAAGCGCATCACGAACCGCCGCATGAGGACTGGCAAAAGTGACCTGCGTCTGTTCAGGCGACATCTGAATACGTACCTCCAGACGCCCCAAGCCTGCCGGCTCCATCTGGATATCGGCCGACTTGAGATTCTGACTCGACATCCACATAACTCGATCCACTACCGCCTCACTCCACCCAGGCTGGTTCATAGGAACAGGCTGGCCGGGGACGGTTGGCATTACGGGGCGGGTTGTCTGCGCTGATGCAGACATCGCTTGAGTCAGCGCACCGAGTCGATCCGTAAAGGATTCGGCTTTCGCAGCGGATGTACCTTTTCCATCATCAGCTTCCGATAAAAGCTGCAAGGCATCTCCAGCCAAGTCTCCCTCTGTCGCCACCTGCTCGGAAAGCACCGTCGCCATCATTATTGGCTGCTTGGAGACATCCGTATTAACTTGCTGAGTTAAAGCATTGGCCTTTGTGTCAGCATTTGGAGCAACCGATCCGGAAAGGCGCGACACCTCCTGCAAAGAGGATGTGCCTTCCAAAATCAATGTATCGGTTGGCAACAAGGCTACCGCTGGATTATCGGCGCCTTCTTCCACCATCTCTAACGCTGACGTCAAAGAATTGCCGCTCAAGGAAGGCGGTATTGCAGGCTCTTCCGGTAACTGACCAGTCATACCTAGCAGCAGTAACGGATCCAGCTGCGCTTCAGGTACAGGCTCCTCCTCCTCGCCTACCGGCAAAGACTTGCCGCTATCGGCAGAGGCCGTTTTTTTCTCAGCAGGTGCTGCATTGGTTCGAGTCGGCACCTCAGTATCCCGCTCCTGAGTCGACTTACTCGCACGCTCGGGCTTCTCACTCATTTCTCGACGCTCCACGCGTGCGGATTGAGTGGGCTCCTTGCGGGCAGGTTGCTGCTCTTGGGCATAGAGCTCGGCAAAGCTTGTGGTGTCTTTTCGAGACGCTTCGCCAGCCCGTTCGGATGATGGCGTCATCCGGGTTGCCGAGCGGAGGTCAGGCGTCGACGACAGCGTAAGGTCGGAGGCGACAGCCATAAAATTGCTCCAGTGATGAGATCTGGAGCGAGAGAAGCAAAGCTTAGGCCAAGTTATGAGTTATACTACGCAGACTGGCGGAAAGCTTAACGATAACGCTGCCGCTCAGACTTAAATAATATGCGCACAATGGCGAACTCACGCTGAATCTGCTCGAGCTTTTCACTGATTATCGAATAGGAAAGGCCTCGGCGAGCAGCCTCCTCCAAGTCGCGGCATAAAGCAGTCAAGGCTACAGCTCCCATGTTGCTGGAACTGCCCTTAAAGCTATGAGCAAGGTGCTTGATTTCGCCTAAGTCCTCCGCTTCACATGCCTGCTTGAGCCCACGGATACGCTCTTCCGAATCGAGAATATAGGTATCAAGCAGATTTCCATATTCGTCTTCCATAACGTCCTGCAAGGCGATAAGCGCTTCGTTATCCAAATGGGGCAATGACATATAGGGTCTCATTCACCAGGACGGTTATCCGATGAAACTGCAAGTTATCAATGGGCTCGTACAGAGGATGCACACAGCCTATCAAGTCGAAATATCCGTTGCCACGAAAATGGCACATACTTTACCAGTAGCACTTTGCCATAAATTATCTTTACAAAGATAACGTACTAAAGGCAGCCCTCTACCAGCATAGGAGGGAAAGGTTAATGAACCCTGCAATACAGCCTTCAAATCGAATCCAGGTCCAGAATCTCCTACCTCGACCTGAATCACTGCCCTTCCCTCCTGATGGCTCCAGGTCAGATCAAGTGTTACGAATCCATGACGTAGTTTCGCCAGACGTTGCTTTCGCTGTGCCAGAAAATATGAAAACCCGGCCGCATCGCATTTCAGATTAGAATCCAGCCGCAGGAGACCATGATCTATTGCATTGTTCAGCAATTCATTTAGGACGAGCTGCGTCTTGATATGCAAAAGGCTCTGGCCAAGCTCAGGAGGCAGCCAGTCGCCCAGCAACTCATTTATAGAAAAACCCCGCGCGAGGCACTTGGCATCTAGCCGCCACGACTTTAGCCCTGTATTGCCTGGCAGTAATAGAGCTGTCATCAGCGCAATGTAAACAGCACATTAAACTGCGCAAACTCAAAAATCTCGCGTAAGGCGGCTCCACAATTGATCAAACGCACATTCGCCTGGTCGCCTCCAGCATGGTCTCTAAGCAGCAACAGCATCCCTAACGCTGCGCTGTCTACATAAGTTGTTTGAGCTAAATCAACTATATAGCGCTCCGGCGTCGAGACCGTTTCCTCGTAAGCACGGCGAAACGCCTGATGGGTACTAAAATCGAAGCGACCTTCGATCCGCAGCGTAAGCTCTTTTCCGTCAGCCGACGGCAAGGCAATAATTCCCATGCAACGCTCCTTCCGGAATTACTAGTAGGCACGCGCCCTCTGTAATAACCGTTGAGACATTTCATCCAGCTGCTTCTGCTCGTGCTTATCATCGACCAGACGCTGCTCCTGGCGATACCGCTGTACTAGCTTGCGCAGCCCTTCAAGGCGAGCATATCGCTGTTGCCAAGCTTGCCGGGCTTTTGTGACAACTTCACGATGCCAGGCAGCACTACGCTCCTGCTGTGCAATCGCGTCCTCGAGCTGGCTCAGGAACCGCTGGTAACCAATCATCCATTGTCCAGAAACGCCTTGACTTCCCGCATTCAACCACTGCTTGTGGTAATCGTCTCGATACTGCTGCAAATCGGCTAGTTTCTGCTCAGCTTGCATGAGCTGCGCCTGGCACTTACCCAATTGCCGGGCCGCCTCACGCTCCTCCTGCTCGCTCATATCGATCACAGGAGCCAAACGTGCTGCACGACCTTTCATGTTCTATTATCCTTCCAACACGGCATTTAAAAACTGCTCGCTCTGCTCTAGCGACTCGCTTTCATTCAACGCCTGTCGCAGATACTGCTGCATGACAGGGTAGCGCTTGATAGCCTGATCCGTTTCCGGATCACCGCCTGGCACATAGGCCCCTACGCTGATCAAGTCGCGACTTTGCTGGTAGCGGGACCATAGTTGTTTAATACGCTGCGCATTACGTAAATGCTCCTGACTGACCACCTGCGGCATCACTCGGCTGATAGAGGCCTCAATGTCGATAGCAGGGTAATGTCCCTCTTCTGCCAGGCGACGCGACAAGACGAAGTGTCCATCCAATACACCACGAGCAGCATCGGCAATCGGGTCTTGTTGATCATCGCCCTCTGAGAGCACCGTATAAAAAGCCGTAATGGAACCACCACCTTTTTCGGCATTACCGGCTCGCTCTACAAGGCTAGGTAACTTGGCGAACACTGATGGCGGATACCCTTTAGTTGCTGGCGGCTCACCAATAGCCAAAGCGATTTCCCGCTGCGCCTGGGCGTAACGTGTCAAAGAATCCATTAAAAGCAGGACATTCTTGCCCTTATCGCGAAAATATTCAGCGATACGCGTGCAATACATGGCGGCACGTAGACGTAGCAGAGGAGCATCGTCTGCAGGCGACGCCACAACAACAGAGCGCTTGATGCCCTCCTCGCCCAAAATCTGCTCGATGAACTCTTTTACTTCCCGGCCCCGCTCGCCAATCAGCCCGACCACAATAATGTCGGCCTTGGTAAAGCGGGTCATCATGCCCAAAAGCACGCTCTTGCCTACCCCAGTACCGGCAAACAAGCCAAGACGTTGCCCGCGACCCACTGTCAACAAACCATTAATACTGCGAATGCCTACATCCAACGGCTCGCTAATAGGATGACGCTTGAGCGGGTTAATTGTAGGCCCATCGATCGGCACCCAATCTTCAGCACGCATCCGGCCTTTGCCATCAAGCGCATTGCCTAGACCATCCAGGATACGTCCTAGCATCGACATGCCCATCGGCAGACGCCCTGTATCAGGGAGAGGAACAACTCGGGCGCCCGGAGCAATGCCTGCCAAGCTACCAATTGGCATCAAAAAGGTACGATTGCCGGAGAAGCCCATGACTTCTGCCTCTACCTGTGCGGGCTGATAGCTTCCTCCATTGATAACCTGACAGCGACTCCCTACGGCAGCACGTAAGCCTTCAGCTTCGAGTGTTAGCCCCACCATGCGCAAGAGACGCCCCTCAATCACAGGTTCGCCCGGCAGGCTGACTGCATCGATATAGCCACCCATACGCCGCTGAAAGCTCAAGCGATCAAGATGCATCAGCATCGCCCTCGAGAGAGATATGCATGTCAGGTTCAGCAGGCTGGGTCGCCTGATGACGTTGCTGCTCGGCGAGCTGGGTCATGGCCTGTGCAATACGCGTCTCGACACTGGCATCGATGACGCTGTGCTCACTTTCGATACGGCAGCCGCCCGGCAACAAGGCTTCGTCCTCCAGAAGCTTCCAATGCTCATCATGACGGTCACGCAACGCCTTGACCAAATCGAAATCTTGAGGACTCAAGTGAATCCGGATGTTACTTGCCCCCATCGGCAACAGTTTGAGCGCCTCACGCAAAATCTGCCGCAATTGGCTGGAATCCTGAATCAGTTCACGCTGAATGACCTGTCGGCTTACATGGCCAACCAATCGCACTAAAGCCTGTTCAAGCTCACGATCCTGCTGGGCAATAGGCTCTAGTAAATGCCCCATCAATATCTCAAGACTACTCAGCTTGCTCTTAAGGGCAACTTCAGCCTCCTGACGCGCCTTGACCTGCCCGGAATGGAATCCCTCCCGCTCGCCCGCCATGAATCCTTCGTTATAAGCTTCTTGATAAGCCTCTTGACGTATCGCCTCGAGCTCCTCAAGCGTCAATGGCTTGACTTCCTCGATCGGCACTTCTTCAATCGAAGATGGTTCTATGACAGGTTCAGGCTCCGGCTCAGGTATATGAGTTTCCAGATCGGGCTGTGGGCCGTCAAAATCAGGGAGGAGCCATCGTTCGAAGACATTTATCTGCTTCGCCCGAATCAAGTCAGTGCTCTCTGCTTTGTTCATTGCTGTACCCGACAAGAAAACCACAATTGGTTCAGCACAAAGCAAGGCCTGGGCCAAGTCACAATAAAAAACCCGGCTGCCACCTGAAAAGGCAGCAGCCGGGTTGATCAAAGCGATTCAGTGTTAAACCATTTCCTCGCCACCCTTTGCACCTAGAACAATTTCTCCCGCCTCGGCCATTCGACGTGCCACGGCGATGACTTCTTTCTGAGCACTTTCCACTTCAGAGATACGCACCGGTCCACGCGACTCAAGATCATCACGCAGCAACTCGCCAGCACGCTTGGACATGTTGCGGAAGAACTTGTCCTTGATCCCATCGTCTGCGCCCTTTAGCGCTAGCACCAGAATATCGGAGGACACTTCGCGCAATAGCGCCTGAATACCACGGTCGTCCACATCCACCAGATTGTTGAAGACGAACATAAGGTCTTCGATCTGGCTGGACAGTCCGTCGTCTACTTCGCGGATAGCATCCATGAGCGGAGCTTCCACTGCGCTGTCCAGGTGGTTCATGATGTCTGCGGCACGCTTTACTCCTCCCAGCGTTGTACGTGCCGAACTGGCGCTACCAGAGAACTGCTTTTCTAAAATCGTATTTAATTCTTTTAACGCTGCCGGTTGTACCGTATTAAGTGATGAAACCCGCAAGATGATATCCAGCCGAATCTTTTGATCGAAGTGCGCCAAAACTTCAGCGGCCTGATCGGCATCCAGATAGGCCACTACAATCGCCTGAATCTGTGGATGTTCATAACGGATCACATCGGCTACAGCACGAGGCTCCATCCATTTTAGACTGTCCAAACCACTGGTATTTCCACCCAGCAAGATTCGGTCGATCAAGCCGTTAGCCTTATCCTCACCCAACGCCTGGGTAAGCATCTTACGAATATATCCGTCTGTGCCTACACCCAAGCTGGTTTGCTCACCAACCACCTCGATAAAGCTACCCAAGACATGCTCAGCCTGATCACGGCTAATGTTGCGTATCTGCGCCATGATCGTACCGACACGCTGCACTTCCTTAGGCCCCAAGTGGCGTAGGATCTGAGCCGCATCGGCTTCACCCAGAGAGAGCAACAGGACTGCAGCCTTGTCGACATTGCTCATGGTACTAAAATCATTCGTCGGCATTGATCCAGTCCCTCATGACTTGGGCTACAAGACCCGGGTCTTCAGCTACCAATTGCTTGATAGCATTGAGTTGCACTTCGTAATTCTCACTTGGCCCCGGCAGCATAAGAGCAGAAGGACTAGCCAGGCTTACTTTGTCTTCGGACAGGTCATCACCTAGACCGTTAACGCCGCCACCGGCCATATTTCCAGCACCACCGTCAGCCAGCGCCAGCTCCTTGCCTTTGTTTCCACCCGCCAGATTGTTCAGAACCGGGCGCAACACACCGAATACAAGGACCAGGATGAACAGTATGCCCAGGGCCTGCTTCACCACATCCCAGAACCAGGGTTGCGAGTAGAACGGAATGTTTTCGATATCATCTGCAGTCATCGGCGCAAACGGCGCGTTGATCACACTAACACTGTCGCCACGACTAGCATCGAAACCTACAGCGTCCTGCACTAGACGAGTAAAGCGTGCCAGATCATCCGCACTCCAAGGTGTACGGCTTACCTCTCCTGTCGCCGCATCAATCTTGACCTGATCATCCAGCACTACCGCCACGGACAATCGACGCACTCGACCTTGCTGCTGGCGGGTGTAGCTGATGCTACGGTCCAGCTCATAGTTTCGGGTACTCTGGTCACGCTTATCAGTTGGGTAAGGTAGCGTAGCAGGTAGACCAGTCTTTGGATCATTAATGAACTGCTCGTTCGGGTCACGTAATGGTTGTCCAGGCGGCATGTAGTTGGGGCCCGCAGCACCCGCTGCCGCTCTTTCCGGCGCAGCGGCTGGCCCTGGAGGCTGATTAGACAACGCACCCGGAATACCTTGCGGACCACCGCCAGCCGTTTGGCGCTGCTCGGTATTAATCTGCTCGCTACGCAGAGCTGGCTGATCAGGATTAAATTGCTCCGATGTAGACTCAACAGCACTAAAATCCACATCCGCCGACACTTCCGCCTTGAAGCGGCCATTGCCCACGACCGGCTGTATCATATTTTGGACACGCTGAGTCAACGTGCTTTCGATACGGTTGGTATAATCCAATTGCTTACCAGCAATACTTAGCTCCGATTGATTAAGCTGGTCGGAAAGCAGCGCGCCCTTCTGATCCACGACCGTAACCTGAGACTTGTTTAGCTCGGGCACACTGGTCGCCACTAAATTGACGATGGACATAACCTGCCCCTGATCCAGCGTACGGCCTGGGTAGATTTCTACGAGGACCGAGGCACTGGGTTTACGCTCATCACGGACGAATACTGAACTCTTTGGAATCGCCAGATGGACGCGGGCACTCTTGATATTGTTCAAACTTGAAATGGTACGCGCCAGCTCGCCTTCCAGCCCACGGCGATAGTTAGCCGCCTCCATAAACTGGCTGGTTCCGAGTGGTTGATCTTTGTCCAGCAACTCGAAGCCAACCATTCCATCCGTAGGTGCCACGCCTGCGCTAGCCATCTTCAAACGCGCACGGCCCAAGTCATCCGCTTTGACCAACAAAGCTCCTGTATTAGGATCAACCTTGTAGTTGATATCAGCCGCTGCCAACGTCTCGAGGACTTGGTTGGCATCCAGACCTGACATGCTGCCATATAAAGGACGATAGTCAGGCTGTTGTGACCACAGCACGACGGCAAAACCCAAGGCAACGCTTGCAGCCAAGCCCACCATGAGGCCCACTTGGCGTAGGATCGTCATCTCGGACAAATTGTCCAGAAATGCAAGGCCAGGAAACGATTTCTTTGGTGAGTCACCAGAACCGTTAGCCTTGGCGGGCACCGGAGTATTGAGGGCAGAGTCAGCCATGATTTACATGATCCTCAGATAGGCATCTGCATGATGTCTTGGTAGGCCTGAACCATCTTGTTACGGACTTGGAGCAGAGCCTGGAAGGAAACGCTGGCTTTCTGAGAGGCAATCATGACCTCGGTTAAATCTACTCCACCCTTCCCCATTTCGAAGGCACTAGCCATCTCATTGGAGACTTTTTGGGTTTCGCTTACTTTATTGATGGCCTGACCCAATAGATTTGAAAAGCTGGGCGTATCAACCACACCTCCTTCAACAGGGGAAGCCACTGGCCTTTTTGCCATGGCCTCGGTCTGCATGGACCGCATATCCAACATCAAACGGTTGAACTCTAAACCTTGCACTTCAGTACCCTCCGAACAGCGCAGTTTTTTGACACTGCACATTTAGCTATACCGAGACATAGCAATGGGGATGCCAAGTTTGCAAAAAACAGGAAGGGAAACCTAAAAGGCTTTAAAGAATGGGGCTGCCCGCGTTAGAAGCCCTTACTTTACAAAGCGCAAACGTTTTTAGAGCAACAATCAGACCTTTGCATAAAACCATGCAGACCTGATCCACGAGCCAAGCGACAAGTTTTTACATGCGAAACCTTGTCGCTGAGGCCAGAAGTAATAGACGGTTCAATTAGTCGTCAGAATTTCTCGATTCTTTTCGAGAATGGCTGGACCAATTCCTTTGACTTCCAGCAGCTCATCAACGGAGGCGAAAGGACCATGCGCTTCGCGATAGGCAATAATCGCCTTGGCTTTGGCAACCCCAACCCCCTTTAGATGCTTGTCCAATAATACAGCGTCAGCCGAATTGATATTAATCCTTTCGGGTTTAAACACTATACCGTTCGAGACGGCTGGATTCTTTGACTGAGGCTGGATCGGCTTAGCCGGGAAAGCGTAATGGAGGGGATCGCCATAGGTTTCAGCATAGGCCACAGAAGAGAAAACAGACGCAATGATCAATGTTAGAACAAAGATTGACTTGTGCATGATTGAGAGTCCTTTCATCACGTGCACAGGGAAGGGTTACGCTAAAATTTTAGCAAAGAAGCCAATATAGAAAAGCCTAGCAGCTCACGTAGTACATAATGTATTAAATATCCTAGGTTCAGTGCTATGCCACTATCAATCGCTCAAGATTTTCACAAAACACAGCGTTCAAATGACTAACAGCAGTTGAAAAGGAAGGTTACTAACCTACGAAGCGCTTAGAGTTAGCCTCTAATTGCTCTGTTTGTTCTCTTGCCAAAACAAACAGCACATCCGTTACTGCCTGCCGCCAATTGCTAGGCATTATTCCGAAGCGTTGTTGAAGAAGCGAACTGCTTAGCACCGAGTAGGAAGGACGCTTGGCAGGCGTTGGAAAATCATCTGTTGTAATTCCTCTAATGACAGGGCTACGCGTCAGCAGTCCCTTTTGCTTGGCTTGGTCAATAATATAACGGGCAAAAGCACACCAAGTAGTCGCTTTGTCTCCTCCAAAGTGATACAGGCCATAAGTACCTGAATCAGAGGACTGCGAAATCCGATGAGCGATTACCAGCAAAGCATCAGCAATATGACCGGCATAGGTAGGCGTTCCTTGCTGATCATCAACTACTTGTAATGTATCGCGCTCTCTTGCCAAGCGAAGCATGGTTTTCATGAAATTATTGCCATGCTCACTAAAGACCCATGCTGTCCGAAGAATGACATGTCGCGTACAAAACTCTTGTATACGACGCTCACCTTCCAGCTTGGTTAGTCCATACAGCCCTGAAGGTCCTACAGAGTCTTCAGGCGTGTATGGACTGACTGCCTCACCTGAAAAAACATAATCTGTAGAGATATGCAGCAATGCACAACCCTGTGTCTGACAAAGGCGAGCCAACACTTCAGGCCCTTTTATATTGGCACGAGACGCTGCCTCAGGTTCTATCTCAGCCTTATCTACAGACGTGTAGGCTGCAGCGTTAATCAAGACATCAGGCTTGAAACGCTGCAGCTGTTCGGCCACAGAGTGCTCGTCAGCAATGTCCAAAGTGGCACGCCCATGAGCCTCCCAAATCAGATCAGTTTGCTTTAAGCGGTCAATCAAGCACTGCCCTACCTGACCATTTGCCCCTGTGACCATTATTTTCATCAATAAAGCTCCGACAGACGCAGCCCTTGAGCGTCCTTAGCGGACAGTTGCGGCTCACTGACTTTCCAGTCGATACCCAAGTCAGGATCGTTCCAGATCAAACAGCCTTCATCGGTGGGGTCGTAATAATCAGTGCACTTATATTCAAAGTCAGCCGTCTCGGACAGCACTACAAATCCATGCGCCAAACCCGGCGGAATCCAAAGCTGTCGCTTATTGTCTTCAGAAAGAACTTCCGCAACCCAACGCCCGAAAGTCGGCGAGCCCTGACGAATGTCTACCGCAACATCCAACACTTCGCCTCGAACACACCTAACCAACTTGCCTTGAGGGCGGCTACGCTGGAAATGCAAACCGCGCAAGACGCCTCGGCAAGAGCGTGAATGGTTATCTTGAACGAAAGGTAGTGTTATCCCTGCCTTCTCTGCATAACGCTCCGCCTGGAACGTTTCCAAGAAAAACCCCCGCGCATCACCGAAGATACGCGGTTGAATGAGCTTTACGTCATCAATGACCGTATCGATCACTTCCATTAACGCGCTCCTGCAATCAGACGTGCCAGATATTGGCCATAGCCCGTTTTACTGAGCGCCTCCGCCTGCAAGGCGACCTGTTCTGTGGTTACCCAGCCTTTTTGCAAAGCGATTTCTTCAAGGCAGGCCACTTTTAACCCCTGGCGCTTTTCAATGGTCTGCACAAAATGCCCCGCTTCCAGCAAGGCATCATGTGTGCCGGTATCGAGCCAGGCGAAACCACGTCCTAATACCGACACGTTCAAATCGCCGCGACGCAGGTATTCATTGTTCACATCGGTAATCTCAAGCTCACCCCGCGGTGAAGGCTTGATATTAGCAGCGATATCCAGAACGTCATTGTCGTAGAAGTAAAGGCCAGTTACCGCATAGTTTGACCTGGGCTTCTTCGGCTTTTCTTCTATGCTTAACGCCTTGCCACTCTCATCGAAGTCCACCACACCGAAACGCTCGGGGTCAGCTACATAGTAACCAAATACAGTAGCGCCTTTTTCGCGCTGGGCGGCTTGAGCTAGACTTTGTGTAAAGTGTTGACCATAAAAGATGTTATCGCCTAGCACCAGACAAACATTGTCTTCACCAACAAACTCAGCGCCGATAATGAAAGCTTGCGCCAATCCATCTGGGCTAGGCTGTTCGGCATAACTTAGCTCAATGCCAAATTGGCTGCCATCACCCAACATACGCTTGAAGCCTGGTAGATCGGTTGGTGTAGAAATGATCAACACTTCACGAATACCCGCCAGCATTAGCACAGATAGCGGATAATAAATCATTGGCTTGTCGTATACCGGCAAAGACTGCTTGGATACGCCTAGGGTAATAGGATGTAAACGTGTCCCGGAACCGCCCGCTAGTAGAATTCCTTTGTACTTTTTCATAGAACATCCCTCTCAGCCAATTTAGGGGTTAGCGACACACATACAACGAGCTCGAACACCATTACTTAAACAGCCTCGCCCAAACGCTCCAGGCGATATTCCCCCGATAGCACACGCTGCCACCAGTCACGATTACTCAGATACCACTCGACCGTCTTACGTAAACCAGTTTCAAAGCTTTCCTGCGGAACCCAGCCCAGCTCGGTAGCAATCTTGCTGGCATCGATGGCATAACGAAGATCATGCCCTGGACGATCCTTTACAAAGGTAATCAGATCGCGGTACTGCTTTACGCCGGCTGGCTTGTTAGGCGCTAGCTCTTCAAGAAGCGAACAGATCGTTTCTACCACTTCAAGGTTACGCTTTTCATTATGCCCACCAATATTATAGGTCTCGCCTACCTGGCCTTTAGTGACCACGGTATAGAGGGCACGGGCATGATCCTCAACAAACAACCAATCACGGATTTGCGAGCCGTCACCATAAACCGGCAGAGACTTGCCGTGCATGGCGTTTAGAATGACGTGAGGGATTAGCTTTTCAGGAAAATGGAACGGGCCATAGTTGTTAGAGCAGTTCGTAATAAGTACTGGCAGGCCATAAGTACGGCCCCAGGCACGAACTAAGTGATCACTACCAGCCTTGCTGGCTGAATAAGGCGAACTGGGCGCATAAGGCGTGGTTTCGGTAAAGAGATCATCTGTACCGTGTAGGTCGCCAAATACCTCGTCCGTAGAAATATGGTGGAAGCGGAAAGCTTCTTTAGCTTCAGCCTCCAGCCCCAACCAGTAGGAGCGGGCTACTTCAAGCAGAGTCCCTGTACCCAAAACATTGGTACGAATGAACTCGGCAGGACCTTCGATTGAACGATCGACATGCGACTCGGCAGCCAGATGCATGACGGCTTGGGGCTTGAAGGTAGAAAATACCTTTTCAAGCGCAGCCTTATCGCAGATATCGACTTGGTGAAACTCATAACGGTCAGAAGAGGCAACCTCGTTCAGCGACTCCAGGTTGCCCGCGTAGGTCAGCTTATCAACATTTGCAACCTGACACTCAGTCTCATTAATCAAAAAACGGACCACTGCAGAACCAATGAAACCCGCACCACCTGTTACCAGAACTTTCATCCTGAACCTGCCTGA
>NZ_VLKY01000008.1 GCF_007830155.1 Pseudomonas duriflava
AACGTTGATAGGTCGGGTGTGTAAGCGCTGTGAGGCGTTGAGCTAACCGATACTAATTGCCCGTGAGGCTTGACCATATAACACCCAAACAATCTGTAAAGATTGCCTACGGGAAGACGCCTAAAGCCGAAAGCTTGCGAACCCGCAATTACCTGATCACATACCCATTCGAGGAAGCAACTAACAGCGATTCCTCACCCGAATTGCTTGACGACTATAGAGCTCTGGAACCACCTGATCCCATTCCGAACTCAGAAGTGAAACAAAGCATCGCCGATGGTAGTGTGGGGCCTCCCCATGTGAGAGTAGGTCATCGTCAAGCACCTATACTCAAAACCCCCAGGCCTAGCGGCCCGGGGGTTTTGTCTTTTTCAGGGCTCAGAGCAGCGCGGCAAGGGCGGCCAACCTAGAGCAGGCTTGCTTCGGCTTTTAGAGAGAATTGTATGGTAATTTCAAAGGCGCCCGATTAAGGGCGTCTTGCAATGAAGGTTGCACGTAGCGGAGCAGGTAGGCCTTCTATTGTTCGGGTTGGGTCTTTAGGATCAAGAAAGTCAGGTAAAGACTGAAAACGCATCCAGGAAGTTGAGCGTTGCTCTTCGGTTGTCGTATGGCTCAGGTCAGCTAGCCGAATATCCTGGAAACCTGCTCGGCGTAGCCAGAGTTCTAAAGCGGCAGGGGAGGGAAGAAACCATACATTTCTCATCTGAGCATAGCGATCTTCAGGAACCAGCACGGTTTGTACGGTACCTTCCACAACTAGTGTTTCCAGCACCAATTCTCCGCCTGAACGTAGGCACTCCTTTAAGGCTAACAAATGGTCTATGGGGGATCGCCGATGGTAAAGCACCCCCATTGAGAAGACCGTGTCAAAGCTAGAAAGATTGGCGGGTAATTCTTCCAGCGTCATTGGAAGGCTCCAAGCCGGAAAACTAGACATGTACCGTTTGATTGCAAGAAACTGACAGAAAAAAAGCCAGTTAGGGTCTATACCTAGTACGGCTCGTGCTCCTGCACCAAGCATGCACCACTGGTAATAGCCATTGCCACACCCTACGTCCAGAATTAGTTTTCCACACAAGTCAATGTGTTGGGATACACGGCTCCACTTCCAATCTGATCGCCATTCAGTATCGATATAGACACCGAATATATCGAAGGGGCCTTTTCTCCAAGGAGATAACTGACGCAAAGATATTTCAAGTTGCTCCTTTTGATCTGCTGTTATCGGAGCCGTAAGTCTGAATGTATCTTTCAGATGGATATCGTCTGGCTGAAGGGAGGGCAAGGTACTTAAAGCAGCGCTCCAGCGCTCAAGATCCCCATGCCCCTTATCTAACTTGGCCGCAACCACGTTGGGAAGCGTTTCGGCCCATTCTTCAAGGCGGCTACCAGTAAGATATTGAGCCAAACCTGGTAGATCTATAAGGTCAATCATGGGCGTGCTATCAACGAAATGAAATTAAAGCATTGGAACCAAGGCGTTACTGAAGAGAATCCCGCTTCTAACAAGCGCTCACGATGAACATTAATGGAGTCAATCAACATAACGTTCTCTAATGCGCTGCGCTTCTGTGCAATTTCCAACTCGCTATAACCATTTGCACGTTTGAAGGCAATATGTAGGTCTCCAATAAGCATCTGCTCGGTAGATTCCTCGAAGCGAACCTTTTCTGAAATAAGCAAAGCGCCTTTAGGATGAAGTGCGTGGTGAATACGCTGAAGTATGCCAAGTCGTTTTTCGGGCACAATAAATTGCAATGTGAAATTCAGCGCTATCACAGAGGACGGTTCAAGCTGGAGGTTAAGTATATCTGCCTCAATGATTTCGATAGGCTGCAGTTGTTCATACATAGCGCTTTGTGCAGCCATGTATTCACGGCATCGCTCGATCATGGCAGGGGAGTTGTCAACGGCAACTATTTTTACTGCGTCTTGCTGTACGTGACGGCGTAGCGATTGCGATACTGCGCCTAATGAACAGCCGAGGTCATATAACGCCGTCTTGGGCTGAGCAAATTGTGCTGCAATAACGCCTAGGTTTTCGACAATGGTGGCGTAACCTGGGACAGACCGTTTGATCATGTCTGGAAAAACGCGGACCACGTCTTCATTAAAAGCGAAATCTGTCACGCGGGCGTGAGGTTGGGCAAACAGACGATCAGGCTCGCTCATGTAGGGCTACCATAAAACGAAAGCCGCTATTGTAACTGAGCTGTAGAGAGTCACTGAACGCGAATTTGACACGTAAACGTTTTCTCTGGCTGTGCATTACTGTCCCAGGGTTGTTTATAGCTCAGTGCCAGCGCAGCATTGCCTGAGTGAATGCTCTTGAATCGCCAGGAGGATTGTCCAGCGGCTCCTACAATATCCTCGTCTTTATCGGCAGAGGAGAACACTTCAGGCCCTAAGCTTTTTAGTATGCTTGTAGCCGAGTCATCTATTAACCATCGGTACCCACTGCTTGGGTCGCTAGGTAACGTAAGCAATAATTCCTGCCCCTGTTTGAGCGTTAGGGGAGAGCACGCTGTTCTGGGTGTTACTGTCACCATGGTTTGTGGTTTAGTAACGCATCCTGCGAATACTGTAGAAAGTAGAACAACGAATATTGTGCAGGCACGTAGCATACGGAGGTCCTGTCATGTTCAAAGCGAGACGCCAGCATAACGAAATTGGGGATTGAAAAGGCAGCCCCGTTAAGAGGCTGCCTTTAAGGACAACTTAAAACAGTACCTTAGCAACGTCAGTGAAGCGTTTAGCGAAGTGTACTGTTAGGCCTTCTTGAAGATAGTCTGGAAGCTCTTCGAAGTCGCCTCGGTTGGCCTCAGGCAGGATTAGTTCGAAGATTTTCTGCCGCCTGGCTGCGATGACTTTTTCGCGTACTCCTCCGATGGGCAGCACTTGGCCGGTGAGTGTTAGCTCACCAGTCATAGCGACATTTTTCTTTGGTGCCTGACTTCGAGCAAGAGAAAGCAAGGCGCTAGCCATAGTGATCCCTGCACTCGGCCCGTCCTTGGGAGTAGCGCCTTCAGGAACGTGCAAATGAACAAAGGCTTGGTCGAAGAATGTTGGATCCCCCTTGTACTCCTTGAGATGCGAGGTGATATAGCTGTACGCAATCTCGGCAGACTCCTTCATTACATCGCCTAGTTGGCCGGTCAGCTTGAAGCCCCGATTGAGTGTATGAATACGGGTTGCTTCAACAGGCAAAGTGGCGCCGCCCATACTAGTCCAGGCTAAACCAGTAATAATGCCTATGCCATTAAGCACTTGTTCTTTGCGGAATACAGGTTTGCCCAGATAGCTTTCAAGATCGCTTGCACCGATCTTTAGACGTAACTGTGGATTGTCGACAAGCTTGATGACCGCCTTGCGTACTAATTTGCCTAATTGTTTTTCAAGCTGTCTAA
The DNA here is from genome assembly GCF_007830155.1 of Pseudomonas duriflava. Classification (GTDB taxonomy): domain Bacteria; phylum Pseudomonadota; class Gammaproteobacteria; order Pseudomonadales; family Pseudomonadaceae; genus Chryseomonas; species Chryseomonas duriflava. Next base: position 3,408 of record NZ_VLKY01000008.1, read on the forward strand.
CTCCGGCTTCGCGGGCATAGCCATTTACAAGCGCCTTAAGAGCGCTATCGCTGATTGCTAGGCGGTCTTTGGGAACTCCTGCTCGCTCCAATTGTTTAGGCCAGAGATGACGCTTGGCGATGGCCTGTTTTTCTTCTGCAATATAGCCAGACAGCCGGATCACCTCCATACGATCTAATAAAGGTGCTGGAATAGAGTCTAGGGTATTTGCCGTGCAGACAAATAGGACTTTGGACAGGTCCAGCCTCAGGTCAAGATAGTGATCTAAGAAGTCGACGTTCTGTTCCGGATCAAGGGTTTCCAGTAAGGCAGAGGCAGGATCACCTTGATAACTTGTCCCCATTTTGTCGATCTCATCGAGCATGATCACAGGGTTCATCACTTTTACGTCTCGAAGAGCCTGGACCAGTTTGCCTGGCATTGCGCCGATATAGGTACGACGATGCCCTTTGATTTCGGCTTCATCGCGCATGCCACCCACACTGAAGCGATAAAAAGGACGACCCAGAGACTCAGCAATCGACTTGCCTATGCTGGTTTTACCGACCCCGGGCGGACCTACCAACAGAACAATGGAGCCTGATATCTCGCCTTTGAACGCGCCGACGGCAAGAAACTCAAGGATGCGGTTCTTAATGTCATCAAGCCCAGCATGGTGCCGGTCAAGCACCTTCCGGGCATGTTTGAGATTAAGATTATCCTGGCCCTGTATACCCCAGGGCAAATCCGTAGCCCAGTCGAGATAGTTACGGGTCACGCCGTATTCAGGTGATCCGGTTTCTAAGATTGACAACTTGTTGAGCTCGTCATCGAGGCGTTTTCGTGCTGCCTCTGGAAGCGTCTTTCCTTCTAATCGCTGGCGAAATGTCTCTACATCGCTGCTGCGGTCATCTTTAGTAATGCCAAGCTCCTGCTGAATAAGCTTGAGCTGTTCGCGTAGGAAAAACTCACGCTGCCTCTCGCTAATCTTGCGGTTAACCTCGGCAGATAGTTCCTTCTGCAAACGGCCAACTTCAACCTCCTTACGCAACAGAGGCAGGACTTTTTCCATCCGCTTGAGAATTGGAACCGTATCGAGTACTTGCTGCAACTCTTGACCTGGTGCGGTTGTCAGGGCGGCGGCAAAGTCAGTCAGAGGCGAGGGATCATTCGGGCTGAAACGATTAAGATAATTTTTCAGCTCTTCACTATAGAGCGGATTGAGCGGGAGCAATTCTTTTATGGCATTGATAAGGGCCATGCCATAAGCCTTGACCTCGTCACTGCTGTCGGATGGCGTCCGAGCATGCTCTACTTCAACAAGATAAGGATGTTTGCGTCGTAGCCAGCCGCTGATTCGCACCCGTGACAGGCCTTGCGCTACGAATTGCAGCTTACCATTTTCCCGGCTGGCATGATGAATGCGGACCAATGTGCCATGCTCGGGCAGGCTGTCCGGATCGAATGTATTGGCATCATCCGGCGGAGTATCGACATAGAAAAGAGCAAGACAATGGTGGTCCGTCTTGGCTACTAATTCTAACGTTTCAGCCCATGGTTCTTCATTGACGATGACCGGTAATACTTGGGCCGGAAAGAAAGGCCGATTATGAATGGGAATGATGTAAAGTTTGTCGGGCAAACTTTGTCCAGGCAGTGCAAGACCAGTTTCCTGGCCGCTTCCGCTGATAATTTCGGGAGTGCTTTCCTGATCGCTCATTGACTTACCTTAGGATGGGAATATGCGAGCAACATGGGGAAGGAGATGAAGCTTTTCAATATCGCTAAGGTAGTGATTGTTCTCTCTTGGCTGCATGGGTGCTGGATGTGTAATCGGCTGCTGTAATGGCCGTAAGTAAACCTATTGGCTTCTGCACCTTATGTTTTCTGCTCGCCTGCTTACGCTTTCGGACCAATCCCATAGTCATGCTCACGATCACCACCAGCTGGTGTTATCTCTAGAAGGACGTGCCGATTTTGATATAGACGGCAAAGGCGGCGAGGTATGCCGTATGCGAGCCTGTATTGTCCCAGGCGATCTTAATCATGCCTTTGCGGGGATTGGTACTAATAGAATGCTCATCATCGATCTCGATGAAGAAGACATGCCAAAAGAGGATTTGGACTTCCTGACCCGCTTGTTCGATACGCCTCGCTATCCAACATTGGACGCCGATTTCCAGCATTTACTCCTTTACGCAGGTGCAGAGCTAGAACGTTATGGTAGCGATCCCTTACTCACTCGAGCGTTAGGTGGAGTTCTTTTGCGCGCGCTTCACGTGCGCATGTTTGGTGAGCAAAAGCACTCCATAAACGGTGCGTTGAATATGGAGGCCCTTGATAGTTATATCATCAGCAATCTAGAGCGACGTATTACAGTAGCCGAGCTATCGCAGGTTGTTTTTTTGAGTCCTAGCCATTTCCATGCGCAGTTCAAGGACACAACAGGGCTAACGCCACATCAGTATCTTTTAAAGACACGCCTCGATTGTGCTGCACGTCTTCTACGTGAAACGCGTCTACCGTTAGTACGCATTGCAGGAGAATGCGGATTTTCCAGCCAGAGCGCATTAACAACAGCAATGCGACGTTATCTAGGTTTGACACCTAAACGTTTTCGGCAAGAGTAAAGCCCCGCCTTCTGTACGCTGCTTTTCGTTGAGCCCTTCTGGTACAGATACCCATTATTGGCTCTGTGTGCCAAGAAAGCAGGTAAGGCAATAACCCTATAAAAGGCGCTCTTTCCTCTCGGTACAAGTGGCTATCTTTATCGTTAGTAGCGTTTAGCTAATGTAATGCTAATGCGCCTTTGGCTGGATAGCCCCTGCGAATCAAGGTCGTGGATAAGTAGGAAGCCATCTAAATATCTTCCAACCTTGCAAGAGCATGCTAGGCCATACTGTTAGGCACATTGGCAAAAATTTAAGCTCTACATTCTGGCAGCAGCAGACATTTCAATAACAAATTCAGAGATTTTCAAAAGATCTGTAGCAGCACTTTGCGTACTGTCCTCGTCCGCTGTGCTCGATTGCTGGGAAAGCCGTTTTACCTTCTGTTTAACGCGCTTTTTGGGTTTGCCTCTTTAGTTAAGTCGCCACGTATCTTTTCATTAGAGGCCGGATAACTCTTTGGTTTTTCGGCTTTTTTATGCCGTTTGAAACGTTTCCCTACTTCTGACCATTGCGTAGAATGCGCCCCGCTTTGAGAGCGGAAGCCGGAAGGTGATAAACACGTGTATCGAGTATTTCGATACACCATGACGAGCAGAGTGATCTGCTTATAAGCCAGATTACTGGCGATTAAAGATAGAACGGAGATTCTGTCTGGTGCGGGCCTGGATTGGGCCTGCCCAAAGGTGACGGCAATACGCGTCGCCCTCTGCCAGCGTGGGTTAGTTCAATAAGCCCACAACAACAACTAATGAGGGAAAACATGAGCGTCAATACACCAACCCTGATCACATTTCTGATCTACATCGCCGCTATGGTCCTAATCGGATTCCTAGCATGGCGATCGACCAAGAATTTTGATGACTATATTCTTGGCGGACGAAGCCTTGGTAGTTTCGTAACAGCGTTATCGGCCGGTGCCTCGGACATGAGCGGCTGGTTGCTTATGGGCTTGCCCGGAGCTATTTTTATTGCGGGTATTTCGGAAAGTTGGATCGCGATTGGGCTAGTCATTGGTGCTTGGCTGAATTGGCTGTTTGTGGCTGGACGCCTGCGTGTCCATACCGAACACAATAATAATGCTCTAACCTTACCCGATTATTTCACTCATCGATTCGAAGACCACAGCCGTGTCCTGCGGGTATTCTCAGCGCTGATTATCCTAGTGTTCTTCACAATCTATTGTGCATCTGGCGTGGTTGCTGGGGCTCGCCTATTTGAGAGCACTTTTGGCCTGTCCTACGAGACGGCATTATGGGCCGGTGCTGCTGCAACAATCGCGTATACGTTTATCGGTGGATTCCTAGCGGTTAGCTGGACGGATACAGTTCAGGCTACCCTGATGATCTTTGCCCTTATTTTGGCGCCGATCATGGTCCTTCTCTCTACAGGTGGGTTTGAGCCGACATTTGCTGCAATCGAAAATATTGACCCAACACACTTCGACATGTTTAAGGGCGCTACTTTTGTAGGCGTTATCTCTTTAATGGCTTGGGGGCTAGGATATTTCGGACAACCCCATATCCTGGCGCGTTTTATGGCTGCAGATTCGGTCAAGTCCATGCGTGCGGCTCGTCGCATTGGTATGACTTGGATGGTCCTTTGCCTGGCTGGTGCTGTAGGTGTTGGTTTCTTCGGCATTGCTTACTTCGCTGCGCATCCGGAGCAGGCTAGCGCTGTAAGTGAAAATCCTGAGCGGATCTTTATTGAGCTGACCAAATATCTATTCAATCCGTGGATAGCTGGTGTTTTGCTGTCAGCTATCCTAGCGGCTGTAATGAGTACGTTGAGTTGTCAGTTAATAGTTTGCTCCAGTGCCTTGACAGAGGACTTTTATAAAGCATTTCTGCGTAAGAACGCTTCGCAGAAAGAATTAGTCTGGGTGGGGCGAGCTATGGTTTTGCTGATTGCCGTAATTGCCATTTTGATTGCATCCAATCCAGAAAACCGTGTGTTGGGGCTGGTTTCCTACGCTTGGGCTGGTTTTGGTGCGGCATTTGGCCCAGTCGTCCTGTTCTCTCTCCTTTGGAAAGGAACCACACGTAACGGTGCGCTGGCAGGTATGGTAATAGGCGCGGTTACTGTAGTGTTCTGGAAACAAATGGGCTGGTTGGGCCTGTACGAGATTATTCCGGGCTTCCTATTTGCCAGTATTGCGATTGTACTGTTCAGCCGTTTTGGTCAAGCCCCAAGTCGTGCAATGATCGAGCGTTTTGATACAGCTGAACGTGAATACCGCGACGCCTAATGTCGATTCAGTAAAAGAATCAGGAGCAGGTACTGCTCCTGATTCTCCTATCTCATAATAAGCGGCTCGGTCTTTGGCGGAACACACTACTGACGTTCATAAAGATGTTCCAGTGTGTTCGCGCTTCTATGTAACGGCTGATCAGTACTCTCGCTAAAGATCTCTCTTATTATCTAGGCCTTTTAGAAGATACCTTCAAGTAAAGATGGTGGAATGGGAAGCCTGCCGGATTGGCTTGGGCAAGAGATGACTGGCATTAAAGCCTAGCTGTTTTTCGCCGATCTAAGGTGGTGTGACCCTATATAGATCGCGATACTCTTGCTTAGGAGGATGTTCATGAAGCCAATAAAACGGCGATGTCTGCGATTAGCGGCGCTGGTAGGTGCCCTGTTAATCAGTAATAGCCTATTGGTCACGGCTGCTCCTGCTCCCTTCTTCAAATGGCGAAGCACATTGGACGGACAAGTAGTCTGTCGACAAGTCTCTCCTGGCTCAGCCTGGGAGCGTATAGCTGGGCCTTTCCGTGATCTGCAATGCCATGAACTTGGTAGTCAGCCCATGCAACGTTGGGACAGAATTCCTGCACCTTCACGTTCTTAAGCGTGCCGCTGATAACCAGGCGACACGCTTAAGGATACTCAATGCGCCTCGTTGGCAAGACGAGCTGCTTTCAACAGATCCTTACCAATTTCTGCTTCGAAGCGCTGCCATACGGGTTGCATGGCGGTACGCCAATGCTGGCGCTGCTCATTCGTCAGGGTAATAATCTCACTAGTACCTGCATTGGCGATGCGAAGTTTATCCTTTTGATTTATGTCCTCGGCCTGACGATCTACTTCATAGGTAACTTCGTTGATGATCGATTCAAGTTGTACTCGGGTAGAAAAAGGAATGCTGCGCCAGAAAGATGCACTGGTAAGCAGCATATAATCTAAGGAGCCATGATTGCTTTCGCTTATATAGCGCTGTTGCTCGTTAAGCTTCTGGCTATAAATGTTTGACCAGGGGTTTTCAGCGGCATCAACGGTTCCGCTGGCCAGTGCTTGATTGACTTGCCTGAAGGGCAGTTGTATTGGCGTAGCACCTAGTGCTTCGAATTGTGCTTCTAACACGGGCGATGATTGGATGCGAAACTTTAAGCCGCGTGCGTCTTCTGGTTCCCGCAAGGGCCTCTTGGCTGAAAGCTGCTTCATCCCGTTATGCCAATAAGCCAAGCCCGTTATATTTTTCTCCTGCATCGATAGCAACAGCTGCTGGCCAGAAGGTTTGGTCTGAAAGCGATCAACAGCCGCCTGGTTATCAAACAGAAAAGGCAAGTCGAAAACTTTGAGTTGCGGGCTGTAGGAGCTGAGTTTGGACAATGCCACCGCTAGCATTTCAACTTTGCCTTCTTGCAAAGCCTGCAATTCGTTTTCGTCACCGTACAGGCTGGAGTTCGGATAAACCTCGACCTTCACAGTGCCTTGAAGGCGTTCGGCAACCAGTTTCTGGAAGAGCAGGGCGCCTTGTCCTTTAGGGGTTTCGGGGGATGCGACATGAGAGAAACGGATAACAATCGGGTCCGCTGCTTGACCTGCCATGGGAATCCATAGCGTAAAGGTCAGTATGAAAAAACAGCAAATGAAGCGGGTCATTGAAGGGTCCTTGCTTATGTTGTTGTAGCCGCCATATCCAGATTTGGCGGTGCGAACTTTAGCAGTGCCCGATAAGAGCAAACGAGTACCAATAAGCAGCCGACGTATGGTCGCGTTTTGAACGTATAGGGTGTCACACGTCTAAGTTCAGACAGTGGCAATCAGGAGGCTTACCCATGATCGCGTTACCGAGTAATACGCAGGGCTTCATCATTCCTTACGTGCGATATCACGACGCGCCTGCTGCGATTGATTGGCTGCGTGTAGTGTTTGGCTTTGAGGTACAGGAGGTAATCACTAATGACGATGGCAGTATTGCTTATGCCAGGCTGGGATACGGACAGGGTCTAGTAATTATTGCATCAGTCCTTGATAAGGATATCGATGCCCATATGATTCAACCAGGGCAGGCTGGAGGTGTTACTCAGGCCTTATATCTAGTGACTTCTGACCCCGATACCCTTTGTCAGCGGGCGCGTACATCCGGGGCCGATATTGTTATCGATATTCAGGATTCACTCTCTGAGGGACGGACGTTTACCTGTCGGGATCGGGAAGGACATTTATGGCATTTTAGCACTCACGATTTACGACAACCTTTCCCTGCCAATACGAAAGGTAACGGACATTCAACAGAGGGATATGCCTCATGAGAACGACTCGTCTTCCTGAGGGTGTGGCTGTTCCGGTACTAGGGCAGGGCACTTGGCACATGGGGGAACGTATCTCGGAGCGTGCCTTGGAAATCAAGGCGCTGAGGCTAGGAATTGAGCGGGGCATGACCTTAATCGACACGGCCGAAATGTATGCTGAAGGCGGGGCTGAAGCCGTCGTAGCAGAGGCCATCAAGGGGCAGCGTGACAAGGTATTTCTGGTGAGCAAGGTCTATCCTCATAATGCTACCCGGACTGGTACGGTTCAGGCATGTGAGCGTAGCTTGCGCCGCTTGGGAACCGACTATATCGATCTCTATCTACTCCATTGGCGTGGTCAGGTTCCTTTGCCCGAGACGGTAGAGGCTTTCGAGCAGCTTCGCCAGCAGGGCAAGATTCGTCATTGGGGCGTTTCTAATTTTGATCTTGATGACATGCTGGAGCTAGCTGATGACCGTTGTGCCGCTAATCAGGTCCTTTATAACCTAGCGTTCCGGGGTATCGAATTCGATTTGTTACCTTGGTCAATACGTCAGCCAATGCCTGTTATGGCTTATTGCCCGCTTAGCCAGGGAAATCAAATGCTTCGTCATCCGGCGCTGCTGACTGTGGCGGAGCGACTTGAAGTAACCCCAGCACAAGTGGCGTTGGCCTGGGTGTTGCGACAGCCTGGCGTGATAGCTATTCCCAAGGCAGTCAAGCCGGAACATGTGCAACAAAATGCAGGTGCGTTGGATATCGTATTGGGCGAAGCGGAACAGGCACTACTAGACGCTGCCTTTCCGCCACCCCAAAGCAAATGTCCTTTAGCAGTCATCTGACTGATGATATAGCGAGACCATAAAAAGGTAGGGTCTCGTTAAGCTAGCTTGAAGGACTAAGTTAGTAGCCTGTTCTTGGTCAAATGTATGGTTCAGGAGTTAGATTTCAAATGACCGCGAATGACAGCCTTGAGGGGGAAGCGATTAGGATGACAGGCTTCCGCTACGTCTCGAGGCAAAGGCAGCGGTTCGTTTTCCAGCCATGCTGCAATCAGTTCGCCCGATAAAGGTGCGCTGATCAAACCGCGGGAGCCATGGGCAGTATTGATAAAAAGCCCTTCAATCCAGGGAGCTTTACTGTCTGGTATCTGACGGGCATCTTTAGCCAGAGCGGCGTAGCATTGCGCAAAGCGTTTGGCAGCAACGACCGGGCCGACAGCCGGTAAATAGTCCGGTGTGGTACAGCGAAAAGCTACCCGGCCCTCAAGCGATGATGTATCACTTACCGGCAGGTTGAGTCGTGCAGTTAGCTCGGGCGATATTTGTTCAAGCAAGGCAAGATTACTGTCGTGTTCTTCTTGACTTGGCGTCGAGTCTGTTCTGTCGAATGTGAAACTAGCTCCTACGGTATGCCATCCCTTGCGTGGCGGGGCGACATAGCCCTCTGCACAGAGTACGCACTGTAGCGCCGAACTATTGGGCGTCGCCGGTAGATGAGTAAGCTGCCCGCGAATAGGCTTGACCGGTAACAGGACATGCTCCGCCAGTTGTTTCGTATCAGTTGCGCCGGCGATTATGGCAACAGCAGCCTTAGCGATTACTCCATCAGTACCGTGGGCGGTCCAATAGTCGTCTTGTCGCTCAAGCGTTAGTGTTTCCTGACTCTTTTTTAAATGAATGAATGGATGGTTCAGAAGATGACGGCACAGGGCAGGTGGATGTACCCAGCCGGAGGTAGGAAAGTATAGGCCGCCTCGCTCCAGCGAAATACCTGCGAGCCGAGAGGCTTCCTCTGCATCTACGCGTTGTAACAGACCAGACGGTAAGAGTTCGGCCAGTGCCTGTTGACGCATATCGTCTGCCATATCATAGGCTAACTGCAGCGTTCCGCAGTCGTCCCAATCTGCACCCTTAGGAAAAGCTTCCAACAAGCGGCGGGTATAGCCGAAGCCGCACAAAGCCAGACGCGACAGAGAAGTCAAGTGAGCAGAAAGTTTGAGATAAAGAATGCCCTGGAGGTTGCCTGACGCCTCTGCCGCTGGCTGCGGGTGCCGCTCAATTACCGTGACGTGCCAGCCACGTCGGGCTAGGCTAGCCGCCGTAGCGGCACCAGCAAGCCCGGCACCAATGACTAAAGCTGTCTTTTCTCGGCTGTGAGCGGGCAGTCGCTGGAACCAAGGTTTTGAAAAAACTGAAGGCATCCCTGTAAAATGCCCCTTCAGCATCTCCCGCTTGTGGCCAAAGCCTACGGTTTTTTCCATGCGAAAGCCGGCCTCAATCAAACCTCTCCGCACGAAGCCTGCACACGTGAATGTAGCTAGCGTAGCGTCAGTAGCCGAAAGTCTGGCCAGTTGCTCGAATAAGGTCGGAGTCCACATATCCGGGTTCTTGGCAGGTGCGAAGCCGTCTAAAAACCAAGCATTACACTGAGCATCTAGTTCAGGTAGACGTTCCAGCGCATCGCCAATTAAGAGGGTCAGGGTAATTCGGCCTTCGGCAAAGACAAAGCGCTGAAAGCCAGCATGAATGCCTATGTATTGTTTGATCAGGGCTTGAACATAGACTGCTAGCTCGGGCCAAAGCGATAAGGCTTTAATCAAATCCGGTAAAGCGAGTGGATACTTTTCTACACTAACGAAATGTAATCGACTGCGTGCGTTAGCGACTTGCTCAAACAGCTGCCAGGCGCATAAAAAATTCAGCCCGGTTCCGAATCCTGTTTCCCCTATAGTAAAGACCGCTTCATCAGTTAAAGCTGCAAAGCGAGCTGGCAAGGCATTTTGCTCAAGAAAGACATAGCGCGTCTCTTCAAGACCGTTAGCCCGTGAGAAATAAACGTCATCAAATACTCGGGAATGAGGTTGGCCTTCGCAGTCCCAATCCAGCTGGGCATGAAACAATTCAGACATTGGAGCTACAGCACGCTACGGTTACACAAGTGGGGCAAGTGTAGCTTATTCGGCTGTAGAACGGCCCTTACGACAGGGCCCGCTTTTGCGCCTGGGTCATACGAGAGACATAGCGCTCAATCTGTTGCTCGGCTTCCTCACGGGTAAAGAAAGGCCCTTCGAGCGTCCCTTCACGTGTTGTGAAAAAATAGTTTCCGTTAACCCAGCTAATACGCCCGCTACGAAAATGTGTAGCTGACTGGCTGTCTTCGGTGCGTTTACCAAACATGATCACTCTCCGACATGAGTAACGCTCAGACCACAAAACAGCGGTCTTATTGCCGACCAAAAAAACGAGAACTCAACTTGGTGCAGAGATAAATAACTGTCCTGCTAAAAAGGCAACCATTATCAAAACCAAAACCAAGTTAAGCATTGGTATTTTTAGAGTAGACGCTTCGCCAAAGGTTTCCCTTCCATTAATCGGCTTATTGAAACGTAAACCGTGTGGCTTCAACCATTGGTCCTGATCTGATTGCAGGCGCTGCCTAGGCATTATATCTGTATAAATATACACCTTAAATTTCTGGCCTAGTAATCAGAAGGGCTTCTTCTGCATTTTCTAAAAAGCCGTTTGTCATCCTTTTCTTACTGCTGTTGCGGCCATGGAAATCAACCGAACATTGGAAGACCCGTTTTATTATTTAGCTAATTTCCATCATGTGCTGGAATGGATCGGCAAGCGCTACAGCGATCTGCTGAGTCAATCTGAGCAAGCCTTTGTTGACAGCTTTCCAACGCTTCCCCAAGCGTCTCGTGCCTTGCTTGTCAGAATGGTCATGCGTAAAGGCCAAATATTTCGTCGAAGCAAGCTGGTTTATACGGAAATTGGTTGCATCGAACAGGCCGTGCGCCCGTTAATTGAGCTTGGATGGGTTGATGATCAGCCAAAGGTTACGCTTGATCAGCTGTTTGCTTTGCTCAAAAAAAGTGAGTTACTCACGACTTTTGATCTAGAAAAGCGCAGGCCCGAGCCTAAAAAGGGGGAGCTGCTAGAGTTATTACGTCCAGATTTTAGTAACGCCCGCTTGTTTGGTGAATGGTGTGGATGTCTGAATGATTGTCTTTACGAGATCACTCTTACTCCATTATGTGATCGCTTGCGTCTGATGTTCTTTGGAAATCTCCATCAGGATTGGACTGAATTCATTTTGTCCGATTTGGGGGTGTATCGTTATGAGAAAGTAGCACTTTCCGATGCTTCCCGCGGTTTTCGTTTGCGAGCCGATGTAGATGACTATTTACATCTTTATCGTTGCCGAGAGTATTTTCAGGCTGGCGAGCCTGTTTCAGCCATTCTCGAGATGCTACCTGCCCGATTGAATAATGAGTGGCTGGAAGGACGACGAACCAAGCTACTTTTTGAAATTGGCCAAGCCTGTGAGCAGGCAGGCGAGTTATTACAAGCACTGGATATTTATCAAGGATGTGCTTATCCCGGCGCACGAATTCGTATGCTGCGGATCCTTGAGCGTACAGAGTGTTTCGCCCACGCCTTTGAACTTGCTATGGCAGCCAGCCAGGCGCCAGAAAGTGAGGCTGAGGCCCAGGTGCTGGTAAGAATGTTGCCTAGGCTTCGGCGTAAGTTGGGTATGCCGACATTGCCGAGGCCGGCTGCGCGGGCTGTCGAACGAATCGATCTCCTGTTACCGAGGCCGGTAGAGCCCTTTTCGGTTGAGCGCTGCGTGCAAGCCTATATGATGCAGTTAGAGGCGCCAGTGTTCTATGTAGAAAACAGCCTGATCAATACACTATTCGGGTTGTTATGCTGGGATGCGGTATTTAGTGATATACCTGGCGCATTCTTTCATCCATTCCATCGAGCGCCCGCTGACTTTGCCACACCTCATTTCTTTTCGCGTAGAGCGGAGCGCTTTGAGGCATGCTTGGCACAGCTTGAAAAAGGCTCCTACAAAGACACGATCAGGCGCACGCTCCGGCAAAAGCAGGGGCTGCAGGCACCTTTTGTGCACTGGGGATTACCCGAAGAGGTAATTGAGCTGGCCCTGCATTGCCTGCCTGCAATTCATTTACGGAAGTGGTTCGAGCGTATCCTTTGGGACATCAAGTCGAATCGTACTGGCTTTCCTGACTTGATCCAGTTCTGGCCAGCTGAGCAGCGGTACCGCATGATTGAGGTCAAGGGACCAGGAGATCGACTACAAGACAACCAGGTCCGCTGGCTTGACTTCTGTGTGGAGCATAAAATGCCCGTTGCGGTCTGCTACCTGCAATGGGAGGATACCGTTTGCACTATGTAGTGGCTGTACGGGCCTTATGTGAGTTCACGGCCAAGCGAGGTGACTTGGATCTGCGATTCACACCTTCGCCTACTGCTCAGGAAGGGATTGTAGGCCATCAGGTCGTGACGTCCCGGCGAGGTGAGGATTATCACAGCGAGGTCTCTTTAAGTGGTGAATTCAAGCACCTGAAGATACGTGGGCGAGCCGATGGATATGATCCATCCTTGAATCAGTTAGAGGAGATCAAGACCTACCGAGGTGATCTGGCGCGTATGCCTACTAATCATCGCGCTCTGCATTGGGCTCAGGTGAAGATGTATGGCTGGCTCCAGTGCCAGCGGCTAGGGCTTAAAGAGATACGTTTGGCTTTGGTCTATTTTGAGATTACGAGCCAGAAAGAAACTGTACTGACCGAAACGTGGACGGCTACATCGCTCAAGGAGCACTTTGAAATTCAGTGCTCCCTTTTCCTTGATTGGGCTGATCAAGAATTGCGTCACCGTGCCCAGCGGGACCGGGCGCTTGATGCATTAAGCTTTCCTCATACGGATTTTCGTCTAGGGCAGCGGCCATTGGCCGAGGCCGTCTATAAGGCTGCTTATACTGAATGCAGTATCCTAATTCAGGCCCCTACAGGAATAGGCAAGACTGTGGGAACGCTGTTTCCCTTGCTCAAGGCAATGCCTTGCCGGTCTCTGGACAAGATTTTCTTTCTGACTGCAAAGACTTCTGGTCGCCACGTAGCGTTACATGCGCTTGAGGCGCTTGGGGCGTCATTGACAAAAGCCCCGCTTCGCATTGTCGAGCTTATTGCACGAGAAAAGGCATGTGAGCATCTTGATAAAGCCTGTCATGGTGAGTCTTGTCCGCTGGCTAACGGTTTTTATAATCGCTTGCCTGCAGCGAGAGAAGCCGCATTGCAGCAAGCTATGCTCAGTCAAAAAAGCGTTCGGGATGTAGCGTTAGCCCATTCAATTTGCCCTTATTACCTAGGGCACGATTTGGCTCGGTGGGCTGACGTTATAGTGGGCGATTACAACTATTTTTTTGACTCAAATGCCATGTTGCTTGGGATGACCTCGGTTTATGAATGGCGTGTCGGTGTGCTAGTGGACGAGGCCCATAACCTGCTGGAGCGGGCCCGAAGCATGTATACCGTGATGTTAGAGCGCTCCCGGCTCGATAATTTACGTAAGTCAGTACCGTCCGTATTGAAAAAGCCTCTTGATAGAGTGAGCCGATGTTGGAGCGGGTTGCTCAAGGAGCAAGAGCACATCTATACAGTACGAGATGAGCTGCCAGGCAAGCTATTGATGGCGTTGCAGCAAAGCCTTTCTGCGATTAATGATCATTTTAATGAGACACTTTCTGATACGCAGCCCGATGCAGATCTGCAGGCCTTTTATTTCGATGCTTTGCAATTTACTCGTTTAGCCGAGACATTTGGGCCTCACTCCCTATTCGAGCTTCATCGCTATGAGAGAGCGGGGCGGATGAATTCTACGCTGTGTATCCGAAACGTTATCCCTGCTCCTTTTCTTAAAACGAGGTTTCAGTCGGCTAAGACAGCTATTGTGTTCTCGGCCACGCTTAATCCGCCTCATTTTTATCGTGATACCTTAGGGCTGCCAGGTAATACGCCTTGGGTGGACATTCCCGCACCATTTACTTCTGAACAGTTATCGGTACGTCTGGTAGATCACATCTCTACCCGGTATCAGGACCGGGTACATTCAGTGCAGCCAATCAGTCAGTTGATCGGACAGCACTATCTAGCAAGACCGGGAAATTACCTCGCCTTTTTTAGCAGCTTCGACTATTTACAACAGGTTGCTGATGCTTTTGTTAAGGATTACCCCGCGATACCTTGCTGGATCCAGTCCAGGCGTATGGATGAATCCGCGCGAGCGGATTTTCTTGCTCGCTTTACTGTAGATGGCTGCGGTATTGGGTTTGCTGTGCTGGGAGGCAGTTTTGGGGAAGGTGTCGATCTTCCTGGGAGTCGTTTGGTTGGCGCTTTTATCGCTACGTTAGGATTGCCGCAGCTCAATCCGGTTAATGAGCAAATCAAGCGGCGTATGACCATGACCTTTGGTCAGGGATACGATTATACCTACCTGTTCCCTGGGCTGCAGAAAGTGATACAGGCAGCCGGACGAGTCATTCGAACGCCTACTGATAATGGGGTCGTTTATTTGATTGATGATCGTTTTGGACGTGCTGATATCCAGCGGTTACTGCCTGCCTGGTGGCGTATCGAGCACTATGAGCATGTAAAAGAAAAGAGGCTTGTGTGAGTAAGTAAACCCAAGCCAAGCGATGCTGTTGAAACGGTGTAAAGAAGAGGAGGAGAGGGCAAGGACCCTGGAGGGCCCTTGCCAAAGAGCAAACTACCGTGCCAGCGCCAGGAGTACTTCCTGAGCTTGAACGTTGAAGTCAACCGACATCATTATGCTCAGCGCAGTAATAGTGACGATGGAAAACACGAACAGCTTGCGAGCCCAGGCGTTGTCGTCGTTTGTCTTGTAACCCATCAATGCCATGCGTAGCCAGTAGATACCCATTACCGCTGCGACAATCAGATACTTATAACCTGCATATCCACCAATGGTCAGTGCCAAGGTTGCTGCTAGAAAGGCCAGGATATAGAACGTGATATGACGCTTGGTGACAGGAATCCCTTTCTCAACCGGTAAGACAGGTATGGACGCGGCCCGGTAATCGTTCAATCTGAAAATGGCAATTGCATAGGAATGCGGCATTTGCCAGAGACAGAAGATTAATAACAGGATAGCTGCACCCATATCAAACTCATTGCTGACCGCACAATAGCCGATTACAGGTGGCGCTGCGCCCGAAAGGCTACCTACCAGCGTGCCATAAACGGACTTGCGTTTCAGGCACAGACTGTATAGCCCTACGTATACAACAAAGCCCATTACCCCAAAGGTTGCTGCTAGTGCGTTTACCTTTAGATAAAGGAGCGCGAATCCGGCAATGCCCAGCAAGGTAGCATAGGAAAGCGTTACGCTTGGTGAGATAAGACCTTGGACGAGGACGCGGTTTTTCGTCCTCTCCATGATTTTATCGATGTCGCGATCAATATAATTATTGAATACACAACCAGAAGCGATGACCAGAGACACCCCTACTGCGGTAGCTAAGAAAAGTGCTAAGTCAATGCTTCCTTTCGAGGCAAGGAAGAAGCCTCCGGCAACCGAAACTAGGTTGCCGAAGATAATTCCAGGCTTCGTAATAAGTAGGTATCTCTTGATCATCGAAGCAACTCTTAGTGGGCCAGCATATTGCTATGCATGCCGTGAATGATCCACAGCGAGCCCGCGACCACAATAACAGTAATAAGAATCGTGAACGCAAACGCGACCACGTTCCAGCGCTGTTCAGAGGACGTGTTCATGTGCAGGAAGAATCCCAGATGAACAAAGATCTGAACAATCGCCATGACCCAAATTACTATCAGAGTGGCTGACTCGGACAAAGTAGGGTACATCACCAGCCCAAACGGAATGACCGTCAGGATTACGGACAGAATGAAACCAATGATGTAAGACTTTGTGCTTCCGTGGCTGGAGCCGGCGTGGACAACATGTCCGTGTTCATTGGCCATTACAGAACCCCCATCAAGTACACAACGGTAAACACGCAAATCCAGACGATGTCTAGGAAGTGCCAGAATAGGCTCAGGCACATTAAGCGGGTCTGGTTAGTTGCTGTCAGGCCTTTCTTTTGCACTTGCAACATCAGAACGGCCATCCAGATCAGGCCGGATGTTACGTGCAAGCCGTGAGTACCAACCAGCGTAAAGAAGGCTGACAAAAATGCACTACGCTGCGGAGTGTGACCAGCAGCAATAAGATGATAGAACTCATTGATTTCCATCACGATAAAGCCCAGGCCAAGCAGGAACGTTAGGCCCAGCCAACTTAGAACTTTGCTCTTTTCACCTTTATGTGCAGCAATCATGGCAAAGCCATAAGTGATACTGCTGAACAGCAAGAGGAAAGTTTCTACCAGAACGTAGGGCAGTTCAAAAATCTCCTGCCCAGTCGGCCCGCCTGCAAAGCTACCGCTCAGAACTGCATAGGTTGCGAAAATAGTCGCAAACAAAATGCAGTCGGTCATCAGGTAGATCCAGAAGCCGAATACCGTCATGGATCCGGCGTCGTGGTGCCCATGCTCCTCAGCATGGGCAACGTGGTTATGAAGTACTTCGCTCGACATAAATTAAGCCTGATTCGCTAGTTTCTGAAGACGTTCGTTTTCGATACGTGCTACTTCGGCAGCTGGCACGTAGTAGTCGATGTCATCGTCATAGCTACGGACAATGAATGTGATGATCATGCCTAGCGTACCCACGATGGCGAGCCACCAGATGTGCCAGATCAAGGCGAAACCGAGGGCTAAACTAAAGGCGCTGATAATAAAGCCCACACCGGTATTACGCGGCATATGGATATCTTGGTAATCAGCAGCTTTGCGCTCAGCGATTCCTTTTTCCTTCGCACCCCAGTAGGCATCGATATCATCAACAACTGGCTGATGAGCGAAGTTGTAGAAAGGTGGCGGCGAAGAAGTAGACCACTCCAGAGTACGGCCACCCCACGGGTCACCTGTAACATCCAGGTTCTTCTTGCGATCACGAATACTCACATAGAACTGAAGAAGCTGGAATGCGATGCCTAGACCAATGATAAGAGCACCTACTGCAGCTACGATTAGCCAAGCGTTCCAATCTGGGTTGTCATAGTGGTTCAGGCGGCGAGTCATACCCATAAAGCCCAGAACATACAACGGCATAAAGGCAACGTAGAAACCTACCAGCCAGCACCAGAATGCATACTTGCCCAGCTTTTCATTCAGTGTGAAACCGAAGGCTTTCGGGAACCAGTAGGCTACGCCTGCAAAGTAACCGAAGACCGCACCACCGATGATCACATTATGGAAGTGAGCGATCAGGAACAGGCTGTTGTGCAGAACAAAGTCGGCACCTGGTACAGCCAGCAGAACGCCTGTCATGCCACCAATGCTAAAGGTGATGATAAAGCCAATAGTCCACATCATCGGAGTGGTGAAGCGGATACGGCCTTTGTACATGGTGAAAAGCCAAGTAAAGATCTTAACACCGGTTGGAATGGCAATAATGGTTGTAGCAATACCAAAGAACGCGTTGACGTTGCCGCCTGAGCCCATGGTAAAGAAGTGGTGCAGCCATACAACGAAGGACAGAACGGTAATAGCTACAGTTGCCCATACCATGGACACATAGCCAAACATACGCTTGCCGCTAAACGTAGAAGCAACTTCCGAGAACACACCGAAGGCCGGCAGGATAAGGATGTATACTTCTGGATGGCCCCAAGCCCAGATCAGGTTGACGTACATCATTGGGTTGCCACCAAGCTCGTTGGTGAAGAAGTGCATACCCAAATAGCGATCAAGCGTGAGCAGTGCCAAAGTAGCAGTCAGGATCGGGAACGCTGCAACGATCAATACGCTGGTGCACAATGCGTTCCAGGTAAAGATCGGCATACGCATGAGAGTCATGCCGGTAGTACGCATCTTCAGAATGGTAACAACGAAGTTAACACCCGTTAGAAGCGTACCCATCCCCGATATCTGTAGCGCCCATATGTAATAGTCGACACCGACACCTGGACTGTACTGAATTCCAGACAAGGGCGGATAGGCAACCCAACCTGTAGCGGCAAACTCACCTACAGCCAAAGATAGGTTCATGAGTATGACGCCCACTACGAACAGCCAGAAGCTGAGCGAGTTCAGGAACGGGAATGCTACGTCGCGAGCACCGATTTGCAGCGGTACTACAACGTTCATCAAGCCCGCTACAAGCGGCATTGCTACGAAGAAGATCATGATCACGCCGTGAGCCGTGAAGATCTGATCGTAATGATGAGGGGGCAGATATCCTTCAGCCCCTGTACCAGCAATTGCCTGCTGGGCACGCATCATGATGGCGTCAGAGAAGCCGCGAAGCAGCATAATCATCGCAACGATGATGTACATGACACCGATTTTCTTATGGTCAACGGATGTAATCCATTCTGACCATAGATAGCCCCATTTCTTGAAATAGGTTAGGGCGATAAATAGAGCCAAACCACCCAGAATCATGGCGCCGACTGCACCTACGATAATCGGCTCATGATAAGGAATGTCTGCGAGACTTAATTTTCCAAACATTTTTTACTCCGCGGCACCGTCGTGCGCACCTTTATGCATTGCCTGATCCATAACCTGATCTACACGCTTGCTGTAGTCTCCCTTCAAGTACTTATCGATGATGTCCTGGAAAAGGTGAGGAGCAACGGACGAGTAGTACTCAATAGGATGCTTCTCGCTGGGTTTGGCAACATCGGCATAGACTTGGTGTTCAAGAGTCTTTGGCGAGGTTTTAACCTTTTCTACCCAAGCGTTGAAGTTTTCGTCAGTCATTGAGTGAGCAATGAACTTCATGTCAGAGAAGCCCGCGCCGCTGTAGTTGGCCGAACCGCCGCCAAATTCACCGGTTTCATGAGCAAGCAAATGAAGCTGGGTTTGCATACCGCCCATGGCATAAACCATGCTGCCCAAAGCGGGAATGAAAAGGGTGTTCATGACCGTATCCGAAGTAATTCGGAAGTTCACCGGCGTATTGGCTGGGAAAGCAATTTCGTTAATCGTTGCAATGCCCTGCTCCGGATAGATGAACAACCACTTCCAGTCCAGCGCTACAGCTTCGATCGTGATTGGCTTCACATCCGAATCAAGCGGTCTGAACGGATCCAGCGAATGGCTGGTCTTCCAGATCAGTACAGCTAGAAAGGCCACGATAACGAGCGGTACGCCCCATACCACGACTTCGATCTTCGTCGAGTGGGCCCAGTTGGGCGCGTACTCGGCGTCTTTATTCGAGGCGCGATACTTGATGGAGAAAAGAATGGCCATGACGATGACGGGAATGACCACAATCAACATCAAGCCAAAGGCAGTTAATATTAGATGCTTCTCTTCTAGCCCTACTGGACCTTTAGGATCTAAAAGCGTCATGTCACAACCACTGAGCAAACCAGTGGCAGCTAAAGCCAATAGGCTGGAAAAAATACTATGTTTCTTTTTTCTCATCTCACGACCTCGGTAGAGGGGGCATTCTTCGTTTCAGGGGAATAGCCAGTCGTTGGTATCGTCACCTTGCGGCGCAGGTGCAGAAGTAGGTCAGGCTGATGAAGCTTTGGTGTCGCGGTCTTTACAGGCGCGGCAATAACGACAAAAAGCGTTATTGAGCTACATGTAAAGATATGTTACGACTGAAATCCATTCGAGCCAAGCATGGATCCGCCTTGCGCCTAAGTCTGGATAGCACGTTTCACCAGTCCTCCTTACCTAGCCAACACGTTAGGATATGGCTGTGTGGGGCCTTGATTTAGAGGTCGATCTACTCTGAAGAAACTTGGTTCTTTCAGACAATCGGATTCATCAGACGTCTTGAACACGATGCAGCTTCAACATCCGGGAGGGGTGTAAAACCTCATACCCCGACAGTTTGGACGAAAAAGCGGCATATACCAGGCCGTTTCGATGAATGCGATAAAGTGCAGATACGCTAAGGGGCAGTATCCGGACCGACTTTGCTTGCCTGGCGCGACTTGTAACATTGATCAAGAGACGGAGTGCCGATGAAGCGTAGTCACAACTCACAGAGAAGCATGACTAATTGCAAGGGCAAGCATTAACTCGACATTGAACTGTTTCGAAGCACGCCTTAATGGCCGTGCGCAGTTTAAGTTTATCCTAGGTCGGAGTCCATCATTGAGTAGCCTAAAAGCGCTTTGAAAACTCTTCTAACCTATTGATTTATATAACCTGCTTCAATATGTCGCAGTTGTGTTTCAGGAAGGTTCTAAGTTTAGCCGTTGACAAGGCCGTTTGGCTTGTAAAAGACAATCGAGTTTTCAAGGATATAGTGAAATCTACCTCTTATTGTTGCATGTTATGTACAAATGTTTCGCCGTTTAAGTATGTAATTTTATACATGAGGCTCACTTGATTTGAATGACAGGAGCTTGGGTGTATCTCGCTTTTGATTTTTATGCTGATTATTTAGGGATGAAAATATTTCTGAATGAGGTTGCAGCCCAATTACTACATGCGGAACGTAGGCTGCATGACTCTGGGTATTGCTGAGCGTAGCCTGCTCAGTTAAGAAAAGCCCTTAGGCTTGAGTACCTAATTTCTCTATATCCTGTAGCCAGCGTAGGCGTTGTTCTTCTTCACTAGCGCGAACAGGAGCCAATTCGAGCTGGTGATTGATTGTAATACCGCAGGCATCGAGAATTTCGCGCATCATCAGGCGATGGGGTGAGAGTCCTCGCAGGCGTTTCCATGGGGTCGGCAAACTGTCAGCCGTCATGATCAGGTCTGCCGTGCGGCCCGTCAGAAGTTGTTCGCCACCCCAGGTCTGATCGCGGTAAGCAAAGGCAAAGCCTGGAAGAAACACACGTTCGATAAAGCCGCTCAGCAAGGCAGGCAATCCGCTCCACCAGATGGGATACACAAACACTAAATGCTCAGCCCAATGAATTTGTCGCTGTGCGTCCAGCAGGTCGTCTTCCAAAAGCTGGCTCTGATCAAATCCCTGACGTAGTACAGGGTCAAACGTCATTTCGCCTAACTTCAGCTCTCTTACTATATGATTTTGTTGACGAGCACCTTGTATGTAGGCTGCGCACAAGGCCTGACAGAAGCTATCGTTTTTAGGATTGCCGTACACCACTAGAATGCGTTTACCGTCACCTTCTAGTGGTGTGGCGCCAGACCTTACTTCAGCCATGACTCCCGGCCTCCAGCATGGATTCTGGCCTTACCCATTCATCGAATTGCTCTTCGGTTAGGTGTCCTAGCTCCAGGGCGGCTGCTCGCAGAGTCTTATTTTCCGCATAGGCTTTTTTAGCAATCTCTGCCGCCTTGTCATAACCAATATGGGGGTTGAGAGCAGTGACGAGCATTAGGCCCTGCTCTAAGTGAGCGGCCATTTTGTTGGCATCCGGCTCCATACCAGCCACGCAATGCTTATTGAAGTTGCGACAACCGTCAGCCAGAAGTCGAATCGATTCAAGAATGTTATAAGCAATGACGGGCTTAAAGACATTGAGCTGGAGGTGGCCTTGGCTGGCAGCAAAGGTGATAGTGGTGTCGTTACCCATGACCTGACAGGCCAGCATAGTCAGCGCCTCGGCCTGGGTTGGATTGACCTTGCCGGGCATAATAGAGCTGCCGGGCTCATTGGCAGGTAATCGGACTTCAGCCAGACCAGCCCTCGGGCCGGAGCCAAGGAGTCGTAAGTCATTGCCGATCTTCATGAGTGCTACGGCCAAGGTTTTCAGGGCGCCAGATAGAGCCGTGAGCGGTTCGTGTCCCGCCAGGGCAGCAAACTTGTTGGGTGCCGTTACAAAGGGCAGGCCAGTAAGCTCTGCCAGTTCATGAGCAATTGCCTCATCGAATCCCTTCGGGGAATTCAGCCCAGTCCCCACTGCTGTACCTCCCTGGGCCAGTTCATAGATGGCGGGAACAGTCGCCCGGATAGCGCTTTCAGCAATATCCAATTGTGCGACATAAGCTGAGATTTCTTGACCAAACGTGATGGGGGTGGCGTCCATCATGTGCGTCCGGCCCGTCTTTACCAAGGTCATATACCGTGCAGCCTGTTGCGCCAGTCCGCCTCGTAGTTCGGCGATAGCTGGCAGTAGGTCGCTATGGACAGCTTGGGCCGTAGCAATATGCATGGCGGTTGGGAAGCAGTCATTCGAGCTTTGCCCGCGATTTACATGATCGTTAGGATGAACAGGCTTCTTGCCGCCTTTGCCTTGGCCGGCCAGTTCATTGGCTCGCCCGGCAATAACCTCATTGACGTTCATGTTGCTTTGGGTACCGCTACCGGTCTGCCAAACGACTAATGGAAATTGATTGTCGTGGCGACCCTCAAGAATTTCAGTGCTGGACTGTTCTATTAGTTCAGCCACTTCGGCAGGTAATTCACCCAGGCGGAGATTGACGCGGGCAGCCGCTTTTTTGATGAGAGCAAGCGCATGGACAATGGCTAACGGCATACGCTGTTCACCAATAGCGAAATTTTCTAGGGAACGTTGGGTTTGCGCGCCCCAGTAGGCGTTTTCGTCTACCTCGACGGGGCCCAGGCTGTCGGTTTCGGTGCGGCTCATGGCGTTCTCCACAAATTTATTGGATAGGCCCGGCTGAAAGTAGCGGTGAAGGCGTGAAAACGCCTGCAAGGCAGTCTCGAAGAAACGCCGGGTAAAGGAACCTTGTCAGCGGTTAGTCTGCTTTCAGTCGGCGGGGTTCCAGGCCTTTTTTGACCCTGTAACGCAAGGAAGCGGCGCCGTATATGGAGTTTTAAGCCTGAAGCTTGTCTGAACGAAAGCCGGATTTGGGTTGAGCTAAGCAAAACGTCACGGGCAGAATGCAGACCTTTATCCAAAATGAATGTTGAAAGGACATGCGATGAAGACTTTTCGAGCGCTTTGTACCGCAGCCGTGTTATCCGGGGTTAGTAGCCTCGCCATGGCCGATGCGGCCAGCCATGCGGCAGAGGCCGAGCGCTTTCTGAAGCTGGCCAACGCCGATAAACTTACTACGCCAGTCTATGCTCAGGTGCATGAGTTGTTTGGTCAACATTTTGCTCAGGCCAAGGCGCCTGGCAAGCAGGCCGTATTAGAGAGCTATGTGGCTCGTGCCAATACGGCCTTGGATAAATCCATCGGCTGGGAGCAGATCAAGCCTGAGATGGTGAAGCTTTATACGCAGAACTTTACCGAGGACGAGTTGGAAGACCTCATCAAGTTCTATCAGTCGCCGCTCGGTAAAAAGATGATGACTACTTTGCCTCAACTTTCTGTACAGTCGTCTCAGATTGCCCAGGCTAAACTTGAGCAGGCCGTGCCGCAGGTTAATAAATTGCTGGCTGATATGGACAAGGAGCTCGGGGTTAAGCCACCGGCGGCACCTCAGGGCACCAGTCCGAAGAAGTAATTCGGAGTTTTATCATGAGTATGCGTGACCGTATTCTATCAACCTTGAATCTCCTGCAGCCTCAGCATCTTGAGGTGCATGACGAAAGTCATATGCATAGTCGTGGCCAGGAAACGCACTACAAGGCCGTTGTAGTCAGCGAGCAGTTCGAGGGGCTGAATGCGGTCAAGCGTCACCAGAAAATCTACGGTGCGTTGGGGGGGCTTATGGGAGAGTTCCATGCGCTGGCCTTGCATACGTACACTCCTGATGAGTGGGCCAGACAAGGAGGGGCCCCTGAGTCACCTACCTGCCGAGGTGGTAGCAAGCATGACGGCGTTCATGATTAAACGCGAAATGCCACCATTCGCTTAAAGGCGCTACCCAAGCGCCTGTCGCTTGCTTAAACTTGTAAGACCAGCGCCGGCTCTCTTGCCGGCGTTGTCGTATCAATCGGTCCGTCCTTTGCGAGGGCGACTACTGGAGAAGAGACATGACTCAAAAAATCGTCGTAGCGGCGTTATACAAATTCGTCACGCTCAACGATTACATTGCCCTGCGCGACCCACTTTTGGATGTTCTAGTACAGAACGACATCAAGGGCACGCTATTGCTGGCAAAAGAGGGTATCAACGGCACGATTTCCGGCACGCGTGCGGGAATTGATGCGGTGCTAGCCCATCTGAAATCCGATGCCCGGCTGGTCGATCTTGATCACAAGGAATCCTATTGCGATGAGCAACCGTTCTATCGCACCAAGGTAAAATTGAAGAAGGAAATTGTCACGCTTGGTGTACCAGGGGTTGATCCCAATGAGAAGGTAGGTACCTACGTGGAGCCTAAGAACTGGAACGCCTTGATTTCTGATCCGGAGGTGCTGGTCATCGATACCCGGAATGACTACGAGGTCAGTATCGGTACTTTCACTCATGCTATCGATCCGAAAACGAAGTCGTTCCGCGAGTTTCCTGAGTATGTACGCCAGCACTTCGATCCGACCCGGCATAAGAAGGTGGCTATGTTCTGCACGGGCGGTATCCGGTGCGAAAAGGCTTCAAGTTTTATGCTTAACGAGGGCTTCGAGGAAGTCTTTCATCTCAAGGGCGGTATCCTCAAGTACCTAGAGGAAGTGCCCCAGGAAGAAAGCCTCTGGCAAGGAGACTGTTTCGTGTTCGATAACCGGGTGACAGTGCGTCATGATCTGAGCGAAGGCGAGTATGATCAGTGTCACGCCTGCCGGACGCCGGTTTCGACAGAGGATCGAACGTCACCTCATTTCGTTCCGGGCATTAGCTGCCCGCACTGTTGGGACTCGCTTCCGGAAAAGACTCGGGCAAGTGCACGTGAGCGGCAGAAGCAGATTGATCTGGCTAAAATGCGCAACCAGCCTCATCCCTTAGGAAGAGATCTTCGACAGAGCCAGAAAGCTTCGCAGGAGGCATAACCAAGATGAACGCGCGCTTGCTCTATGTGATGGATCCAATGTGTTCCTGGTGCTGGGGCTTCGCGCCGGTTGTCGAGGCGTTGGCTAACCAGGCGAGCGCCTATGGGGTCTCCCTGCATCTGGTGGTAGGTGGATTGCGACATGAGCGAGCTGCCCTGGAGCCGGCAGCTCGTTCTCGTGCCTTGTCTTATTGGCAGGCCGTAGAGGAAACGACAGGCCAGCAGTTTAATATTGAAAATGCTCTGCCTGAGGGATTCGTCTACAACACGGAGCCCGCTTGCCGGGCATTGGTAACGGCTCGTCTGCTGGACGAGTCCAGCGTTTGGCCACTAGCCCTGTTGATTCAGCACGCTTTCTATGTTGAAGGCCGGGATGTAACCCAGCCGTCTGTTTTAGTGGAGTTGGCCGAGTCGGTTGGTTTACCGCGGATCGAATTTGCCCCTGTTTTTGATTCGAACGAAGCGAGTCTAGCTACCCAGGCAGACTTTGAATGGGCCTTGAACTTAGGCATAGCAGGGTTTCCTACTCTATTAGCGGAGAGGGATGGACAGCTTGTGCTAGTAACCAATGGCTATCAGCCTCTGGAAACGTTGTCCGAATTGTTGAACCACTGGCTTGTCCGGGGCGTACAAATCTCTTCTGATTAAACCCTTTGTCAGCACGAGGGGTCCAAACCATATTCTTATCTTGGCAGTACCCCAATGCTTGTTATATCCAATACCGTGACCTTACCTGATGCCGAAATTGAACTGACAGCTGTTCGAGCTCAGGGCGCCGGTGGGCAGAACGTTAATAAGGTTTCTAGCGCAGTTCATTTGCGCTTCGATATTCCAGCGTCCTCTCTGCCTGACTTCTATAAGGAAAAATTGTTGACCTTGCGGGATTCACGCATTACCCGTGAGGGTGTCATTGTGATCAAAGCCCAACAGTTTCGTACTCAGGAGCAGAACAGGGAGGATGCGTTAGAGCGGCTGGTAGAGCTTATTCGTAGCGCTACTTATGTTCAGAAGGTGCGTCGTCCTACTCAGCCTACACTAGGGTCGAAGCGTCGCCGGGTGGAAAACAAGGTTCGGCGGAGCGCGATCAAGGCCGGGCGTGGGCGTATCGACCTCTGAGACAGACTTTATTTCGTGAGCGTTGTGATCAAAGCTCGCACGCAACCTGGCAGGGCTTCTAGATCACGGACGAGAATGCTGCGCTCACGCACAGCCCAAGGCTCGTCCAGCTCGACGATAGAAAGTTCCATTGTTTGGCGATGGCGTAAGGCAGCCGATTCGGGAATGATGCCGATCCCTACACCGGCCTCTACCATGCGGCAGATGGCTTCAAAACTTGAAAGCTGAATGCGTACCGAGAGCGTGGCACCCACTTGCTCGACTCGTTCGCGTAGAAAGGTGAACAGGGTAGTACCTTCGTTCAGGCCGATGTGCTGATAAGCAAGTGTTTCTTCCAGCGTAACCTGAGTGCGTTCTGCAAGAGGATGCGCGCACGCTACAGCCAGCACTAGGCGATCAGTACTGAAATGCAAAATTTGCAGGCCAGGAGCCGTAACCGGGCCAGCGATAATACCCATGTCGGTACTGCCATCCACAACCCCTCGAACGATGTCGCGGCTGAGTTTTTCCTTAAGGTCAACGCTTACACCGGGACGTTTAGCCAAAAAGCCTGCCAGTATTTCAGGAAGAAACTCTGTAACCGCCGTAGTGTTGGCGAAAATACGAATATGTCCCGCGCTGTCATCACTAAAATCGGTGAATTCGCTTTTCAGGTAATCCACTTGGCGCATGATGAGGCGTGCATGTTCTAACAAACGCTGGCCAGCCGAAGTCAGTTCTGTTCCCCGGCTGTCTCGGTAGAGAAGTCGGGTGTTGAATTGACTTTCCAATGCCTTGATACGCGCACTGGCCGCTGCTGGTGAAAGGTAAGCACGACGAGCCCCTTGTGTCAGGCTGGGTGCTTCGGCGATATGAATAAAAAGACGCAGGTCTGCAAGATCGAAATGCATGGGCTTTTCATCCCTCTGTGTTCAGCAGAGCCGAACGCCGGCTTATGAAAATGCAAATTCTCGGAATGCTCCATTAACGGCAAGCTGACCCTACGCGTCAACTGCCGGAGCGCCAAGAATAATGAACGACGTTGATCTGTCGGCTTGGTTAGGCCGCTCGGAAGTAGCCGAGGATGTGCTTAGCCTCAATCTCGTGCAGCGTATTGCTGCAACGTTTAGCCATAACTGTCCTGCACTTGGTGAACCGTTGCCTCCCTTGTGGCACTGGGCTTTTTTTCAGAGTCCTCTTCCAGAGGCGCAGCTAGGAGAGGACGGTCATCCGGTTCGGGGTAGCTTTTTGCCGCATGCCAATAACCGTAACCGCATGTGGGCGGGTGGACGACTAGAGTTCCACCAGCTGTTAGAGATAGGCCAGCCCGCTCGGCGTGAATCCACGATCCTGCATGTCGAGGAAAAGACTGGTCGTAGCGGGGCATTATTGTTCGTAACGGTTCAGCACCGTTATTTTCAAAATGATGTTCTGGCTCTCAGCGAGGAACAGGACATCGTCTACCGTGAGCCCAGTCCTCCCAAAGCCGGGAGCGGCGACTCTCTGCCGGCGGGCACGTGGAGCGAGACGATTGTACCCAGCTCAACGTTGCTATTCCGCTATTCCGCTGTGACCTTCAATGGTCATCGCATCCATTACGACTGGCCGTATGTAACCGAAAACGAAGGGTATTCAGGGCTGGTGGTGCATGGTCCTTTAATCGCTACGCTGTCACTGGTGGCTTTTCAGAGGGCTAATCCTGAAGCGCGTCTACGACGCTTTGCATACCGCGGGGTTCGGCCTCTCATCGCTCCTCATCCTTTTACAGTAGGCGGTTGCATTAAAGCGCCCGGCCATGCAGACGTTTGGGCGGGAACTGCTGACGGACCAGCCCAGTGTGGTGAAGTGGAGTTCGAGTAAGCCGCAAGTTCCCTAGGTTAGCTCAAGAGGATTCGTCGTGAGCCAGAACATTGAAGAGCTGGATGCCATTCGTGAAGGTGTGCGAGCACTGTGTGCTCAATTCGGTGCGGCCTACTGGCGGAAGGTAGATGAAGAAAAAGGATTTCCGCAGGCTTTTGTTGAGGCATTAACGGCCGCCGGCTGGCTTGCAGCAATGATTCCCACAAAATATGGCGGCTCTGGCCTGGGTTTGACTGAGGCTTCGGTCATTTTAGAAGAGGTCAACCGTTGTGGAGGTAACTCCGGCACTGTGCATGGTCAGATGTATAACATGTTTACGTTGCTTCGCCACGGTTCCGAAGCACAGAAGCGAGCCTTCCTGCCTAGGATAGCGGCTGGGGAGCTGCGTTTGCAGTCAATGGCGGTAACCGAGCCGACAACAGGCACTGACACGACCAAGCTTAAGACTACAGCGGTCAAGAAGAGTGATCGTTATGTAATCAACGGCCAGAAGGTATGGATCTCTCGTATCCAGCATTCGGATTTGATGATTCTTTTGGCACGCACTACGCCGCTGAGTGAGGTGCAGCGCAAATCCGAAGGAATGTCGATCTTTCTGGTCGATCTGCATCAAGCGATGAGCAATGGGATGACAGTTCGACCTATTGCCAATATGGTCAATCATGAAACCAATGAGTTGTTTTTCGATAACCTGGAGTTGCCGGAGGACAGCCTGATCGGAGAGGAAGGCAAAGGGTTTCGCTATATTCTGGATGGACTCAACGCCGAACGAACACTTATCGCTGCTGAATGTATCGGCGATGGACGTTGGTTCATTGAAAAGGCCAGCCAGTATGCTCGAGACCGGGTAGTGTTCGGTCGCCCTATCGGACAGAACCAAGGCGTTCAATTTCCCATCGCTGAGGCATACATCGAAGTCGAGGCCGCAGATCTGATGCGCTGGCGTGCCTGCCAGGAGTACGACGCCGGAATCAATGCCGGTGCCAGTGCGAATATGGCGAAATACCTGGCCGCCAAAGCGTCTTGGGAAGCCGCCAATGCGTGTCTGCAAACCCATGGCGGTTTTGGTTTCGCTTGTGAATATGACGTGGAGCGTAAATTCCGAGAAACGCGCCTTTATCAGGTCGCTCCTATTTCCACGAACCTGATCCTGTCGTATGTAGCCGAGCATCTGCTCGAATTGCCGAGGTCGTTCTAATGAATATCGAGCGACTGGATCATCTGGTCTTAACCGTGCGCCATATAGATGCCACGGTGGCTTTTTATACCCAAGTGCTGGGTATGCAAAAAATCATCTTTGGTGCTGGCCGAATCGCTCTAAAGTTTGGTCAGCAGAAAATTAATCTTCATCAGGCTGGAAACGAGTTCGAGCCAAAGGCTGAAAGCCCTACGCCCGGCTCGGCTGATCTGTGTTTTCTCTCCTCAGCTTCGCTTGAGCGCGTAATACAACAGCTTGAGAAGCTGAATGTTCCTATTGTCGAGGGGCCTGTTGGGCGTACCGGGGCACTAGGGCCGATTCGTTCGGTGTATATCCGTGATCCCGATCAGAACCTTATCGAAATTGCCAATCCGATCAGCGAGTGAGCCATGAGTGACTATACCTCCCGTCTTGCCGCCTTTCTCGCATCGCTGACCTATGAGCAGTTACCCGAAGCGGTTATTGCGCGTACCGAAGAGCTCTTTCTGGACTGGCTGGGCTCCGCTCTGGCCGGTCAGGGTACGCATCCCATTCCCCTGTTCGAGCGCTACGCTGAAAAAATGGGACCACGAGAGGGCGCTTGCGAGGTTCTGGTCAGTGGCACTCGAACCTCGCCCTATTTTGCGGCGTTGGTGAATGGGGCGTCTTCACACCTGGTTGAGCAGGACGACTTGCACAACAGTTCGGTTTTACATCCAGCAACGGTAGTTTTCCCCGCCGTATTCGCTGCGGCGCAGGATCTGGGACGATCGGGTCAAGAACTAATCACCGCGGCGGTCGCCGGTTATGAAGCAGGCATCCGGATTGGCGAGTTTCTGGGGCGCTCCCATTACCGCACCTTTCATACGACCGGTACGGTCGGCACTCTGGCCGCAGCGGTTGGTGTCGGGAAGTTGTTAAGGCTAAATCATGAACAGTTTATTCATGCGTTGGGTAATGCAGGTACGCAAGCGGCTGGTCTTTGGGAGTTCTTACGCGATGCGGCTGATTCCAAGCAACTGCACACTGCCAAGGCTGCTGCCGATGGGTTGCTTGCCGCCTACTTGACAGCAGACGGCCTGACCGGCGCTCGGCATGTTCTTGAAGGGGATCAAGGCATGGCGGCCGGCATGTCGCAGGATGCCAACCCGGAGTATCTGGTTGACCGGTTTGGTGAGCGTTGGGCGCTGCTGGAAACCTCGTTCAAATTTCATGCGTCCTGCCGCCACACGCACCCGGCTGCCGATGCGTTACTGGAGCTTTTGTGGAATGAAGAACTAGGGCCTGACGATATTCAGCACGTGATTACGCATGTTCATCAGGCAGCCATCGACGTGCTGGGTCGTGTGGATAAGCCCCAGACGGTGCATCAAGCCAAGTTTTCCATGGGGACCGTGTTGGGGTTGATTGCTGTGTACGGCAAGGCAGGGTTAGCTGAATTCCAGCAGCATGCCTTGCATGATCCGAGCGTGGCCCGTTTCCGTGAAAAGGTCAGCATGATCTTGGATGCCGAGGTAGATGCTGCCTATCCACGACGTTGGCTTGGGCGAGTGGAGGTAGTTACAACGGACGGGCGCCGAGTGTTTCATGGTATCGATGAGCCTAAAGGTGACCCTGGTAATACCTTGTCTCGGGATGAGCTGGAGGACAAGTTTCAACGTCTGGTGAGTTTTTCTAAAGCATTAACGCCCGATGAGACTAAAGCTCTCATTGCACGCGTATGGCAGCTGCGTCACCTCACGAGCGTATGTGGATTCTTGGTTCCCCCGGCTTCAAGGAGCAAAGCATGAGTATGGGTCAGCAAGTTCGACCTCTCGATGGGCTCACGGTTGTCAGTTTGGAGCATGCTATTGCAGCCCCTTTCTGTACGCGTCAGCTGGCAGATCTGGGCGCTAGGGTCATCAAGATCGAGCGGCCGGGTGTTGGCGATTTCGCGCGAGGATATGACGAGCGGGTTCGAGGGTTATCCTCTCATTTTGTCTGGACGAACCGCTCCAAGGAAAGCCTGGCCCTTGATCTGAAGCAGCCGGAAGCGGTGCCGATTCTCCATGCGTTACTTGAACAGGCCGATGTACTGGTTCAAAACCTGGCACCAGGCGCTGCGAGGCGGCTAGGGCTGGGCTTCGAGGCCTTGCATGAACGGTTTCCTCAACTGATCGTTTGCGATATCTCGGGCTATGGCGAGGGAGGGCCTTACGAGAACAAGAAAGCGTATGACTTGCTGATACAAAGTGAGGGCGGCTTTCTATCTGTGACAGGAGGCCCAGGAGAGGATGAGCAGGCCAAGGCCGGTTGTTCGATTGCTGACATCGCAGCCGGGATGTATGCCTATTCCAGCATTCTGGGGGCGCTGCTTCTTCGAGAGCGGACCGGAGAGGGGAGTCGGATCGATGTTTCTATGTTGGAAAGCCTGACTGAATGGATGGGATACCCCTTGTACTATGCTTTCGATGGTGCTCCGCCACCTTCACGGGCAGGTGCCTCGCATTCGACGATCTACCCCTATGGTCCTTTTCCGGCGGGGGACGGTGGAACGGTAATGTTGGGATTGCAGAACGAGCGTGAATGGGAAGCCTTTTGCCATCAGGTTTTGAGACGTCCAGAACTGGCGCCTGATGAACGTTTCAATACAAATGCCAAGCGCTCGGATCATCGAAAGGATTTGCGCACCATTATTATTGATGTATTCGCTACGATGACGGCCGAGCAGGTTATTGAGCGGCTCGAGCAGGCTCAAATTGCCAACGCGCATGTAAATGATATGCAAGGCGTCTGGCAGCATCCTCAATTAGCGGCCCGGAACCGGTGGGGTGAAGTAGAAAGCCCGGTCGGACGGTTACCGGCCCTGCTACCGCCTGGTCGAAACAATGCATTCCAGCCGCGCATGGAGGCCATCCCCGCACTGGGCCAACATACTCGGGCTATTTTGGAGGAGTTGGGATACTCCGCTGAAAACATCGAGGCGTTTCACGCGACCAGGATGATATGAGATAGCTCAGTACGAAGTAGGACAGGATATGACTGGTACGTTAATACGCTCCGCCTTGTTCGTTCCAGGTGATCGGCCCGAGCGATTTTCCAAGGCATTGGCCAGCGGCGCTGATGCGGTGATCGTGGATCTGGAGGATGCAGTGGCCGCAGATGCTAAAGAGCAGGCTAGAGCATCACTCGAAAGCTTTCTTGTAGAGCAGCCTGAGTCACGTATTTGGGTAAGAGTGAACGCCACCGAACATGAAGCGCATGTTCAAGATCTGGCGCTCTGTCGCCGACAGCCAGGTGTCATCGGAGTCGTTCTGCCCAAAACCGAACGTGTGGCCCAAATTACCCAGGCCGCTACCTGTGGAAAGCCTGTCTGGCCTATCATCGAAAGCGCGCGTGGTGTTCAGCAAATCACTGAAATAGCGGGTAGTGCGGGTATAGAGCGCTTAGTGCTAGGAGTAGTTGATCTTGCCCTGGATTTGGGCTTGATACCCTATAGCGAAGGAGGAGAATTCATCTTGAATCAGGCGCGATATGCTTGCCTGATGGCTTCGCGCATTGCTGGGTTAGCGCCAGCATTGGATAGCGTATATCCCGACTTCAACGATACGGCAGGTCTGCAGCGCTTTATTCGGCGTGCCCAGGAGATGGGCTTTGGCGGAGCCTTGTGCATACACCCTCGGCAGGTTCCTGTTATCCACGCAACACTTGCACCTTTGGATCACGAGCTTGCCTGGGCGCGCAAAGTTGTAGAGGCCGCCGCAGGACAGGAGCGGGGGGTATTTCAGCTGGAGGGAGAGATGATCGATGAACCTGTTCTCACGCATGCTCGCCGGTTATTGGAAGCCGTAGGAGAGACATCTTTAGCTGAGCCGAATGCTCCCTCATAAAAATCCCTGTTCATTAAGCACATCTCGTGCAGCATTGTGTATTCAGCTTCTCCAAAACAATTACAAGCGAAGAGAGAGCCCACATGAACACGCTCTTGTTCGGCACGTTTGTTTCTAACGTTTGCTTTTGTAGCGGTTTCCCCTCCCGCCATTGCGTTCGCTAAATGATGCTGTTGTAGGCGTCATCTTGGCGCTTATGTATCACCTTAAATCACAATAACAATCAGAGGTGACACCTTATGTTGAAGTTGACCAGAGTGCTGTTGTGCGCTGCCGCGGTTTCCATTGTCAGTCTGGCGCAGGCTGCTGATCCGATCCTTATCAAGTTTTCCCATGTCGTGGCGGAAAACACACCCAAGGGGCAGGGTGCCTTGATGTTCAAAAAGCTGGTGGACGAGCGTCTGGGCGGGAGGGTCAAGGTTGAGGTTTACCCAAATTCTTCTTTATTTGGAGATGGTAAGGAAATGGAGGCCTTGCTGCTGGGTGATGTTCAAATGCTGGCGCCCTCGCTTTCCAAGTTCGACAAGTACACCCGTAAATTGCAGATATTCGATCTGCCATTCCTGTTCGATAATATTCAAGCTGTAGGCCGTTTCGAGCAAAGCCCAGAAGGAAGGGCATTGCTAACGTCCATGAAGGGCAGCGGTATTGTTGGCCTCGGATATTGGCATAACGGCATGAAGCAATTGTCATCTAACAAACCCTTGTACGAACCTTCAGATGCACGTGGCCTCAAGTTCAGGGTGCAAGCGTCCGAAGTGTTGGATGAGCAGTTCAAGCAATTGCGTGCGGTGCCGCGCAAGTTAAGTTTCGCTGAGGTCTACCAGAGCTTGCAGACTGGAGTGGTCAATGGCCAGGAAAATCCATGGTCAAACATTTACTCCCAAAAGATGCACGAGGTTCAAACGTACATCACTGAGACGGATCACGGTGTTATCGATTACATGGTGATCACTAATGCTGAATTCTGGGATGGTCTGCCAAACGACGTGCGGACTCAGTTGCAAAGCATCATGGATGAGGTAACGGTTGAGGTGAATAATCAGGCTGAACAGCTTAATCAGCGTGACAAGCAAAACATTATCAAGGCCAAAACCACAGAGATCATTACGCTTACGCCCAAGCAACGTAGTGAATGGCGTGAAGCCATGAAGCCTGTGTGGAAGAAGTTCGAAGGTGCGATCGGGGCAGACCTCATCGAAGCCGCTCAGAAAGCCAATATTGCCCAATAAGGTAAAGTTCAGGCCTGGACAGGTGATCTATTGTCTTGCCCGGGCCTCTATCTGCTTTTTGATATCCTGGGATCGTTTCAGGTATCTAGGCCGTTTAAGGTATCGATCAATGGTTGGGTTCGCAGGTAAATAACCGCATGCCCACCGTTCGGTTCTCTTTCTTTGTTGAAAGATAGGCCCGGTGTAAGGCCTATGCCTTTGATATGGGGCTGTCTTACTACCTTTGTCGAATGGTTAGCACAAGCGTGGGCCAGTAAAACGGGATTCTACAAAAACAACAATCTCCACCGAGGAACCGCCATGAGTGCCGCATCCCTCTATCCCGTACGACCTGAAGTAGCCGCCCAAACCTTGACCAATGAGGCTAGTTACAAGGCGCTGTATCAGAAGTCCGTGGTCAACCCGGATGGTTTCTGGCGTGAGCAAGCCCAGCGTATCAGCTGGATTAAGCCTTTCACCCGGGTCAAGCAGACCACTTTTGATGACCATCACGTCGATATCAAATGGTTCGCTGATGGAACGCTCAATGCTTCTTATAATTGTCTGGATCGTCACCTCCAGGAGCGTGGCGACCAGGTAGCTATTATCTGGGAAGGGGACGATCCTTCCGAGCATCGTCACATTACCTATCGCGAACTGCATGCTGACGTATGCCGATTCGCCAATGCCTTACGTGGCCAGGACGTACACCGGGGTGATGTCGTCACGATCTATATGCCCATGATTCCTGAGGCTGTTGTAGCCATGCTGGCCTGTGCTCGTATAGGTGCAGTCCACTCGGTGGTTTTTGGCGGATTCTCTCCCGAGTCACTGGCGGGGCGTATCAGCGATTGCCGCTCGAAGGTCATCATTACAGCTGACGAGGGGGTTCGCGGCGGCAAAAAGACACCGCTCAAGGCTAACGTAGATGAGGCGCTGACCAATCCCGATACCTGCTGCGTCCGTAAGGTCATCGTATGCAAGCGCACAGGCTCCAATGTGGCTTGGCACAGTCATCGGGACGTGTGGTACCACGAAGCCATGCAAGTGGCCTCATCTCATTGTGATCCCAGGGAAATGGAGGCTGAAGCGCCTTTGTTCATCCTTTATACCTCAGGTTCTACAGGCAAACCGAAAGGGGTCATGCATACCACGGGTGGTTATATGGTATACGCCTCCCTGACCCATGAGCGCGTATTCGACTATCGACCGGGCGAAGTGTACTGGTGTACGGCGGATGTAGGCTGGATTACCGGACATAGTTATATCGTTTATGGCCCTCTGGCTAATGGTGCCACTACCGTCTTGTTTGAGGGCGTTCCGAATTATCCAGACGTAACCCGTGTCGCCCAGGTAATCGACAAGCATAAGGTTAGTATTCTATATACGGCCCCTACAGCTATCCGCGCCATGATGGCTCAGGGTGACGCCGCTATGCGAGGCGCCGATGGCGGTAGCTTGCGCCTGTTAGGATCAGTAGGTGAGCCCATCAACCCTGAGGCTTGGCATTGGTACTATAAGACGGTTGGCCAAGAGCGTTGCCCTATTGTCGATACGTGGTGGCAAACCGAAACAGGCGGCATCCTCATTAGTCCGCTGCCAGGGGCTACTGGTCTTAAACCGGGGTCGGCAACTCGTCCGTTCTTTGGTGTACAGCCGGCACTGGTAGATAATGAGGGCAACATTCTAGAGGGGGCGACGGAAGGCAATCTGGTCATTATGGATTCCTGGCCTGGCCAGGCGCGGACCATTTATGGTGATCATGACCGTTTTGTCGATACCTATTTCAAAACTTTTAAGGGTATGTATTTTACGGGTGACGGCGCCCGTCGTGACGAGGACGGTTACTACTGGATTACCGGTCGGGTGGATGACGTTCTTAACGTGTCTGGCCATCGCATGGGAACGGCTGAAATCGAAAGCTCGATGGTAGCGCACCCGAAAGTTGCCGAAGCTGCTGTAGTGGGCATGCCTCATGATATGAAGGGGCAGGGCATTTATGTCTATGTCACCCTGAATTCCGGTGAAGAGCCTTCTGAGGCCTTACGGCAGGAGCTCAAGCAGTGGGTTCGAAAAGACATTGGCCCTATTGCTACGCCGGATGTCATTCAGTGGGCCCCAGGGTTGCCAAAGACCCGCTCAGGTAAAATCATGCGACGTATTTTGCGAAAGATTGCCGTGGCGGAATACGATACCTTGGGTGATATTTCCACCCTGGCTGATCCCGGTGTGGTTCAACAACTGGTCGAGACTCATCAAAGTATGAATCAGGCTGTAGCCTAACGTATCTTCGCTGCGGTAACGGAAACGCCCCAAATGAGGTCGCTCGTAACAGAGTAGCCCTTATTTGGGGCGTTTCGTTTTGTGTCTTGTGAGCAAAATAGCGATAACTCGTTGGCTTATAAGGAATTTGTGTTTGTGGGCCTACAAATTGCTTAATTATTTTATTTTAATTTTTTTTGTAGGCATGGTAATTTGCGTTCTGTCAAGACCAATTGAGTCGTTTTAAAACCCTTCTGTAATTACTTGTCGCATAGACGAAATAACCCATATCAGGCTACCGCTAGAATGCCGCTACCCTACGCAGAGGCATTGCTGGCGGATTGCACGTGCGCATGAGTGATCATGTGTCCCGGTGGCCTGGCCTGTTTGAAACTGTCTGAAGCCCATTCATCGAAGGAGCTTGCATGAAAAAGCTGGCATTGCTTGGCGCTATGGCGCTATCCATTCTGTCCCACGCCGTGGTAGGCGCCGAAGGCAAACCGGTTCGTATTGGTATCGAGGCGGCTTATCCGCCTTTTGCCTCCAAGGCTCCTGACGGCAGTATTGTCGGTTTCGACTATGACATCGGCAATGCGTTATGCGCCGAGATGAAGGTTAAGTGTCAGTGGGTGGAACAGGAGTTTGACGGGCTGATTCCTGCCCTGAAGGTACGCAAGATCGATGCGATCTTGTCCTCCATGTCTATTACCGAAGAGCGCAAGCGCTCCGTCGAGTTCACCCATAAGTACTACAACTCTCCAGCCAAGCTAGTTATGAAGGCTGGTACTGATGTGAAAGATGTAAAGACCGAGCTGAAGGGTAAAAACCTGGGCGTTCAGCGCGGCAGTATCCATGATCGTTTCGCTACCGAAGTTCTCGAGCCGGCTGGCGTCAAGGTCAGCCGCTATGCTTCGCAAAACGAAATTTACTTGGATCTTTCAGCAGGTCGCCTGGATGCTACCCTGGCCGATGCCACGTTGCTTGAGGATGGCTTCCTGAAGACAGATGCTGGCAAAGGTTTTGCGTTTGCCGGTCCGGACTTTACCGATCCTAAATATTTTGGCGAAGGCATTGGTATTGCGGTACGCAAGAACGACACGGAGCTGCGTGACAAACTAAATGCAGCCATCGATGCCATTCGAGCCAACGGTACTTACAAGCAGATTCAGGACAAGTATTTCAACTTCGATATCTACGGCAACTGAGGCCGTCTCTCTAGGCGTGTTGGCGGGCGCAGCCCACACGCCTGTTTCCATTTCTAAGCGCGCTTGAGTGCGTTCAGGAGTATCCACGATGTTGAATGGCTACGGGGCGAATATCGTCGACGGTGCCTGGCTCACCTTGCAACTTGCCTTGATTTCGATGGCTCTGGCCTGTGTGTTGGGGCTAGCGGGTGCCGCTTTTCGCCTGTCGCCGGTACGCTGGTTGGCATGGCTGGGAGATCTGTACTCTACGGTCATTCGCGGTATCCCGGACTTGGTCCTGATTCTGCTGATTTTCTACGGTGGACAGGACCTGCTTAACCGTCTGGCCCCTATGGTGGGCTATGAGGATTACAT
Source organism: Pseudomonas duriflava (assembly GCF_007830155.1). GTDB lineage: Bacteria > Pseudomonadota > Gammaproteobacteria > Pseudomonadales > Pseudomonadaceae > Chryseomonas > Chryseomonas duriflava. The sequence goes on from NZ_VLKY01000008.1 coordinate 41,279, forward strand.
CGACGTTAATCCCTTTGCTGCAGGTATTTTCACGTTAGGTTTTATTTTTGGCGCTTATCTTTCCGAAACCTTCCGTGGTGCCTTCATCGGTATTCCTAAAGGACAAGCCGAGGCGGGTATGGCCTATGGCATGAGTAGTCGCCAGGTATTTTTTCGTATTCTCGTCCCGCAAATGATTCGTCTGGCCATTCCAGGGTTTACCAATAACTGGTTGGTATTGACCAAGGCTACCGCACTGATTTCGGTTGTAGGTCTGCAGGATATGATGTTCAAGGCCAAGCAGGCCGCTGATGCCACACGGGAGCCATTTACGTTCTATCTGGCTGTGGCGGCTTTGTATTTGATTTTGACCAGTGTCTCATTACTGGTACTGCGTCTGGCCGAGCGGCGCTACTCGGTTGGCGTTAAGGTGGCTGAACTATGATTTTTGACTATACCGTCGTCTGGGACAGTCTTCCGCTCTATATGAGCGGGCTGCTGATTACCCTGAAGCTACTAGCCATCTCTTTGGTACTGGGGCTGATCATAGCTGTTCCGTTGGCTTTTATGCGTGTTTCAAAGCGGGCCGCCGTAAACCTGCCAGCCTGGCTCTATACCTACGTCATACGAGGCACTCCAGGCCTCGTGCAGTTATTTCTGATCTACTACGGCCTGGCTCAATTCGACGCTGTACGAGACAGTTGGTTATGGCCTTGGTTGTCGAGTGCTACGTTTTGTGCATGTTTGGCCTTTGCTGTTAATACCAGCGCGTATACAGCCGAGATCCTGGCCGGTAGCCTCAGATCGACTCCGCATGGCGAGATTGAGGCCGCCAAGGCCATGGGGATGTCGCGCTTTCTTATGTATCGACGCATTGTCCTGCCTTCGGCTGTACGGCGTGCGCTGCCTCAATACAGCAATGAAGTCATCATGATGTTGCAGACCACAAGCCTTGCTTCCATTGTGACCTTAGTCGATATCACGGGCGCTGCACGAACAGTCAACTCACAGTTTTATCTGCCGTTCGAGGCCTATATTACGGCGGGTGTGTTCTATCTGGCGCTCACCTTTATTCTGGTGCGCCTGTTCAAGAGGGCCGAGCGGCGTTGGCTGGCTTACCTGGCTCCTCGTAACGGTTAACGGATCGGTAGATACTCCGCCGGCGCGCCTCGCCTCGGCCTAGTCTTAAACAAGGTTTTGAAACCATGTTCAAACTTGAAGTACAGGATTTGCATAAGCGGTACGGTGATCACGAAGTGATCAAAGGCGTGTCGTTGGCAGCCAAGGCTGGCGATGTTATCAGCATCATCGGCTCTAGCGGCTCGGGAAAGTCTACGTTGCTGCGCTGCATTAATCTGCTTGAGCAGCCTCATGCCGGCAAGATAGTGCTCAACGGTGAAGAGCTTAAGTTGTCACCAACTAAAGGCGGAGCTCTCAAAGCTGCCGACGCCAGACAATTACAGCGTATGCGCTCGCGTCTGGCCATGGTGTTTCAGCACTTTAATCTCTGGTCACACATGACAGTGATGCAGAACATCATTGAAGCGCCTGTCCATGTGCTAGGGGTGTCAAAGGACGAAGCGATTGCTCGGGCCGAGCGTTATCTCGATAAGGTAGGTGTTTCCCACCGCAAGCATGCTTATCCGGCGCACATGTCCGGTGGCGAGCAGCAGCGCGTAGCAATTGCCCGTGCCTTGGCTATGGAGCCTGAGGTAATGTTGTTTGATGAGCCAACCTCTGCCTTGGACCCTGAGCTTGTAGGCGAAGTCTTGAAGGTTATGCAGGACCTCGCTCAAGAGGGGCGAACGATGGTGGTGGTAACGCATGAAATGGGATTTGCCCGGGAAGTATCCAATCAGGTGATCTTCCTTCATCAAGGTCGTATTGAAGAAGTTGGTAATCCTCGTGAGGTGCTGGCCAATCCCCGCAGTGAGCGTCTTAAGCAATTCCTCTCAGGCAGTCTGAAGTAGAGCTATGGCCACACGTATCGGCTTTTTGATCTGGCCGGGAACCCGGCCGCTAACCTTGGCATTAGCCGAAGAAGCGTTACGGGTGGCTCAGCGTGAACAAGGCGGCTCGGGTTATGAGTTAAGCCTGATTCGGGTAGATCAAGTCGAGCTGCGCCTGTCAGATGTATCTTGGGCAGTGCATTTGCAGAGCTATCAGCGCTTGTTCCTATTGGCCGATGAGCTACCCTCCAGCCTATCCTCCTCGCTCAACTCTGCACTTAAGCAGTGTGCACGTGCAGGGATATGGATCGGGGCGCTTTCTGCAGGTGTTTTTCCTCTGGCTCAGTCAGGACTGCTTGAGGGATACCGAGTCTCGGTGCATTGGCGCTGGCTAGAGGAGTTTTCTGAGCAGTTTCCTCGGGTCATTGCTACCAACCATTTATTCGAATGGGATAGGGACCGCCTCTCAGCCTGTGGAGGCTTGGCTATTCTTGACCTAATGCTTGCCATGCTCAGCCATGATCATGGGGCTGATCTGGCGGGACTGGTCTCCGAGGAGCTGGTTGTTGAGCGTATTCGAGAGGGAAATGAGCGGCAGCGGATTCCTCTCAAGAATCGCCTGGGATCAAGCCATCCCAAGCTGACGCAAGCGGTCATGCTCATGGAGGCCAATATTGAAGAGCCGTTGACAACAGATGAGATTGCACAACATGTATGTGTGTCGCGTCGACAGCTTGAACGTATCTTCAAGCAATACTTGTCTCGAGTACCTAGCCAGTATTATCTGGAGCTGCGACTGAACCGCGCACGAAAAATGCTATTGCAGACCAGTAAGTCGATTATTCAGATAGGCTTGTCGTGCGGATTCTCTTCAGGGCCGCATTTCTCTAGTGCCTATCGCAATTTCTTTGGTGTTACGCCACGGGATGATCGCAATCAACGGCGTGGAGCAGGGCCTGATGTCGCCGTTATTACCGAGCGCTAAATTAAGCAGGTTTAAAAGAACGTCGAAAGTTCATGAGGGGGCCGGGCCCGACTGAAATGAAAGCCTTGGGCCTCGTCGCAGTCATCGCTTCGCAAGTAATCAAGTTGCTCCTGGGTTTCTACTCCTTCTGCCGTGACGACCATTCCCAGCGATTGCCCCAGTGTGATGATTGCCTGAACAATGGCTCGGTCGTCCTTGCTTGAACCCAGGTCGGCAATAAAGCTGCGGTCGATCTTGATGCCATCAAAGGGATAGCTACGCAAATAGCTTAAGGATGAAAAGCCGATTCCAAAATCATCTATATTGATGCGTAACCCCAACGTCTTGAGTGCTTTCAGGATTTTTAGTGCACCGCCTGCATCGTCGAGCATGACGCGCTCTGTTATTTCTAATTCGAGCCGTTCAGGAGACAGGCTTGTATTTTCCAGAATAGAGGTGACTTGGCTGATCAGTTCACGATGACCGAATTGGCGAGGAGACAGGTTAACCGATACCCCGACTGGTTTTGGCCATGTTGCGGCAATGCGGCATGCCTCGGCTAGTACCCAATTGCCTAACGGAACGATCAGTCCTGTGTCTTCTGCCAGAGGAATAAAATGATCTGGCATCAATAATCCCTGTGTAGGATGCTCCCAGCGTACCAATGCTTCGAAGCCGGTAAGTTGATCAGTCTCGATAGAATAGCGTGGTTGAAAATAAAGGCGCAGCTCATTCTGCTGAATCGCTTGGCGCAAATCACCTTCTAGTTGTCGCCGCGTTGTGATCGCTTCATTCATTTCATGCGCATAAAAGTGCCACGTATTACGGCCGGCTGCTTTGGATTTATAAAGCGCAATATCGGCTAATCGTAGTAATTCTTCCGCCTGAACTGCATCGTTAGGGGCCAGCGCAACACCGATGCTTCCACCAATAAAGACCGTCTGATCGTCAATCCGAATGGGCTGATGCAATTGCTCGATAAGGCGCGAGCTGAGTATGGAAACATCCTCATGACCTTGGATATGTGTCATGACTACAACAAATTCATCACCACCCAAGCGGGCTATCAAATCGGACTCACGAACACAATGCCGCATGCGCCTGGCAACTTCACGGAGAACGCGGTCACCTGCCGCATGTCCCAGCGCGTCATTGATAGGCTTGAAACGATCCAGATCGATACTGAGCAGTGCGACCGGAGCGCTCTTTACAGTGGATGTGCTTAGGTGTTTGGCCAGAAACTCCCGCAGGTGCGTACGGTTAGGCAGCCCGGTCAGTGGATCATGCAGCGACAGGTGCTTCACTTGGGCCAGGGCTTCGACTTCATCAGTAATATCGCTAGCTGTCCCTCGAAATCCATGCGCGCCCTGGCCGATTGCTCGTGCGGACACACGACAGGTCCGCTGTCTGCCGTTCTGGTCTTGATAATGACAAATCAGTGGATCTATTAAGTCAGGTCGGTTGTATTTATCCAGCCAGACCTTTAAAGGCTCTCTAGCGCCCTGTAGTAAGGTGTCGAGGGGCTTGCCAAGCCAGGTAAGGGGAGACTTCCCGGTGATTTCCTCGAACCGGCCTGAAAGATAGGTAAGCCTGCCGCCTGCGTCTGTTTCCCAGATCCAATCCGATGATGCTTCAGCTACGTCCCGAAAGCGCTTCTCGCTGCGAGCCAGCGCTTCGCGACTTTGTAAAAGATCGGCATATTGCCGCTCCATGGCGCGAGTCATTGAAAAGGCATGACGTAGGACGAGCCAGGTAAATGTTACGAGAACCACAGCAGCGAGGCCTAGGAAGGGGAGGGTCGCCTTCAGTAAATGCTGGCCATGACGAGGCGGCTCCCAAACCAGGAAAGCATTGGAGCCATCACCTAAGTCCAGTGTTGAAGAACTATCTAACCCACGCTCATAACTCACCCTGAGATTACTCAAGGCATATTGCAGGCTCAACGCCTTGAGTTTTGCTTCTGTCAGGATGGTAACGAACAACAGCACCGATGGAGGGCCTGGGAGTTCTTTGGTGGTAGGGTCTTTTCCTATGGTAATGGCTGCTGCCGAAACAAGAGCAGGATAGCCGTTGACGGCCAGCATCCGGTTTATAACGTGCTCTTTATTTTCAAGCTTTTGCGCTTCGGCCAGCAGGCCTGGCAGATCGCCTTGAATCCATTCATGAGCATTGAGCGGGGCTAGCTCACCCTCATAAAGTGCATAAGGCGTTTGGCCGGCTGGGTTAACGACCAATATGCCTTGGTAACCATATAGTTCATAAATTGAGGAGCCTAGATTCTCCTGTGTGTAGGCCCAGACAGGATCGACAGTGACATGGAGGTGAGTATAAGCGTCACCCCATTTAGCATAGTCAGAGATATCTGCAACGATACGTGCCCTAAGATTTTCCAAAAGTCTCTCAGCAGCATAACGCGCATCAGCTGAGGCTTGCTTATCCTGTTTACGTGCATCGTAAACCAGTATTCCGCAAGCCAAGGTAAACATCATGAACAGAAGCAGGGTGATCGCTGGAAATGTGCGACGTGTAAATGTAGTGCTGAGAGAGTGATGCAAAGTTGTGTCGAGCCTATAAATATCTTGATAGCAAGAAGCTATTTACAAGGGCTTCATCCTATAGAGTGTGGACAAAGATGCCAGTACATCCATCACAAAGCCTGTTGATCCGACAGGGGGCGATACGTATTTCAAGACACTGTTATCTCAATGAGATTGTAACGCTGAGAAATAGGGTAGGCCGTTGGCGGGCTGGGAGATAGGCTCTAGCGGGATTAAAATACAAAGCGAAAGAGTGGAAGGAAAAGCCTGTTGTCGAGGCGCATCTCCTTATAGGCCTTCAAACGATTTATCGAAGAATGAACATTAAAATGAGAAAGTTTGCCCACATTTAACGGGCGTCAACGGCTCCGCCATAATAAGCACATCCTGGCATCGCCTTGCCATTGATACGTAGCTCGGCCTGGAGTGACTGTACCGTACCGGTATTACGATCGATGCAACGTTGGGGACTTACCCAAAGTTCGATGCGCTTGCCATTGGCTTCGCTCGATAGACTACGACTGCCGTCCGGCAACTGCTCCTGCAAATATGGAAAGGCCTGCTGAGCCTGATCGGCTGTAGCCAGAACCATGCCTTGGCTGTTGACCAAGACATTCCACTCGGGCTCATGTCCTCCTGCGCGTAATGTAATCCGCTTGAAATGCGGGTCTGAGCAGCCAGGACCGGTGTATTGCATACGATAGACTTTCGACACGGCAAAAACACCATCACTTCCGGTCGGCCCGCCCGATTTGAACTGTCCACGCAAATCGGCAAATAGGCTATTAGCACCGCTATCGGCGGCTAACTCATGGGCATCGCTGATTACAAAGGTATGATCAGCGTCGCTGACCTGGAAATAACGTTGTTCCCGACAGGGTTTGAACAGCAATTGCTCACCAGACTGACGGAGGTCGCCCTGTAAGCGTATACCTTCATCGGAACGGGAAGAGGAGTCATTGCTCGACGTGCTCTGGCAGCCAGCCAATAAAAAAGCCAGTGCGGTAAGGGGCAGCAGCAAGCGGGACACTAACATTAAGAGGTCTCCATCAGGGCAAGAGAGCAACGTTACTGAGACAAGGTCCGGAGGACAAGACCTTAAGGAGTTTGTGCGCCTTTTTGTGAAAGGCGCACAAGTGCAGTGTCAACCGCCGAGGTAGGCTTTACGCACGTCCGGATTGGCCAGCAAGGCTGCTCCAGTGTCTTGCATGACGATGCGACCATTTTCCAACACATAACCACGGTCGGCCAGTTTCAAGGCTTGGTTGGCGTTCTGTTCGACCAAAAATACCGTTACGCCATCCTCACGTAACTGCTCAATAATCTCAAAGATCTGCTTAATAATAAGAGGAGCTAATCCCAAGGATGGTTCGTCCAGCAGTAACAGCCGTGGATGGCTCATCATGGCACGTCCAATGGCTAACATTTGCTGCTCACCGCCGGACATAGTACCGCCTCGCTGGTTATAGCGTTCTTTAAGCCGAGGGAAGAGGGTGAGAACCTTTTCCAGTTGCTGCTCATAGACTAGCTTGTCAGTAAAGAAGCCCCCCATGGCCAGATTTTCTTCAACAGTTAGACGCGCAAAGACGCGCCGTCCTTCAGGCACTACTGCAATCCCCTTACGCATGATGTCAGATGACGCTTGGCCTACTAGTTCTTCGCCTTCATAGCGAATGCTGCCACTGGCGGCACGCGGTGATCCGCAGAGAGTCATAAGTAGCGTGGACTTGCCGGCACCATTAGCTCCGATCAAGGTTACGATTTCGCCCTTGTTAACGGTAACGCTAACGTCGTGAAGAGCCTGAATCTTGCCATAAAAGGTAGAAACGTTATCGAACTGCAGCATCACGCTTCTCCTAGATAGGCTTTGATTACGTCAGGATTGTTGCGGATTTGCTCTGGCGTTCCGTCTGCCAAAGGTGTCCCCTGGTTGATTACTACAATGTGGTCAGAAATGCTCATGACCAGATGCATGTCATGCTCAATCAGTAAGACCGTAACGTCGTGTTTGTCCCGCAAAAGCCCGATCAGAGTCTTCAGATCTTCCGTTTCTCGTGGGTTGAGACCGGCGGCGGGCTCGTCAAGCATAAGCAACTGGGGACGCGTCATCATGCAGCGGGCAATTTCCAAACGGCGTTGCTGACCATAGGCGAGGTTTCCAGCAGATCGGTTGGCAAACTCTGTCAGATTGACCTGTTCGAGCCAGTGAAGGGCGAACTCCATTGCTTCGGCTTCACGCCGGCGAAAAGCGGGCGTTTTTAGCAGGCCCGCCAGAAAACTGGTATTAAGATGCCGATGTTGGGCTACTAACAGATTCTCGACTGCAGTCATTTCCTTAAACAGGCGCACATTCTGAAAGGTACGTACCACACCCTTGCGGGCGATTCTGTGGCCTGGAAGCCCGTGAATGGGCTCACCGCGCAACAGGATTTCACCGCCGCTGGGTTGGTAGAATCCGGTTAGGCAGTTAAAAACAGTTGTCTTGCCGGCACCGTTCGGTCCGATCAGGGATACCACCTGCTTTTCACTGACGGTGATATTTACACCGTTGACAGCCAAAAGCCCGCCAAAGCGCATGGTCAGCCCCTTGGCTTGAAGAATGGGTTGGCTCATTTACGCAGCTCCAGGTGAGGGCGCTGCATTGGAAGCAGGCCTTGCGGACGCCAAATCATCATTAGGACCATCAGGGCGCCAAACATCAGCATGCGGTATTCGCTAAATTCACGCATTAGCTCAGGCAGCAGAATCATTACGATAGCCGCGAGGATCACGCCCAGCTGAGACCCCATACCGCCCAGCACGACAATAGCCAGAATAATGGCTGACTCGATGAAGGTGAACGATTCTGGAGATACCAACCCTTGACGGGCTGCGAAGAAGCTGCCAGCAAAACCGGCAAAGCAGGCGCCCAAGGTAAAGGCTGACAACTTGATTAACGTTGGGTTAAGGCCGAGTGCCCGGCAGGCGATTTCGTCTTCACGGAGTGCTTCCCAGGCGCGTCCAATCGGCATGCGTAGCAACCGGTTAATCACAAAGAGTGTAAGAAGAACCAGTAAGAGGGCGATCAGGTAAAGGAAAATCACCTTATGGTTTGAGTTGTAGGCTATCCCGAAAAACTCATGAAAGGTCTGCATGCCTTCAGGGGCACGGCGGTCAAGGGAAAGGCCGAACAACGTGGGCTTATCGATGCCGCTAATTCCATTAGGGCCACCGGTAATGCTGGTCAGGTTGCGCAACAGGATACGGATGATCTCTCCAAATCCTAACGTTACGATGGCTAGATAGTCACCGCGCAGCCGTAGCACTGGGAAGCCGAGTAGAAAGCCGAACAAAGCAGCCATCATGCCGGCGATGGGTAAGCATATCCAAAACCCTAAGCCGTAGTAGTGAGAGAGCAGGGCATAGCTATAGGCACCGACGGCGTAGAACCCGACGTAGCCCAGATCCAGCAGACCTGCAAGACCTACCACGATATTGAGGCCCAAGCCCAACATTACATAGATCAGAATCAGCGTCGCGATGTCCACGGCTCCACGAGAGCCGAAAAACGGCCAAATCAGGGCGACGCAGACAAGGCCGAGAATAAGCCACCGTTGCGTAGCCGGCTCGGTCAGCCGGGCACCTACACGAGTGATAGGCAAAGCGCCGGTAGAGCGCGTGCGCCGGGGCAGTGGTATACGCTCCCGTACCAGTTGCCAAATGAACATCAGTAGGGCGGCGGCGGCAATGATCCACAGCGTTGTGGCACTGGCGCCATGTACTTCGAGGTTAATGCCTACGGTTGTAAGCTTGAGTCCCAGGACCGGATATGCCACGGCCACGACCAGCAGGGCGCTGAATACAGCTGTCTTGAGCTGCTTGCTGAAAGGAGTACTGCTCATACTTTCTCTACCTCCGGACGGCCCAGAATGCCGGTCGGCCGGAACAACAACACGAGGACAAGTAAGCTGAAGGCCACAACGTCCTTGTACTGATCACCAAAGATATCGGCGCCAAAGGCTTCGGCGACTCCCAATACCAGTCCGCCCAGCATTGCACCAGGAATGCTGCCGATTCCGCCAAGAACTGCTGCGGTAAAGGCTTTGATACCAGCAAGGAAGCCCAGGCTCGGATTGATCACACCGTACTGCAGGCCCAGCAGAACGGCGGCGACTGCAGCGAGAGCTGCGCCAATGACAAAGGTCAGGGCAATGATGCTATTGGTGTTGATACCCAACAGGTTAGCCATCTTGATGTCTTCTGCGCAGGCGCGACAGGCACGACCCAGGCGAGAGCGTGAGATGAACCAAGTCAGCCCGATCATGGTCAGCAACGTGACGATAAAGATCAGCACTTGCATGTATGAGATAACCACGCCGCTCATGGTATCCGCACCGAACACGAAGTTACCGGGAAGCAGGTTGGGAATTGCCTTATCTTTAGAGTCCTGGGCTAACAGAACTTCGTTTTGTAGAAAAATCGACATGCCGATCGCTGAAATCAGCGGAATCAGACGATTACTTCCACGCAGGGGTCGATAGGCGATACGTTCGATGCTGTAACCATAGGCACTGGCAACGATAATACTGGCCGCAAACGCTGCGATCATGATGATCGGCAGGCTATGAATTCCTAGCAAGGCCAAACCAGCAATGGCTATGAAGGCCACATACGAGCCGATCATGTAAACCTCGCCGTGGGCGAAGTTGATCATCCCAATAATGCCATACACCATTGTGTAACCAATGGCGATTAAGGCATAGGTGCTGCCGACGGTCAGACCGTTCACCAGCTGCTGTAAATAATGGTAGAACTCAGGCATTACCTTCTCCTGAATAGCGGCCACGGTGCTTCTGGCGATACGGCCGCCTATTCATCTGGAAATGAACAAAGCCCACGCTGAAGACCGTGGGCTTTTGGAACGGTATCGAACCGGGTTGTCGATACCGTTCCGTTTGGACGATTACTTGGCTTCGGTCTTGGTGCCGTCGGCGTGCCACTCGTAAACAACAAACTCGAAGTTCTTGAGGTCGCCTTTTTCATCAAAAGCCAATTCGCCGGTCGGCGTGCTGAAGGTGTTGCTACGCAGGGCTTCGGCTACAGCTTCGGTATCGGTACTGCCTGCTTTCTTAATGCTATCGGCGATAACTTGAACGGCGGCATAGGCAGGGAATACAAATGGACCGCTCGGATCCTGCTTCTTGGCCTTAAAGGCTTCTACCAGGGCTTGGTTCTTAGGGTCTTGGTCAAAGGAGCGCGGCAGGGTCACGTACATGCCCTCGGAAGCCTTTCCAGCAATGGCGGAAATTTCGGAGTTACCAACTCCTTCGGGGCCCATGAAGCGAACTTTAAGACCTTTTTCCTGAGCCTGACGCATCAGCAGGCCCAGCTCTGGATGGTAGCCGCCGTAGTAGACAAAATCGACACCGGCCTGTTTGAGCTTGGCGATGAGTGAGGAGAAGTCTTTGTCTCCAGCATTGATACCTTCAAAGACACCCACCTTAATGTTGGCGTCTTCAAGCGTTTGCTTTACAGCAGTGGCAATGCCTTCACCGTACTGTTGCTTGTCATGAATAACCGCGACACTTTTAGGCTTTACTTTTTCTGCAATGAACTTGCCTGCAGTCGGACCCTGCATGTTGTCCATGCCAATGGTTCGGAATATAAGCTTGTAACCACGTGCTGTCAGATCAGGGCTGGTGGACGCTGGCGTAATCATTAGAATGCCTTCGTCCTCGTAGATGTCCGAGGCGGGTTGAGTCGAACTGGAGCACAGATGGCCGATAACAAATTTCACGTTATCGTTGACTATCCTGTTAGCAACCGCGACGGCCTGTTTAGGGTCGCAGGCATCGTCGTAAACTACCCCTTGCAACTGTTGGCCGTCGACACCGCCGGCCTTGTTGATCTGCTCAATGGCCATCTTGGCGCCAATGAACTCCATTTCTCCATATTGCGCGACAGGGCCGGTAACTGGGCCAGCCAAGGCAATTTTGATGTTATCGGCAGCAACGCTGTAGCTGGCAAAGCCTGCTACAGCCATGGCGGCGAACAGTCGGGAGAGACGCTGGGATGCCTTATTCATAGTGCTCCACTCAGAATGCTTATTGGTTTTGGCAGATCACAAACAGTTGGTGCGGTTTTTTATTATGACCACGACGTGATGTCGCATCGTGCGGAGTGTAGAGCGCCGCTCAATGGATTGAAAAGCGGCATATGCAGGGGATCATTGCAATTTGTCGTATCATGTATCGATGTTGTCGCCTCGCTGATCAGAGTGGATAATTCTGTCTGGATGGGTAATCGCGGTATTATGTCGTCCAGTCTTTAGTGGAATCATCAATGATGTCGGAACCTAGTACCCTCTATGCCACACTGCTTGGCCAGACGGCTGAGATCTCTTGGCAAGAGTTGCAGCCCCATTTCGCCAAGGGCACCTTGCTTAAGGTAGATACGGAGTTGGACTTGATTGAGGCGGCGGTAGCCATCGTCGAAGACGATGCCGCAAAGGTTTCTGCGTGGCTTTCATCCGCTCGGCTGGGCAAGGTTAGTGAAGACGATGCTCAACAATTTCTCGAAGCCAACACTGTCTTTTGGGCGGTAGTGGTAGCCCCTTGGGTGTTGATTCAGGTGCGTGAGCGTGCCGTTACAAAAAGTTGATTTTCTTGGCTTACCTAGCGACTAGCTAGCGTTTCCATGCCTTTACAATCAAATTTTTTCGATATGTTTATGCGGGGTAGGTAGTTGCGGCAGCAGGCTTTTACGGTCAGGTAACTGTGTAGGTCTTTAAACGATAGGCCTATGTAGGCTTTTGTTCTTTGAGGCAAACATCGCCTCAGGTACTAACCCAGCGCTGACGTGCCCAGGCACTCAAGGCATCGACAGCAAGGACTAGGCATAACATGGCAAGGATTACAGTAGCCGCCTGAGCCTGTTGGAACAAACTCAACTTGATATAGAGCATTTGGCCCAAGCCTCCTGCGCCTACAAATCCCAGAATGCTTGCCATACGGATATTGTTTTCCCAACGATAGAGTATATAAGCCAAGAGCTGAGGCCAAACGATGGGCAGCGTTCCATAGGTAAACGCTGAAAAGCGATTACCACCGGCTAGGCGTATGGCTTCGCTTGGTGCTGCTGGTGCATTTTCCAATGCTTCGGCAAACAGGCGGCCCAATACGCCTGCGGTGTGCAGGGCCAGCGCTAGTGCACCGGCATTGGGACCAAGACCCGCGGCTAATACCATCAGTGCAGCCCATACTAGCTCGGGAACGGCGCGAAGCGCATTGAGAGCGAAGCGGGCGAGCGACTTGGCTGGTAAGCCCAGGCGGCCAGCAGCTGGGAGTGCCAGTATGATTCCCAGAGCAGCGGCTAACAGGGTACCGATAGCCGACATTGCGAGTGTTTCCAAAGCTCCCTGTGCAATGCTCCTTAAATAGGAGACTGAAAAATCCGGATGCAGAAAATCGGCGAGAAAAACGCTCATCTGATGTAACGCCTTTGATGAGAGCAGTTCCTTAAAATTTGTCCCCAAGTAGGCAAAGGAACACGCTATTGATGCCAGCAGTACGATCAGAGCGACCAACCCTTTCAGGTTCATAAACGGGTCTCCCGTAATAATCGACTGATTAGATCTGCACCGATGACGAGTGCCAGGAATGTCAATAAAAGGCTAGACACTTCACCCCCCGCAAACATGCGTAGGGAGAGATCTACCTGCTGGCCTAACCCGCCGGCTCCCACGAACCCCATCACGACCGATGCCCGAATAGCACATTCCCAGCGGTAGACCGTATAGGAAATCATCTCATCACTGGCAGTGGGCAAGAGACCGTAGGCGAAGGCTTGCAGGCGCGAGCTGCCGGCAAGGAGTAGAGCTCGGGTCGGCTGATTGGGAACAGACTCAAAGATTTCTGCATATACCTTGCCCAGCATGCCGCCGTAGGTAATGGCAATGGCCAGCACGCCAGCGGTCGGACCAAGACCTACAGCGCGTACGAAGAGCAGTGCCCAGACGATTTCAGGAATGCTACGCAGGACTACCAAAATCGCTCTGACCACTGTACGTAGTAGGCGACCTTGCCAGGATGGCGATCCGTGGCAGTGGAGAGCAGAGATCGAAAGTGCCCGCGTAGCCAGAAGAGAGGCCGGGAAGGCAATTAACCAGGCGAGGGTTATGCCTGCAGTGGCAATGGCCAGTGTTTCCAGCGTGGCTTTGCCCAGAATCGCCAGAAACGCCAGATCATGGGCGAGAGGCCAGAAACCTGCCAGGAAGTCGGCCATAAGGGATGCATTGGCACCATTAAAGAGTACGAAAATGTCGAACTCCGATAGGGCGACTCCCGGCCAGAGCAGTAGAAGGGCTGCGCCTGTTATCAAGAGCCGTGGCCATGCAGCAGGATCGCGTGGAGCAGGGGCGTTTAGCATCGTGAAACAGTGGCCTGTGCCCGTTGGGGGTGTACCTCTGCCTGGCTCAATTGCTCATTGGCATAAAGTAAGGCGAGGTCGTCGGGGTGAACGTCTTTGGCGGCTTTGTCGAACATAACCGCACCCTGGCGTAGGCCAATTACCCGGGGAAAATGATTCAAAGCCAGCTCAACCGAATGAAGACTGGTAATTAAGGTAGCCTGACGAGCCTGGGCGTCCTTTACCAGAACCTTTAGCGTATGACTGGCCAGTAAAGGGTCCATGGCCGATACCGGCTCATCGGCCAATACTAACTCAGGCGCCTGGTATAACACTCGAGCAATCCCGACCCGCTGAAGCTGCCCCCCTGAAAGTTGATCGCAGCGCTCGAACAGCTTGTCTTCCAGATCGAGTCGGGCCAACGCCTGCGCGGCACCGGCACGGTCCAGAGGATAGACAAGGCTAATCAGACTTCGCCAGAGTGGCCACTGTCCCAGGCGCCCTGCGAGAACGGCTGTTACGACGCGTTGCCGTGCTGGCAAGGGTGGCGCCTGATGAATGAGACCAATTCGAGCGCGCAGACGCTGCCGAATCGAGCCGCTCAGCATCCAGGGGTCTTGATCAAATAGTGTGACAACGCCCTGGCTTGGTCTCAGGCTGGAAGCCAGAAGGCGAAGCAGTGTGGTTTTTCCTGCGCCGGAAGAGCCAATCAGGGCTACCTGCTCGCCGCGATTAACATGCATCTCGGGAATGATCAGCGCGCGTTGTCCATTGGTGTGGAGCAGCTCCACACCTGTCAGACGGACATTCACTTCAATAGGCCTGCCGAACGTGCAGACGCTTCGATACCTGTATAGTTTTCTGGAGAGGTCTCAACGAACCGACTGGCTGCCTGCAAATCCAGGATGGCCTTGTGTTCAGGGTTAGCTGGATCCAGTTCTAGAAAGGCCGCCTTTAACGCACCTTTGAGCTCAGGGTCCAGGTTACCGCGGACTGTCCAGTTATAGTCATAATAGGGTGGAGTTGTAGCGAAGACCTTTATTTTGCTGGTATCGATTTTGCCGGCATCGACCAGTTTCTGCCAAACCGAGGCATTGAGCACGCCAGCTTCAACTTTGCCAGCTTGTACCCAGGCTGCTGTGGCGTCATGAGCACCAGAGTAAGCGACTCGCGAAAAAAACTGTTCGGGCACGATGCCTTCCTGCTGCATGAAGTAGCGGGGCATCAAGCTGCCAGAGGTTGAAGATACTGAACCGAAGGTAAATGTCTTGCCTTTGAGGTCTTGAAGCGAATTCACATTGGCATTGGCTGTGATGAATTTGCTCGTGAATTTTTGATCCTCCTCGCGCTGAACAAGGGGCGTCATCGGTGCCTTTCGCTGCGCCTGCACAAACGTAAAGCCGCCCAGCCAGGCCATGTCCAGTCGGTCCGAAGCCAACGCCTCGACGACTCCTGCATAATCGGATACGGGAACGAACGTGACGGGGATGCCTATCCGCTGCTCTAGGTATTCACCCAGTGGTTTGAATTTGCGGAGTAGCTCGGTAGGAGCTTCGTCGGGAATGGCCGAGACGCGAAGGACGGCGTCGGCTGCATGGGTCGCCAGGTTTGTCAGGCACAAGGTAAGACCGGCCACGAGGGCCAGGGAGCGCTTCAGCATGGGTTTCTCCGGTTCAATAGCGGAAAAATAGAGCGGGGAAGTATACGGCGACAGACCACGCTGCACAGCCCTGTTTTCATACTGTAGTGAAAACAGGGCTGGAAATGACCATGACAAGATACTTTTGGCGCTTGCCTGTCTAGTAACAGGCTGTTTTAAATCAACAGGCCATCAGCATCAGGTTTCGTCAAAGAAGCGCTCGTGCCATTCAACGAGGGGTTGGGGCGTGTTGAGCTTTTGTCCGTAAATAACAGCATAGGCCAATACGTTCTGCACATATTGACGGGTTTCGTCAAACGGAATGGTTTCGACCCAAACATCAAAAGCCAGATGTCTAGCATCCTTGAGCCATTTACGTACACGACCAGGGCCTGCGTTGTAAGCTGCCGAAGCCAGAACTCGATTACCATTAAACTGTGTGTGAACCATGCTCAGGTATGCAGTACCCAACTGGATGTTCATTTCAGGCTGATAAGCCAGCTGTAGAGAGGACAGAGGAATATTGAACTTGCTAGCTGTGTGCTTGGCTGTCGCAGGCATAAGTTGCATCAGACCCATGGCACCTACGCCGGAGCGTGCATCAGCCATAAAACCGCTTTCTTGACGTGTAATCGCAAATACCCAGCTGCTATGCAGACCGCGCTGACGGGCCTCGCGAATAAAACTGTCGCGATAAGCCATGGGAAAGCGAACATCCAAATCATCCCAGTATTTAGCCAGGCTGATGGCTCGAATGGCTGGAAAATACCACTGCATGTCATACGCCATGCGTGCCTGGGCTACTAACTCGTCACGGTCGAAAAAGCGGCTGGCATGAAACCACTCGCGTCGGGCGTTAACGAATTCGCCTCGAGCGTAAAACTCCATGGCCCTCTTGATCCCAGGAGTATTGCGGACACGCTGACGCAGGGTGTTGCTGAGTACGAGCGGACGGTTATTGAGTTGGTAGGGCGCCTTGATTCGATCGGCAGCGAGAAAGCCATAAAAGTCACGTTCATGGGAGACAGGCTTGTAATCGGCAAGGATGCTTGTGCTCTGAGGGCGAGAAAGCTCCAGCGTACGGGTACGCCAGTATTGCCAGCGGTTAGTTTCCAGTAGTGACGGGGGAAACCGCTGGATCAGTTGGTGGGCGTCGTTCCAACGCGCTAGGCGAAGTAATAGACGTGCCCGCCATTCGCTTACCGTATCGTCACGCAGTTCAGGATCGTAACGCTCCATTAGTGGCAGAGCGCGCGAGTCGAAGTTCTTGGCTAAAGTCAGGCCGATTCCACGAGCGATAGAGACCTTTTCATCCTTGGAAAAGGGAAGCTGCCGACTGTAATAGTCCAGCAACCCCAATGCCTGCTCAGGGTCTTGACGGGCTAGACGTCGCAATCCGAGTCCCACTACATCAGCCATGGCCTCGCTGGCTGGAGTAAAGCGCTGCGTGTTGCTTAGCTGCTGTGGTTTTTGCGCGACATCCGCCATGAGCGAGGCTAGTGGGCTCAACGTTGGCATTTGTTTGCTGAGGTACGTGACCAGCGCATAGTTACGTGCTTCAGCGGCTAATTTGGCACGGCGCCATACCATCGTTTCGGTCATCTGCCCGCGGGCTGCCCAGGCCGAGAACAATGCATCGCAGGCGTTAGGTTGAGACTTACCGACCAGCCACAGTTTTTCTGCAGCTTTAAATGCCTCTGCTGTCTCTCCTTGGAGAATTTGGTGGTGCGTATGAAGGCAGTCCAGTTCGGTAAAATTCAGCTTGGTATCGTAATACCGGTTGAACGTGGCCCAGTCTCCTCGTTCAGCCAGTGTTCGCAGCCAGCGTAGTTTCATCCAGTTGGCCTGAGGTAGATCGCCATGTTGACTTAGAAATGACTCGATCTCAGCCGTGCTGGCGGTTTTCAATCGCTGGGTGAGTTCGTCATATTGCAAGTAAGGTTCGAGAGGGTAGCCTTGCAAGGCGCTGCGTGAGGCGAAATAAGGTGCAGAGTTACCTTTTTCCAGTGCCGCTTTGGCTTGATCATACAGTTTGCGTTGTTGGTCGATAGGGACCGCTTGGGCGGCCTCGAATCCAATAAGAGAGGCAAAAACACAAGTCAACAGCTTGAACAGACGGCCGCGCATGGAAATTCCATAAAAGAGACTGCGATAAATGCTGCCAGACAGGCAGTGCATCAGACTACTTTAGCCTGTTGACAAGGACGGGCGAAAGGGTGCGCTCTACCAGTGGTCAGGCTATCCGTCATGTTGTCATATCGGATTCCCGACAGGCTTTTTCGACGAAAGCATGCAGCCGCGAGGTCAGAGCACTAGAATGGTTGTCCTTTTTGATGGAGAGGCACATGACCCTGCTTAAATTCACTGACGTGTCCCTCGCCTTTGGGGCCATGCCGTTATTGGACGGCATCTCTTGGCAGATTGCGCGAGGGGAGCGCGTTTGCGTGATTGGTCGCAATGGCACTGGCAAGTCCAGTCTGTTGCGTGTGGTCAAGGGTGAGCAAATGCCTGATGATGGCGAGGTCTGGCGAGCCCCAACTTTGAGAATCGGCGAGCTGCCTCAAGAGTTGCCGCGAGCAGATGACCGAACCGTATTTGATGTGGTGGCTGAAGGGTTATCCGGCGTCGGTGAATTGCTTGCCGAATATCATCGATTGTCCCAAAACATTCATACCGATGACGACCTGACGCGCTTAATGCGAGTGCAGCAAGAACTTGAGGCGCGAGACGGCTGGCGATTGCAGCAAGTGGTAGAAAGTACTTTGAGCCGATTGCAGTTACCGGCTGAAAAGACTTTGGCTGAGTTGTCGGGAGGCTGGCGTCGACGCGTATTGCTGGCGCAGGCACTGGTCGCCGAGCCGGATTTGCTGCTGCTCGATGAGCCAACCAACCATCTCGATATTGGGGCGATTGCCTGGCTGGAGGAGGCCCTAAGTCAGTATCCTGGGGCCATCCTCTTCATCACGCACGACCGGGCTTTTCTGCAATCGTTGGCTACCCGTATTCTGGAGCTTGATCGCGGACATCTTATTGACTGGCAAGGCGATTACGCCAGCTTCTTGGTGCATAAGGAACAGCAGCTGGCGGCAGAAGAAGCGGCCAATGCCTTGTTCGATAAGCGTTTGGCGCAGGAAGAAACCTGGATTCGCCAGGGTATTAAGGCCCGACGTACCCGTAACGAAGGTCGCGTACGTGCGCTCAAGGCCATGCGGAACGAGCGGAGCGAGCGGCGTGAGCGGCAGGGCCGAGCCAATCTGCAACTGGAAACGGCAGATAAGTCGGGAAAACAGGTGATCGTGGCCGAACAGGTCAGTTATGCCCATCCCGGAGGGGCGCCGATCATCCGAGATCTTTCCTTGGTCGTACAGCGTGGCGACCGTATGGGGCTATTGGGCCCTAATGGCTCGGGTAAAACGACCTTATTGAAGTTGCTGCTAGGTGACTTGCAGCCGACCGAAGGAAAGATAACCCATGGTACTAAGTTGGAGGTGGCCTATTTCGACCAGCTCAGGCACCAGCTAGAACCTGAGAAGACCGTGATTGATAACATGGCAGAAGGCCGGGAATTCATTACGATCAACGGTCAGGATCGGCATGTGCTCAGTTATCTGGGGGACTTCCTCTTTAGTCCTCAGCGAGCACGTACGCCTGTCAAAGCTCTATCAGGAGGCGAGCGGGCTCGGCTTTTGCTCGCCAAATTGTTTAGTAAGCCTGCCAACCTGCTGGTATTGGACGAGCCGACCAATGATTTGGATGTCGAGACGCTTGAACTCCTGGAGGAAGTACTACTAGGGTTCGAAGGAACGGTTCTGATGGTCAGTCACGATCGGGCCTTTCTAGATAATGTTGTGACCAGTACGCTGGTGTTCGAAGGCGAGGGCCTGGTCCGCGAATACGTTGGCGGTTATCAGGACTGGTTACGTCAAGGCGGTTCTCCTCGGTTGTTGGGCGTTACCAATGCCAAGGCTGAACCTAAGTCGCCTGTATCCTCATCCGCTACACCTGCTGATAGTCCTAAGCCTCCGGTTGTTACAGCAAAGCGCAAGCTTAGTTACAAGGAGCAACGTGAACTTGAGGCATTGCCAGGCTTGATCGAGCAGGCCGAGAGCGAGCTGAAAGCACTGCAGGAGCAAATTGCCGATCCGGGTTTTTATCAGGAGCCGCTGGAAACGACCCGGGGAATACTGGCTCGTATCGAGACGCTGCAAGCTGACCTGGACCGCTTTTTGGAACGCTGGGCTGAACTGGAAGAGTAAGAAGATGAATAAAGGGGCTCAAGGCCCCTTTATTATTTCCGGCTCAAGGCTACAGCCAAGGTATCGCATGGGGCGCCATGCAACAGGTCATTTGCTGTTGAGCCTAATAACAACGCAAGACCATGACGACCATGACTGCCGACCACGATCAGGTCACACCCATTCTCACGTGCGAAACGGTGGATCTCCTGTCGCGGCTGACCATAAGCCAACTGGCATTGACCCTCTAGCAGACTGTACTGCGCTACAAAGCTGTCGAGTCGCTCGCGGGATTGTTCAATTTGCTGTTGCTGTAGTGAGGACAGGTCCATAGGCACATCACCGCCAAATGCCATCGCCATGGGCTCTACTACATGAACAAGAGAAACCTTGCTTTGAACGCTGGCAGCAAGATCGACGGCACGCCGGATCACTGGATGACAATCATCGGTTAGGTCGATGGCTACCAGAATGTGTTTGTAAGACATGATTTCTCCTCCTTATAAGGATGGCGAACAATTCAAGTATGGCCTTGTCTGGCAGGACATGCACTTGTTTGTCCGAATAGTGTTTGGACCATGCCTGACCCGCGCTTGCTCCCATCTGTTGAAGGGAGCTTGTAAGGCACGGAGCCGACCATAGCACTAGGCAGGCCATATGCGCGATCTTCAACCATACTTCATCGGCTTTTTGTAAAGGTGTTATGCCAGCTTAACGCTTGGCGTGAATTGACATAGCGCAGGTTTTGGCTGATCGTGTGTTAGATGTTAAACACTTGTATGAATCAAGTGTTTGGTTGCAGGTCCTGTACGGCTTGTCTGGGGCGCGATACGGTACGGATAACGTCTTGAGCGCTCTGAGATGGGTCTGAGATTCTTGGTTCATGCCGATGCCAAAGCGCTCGGTATGGATATTCGCTTCCACGTATGGAGATCAGTTGATGATTTACGAAGGTAAAGCCATCACGGTTAAGGCTCTAGAAAACGGCATTGCCGAGCTCAAATTCGATCTTGCCGGCGAGTCGGTCAATAAATTTAATCGCCTGACCTTGAACGAGCTTCGCCAGGCTGTCGATGCTCTTAAGGCTGACAGCTCGGTCAAAGCCGTTATTCTCAGTAGCGGCAAGGAGGTGTTCCTGGTTGGAGCGGATATCACCGAGTTTGTAGACAGCTTTCGTATGCCCGATGAGGAGTTATTGGCTGCGAACCTTGAAATCAACCGTATCTTCAGTGACCTGGAAGACCTGAGTGTTCCAACGATATCTGCTATTAATGGAATCGCCTTGGGAGGCGGGCTGGAAATCTGTTTAGCTACTGACTTCCGGATCATGAGCGAGACGGCCAAAGTTGGTCTGCCTGAAGTAAAGTTAGGTATTTATCCTGGCTTTGGCGGAACGGTGCGTCTCCCGCGGCTGATCGGTAGCGACAATGCAATCGAGTGGATTGCCTCTGGCAAAGAAAACTCGGCAGCTGATGCGCTGAAAGTAGGCGTCGTAGATGCAGTCGTTGCGCCGAACAAGTTACTGGATGCGGCATTGGATCTGGCAAAGCGCGCGATTGCCGGTGAACTTGACTACCTGGCACGCCGCCAGCCCAAGCTTGAAAAGCTCAAGCTGAATCCTATTGAGTCGATGATGGCGTTCGAGTCAGCAAAAGGATATGTGGCGGGTCAGGCTGGTCCGCACTATCCAGCGCCAGTCGAAGCGATCAAGACGATCCAGAAGGCTGCCAATTTCGGTCGAGACAAAGCGCTGGAAGTCGAGGCCAAAGGTTTCGTCAAACTGGCAAAAACTACAGTCTCGCAGAGTTTGATTGGTCTTTTCCTAAACGATCAGCTGCTCAAGAAAAAGTCCAAGGGGTATGACCGCGACGCAGGCGAGGTCAAGCTGGCCAGCGTATTAGGCGCTGGTATCATGGGTGGCGGTATCGCTTATCAATCGGCACTCAAAGGTACGCCGATTTTGCTGAAGGATATTCGCGAAGAGGCGATTGAACTGGGCTTGGGCGAAGCTTCCAAGCTGCTCAACAAACGCGTCGAAAAAGGCCGCTTGGAGCCCGTGAAGATGGCTGAAGCGCTCAATCGTATTCGACCGACCCTGTCTTATGGGGATTTTAAGAGTGTCGATATCGTAGTAGAGGCGGTTGTCGAGAACCCTAAAATCAAGCAAAGCGTCTTGGCCGAAGTGGAGAGCCAAGTGAATGAAAACGCTATTTTGACCTCCAATACCTCTACCATTTCTATCAGCTTGCTAGCCCAGGCGCTCAAGCGTCCGGAAAACTTCTGTGGCATGCATTTCTTTAACCCGGTGCACATGATGCCTCTGGTAGAAGTCATTCGCGGTGAGAAAACCAGCGAGAAGACTATCGCTACGACAGTGGCTTATGCCAAGAAGATGGGTAAGAACCCTATCGTGGTCAATGACTGCCCGGGCTTTCTAGTCAATCGCGTACTGTTTCCCTACTTTGGCGGCTTTGCCAGCCTTGTAGGGCAGGGGGCGGATTTTCAGCGCATCGACAAGCTGATGGAGCGATTCGGTTGGCCGATGGGGCCGGCCTATCTGATGGATGTCGTCGGAATGGATACAGCGCATCATGCGCGTGATGTCATGGCTGAGGGTTTCCCGGATCGCATGAAGGAAACTCGAAAGACCGCTGTCGACGCTTTGTACGAAGCTCAGCGGCTTGGTCAGAAAAACGGCCAAGGGTTCTATGTCTACGAGACGGATAAAAGAGGCAAGCCGAAGAAAGTAGCTGATACGCAGACCTATAAGCTACTAGAGCCTGTAGTACATGAGCAGCGTGAATTCACTGATGAGGAAATCGTCGAGCGGATGATGATCCCGCTGTGCCTGGAGACGGTACGTTGCCTGGAAGATGGCATCGTCGAAACGGCAGCCGAAGCGGACATGGGACTCATTTATGGTATCGGCTTCCCACCCTTCCGGGGTGGTGCGCTGCGTTACATAGATACGCTGGGCGTCGCTGAGTTCGTGGCAATGGCTGACAAATATGCTGATCTCGGACCGTTATACCACCCGACTGAAAAACTGCGCGAAATGGCTCGTACCGGCCAGTCCTTTTTTGGTTAACGCAGACAGAGCAGAGCGAGAATTTTATGAGCCTGTATCCAAGAGACGTTGTTGTCGTCGACTTTGGCCGGACGCCGATGGGCCGCTCCAAGGGTGGCATGCATCGCAATACCCGGGCGGAAAATATGTCTGCCCATCTTATTACTCAGTTGTTAGCGCGTAATCCGCAGATTAACCCGGCTGAAGTTGAAGATGTTATTTGGGGGTGCGTGAACCAGACTCTGGAGCAGGGTTGGAACATTGCCCGAATGGCCTCGCTGATGACGCCGATCCCACATACTAGCGCCGGCCAAACGGTCAGCCGTCTGTGCGGTTCCTCCATGAGTGCCTTGCATACCGCCGTCCAGGCAATCATGACAAATAATGGCGATGTCTTTGTAGTTGGTGGTGTTGAGCATATGGGCCATGTCAGCATGATGCATGGCGTTGACCCTAATCCGCATCTGTCACTTTATGCCGCAAAAGCCTCAGGTATGATGGGTTTGACGGCTGAATTGCTGGGCAAAATGCACGGTATCTCGCGTGAAGCGCAGGACAAATTCGGCTATCGCTCTCATCAGCTAGCGTGGAAAGCCACTATGGATGGCGCCTTCAAAGATGAAATTATCCCGATGGAAGGTCATGATGAGAACGGCTTCCTGCGCGTTTTCGACTACGATGAGACGATTCGCCCTGACACGTCGCTCGAGGGGCTTGCCGAACTCAAGCCTGCATTCAATCCGAAAGACGGTACCGTAACCGCAGGTACATCCTCGCAAATCACTGACGGTGCTTCCTGCATGATCGTTATGTCAGGTCAGCGTGCCATGGACTTGGGACTCCAACCGTTGGCCCGTATCCGTTCAATGGCTGTGGCAGGTGTTGACCCAGCTATCATGGGCTATGGACCAGTTCCCGCTACTCAGAAAGCGCTCAAGCGTGCGGGTCTGACAATAGATGACATCGATTATGTCGAGTTGAACGAAGCCTTTGCTGCACAGGCCCTGCCTGTTCTCAAGGATCTTAAGTTGCTCGACAAAATGGAAGAAAAGGTCAATCTTCATGGAGGTGCCATTGCACTAGGTCATCCCTTCGGTTGCTCTGGAGCGCGAATTTCCGGCACGCTATTAAATGTAATGAAGCAAAAAGGTGGTCAGTTAGGCGTTGCGACCATGTGTATTGGGCTTGGTCAAGGTATTACTACTGTTTTCGAACGCGTCTAACCGTTACACGTGCTACCGGAGCCGGGGCTAAATGCCCCGGCTTTTCTTTCTGGAGGGAACATGAAGTTACAACCTGGGCTCTATCGACATTACAAGGGTCAGGATTATCGAGTCCTAGGCGTTGCCAAACATTCTGAAACGGAGGAGGAGTTGGTGATCTATCAGGCACTATATGGCGAATTCGGCCTCTGGGCACGCCCGTTGAGTATGTTCATTGAGAGTGTCGAGGTGGACAGTGAGCGGGTTCCTCGCTTTGCTTTGATCCGAGTTGAAGGGTCATTTGTAGACCAAGAAGTGCCAGCGCAACCTTGACCTGGCTCCGTTCGCCACTATATATAGCGGTGCCGCATGGCCAAGCCGCCATAGCTTATCAGTCGCTGCTGCACGGCCGCTCGCTTGTTGTGCTGTCTCGCCTCTACCGTTTTATCCGTTTAATAACGCAGGAATTAACCGATACATGGGCAAATCGCTGGTCATCGTGGAATCCCCGGCTAAGGCCAAGACCATCAACAAGTATTTGGGCAACCAGTACGTGGTGAAGTCGAGTATCGGCCATATTCGCGACTTGCCTACGAGTGGTTCGGCAAGTGCGAGTAAAGAACCAGCCACGAAAGGACGTAAGTCTGCCGAAGCGCCCGCCCTGTCTCCAAAGGAAAAGGCGAAGCGTCAACTGTTCTCTCGCATGGGCGTCGATCCTGAACACGGCTGGAAGGCGCAGTACGAGATCCTTCCAGGTAAAGAAAAGGTCATCGAGGAGCTGAGGCGCCTGGCCAAGGAGGCGGATACTGTTTATCTCGCAACCGACTTGGATCGTGAAGGAGAGGCTATTGCCTGGCACTTGCGTGAAGCAATTGGTGGCGATGGAAGCCGTTACAAGCGTGTCGTCTTTAACGAGATCACGAAAAAAGCTATTCAGGAGGCTTTCTCTCAGCCAGGTGACTTGGATATCAATCGTGTCAATGCTCAGCAGGCTCGTCGATTCCTGGATCGCGTGGTTGGTTACATGGTTTCGCCTCTGCTTTGGCAGAAAATAGCCCGTGGTCTTTCGGCTGGAAGGGTTCAGTCTGTAGCCGTCAAATTGCTGGTGGAGCGGGAGCGTGAAATCCGTGCGTTCGTGCCGGAAGAGTACTGGGAAATCCATGCTGACCTTGCCACGCCCAAGAAGAGCAAGGTGCGCTTCGAGGTGGTGCGTGAAAAAGGCGAGGCCTTCAAACCGCTAAACGAAGCCCAGGCTATGGCAGCGGTTGAGAAGCTCAAGGTCAGCAGCTATAGCATCATTAAGCGTGAAGACAAGCCGACCAGCAGTCGGCCATCCGCACCGTTTATTACATCGACCCTGCAACAGGCGGCCAGCAATCGTCTCGGATTCGGAGTAAAGAAGACAATGATGATGGCCCAGCGTCTGTATGAGGCGGGTTACATCACCTATATGCGTACCGACTCGACGAATTTGTCTGCAGACGCCATCGGTATGGTACGTGGATTCATCGAGAGCGAGTTCGGCGAAAAATATTTGCCAACTAAACCCAATGTTTACAGCAGCAAGGAAGGCGCGCAGGAGGCCCACGAGGCAATTCGTCCCTCTGATGTCAATACGCGTCCAGATCAGTTGTCTGGTATGGAGCGAGATGCTGAGCGTTTGTATGATCTGATTTGGCGTCAGTTCATTGCCTGCCAGATGCCGCCAGCTGAGTACCTATCGACGACAGTTACAGCCAAAGCCGATGATTTTGAGTTGCGTGCTAAGGGACGTATCCTTAAATTTGACGGCTTTACTCGGGTGCTGGCTCAGCAAAGCCGGCCGGGTGAGGACGATGTATTGCCTGAGATGAAGCAGGGCGATTCCATGCAACTCCTCAATCTCGATCCCAGCCAGCATTTTACTAAGCCGCCAGCGCGCTATTCTGAAGCCAGTCTGGTTAAGGAGCTCGAAAAGCGCAGCATTGGCCGTCCTTCAACGTATGCTGCCATCATCTCGACGATTCAGGATCGGGGCTATGCTACGGTGCATAATCGCCGTTTTTACGCCGAGAAAATGGGCGACATCGTTACCGATCGCCTGAACGAAAGCTTTTCGGATCTGATGGATTATGGCTTTACCGCCAGCATGGAAGACAACCTTGATAATGTTGCGCAAGGAGAACTCGACTGGAAGCGCCTGCTCGACACGTTCTATGCAGACTTCAAGAAAAAGTTAGAAGCGGCAGAAACCGGCGAAGGTATGCGTGCCAATCAGCCCACCATGACGGATATTCCGTGTCCGTTGTGCAGTCGGCCAATGATGATTCGTACGGCTTCGACAGGGGTTTTCTTGGGGTGCTCGGGGTATAGCCTGCCGCCTAAAGAGCGCTGCAAGGGCACTATCAATCTGATTCCCGGCGATGAAATCGCTGATGATGACGAGGGCGAGTCCGAGTCACGAGTATTGCGCGGTAAGCACCGCTGCGACATCTGCGGGACGGCTATGGATGCCTATCTGATCGACGAACATCGCAAGCTGCACATTTGTGGTAATAACCCGGACTGCGCTGGCTATGAAGTTGAGCACGGGAGCTATCGCATCAAGGGATACGAGGGTCCTTCGCTCGAATGCGATAAATGCGGCAGCGAAATGCAATTGAAAACGGGCCGCTTCGGTAAGTTTTTCGGTTGCACAAACAGTGAATGCAAGAACACACGCAAGTTGCTGAAGAATGGTGAACCTGCGCCGCCTAAGATGGACGCGATTCCTATGCCAGAGCTCAAGTGCGAAAAGGTCAACGATACCTATGTGTTGCGTGACGGTGCTTCAGGTCTGTTTCTGGCAGCCAGCCAATTTCCTAAGAATAGAGAAACGCGGGCGCCACTGGTCAGCGAACTGTTACCGCATAAAGACGAGATTGATCCAAAGTATCATTATTTGCTTAGCGCACCGGCTCGTGATCCAGAGGGACGCTCTGCTGTAATTCGCTTCAGCCGAAAGACCAAGGAGCAATATGTACAGACCGAAGAAAACGGCAAGCCTACAGGCTGGCGTGCCTTCTTCGATAATGGTACGTGGAAGGTTGAGGACAAACGGAGCTGATAGTGGAGCTTGTTTGCTATTCTGAACGTATTCATTAGGGCAGAGCAGGGCAGGGCTCAAGGGCCTTGCCTTGGGAGGAACCAGTATGGCCCATGAGTTGTATACACGTACTAATCAGAAGCTCTACTTTGCAGGCCTGAGTCTTGAAGCCTGGCGCAAAGCCGAACAGACTCAGTCTATGAATGCTCAGGGGCAGGTTCAGGCGGAGCGGGAAGCTACCTTATTCCATTTATATGGCGCGATTCTTGGGCTCTGTCATGAGGTGGCAGGTTATTATCGCTCACCAAATGCACAGGCTCGTTTGGTAGAAGATATTCTAACTGAAGAAACGTTGGCCGCTTCTCCTGGTCCTGAGCTAGCTGAGTTAATTGAGCTAGCTCAGCATTCGGAAACATGGCTGGCTAAGTTACTTGTTGAGTTTGCCTGTCTACATAAGCCACCTCGGCCTCCCAGGCAAGTCAAAGCTGACCCAGGCCTGCCCTTGATTACAGCCGTTAGCCTTGATGAGGAGCCGCAGCTGTTAAGTCACGAAACACTTGATGAGTGGCGTAAAAATATCAAGGAATTGGCTTTGCGGTTTCGTGGGGCCTTAACAGAGTGGTAATTCTGCTTAAGATGTGATGCGTCTCGCTTCGATAAGCGTGACACTTGACATTTATTGCCACGACTATCGATAGAGCCTAGGGAAGGGCAGGTGCGACTGTTACAATGCCAGCGCCTGCTGGAGATTCTTATATGTCTACGTCTTATCTTGAAATTGTTGAACTGGCTGATGGCCGTATCGTTTTACGGCGTGCTGATGGTGAAGAAGCACTTGTCACTTTAGAGTTTTCATCAGATGCCAAAGACTTCCTGCATGGCCAGCAAGTTGAAGTTGCCAAGGCGATGTTCAATCTGGGGGTTCAGATGGCTGGCCGTCTGGCCGAAGGTGACATGATTGAACGCGAGGATACACCTCGCGTTCTGCACTGATCAGCCTAAGCGAATATTCAGGCTCTGCGCCTCGCCTGTTTGGGCGGCCAGAGCCAGCTTTCTTTTATCAGTGGCTCTCATGCCATGAAGCCAACTGATTACAGTATGGCTTTGCCCAGAACGTAGCGCTTCACAAGCTAGGTCCAATGCCTGCTTACCTTGTCGAGGCTGCAGTAATAAGATTCTATTCAGGTTTAGCTCTCTAGAGCGAAGCCATGTAGTCGTTAGTAGCGTGGGCGGGGCGATCAGTGTCAGCCAGCGGGGGTCTAGTTCTTCGCTCAGCTCGCGTAGCATAGGCGCTAATAAATGCAGGCAATGGTCTTGCGCTCCATTTAGTGTTAGCTCACTGAATGATTCTGGTAATGTAGCCGCTGGAAGAGGCTCTGCCAAAAAAGGATTAAGACGAGGCGGAACAACCAGTGTGTCATGGAACAAGGGAAGCTGTGCTCGATCCGGGGGCAGTAACGTTTGCATAAAACCTCCTTATTGGCACGCCTGGTTAGCGGCGAATAACACCTACACTCAGGCCTTCGATAACTAAGTCCTGTTCTTTTAGATCAACCTCTATGGGCTGGAAGTCGGGATTTTCAGCGATTAACCAGACTTTATCGCCTTCACGCTTGAAACGTTTTACCGTAACTTCGTCACCTACCCGGGCCACAACAATCTGGCCGTTGCGCGCTTCGCGTGTAACATGCACAGCCAGTAGATCACCGTCGAGAATGCCAATGTTTTTCATGCTCATCCCTTCTACTTTTAAAAGGTAGTCGGCACGTGGCTGGAAAAAGTCAGGATTGATATTGCAATTCTCTTCGACATGCTGCTGCGCTAGGATCGGTGCGCCCGCTGCTACACGTCCAATAACAGGTAGCTCGCCTTCAGCCGAGGCTTTTTTGGCCTCAAAACCTGGAATACGAATTCCACGTGAAGCACCAGGCGTCATTTCGATAGCGCCCTTGCGAGCAAGAGCTTTCAAGTGCTCTTCAGCAGCATTGGGTGATTTGAAGCCTAATTCCTGAGCAATTTCCGCGCGGGTAGGAGGAAACCCATTCCCTTCTAGGCAGCGCTTGATAAAGCCTAGGATTTCGGACTGTCTCGGCGTGAGTTTTTGCATGATGAGATTCTGGCTTTATATACAGGTCCTGGGATTATATACAGTATTTGGGGTGGGGCAACTAACTTTCTTGATGCCTCTAAAACCGTTTTTATAGCAATAATATTTACTATTGACGGGTTGTTGTTTTAAACATATGTTTAAAACATTTTACAATCAGGTGGTTATCAATGGCCCAGTCAGAGACGGTTGAGCGGATTCTGGATGCCGCCGAGCACTTGTTCGCGGAGCGTGGTTTTGCCGAAACATCGCTTCGCTTGATCACAAGTAAAGCGAATGTGAATTTGGCTGCGGTGAATTATCATTTCGGCTCTAAGAAAGCATTGATCCAAGCGGTTTTTTCACGCTTTCTCGATCCTTATTGCGCTTCTCTGGATACTGAGCTAGATCGTCGTTATGGCAAATCAGGTACTCGCCCTGATCTTGAGGAGCTTTTTTATCTGTTGGTGGATCAGGCATTGGCCATCAAGCCCCGTCATGGGAACGACCTGTCTACATTCATGCGCTTACTGGGATTAGCCTTCAGTCAAAGCCAGGGACATCTACGTAAATATCTTGAGGAAGCTTATGGGCGTGTCTTTCGACGATACATGGCGCTTGTTGCAGAGGCCTCGCCTGCGATTCCGCCCCTCGAGTTATTTTGGAGAGCCCATTTCACACTGGGTTCAGCTGTATTCAGCATGTCGGGTATCAAGGCCCTGAAAGGAATGGCGGAAAACGACTTTGGTGTACACACCTCTACCGAACAAGTGCTTCGCCTGATGGTGCCTTTTATGGCGGCTGGGATGCGAACCGATAGCACCATGACCGACCAAGTGCTTGCCTCTGCTCAGTTTAAGCCACACAAGCCTGGCGTCAGCCTCGATTCCTCGCGTTTTTGATGAAATAGCGCTTGTAGACAACTATCGGGCAAATTCCGTCAGGCTTTATTAGTTACACATTGATCAGCGAGGGTTGAGAAGGCACCATGCCAAGCTTTCTTGGTGTCTTGGGGATTCGTATGCAGGGCTCGTTGATGCTGGATGTAGATGGCACATGGTTGACGGCTGAAGACCGACAGCTTATCCGGCAGCCTGAAGTAGGCGGTTTGATACTCTTCGCTCGCAATATCGAACATCCCCGACAGGTCAGGGAACTATGTGCTGCTATCCGCGCCGAGCGTCCTAATCTATTGCTGGCAGTTGATCAGGAAGGGGGCCGTGTACAGCGACTAAGGCAGGGCTTTGTCCGGTTACCTGCCATGCGCAGTTTTGCCGCACACGAACAGGCGGCGTCGCTTGCCGAGGCGTGCGGATGGCTAATGGCAACAGAGGTGCTGGCTTCTGGGCTTGATTTCAGTTTTGCGCCAGTTTTGGATCTGGATCATGGCCGCAGCGCTGTTATTGGTCAGCGAGCCTTTGAGGGTAATCCTGGGCGGGCTGTCCAGTTGGCTGGCGCCTTTATCCGCGGTATGCATTCAGCTGGCATGGCGGCTACAGGCAAACATTTTCCGGGGCATGGCTGGGCCGAGGCGGATTCGCATGTGGCGATTCCGACAGATGAACGTGATCTTGAGCAGATTCGTAATACAGATCTTGTGCCTTTTCAACGTCTGGCCGCGACGCTTGATGCTGTAATGCCGGCTCATGTCATCTATCCGCACGTCGATGCTCAGCCGGCTGGTTTCTCCCGCCGCTGGCTGAAGGAGATTTTGCGTGGCGAGTTAGGCTTTCATGGCGTCATTTTTAGTGACGATCTTTCTATGGCAGGTGCTCATATTGTAGGGGATGCAGCCAGTCGTATCGAGGCGGCACTGTCTGCCGGATGTGATATGGGATTGGTCTGTAACGATCGTGCTGCTGCTGAGCTGGCTTTAATGACATTACAGCGACTTGGAACTTCGCCGCCAAGCCGCTTGAAAATAATGCGAGGCCGCGCTTTTCCTTCGATTGAATATCGCCAGCATCCGCGGTGGCGCTTGTCTGTTTCCATCTTGCGTGATGCAGGTTTGATTGAGTAAGGAGACGCTATGCCCGTTTACGCCATTATTGGCGGGACAGGCCTTACCCAACTGGAAGGCCTGACTCTCGATGAATCCATTACTATGGATACGCCCTATGGCGCACCGTCAGCTGCTATTGTTAAAGGTCATTATGCTGGGCGCGAAGTGTTATTCCTGGCGCGTCATGGTCATCCGCACCGGATTCCTCCGCATCAAGTTAACTATCGGGCCAATATATGGGCGCTCAAGCAGGCGGGTGCCGAGGCAGTACTGGCAGTTAATGCTGTAGGTGGCATTCATGCTGCCATGGAAAGCGGGCATTTGTGCGTGCCGCATCAAATCGTGGATTACACTTCAGGTCGGGCTCATACCTTTTTCGAGGGTGATCTTGAGGTTGTGACTCATGTCGATTTCAGTTATCCCTACGACGAACCGCTCCGTCAGCGTTTGATTACCGCTTTGCAGCAGCAGGGCTATAGCTACAGCTCCCATGGAGTATATGCCTGTACTCAAGGGCCGCGCCTGGAAACGGCTGCAGAAATCGTCCGGCTCGAACGGGACGGCTGCGATATTGTGGGGATGACGGGGATGCCCGAAGCGGCTTTGGCGCGTGAGCAGGACTTGGCTTACGCCTGCCTGGCGTTAGTCGTGAATCCAGCAGCAGGCAAGGTGACAGGTATTATCACCATGGCTCAAATTGAGCAGGCTTTGCACAACGGCATGGGTAAGGTGAAACAGGTCTTAGCGGCAGTATTGGCAGACTGACTCAGAAAGGTGTATCCGGCGACTCGGTCAAGAGTCGCCGGATACAATCTCATGTGCCTTCTGGAGCGAGGCGTTCGAACAGGGCTTCGATAATGTTGAAGCGATCCTCTGGCCGTTCCATGGGCACCTGGAACTTGAAAAGCGTCGCGCCTTCCAGACGATATTTATTGGGCTGGCTTTGAATCATTTTTACCAACACCAGCGGATCGACTTTTGTATCGGAGCCGAATTCGATACGTCCACCTTGAGGGCCAGCGTCGACTTTTTTTATACCTAGAATCTCTGCCTTGATCTTCATTAGCGTCAGGCGTACCAGATTCTTGACGGCATTAGGTAAAAGACCGAACCGGTCGATCATTTCCACTTGCAGTTCTTTCAGCGCATCTTCATCGGCTGCCGAGGCGATACGTTTGTATAGAATCAAGCGGGTATGCACATCAGGTAAATAATCTTCGGGAATCAAGGCGGGTACCCGTAGATTAATGTCTGGGCCGCCTCCTAATGGTTGCTCGAGATTAGGTTGCTCGCCCTTGCGAATCGCCTTGACGGCCCGCTCCAGCATTTCCATATAAAGAGTAAAGCCAACGGCTTGTATCTGGCCGCTCTGACCTTCTCCCAGCAACTCACCTGCTCCGCGGATCTCCAAATCGTGCGTGGCCAGAATAAAGCCAGCTCCCAAATCCTGCGCGCTTGCAATAGCCTCCAGGCGTTTTTCAGCGTCAGGGGTCATGGCTTTGCGCGGTGGAGTAAGCAAGTAGGCATAGGCCTGGTGATGGCTACGGCCAACTCGCCCGCGTAACTGATGAAGCTGGGCCAAGCCGAACTTGTCGGCACGTTCGATGATGATTGTATTAGCGCTAGGGACATCAATCCCGGTCTCGATGATGGTTGAAGCAACAAGTACATTAAAGCGCTTATGGTAGAAATCACTCATCACCTGCTCCAGTTCCCGCTCGCGCATTTGGCCATGGCCAATACCTATACGTGCTTCTGGTACCAGTTCGGCCAGGTCGCGTACGCATTTCTCAATGGTCTTGACCTCATTGTGCAGGTAATAGACCTGTCCGCCGCGCAGCAGCTCACGCAGCAAGGCCTCTTTAATGACAGCGTTCTGTTGTTCCATTACGAACGTGCGTACGGAAAGGCGTCTTGCAGGGGGAGTAGCGATAATAGACAGGTCACGCATACCGGCTACGGCCATGTTCAATGTCCGCGGAATCGGTGTTGCCGTCAGGGTGAGAATATCGACTTCGCTGCGTAGTGCTTTGAGACGTTCCTTCTGGCGCACGCCGAAACGATGCTCCTCGTCGATGATGACCAAGCCCAGGCTCTTGAACTTGACATCATCCTGCAACAGCTTGTGCGTCCCGATGATAATGTCGATCTTGCCATCCGCCAGCTCTTGTGCAGCTGCGTCGATTTCCTTGGCTGACTTGAAGCGGGACATGACTTCTACACGCACAGGCCAGTCAGCGAAACGGTCTCGGAAGCTATTGTAGTGTTGCTGGGCAAGCAATGTTGTAGGCACAAGAACGGCTACCTGTTTGCCGCTGTGCACCGCTACGAAGGCTGCACGCATCGCGACTTCGGTCTTGCCGAAGCCGACGTCGCCACATACCAGGCGGTCCATGGGCTTGCCTGTGAGCATGTCCTTGATGACCGCATCGATAGCTGCTTGCTGGTCGGGTGTTTCCTCGAATGGAAAGCCCGCTGCGAACGTTTCGTAATCGAGCTTGGGGTCATTGAAGGCAAAGCCTTCCCGTGCCGCTCGACGTGCGTAGATATCCAGCAGTTCGGCAGCTACATCACGCACCTGCTCAGCCGCTTTGCGCTTAGCCTTCTGCCAGGCTTCTGAGCCTAGTTTATGCAGCGGTGCCAGAGCATCATCCGTACCGGAATATCGTGCGATCAGGTGTAAGTTAGCTACCGGAACATAGAGTTTGGCTTCATCAGCGTATTCGAGTAGCAGAAACTCCTGAGCCTGTCCTTCAAGCTCTAGCGTCACCAGCCCCATATAACGACCAACTCCATGATCGATATGTACGACCGGAGCACCTTCACGTAGCTCGGTCAGGTTCTTGATGACGTTATCGCCGTGTTCGCTTCTTTTCTCGCGACGTCGGCGCTGCATGATCCGTTGGCCGAACAGAGGGCTTTCGGCAATCAGCGCAACGGCTGGATTTTCAAGCAGCAAGCCTTCATCCAACGGGGCGATGGTAATGCTGAAGCGCTCGTTGCTGGTATAGAAGTCTTCCCAGCTCTCGACCGTATCAGGGCGTAGGTTGATGCGCGCCAAGAGTTCTAGCAGAACCTCACGGCGTCCTGCCGATTCGGCTGTGAATAAGACGCGTCCATTAAAGTCGGTGAGAAACTGCTGAAGTGCAGCCAGTGGTTGATTGGCTTTGGCTTCAATTGCCAGGTCGGGTAGGGGGCGAGCCGAAAAGCGTTCGCGGCCTACGCCAGACTCAATGTCTTCATGGCTAATGGTAATCCGTGGCCATTGCTTTAGACGGGCAAAGCATTCCTCTACCGGAACAAATACTTCAGCAGGAGGGAGTAAAGGACGCTCAGGGTCGACCCGGCGATCTTCATAGCGGGTGCGTACATCGGTCCAGAAATACTCTGACGCTTGCTCAATACCGGGCAGTGAAAAGACCTGCGCATTCTGTGGCAAGTAGTCGAAAAGAGTCGAAGTCTCGTCAAAGAACAAGGGCAGATAGTATTCGATACCTGCGGGTGTTAAGCCGCTGGTAAGATCCTGATAAAGGGGGCTGCGGCGATAATCAACATCGAAACGCTCACGGAAGCGTGCTCGAAAACCGCTTACTGCTTCTTTGTGCAACGGAAATTCACGTGCCGGGAGAAGGCGGATCGACTCGACCTTATCAATGGAGCGCTGGGTTTCCGGATCGAAGGTGCGTAGGGTTTCGATTTCGTTATCAAACAGATCGATTCGATAAGGCAGGCTGCTGCCCATCGGAAACAGGTCGATCAAAGCTCCTCGTATAGTGAATTCGCCACGTTCGTAAACGGTATCAACATAGCGGTAGCCCGCCGCCTCCAGGCGTGCCCGCATGGCCTCTACATCCAGGCTTTGCCCAACGTCCAGGACCAGGCTGCTGCCGAGGAGGAAACGCGTGGGTGCCATACGATGTAGGGCAGTAGCGATGGGGACTACCAAAATACCGTGGTTGAGCTCTGGCAGGCGATAAAGCGTAGCTACACGTTGAGAGATAATGTCCTGGTGTGGCGAAAAGACATCATAGGGTAACGTCTCCCAATCGGGAAAATGCAAGACTGGAAGGTTAGGTGCAAAGAAGCGCAGTTCCTGTTCGAGTCGTTCGGCACCTTGGCTATCAGGCGTTAATAATACGGTGAAGCGTTGGCTCGCAGCACTTGCGGCCTCGGCAATAGCTAGACTTAGCGCGGCCCCGGGAAGATTTCCCCAGTGTTGGCGTCCAGCGGTATCGGGAGTTGATGGAGTACGCAAAACGGGCACGCGGGTAAGGCTCCGTTAAAAAAATATCTGAGTAGGGATTGTAACGATCAGTGTGTCTCGCTGTCAGTGCAACGACGCGCGAAGATTGCCCGTTTAGGCAGGTGCGGTCATAATGTAGTTCCTTTTTTCAGCTCCTACATATGGAAGGTATCACCGTGAGTCAGAAGCCCGACCAGTGTCTTGGTGAATGGATCGATCGAGAGGCAATTGCTGAGGCTATGATTCCTCTGATCGGTCAGCTCTATCGTAATAATAATGTTGTGACCTCCATTTATGGACGTGGTTTGGTTAATCGTTCCGTGATCGCCATTCTCAAGGCGCATCGCTTTGCCCGTCAGATCGATGATGTCGAACTGTCTGTGCACGATACCTACCCGTTGCTGAAAGCGCTGTTGGAGCTTGAATTGGGCGCTGCCTCTATTGATTTGGCGCGTCTGAGCTTGAAGTTCAAGCAGGCTGCTGCAGGGCGTGATCTAAAAGACTTCCTTCGGGAAGAGCTGGCTACCGTTGTAGGCAAACAAGGCACCGAAAAACGTAAGGGCACGGATGTTGTCCTCTATGGGTTCGGCCGTATTGGCCGTTTGCTGGCCCGGATCATGATAGAACACTCGGGCGGCGGCGATGGCTTGCGCTTGCGCGCTATCGTTGTGCGTAAGGGGGCTGAGAACGATCTGATCAAGCGCGCAAGTCTACTGCGCCGTGACTCCGTTCATGGTTCTTTCGACGGTACGATTACTGTAGACGAGGCCAACAACACTATTTGTGCCAACGGTACCTTGATTCAAGTGATCTACTCTAACGATCCGACTACGGTGGATTACACCCAGTACGGTATTAAAGATGCGATTATCGTAGACAATACAGGCAAGTGGCGTGATGCTGAAGGTTTAAGTCAGCACCTAAAATGCCCAGGTGCAGCGCGTGTCGTCCTAACCGCCCCAGGTAAAGGCTCGCTCAAAAACATCGTGCACGGCATCAATCACAACACGATTACAGCTGAAGATACTATCGTTACCGCAGCGTCCTGCACGACCAATGCTATTGTACCGGTCTTGAAAGCTGTCAATGACAAGTACGGTATCGTCAACGGCCATGTTGAGACAGTTCATTCATTTACCAATGACCAGAACCTGATCGACAACTTCCACAAAGGCGACCGGCGTGGTCGTAGCGCTCCACTGAATATGGTGATTACCGAAACTGGTGCGGCCAAAGCAGTTGCCAAAGCGCTTCCGGAGTTGGCTGGCAAGCTGACCGGTAACGCGATCCGGGTTCCAACGCCCAACGTCTCCATGGCTATTCTTAACCTAAATTTGGAAAAGGGTACGACCAAGGATGAGATCAATGACTATCTGCGTCGTATGGCCCTGCATTCAGATCTTCATAAGCAGATCGATTTCGTATATTCGCCGGAAGTGGTGTCTAGTGACTTTGTCGGCTCGCGCCATGCAGGAGTGGTCGATGCTGGCGCTACGATTTGTAGCGATAATCGTGTCGTTCTGTATGTCTGGTACGATAACGAATTCGGGTACAGCTGCCAGGTAGTACGTGTTCTGGAGGAGATGGCGGGTGTCAATCCGCCGGCCTTCCCAGCCGTTTAAACTATCTGAATAAAAATGGGAGCCTAGGCTCCCATTTTTATTTGTTGCCACGGAATGAAAAGATTTTCTGGTGTGACGAAAGGTCGCGGCAAGTAGATAGGTGTACTCTATATAAGATCATCGCTTTCAATAGTTTATCCCGAATGAGCGATGATCATTCGACGCTTATGCGGCGATCGGTCCGTTTTCTTGAGGAGTAACCATGGCTGTCTATAACTATGACGTAGTGGTGCTGGGCTCGGGCCCGGCAGGCGAGGGGGCTGCAATCAATGCAGCCAAGCACGGCCGTAAGGTCGCGGTCGTGGATAATCGCCAGGTTATCGGGGGTAACTGCATCCACCTCGGTACCATTCCGTCAAAGGCGCTGCGTAACTCGGTCAAGCAGATTATTCATTTCAATAACAACCCGATGTTCCGCACCATAGGAGAGCCACGCTGGTTCTCTTTTCCCGATGTATTGAAAAGCGCTGAGCGTGTTATTGGGAAGCAGGTCAACTCGCATACATCCTATTTTGCACGTAATCGGGTCGACGTTTACTTCGGTACGGCCAGTTTCGTCGACGAGCACACCATTCACGTCGTGAATCCCAATGGGGGAACCGAGCGATTGGTTGGTAAGCAAATAGTGATTGCAACGGGGTCGCGTCCATACCGTCCTAACGATGTCGATTTCACTCATCCGCGGGTTTATGACAGCGATACGATTCTAACCTTAAGCCACACCCCGCGCCGATTGATCATTTATGGTGCAGGTGTGATTGGTTGTGAGTATGCGTCTATCTTTAGTGGATTAGGCGTTTTGGTCGACCTGATCGATACCCGTGACCAACTGTTGAGCTTCTTGGACGACGAAATCTCAGATGCCTTGAGCTATCACCTACGTACCAATAACGTTTTGATTCGCCATAACGAAGAATATGAGCGGATTGAAGGAATGGAGCATGGTGTCGTCTTGCATTTGAAGTCTGGCAAGAAATTACGAGCCGACGCGCTGCTCTGGTGTAATGGCCGTACCGGTAATACTGACCAGTTGGCCTTGGAGAACGTAGGCATTGAGGTCAATAGTCGTGGCCAGATTACGGTAGATGAAAACTACCGAACCGCCTGTTCAAACATTCTGGCTGCTGGAGATGTAATTGGCTGGCCAAGTCTGGCTAGTGCTGCTTTTGACCAAGGGCGTTCTGCTGCCGGTAATCTGATTGGCGATGACTCTGCTCGCTATGTGGACGATATCCCAACAGGAATTTATACCATTCCGGAGATTAGCTCGCTTGGCAAGAACGAGCGTGACTTGACTCAGGCTAGGATACCTTATGAGGTAGGCAAGGCGTTCTTCAAGAGTATGGCGCGGGCACAGATTTCAGGCGAGCCGGTGGGGATGCTTAAAATTTTGTTCCACCGAGAAACGCTGGAAGTATTGGGAGTGCACTGTTTTGGTGACCAAGCTTCGGAAATCTTGCACATTGGCCAAGCCATTATGAATCAGAAAGGCGAAGCTAATAACATTAAATACTTCATCAATACCACGTTTAACTATCCCACTATGGCAGAAGCCTATCGCGTTGCTGCTTTCGATGGGCTGAACCGGTTGTTCTAACCGTTCAGCTCACCGGTCATCATTGATTATGCAAAGTATCCATGGCTAAGCCTGGAAAGTCCGTAATCAAACTATCTGCACCAAAATCAGCGAGTCGGCGCATTAAAGCCGGCTCGTTGACCGTCCAGACCGATACATGCAGCCCTTGGCGCTGCGCCTTGAGTAAGCGCTCCGGTGTACACAAGGTCCAGTTAAGAGCCAGTAGGTTGCAGCCGTAGTTGGCTGCAACTTTGAGTGGGTCAAGCCAGGCGTATTCTGCCACTAGACCGCGTGAAAGATGGGGAGTATCGCGCTGGAGGGCACGAAGGACTTCTCGCGAGCTGGATGTAACCGTAATGCGATCAACTAAGTTGAAGCGTTGGGTCAACTCATTAATTGCTTTGACTATCCTCGCGGATCGAACACGTGAGGCGCTTTTGACCTCTAGCTGCCAGTGTTCGAAGTCGCATTGTTCGAACAGCTGAGATAGAAGAGGAATCGGGCAGGGGTGCGGCCATGATGGGTTACTTAGGCGGGCATCGTACTGCGTAAGGGTCTGAGCAGGCAGCTCAGCTACTTTGCCACGCCGGCCAGTAGTGCGTTTTAGCGTAGGATCATGAATGACTATTAGCTCTCCATCACTTGAAAGATGGAGGTCCAGTTCGCAGCGTTTAACACCGTCCTTTAAACATTGTTCGAAACTGACCAGTGTATTTTCCGGCGCTTCGCCTCTGGCGCCGCGGTGACCATAGATAAGGGTCATGGAGTGTCTCTGCGTATAGAGGAGTGATGGTCGCGTACTGAATTAATGACGTGTTTGTTTTCGAAATAAACACTGAATGTTCGATAATCCCAGCGTGTAATAGGTGGGTTACCAACGGCAGGGTGTTCTTCGTCAGGCAGCCCAAAGCGCTCTAGCACGGCGCTCTGACTTTCACCGGGGCGAGGCAAGACGATGCGTTGGTCGCCTTGTTGACTAATAGGAATGCTAATTGTTTCAGCCATTATCGTGGCGATGGGCATCGCTGCCATGAACACGATGATTTGAGTGAGCTTCATGGATCAGAGCTCTCCAGGCTGTGCTCTGAGCGTACGCCGATCATGGGCTTGTTTTTTGATGATATGGCGAGCCAGAAGTTGACGCTGGGAGTCACTGATATCAGGAAAGCGAGTGCCAATCTCATATTTACCTTTAGTGCTTTCTTGGCAGTGAATCACTTCAGCCGTGAGTTGCAGGCCCAGCCCTTGAGGCATAAGAATCATACGTAATCCCAGCAGGCTACCTAGGGGAAAGGACGTCTGATGGGTAAAGCTAAGGCCTCCCTCCGATAGTACGACGGTTTGAGCCTCTCCTATTTCATGCGTCAAATTCCAGGTCAAAGCCTGGCCTAGCAAATCAAGCCGCTTGCTGAATAGTTTGAGGCAGGCTGCAACGGGACGATCACGCTCGTTTAGATTACGCAGCAGGTGCTGCGATTCAAATTCGAGCAGATGCATTTCGCTCAACAAGTCGAACAAAGGCGAGGCATTAGGTACTGCATCAGATGCAGATCCATCCAGCAGGGTGATTTCCAGTGCGATGGAGTCAGTGATGCGATAGTATTCGCGGCGTTCATCCGCGTCAGAGGTGGTCATGATAAACCCACAGCGATGATCGAAAGGCTGAGTGTAATCCTTGCTTGCAAGGCCTTGCTAGGCGTACATGAGCGCAATGCGAAGGCGATGTATGCAGTGTGGGTCCTCGGTCAGGGTGTACAACATACAGACGTGCGTCCATTACTCAGGTACACACGCTCCCAAAAGAGCTGGTCTGACCTTGATAAATATCACGCGACTCGTCTACGTCTCATTCCTGCTTAAGTCTGGATATGTTTAGACCATTTCCTATTTATATCGGTATGCGCTATGTGCGTGCCAAGCGACGAAACCATTTCGTATCGTTCATTTCGCTAACTTCCATGATTGGGCTGGCTTTAGGCGTCTTGGTCATGATCGTCGTACTTTCTGTTATGAATGGCTTCGATCATGAAATGCGGACCCGAGTTCTGGGTATGGTGCCGCATGCTACTGTTGAGTCTTATCAGCCTATAGACGATTGGCACGCTGTGGCTGATCGAGCCATGAAAAATCCTCATGTGACAGCTACAGCGCCTTTTACTCAACTGCAGGGGATGTTGATTCAGGAAAAAGCAGTACAAACCGTTCTGCTGAATGCTATTGATCCGGTTGAAGAGCGCAAAGTCTCGATTATTGGTGACTTTATGCGCGAAGGTAACCTTAATGCGCTAAAGCCAGGTCAGTTTGGCGTCATCATCGGAACGCTGGCTGCTGAAAAGCTCGGGGTCAAAATAGGTGACAAGGTAACCTACATCGCTCCTGAAGTAGCCGTCACACCAGCTGGCATGTTTCCACGCATGAAGCGGTTTACTGTTGTTGGTATTTTCAGTGTAGGAGCAGGAGAGTTGGACGGTTCAGTCGGACTCATCCATGTAGAGGATGCCGCACGTTTGCAACGGTGGCAGCCTAATCAGGTGCAGGGGGTCCGTTTGAAATTGGATGATCTCTTCCAGGCGCCTCAGGTAGCTTGGGAAATCGTCCAGACCCTTTCTGGCAATGATTACTATGCACGAGACTGGACCCGTAGCCATGGCAATCTTTATCAAGCCATAGGAATGGAAAAAACCATGATCGGTCTGCTGCTTTTGCTGATTGTGGCCGTAGCGGCTTTTAATATTATTTCAACACTGGTAATGGTCGTTACCGATAAGACTTCTGACATTGCCATTCTGCGTACGCTGGGTGCAACGCCCTGGCAGATCATGTGGATCTTTATGGTTCAAGGCACTGTTATTGGTGTGATCGGAACGTTATTGGGATGTGTATTAGGGATCGTTGCTGCGCTTAATATCAGTGGTCTTATCGCTTGGTTCGAGCAGGCGACCGGGCATCATTTTCTTAATGCACAAGTGTATTTCATCAGCTACCTGCCCTCACAACTTCAGATCCATGATGTGATTCTGGTCTGTGGCGCCTCGTTGCTGCTGAGTTTCCTGGCTACCTTGTATCCATCCTGGAGTGCGGCTCGCACCCAGCCTGCCGAGGCGTTGCGTTATGAATGAACAATCCGTCCTGCGCTGCCTGAATTTAGGTAAGCGCTACGAAGAGGGTCCGCAGACAGTGGAAGTGCTCAAAAATGTAGAGCTCGATCTGCGTCCTGGCGAGCGAGTATCGATCGTAGGCAGCTCTGGATCGGGCAAGACCACGTTACTGAATTTGTTAGGTGGGCTCGATACGCCTAGCGAAGGCAGTGTCTGGCTGGCCGGTGAGGAATTATCAGCCCTGAATGAGCGGGCTCGAGGCCTTCTACGCAACCGCGCAATGGGGTTCGTCTATCAATTCCATCATCTGCTTCCAGAGTTCACAGCTTTGGAAAACGTGTGCATGCCTCTTTTAATTGGGAAAATGGCCATTCCCGAGGCACGGCGTCGCGCTACGACATTGTTAGAGCGGGTAGGGCTAGGCCATCGCTTGCATCATAAGCCTGCTGAGTTATCAGGCGGTGAACGGCAACGGGTGGCTATTGCACGGGCGTTGGTAAACGAGCCGAAGCTAGTGTTGTTGGATGAGCCTACAGGCAACCTGGACCAGCATACGGCGCATGGTATCCAACAGTTAATGTTAGAGCTGTCCACATCGCTACGTACGGCTTTCTTGGTTGTCACGCACGATCCTGCGTTAGCTGGGCAGATGGATCGTACGCTGCGCCTGGAAGAAGGACACCTAGTTCCGGCTTAGTCGGACGTTTTCATTTTACCGAGCGGTATCGGGCGTTATGTTCAGACCTCTATCCCTTTTCATTGGGCTGCGTTACACGCGGGCCAAACGACGCAAGTCGTTCATTTCTTTTTTCTCTTTGGTTTCCATGATTGGTCTGGCCTTAGGTGTGCTGGCCATGATTCTCGTGTTATCTGTCATGAACGGTTTCCAACACGAGATGCGTACGCGCATTCTAGGTATGGTTCCGCATGCCACCTTGAGCGCTGAGCGGCCGTTTTCGGATTGGAAAAGTGTTGCTGCCAAAGCTATAGCTCAGCCTCATGTCCTGGCAGCCGTACCCTATACACCTTTACAGGGCATGCTCTCGCAGCGGGGGCGTATGCAGCCGATTCTAGTAGATGGTGTGGACCCTCAGTTGGAGCGGAGCGTCTCTATTATCGGTGACCGGATGGTACGTGGAAGCCTTGACGATTTAAAAGCCGGTGAACTTGGAATGATCATTGGTGAGATCACTGCCCATCGCTTTCAGATCGACATAGGTGACAAGGTTACGCTGATCGTGCCTGAGGTAACCTCTGCTGCTGGCAGCATTACACCTCGTATGCGGCGTTTCACCATCGTCGGTATCTTCAAGGTGGGAGCGGAGCTGGATGGCTCGCTGGGCCTAATCAATGTTGCTGATGCCGCACTCCTCAAGGGGTGGGAGCCTAACCTTGTCCAAAGTGTCCGCCTGGCAGTAGACGATCTCTTCAAGGCACCGGAATACTCACATCAGGTCGCTCAGGCGCTGGGCAACGGATACCGAGCACAGGACTGGACCAGTACTCAAGGCAGCTTGTTCCAGGCCATGCGGATGGAAAAGACTATGATCGGGTTGCTACTTTTGCTGATCGTGGCGGTGGCCGCCTTCAATATCATCGCTACGTTGATCATGGTAGTGGCCGATAAGAAAGCTGATATCGCAATCTTGCGTACTCTGGGAGCTACGCCTCGCCAGATTATGTTCGTATTCATGGTTCAGGGAACTGTGATTGGCGTTGTAGGTA
Source organism: Pseudomonas duriflava (assembly GCF_007830155.1). Taxonomy (GTDB): domain Bacteria; phylum Pseudomonadota; class Gammaproteobacteria; order Pseudomonadales; family Pseudomonadaceae; genus Chryseomonas; species Chryseomonas duriflava. Next base: position 84,652 of record NZ_VLKY01000008.1, read on the forward strand.
CTGCTGTAGGCACTGTACTAGGAGTAATTTCTGCCCTTAATATCAGTACATGGATCTCTGCGTTGGAAGCGCTGGCTGGCCATAAATTATTCGGCTCCGATATGTACTTTATCAGCAACCTGCCCTCAGACTTACAGGTTGAGGATGTAATACTGATCTGTTCGGCTGCCCTATGCATGAGCTTTTTGGCTACGCTCTATCCCGCTTGGCGGGCCTCACAGACGGAGCCGGCTGAAGCGTTGCGTTATGATTGAGCGTAGCGTTATTACCAATAAATGAAGGCTATGCCGAAGGAGCTGCATGATAGGTAGGATTCTGCCAGGGCTTGAGTTATTCGATGAACGACTAATCAAAAGTTAAATATCTTGGCTGAGAGACTTCAGCTGCTTATCAAAGGTTGACTTCAAGGAACGAGGTCATGCGTTCAGGGATGATCGCTTTCATGGTAGGGCTATTGGTCCTGCGATTTTTACCAACGTTGCCTCCTGGCGAGTTATTGGTCGCAATAGCTCTACTGAGTGCAGCTCTGTTACTGACTCGAGCTTATCCAGTAGGAAGCTTCTTGTTGGGCTTATGCTGGGCCTGTACCGCTGCCCAGTATGCTCTTGATGATCGTTTGGTCGAGACGTTTGATGGTCGTACGCTTTGGATTGAGGGCCGTGTAAGTGGCCTGCCTGAAAAGCGGCAGGATTCAACACGGTTCCTTGTCGAGAAAGCGACCAGTCGTCGGGGTGAGTTACCTTCATTGATTCGAGTGTCATGGCGCCACGCGCCTGAAGTAAAGGCAGGGGAGCGCTGGCGTTTGGCGGTTGAGCTGAAAAAGCCTTATGGGGTAGTCAATTTTCAAGGCTCGGACACTGAGGCTTGGTTACTGGCCCATCGTATCGGTGCAACTGGCTCGGTCAAGGCAGGACAGCGGATAGCAGGGCAGCAAAGCCTGGATGCTTGGCGAGACCGGTTGCGACATCGTCTTCTCGAAGTGGATGCGTACGGTCGCAATGGTGGCCTTTCGGCGCTGATCCTAGGCGATGGCTCGGGGCTTTCTACCCGTGATTGGCAGTTGCTTCGTGATACTGGTACGACCCATCTTATGGTGATCTCAGGCCAGCACATCACTTTGCTGGCCGGTTTTATATTTGCAGGCGTGGCCCTATTGGCCCGACTTGGTTGCTGGCCGAGTCGCTTGCCTTGGCTACCTTTGGCTTGTGTCTTGTCCTTGAGCGTAGCGCTGAGTTATGGCGTGCTAGCTGGATTTGATGTCCCCGTCAGACGAGCATGCGTCATGATCGGTCTGGTGATGTTATGGCGTCTGCGTTTTCGCCATCTCAATATATGGACGCCGGTCAGCATTGCACTGGCAGTTGTCTTAGCCTTCGATCCGTTAGTCAGTTTACTACCAGGGTTCTGGCTGTCTTTTGCGGCTGTAGGGATGCTGATCTGGATCTTCGGTGGTCGGTTGGGCACTTGGAGTCCATGGCGAACCTGGGGGCGCGCCCAATGGATGATGGCTGTAGGACTGGCCCCTTTACTTATGGCACTAGGGCTGCCCATTAGTATCACTGGGCCTCTGGCTAACCTCATTGCAGTGCCTTGGGTGGATCTGTTGGTCGTACCGGCGGCCCTGGGCGGAGCGCTACTTTTGCTAGTGCTACCTTCTCTAGGAATGCTCTGTCTGTCCTTGGCTGGCGGAGCGTTGCATCTGTTGTTTATCGTATTGCATTGGATCGCTGAGATTGCTCCGGCGTGGCAGCCTACCCAGGCGCCTGTCTGGGCATTGGTAATGGGCATGCTTGGATTGCTGGTTCTGCTTGCGCCCGAAGGCTTCCCGCTTCGTGGGTTAGGATTGTTTTTAGCGGCGCCGCTCTGTTGGCCACCTCTCTACCTTCCGGCTCCTGGAGTCGCCACTATTCGCGTGCTGGATATAGGCCAAGGGCTCTCAGTGCTTGTCCAGACGCGAGATCATGTGTTGCTTTACGATGCAGGGCCTAAATCAGGTGATTTCGATACGGGTGAATGGGTAGTCGTCCCTGCGCTCAAATCCATGGGGATTGGCCGGCTCGATATGATGATACTCAGTCACGGAGATGCTGATCATGCAGGCGGCGCACTTGCAGTGGCGCAGGGAATGACAGTTGGTCGTGTGCTTAGTGGAGAGCCTTTACGTATCCCTCCTGTACTTGGGCCGCAGTCATGCCATGATATGCGCTGGCTCTGGAACGGGGTTATGTTCACGACCTGGCAGCCAGCTCCTGACGCCAAGGGAAACGCTGCTTCTTGTCTGCTCTTGGTCGAAGCTAGTGGGGAGCGCTTGTTTCTGACAGGTGATATCGATCAGCAGACGGAGCGCCGAATCATAGCTTCTGGGCGTGATATACATGCCGATTGGCTGGTAATACCACATCATGGCAGTCGTAGCTCTTCAAGTGCCGCCTTTATTGCAGCAGTTGCGCCCAGTGCCGCATTGCTCTCTCGTGGGCGGTACAATTCTTTCGGGCATCCACATCCGTCTACACTGGCACGCTACGAGGCGGCGGGTGTTCGGGTATACGATACGGCAATGAGTGGTGCGTTAACATTTACGTTAGGAAAGCGTGACCTTCCGCAAGGCGCTCGTCAGAAGCGGTATTTTTGGCGAGAAAATTGATTAACGCTTCGTGCTAGAGTGGCGCACTTTTGAAAGGGGAGAGTTCAAGGCGTGTTCGAACTGGTGAAAGCGGGCGGCTGGATGATGCTGCCAATACTTCTGTGTTCTGTTGTCGGGACGGCGATTGTGGCTGAGCGTTTCTGGGCTTTACGCCGCTCTCGGGTAGTCCCGCCAAACCTGTTGGCTCAGGTATGGCGCTGGCTTCAGGATAATTCACTTACAAGTGACAAGTTGCGTGAGTTACGTGCTAATTCTCCTTTGGGAGATGTCATGGCGGCCGGGTTGGCTAATTCTCGTCATGGTCGCGAAATCATGAAAGAGTCTATCGAGGAGGCGGGTAGTCGCATTATTCATGAGCTCGAGCGTTACCTGAACGCACTTGGTACGATTGCAGCCATGGCGCCCTTGATGGGGCTCCTAGGTACCGTTTTCGGTATGATCGAGATCTTTAGTGGTTTCATGAGTGATGGCATGGCCAATGCTCCTGTACTCGCTGGTGGTATTTCGAAGGCTCTGCTGACTACTGCTGCAGGTCTTTTAGTGGCTATCCCGGCAGTGTTTTTCCATCGTTTCTTGCTACGTCGCGTAGATGAGTTAGTGGTTTCGATGGAGCAGGAGTCCGTCAAGCTGGTCGAGATGGTCATGGGGGATCGCGAAGTGGACTTCGCAGCCGCAGAGGATACCAAGGCGTGAAGTTTCGTCGTAGAACTGGGAGCGCTGCCCGGGACGAGGCGTTTATCAATCTGGCATCCCTAATTGACGTTGTGTTTGTGCTGTTATTGTTTTTCGTAGTGACAACGACATTCAATAAACCTAGCCAGATGAAGCTGGAACTGCCGGAAGCAGATAGCGCGCAGCCTGCAGAGCCAAATGCGACTAAGTCCCTAGAGATTAGTATTACAGCGGATGGAAAGTTTGCTCTTAACGACAAGGCTCTCGTTCAGAGCGACCTTACATCACTGATGACCGCTCTACAGCGAGAATCGGCAGGTGACAATACGCTGCCTCTGATTATTTCAGCTGATGGCCGTGCGCCGCATCAAACCGTTATAACGGCCATGGATGCAGCTGGTAAGCTGGGATTCTCGCGGTTGCGTTTCACAACCATCGAGGCTCGGGCTGAAAAGCCGTGAGCCTTTCGTCCCGCCTACTCAGGGCTTGGTATCGAGATCATCCGGCTCTCAGGTTGCTTCGGCCTCTTGAGCTGCTGTATTGCCAGTTTGCCCGCCGCAAGCGGCGGCGCTTTCTGGATGGAGAGCTCAATACTTTTGTCTCGCCGGTTCCAGTCCTCATTGTGGGTAATCTCACTGTAGGGGGGACCGGTAAGACACCCATGATTCTATGGTTAGTCGATCACTGCCGTGCGCGTGGGTTGCGTGTAGGTATTGTTAGTCGTGGTTACGGTGCAAAGCCCCCAGAGTTTCCCTGGCAGGTAACTGCTGATCAGTCACCCGCTGTGGTAGGTGATGAGCCGCTTATGATTGCTCAGCGCACCGGAGCTCCCATCATGATCGACCCTAACCGTCCTGACGCAGTAAAAGCTTTGCTCAAAGCCGAGCAGTTAGATCTCATTCTGAGCGATGACGGACTGCAGCACTATGCGCTGGCAAGGGATTTAGAGCTTGTCATGGTTGACGCAGTTCGAGGGTTTGGTAATCGTCATTGCTTGCCAGCAGGGCCTTTGCGGGAGCCTATTGAGCGTATCCAGAGTGTTGATGCAGTGCTTCAGACCGGAGCAAGGGCCGATACTGAAGACGGTTATGCTGTTCAGCTAAAACCGAGCACGCTGGTCAATTTAGTAAGTGGTGAGCGGCGCCCGCTCAATTATTTCTCTCCAGGACAAGAAGTACATGCTGTGGCTGGCATCGGTAATCCACAGCGTTTCTTCACGACTCTTGAAACGCTACACTGGCGTCCTGTCGCGCATGCTTTCCCAGACCATGCAATTTATACCGCTGAGCAGCTACGTTTTCAGCCCGCCTGGCCAGTTGTCATGACTGAAAAGGACGCTGTTAAATGTAGGGAATTTGCGACGCCTGACTGGTGGTATCTGGCGATTGAAGCCCAGCCATCTTCTGCATTCGTTTCCTGGCTAGATACTTGGCTGGATGGCTTGTTACCACATTAAGTATGCCGCTCCCTCATTATTTAAGGACCTCCGTATGGATCTTAAGCTTCTTGATATTCTTGCCTGCCCAGTAACCAAAAGTCCCTTAATCCTAAGTGAGGACAAGACCGAATTGATCAGTAAGGCTGCTGGCCTGGCTTTTCCCGTTCGTGATGGCATCCCGGTTATGCTGGAAAGCGAGGCCAGAGTCCTAACTGTTGATGAGCGTCTCGATAAATGAGCCCAGTTTTTACGGTAGTCATTCCGGCACGATTAGCTTCCACGCGACTGCCAGGCAAGCCCCTGCAAGATATTATGGGCAAGCCCATGATTCAGCATGTATGGGAGCAGGCGCGTCGCAGTCAGGCTCAACAGGTTGTAGTGGCAACGGACCATACAGATATCCTCTCGGCCTGTACACGCTTTGGAGCTCATGCCGTCCTGACGTCTGCTGAGCATGCTTCGGGTACGGATCGTTTGGCTGAGGTCGCAGATCTACTTGCCTTGCCGGACGATGTTATCGTCGTTAATGTTCAAGGCGATGAGCCTTTGATTCCACCGGCGATTATCGATCAAGTGGCTGTCAATCTCATCAATCACCCGGAAGCAGGTATCACAACGCTGGCTGAGCCTATTACAGACATAGAGGCGCTGTTCAATCCGAATGTCGTCAAGGTCGCTAGTGATCGGCAGGGTCTGGCATTGACATTCAGCCGTGCGCCGCTGCCATGGGCTCGGGACGCCTTTGCCTTATCGCGTGATACCTTGCCGTCCGAAGTGCCTTATAGGCGACATATTGGCTTGTATGCTTATCGAGCAGGCTTCTTGCGAGATTTTGTTCGGTGGGGGGCGTGTGGGTTGGAGCGTACTGAAGCTCTAGAACAATTACGCGCACTCTGGAACGGCGTTAGAATCCATGTGGCGGATGCTATTGAGCCACCGGAAGCGGGTGTCGACACGCTTGAAGATCTGGAGCGTGTTCGCCGTATTCTAGGGGGCTGACATGCGCATTTTGTTCGTTTGTATGGGAAACATTTGCCGTTCACCCACGGCTGAAGCAGTGTTGACTCAACAGCTTTTGTCAAAAAAACTATCGCATCGAGTAAGCGTGGACTCTGCTGGCACGGGTGACTGGCATGTTGGAAAGGCACCTGACCAACGTGCTATCGAGGCTGGGGCTGCACGAGGATATGATCTTTCATCACTGCGTGCTCGACAGGTGGCGGTGGATGACTTCCATCGTTTCGATCTGATCCTGGCTATGGATCAGGATAATCTTTCTCGTCTTGAGGCATTGCGCCCGCAGGCAAGTACTGCTCAGCTGGACTTGTTCTTGCGTCGTTACGGTTTACCTGTAGCGGAAGTTCCGGATCCTTATTTTGGCGAGATGGATGGGTTTGCCCAGGTCATCGAATTGATCGAGACAGGGTGTCAGGCCTTGATAGCGAGCATAGAGGAGGCCGCTTGAGTCTTGTCGTGCAGGAGCAGGTTTCGCTAAAACCTTTAAATACATTTGGGTTCGATGTCACGGCCCGCTTTTATGCAAAGGCCAGCCAGGATAAGGATGTATGCGAGGCATTGGCATTTGCCAAGCAGCATGACGTCCCTTTGTATGTGCTTGGCGGCGGCAGTAATTTGGTACTGACAGAAGATATCGATGCGCTGGTGCTACATATGGCCAGTCGCGGTATTCGCTTGTTGAGCGAGTCGGAGGACGGGGCGGTTATCATCGAGGCCGAAGCTGGAGAATCATGGCAGACACTGGTAGACGCTACGTTGGCGCTAGGTTTGTCTGGTCTCGAAAACTTGAGTCTTATTCCCGGTACGGTTGGCGCCTCACCGATTCAGAATATTGGTGCCTATGGCGTCGAGCTTAAAGACGTATTTGCGGGTTTGACTGCTTTGGCGCGGGAGAGTGAGTCGCTACAAGAGTTTTCGCTGGAAGAGTGTGCGTTTGCTTACCGTGAAAGCCGCTTCAAGGCTGAGCCTGGGAAGTGGATTGTTTTGCGGGTCCGCTTTCGGCTAAGTCGTAATCCTAATCTGCGTTTGGATTACGGTCCCATCAGACAAAAACTCGATGAAATGGGCATTATTGTGCCTACGCCTGAAGCAGTCAGTCAGGCTGTCAGCGCCATTCGCCGCGAAAAGCTTCCTGATCCAGCCATGCTTGGCAATGCTGGCAGCTTTTTCAAAAATCCTGTTGTAGACAAGGAGACAGCTCGACACCTCAAGCTCCGTTATCCTGATGTAGTCCTTTATCCGCAGCCCGATGGCAGAAGCAAGCTGGCTGCGGGATGGCTTATTGATAAAGCGGGCTGGCGTGGGTATCGGGACGGAGCGATAGGCGTACATGATCGGCAAGCATTAGTCTTGGTAAACCGTGGAGGGGGTACTGGTCATGAGGTCATGCAACTGGCCGAGCGGATTAAGATTGATATAGCGCAGCGGTTTTCAGTGACGCTTGAAATGGAGCCAGGGACGCTGACTTAAAGCTTTAGAAACGTTGAAAGAAAAAGGGATGCCAGGGCATCCCTTTTTTATCAGCAAAAGCTTAGCCCTGAGGCTTGGGTTCTTCTTTATCTTGCTCTTTAGTACCTTCAGGTGCCTCGGCTACGGTAGCGGTTGTATTGCCTGACGCGTTGGCTGGAATTTCAGACTCCTCAACCATAGTTTCTGGTAGCTGAACCAGGCTTTGGGTGCTTGGTGTCACAATCTCGGCTGATGATTGCGACGGCTCCGTTTTGATGGTTTCGGGCTGAACTGTTGCTGGCTGAGAAGTAGCCTCAGATGCGCCTTTTTCATAGTCAGCAGCTGTTTCAATAGCGGAGGCGTTTACTTTAGGAGCAGAAATCTCGACTACAGGTTCAGAGTCGGCCGCCAATACTGGCGTTGCAGGCATAGCATCTGCAGTTGAACGAGAGCTCGCATTCTCAATGGATGAGCCGATGTCCTGGCTGCGAGTCTGGGCTGTCAAGAGTTCAGCCTCTCTGGCAAGACGCTCCGCTTCACGCTGTAGGCGACGGCGCTCACGAGGGTCATTGGCGGCACGACCTGTACTGGCAGGCATCGATACGGGGTGGTTGCTGGCCGTAGTTGAACTCTGAGAGCTTTCAGGCAACTTTGTCTCGCTTGAGACGGACGGCTTCACCTCGGCGCTAACTGGCTCCGAAGCGTTACCTGGGGCAGGCATCGGGGCGTCAGACGTCGAAACCGACGTTTCGGGTGTAACAGCTTTCTGGCTTTCAGGCGTGGCCGTAGTAGCGGTCTCGGTCTCGGTCTCGGGTGCTGATGCTTGCTCCGTTGCTGTTGGTGTCAGGCTCTTCGCGGGCGTTTCATAAGATATCGATGTTTCGTCCTTGTTGGGCGTGATATCTACAGGTGCCTGTGCTCTGTCGGTGTGCTTGTGAATGGTGGCTAGTGCGGCTTCCGCATTGACACTCTCGACTACGACGGCTGCGCTGGCAGGAATCTGCTCGCGCGGGTCTGCCTGTTCTCCAGTCTCGCTAGAAGTAACTTCCTCGGCCTCATTGTCGCTGTTTTCGCTGTTTTCGCTGTTAACGTCACGTTGACGCTCTCTGCGATTACTACGACGGCGCTGACCGCGAGAGCGACGGCGAGGGCGCTCATCGTTTTCATGCTCGTCACCCTGTTCAAGCAGTTCTTCTTCAGTATTCGACTCTGCATTCAGTAGGGCGTCGTTGCGTGCCTCGGCTTCTTCACGGGCCTGTTGGCGCTCAGCGCGTGGTGGGCGGTCGGCACGCGGTTGGCGTTCCTCTCGTGGAGTGCGCTCTTCCTTGACGGGGCGTTCTTCGCGTACAGCGCGCTCCTCGCGAGGCTGGCGCTCCTCACGTGGTTTACGCTCTTCGTCACGGCGGTTGTCACGTCGGCGGTTCTGCTGACGCCCATTGCGGCGTTCTTCCGCACGGCGAGCTTCACTGGCAGGTTTAGCCTTTTCCGGTGCAGGGGCGGGCTCTTCCGTCTTGCCAGCAAATAAGCTTACCAACGACTTTACGAGCCCTTTGAACAGGCTGGGCTCCGGCTGGTGAGCTTGTTTAGCAGGCTCTTCGATTTGTGGTGCTGGCGTACGCTCCGGAGCAACCCTAACGGCGGCCTCTTGACGAACCAGGCTACGAGTCGCGCTAACGGGCTGAGCTTCCTCAACTTCTAAATGAGCCATTTCATAACTGGATTGGCCATTCATCAACTCAGGATTGTCGTCACGCAGACGCTGAACTTCAAAGTGTGGTGTTTCGAGGTGATCATCTGGAAGAATGATGATACGAACCCGAGTACGTAGTTCGATCTTGGTAATGCTGTTGCGCTTTTCATTTAGTAGGAATGACGCTACCTGTATAGGTACATGCGCACGTACTTCTGCGGTACGGTCCTTCAGGGCTTCCTCTTCAATCAGGCGCAAAATAGCCAGCGACAGCGATTCAACATCCCGAATAATGCCTTGTCCATTACAGCGTGGGCAGACAATACCGCTGGTCTCTCGAAGAGAAGGACGCAAACGTTGACGGGACATTTCCAAAAGACCGAAACGTGAAATGCGTCCGATTTGAACGCGAGCGCGGTCGGCCTCAAGAGCTTCACGCATACGATCTTCTACGGCGCGTTGATTCTTGACGGGCGTCATGTCGATGAAGTCGATGACAATCAGGCCGCCAATATCCCGTAGACGCAACTGGCGCGCGATCTCCTCAGCGGCTTCCAGGTTGGTCTGCAAAGCGGTTTCTTCGATATCTCCGCCCTTGGTTGCACGAGCTGAGTTAATATCAATAGACACCAAGGCTTCGGTTGGGTCGATTACGATAGAGCCGCCTGAAGGCAATTTTACTTCGCGCTGGAAAGCTGTCTCGATCTGGCTTTCGATCTGGAAGCGATTGAACAGGGGGACGCTATCCTGATAGAGCTTGATCTTGCTCTGGTATTGAGGCATGACCTGACGGATAAAGCTTAGGGCTTCTTCCTGGGCCTCGATGCTATCAATAAGGACCTCGCCAATGTCTTGGCGTAGATAGTCGCGGATGGCACGGATAATGACATTGCTTTCTTGGTAAATCAGGAAGGGAGCGCTGCGCTCAACCGAAGCATCTTTGATGGCTGTCCACAGTTGCAGGAGATAATCTAGGTCCCACTGCAGCTCTTCAGTGCTACGACCGAGACCGGCAGTGCGCACGATCAGTCCCATATCCCCTGGAACGTCCAGGCCATTGAGTGCTTCGCGTAACTCGTTGCGCTCTTCACCTTCAATACGGCGAGAAATACCACCCGCACGAGGGTTGTTGGGCATCAGGACCAGGTAACGGCCTGCCAGGCTGATAAAGGTGGTCAGTGCCGCGCCTTTGTTGCCGCGCTCCTCTTTTTCAACCTGGATGATGACTTCCTGGCCTTCGGAGAGCACGTCCTTAATATTAATACGACCTTCTGGAGCTTTCTTGAAGTACTCCCGGGAGATCTCCTTGAGGGGAAGAAAGCCGTGACGTTCGGAGCCAAAATCTACGAAGGCTGCTTCCAGGCTGGGCTCTATACGGGTAATGCGACCTTTATAAATATTGGCTTTTTTTTGCTCGCGACTGCCAGATTCAATGTCTAGATCAAACAGCTTCTGGCCATCGACTAGGGCAACACGCAGTTCTTCAGGCTGCGTGGCGTTAATGAGCATTCTTTTCATGTAATACCGTCGGTTTCCGGGCTACCGGAAACGGCGTTCGGCACACACGACTCTCCGAGGGTCGGTGCTTGGGATCGTATCGGAAACAGAGCGGTCCGCCTCCGTGTCCAGCAGCACTCGGTCGTGCCGAGCCGCGACTACGTCTCCTGCTGGCTGTCGTAACAGCAGCAACGTCAAACAGTCAGGAGGAGGAATCAGACCGATGGAGGCGGACATTTGGCGTCTATGCCAGCTTTTGGCTACGCACTCCATGGTTTGTGCATCTCCACCCTGCACACATCCTTCAGGAATCAGGTGCCGCTCGCAGAATCCGGAGCGGTTGTTTTTTGCGCTCACACAATTCAACAGTGGGCACGGTGTTTTGGTTCAAGGCATTTTTTGAGTGGTTTACCTACTGCTATGGATGAGGTGAGCCACTCCAAGGACGGCCTGACGCCCACAGAACATGTTTATGACAGGGAAGTGCATTCGCACACTTTATGTCATGCCAGGGTTAATGGCTTCCGGACTATAACAGCAACCATTAAGTGCTTCAATTAAGTGGAAATTGCTATTATATGTTCATGACCAATCTTCCTTCGCAAAATACCGGCGTGCAGCTTTTCGAAGTGCCGTCGGAGCTGGCTGGCCAGCGTATCGACAATTACCTGCGCACTCAGCTCAAAGGTGCGCCGAAAACACTTATCTATCGTATTTTGCGTAAAGGCGAAGTGCGCGTGAACAAGGGGCGAATCAAGCCTGACTATCGTTTGCAGGCTGGCGATATTATCCGGGTTCCGCCCATGCGCCTGGCAGAGCGTGACGAACCAGTGCCTGTATCACAGGGCTGGCTTGAGCGCATGGAGGCAGCTATTGTCTATGAGGACAAGGCCCTTATCGTGATCAACAAGCCTGCCGGTATTGCTGTGCATGGTGGCAGTGGTATCAGCCAAGGCGTTATTGAAATTTTTCGACAGTTGCGTCCGGAGGCACGTGATATTGAGTTAGTCCACCGCCTGGACCGGGATACCTCGGGGCTGCTTATGATCGCAAAGAAGCGAAGCATGCTGAGGCACCTACATGAGGCGCTGCGAGGTGATGGTGTCGATAAGCGTTACCATGCTTTGGTCCGAGGGCATTGGCCAGCTGCGAAAAAGCAGATTCGTGCACCTCTTATGAAAAACAACCTGCGCTCTGGTGAGCGTATGGTCGAGGTAAATGTTGAGGGTAAGGATGCCTTGACTGAGTTCAGGGTGCTTCGACGCTATGGCGATTTTGCGACATTAGTAGAGGCAAAGCCGGTTACTGGGCGCACTCATCAAATTCGGGTACATGCCAAGCATGCGGGGCATGCCATAGCCGGCGATCCTAAATATGGTGATGAATCTTTTTCGCATGAGATCCGCGAGTTAGGTGGCAGGCGGTTGTTTTTACACTCCGCTAGCCTGCGTATACCACTGCCCGAGGGCGGGGAATTGCAATTAACGGCTCCTGTCGATGACATGTGGAGTACCACAGTGGGCCGATTGGATGGCTAGCTATGATCTGCTGATATTTGATTGGGACGGTACGTTATGTGACTCCATTGAGCGTATCATCCATGTAATGCAGGCGGCGGCGAAAGAGCTGGGCCTGCCTGCACGAAGCGCCAGCTCCATAAAAGCTATTATTGGTCTGGGTTTGCCCGAGGCCATTTCCACGCTTTATCCTGAGTTAGAAGGCGAGGCGGTAGAAAGTTTTCGTCAATGTTATAGCCAATATTTCATCCTGCACGATCAAGAGCCCTCTCCCTTGTTTGATGGTGTAACTGAGGCGCTGCAGGCTTTCCGGTCACAAGGGTATTGGCTGGCTGTCGCAACCGGGAAAAGTCGTCAAGGCTTGAATCGTGCGCTGGCATCTAAGGGGTTGTCACATTTTTTTGATGTCACCCGTTGCGCGGATGAAACTGCAAGCAAACCTGACCCGCTTATGCTTAACGAAATTCTGGCGCATTGTTCGACGCATTCTTCCAGGGCGCTCATGATCGGCGATGCGGCATTTGATCTAGAAATGGCTCGTAGGGCGCAAATGGATTCTGTTGCGGTCAGTTATGGGGCGCAACCGTCTCATGTGTTGCGTGATTATAAGCCGCGTATGGTCATCGATCATTTCAATGAGTTGCGCACTTGGCTGGTACGCAGCGAACGATAAAACAGTTAGGACTCTTCAATGGCAGACGATTGGAAAGCGCAGGATCGACCGGCTGATGAGAAAAGCTGGAAGCTTATCGAAAAGACCATGTTAGCTAGCGTGCATGAGCAGCGCAGAGCTAGGCGGTGGGGGATTTTTTTCAAGTTTCTGACGTTTACTTATCTTTTCATCATGCTGGCCTTATTCGTTCCTCTGTCGGATCTTACCTCCGAAGCTTCACATGAGGGTGGGTATACAGCGCTCATTGAAGTGAAGGGCACGATTGCAGACGATCAGCAGGCTAGCGCGGACAATATTGTTGGCGCCTTACGCAAGGCTTTCGATGACTCCAGTGTCCGAGCGGTCGTTTTGCGTATCAACAGCCCTGGCGGTAGTCCGGTTCAGTCAGGTTATGTTTATGATGAGATTAAACGGCTTCGTGCGTTGCATCCAGATATCAAATTGTACGCTGTGATTTCAGATCTGGGGGCTTCCGGAGCCTATTATATTGCTAGTGCAGCTGATGCTATCTATGCGGATAAAGCCAGTTTGGTTGGCTCCATTGGTGTTACGGCAGCCTCGTTCGGGTTTGTTGAGGCCATGAATAAGCTAGGGGTAGAGCGGCGCGTTTATACCTCTGGAGAGCATAAGGCCTTTTTGGATCCTTTCCAGCCGGCTAAAGAAGAGGAAACTCGCTTTTGGCAGCAGGTCTTGAACACTACGCATCAGCAGTTCATTGATAGTGTCAAAAGGGGGCGGGGTGATCGTTTGAAGGTGGAAGGGCATCCTGAGCTCTTTTCCGGCTTGGTCTGGTCTGGCGAGCAAGCTTTAGAGTTGGGCTTGATTGATGGTCTGGGCAGTGCCAGTTATGTGGCGCGTGAGATCGTTGGAGAGGAAAAGCTAGTTGACTATACGGTTCAGGACTCACCCTTCGATCGTTTTGCCAAGCGGATTGGTACTAGTGTTGCCGAGCATCTTGCTTTGATGATGGGTTGGCAAGGGCCCGTACTGCGTTAAGTGGGCCCAATCCAGATATTAAGGTAGCAAGACAGCTTCCTTAAGAAGCATATCAGTCAGGCGTATCAGGGGGAGACCGATCAGGCTGGTCATGTCTTCCCCCTCGGTAGAGCGAAACAGAGTGATGCCTAGGCCTTCAACTTTAAAGCTGCCGGCGCAATCGAAAGGCTGCTCGGTTCGTAAGTAGCGTTCAATGGTGGCTTCGTCTAGATTTCGAAAGTGCACGGTAAAAGGAATGCAATCCGATTGACAGTGCCCGGTACGGGTATTGAGTAAGGAAAGGCCTGTCATAAACGTTACGCTTTTGCCTTGGGCGTTCATGAGTTGATCGCGTGCGCGCTCAAAGACAAGCGGTTTGCCAAGAATTTTGTTTTCAAGTGTGGCAGCCTGGTCAGAGCCTATAATCAAATGATCAGGATATTTGGCTGCAAGGGTACGCGCCTTGGCTTCGGACAGGCGTCGTACTAAGGACTCCGCTGTCTCGTTAGGTAGTGGTGTTTCATCAATGTCAGGCGACTCGTGTTCGAAAGGCAGATTTAGACGCGACAGGAGGTCGCGTCGATAGTGCGAGCCGGAAGCTAATACTAGCGGGAGCATAATAGATGAGTCTCTTTGAGGGCTGGGTTGGGATAAACGACCAAAAGTCGGCTTGGGATAGTACCCTTTGCCTAATTTCCTTTGACAGGCTTGAGGTCGTCTCTATAATGGCGCGCTTATGTTGAATGGGCCAATTCCACCTCACGTAGATCCACGTAAACTGGCTGATCGCGGTGTTACTCTTCGGGGTGAATTACCGGTTTCCAGTTTGCCGCGTCTTTGCGAGCAGCTAACAAGTTCGGAAGGTACGGTAAAAGCCGCTTTCGAATTTTTTCGCAATGAGCAAAGGCTTGTCGTCATTCGTGGCGAATTGGATACAGAAGTGCAAATGGTATGTCAGCGATGCTTGGAGCCGGCTGGATTTCCTATTCATGGCGAGTATGAATATGCCGTGTTATGGGAAGGGCAATCGGCGGATGCATTGCCAAAAGGCTATGACGCACTGGAAGTCGGTGAAGAGCCTTTGGATCTGATAGGGTTGTTGGAAGATGAGTTAATACTCGCCTTGCCAATCATTCCAACTCATGAGCCGGGCATTTGCCATCATCCAGCAGGATTCGAAGCGCCTGAAGCGCCCGAAGAAAGCGCGGACGAGGAAAAGCGAGCCAACCCGTTCAGCGTACTGGCGCAGTTGAAGCGTGACCCAAACGTTTAGGAGTTAATGAGTTATGGCTGTTCAGCAGAACAAAAAATCCCGTTCCGCCCGTGATATGCGTCGTTCGCATGATGCGCTCGAGCCGAATGCCTTGTCCGTAGAGAAGAGCACTGGTGAAGTTCACCTGCGTCACCACGTTTCTCCCGACGGTTTTTATCGTGGTCGTAAAGTGATTGATAAGGGCTCCGACGAGTAATCCTTGTCGTTACCTGTCATCGCTGTCGATGCAATGGGCGGGGACTTCGGTCCCCGCTGCATTGTGCCTGCTTGTATTTCATTTCTTAAGAGTCACCCTGCTGTCAAGCTAGTCCTGGTAGGCGAAGTGGGCTTAATTCGCCCTTGTCTGGACTCATACCGTTTCGACAGTTCTCGTCTGCATGTTCAAACGGCCAGTCAGGTTGTTGGAATGGCAGAGAAGCCTTCACGTGCATTGCGTGGCAAATCTGATTCATCTATGAAAGTGGCGCTCGACTTGGTGGCTGGCGGTCAGGCAGATGCTTGTGTTAGTGCGGGCAATACAGGGGCGCTGATGGCTTTTGCTCGTCAGACGTTACGCATGTTGCCAGGTATTGAACGGCCCGCTATGTATACACTCTTGCCTGTTTCCAATGGGCAATGTGTTCTATTGGATTTAGGCGCAAATCTTGATTGTACGGCTCAGCATCTATACCAATTTGCCCATTTGGGTGCGGCAGTTGCAGCTGCTCATGGAGTAGTTGCTCCCAGGGTATGCTTGTTGAATGTTGGTACTGAGGACGTTAAGGGAGTGCTGGCTGTACAGCAGGCGGCTGAGTTACTTAAGGCGAGTACAATTAATTACGCCGGTTTCGTAGAGGGTGACGGAGTATTTCGTGGAGAGGCTGATGTTGTCGTATGTGACGGTTTCGTTGGTAATGTATTGCTAAAGTCAAGCGAAGGGTTAATTACGATGCTGCTTCGAGAGCTCGAAGCAGGACGCTTAGGCAGTAATTTCTTTCGTATGCTGGCGCAGCCTTTGCTGTCGCAGCTCAAAGACGAAGTACGTCCTGACAAGCGTAATGGGGCTGGCTTCCTAGGGTTGCACGGGGTGGTTGTCAAAAGTCATGGAAATGCTGATGGGGCAGGTTTCCAGTCTGCCTTGGCTCGTGCTGTAACCGCTGTGGAGAATGATCTAATGGGCAGGATGGCTCAACAGCTTATATCTTTGCAGGGTGGGTCAGCTCACCAAGTGTGACCGGTGTGCGGCACTTGGCATCCAAACAGGATTACGCCCAGGCATCTTGCTAAGATATGGGTTTTCGACGAAATCAAAAAGAGATCGAATATGTCAGCTTCCTTCGCTTTCGTATTTCCTGGTCAGGGTTCACAGTCGCTGGGCATGTTGACTGCCATGGAAACTCGGCATCCTTTGGTGCGCGCTACCTTTGCCGAAGCTTCCGAGGCGCTCGGATATGATATGTGGATGCTTGTGCAGCAGGGACCGGAAGACCGTCTGAACCAGACTGATAAGACTCAGCCAGCTATTCTTTGTGCTTCCATCGCTCTATGGCGATTGTGGCAGGCTGAGGGCGGCCATCGTCCGGCCTATGTTGCTGGACATAGCTTGGGCGAGTATTCGGCCCTGGTTGCTGCCGGCTCGCTTGAGTTTGCCCAAGCTATAAAGCTTGTGGAGCGGCGTGGGCAGCTGATGCAGGACGCTGTGTCCGCTGGCGCAGGTGCTATGGCCGCGATTCTTGGTCTGGAAGATCAGGATGTTTTGACGGCCTGTAGCGAGGCAGCCCAAGGCGAGGTGGTAAGCGCTGTTAATTTTAATGCGCCCGGCCAGGTCGTGATTGCTGGTAATGCGGCTGCGGTAGATCGAGCTATTACGCTTTGTAAGGCGCGTGGTGCTAAGCGTGCAGTCGCGCTTCCAGTAAGCGTTCCTTCGCACTGTGAGCTCATGCGACCTGCTGCCGAGCGGTTTGCTGAGTCCATAGAGAGCCTGAACTGGCAGGTGCCAGCGATTCCGGTTATTCAGAATGTAAATGCCTCTATAAGTTCTACAGTGGATGAGCTTAAGCAGAGCGTGCTTGCTCAGCTATATAGTCCAGTGCGTTGGGTGGAAACGATTCAACTGCTTGCGGACAAAGGCATGTCACAGCTGGTAGAGTGCGGCCCCGGAAAAGTCTTGGCTGGATTGAACAAGCGTTGCGTCAAAGGCATTGAGACCCATGGGTTGGATACACCCGATGCTTTTGCTGCTGCGCAGGCTGTGCTGGCCTGATATAAGGAGAAAACATGAGCCTTCAAGGTAAAGTTGCGCTGGTTACCGGTGCCACACGAGGTATTGGTCAGGCTATCGCTCTTGAGTTGGGGCGTTTAGGGGCTACGGTTATCGGTACGGCTACCAGTGAGAATGGTGCTGCCCGCATCGCCGAAACGCTCAAGAGCAGCGGGATCGAAGGAACCGGTTTGATTATGAATGTCGCAGATGAGGCTTCGGTTGCCGCTGCGCTTGATCAAATCCAAAAGCAATTTGGTGCTCCTGCGATCTTAGTGAACAATGCCGGCATCACGCGTGATAATCTGATGCTGCGCATGAAGGACGATGAATGGTTCGATGTAATCGATACCAATCTCAACAGCTTGTTCCGTTTGTCGAAAGCTGTGTTGCGTGGGATGACCAAGGCACGTTGGGGGCGCATTATCAGCATAGGCTCCGTTGTAGGTGCCATGGGTAATGCAGGCCAGACGAATTATGCCGCTGCGAAAGCCGGTCTTGAAGGTTTTACACGGGCTTTGGCCCGGGAAGTGGGGTCCAGGGCTATTACTGTCAATGCCGTGGCGCCAGGATTTATCGATACAGATATGACGCGTGAGCTTCCAGAAGCTCAGCGCGAGGCGCTGTTGACTCAAATTCCATTGGGGCGATTAGGGCAAGCTGAAGAGATTGCCAAGATTGTTGCTTTCTTGGCTACTGATGGTGCTGCTTATGTCACTGGTGCAACTGTACCGGTGAATGGCGGCATGTACATGAGTTAAGTGATTTTCCAGCATTAGATCGAAAGTTTTGTATTTTTCAAGACTGGCAAAATCTTGGATCAAGGGTCAGGATGTCGCGTCAGCTTGAAATAGTGAAAACCCTTTCTATACACTTACGTGCAGTCCGGCTGCGCGGATTTTTCCATAGGAGTGAAAACACGGTATGAGCACCATCGAAGAACGCGTTAAGAAGATCGTCGCTGAACAGCTCGGCGTAAAAGAAGAGGAAGTAACCAACAGCGCTTCCTTCGTCGAGGATCTAGGCGCCGACTCCCTTGACACCGTTGAGCTGGTGATGGCTCTGGAAGAGGAATTCGAGACCGAAATCCCGGACGAACAAGCCGAAAAGATCACCACTGTTCAAGAAGCTATCGACTATATTGTTGCTCATCAGCAATAAGTCGTACCTTCGCTAGAACACGAAAGCCGCACGTCCTGTAAAGGCGTGCGGCTTTTCTATATAACGGTTACAAGTGCATTAACTTGAGATGACCGGATAAACGAGCTATGAGGAAATCGTTGTGTCGCGTAGACGCGTCGTGATCACGGGCATGGGCATGGTATCGCCAGTAGGCGTGGACGTGCAGAGCAGCTGGGACAGTATCCTAGCAGGCCGGAGCGGTATTGCCCCGATTGAGCACATGGACGTTTCCGCCTTTGCCACCCGTTTTGGAGGTTCGGTCAAAGGATTTGATGTAGAGAAATATCTTTCAGCGAAAGAAGCGCGGAAACTTGATCTCTTCATTCAATATGGGCTGGCAGCTAGCTTCCAGGCGATGCGTGATTCGGGGTTAGAGGTAACGGATGCGAACCGCGAGCGCATTGGAGTTGCGATCGGTTCAGGTATTGGTGGTCTCACCAATATAGAAAATAATTGTAAGGCCTTGATGGATCAGGGGCCTCGCCGTATTTCTCCCTTTTTTGTGCCAGGATCCATCATCAATATGGTATCGGGCTTTTTGTCTATCCATTTGGGTTTACAAGGACCGAATTACTCCATTGCGACAGCTTGTACGACGGCTACGCATTGCGTAGGAATGGCTGCCCGTAATATTGCCTATGGTGACGCGGATGTCATGGTGGCTGGAGGTGCTGAAATGGCCACGTCCGGGTTAGGCCTTGGCGGGTTTGGCGCAGCACGTGCACTATCTACTCGCAATGAGGAGCCGACCAAGGCCAGTCGACCATGGGACCGTCATCGCGATGGTTTCGTATTGTCCGATGGTGCCGGAGCTTTGATTCTTGAAGAATTAGAGCATGCTAAAGCGCGAGGGGCACGAATCTACGCTGAACTGATTGGGTTCGGTATGAGTGCTGACGCTTTTCACATGACTGCCCCCCCGGAAGACGGATCAGGTGCTGCTCGATGTATGGAAAGTGCTTTGAAGGATGCGCGCATTAGTCCAGATGAGGTGCATTATATTAATGCTCACGGTACCTCAACTCCAGCTGGTGACATGGCTGAGGCATCAGCTATTAAAAGAGTCTTTGGAGAGCAAGCGTATCGTCTGTCGGTTAGTTCTACGAAATCGATGACAGGGCATTTATTAGGTGCGGCAGGGGCTGTTGAAGCTATTTTCAGTGTACTGGCCTTACGTGATCAGGTGGCACCACCTACTATTAACTTGGATGAGCCAGGTGAGGGGTGCGACTTGGACTTCGTGCCGCATCAGCCCAAGTCGCGAAAGATAGAAATTAGTCTGTCTAACTCTTTTGGGTTTGGCGGTACGAACGGTAGTCTCGTTTTCCGCCGTTTCGTTGACTAATGTTGGAATGGTGTAATGGCCAGCCTGTAAACGGTATAGCGTTGCGCGACCGGGGCCTGGCCTACGGTCATGGCTTGTTCGAAACCATTCGAGTGCGTTCGGCCAAGCCGCGACTGTTGGATGATCATCTGGCTCGTCTTAAAGAGGGATGTCAGCGTCTCGGAATTACGGTAGAGCATTCAATACTGGATGCTGAGATAGCTGCTTTCTGTCAGCTAATTGGTGATGGGGTTGCCAAACTGATCGTAACAGCAGGAGAGGGCGCTCGAGGATATGCTATGCCTTCACCTGCCAATTCTCAGCGAATACTGCTGGGATCTCCTGCTCCTTATTATGCGCCTGAAAACAGCCGGGACGGGATACGTGTGTTTCCGTGTTCTACCCGTCTGGCCATACAACCACGCCTGGCCGGAATCAAACACCTGAATCGCCTGGAGCAAGTCCTGGCAAGATCGGAGTGGCAAGACCCTATGTTTGCTGAAGGGTTGATGTGTGACCAAGAAGGGCGCGTCATTGAAGGGGTATTCAGTAACGTCTTCATCGTGCGCAATGGCGTACTTATCACGCCAGCTTTGTTGCGTTGCGGTGTTGCTGGCGTGATGAGAGGCTTGATCATGCGTACGGCGACTCGCTTATCAATCAAGGTCGAGGTGCGCGATCTTTCATGGAGCGAGTTTTCAAAGGCAGATGAAGTATTCATGTGTAACAGCCAGTACGGTATCTGGCCTGTACGGGCGTGCACTGAACATGAGTGGCCAATTGGCGTGTTGACTCAAAAGCTTCAAGGCGAGATTGAAACAATACTGGATTCCTAATGCGTAAATTGTTGCTGATGTTTGAGAGCGGCCTGCTTCTGCTTGGGTTAGCCATAGGTGGGATGGGATGGCTACAGCACCAAGCGCTTCAGCAGGTGCTAGTAGTTAACGAGGAGCGTCTGATCGATATTCCTGGAGGAGCTACTCCAAGTGGAACGTTAAGACAGTTAGAGGCTGAGGGGCTTTTAAGCAATGCTTTCTGGCTGCGCCTGTACTGGCGGTTCAATGTCTCTGGGCAGGCTCTTCATAGCGGCGAATATCGCGTTATGCCTGGGCAGACTGCACAAGAGTTAATTGCGCTTTGGCAGCGGGGTGAGGTTGTTCAGTACAACATTACTTTTGTAGAGGGTTGGACATTCCGTCAGCTACGCGACGCGCTGGCTCGTCAGGAAAAGATAGAGCAAACATTGACGGGTCTCTCCGATAGCGAAGTCATGGCGCGCCTGGGTAAGCCGGGCCTACATCCAGAGGGCCGCTTCTTCCCGGATACCTACCGTTATGTCAAAGGTACACGTGACAGCGACATCCTCAAGCAGGCCAGTCAACGGCTCGAACAAGTCTTGGCAGAAGAATGGGCCGCTAAAGCAGCGGATGTGCCTTATAAGGATCCTTATCAGGCGCTTATCATGGCCTCGTTGGTAGAAAAGGAGACAGGTGTTCCTCAAGAGCGTGGGCAAATCGCAGGTGTTTTTGTACGCCGACTAGCGCTCAATATGCTATTGCAGACCGACCCAACGGTGATTTACGGCATGGGGGAAAGCTACAAGGGAAAGTTGACTCGCTCGAATCTACGTGAAGCAACGCCTTACAATACTTACGTCAACCCTGGTTTGCCTCCTACACCTATTGCCATGGTGGGACGTGAAGCAATTCATGCCGCATTACATCCCGAACCTGGCAAAAGCCTTTACTTTGTCGCGCGTGGGGATGGTACTCATATATTTTCCGACAGCATCGAGGCACACAACCGTGCAGTACGGGAGTATCAGCTTAATCGCCGGTCCGATTATCGTTCGAGTCCAGCACCTATTATCAAGGAGGCACCGTGAGCGGCTTGTTCATTACGTTGGAAGGCCCTGAAGGTGCCGGCAAAAGCACTAATCTTCAGTACTTAGCTGGCAAGTTACGTCAGGCTGGACGCGAGGTGGTTTTGACGCGCGAGCCTGGGGGGACTCCTTTGGCCGAGCGTATCCGTGAGCTTTTGCTGGCTCCTAATAATGAAAAAATGGATTCGGATACTGAGTTACTGTTGATGTTCGCTGCGCGGGCTCAACATTTGAGTACCGTTATTCGTCCTGCGCTAGCGCGAGGTGCTGTTCTGTTGTGTGACCGGTTTACTGATGCCACTTATGCTTATCAGGGTGGCGGCCGTGGCTTGCCTGAAGCGCGAATCGCTATGCTGGAAGAGTTTGTTCAGGCAGGTTTACAACCTGACCTTACTTTAGTATTCGATTTGCCTGTGGAAATCGGTTTACAGCGTGCGGTACAGCGTGGTCGTCTGGATCGTTTCGAGCAGGAGCATCAGGACTTTTTCGAAGCTGTACGTCAGACATACCTCAAGCGTGCTAAAGCCGCTCCTGATCGTTATAAAGTTTTAGACGCGGCCCAGCCGTTGGCAGAAGTCCAGCGGCAGCTCGATGAAATTTTTCCGGTACTGCTGGAACGTAGCCGTGGCTGAATGTTATCCATGGCAAAGTGCTACGTGGTCTCGGCTGGCAGATCGGAAGCAGCATTCCCATGCATATTTGCTGCATGGTCCGGCTGGTATTGGGAAGCGTGCCCTGGCAGACCGCCTTGTGGCTCTCCTGCTTTGTCAGAATGTTCGTCATCGTGAGGCGTGTGGGCAGTGTAAGGCCTGTTTGCTACTAAAGGCTGGTACGCATCCTGACTTCTTTCTAGTCGAGCCTGAGGAGTTGGAGAAGCCGATTCGGGTAGATCAAATACGTGATCTGGTTGGCTTTGTTACTCAGACACCTCAGCTAGGGGGGCGCAAGCTTGTGCTTATGGAGCCCGCCGAAGCTATGAATCTCAACGCATCCAATGCTTTACTAAAAAGTCTCGAAGAGCCTTCAGGCGATACCGTTTTGCTCTTGTTGAGCCACCAACCTAGCCGTTTGCTGCCTACGATAAAAAGTCGTTGTGTTCAGCAGGCATGCCCCATGCCTACTGAATCGGTCAGTCTTGCCTGGCTGGCTGAGATGTTGCCTGAACTGTCAGAGTCAACACGCAAAGATTTGCTGGTGTTATCTGGCGGCTCTCCGCTAAAAGCGGTCCGCCTGCAAAATGCTGGCGTGCTGGCCTGTCGTGAGCAGGTAGTGGACGGTCTGAAGAAATTATTGAAGCGTCAGCTCTCTCCCAGTGCCCTAGCTGAAAGTTGGAACAGCATGCCGCTTGGTCTACTACTCGATTGGTTCTGTGAATGGGCATTATTGATCTTGCGCTACCAGATGACTCGCGATATCACGTATTCAGGTCTCGCTGATATGGCCAAAGTAATCCAGTATCTTGGTGATAAGGCTGCGACTGATCAGGTTTTGGCGTGGCAGGCGTGGGTTTTGGAGCAGCGTCAGCATGTCATGAACAAGGCCAATCTTAATCGCGTATTACTGTTGGAGTCCTTGCTCGTACGGTGGGCAAGCCTACCGTCACAAAGCTAGAATACGTTTAATGATTATTGAGTGCCGCTCATGAGTTTGCCGCCGAATCTTGGACCGCGTAACGGAATCCTGTCGCTAACAATCAAAGACAAGTCCGTGCTTTATGCTGCTTATATGCCTTTCATTCGCAATGGTGGCCTTTTTATTCCAACCAGTAAGACCTATAGGTTAGGTGACGAAGTTTTCATGCTCCTTAACCTGATGGATGAGCCGGAAAAAATTCCGGTGGCCGGTAAGGTTGTATGGATCACTCCAAAAGGGGCTCAGGGCAATCGAGCCGCTGGTGTAGGGGTGCAATTCAATGACGGTGATAACACGGCACGCAACAAGATCGAGACCTACCTGGCAGGCGCCCTCAAGTCCGATCGACCTACCCATACGATGTAATACTTTGCTATCAACGCGCTTCGAAAGGCGCGTTGTGCTTTTTTGTCTTCAGGAAATACCATGAAAATTGTCGACTCGCACTGTCACTTGGATCGTCTCGACCTAACCGCTTATGATGGGTCGCTTGATGCAGCTTTGAGCGCGGCTCGGGCGCAAGGCGTGGGGCAGTTCTTGTGCATTGGTGTGAGTGTCAATAATGCGGCTGATGTGAAGGCCGTAGCTGAGCGTTATACCGATGTGCATTGCTCGATTGGCGTTCACCCCTTGGATGTATCGCCTGACTCTGAACCTGCACTCGATTGGCTGCTACGTGAGTTGGAGCATCCTAAAGTAGTCGCGATTGGCGAGACGGGGTTGGATTATCATTACGAGCCGGAAGGAGCAGCTTTGCAAAAGTCTTCTTTCCGATTGCATCTCGAGGCCGCACGGTTAACAGGCAAGCCTGTGATCGTTCATACTCGGGAGGCTAAAGCCGATACGTTGGATTTATTGCGTGAGGCTGATCTTGCCAGTGCTGGTGTGCTGCACTGCTTCACTGAAGATTGGGATATGGCTAGATCAGCTCTCGATTTAGGTTTTTATATTTCCCTCTCAGGAATCGTCACGTTCAGAAATGCCGAAACCTTGCGGGATGTTGCCCGTAAAGTACCCGCTGACCGTTTGCTGATCGAAACGGACTCCCCCTATCTAGCGCCTGTACCTTATCGTGGAAAACCTAACCTGCCGCAGTATGTCCGAGAGGTGGCTGAATTTGTGGCAACGTTGCGCGGGGTACCGGTCGAAACACTAGCCGAGCAGACTACAGAAAATTTCTACCGACTGTTTCCTTTGGCCTTGAATACCTAATGCTGTGAAATAAAAAAAAACCCGGCTTCGTAAACGAACCGGGCCAAGACCATTAGGAGTTTAAACGGAATGCGCTAACGCGCTTTCCACCAGCGGTGCCTCGGGGGAGTGGCATCGTGGTACCTAGAAGTATTGTTCAGTTCTAAGGAACATCCAGTCTGGTTTGATCATTTTTTAAACAGATTTGGAATAGGATTTTGAGTGTTGAGCACTTATCGTGACGCTAACCTTTCGAGTGTAATCAAGGTACGATCAAGTGCTTGCTGGGATGTATAAAAATGAGGCGAAAGGCGAATACCTGCTCCGCGCATTGAACATACGATACCTTCTTTCCTCAGAGCTTCCAGTAGGTGGGTAGCGTTCCAGCCAGCCAGAGTAATAGTTACGATACCGGCTCTGCGAGAGGGAGCAATCGGGCTATGCAATTGAATGCCTGGTAAGCGATTTAAACCCTTCACTAGATAATCCATACGTATTTCAAGCTCGGCATGAACGGTTTTCAGGCTGATCTTCTCCAATAGCGCCAAGCTGGCTTCAAGTGCTGTAGCGCCCAGTATGTTAGGCGTTCCACATTCGAAGCGGCGTGCTGAGTGCGCAGGGCGCCAACTGCTAGTTGATGGATCGTTGCCGTCATCCTCCAACATGTACCAGCCGTATTCATGCAAGGCTAACTGCTCTTGCATATCACTCCTGCAGTAAAAGGCGCCCAGCCCCTCCGGACCAAGTAGCCATTTGTGCCCACCTGCCATGGCAAAGGCGCATTCGCTCTCAGAGACGTCAAATGGGGTAGCTCCGATATGCTGAATGGCATCTACACATAGCAGTATTCCCCGCTGCCGACATGTCCGGCCTAAAGAGGCCATGTCTAGACGCAGGCCTGTAACAGGGTGTACGGAGCTGACGGCTAACAAACGTGTTTGTGTGGTACAGGCAGCTAAGAGGTCTGCTTCGGGGGTAAAGCTTGAAAGCGGTACTTTTATAATACTTACGCCATATGGCGTCAGCGCTTCCCATATAACCTGATTCGAGATGAATTCTTGTGCAGGTATTACAACATTGTCTCCGGGACGCCAGTCGAGGCCGAACGCCACGAAAGAGAGTGCTTCTGATGTGTTTTTGACCAGAGCCAAATCATCGACACTCGGGGCATTAAATATTCTTTTTACTCGCTGCTTTAATCTATTTTCCAGTACAAGCCATGCCGAATACTCACGTACCAGTTGAGTGCTCCTGTAGGCAAACGAAGCTACAGCTTGCGCAGTACAGTTGGGCCATGGACTGATGGCTGCATGGTTGAGATAGTACAGCGAGGCGTCATAAGAAAATTCGTCTGTCCAGACTTTCATGTCCTATCCCTGCACATTCGTTAGAGTTTAGGCATAATGCTTGTTTGATATAGCCTGCTTTGTCCCATTCATTGGCTTATACCTTCAGTTAACCAAGTTCCAGCTTGGCTTCCAATCGAACCTTCCGCATCTAAACTCTAAGAAGAAACGTATTTTTATGCAGAAAGAACCTCGAAAGGTCCGTGAATTTCGCCGTCGTGAGCAAGAAATTCTTGATATGGCACTCCAGTTATTTTTGGCGGAGGGAGAAGATAGCGTTACCGTCGAAATGATTGCTGATGCTGTAGGAATCGGTAAGGGAACGATCTATAAACATTTCCGTTCCAAAGCCGAGATATACCTAAGGCTGATGGTAGATTACGAGCGTGATTTGGCTGCATTGTTTCACTCTGATGATGTCGCTCGGGATCGTGAGGCTTTGTCTCGTGCCTATTTCGAGTTCAGGATGCGCGACCCTCAGCGTTATCGCCTGTTTGACCGACTTGAAGAGAAGATAGTCAAGACGAATCAAGTTCCTGAGTTGGTCGAACAATTGCATAAGATTAGAGCGTCAAATTTTGAGCGTCTAACTCAGCTGATTGAGGGACGGATAGCTGAGGGTAAACTAGAGGATGTTCCGCCTTATTTTCATTATTGCGCTGCCTGGGCGTTGGTTCACGGTGCGGTAGCACTGTATCACTCACCATTCTGGCGTGACGTAATCAAGGATCAGGAAGGTTTTTTTCAGTTCCTGATGGATATTGGGGTGCGTATGGGAAACCGCCGTAAGCGTGAGCAGGAACCTTCTGCTATACGTTGAAGTTGTTGGCGTCCACCCTCACTTTTAATTTTTCTGTCTAGCAGTTGGAGTCCAAGCATGATTGTTGACCGCCAGGGTAGGGCCTTTCGCAACCTGCGGATCAGCCTCACCGCTGCATGCAACTATGCTTGCACCTATTGTGTCCCTAATGGAAAGCGCCTGGTCGCTGCTCAGGATGAGTTATCGGCTGATGCTATGGCGCGAGGGGTTGAATATCTTATTGATGCTGCCGGTATCGAACGGTTGCGTATTACTGGTGGTGAACCTCTAGTCACACCTAAGTTTGAACCCTTCCTGCAGGCGGTTTCTGCGCTCAAGCTTAAAGACATCAGCCTGACCACAAATGGTCAGTTATTGGCACGTAAGTTACCGCTCATCGTTGATAATGGAATTCGTCGTTTGAATGTATCACTCGATACGTTAGATGCGGCGGCTTTTCCCGTTTTAGCACGTGGCGGAGATTTGCAGACAGTTCTGGCTGGATTAGAGGAAGCACGACAGGCCGGCTTGAAGATAAAGATTAATATGGTGCCACTGCGTGGACAGAACCTAGACCAGGTTGTCCCGCTGTTAGATTATTGTCTTGAGCGTGGTTTTGAGTTGCGCTTCATTGAATTAATGAGGATGGGACATCTGGCGCGAGATCCTAATGGTTTTCAGCAGCAGTTTGTCTCGTTGGCTGAGCTGCTGGCCTTAATCGGCAAGGTTCACCCCTTCGTTCAGGCGAATGCTCCTGTTGATGCGACAGCATTGCGTTATCGCGTGGAGAGTGGTGGTTATTTTGGGATTATTGCCAATGAAAGCGTTCCTTTTTGTCGAACCTGTTCGCGCTTGCGTTTGTCCTCTACTGGGTGGCTGCATGGTTGCCTGTCTTCCAGCAATCGACACTTCATTGGTGACCTGCTCGATAAGCCGCGGCACCTAGCTCTGCCAGCATTGCAGCGATTGTTGGTTAAAGCCTTGGCAGATAAGCAGGACATTGCCTTTTCTGGCAACGTTACTGTAATGAAAATCATCGGCGGTTAGGTTGGCCTGGAAACTGCTAATACGCGCTTCAGTGCCGGTTTTTCGTCACCGGTTCAGGAGATAGAAATGCGTAGCTTCCTCGCCTTGTGCGCGATCATGATGTTGTCCGGGTGCATGAATGTCAGTGACATGGCGGCTGGTACGGCCTATCACATGCGTGACGCAGGTTTTCTCGACTACAGCCGTACGCAGCGGTTAAATAACTTTCGGCTGCAGCCTGATTCCTATGTATATATTGCCCAGGGAGCTTTCGTGCCGTCTGGGCATGCGTATACAAGACCTAATGTCGTGGCCGAACAGGCATTCAATGGTTTTGTAGAATATTTTCCACGTGTACGTCGAGCTAAAGCACCAATTGGGTTGGATGAAGCTATTCTTGAGGCGCGTAACCTAGGTGCTCATTATCTGCTTTACACCCGTTTTGCTGCTGCTGATGACAATATCGGAACCTTCGAAGAGTGGGAGGATCAAGAAGCGTTAGATCGAGTAGGGCGTGACCGCAGTGTGATTCAGGTGATGCTGATTGAAACGAGTACTTACTATCTAGTAGATACCGCTCGTATACGTAGCCGAGGCGGGTTTTTGACATTCTATGACCAGCGTCCTGAAGATCTGCTCGCTCAGCCCTTGCGAGATTATGCGCAGCACTTGTTGGGGTTAAGCCGTTAAAACCACGAAAGGAGTCCTTATGAGTGAGCTGGACAAAGCTGGAGCATTGTTAGCGCAATTGCCTGCTGATGAAAAAAAGCAGGGGCTTCCTCCGGTTCATTCATGGAGTCCGCCTTTTTGTGGTCATATCGATATGCGTATTGCTCGCGACGGTACGTGGTATTACCAAGGAACGCCTATTGCACGGCCTGCCATGGTTCGGCTGTTTTCCACAATCCTGCGCAAGGATGAAGACAGCTACGTGCTGGTTACACCGGTTGAAAAGGTCGGCATTCGTGTGGACGATGCTCCTTTTGTGGCAACTGAGTGTGATGTCTTGGGCGAAGGCAAACATCAGGTGTTGCGTTTTACAACTCAGGTTGGTGATATGGTAGAAGCAAGCGCTGAACATCCGTTTCGTGTAGTGCTTGATCCTGTAAGTCAGGAGCCTTCGCCCTACATATTAGTACGCGATAATTTAGAGGCACTAATCCATCGAAACGTCTTTTATCGATTGGTCGAAGTAGCGGTGACGGAAAGGCGAAGTGACGAGGTTTGGCTAGGTCTTTGGAGTCACGGTACATTTTTTCCAATTGATAAGCAGGACTGAAAAGGGCTCCGAAAGAAGCCCTTTTGTTTTACATGTTAGGGTAGTTTGGTCCACCTGTACCTTCTGGTGGAACCCAGGTAATGTTTTGCGACGGATCCTTAATGTCGCATGTCTTGCAATGTACACAATTCTGCGCATTGATTTGGAAGCGCTTCTCGCCGTCCTCTTGCGTAACCACCTCGTATACCCCGGCTGGGCAGTAACGTTGCGCCGGCTCGTCATAAAGGGGTAGGTTACGGCTGATAGGAATCGAAGGGTCCTTGAGTTTCAAGTGAACGGGCTGGTCTTCCTCGTGGTTTGTGTTGGAGAGGAATACTGAAGATAGTTTGTCAAAGCTGATCTTTCCGTCGGGCTTGGGATAATCAATTTTCTTCGACTCAGAAGCCTTTTTCAGGCATTCATGATCAGGCTTGGTATCGTGCAGAGTAATGGGTAGCTTACCGCTAAACAGGTTCTGCTCGATAAAATTGAATGCGTTGCCCTTGATCGCTCCATATTTATGGATGGCCGCTCCGAAATTCCGGCTCTTGTAGAGCTCCTCATAAACCCAGCTGTTCTTGAAGGCTTCTGTATAGCCAGTAAGTTCGTCGGCTTCACGTCCGGTAGATAAGGCCTCAGCAATCGCCTCAGCAGCCATCATGCCGGTTTTCATGGCGGTATGGCTGCCTTTGATTTTCGAAAAATTCAAGGTGCCGCCATCGCAGCCAATTAGTGCGCCGCCAGGGAAAGTCAGCTTGGGTAAAGAATTCAGGCCACCTTTGGTAATGGCGCGTGCACCATAAGAAACGCGTTTGCCGCCTTCCAAATACTGCTTGATGACAGGATGGTGCTTATAACGCTGAAATTCATCGAAAGGCGACAGGTAAGGGTTGCTATAGGCCAGGTCAACAATGAGGCCTACTACGACTTGGTTGTTTTCCAGGTGATATAGGAACGAGCCGCCTGGATTGTCATCATCCAAAGGCCAGCCGGCGGTATGCACTACAAGACCTTGCTCATGCCGAGCCGGATCGACGTCCCAGATTTCCTTGATACCGATGGCGTAGTGCTGAACGTCCGAGTTGGCGCCTAAATTGAAACGCTGGCTCAACTGTTTACCGATATGGCCACGGCTACCCTCTGCAAACAGGGTGTATTTGGCGCGAAGTTCCATACCTGGCGTGTAATAGCCTCCCTTGGGATTACCTTCTCGATCAACCCCAAGGTCGCCCGTTACAATGCCTCGAACAACACCAGTTTCATCTATCAAGGCTTCTTGAGCGGCGAAGCCCGGGTAGACTTCTACGCCTAGCCCTTCAGCTTGTTGTGCCAGCCAGCGGCACAGGTTACCTAGGGAAATGATATAGTTGCCCTGGTTGTGCATGGTTTTAGGGACGATAAAGCCAGGTAATTTTCTGGCCCGCTCGGCATCCTTGAGTACATAAACGTCGTCACGAATGACCGGAGTGTTCAGGGGCGCGCCCAAGGCCTGCCAGTCGGGGAAAAGCTCATTCAGCGCACGCGGCTCGAATACGGCACCGGAAAGAATATGCGCGCCTACTTCCGAACCTTTTTCAACAACACAGACACTGATTTCTTGACCTGACTCAGCCGCCTTCTGCTTTAGCCGGCAGGCAGCAGAAAGGCCTGCCGGGCCAGCGCCGACAATAACGACGTCGAATTCCATAAATTCGCGTTCCACGGACAGTCTCCTCAAGGCTTTTGATGCTAGTTATGTTTTGGCGGCTGGTATAAATAAGAAGACATTATATCTGGCTATATAAACAGGTCCAATACAAACGTTTGTTTGAATTTACTAGTGGGTGCTACATTCTTTTCTGGCTGGCTTGTAAATGGCTTCGGCGTTGACCCCCCGGGCTGATGCAGTCAACATACGCGGTTACTGATCATACAAAGCCCAAAAGCCATAATTTGGTCGATTCGATCGGCTAGGCCTGTCTGGCTACCCTATTTATTCACTACAGAATAATGAGGAACTCATGAAGGTTCTTGTAGCTGTAAAACGAGTGGTGGACTACAACGTAAAGGTCCGCGTAAAACCTGACAATTCAGGCATTGACCTGGCCAATGTCAAAATGTCGATGAACCCTTTTTGCGAAATCGCTGTTGAAGAAGCGGTGCGCCTGAAGGAAAAAGGCATCGCGACCGAAATTGTAGCCGTATCGGTAGGGCCGACTGCAGCGCAGGAGCAATTGCGTACGGCATTGGCGTTAGGTGCTGATCGGGCCATTCTAGTCGATACGACTGAAGAGCTGAGCGCGTTGGCCATTGCCAAACTGCTTAAAGCCGTAGTGGACAAAGAGCAGCCCCAACTGGTTATTCTGGGTAAGCAGGCTATTGATAGCGATAACAACCAGACCGGGCAAATGTTGGCAGCGCTGTGTGGATTTGCTCAGGGCACTTTCGCCTCTAAGGTAGAGCGTGACGGTGACGTTCTGAATGTGACTCGCGAAATCGATGGCGGTCTTCAGACTGTCGCATTGAATTTGCCGGCAGTGGTGACTACTGACCTGCGCCTGAACGAGCCGCGTTATGCCTCGCTGCCGAATATCATGAAAGCTAAGAAAAAGCCCCTTGATGTCGTTACACCCGATGCGTTGGGTGTTTCTACGGCCTCAACCATCAAGACGCTCAAGGTTGAAGCTCCAGCAGGCCGCCAGGCTGGTATCAAGGTGAAGTCAGTGGCTGAACTGGTCGAAAAACTCAAGAACGAAGCGAAGGTGATCTGATGGCTATTCTGGTCATTGCCGAACACAGCAACGCCACGCTCAATGGCGCAACGCTCAACACGATAGCAGCGGCCAAGCAGATTGCCGCGGGCGATATTCATGTTTTGATTGCCGGTCAGAACTGCACTGGTGCAGCCGAAGCAGCTGCTAAAGCTGACAGTGTCAGCAAGGTGCTAGTCGCTGACCATGCAGCTTATGCTCAGCAATTGTCGGAAAATATCGCTCCGCTGGTCGTCGAGCTGTCCAAGAGCAACGGCTATAGCCATGTGCTGGCTCCTGCCGGCTCCAATGGCAAGAACTTCATGCCGCGTATCGCTGCGCTACTGGATGTAGATCAAATTTCCGAAATCATTTCTGTTGAGAGCTCCGATACCTTTAAGCGTCCTATCTATGCGGGTAACGCTATTGCAACCGTACAATCCAGTGCACCTGTTAAGGTCATTACTGTCCGTGCAACTGGCTTCGACCCGGTAGCGACTGAAGGTGGCTCCGCTACTGTTGAGCCGGTTTCTTTGGTACAGGATGCTGGCCTTTCTCGTTTTGTAAGCGAAGAGCTGGCTACGACGGATCGCCCTGATCTGGGCGCTGCGAAAGTTGTAGTTTCGGGCGGTCGAGGTCTGCAGAGTGGCGATAATTTCAAGATTCTTTATGCGTTGGCTGACAAGCTAGGCGCAGCGGTAGGCGCTTCCCGCGCTGCTGTAGATGCAGGCTTCGTACCCAACGACATGCAGGTAGGGCAGACTGGCAAAATCGTAGCGCCACAGCTGTACATTGCAGTGGGTATTTCGGGTGCAATCCAGCACTTGGCCGGAATGAAGGATTCGAAGATTATCGTCGCAATTAACAAGGACGAAGAGGCGCCGATCTTCCAAGTCGCCGATTACGGCCTCGTGGGCGATTTGTTCGAACTTGTACCTGAGCTCGAGAAGTCTTTGTAATCCCTTACGGTCCCGTACGAAAAGCCCGCTCCCAGAGCGGGCTTTTTATTAGGCCGGTCAGACAAATTGACTGCAACATGCCAGAATTTCGCTTTAACAGGCCTTGACTGGCTGGAATAGGTTGAGCTCAGCGTAGGATCCGATAGTGAACATTCAATACATAGGTATGGCCCTTATGGTCATGCTGGCTATGGCGGGATGCGCTAATGCCCCCGCACCGGTCGAGCAAATGAAGTTGACGAGCCAGGCCATAGAGCAGGCTAGGGAAGTAGGCGCAACAGAAGACTCCAGTGACTTCTCTTTGGCACAGGCCAAGCTCATTCAAGCCCAGCAGGCCATGCGTGAAGAGAACTATAAGATGGCCCGTGTCCTGGCCGAGCAAGCTGAGCTAGATGCGCGCTTGGCTGAAGCCAAAGCCGTCAGCGGCAAGAGCCAGGCACATATCGAAGAGTTGAATAAGCAGATCAAGCGACTACGCAAGCGCCTAGGAGAGCCGGAATGAAAGGCTATTTTTTCGCTGCTCCGTTGGTGATGAGTGTTGCTCTATTGCCTGGATGTGCAAGCAGCCCTGCTATAGATAAAACTTTACTGGACGCTCAATTGCATTTCGATCGTATCAAGTCCGACTCTAATGTGTTGCGTAGTGCACCTAAAGATGTTGTGCGGGCAGAGGAAACACTTAATAAAGCCAAGCAACTGAGCGGATATTGGGGGAGTGACGAGGACGTACGCCATTTCGCTTACCTTAGCCAACGTTATAGCGACATTGCACGTGAGCATGCCAGCATTCGTTTGCAGGAAGAGCAGGCTACGCAGTTGCAATTATCGCTTGAACATTTACAGCTGCAAACTCGTGAGCATGAGTTGCGCTTGGCAAGGGAGCGTGGCGACTGGTTAGTCGATCAATTACTTAGTCTTGGGACTGCTCGTACAGAACGCGGTCTCGTCATGACCTTGGGCGATGTTCTGTTTTCACCAGGGGACACGCGACTTGACCCTTCCGCCAGTGAAACCGTGCTCAAGCTAGCGCAGTTTTTGCGCATCAATCCCAAGCGTGAAGTGCGGATCGAGGGTTATACGGACGATCAGGGCGACGACGAGCTCAATCAGCACTTGTCGAAACAGCGCGCTAATGCGGTAGCCAATGCATTAAGCGCTTTAGGCATCGACCCGGGGCGATTACAAACAGTAGGGTATGGTGAAGATTACCCTGTAGCCAGCAACGATACGACTGAGCACCGAGCCCGTAACCGCCGGGTGGAAGTCGTTTTTTCCGATGAGAGCGGTAATTTCGTTCCGGCGCGTTGATGTATCGGGTCTGTTGACCTTGATAGCGGGCTGGGCTGTTATCGCCTAAATGCACTAGTCTGTACCGGTGCATTTTACCGGTACAGTGCTACTGTTTCGGTCCGGTCACCAAGGATTGTGCTCAATGACTAACTTGTTGCTTTACCAGCGCATTGCCCGGCAGTTGGCTGAGGATATTCGCCGTGGCGTCTATCAGCCGGGCGAGCGAGTGCCCTCTGTACGTAAGCTGAGCCAGCAACTGGGCGTCAGTCATGCCAGCGTCTTGCAAGCTTATGCTACGTTGGAAGATCAAGGTCTTATCCGGGCGCGCCCTCAGTCAGGGTTTTATGTTCATCAGACTCCTGTATTGACGGCTCCCACACCAGATATTGCCAAGGTAGAGCGTCCGAGTCTGGTGACCCGGGGTGATATCATCAACCAGGTGCTTTTCGAATCGCGACGCGAGGATGTGATTCCTTTCGGGGCGGCAATTCCCAGTGCTGATTATTTCCCTTTGCGAGCTCTGCATCAGCAAATCAGTAAAGTGACACGCTTTCAAAGTCAGCGTGCATTTACCTATATGTATAGCCCTGGTTATGAGCCTCTGCGGCGGCAAGTTGCTATTCGCATGCGTGATGCTGGGGTAGTAGTAAACCCTGCCGACGTAGTGATTACGCATGGATGTGTAGATGCTCTGCAGATGTCGCTTCGAGTCCTGACCAAGCCAGGGGATCTGATTGCTACTGAGTCACCCACGTATTACGGCTTGCTGCAATTAGCTGATGTATTAGGTCTCAAGGTGATTGAGATCCCTTGCGACCCACAGACGGGTTTGAGCGTGGAGGCGTTGCAGCTGGCTGTGAATCAGTGGCCGGTTAAAGTATTAGTCATTACGGCCCGGCTGAGTAATCCTTTGGGAGGCTCCCTCCCTGAAGTGCGGCAGAAGCAGCTCCTACGCTTGGCCAATGAACGAAATATCATGATCATTGAGGACGATATTTACGGTGAGCTTCTCTATGATGCCGGTGCGACTAAAGCCTTAAAGGCTTATGACCGGAACGGGCGAGTTATTTATTGTTCAAGCTTTTCCAAAACGCTATCACCCGGTGTTCGTATTGGCTGGGTATTGGCCAATCAATATCAGGCTGATATTCAGCGGCTTCAGACATTTACTACGCATTCAGCGTGCAGCCTCACACAAATGGGCGTGGCCGCTTATCTGGAAAATGGTGGCTACGACCGACATCTACGGCATGTTCGGCAGGAGTACCGTAAAAACATGACGGCTTGGCAGTTGGCGGTGCAGCAGTACTTTCCCGATGGTACTCAGATGACCCGTCCAATTGGGGGGTTCATTCTATGGGTTAGCTTGCCAGCCAAGGTCAATACTAAGGATTTGCATCGGCGTGCGCTTGAGCAGGGTATTAGCATTGCGCCCGGTATCATCTTTAGTAATACCGATCAGTTTAACAACTGTATCCGTTTGAATTGCGGCATGCCGTGGAATCGGCAGACCGAACAGGCATTGATGACTATAGGTCTGTTGGCCGACCAGTTATGCCAGGAGTCACATGCGGCAGCATAACTGAACTTGTTTACGGCTCTGCTAGTCTGTTTTTCATGGCAAGAGGAGAGCACTGGTGCCGATGGGGTCGACGGATGAAGCACGTTGGTTGCCTATGGTAGGTGTCCTGGGCACCGTGCCGTTGATACTGGTCTGGTTGATAGGGTTGCTAGTGGCCTGCTTACGGTGGCGAATACACCGCCGCTCTAGCATGCTATGTCTGATAAGCATGGTGGTATTGCTGCTTTGGCTCGTGATACAGACCTGCTTGACCCTCATGCTTCCTGTTCTGCTGCCCTTATGGCAGGTCGACCTTGCACCTGGTTGGGCATTCGCCTTGTTGAACGCATTGGGCAATCTAATCACAGCGGGATGTTATGCGTTATTGCTGTGGGCCATCTTTACGGGAAGGAATTCGCATCGTTCTGCCTGAGAGTCGATTATGGGTACTCTGCGAAGCACGTGTCGATACAAATTCTGTTGCCTGTTTGTACTGCTTGCCCTAAGTGCATGCGACAAGCCTGACGAGAAGCCGCCCGAAAAACCAGCGGAGCCGGCTAAGGCTGCCGTGGAACATTCAAACAATGACACGAAGGCTGTATACCCGGTTCTTGATGCCACTCACCCAGCCAGGCCGGATGATGATTCAGGCCAGCGCGATGAGCCAGTTCTGACCTCTCGTGTGCCGGAAACGCTTGAGGATAAGCCCAAGCCAGCGTCTGCTCCTGAAAAAAAGCCGGAGCTGGTAGTCGAGAAGCCCAAGCCCAAGCCCGTGCCTAAGACGGTTCCGGCCAAAGTACCTTCACCAAAAGAACCACCTATCTCAGTTGATCTGAGCCTACCAGAAGAGTTGGTTGAGCAGCTGGACGAGATAGTGGAAGAAAAGGATGAGTCTCGCCTACTGCCACCCCTGTTTTCTAGCGAGGATGACGACAATTTCAATCTCAACGGTCGCCTTCTAAGCCGGGAGCGATCCGATGATTTCGAGGGCGCTGAGCTTCAATTTCAATTCAAGCGTTAACGTTTGACGCTAGTACTTGTTCGCTAACGGTCTCGAGCATCTTGGGTATCCATTTCAGCATTACGTTTATGAATGCGCGCACGCTCCTCATCGGTTAGTTCTACCTTATGGGCTGTATTACGAAGCATGAGCAAGCTTCCCACGATAGAGCCAACAGCAAGAATCAGAAATAACCAAGCATACCAGGGCATGATGATCTCCTTGTGAAAGTGGGGTCATTATGCTTGGACCTAGAGGTAAAGCAGGAGTGCATTTTTGAATATGTGCTGTGACAACACATTCCTGTAGGAGCGTCAGTAGTAGGCATTATGGCGGTGGAATAGTTTTGCCTGTAAAACGCTTCTGCGACAATACGTGTTTTCCGTTTCCCTGTTCGAGAGAGTGCTATGCCTGCCTGCCAGACTCCCATCATCGTTGCCCTGGATTTTCCTACTGCTGAGGGCGCCCTGGCGCTGGCTGCACGGCTCGATCCGAGCCAATGTCGCGTCAAGGTGGGCAAGGAGTTATTTACCGTTTGTGGTCCGACCATTATTGAAGCTTTGCATACTAAAGGTTTTGAAGTTTTCCTCGATCTGAAATTTCATGACATTCCCAATACGACGGCCATGGCGGTCAAGGCAGCTGCCGAGCAGGGTGTATGGATGGTCAATGTTCATTGTTCTGGCGGTCTGTGCATGATGAACGCCTGTCGTGAAACGCTGGATGCCTTGACCGGACCGAAACCGTTATTGATCGGTGTCACGGTACTAACGAGCATGGAACAGAAAGACTTGGCAGCTATTGGATTGGATATCGCTCCGAAAGAGCAAGTACTACGGTTGGCTGGTCTGGCTGAGAAGGCAGGGTTGGATGGTCTGGTCTGCTCAGCCCAGGAAGCCGCTGCGCTCAAATCCGTGCATCCTAGATTGCAGTTAGTTACGCCCGGTATTCGTCCGGCAGGCAGTGTCCAGGATGATCAGCGCCGAATTCTGACGCCTCGTGATGCCTTGCAGGCCGGTTCGGATTATCTAGTAATTGGTCGTCCTATCAGCCAGGCGGCTGATCCGGCAACAGCATTGACGGCAATCCTGGCTGATCTACGCTGATATTGGATACTCGTTCTGCTCTAGACTGAGCATCACAAAAGATTTCAGGCCCTGTTTTCCGCTTGTTCGGTTCAAGTAGTATCGGGCCGTTCAAGTAGGGAGAGCAGTATGCACGCGCAATTGGAAACCTGTCTGCAAGCTGTCGACAGGGTTCTTCTGGGCAAGGACAGACAGGTGCGGTTAGCAATGACCTGTCTATTGGCTAAAGGACATCTATTGATTGAGGACTTGCCCGGAATGGGCAAGACAACGTTGAGTCATGCACTGGCCAAGGTGCTGGGGCTATCTTTTCAACGTATCCAGTTCACGTCTGACCTCTTGCCAGGTGACATCCTGGGAACCTCTGTGTTCGACAAGGATACCGGGCAATTCGTCTTTCATCCTGGGCCAGTGTTTACTGAGTTGCTGCTGGCTGATGAAATCAACCGGGCTACGCCTAAAAGTCAGAGTGCCTTGCTGGAGGCGATGGAGGAAGGACAGGTCACTATTGAGGGGGCAACACGTCCGCTGCCTGAGCCCTTTTTTGTCATTGCTACACAAAACCCTATTACGCAGGGCGGTACGTTTGCCTTGCCTGAGTCCCAGCTTGATCGCTTCTTGATGCGTTTATCGTTAGGGTACCCCGGCCGTGCCGCAGAGCGTGCGCTATTGCTGGGTGGCTCGGGGCGCGAGCAGCTTCCTAAGCTGGAGGCCCTATTGGATCACAGCCAATTGGCAGCAATCCAGGATGAGGTGCCTAAAATCTATGCTAGTGATGCGGTTATCGATTATGTGCTCCGCCTGGTCGATGCCACACGAACTCAGCCAGCATTTGCGCTGGGCTTGTCGCCACGTGGAAGTCTGGCTCTGCTGAGTGCGGCGCGTGCCTGGGCGCTATTGGAGGGGCGTGATTATGTCATCCCCGAGGACGTACAAACCGTGTTGCCTTCTGTAGCTGGACACCGTTTACGTGACCGGGCCGATCCGGCTGGCCAAGGTGGTAATGCTCTGGTGCAATGGCTGCTACGTGAAATTCCGGCGCTCTAGTTCATGAAAATACCAGACTGTTTTAGGCATTTCTGGATGGCATGGATTGATAGGCGGATACCGGCTGCAGCTTCCCTGGAGTTACGCCAGAAGCGTATCTTTATCCTGCCAACACAACAGGGAATGGCTTTTATTGCCGCCTTGTTTCTGATGCTGCTGGCTGCAATCAACTACCAGAACAGCCTTGCCTACGGCCTGACCTTTCTTTTAGGTTCAGTATTCCTTCTTACCATACTGCACACCTACCGGAACCTGGCGGGATTGAGGCTTACTGCACATGGGAGTGCTACTGCTTTTGTAGATGAGCCGGTGCGTTTTCAGATACGCCTTGATGGGCAACGGCCTCATCAAGCCATTGCTATCGGCTGGCAGCCGAACGATATGCTTTACACCGACGTGGAGGTAGGTGAAAGCGCAGACATAGACCTGTTTCTGACTCCTGGGCAGCGGGGGTGGCTCAAACCAGGTCGGGTACGTGTCGAAAGTCGTTTTCCACTAGGGTTAATGGTGGCCTGGAGCTGGTTGGACCTTGATCAGCGTGCCCTAATCTATCCCAAGCCTTTGGCAGGCGATTTGCCTTTGTCAGTGGGTAGCGAGGCCGATAAACACGAGGGGGCTCGTTCTCAAGGGGCAGGGGTCGATGATTTTTTGGGACTTAAACCCTACCAGGCGGGCGATTCGCGACGGCGTCTCGATTGGAAAGCATATTCGCGCGGGCAGGGGCTGCTGGTCAGAAACTTTGCGAC
Source organism: Pseudomonas duriflava (assembly GCF_007830155.1). GTDB lineage: Bacteria > Pseudomonadota > Gammaproteobacteria > Pseudomonadales > Pseudomonadaceae > Chryseomonas > Chryseomonas duriflava. The sequence goes on from NZ_VLKY01000008.1 coordinate 123,793, forward strand.
GTTGACGGGTAGCGATCTCTGGCTCGATTTCACTCTGCTGGATGGCGATGTAGAAATGCGATTGTCAAGGCTCTGTCATTGGGTGTTGGCCTGTTCCGCCAATCAACAGAGCTTTGGCCTTCGGTTGCCGAATATTACCTTGCCACCTGCTGCAGGTGAGGCACATCGTGAAGCGGCATTACGTGCGCTGGCCTTGTACGGAGCGGCCCGATGAGTGCGATGCAGCACATTCCGCGGGTTGCTCTTACCTGGTTGCTGGTTGCTCAGGTTCTAGTCATTCTGCCTCATCTTGGACACGTACCTCTGTGGATTGTAGGGCTTTGGCTTGGCTGTGCTGGTTGGCGAGTCCAGCAGTTCAGAATGCGTGCGCGTGCGCCTCGGCGGTTGGAGAAAGTTGGTCTGATGTTGGCCGCTGGCATAGGCGTTTGGTTGGCAGGTGGTTCTATCATCGGGCTTGAAGGCGGCACTGTCCTGTTGATTGCTATGTTCGTGTTGAAACTGGTCGAGATGAATACTCGGCGTGATGCCCTCGTAGTGATCTTCCTAGGTTTTTTTGCTGTTGTTATCGCTTATTTATTTAACGACAGCGTTCTAGCTGCCTCATATAGCCTGTTGCCTGTAGCGGCCTTGCTGGCCTCGCTGATTGGGCTGCAACAAAGTCGCTTTGCTACTCGCCCATGGGCCAGTCTCAAGTTGGCGACTGTTCTGCTGCTCCAAGCCGTTCCCCTTATGATCGTTCTGTTCCTGTTTTTCCCCCGCCTGGGACCATTGTGGTCTATGCCGCAGGCGGGAGACAAAGCCGTGACCGGCCTATCGGACACCATTGCGCCTGGCGAAATTGCTGAACTATCGCAGTCGACTGAGCGTGCTTTTCGGGTGAGCTTCGAAGGTCCTGTACCGCCCCGTACATTGCTCTATTGGCGTGCCGTGACCTTTGAACGTTTTGATGGGCAGCGTTGGTCTATCAGTCCGAACTCCGCCTATTTGCCTTCTCCTTCCTGGCAGCCTGTTGGAGTGCCGCTTCGGTATACCGTCATCATGGAGCCCAGTAGGCGACCGTGGCTTTTCGCGCTGGATGTTCCGCAGACCAGCTTGGCAGACGTCAAGCTGGCTAGCGACTTTCACCTGCATCGCCGTGTGCCAGTCAATGTTCCTCTCATGTATTCGGTGAGCTCTTGGCCGCAGGCGACACGAGAACTGACATTGAGTCCAGCCGTGTTGCAGCAATCACTTCAATTACCCGCGAAAGGCGATCCGCGTACTCGGGCGTGGGCACAAGCGCTGCGGCAGCGTTATGCTGAACCTCACGCCCTCATTGCTGCCATTTTGGCAACCTTTCGTACCGAGCCTTTCGTCTACACGCTTAAGCCTCCGGCCGGTGGGGAAAATGCTAACGATGCTTTCCTGTTTGATCACCGGCGGGGGTTTTGTGCCCATTATGCCGGCGCCATGACCTTTCTCTTGCGCGCTGCAGGTATTCCGGCCCGTATGGTGGCTGGTTACCAAGGCGGTGAGTTCAATCCTACAGGTCAGTATCTAACCGTACGTCAACTCGATGCCCATGCATGGGTGGAATATTGGTTGCCGGGGCGCGGCTGGGTCAGTGCTGACCCTACAGCCCAGGTTGCTCCGGAACGTATCGAGCAGGGACTGGAAGAGGCTTTGGGCAGTGTCCGGGGCGAAGGCGCCTTTCTGGAGCAGTCACCATTTTCACCCATGCGTTATCGGCAATTCGCCTGGTTGAACGAGGCACGCTTGAACTGGGATCGTCTGAATTACAGTTGGCAGCGGTGGGTATTAGGCTATCAAGCTGAAACTCAGAGTACGCTCTTGCGTAACTGGTTTGGCCGGCTCGATACAACTGTATTCGTCGTGGCGCTTGTCAGTGGGATGGTCATACTGCTCAGCCTTGCGGGGCTCTGGCTATTCAAGCCTTGGCAACGGGAGCGCGATACTCATAAGAGGATTTTTTCCCGTTTTGAGCGTTTACTGCAAAGACATGGCTTGAAACGGGAGACAGGCGAGGGTGCGCATGCCTTTACGCAACGGGCAATGCAGGCATTACCTAAGCAGGCAGAGCAGATCAAGGCGTTTGGCTTGGAATTCGAAAGGCAGCGCTATGGTCATGAATCGCATGACTCTTCTGTGCTTGAACGCCACTTACAAGCAGTAAAGAGGAGCTTATCTCACTCGCAGAGAGAATAGGCACGCTCCATTAATGGGCGAGCAGTGAGTGAGGTTTTTTACCCTGCTCGTGGAATTGAATGGTCAGGGCCGCTACAGCACCGACAATGCCAATGCCTAAGCTAGCCATGCTTGGGCAAAGGAGCCCACTAATTATGCTCAGGACCGATATCGCCATTAGCGGCACCGACATGAGCAGAGCGGTATCGGCATCGTGTTTGCTTTCTAATTCTTTAACCATGCTGTACCTCCAAATGTTGTACATACAGTAAGGTCTTACTAAAGGACAGGCGAATCATTCCTAACTATCAAATCCATAGATGTTATAAGGTCAAATCTTCGACTGCCGGATCGTCTGGTTGAAACCGCTAGCTCTACCAGCTACTGGCTTACTACAGAAAGCTAGGGTTTGATGAGCCGTACGCTAGGTAAGGGCTCGTACTCCTATAACTGACCGGCTTATGGTCTTGGCAACAAACTTTTGCTCTGCCACTAGGGCAATCTATGCACTGCTGTCGCATATGAATACTATCGCGCTAACAATCGCTGCGTTTCGCCCGTCCCTGATAGCCTGCGCGACACATCCATGTGCTTTGATCTAACTTCTTTGCCTGAATTCCACTGCATCGTCTTCCTGCTTGCTAAGGAGTGATCATGCAGCGATCTCATCTATAGAGTGCCTGCCTTATCCTGAATACGACCAGCCCTGTTTGCCGGTCAGGGTGACAGCGTTGAGCTTATGGCTGTATTAGCCAGTAGAAGGTTTAGACATCTGTCAGGTTTGCAAGCAGAAGCGCTTAGGTTTAGCTGCTTCGCGAGTAGTTTCCAGGCGTCTCTGCTGCAATTACATCGAAAACAGTACGGGCATCAGTGTTGTGAAAGCACAGGGCCGCTTACGTTATAAAGTTCAAAGAAAATAGCTCGAAGCGAATCACATATGGATGTTGCGTTTGTAGTAGGGTTTGTCTTGGCGGGCTAACACATTAAAGCTTGAGCGATCCAGCATGAAAAAAGGATCGCTTCAGCTCGCTCAGGTTAATAGCATAAGGAATGCTTTAGACCGAAAGCACATGGGTATCGTCGAGAGTGGGTAGGTTGAAAAAGCGCCGCGCTGTGGTCGTAGTATGCACGGCCACTTCATCTGGCGTCTCGCCACGATGGCGGGCAACCTCATGCAGCACTTCGATAAGAAAAGCAGGTTCGTTATGCCCGCTTTTCGGCTTGGGTCTGAGTGTTCTTGGCAGCAAGTATGGAGCATCGCTTTCCAACATCAGCCTACCTTGAGGGATGTCGCGTATAAGAGAGTACAAATGCGTGCCGCGCCGCTCATCACAGATCCAGCCCGTGATACCGATATGCAAGTCAAGATCAAGATAAGCGTACAAAGCTCGCTGCTCTCCAGTAAAGCAATGCACGACAGCAGAAATCAGGTGATCACGAAAATCTCGCAGGATGGCCAGGAGGCGTTCACTGGCGTCCCGCTCGTGGATAAACACCGGAAGCTCCAGTTCTGCCGCTAAGGCAAGCTGTTCTTCAAAAGCTTTTTCCTGAACGGCGCGTGGCGCGATGTCGCGATTGAAATCCAACCCGCATTCGCCTATCGCGCGGACGCTTTCCTCCTGAGCTAGTGCTTTAAGACAAACGGCACTAGTGCCTGTCCAGCTAGCCGCTTCGTGAGGGTGAACACCCGCTGTGCTGAAGAGGGTATGGGAGCTGCCGAGGCTCTGGCATAATGTTAAGGCCGCTTCGCTCTCTTCGAGGCTGGTACCTGTCAGCACCATCTGGACCACCCCTGCGTTTCGTGCGCGTTCGATAATGGCCTCTGCTTCGCGGGCAAGGCTCGGGTGAGTAAGGTTGACGCCAATGTCGATCAGTTGCATGGTGCATACCCAAATGAAAGAGGACAGCTGATTATCAGTCTGCCCATTCTATTCAAAAGTCGAGAGTGAACACGGCTTGGCCGACGTTCACGATTAGTTCGGCTTCCATGGTTTCCATGACGGAGACCAACTTGACGCTGTGTTTTGCGCACAGCCAAGCAATGGAGAACCGGATGACACGTTGGTTAGTTTTTGTATGTTGCCTGTGGCTGGCACCCACCACCTCCTTTGCGCGAGTAGGTGAGACACCGCACCTAAAGCAATACGGCGCCGTTCGTGATCTTTCCGGCATACGTTCTGCAGGCGTGCTGCGGGTTTTGGTTAACCAGAGCCGTGCCAGTTCGGGCGAGTTTAACGGCGAAGCCATTGGAACCGAATACCGGAGGCTGGAAGCATTCGAGCGTTACCTTAATAAGTCTTTGCCCAAGGGGCGGCCGCTTAAGGTTGTGTTCATTCCCAAGCCCAAGAGTGAACTGCTGCCTGCCCTGTTGAAGGGAGAGGGCGATCTGGTAGCACCTGGCGAGCTACTTGCTGGTCCGCTCGATAAGCATCTCGTGCGCAGTGACTCAGTAATAGAAAATGTACCCTTGGTCGTGGTGGGTAAAAAAGGCCACCGACGTTTAGGCCGGCTTGAGCAGTTATCAGGACGCCAGGTAGTTTTGCCCGTTGGCAGTGCAGCTGAAGCCCCGCTGCGTGAACTTAATCAGCAATTGATCAAGCGCAAGCTCAAGCCCATCAAGTTAGAATCGGTAGATCCCAGTCTGGCGGTCGAGGATGTCTTAGAAATGGTCAATGCCGGAATTTTTCCGCTGGCCGTGGTTGAGCAGCCGATTGCTGAGCGCTGGGCCAAGATACTGCCCAAGCTTCGTGTAGAACGACGCTTGGTTGTTGCCAAACAGCAGGATATGACATGGGTTGTCCGCCGCGGTTCTCCCAACTTGCGTACTAGTCTTAATCACTTTCTGGCCGATTATCGCTTGCCTTCCAGCGATGCAGCCTTTCAGCAAGCCTACCAGCGGATGCACAAGGTCCGTAATCCGCTTGGTAAAGACGATCACGAACGGCTGGTCGAGGTGCGTCCGGTTTTGCAACGTTATGCGTCTACTTATGATTTAGACTGGTTGACCCTGGCAGCCATGGCTTACAAGGAATCAGGACTGGACGGTACCGCAAAGGGAAGTGGTGGTGCGACAGGGCTGATGCAGATTACGCCCTCGGCGGCACGTAGCGTGGGGGTTAAAAATATCCGCACGGTGGATGGTAATGTTCAGGCGGCGGCACGCTATATGGCCAAGCTGCGCAAAAATTTCTTTTCCAGTCGCCTCATTGATGAACGTGAGCGGCGCGCCTTCGTTCTCGCGGCCTACAATATGGGGCCGGAGCGAGTGCAACGGCTAAGAGCCAAGGCTAAAAAACAAGGGCTGGACCCTAATAAATGGTTCTTCCAGGTAGAGCGCATTGCTGCTGAAGAAATAGGAATGGGGGTTGTGAGCTACGTTAGTAGCGTCAATAAGTATTATTTAGCCTATGCCCGCGAGCGCTCCCGGTTGGAACCTGGCCAACGCTCATCCAATTTGCGTCTTACCAGCCGGTGATCATGCCTTGGCAGGCGCGCTTGACGCCTGTGCGCGTCTTGCTTAGGATCTCATTGCGCCGATTTAAACAGCAACTTGCGGGGCGCGGACATCTGTCCAAGAAATACCGCTAAAGCGCTGGCCGGTGTGTGCCTCACCGCTGTCCAGCGGAATTATCGAGGCGGATACCTGCACTATGACACATCCCTATCCTTTGTTTCGTCTGGCGCCCATTACCCACGGCGCATTATGCTCCAGTCCCCGTATTTTATTGGGCGGTCTGCACCAGCCTACCTTGCTGCGCTATCTTGACGGCTGGCCCAAGCGCTGGCCGCTTTCGAGGTCCTTCCAGATTCGCTTTGCCTTGCAATATGAAGAGCTGCGTCAGTTTGACCGCGACGCTTTCGATTTCGCGGTAATCGAAGCGCCTACGGCCGATACAGTGACTCCTGTGATACACGAGCTGGTCCGGGTTGCTCGTCAGGGCATTATTACCCGTCGTCAGGGATAATTGATCTCGACAATATACCAATGCTTCTCGCCAGTCGGTGTATGCACCGAGACCTCAGCATCCAGCGGTTTGCCGACCAAGGCCCGGGCGAGAGGCGCATCAATACTAATCTGATTTAATTTCACATCGAACTCATCAGGCCCCACTATCCGATAACGTACCTGCTCGCCGTCATCGTCTTCCAGCGTAACCCAGGCGCCGAAATAAACTTTGCTTGGATCAGCGGGCCGCTCGCTGACCACTTTCAAGTTCTCCAGGCGCTTGCGCAGAAAGCGTACGCGGCTGTCGATCTCGCGAAGCATTTTCTTACCGTAAATATATTCGGCATTTTCCGAGCGATCCCCCAGCGCAGCAGCTTCACTGACGGCCTGGGTTACCTGTGGGCGGCGTACGTTCCAGAGCTCATGCAATTCGGCACGCAGTCGGGCTTCGCCTTCCGGTGTAATCAAGGGGGTGCCCGCTGTACGCGGGGGACGATAACGACTCATGTTTCCTTCCAGTCAAAAAATTCTATTTACCCCTCTCTTAAGATACGCAGCGGGCTCACAGTCAGGGCACGGCGTGTTCCCAGCAGGCCAGCACCTGTCACTAGCAGAGCGCCTGCAAGAGGCAAAACTAATAGCCCTAGGTGAGGTTGCCAAGACAGGTCGAAGACCAGCCGATAGAGCAGGGCGGTAACAAGCTCACAACCAAGCGCAGCCAAGACGCCGCTAGTGGCGCCTAGCAATGCGAACTCTACCCGACGCGTACGGATCAGCAAAAGGCGCTCGGAGCCCAGGGCCCGAAGCAATGCGCCCTGACGAACACGTTCATCTAAAGTGGATTGCAAGCCAGCAAAAAGCACAGTCAAGCCAGCGGCCAAGACGAACAATAGAACGAACTCTACGGCGATCGTGACCTGATCGAGAATACTGCGTAGCTGCCCCAAGATAGAGTCGATAGGTAGAAGCGTTGTCGCCGGGAAGCTGCGTGCGAGTGCCACCATGGCTCGATCGTTACCTGGAGGTATATAGAAACTGGTCAGGTAGGTAACAGGTACATGAGTGAACGAGCCAGGCTCAAAGATCATGAAGAAATTAGGTTGAAAGGTGTTCCAGTCTACTGTGCGCAAACTGGTAACACGTGTCTCAAGTATGCGGCCAGCTATATTGAAGCTTAGGTGATCACCTACGCCTACTTTCAAACTTTCAGCTAACTGCGCTTCTACCGAGACGCCTGGTAAATCATCTGGCGTCTTCGTGCTCCACCAAGTGCCAGCCGTAATGACGTTCCCGGTAGGTAGCGTATCGGTCCAGGTTAGGCTCAAGTCACGGCGCGTAGCTCTATCACCCCGTGACTCCCTTTCAACAACGTCTCGTGCCGGCTCGCCATTGATTGTGACCAGTCGTCCTTGCACGATCGGATAAAGTGGTTTCGCATTAGGCGATAGCGCAGCCACGCGGGCCGTAAAAGTGTCTCGCTCGGCAGGAAGAATATTAAGGGCAAAATAATTCGGAGAATCGGGAGGGAGCTGGTCCTGCCAGCGGTCCAATAATTCACTGCGTAATAAAACGATCAAGGCCATGGCAAATAAGATCAAGCCAAATGCCAGCGCCTGTCCGGCAGCCGCCAGGGGATGACGAAGCAGCTGACCCAGCCCGAGCCGCCAGGCCAGAGGTGCCGAAGCTAGCAGACGTCTGAGGCCGTTGAGTCCAAGCAATAGCAACGTGCCCAATAGTAGGGTGGCTACGAGTCCTCCACCTAAAAGGGCAAGAGTCAGCTTCAAGTCGAGTGAAAGGCGCCACATGATCAGGCCGAGTGCCAAAAGAGCCATGCCATAGACTATCCAGCTGCGGGGCGGTACTGGCAGCAGGTCGCTGCGTAGCACGCGCAGCGGCGGCACACGACCCAGGGCGGCAAGAGGCGGCAGAGCGAAACCGGCCAGAGCGATCAGGCCTGTACCCATGCCAGCCAGTGCAGGAAAGATACCGCCACTGGGTAGCACGGCTGGCAGCAGATCGGCCATGAGGTAGAACAGTAAAAATTGAGCAAGCCAGCCTAGAAAGGCTCCCAGTAGGCTGGCCGCTAGCCCTAGCATGGCCAGTTGCATGGTATAGAGCAGCAGTGCTTCTCGACGCGATAATCCCAGGCAGCGAAGCAGAGCGCTAGCATCGAAGCGTCGTACGGCGAAGCGATTGGCCGACATGGCGACAGCCACTCCCGCCAGCAAAACGGCAGCGAGGCTCGCCAGTCCCAAGTAGCGGCGGGCACGGTCGAGGGCGCTACCCAGCTGCCGATTGCCGCTGTGAGCATCTTCGATACGTTGGCTTGGATCAAGAGTGCTTAGGAGACGTGTCCGGTAACGCGCGATACTTTCAGGTTCGCCACTCCACAAGTCACGATAGCGCACCCGGCTGCCTGGCTGGATAACATCCGTTGCGGCCAGATCGGTCAGGTTCATAAGGATGCGAGGCGTGAGGCTATAAAAATCGCCGGCTCGATCAGGCTCATATGTCAGGATACGAGTAATCTGTAAGGTCTTACGACCCACCTCGATACGGTCACCTACCTTAAGGTCGAGTGCAGGTAACAGTCGAGCCTCAACCCAGGCTTCTCCAGGTGCAGGGAGACCACCTACTGTTTCAATGCCTTGAGGCTCAGTGGCGCTTTTAAGCTGGCCTCTCAGGGGGTAGGCTCCATCAACAGCTTTAATACTGGACAGCTGGATTGCCTGTTCACCAGCAATAACGCTAGAGAATTCGATCGTACGGGCATGCTTGAGTCCAATCGCAAGTCCCGTATCAATCTGCGTCTGGTGTGCTGGTGAGGTGCCGCGAAGTGCCAGGTCACCGCCTAGAAACTCTGTGGCACGTACAGTCATGGCCTCGTTCAGGCGTGCGGTGAAATAGCCAATAGCGCAGCTGGACGCCACAGCAATCAATAGCGCAAAGAACAGGACACGTAACTCTCCGGCTCGCAGCTCTCTGCGAAGCTGGCGGCTGGCAAGCTTAACTAGTCGTGTTAGGGGAAGACGGGTCACCTCAAGCCTCCGGCGTTATTAGGCGACCGCTTTCCAGCCGGATCAGCCGATTGCAGCGATGAGCTAGCCGCTCGTCATGGGTGACTAGCACCAGCGTGGTGCCGTGTTCGCGGTTGAGATCAAAGAGCAGATCGCTGATCCGCGCGCCGGTAGTTGTATCGAGGTTCCCGGTTGGCTCATCGGCAAACAGTATTTTAGGGTCTGCTGCAAAAGCACGGGCAATAGCGACGCGCTGCTGTTCTCCACCTGATAACTGTCGAGGATAGTGGGTCAGTCGATGGCCAAGGTTAACGCGTGTCAACAGCGTTTCGGCACGCATGCGCGCATCCCGGTGCCCCTCCAGTTCCATAGGAAGCATGACATTTTCCATGGCCGTCAAACTGTCCAACAACTGAAAGGATTGGAATACGAAACCGACGTGCTCGGCTCGTACCCGAGCGCGAGCGTCTTCGTTCAGGCCGCTCAGTGCGTGTCCCGCCAGCACTACGTCGCCACCACTTGGCTGGTCGAGCCCGGCCAGTAAACCGAGCAGCGTGGATTTTCCCGAGCCTGAACTGCCGACAATTGCCAAGCTGTCACCTTGGGCCAATTCGAAGTCGAGGTCATGCAGGATCGTCAATTCACCTTCCGTGCTGGGAACAACCTTGCTAAGGTTCTGTGCGATAAGAATGCTGGCACTCATTGAGGATCCCGGATGCGAAGTTGGTTTTCGAGCGGCTGTTTGGCGTTGTGCTTGCTGGCTCAAAATGCCGCAGCACAGACGCTTTTGATCGTTGGAGATAGTATCAGTGCCGGTTTCGGCGTGGAAACTGGTCAGGGATGGGTATCCCTATTGGAAAAACGCCTTGCCAAGTCGGGGGGTGAGCATACGGTAGTAAACGCCTCTATTAGCGGTGATACCAGTGCTGGTGGGCTTGCGAGACTGCCTGGGCTGCTCGAGACGCATAAGCCAGACATAGTGGTTGTCGAACTTGGCGGTAATGATGGCCTGCGGGGGCAGCCCCCTGCGCAATTGCAACAAAATCTTGCTTCGATGGTTGATCAGTCAAAAGCTGCCGGGGCTCAAGTTGTCTTGCTTGGTATGCGTCTACCACCTAATTACGGTGTTCGTTATACCGAGGCATTCGCATCTGTTTTTACAGCGGTAGCCCATGAAAAGAATGTTCCTTTGGTACCATTCTTTCTAGAAGGTGTTGGCGGAGATCCCCGCTATATGCAAGGTGATGGTATTCATCCTAACGCTCAGGCTCAGTCTCGTTTGCTGGATAATGCCTGGCAGGTATTGCAGCCCTTGGTAGAGGCTGATAAGTCGGCGTCTGGCTGACGTTCGTCGGCAAGAGCCTTTCTAATGGGCTTTTACTAGCATGCAGAGGACAATTTACTGGGTGGGGCGCTTTTCAGGCATGCGCCTTTCCGTTAAGGTTGCGCCCCCGCTCTGGAGCCCGAAATGTCGCGTCACGCCTGGTCCTTGTTTGGTTTTCAACTTATTGTTCCTGGCGCCCAGCTCGATCTATTCGCCTGTCGGACGACCCAGGTGCATATAGTGGCTCGCCAGCTTGAGCTCGGTGGACATGCCGACCGCACACTGTGCGGTAGCCTCTTACCGGCAGAGCCTGTCTTTCGGCCACTCGGCCGTCAGGCACTCCGGCAGGCCCATATATGCCCATACTGTATTGAGCGTCTCAAAGCAAATAAACGGGGCGAGGTAAGCGCTGTTTCGTTCCTTTGAGATCTCACGAGCGAAACGGTCGTAGTGTTACACTGCCACAACCCACTTGACTTTCTTATTTATATAGCAAGGATTTTCCGATGTTGTCGCGTGCATCGTCTGTTGCTTGTTTGTCCCTGGCAACCCTGTTGGCGGCCGGTTCCGCTTCGGCTCTCGAATTACCGCTTCCACCGCCAGGCGAAGATATCGTAGGTCAGGTGCAGGTCATCAAGGCTGCTTACGAAGATACCTTTGCGGATCTGGGAGAGCGCTACGATATCGGCTATCTGGAAATGGTGGCTGCTAACCCGGGCGTAGATGCCTGGTTGCCTGGAGCTGGTACAGAGGTCGTTTTACCGACCCGCTTCATCCTGCCGCCAGGGCCTCGGGAGGGTGTGGTTATCAACCTGGCCGAATACCGCATGTACTATTACCCTAAGGATGGGAGTAGCGTTTTCACCTACCCCTTGGGTATTGGACGGGAGGGCTGGGGCTCGCCGATAACGAATACCCGTATTACAGGTAAAATCAAGGATCCAAGCTGGTATCCGCCGGCCTCAATTCGAGCAGAACATGCAGCTGAAGGCGATCCGCTTCCCAAGGTCGTGCCGCCGGGCCCAGATAATCCATTAGGCCCCTACAAGATGACGCTAGCACTGCCGGGTTATCTGATTCATGGCTCGAATAAGAAGTTCGGTATTGGCATGCGTGTCAGTCACGGCTGCTTCCGGATGCTAAATAACAACCTCACTGAGCTTGTTGGAATGATTCCGGTAGGAACGCCGGTGCGCATTATCAACGAGCCTTATAAGTTTGGTATTAGTGATGGCAAGCTTTATCTGGAGGCGCATGAGCCTTTGTCTACAGATGATGGTCAACCAGCTATGCTTGACCGGCACACGGCTGTAGTGAATGCCATGATCCGCCGAGAAGATCTTAACGGTCAGGTTGATCTGAACTGGGACTTGGTGCGCGATATCGTAACGGCTCAGGACGGTCTGCCTGTTGAAGTGGCAAAGCCTAATGCTTCGGAGCAAACCGCTACATTGCAGTCTTCCGGTAAAGTGATGTAGGTCTTTCAGAATATAAAAAGCCCGCCATTTGGCGGGCTTTTTATTTGCTCGCAAAGGCTAGCCCGGAGGCCAGCCAACAGGTCAGAGACCTATTATTTGCGGCTAGCTTTTTCCAGCATGCGCAGAGCGCGCTCGTTGGCTTCGTCAGCAGTCTGCTGAGCCTTCTGAGCAGCAGCCAGAGCCTCGTCGGCATGGCGGTAGGCTTCATCAGCACGAGCCTGTGCACGAGCAGCGGCATCTTCAGTAGCGGTCAGGCGAGCTTCGCTTTCTTTGGAAGCGCTGCTGCAACCAGTGGCCAGAGCGGCAGCCAGAGCCAGAGCGGCAAATTTCAGAGCGTTGTTCATCATTATCCCCTTGAGGTGGACTTCCATATAGAGTGCAAATTTCCAACGGAAAATTGCGGGCTACATACTACCCATTACGCGTAGTAAGTAAACTAAGCGAGCATGCACAAGTCATGTTTTTTTTACTTTGACTGGGCATGCTCGATAAATTGACCATGCCCTGATTAAAAAGTGTCCAAAGTTGACGCATCTCTATTTAATAGAGCTGATGCAGTTAAGAAGAAAATCGCAGGGAGTTTGCTCATCACGGCTTGTAATGATAAGAACTTAAACGCACTATTGAGCTCTACTCCGGCGTCAGATTGCTTGCAGTCTCCAGCCTAAGATCTTGATTTTCGTATGGTAACTGCCTCGGACTCTGTTTCATGCGAACTGAAGGGTAGGTTTTGTAGCAATGTCGCTTCATTAATAAGACAGATAAGGCGGGTTATGGGTATTCCGCTAAGGAGCCGATATGAACGAGTCGTTTTCCATTGATCACGATCTCTCTTCCCATCAGTTTGTGATTCAGGTCAACGGGCAGCGTGCCTATCTGGCTTATATGGATCTGGGCAAGCAGACCATGGATTTTTACCGGACGTTCGTGCCGGATACACTACGAGGCCGTGGGATCGCAGCGGCCTTGGCAGAGCATGCCCTCGTGTATGCAGAGTCGCGCGGCTATAGCGTTATTCCGTCCTGCTCTTATGTCGAGTGGTATATGGAGCGGCGCCAGAATTCGGCTAATTCCTCACGCTGAGGCGACATACCTAATAAAAAGCCGGGCATTTAGCCCGGCTCGTATATTTCCGCTTTATTAGTCGCGTTTGCGTTGGGGCAGTACAGCCTGGAGTTTAGCGTGCATGTTCAAAATGCTTTCTTCAGTCATGTTCCAGTCGATACAGGCATCTGTGACAGATACGCCATACTGCAGCTGGGAAACATCTGTCGGGATAGGTTGATTACCGAATCCCAAGTGACTTTCCACCATCAGGCCGATAATAGACCGATTGCCTTCCAGGATTTGGTTCGCCACATTATCCATAACGAGCGGTTGCAAGGCAGCATCCTTGTTTGAGTTGGCATGGCTGCAATCCACCATAATGTTAGGCTTTACTTTAGCCTTGAGGAGTTCGCGCTCGCATACTGCCACGCTAACTGAATCGTAGTTCGGCTTGCCGTTGCCACCGCGCAGCACTACATGGCCATAAGGATTGCCTTTGGTCGCTACGATGGAAACCTGCCCCTGCTGGTTAATACCCAGGAAGCGATGAGGGTTGGATACCGACTGCAGTGCATTGATTGCTACTGTGAGGCTGCCATCAGTACCGTTTTTGAAGCCGACTGCCGAAGAGAGGCCTGAGGCCATTTCACGGTGAGTTTGGGACTCGGTGGTACGAGCACCAATGGCCGACCAACTGATCAAGTCTTGCAAGTACTGAGGTGAGATAGGATCCAAGGCTTCTGTAGCGGTGGGTAATCCTTTCTCTGCCAAATCGAGCAGCAATTGTCGACCAATATGCAGGCCATCCTGGATCTTGAATGAGTCGTCCAAGTACGGATCGTTAATCAATCCCTTCCAGCCTACCGTAGTACGAGGCTTTTCAAAGTAGACGCGCATGACCAGATAGAGAGTATCGGATACCTGTTCAGCCAGAACTTTGAGGCGATTGGCATATTCATGGGCAGCTTTCACGTCATGAATAGAGCAAGGTCCAATCACCACAAAAATACGATGGTCTTTACCATCCAGGATGTCGCGGATGACCTGGCGGCCTTCCACGATCGTCTGGAGAGCCTTCTCCGTCAGAGGGATTTCTTTTTTCAGCTGCTCGGGCGTGATCAGCGGGTCATTTGAGATGACATTCAAGTCATTGATGGGTAAATCGGGCATGGTGTTCTCGTAGGCCACGATGCTCACACGGCAAGACGTGCAGACGCTACGCGGTAGATGATGGAAAACAATAACCTTAACGTGTTCGGCACAGGCGGACAACGGTTATGCATGAGCGGATGAATAAGTGAACGTTTAATAGCGATGGAGTGATCTGTGGAGCTTAATGATCTTGACGCCGATCAGGCGTTGTTGAGTCTGTCTGGAGCAACGTTGCTCCTGTTCACGGCAGAAGGGTGCGCCAGTTGTCGCTGGGCGCGTCAGCGTCTGCCTGCAATGATGTTGCCAGTTGATCGCATCGCCTGGGTTGATGCAGGACGTAATGGGGGATTAGTACAACGTTATGGTGTTTATCACTTGCCCGCTCTTTTCGTTATACGAGAAGGGCTGTTTTACGGTGCTTTAAATGTTGCTTTGACTCAGCAGGCCTTGTCGGACGCTATTGTTCGCTGCTTGGGGAAAGTGCCTGAGGAGTTGCCTTGAGCGCGCTGGGTTAGTTCAGCAGCAAGACAGGGTTCTCAAAACTGTTCATCCTGTGTTTGGCCTCGGTACGAATCCGCAAGAGGCTGCTACGCTTTTTTTGATATCGATAAATCTAAAGTGTTGTCTGGCGGAAAGTGGCCGGCCACGTCAGCTGTCGAGGAGGCCGTTTGATACAGTCGATTTTGTGCGCAACTGATCTGGGTATTTATTCGTCTTCAGTTCTCCAGCATGCGTTATGTCTTGCCCGTGCCCATCAGGCCAAGCTTTATGTTGTCCATGCAGTAGAGCCTCTAGGGCTGTTTGCAGATTCTGTTCTGCAAACCTATGTTGATACGCCTACGTTAAAAGAACTACGTGAGCAGGGGTTCACGACTGTTCTACAAAGTATCGAGCGAAAGGTAATGGAGTGTTTACGGGATGAAATGGGAGATGCACATCAGGACTTCGATCGGATTCGACTTGTTCGGGTAATCAAAGGTGACCCTGTCCAAGTCATTCTTGAACAATCCCATGATCTTGCTGTGGATTTACTGGTGATAGGTAGTCATAGTCATGCTAGTTCATGGGGTACACCGTTAGGACGGACTGCGGGGAAAATTCTGCAGGCTGCAGAGGTTCCTGTATATCTTGTGCCTATGTTGCAGCATAGAGGTCATGGCTGATAAGTTAGTAAAGTAATAAAAGCTTGGCTATATATCATACTTAAGTTATAAGAAAAGCAGCTGCTAGCGATACGAAGGAGCCATCATGAAGCTTCAGCAATTGCGTTACATCTGGGAGGTAGCGCATCATGATCTGAATGTTTCCGCTACGGCCCAGAGCCTCTATACCTCACAGCCAGGCATCAGCAAACAAATTCGCCTGCTTGAGGATGAGTTAGGTGTTGAGGTGTTTGCACGTAGCGGCAAACATCTGACGCGCATAACCCCTGCAGGGGAGCGTATCATCCAAACGGCAGGCGAAATCCTGCGCAAATGTGAAAGTATCAAGCAGATTGCCCAAGAGTTTTCTAACGAACGAAAGGGCACGCTCTCTATCTCCACAACGCATACTCAAGCGCGTTACGCCTTGCCAGACGTTATCCGGGATTTCATGAAGCAATATCCGGATGTTGCACTGCATATGCAACAAGGCACGCCGATGCAGATTGCCGAGATGGCAGCTGACGGTACGGTAGATTTCGCTATCGCGACCGAGGGATTAGAACACTTTGGCGACTTGATCATGCTGCCGTGTTATCGATGGAACCGCTGTGTGATCGTGCCGCATGAGCATGCCCTGGCCAAGTTGCCTAAATTGACGCTAGAGGCACTGGCTGAGCATCCCATCGTTACTTATGTATTCGGGTTTACGGGACGTTCTAAGTTAGACGAGGCGTTCAGCAAGAAAGGTTTGGAGCCTAAAGTAGTTTTTACGGCTGCTGATGCTGATGTAATAAAGACTTACGTACGGCTGGGATTGGGCGTAGGTATTGTAGCGGACATGGCGGTTGATCATAAGCTGGACAGTGATCTAGTGGCACTTGATGCTAGTGAATTGTTCGAAGCCAGTATCACCAAAATCGGTCTACGTCGCGGGACCTTCCTGCGGGGTTACATGTGTGATTTCATCACACGTTTCGCGCCGCATTTGACACGTGATGTAATCATGCAGGCAATGCAGTGTCACAGTCGCCAGGAGGTGGATGAGTTGTTTACGGACGTGACACTGCCTACCTATTGATCGCTATCAATCATCATACTAAACCCGTATTGTTGGACTATCGTGTTCAAGGGGTGAATGAGGATTCAAGACTCGTCCGCATCCCAGACAAGAACAACAACACGAGGTGTCCTTGATGAAGGCTTCCCATACGCTCGTATCGCTCCTTGGAATAGGGTTTGTCCTTATGTCTGGTTCTGCGTTCGCTGCGGTTCATGTAGATCGTTCCGCTTTCGGCGTGTTGCCTGATGGCCGGCCGGTCGAGAAATACACGCTTCACAACAGCAATGGCATGCGTGTCGGCATCATTACTTATGGCGGTATCGTTCAATCCATTGAGGTGCCAGATGCAAGAGGAGTGGTGGATGATGTTGTATTAGGATTCGATGATATCCAGGAATATCTTGATAATGGCAATGTCTATTTCGGGGCAATCATTGGCCGGTTTGGTAATCGAATAAAGCAGGGGCGTTTCGAGCTGGAGGGAAAAGCCTATCAGGTACCGGTCAATAATGGGCCGAACTCATTGCATGGCGGGCCAGAGGGATTCAATACCAAGCTCTGGCAGGCCAAGCCTATCGAGGGTAAGGACTGGAAAGGCGTGTCGCTTAATTACGTTTCCGTTGATGGCGAGATGGGCTTTCCTGGCACGCTGACCACTACGGTCCGTTATACGCTTAACGAGCAGAATGAGTTACAGATCGAGTACACCGCCCATACTGACAAGCCTACCGTTGTTAATCTGACCAATCACAGTTATTTCAATCTGGCAGGAGCGGGTAACGGTACTATTAAGGATCAGAAGATCACGATTCATGCTTCGCATGTAACGCCTGTCGATGCGGAGCTTATTCCGACCGGAACGCTAGCCCCAGTAGCCGACACGCCTATGGACTTTCTTCATCCTACCGCTATTGGAAAGTATTTAGGGAGCAAAAGCGAACAACTTATGTTTGCAGAGCCTAAGGCTGGCGGTTTCGATTTCAACTGGGTATTTGACAGGTCGGGTCAACTGGACGCTGTTGCGGTGACAGCATTTGACCCTGCGTCTGGGCGTCGTTTGGAGATGTACACCACTGAGCCTGGCGTACAGTTTTATACAGGAAATTTCCTTGATGGGAGCATCAAGGGCAAGCAAGGAAAGGTATATCCGCATTGGGGAGCCTTCACGCTTGAGGCACAGCATTTTCCAGATGCGCCTAATCAGCCTTCATTTCCCTCTACGCGCCTTAATCCAGGGGAAACCTACAAGCAGACTACCATCTACAAGTTTTCGACTTTAAAGGGATAAGGGCAGTCACAAGGCTTTATGCTGTACTGCTGCTACAGATTATTGCCCTGCCGTAAGGCATAGCAACATTTGATCTGGCATGTTTATCGGCGGGTTTCCAGAGTTCAGAACACCAGTGCTAGCCTTCTACAAGGCGCATCACCTGACGTACTTCTTCAACTAGCATCCGCGCCGGCGCAGTGAGTTCGGCGTTTTGCCTGGCCACTAGACTATAAGGTTCGGTACGGCGTAGAGGGATAGGGAGTGAGCGAACCATCCCAAACTGTTCGCTGAACTGTGCGACCTCCTTGGGCATGACTGCCAGCAGGAGCGGATCTTCCTGAAGCAGACTCAATGTCATAAAAGTTGAGGCTGTTTCGATTGGGTAGGGCGGAAACTCTAAATCTGCCTCGCGAAAAGCCTGCTCAAGTGTAATACGCATAGGCATGTGGCTGGGATAGACCACCCAACGATACCCGGTTAGTTCCGCTAGGCTATGGGCAGATATTCGAGTCAGTGGATGATCGGGATGAACAACTACAGACAGGCTTTCCGATTGTTCCGCTAGTCGAACATAGGTGCCGGGTTGACTACTAACACTGGGGCGGCAAATAGCTACATCGAGACGGCCTTGATCGAGCAGGGCGAGTAACCGTGCGCTGGTGTCTTCCACAATATGAATGGATAACTCCGGTTGCGTCTGGCGCAGTTGGGTTACTGCACGCATCAGCAAGGGAACTGCACCCATGATCACCCCGATGGAAAGACGCCCACCTTGGCCTTTAAGAATACCCAGCATGTCCTCTCGCAAATGAGCCAGGTCCGAAAGAATCAAACGTGCGTAGCGAATGACGCATCGCCCTAGGTCGTTTGGCTGCAACCCTTGGCTTGATCTAACGAATAATGTGGCACCTAACGTCGTCTCGATCTCATGAAGGGACTTAGTTGCGCCGGGCTGAGTAATGGCCATGAGCTCAGCTGCTTTATGCAACGAGCCGTGTTCGTCAAGGGCAATCAATAAACGCAATTGTCTGAGGCGCAAACGTGAAGCGATGGAGTTCAAAGAAGGCAGCATGGGAATAAC
This sequence comes from Pseudomonas duriflava, assembly GCF_007830155.1. Lineage (GTDB taxonomy): Bacteria > Pseudomonadota > Gammaproteobacteria > Pseudomonadales > Pseudomonadaceae > Chryseomonas > Chryseomonas duriflava. Next base: position 142,497 of record NZ_VLKY01000008.1, read on the forward strand.
TTTTTGTTATCGCTCAATTAGCAGCTCTCATTAGGCAGCGTTGGCAGCAGATCGTAAAGTGCCGTCTACGATTCGACGACAATGATAAGAGAGTCACCCATGAGACTGATTCAGTTCGAAACCCCTGAAGGCCGTCGTCACGTAGGGCTTATTGAAGGCGATAGCGTTCAAGTCGTCCGGAATGTACGAACTACTCGTGATCTGGCGTTAAACGCTATTCGGCATGGCCGTGGTTTGGCTGATGAAGTAGCCGTGCAAGGTTTGGACGTCGGACCACGCTATGGCGAGGTGAGAGAGGCCCAACGGCTATTGCCTCCTCTTGACCATGAAGATCCTGCTCATTGTTTGGTGACCGGGACGGGATTGACCCATTTGGGAAGCGCGTCGACCCGCGACAAGATGCATCAACAGCCCGTTCAGGCCGAAGCCAAGCTCACGGACAGTATGCGTATGTTCAACTGGGGGCTTGAGGGTGGTCGTCCGCCGGCTGGACAGGCTGGTGCCCAGCCCGAATGGTTTTACAAGGGGGACGGCAGTATCGTGGTGCGTCCTGGTGCAGATTTCCAACTCCCACCGTTTGCTGAAGATGCGGGCGAAGAGCCTGAGCTGACCGGTCTTTATGTTATTGGCGATGATGGGCAGCCATATCGAGTTGGATTCGCCTTGGGTAACGAGTTTTCCGATCATGTTATGGAGCGCAAAAACTATCTCTATCTGGCCCATTCAAAGCTGCGCTATTGCGCGTATGGGCCTGAGCTGCGGGTAGGAGCGCTACCCCGTGCTTTGACCGGGCAGAGCCGTATCGTCCGTAACGGTGAAGTGTTGTGGGAAAAGGAGTTCCTTTCTGGCGAGGACAATATGTGTCATAGCCTGGAAAACCTGGAGTATCACCACTTCAAGTACAACCAGTTTCTTCGTCCGGGCGATGTTCACGTGCATTTTTTTGGAACAGCTACGCTGTCTTTTGCGGATGGAGTCAAGGCTCAGCCGGGCGATCGCTTTGAGATCAGCATGCCGGAATTTGGCGAGCCGTTAATCAATGGCATCGTTCCGAGTGAAATGGCTTTTACAGTCGGTGGGGTAAAAGGGCTGTAATAATGGCTTGTCACTAATGGCCAAATATCCATGACATGAAACATGTTCTTTAGCAGCGGCTTCATTAATCACTGGGCGACACAAACCTATAGTTGTATGATGACTTAAGTGGCGCTAGTCTGAAAGGTAGGCGGCGGACAGTACGATTATTTTCATTCTGGCTGCAGGGGATATTCCCTATGCAGCGTCCTGAAACCCTTTATGGTCAAGGAGTAAAGCATGCAGATTACCGGACAGAATTATATTGGCGGTGCACGTAGTGCCAAAGGCGAAACGATTGTATACAGCGTTGACGCCACGACAGGTGAGAGGTTGTCCTATGACTTCTATCAGGCTACTCCTGAAGAAGTAGATGCGGCTGCTCGCGCTGCTCAGGAAGCCTATCCGATCTATCGCAGCCTGAGTGCCGAGAAGCGTGCCGCCTTTTTAGAGGCTATCGCAGATGAACTGGATGCTCTGGGTGATGATTTCGTTCAGTTAGTCTGCCAGGAAACTGCCCTACCGGCAGGTCGTATCCAGGGCGAGCGCGCACGTACCAGTGGGCAAATGCGCCTGTTTGCTACCGTCCTGCGTCGTGGTGATTTTTATGGTGCGCGCATCGATCGGGCCCTGCCTGATCGTAAGCCGCTGCCACGTCCTGACTTACGCCAGTGCCGTATGGGCTTAGGGCCGGTCGCTGTCTTTGGAGCCAGCAACTTTCCGCTAGCCTTCTCTACGGCAGGTGGTGATACCGCGTCGGCGCTAGCGGCGGGATGCCCGGTCGTGTTCAAGGCTCACAGCGGTCATATGGCCACGGCGGAATACGTCGCCAATGCTGTCGTTCGGGCTGCCGAACGTACTGGCATGCCGGCTGGCGTATTCAATATGATTTACGGTGGCGGCGTTGGCGAGTTGCTCGTTAAGCATCCCGCTATCCAGGCTGTAGGTTTTACCGGTTCGTTGCGTGGTGGCCGTGCGCTCTGTGATATGGCAGCCGCTCGTCCGCAACCGATCCCGGTCTTTGCCGAGATGTCCAGCATTAATCCTGTCGTGCTGTTGCCAGAAGCGCTTAAGCAGCGTGGCGATACGGTTGCTAATGAGCTAGCAGCATCGGTTGTATTGGGGTGTGGTCAGTTCTGTACTAATCCAGGCATGGTCATTGGGATTCGCTCGCCAGAGTTCTCCGCATTCCTTGAACGGTTTGCCGCTACCCTGAATGACCAGCCTGCACAGACGATGCTCAATGCTGGCACGCTGAAGAGCTATACCAAAGGACTTGAGCATTTGAACGCTCATCCTGGCATTACTCATTTGGCCGGCTCCGCTCAACAGGGAAATCAGGCTCAGCCGCAATTGTTCAAAGCGGATGTCAGTCTGCTACTGAGTGGCGATGAGCTATTGCAGGAAGAGGTCTTTGGCCCAACTACCGTTGTGGTCGAAGTAGCTGACCGCGCCGAGTTGTTGCAGGCTCTGCATGGGTTACGTGGTCAGTTGACTGCTACGCTGATTGCCGAGACATCTGATTTAGAGACGTATGGCGCCGAGCTAACAGCGGTGCTTGAGCAGAAAGCAGGCCGCCTGCTGATCAATGGTTATCCTACAGGTGTAGAAGTCTGTGACTCTATGGTGCATGGCGGGCCTTACCCGGCTACATCTGATGCACGTGGTACTTCTGTGGGTACACTGGCGATTGATCGCTTCTTACGTCCCGTCTGCTATCAGAACTACCCCGATGCTTTGCTACCGGACCCATTGAAGAACGCTAATCCGCTAGGAGTTGCGCGTCTCGTCAACGGTACGACGACCAAGGATGCCTTGAGCTGATCGACTCAAATAAAAAACCCCGGTTTACCGGGGTTTTTTATGTCTGCATCATTCACTTTCGAGCACTAGGGAGAGTGCCTTCCGCGCGTCTTCCAACTGTACGAGCGTAGCGTGCTTGGCGCCTAAGGCATCGCGATGCTGAATGGCGGTCAAGATGGCCTTGTGACGGGGTAGGGCTAACTCATGCAAATTAGGGCGGCGATTGGACTGGCGTAAAGACTCACGCAGCGCTAAGGAAAGCATGTTGCATAGATTGGCCAGTAAGTCATTATGGGTCGCATCGGCGATTCGGCTGTGGAAATCGAGGTCTGGTTGAAGCAGATTCTCCGGGGTTTCCGCCATTTCCATCCGATAGTAGGCATCTTCAATGGCTGCTATATCTTCAGCTGTGGCGTTTGTGGCAGCCAAGGCTGCAACAGCGGGCTCGATGATGCAGCGTACGCTGGACAATACGTCAAAAAACTCGTTCTGAGGTGTCGTTTCCATCAGCCAGTGCAGTACATCTGGGTCAAGCATGTGCCATTCCCGGCGAGGTCTTACGACCGTACCTACTTTAGGCTTCGAGTACACCAGTCCCTTGGCCACTAGGACACGAGTGGCTTCTCGTAAGACCGGACGGCTGACCGCGTAGTCTTCACACAACGAAGTCTCTGCCGGAAGTTTGGAATCGACTGGAAAGTGGCCGGAGACAATCTGTCTACCTAGCTCCTGAACGATTCGAGCATGCATACTTTTGCGAAGGGAGGGCTTTCGATATTCCATGAGGCGCGGCGTTGCGATCCTGTTTCGGTGTCGCGCATCATAGCATTCACCTCCTGCCGGTGCGGCAGAAGGTGTTATAAGTGCTGTCAATGGGAGTGCCGAGGCACTTCGGAGCCACGGCACCCGACTAGAAAGTCAAAATCGCACCCTTCATCGGCCTGCAACACATGATCCACATAGAGCTTGCGATAACCGCCTCCGATCATCTGAGCATTCGGATCCTGCCAGTCGGCTAGCCGGGCCTGTAATTCTTCATCAGATATATCCAGGTGCAGACGGCCACTGACACAGTCGAGTTCGATCATGTCTCCGTTGCGCACTACAGCCAGCGGCCCCCCTGCCGAGGCCTCGGGCGCAACGTGCAAAACCACGGTCCCATAGGCTGTACCACTCATGCGTGCGTCGGAGATACGAACCATATCGGTAATCCCTTTGGCGAGGAGTTTGGGCGGGAGGCCCATATTGCCTACCTCGGCCATGCCTGGATAACCTTTTGGGCCACAATTCTTTAGGACCATTACGCACGTCTCGTCGATATCCAAGTCCGGATCGATAATCCGCGCTTTGTAATCTTCAAGATTTTCGAAAACCACAGCGCGGCCACGATGTTGCATAAGTGATGGGGTTGCGGCTGACGGTTTGAGAACAGCGCCTTTGGGAGCCAGGTTACCGCGAAGTACACAAATTCCGCCGTCTTCACGAAGGGGATTATCCAAGGAGCGAATAACCTCATCCTGACCGTAAATGGGCGCTCCCGCGCAATTTTCCCACAGTGTTTTGCCGTTAGCAGTCAGCGCCTCAGGATGGGGAAGGAGATTAGCTTCGCCTATACGTCGTATCACTGCAGGCAATCCACCGGAGTAGTAAAACTCTTCCATCAAAAACCGGCCAGAGGGCTGCAAGTCAACAATTGTGGGTGTGCCACGCCCGACCCGGGTCCAATCATCCAGCTGTAGATCAACACCGATCCGGCCAGCGATGGCCTTCAAGTGAATAACGGCGTTCGTCGAACCGCCTATGGCGGCATTAACCCGGATAGCATTTTCGAAGGCTTCTTTAGTAAGGATCTTAGACAGGCGAAGATCTTCATGAACCATCTCGACGATACGCATGCCGGATAGATGAGCCAGTACATAACGGCGTGAATCCACTGCCGGTATAGCCGCATTGTGCGGCAATGACGTACCTAAGGCTTCAGCCATACAGGCCATGGTTGAGGCTGTTCCCATAGTATTGCAAGTACCAGCCGAGCGTGACATCCCGGCCTCGGCTGAGAGGAACTCGTTCAGATCGATCAGTCCGCCTTTGTAGGCTTCGTGCATTTGCCAGACGATGGTTCCGGCTCCGATATCGCGACCATGATGCTTGCCGTTGAGCATCGGTCCACCGGTCACCACAATTGCCGGGACATCGCAGCTGGCAGCGCCCATGAGTAGGGCTGGGGTGGTTTTGTCGCATCCTGTCAGCAAAACCACAGCATCAACCGGATTACCCCGAATGGCTTCTTCAACATCCATGCTGGCGAGGTTGCGCGTCAGCATGGCGGTAGGTCGCAAGTTAGATTCGCCATTGGAAAATACAGGAAACTCGACGGGGAAACCGCCTGCTTCATAGACGCCGCGCTTCACATGTTCCGCAATCTTGCGGAAATGAGCATTGCACGGTGTAAGTTCGGACCAGGTATTACAAATTCCAATAATGGGTTTGCCTTGGAATTCATGATCCGGAATACCTTGATTTTTCATCCAGCTGCGGTACATGAAGCCATTTTTGTCGGCATTGCCAAACCATTGGGCCGAGCGTAGAGCTGTTTTTTTATTAGTCATGTTTTTCTCTTATCGTAAGACTAAAGATTTTATTTTTAGCGAATCTAGACCTTTAATCGGTTTATTGGAAGCGTTGTTGATTAAAAAGTATTACTTTATAGTCTGGCAAGGAGCATCCAGAGTCCGCCTTGTTTGCTCATAACAAAAACAATTGGAGACTTGGTCATGAGTCCAGAAATGCGGCTGATCCGCCTTATCACGCTCAAACTTATTCCCTTCCTCATTCTTTTGTATCTGGTCGCCTATATCGATCGTTCTGCCGTAGGCTTTGCCAAGCTACATATGGGCGCTGATGTCGGTATCGGCGATGCAGCTTATGGGCTGGGGGCAGGGCTATTCTTTATTGGTTATTTTCTCTTCGAGGTTCCCAGTAACCTGTTTCTTCAGCGTTTTGGGGCGCGCCGCTGGTTTGCCCGTATCTTGATTACCTGGGGTCTCATAACGATGGGAATGGCCTTTATTCAAGGGCCGACCAGTTTCTATGTGATGCGATTTTTACTAGGGGTCGCCGAAGCAGGCTTCTTCCCAGGAGTGCTGTATTACATTACCCAGTGGTACCCGGTTCGGCACAGGGGCAAGATATTAGGCCTGTTCATCCTTTCCCAACCGATTGCAATGATGGTGACGGGGCCCCTCTCAGGGGCATTGCTGGGTATGGATGGCATGCTGGGTTTACATGGTTGGCAATGGCTATTTCTCATGATCGGAACGCCGGCCGTTCTGTTGGCCTGGCCGACCTTGGCTTTTTTGCCGGATGGTCCTGCCCAGGTAGCCTGGCTGTCGAAGGATGAGAAGCGCTGGCTGACCAGTGAACTCGACAAAGACGTTCAAGCGTTTGGCCAGACGAGCCATGGCAACCCCCTGCATGCATTAAAGGACAAGCGAGTTTTGCTGCTGGCGCTGTTTTATCTACCGGTCACTTTGAGTATTTATGGTCTGGGGCTGTGGCTGCCTACACTGGTGCACCAATTTGGAGGCAGTGACCTGACGACGGGGTTTGTTTCGGCGATCCCTTATATATTCGGTATTATTGGCCTTTTGATTATGCCGCGCAGCTCGGATCGCCTGAATGATCGCTATGGCCATCTGGCTGTGCTTTATGCGCTCGGAGCTGTCGGCTTTTTCTGCAGCGCCTCGCTGACTGCACCGGTTCTGCAATTAGCAGCCCTTAGTCTTGCGGCCTTCAGTCTGTTCTCCTGTACCGCCATTTTCTGGACGTTGCCTGGGCGATTCTTCTCGGGCGCTAGTGCAGCGGCAGCCATTGCGCTCATCAACTCGGTAGGGAATCTGGGTGGTTATATCGGCCCGTTTGGTATCGGCGCGTTGAAAGCCTACACAGGAACCCTGGCGTCAGGGCTCTATTTCCTGACGGCTGTGCTCTGCATAGGTCTGCTGATGACTTGGTTTGTCTATAACCGTCTCGAGCGTAAATTGACCATGAAGGCTTATTCCCAAGCCTAAATACCAGGTAAGCGAAACTAAAAAGCCACTTCTCAGGAAGTGGCTTTTGTGTCTACCGTATGACTCAGTGCTGGATATGCAGGCCGCACTCCCGGTTTTCTTCACCCTTGGTAGGGTCGAAGTAGTCAAAGTTGTTCGGCAAGTTATGGGCGGTAAGGTACTGATATAGATCCTTGGAGGTCCATTGCAGTAGAGGAGCTACCTTTATCAGACCGTCTTGGTTGAGACTAACCGGCTGCATTTGAGCTCGGACGGCCGTGTCGCTGGCACGTAATGCCGTGAACCAGACGCTAGGCGCCATCTCGCGCAATGCACGAGCGAAAGGTTCGAGTTTGACCTCTTCGGTAAAGGCTGCATGACGTGGATCGTCCAGCGCCGGGACCGGGCCGTCGAGTGCTTCACGATGAGCCCGCGAGCGTTTGGGCAGGTAAGTGATAAGGTTAAGATTCAGCGTACGCGCTACCTCGTCAGCGAACCGGTAAGTCGCCTCGGTGTTATAACCACTGTCCATCCAGACCACAGGAATATCCGGCTTGACGCGAGTCACCATGTGCAAGATTACCGCCTCGAAAGGACGGAAGTTGGTCGTACAGATAGCCGGCTTGCCTAACCCTATCGCCCAGGCAATCAGTTGCTCTGGCTGGTTAGCGAATTCGGCATTGATACGGTCCAGGTCGAATGACATGGCAGGACTCCGAGCGGTATGAGAAGAAGTCCGGCATGGTAGCAAAGCCACTCTTTGGCTGCACAGCCAGATGGTGCTTACAGCGCTTCTAATGTTTTCATCAAAACGCTGACCTTGGCGATGGATTCGGCGTATTCCTCTTGCCATGTAGAATCTTTCACAATCCCACCGCCGCCCCAACAATAGGCCCGGTTGCTCTTGATAAGAACGCTGCGAATGGCAATCGAGCTGTCCATCTCGCCGCGCACATCAATATAAAGGAGTGAGCCGCAATACAATGCGCGTCGTGTGGCTTCCAGCTCGTCAATGATCTCCATGGCCCGTATTTTGGGGGCGCCTGTAATCGATCCGCCGGGAAAACTTCCTGCAAGCAGGTTGAAAACGTCTAGCCCGTCGGCCAGTTCACCCCTCACGCTGCTGACTAGGTGATGGACATTGGGATAGCTTTCCAGCGCGAACAGCTCAGGCACGCGAACAGAGCCGGTACGGCAACTGCGCCCCAGATCATTACGCAACAGGTCCACAATCATTACATTCTCAGCGCGGTCTTTAGGGCTCGCCAAAAGCTCGGCGGCTAGTGCCGCGTCGCTCTGAGGATCAGTGCCGCGGGGGCGAGTACCCTTGATCGGGCGTGTTTCGACCTGTCGTTGTTTTAGCTGGAGGAAGCGTTCGGGGGAGTGGCTGAGCACAGCGCCTCCCTCGATACGGATATAACCGGAAAATGGTGTAGGGCAAGCGGCACGTAAGGCACGGTAAGCATGCCAGGACGACCCAGTGCAAGGGGCCTGAAAGCGTTGGGTGAAATTGATCTGGTAGCAATCTCCAGAAGAGATGTAGGCTTGTATGGATTCAATCCCTTGCCTGTACTGTTCCGCCGTGATGTCAGCGTTGAAGGGTGCTTCAAGACGAAATACACCGTGCTGTGCCGGGGCGGGCGCGGAAGAAAACAAAGCGACTAAGTGTTCTCGTTCAGAATCGGCCAACGATGGGTGAAAAACGAGCTGACTGCTCATTCGTTCGTGATCACTGATCAGGGCCCAACCATAAAGCCCTAGCCGCGCCTCGGGCAGGCCAAGATCATCTTGAGCATGGTTTGGTAGACGCTCCAGGCGACGACCAAAGTCATAGGCCAAGTAACCAATAAGGCCCCCAGCGAAAGGAAGTTCCATATCATCGGGTAGAGCTGCCTCTCCCAATGTATCCAAGGCATGTCTAAGACGGTCGAAATAGACCCGCCCGGATTCGTCAGGCTTAATCTGTACGGTAGCTAGAGGCCAGGCACTCATGAGGTCATAGCGGCCCCGTGTGGCTACAGGTCTTCCGGAGTCCAGTAAAACAGCACCTTCCGCTTCCTTAATAAGATCGAAGTAAGTTGTTGGATCAGCACGATAGGGAAGTGCGTGTACGCTACACGTCTGCATAATGATTTGTTCAGTGACTCAATAACGCGTTATACCGTGAAAACTACAGAGGCTGCACTGGCGTCTGATGACCGAACAGGCGTTGTGCAAAGGCCACACGTTCCTCTACGGAGTCTGCTCGATTTTCGGCTAGGCATTCGGCCATGCGGCCTTCGATGGCCTGGGTCCTCTGCGTTAGGCCGCTATCGTTGGCAATCTGGATGTTCAGGCCTGGCCGGGCATTAAGCTCCAGAATGAGCGGCCCCTTGTCTTTGTCCAGAACCATATCGACCCCGATATAGCCTAGGCCAGACAGCTCATAACAGGATGCAGCCAGGCGCATGAAGCCATCCCAGTCCGGTAGTTGCACGCCATCTACCGGGTGAGCGGTATCTGGATGCTTTTCTATCTTGGCATTCAGCCATGTGCCGCGTAGCGTCAACCCAGTAGCCAGATCAACGCCTACGCCGATAGCACCCTGATGGAGGTTGGCCTTGCCGCCGGATTGCCGGGTTGGCAGACGAAGCATTGCCATGACGGGATATCCCATCAGTACGATGATACGAATATCCGGTACGCCTTCATAACTGATGTTATTGAATAACTCGTCGGGAATAACGCGGTACTCGATCAGTACCCGATCTCGATGTCCGCCCAAGGAGTAAAGGCCAGAGAGGATACTGGAGATATGGTAGTCCAGGTCCGATCGCGCCACGATCTTGCCGGATACTGTTTTCAGGCGACCTTCGAAACGATCGGCAATAACCAGGATACCGTCGCCCCCTGCGCCCTGGGCAGGTTTGATAACAAAATCCCGGTGAGTGTCGATTATTGTATCGATCAGCTTGATATCGTGCTCGGTCGAAATAATGCCGTACAGCTCGGGCACATTGATACCAGCTTCAATTGCCCGCTGTTTGGTCAAAATTTTGTCGTCTACGACAGGGTAGAGGCTGCGCTTGTTGTACTTGAGCACATAATCGGCATTTCGCCGATTGATGCCCATGATGCCCATGGCAGATAAGGCTTTCCACGTCTTGATTAGACCGAACATATCAATTGTCCTTGAGCAGCGCCTTGAAGCGCACCAGTTCGGTCAGGCGATAACCCCGGTAACGTCCCATAGCCAGCATGAACGCTACAAGAATCAACAGGGTCGCCGGGAACGTGAAGATGAAATACACCAGGGCGGGAATTTTCATCAGTAAATAAGCCAGCGAGCCTGCAAACAGGGTGCCGATGGCTACCTTGAGCGCATGATTGGCCCCACGCTCTTCCCATGTAATCGATAAACGCTCAATAGTCATTGTCAGAATGACCATTGGGAAAAGGGCAACCGAAAGGCCACTTTCAAAGCCTAGGCGATGACTGAGCAGGCTAATGGCAGCAATCATCACAACTACAAAAGTCAAAACGACTGATAATCGGGGCAACATCTGTAGGCGAAGGTGCTCCAAATAGGAGCGCAGCGACAAGCCCAGGGCCGTGATGATAGTGAACAGGCCGATTCCCCATTGTAATCCGGTTTCACGGAAGGCCAACGCAATCAAGACAGGTGTGAATGTACCTAGGGTCTGCAAACCAATCAGGTTGCGTAGGATCAGGATCACTAACACACCAATAGGGATCATGATCATAGTCTGATAGGTTTGCTGTGTTTGCAACGGCAAGCCATACAGCGAGAAGTCCATGAATGCGGCTTCAATACTGGAGTTGGTCAGCTGTGCCAGGCGAATCGCGTTGAGCTGACTGCTGTCAAATGTAAAAGTCACATCAGGCTTGCGTCCGCCGTCCACGGTAATCAGAGGGGTATCACCGCTCCACCAGATCAGCCGATCGTTAGGTAATCCACGCTCGCCTGTTTCAGGGTTGAAATACAGCCATTCTTTGCCGTTATAGCTACGTAGCCACAGCTCCGGGTTTTGCTGGAGGTTGGCCGCCAGGCGTAAGGTATGGACCTTTTCCAACGGAACTCGCGCCATAGATACTAGAAGATCGACAATCTGGGCTTTCTTACCAATGCTGCTGTCATTACCTAGCAGAAGTTTGACGTTATCGTCATTTGTATTGTTGACGCGCCGGATGGTTTCGCTGATGAAGGTCTCGATGTCCGCTGAATGCTGTCGGATTGGAGCAATCAGAGATTCGGCGGCCAGGCGCTCTGGGCCGTCAGGTAATTGAATGGGATCTCGTGTAACCGGGCCCTTTTCGTCACTCGGCTTCTCATTACTAAAGCGCTTGGTCATGACTAGGCGGTAATAAAGAGTCTGTTCACCCTTTGCGCGGCGGGCCGACCAAGTCAACTGACGGTTGCCATCTACCCGATTCACGCTCACGCCATAATTGTTAGAAACAAAGCTTTCGTTCAGGCTGACATACCCCTGCGTCAGCGGCGGGACGAACATCTGCACTTTGACTGGCGTATGGGGAATGGCCGTAAAGGTCACCTTGGTGTCGATACTCCATAGATCATCGGTTTCATCCTGAGTGACAGGAATGCCCAAGCCGAGAATCTGATAGGCCGTAATCGATACCCCAAGCAGAAGCAGCATGATGATAAGGACTTTTAAGTGCAGATTAATGGAGCGCATGCGGACTTACTCGATTCAAGTAGGACAAGCCGGCGTGCCGGCTGAATAGGCACGGGAGACATCCACCAGCGCACCATAATGTTTTAGAGCCTTGCTACCGATCAGCAGGGGATAATCGAAATGACTCCGGTCGGTCAGGTTTACCTCGATGGTGCGTAGCTGGCTACCTAAGCAGGCGACCAAGGTTACGACAGGACGCGGGGTGTGTCGTAGCTCGACGCCGGACATGTGATCGCCTTGGCGTCGCTTGATATAGCTCATTCTTACCAAGGGCCGCTCGATAGATGGCGCATGAATAGTGTCATGCGCCATGGTAAAGCGAACCCACGGTTCGCCATCTCGCGTGAACGGCTCTATATGATGAGCGCTCAGGGATGCAGTCTCGGCGCCGGTATCCAGTTTGGCCTTCACCCTTATATTCAGCTCTGGTAATTGCACGTATTCATGCAATCCATAAACGGATTTTTCGGCTGAAACTGATAAAGAGGGCCATGGCAGTAATAGGCTGGATACAAGGTAGGGTATAAATTTCATCAACTTCTTAGCGTAACTGTCTGGCTTTAACAGCCCCTTTGTCCAAGGGCATGCCAAGATAAGGGCGCCGCATTCTAGCACGGGGACTTTTTCAGGCCAGTGTGCTCAAGCTAATAAGACTGCCGAGCACCTGTTGTTCGCTACTAGTATTCTTACTTCAATCGCCTCTCTACGCCTTTCTCAACCAGAATCTTGGCTGATATTTCTTCTACCGAAAAATGCGTCGAATTGATCGAGGGGATATTTTCGCGCCGGAATAGCGTCTCGACTTCTCTTACTTCAAATTCGCATTGAGCAAAGCTGGCATAGCGGCTGTTAGGGCGGCGCTCGTGTCGAATAGCGGAAAGCCGGTCCGGATCTATAGTCAGGCCAAACAATTTCTGCTTATGCCGTCTTAGCGAGTGAGGCAATTGCAGCCTTTCCATATCCTCTTCGGTTAAGGGGTAATTTGCAGCGCGGATTCCGAATTGTAAGGCCATGTACAGACAGGTAGGCGTTTTGCCGCAGCGGGATACGCCTACAAGGATAAGGTCTGCCTCATTATAGTGATGAGTACGAGCACCATCGTCGTTTTCCAACGCAAAATTGACGGCCTCAATGCGCTCCATGTAACGAGAATTGTGCATGATGGAGTGTGACTTACCTACCGAATAAGACGACTCCGCAGAAAGTTCCTGTTCCAGTGGGGATAAAAATGTAGAAAAGATGTCAATCATGAACCCATTTGACTGGTCGAGAGTCGCGCGTATTTCCCGATTAACGATAGTGTCGAAAATGATGGGGCGAGCGCCGTCCGAAATGGCGGCATAATTAATTTGTTGCACCATGGCTCGGGCTTTTTCAACGGTGTCGATATAAGGCCGAGTCAGTTTTGTGAAACTGATGTTTTCGAACTGTGCGAGCAGGCTCTGACCGAGGGTTTCGGCCGTAATGCCGGTGCCGTCGGATATGAAGAAGGCGGTTCGTTTCATCTGGCGAAACTCCAAGTCAGTCGGTTCTTGGACATTATGTCGGGGACGACAATGGATTGCATGATAGCTCCGTTGATATAAGGCGCTTCGTCTGATGAACGTGCCAAATGCGTACAAGCTTTCCCACAACTATAAATATGGAGAGAACACCTTGAACGAGTACGTAGTTTCCCTAGACAAACTCGGGGTGCATGATGTTGAGCGCGTGGGCGGCAAGAACGCATCCCTAGGCGAGATGATCAGCAACCTCGCGGGTGCCGGAGTTTCAGTACCTGGCGGCTTTGCCACTACGGCCCAAGCCTACCGGGATTTTCTTGATCAGAGCGGTTTGAATGAGCGCATCCATGCAGCGCTCGATGCTTTGGATGTAGATGATGTCACTGCTCTGGCTAAGACTGGCGCTCAAATTCGGCAGTGGATCATGGATGCCGAGTTTCCGGCCCAGCTTGATGCCGATATCCGTACCGCTTTCGCCGAGCTATCTGCTGGCAATCCCAACCTGGCTGTCGCAGTCCGTTCTTCGGCTACTGCTGAAGACCTGCCTGATGCATCTTTTGCAGGACAGCAGGAAACATTTCTGAATATCCGCGGCGTGGATAATGTCATTCGTGCTGCCAAAGAAGTCTTTGCCTCGCTGTTCAATGATCGTGCTATCGCTTATCGCGTGCATCAAGGTTTCGATCATAAACTCGTTGCGCTTTCCGCTGGGGTCCAGCGTATGGTGCGCTCCGAGACCGGAGCGGCGGGAGTGATGTTTACCATCGATACCGAGTCGGGCTTCCGGGATGTTGTATTCATCACTGGAGCTTATGGTCTGGGTGAGACAGTTGTTCAGGGTGCTGTCAACCCAGACGAGTTCTATGTGCACAAGCCTACGTTGGCTGCCGGAAGGCCTGCTATCTTGCGCCGAAATCTAGGCAGTAAAGCTATCAAAATGATTTATGGCGATGAGGCTAAGGCGGGACGCTCAGTCAAGACAGTTGATGTAGCGGCGGCTGATCGGGCGCGTTTTAGTATTACTGATGACGAAGTGGCCGAGTTGGCCAGGCAGGCATTAATCATCGAGCGACACTACGATCGGCCGATGGACATCGAGTGGGCTAAAGATGGAGATGATGGCAAGCTCTACATCGTTCAGGCTCGCCCAGAAACTGTGAAAAGCCGTGCCAGTGCTACGGTTATGGAGCGTTATCTACTTAAGGAAAAAGGTCAGGCCATCATTGAGGGACGCGCTATTGGCCAGCGTATAGGCGCAGGTCCCGTCAAGATTATCCGGGATGTATCCGAAATGGACCGGGTTATGCCAGGCGATGTGTTGGTATCAGATATGACCGACCCAGACTGGGAGCCGGTCATGAAGCGCGCCAGCGCCATTGTGACCAATCGCGGCGGGCGTACCTGCCACGCAGCTATTATTGCGCGTGAGTTGGGTATTCCAGCCGTTGTCGGATGCGGGCATGCCACAGAGCTGTTAATGGATGGCCAGACTGTCACGGTTTCCTGCGCTGAGGGCGATACCGGCGTCATCTATGAAGGTGAGCTGAGCTTTGATGTGCGCAAGAGTTCGGTTGATGCAATGCCGGAGCTTCCGTTTAAGATCATGATGAACGTAGGTAACCCCGACCGTGCTTTCGATTTTGCCCAGTTGCCTAATGCGGGTGTTGGGCTTGCACGTTTAGAGTTCATCATTAACCGGATGATAGGTGTTCACCCGAAGGCACTGCTGAACTACAGCAAATTACCCTTCGATGTGAAAGAAAACGTGGACAAGCGTATCGCAGGATATGGCGACCCCGTGGATTTCTATGTCGAAAAATTGGTTGAGGGAGTAAGTACCCTGGCTGCGGCGTTCTGGCCGAAAAAAGTCATCGTACGCTTGTCAGATTTCAAATCCAATGAGTATGCCAACCTTATAGGCGGCAAGCTCTATGAGCCGGAAGAAGAGAACCCCATGCTAGGGTTCCGGGGTGCGTCACGCTATATCAGTGAAGATTTCCGCGACTGTTTCGAACTTGAGTGCCGAGCGATGCGCAAAGTGCGCGATGTTATGGGGCTGACCAATGTCGAGCTGATGGTGCCTTTCGTTCGTACCTTGGAGGAGGCTTCTGCCGTTGTCGATCTGTTGGCCCATTATGGGCTCAAGCGCGGCGAGAATGGCCTGCGTGTCATCATGATGTGTGAGCTGCCTTCCAATGCCATCCTGGCTGACGAGTTCCTTGAGTACTTCGATGGCTTCTCTATTGGCTCTAATGATATGACTCAGTTAACACTGGGGCTTGACCGCGACTCGGGAATCATTGCTCACCTGTTTGATGAGCGGAATCCGGCTGTGAAGAAATTACTAGGCAATGCCATAACCGCGTGTAACAAGGCGGGTAAATACGTTGGAATTTGTGGTCAGGGGCCTTCCGACCACCCGGATCTGGCCCGCTGGTTGATGGAGCAGGGTATCGAAAGCGTATCTCTCAATCCTGACTCTGTTCTCGATACATGGTTTTTCCTGGCGGAAGGACAGGCTTAAAATAGCGCTTTGTTCAACAGGCGGGGGACACCCCGCCTTTTTCATGTATGGACCTCATGCAAAGCAGTAGCCAGCTTTTTCCTGTCGGTCTGATTCGCGCCGAGTTATACGGAAATCTCACCGAAGATGTTTATTTATTGAAGCCCAACAATAGCCCTGACCCAAGTGTCGAGCTGGCGTTGACAAGACTGGGCCGTCTGAACGCGCCAAGTTCGTTTGGGCAATCTGTCGTTTTGCTTCATGGGGCTTTTGACAATCGCTACGCTTGGTATACCCCTCGGGGAGAGGGCTTGGCCTTGACGTTGGTCGAGGCAGGCTTTGATGTATGGATTGCCGAGATGCGAGGGCATGGCCTTTCTCCGCGCAATCTCGACTATGTCCATAATCGCCTAGCGGATTATGCTCGATACGATTTGCCAGCTATTGCTGCTTTTGTTGAAGAGCAAACAGGTTGGCCAAGCCACTGGATTGGCCAGGCTATGGGAGGGCTGTCTGTGCTGCACGGTATGGTAGATGGACATCTTAAGCAGCATACATCAGTGGCCTCGCTCGTCATGTGGGGAACGACCCTTGAGCGCCAATGGAGGCCGTTATCCTGGATCGAACGTCGCCGTTCCATTCTTTCTGGGCATCGTACGCAGAGGGGGGCTGAGGATGAACCTGTTGGTTTGCTTGTGGATGTCGAGCGAGGTTCCAGGGCATTACGGCTGCGTAAAGAAACGATTTCTATCATGCCTGGACTAGAGCGGATCACGGTTCCACTGTTGTCTATGGCTGCCCACCATGATCCTTTAGTGCCGGTTGAACAATGCCAAGCGCTTTTTGATGCCTGTGGGGCTCCGCGAAAGATATTTCAAACCGTTGACGTTTCCTCTGCAAAGTTGGCGCCAACCGTACCGTTACTGTCTCAGAGGGAAGCACATACGCACTTGTCGCACCTCGTGCTTGACTGGTTGAACTCATTCGCAACCCCGGTCGGCTCCACTTCATTACATAGTTATGGTGCTTTAGTCGCGTCTGGTTAGAGGGAGGCCAAGGCTTGATCGGTCACAACACAGAATGTGTGGAGAGAAGTCATGTTTATTCCTCTGGAGCGTCTGATCAACCTAGAAGAAGGTTACCGTCGACGCTTCGTCGTAAACGGATTGCCTGTCGTTTTGCTTGTCGTGGATGGGCGACCTGTGCTGATTGAGGCTCAATGTCCTCATCAAGGCGCTTCCTTGGAAAAAGGAACACTGGCCGAGCGTGCGATTCGCTGTCCGCAGCATGGAATTTTATTCAGCTTGGATTCCGGGAAAGCACTCAATGCCCACTGTCCCAGTCTTAGGGTGCTGGATATCGCCTATGATCAGGACCTTATTGGTATAGACGTTTAATTCCCTTGAGGAAATAGCATGCGCTATATAACGCCAGACCTGTGTGATGCTTATTCTGACCTCGTTAGAGTTGCCGAGCCTCTATTCACCAATTTTGGTGGTCGCGACTCATTTGGTGGCCAAATAGTCACTGTCAAATGTTTCGAAGACAATTCTCTTGTCAAGGAGCGGGTCGAGGAAAATGGCATGGGTAACGTCATGGTTGTTGATGGCGGAGGCTCTCGACGTTGTGCTCTGTTAGGGGACATGCTTGCTGAAAAAGCTACCCGAAACGGTTGGGCCGGCTTGGTTATCTATGGGTGTGTTCGGGATGTAGATGTATTGGCCGAAACCGATCTAGGCATTCAGGCTTTGGCTTCCCGCCCTATGAGATCTGAGAAGCGTGGCGTAGGACTTAGGGATGTGCCGGTAACCTTCGCAGGTATTACCTTTCATGTAGGACATTATCTTTATGCCGACAATAACGGTCTTCTAGTGTCTTCCGAGGCGCTACATATGCCTGGCTCTTAAGGCGGATATTTTTGCAATGCAGCAGTATGAAAGTGATAACGAGCGCGGGCTGGTATATGGCTATGTGTTGAATGGTCGAGGAGGGGCTCGCCGCATTCAGCGTAACGCTCTTGATATAGTCGATCTTCAGCCAGAAGAAACTTTATGGCTGCACTGGGATAGAAGTGTTCCTGAGGCGCAGTCCTGGCTTCGTCATAATAGTGGCCTCACGGAATTTGCTTGTAATCTGCTTCTCGAGGAAGCTACCCGGCCTCGCTTGGTTCCGCTACCTGCTGAAAACTTGTTGCTGTTTCTACGAGGCGTAAATCTCAATCCAGGCGCTGTGCCTGAAGATATGGTGTCTCTACGTATTTTTGCGGATAGACAGCGTGTTTTCTCATTACGCCTTCGGCCGTTAAAGGCGGCCGCTGAAGTTCAAGAGGATCTCGAAGCGGGTGTTGGTCCAGAAAATGCCCAGGAGCTTGTGCTTCAACTGGCAGGCTACATGACCAGTCGGGTCGATACATTAATAGCTGAACTAGCTGAGCAATTAGATAACATGGAGGAGCGCATCGAGTTGGACGAGCGCAACCTGCCTGAGCATCATGATGTATTGAGTACTAGACGTCGGGTGGCTGGCCTCAAGCGCTATCTATCACCTCAGCGTGACATTTATTACGACTTGGCCCGGCAAAAGCCTGTCTGGTTCGTGAGTAATGGTGATGCAGAGTACTGGAGTGAACTCCATAACAGTCTTACCCGCAACTTAGAAGAACTTGATCTTATGCGCGAGCGCATCGGCTTTATTCAAGAAGTCGAGCAGCGCAGCGCCTCCGAGCGCATGGGGCGCACCATGTATTTGTTGGCCATCATTACAGGTTTCTTTCTACCCATGAGCTTTGTAACCGGTTTACTGGGTATGAATGTGGGAGGTATTCCTGGTTCAGATTTTTCTCATGGCTTTTTGATCGCCTGTGGGGCAATTCTGTTTATCGCACTGTTTCAGTGGTGGCTGTTTCGGCGTTTACGATGGTTGTAAGTGTGACTCAACTATTGTGATCGCCGTCTAGGTTGGATAATGGCGAGAGGTGCGCTATGCACGATCCCTTCGAAAAGTCGTTGAAAGATATGCTGAGCGATACATCAGATATGCCCGATGACAAGGTGCGTCTGGATCGTGTTCTGAAAACGGCGAATCGTCAGATTGGGGCGGGCGACTTATTCAGTCTGATAGGCCGCTGGGCTACGGGCTGTTTGATCGCTATCAATAGTGGAGCTGGTCATGTAAGTCCGGTGTCTCGTCGTGGTTCCGGTGTCTCGCAATGTTCAGCTAAAAAAGTCGAGTAATTATGGAATTCGATATCTGGACCCAAAGCCTGTTATCCGCCATGACAACCTTGTGGAGCAAGGTGGCAGGTTTTATTCCCAATTTATTTGGGGCATTGTTGGTCGTATTGCTCGGTTTTTTTATTGCCAAGCTGCTAGACACGCTTCTTTCTAAAATATTGGCAAGGTTTGGCTTGGACCGTTTGATGACGGGAACAGGTCTGACCAAAATGTTGACCCGTGTCGGGGTTAAGGTTCCGGTCAGTACTCTGATCGGGCGCATTGTCTATTGGTTTGTTCTGCTTGTCTTTCTTGTCTCGGCGGCAGAATCTTTGGGATTGCAACGGGTCTCGTCGGCGCTTGATGTTCTTGCTTTGTACCTGCCAAAGGTTTTTGGCGCTGCCTTGGTGCTAGTGGTAGGCGTATTGCTAGCTCAATTAGTTAATGGAGTCGTTCATGGGGCGGCAGAAAGTGTTGGCCTGGATTACTCTGCTGGGCTTGGGCGTGTAGCGCAGGCGCTTGTTATTGTAATCAGCATATCCGTTGCTATTGGTCAGCTGGAAATTAAGACCGAGCTGCTTAATACGGTTATTGGAATCGTTTTGGCCTCGTTAGGGCTTGCGGTTGCATTGGCGTTAGGGCTGGGTAGTCGAGATTTAGCTAGTCAAATCCTTGCTGGTATCTATGTGCGCGAAATCTTCGAGGTAGGGCAATCCATTCAATTCGACGAAATCGAGGGTGTGATTGAGGAGATCGGCACAGTTAAGACCTGGCTGCTTACTTCGGCTGATGAGTTGGTTTCTATTCCAAATAAGCGCCTGCTCGATCACCGTGTAAAGACCCGTTAACCTATGAAAAACTTGCCGACATTGCATCGAGAGACAGATATCATGCCCGGCTCGAAATGGCAGTCCGGCATCGCTCGTCTTGAACGAATCCTTATCTACCGCTTATGACCCACGCCAGCTCACGGATGAGGAGCTGGTGCTGCGTGCTCATACAGAGCTTTTTCATGTTACGCGAGCTTATGAAGAGCTCATGCGTCGTTATCAGCGCACGCTCTTTAATGTATGCGCACGGTATTTGGGGAACGACCGCGATGCAGATGATGTCTGCCAAGAAGTGATGTTGAAGGTGCTATACGGGTTAAAGAATTTTGAAGGAAAATCCAAATTCAAAACTTGGCTATATAGCATTACATATAATGAGTGCATCACACAGTATCGCAAAGAGCGCCGTAAGCGGCGTCTTGTAGATGCTTTAAGTTTGGAGCCTGTGGAAGAGGCTTCGGATGAAAAGGCGCCGAGAGTAGATGAGCGCGGGGGGTTGGATCGCTGGTTGTCACATGTGAATCAGATTGATCGCGAGATTCTGGTGTTGCGCTTCGTGGCGGAGCTAGAGTTCCAAGAAATTGCTGACATCATGCATATGGGACTGAGCGCTACAAAAATGCGTTATAAGCGCGCGCTGGATAAGCTGCGTGACAAGTTCGCAGGGGAAGTTGAAAGCTGACTATTGTTATGGCTCGTTGTTTTATATGAACTTCCTAATAACTTGTTGTCTAAGCTTCCGGAGATTGCCGGATATGAATACCACTAAGATGGGGATACAAAGGATGAAATTGAAGAGCACCTTAGGCGTCGTTATAGGCTCCCTGGTCGCAGCTTCTTCTCTGAGCGCATTCGCGCAAGGTCAAGGTGCAGTTGAGGCGGAGGCATTTGCCAAGCGCTACTTTACAGACAGCCAGCGTGATACCGAAGATGGTAATTTGTACGGCGCATCCATTGGTTACTACCTGACTGACGATGTTTCCCTGGCATTGTCGTATGGTGAGTACCATGACATGAACTCTAATGATCGCGTTGAGCCTGATGGCGGTCATAAGAATATCAAAGGCAGCTTGGCTTCTCTTGATGCTATCTATCACTTTGGTGAGCCGGGTGTAGGTCTGCGTCCTTATGTCTCTGGTGGTTTTGCACATCAGAGTATCGGTCAGGCTGATCGTAGCGGCCGTAACCACAGCACCTTTGCAAATGTGGGCGCAGGTCTGAAGTACTATTTCACTGAGAATCTGTTTGCTCGTGCTGGCGTTGACGGTATGTACAATATCGATCAGGGCGATAGCGAGTGGATGGCCGGTGTGGGCGTGGGTGTTAACTTTGGTGGTTCTTCTCGCCAGCAGGAAGTTGCTGCTGCGCCTGAGCCAGTTGCCGAAGTATGTTCCGATGCTGACAATGACGGCGTTTGTGACAATGTGGACCAGTGCCCGAGTACGCCTGCTAATGTAACTGTAGACGCTAATGGTTGCCCAGCAGTGGCTGAGGTTGTTCGTGTTGAGTTGGACGTCAAGTTCGATTTTGACAAGGCTACCGTCAGGTCTGAAAGCTATGGTGATATCAAGAACCTAGCTGACTTTATGCAGCAGTATCCGCAGACCAGTACTACTGTTGAAGGTCACACTGACTCCGTTGGTACTGATGCCTATAACCAGCGTCTCTCCGAGCGTCGTGCGAATGCCGTTCGTGATGTTCTGGTTAATCAGTACGGCGTTTCCGGTGGTCGTGTAAATGCTGTCGGGTACGGTGAATCCCGTCCTGTTGCTGACAACTCCACTGAAGCTGGTCGTGCCGTTAACCGTCGCGTTGAGGCTGAAGTAGAAGCTCAGGCTAAGTAATCTGGCTGATTAAAGTCGCCAATTACAAAAAAACCGCATCAATTGATGCGGTTTTTTTATGTCATATTTAAAAGGTTAAATAATAAAAAGCCCCACTAGGGGCTTTTTATTACTCTGCCTAATTAACGCTCTTGTATAGAATTGATGTTCCGTTGTGTTGGTCCTGTATAAAGTTGACGCGGGCGGCCAATTTTATATGGACCTGAAAGCATCTCTTGCCAGTGTGATATCCAGCCTACTGTCCGTGCCATGGCAAAGATAACAGTAAACATACTGGTCGGTATTCCAATGGCTTTAAGAATAATGCCTGAGTAGAAGTCTACGTTAGGATACAGGTTGCGCTCTATGAAGTATGGATCTTGGCGGGCAAGTTCTTCTAGTCGCATAGCTAACTCAAGTTGCGGATCATTAATGCCTAGTTCAGCAAGAACTTCATCGCACGTTTGTTTCATGACTTTGGCGCGAGGATCAAAGTTCTTATAGACCCGATGGCCGAATCCCATTAATTTAAATGGGTCATTCTTGTCTTTAGCTTTGGCAACGAACTTATCAATATTGCTAACGTCACCGATTTCATCAAGCATGCGTAATACAGCTTCGTTCGCGCCGCCATGTGCAGGGCCCCAAAGTGCAGCGATACCTGCCGCGATGCAGGCGAAGGGGTTGGCTCCAGAAGATCCAGCCAGGCGTACGGTTGAGGTGGAAGCGTTTTGCTCATGATCTGCATGCAGAATAAAAATGCGGTCCATGGCTTTGGCAAGAACCGGGTTTACGGGTTTTATCTCGCAGGGCGTATTGAACATCATATGCAAAAAGTTTTCTGCATAGCCCAAGCGATTATCAGGGTACATCATGGGTTGGCCCATGGAGTATTTATATACCATGGCTGCTAGGGTCGGCATTTTGGCGATAAGACGCATGGCCGAGATTTCGCGGTGATGAGGGTCCTGAATATCAAGTGAATCGTGATAAAAGGCAGAAAGTGCGCCTACAACACCGCACATGATGGCCATTGGGTGTGCGTCACGACGGAAACCGTTAAAGAATGTCTTGAGTTGTTCGTGAACCATCGTGTGGTTCTTGATTGTGCTTACGAAGAGCTGCTTTTGTTCTTCGTTTGGCAATTCACCTTTGAGTAAAAGGTAACAAGTTTCTAGATAGTCGGACTTCTCTGCCAGTTGCTCAATGGGATAACCCCTGTGAAGGAGAACGCCTTGATCTCCGTCAATAAAGGTAATCTTCGATTCGCAGGAGGCAGTTGACATAAAGCCTGGATCAAAGGTGAAAACGCCCGAGTTCGTAAGATTACGAACATCCACAACATCGGGACCTAGAGTTCCAGACATCACGGGCAGCTGTACTGGGTCTGCGCCCTCAATGATTAGCTGCGCTTTCTTGTCAGCCATCAAAGGCCTCCTTATTTATGCTTGAAATCATTAATACAACCCCCACGCAGGGCCAAGGCCACTATAGAGGCAATCATTTGAAAGTCAATTTACGAAAATATATTGCCATTCAATGTTTCGGTTTCAAACGTGCCGATAACTTACACTATTGAGCCACATTTTTGGCGGCGACATAAGTCTATTCGTAAGGGGCTTTACGTTGTCATGAGGGGCCTAACTGTCTATACTTCGTGGCCGACCGCTACAGGCAATGCGCCTCTTCAAATGCGGTTGTCAATCCAGTAATGGATGTCTATTTAAGCAACTCCCAATAACTAGCCCGGCAACTTTGGGCTCTCAGTGTGAAAGAAGCCGTGAATAGTAAACGACCTGTAAATCTAGACCTCAGGACCATAAAACTCCCTATCACAGCTTACACCTCGATCCTTCACCGTATTTCTGGCGTTATTCTCTTTGTCGGCCTGGCTGCGCTGCTATATGGGCTCGACCTATCGCTAGCTTCGGAGGAAGGGTTTGGTCAGGTGAAAGCATTCCTGGCGTATCCGTTGGTCAAGCTTGTGATCTGGGCTGTACTGTCCGCTCTGCTGTATCACCTTGTCGCTGGCGTGCGTCATCTGATGATGGATATGGGGGTGGGTGAGACGCTTCGAGGCGGTAAGTTGGGCTCTCAGATCGTATTGATCATATCGGCGGTGCTGATTGTTTTGGTGGGGGTCTGGATATGGTAACTAGCGTCACTAACTTTTCGCGTTCAGGTCTTTATGACTGGATGGCACAGCGCGTTTCTGCAGTAATTCTGGCGATTTATACGCTGTTCTTGCTTGGATATGTCGTGCTGCACCCCAATATGTCTTTTGAACAGTGGCATGCGCTTTTCAGTAATGGCTGGATGCGTATCTTCAGTCTTCTGGCACTGGTTTCGGTGGGCGTTCATGCCTGGGTAGGTATGTGGACCATTTCTACCGATTATCTGACTCCCATGGCACTAGGCAAGGGAGCCACTGTTGTACGTTTCCTGTTCCAGGCTGTATGCGGCGTCATTATGTTCGCCTTGTTTGTCTGGGGCGTACAGATTCTCTGGGGTGTCTGAGTCATGTCCAATATCCGTACTCTTTCTTTTGACGCCATCATCGTAGGTGGTGGTGGTGCCGGCATGCGTGCTGCGCTGCAGTTGGCCCAGTCGGGCCATAAGACAGCCGTAGTTACGAAGGTCTTTCCGACTCGCTCTCATACTGTTTCCGCTCAGGGTGGCATTACTTGTGCCATCGCTTCGGCAGATCCGAATGATGATTGGCGCTGGCATATGTACGATACTGTCAAAGGCTCGGACTATATCGGTGACCAAGACGCTATCGAATATATGTGCTCAGTTGGCCCTGAAGCTGTGTTTGAGCTTGAGCACATGGGGCTGCCTTTTTCCCGTACCGAAACGGGCCGTATCTATCAGCGTCCGTTCGGTGGTCAGTCAAAGGATTACGGCAAAGGCGGCCAGGCCGCTCGTACTTGCGCTGCCGCTGACCGTACTGGTCATGCTCTCCTGCATACGCTGTATCAGAATAACCTGAAGAATAATACGGTCTTCTTGAATGAGTGGTATGCGGTTGACCTAGTAAAGAACCAGGACGGTGCAATCGTAGGCATCATTGCGGTCTGTATTGAGACTGGCGAGACCGTTTATATCCGCTCTAAGGCTACTGTGCTGGCAACAGGTGGAGCGGGTCGTATTTACGCGTCTACTACTAATGCTTTGATCAATACTGGTGATGGTATTGGTATGGCCCTGCGTGCAGGCGTCCCGGTCCAAGATATCGAAATGTGGCAGTTCCATCCGACCGGTATTGCTGGAGCTGGTGTTCTGGTGACTGAAGGTTGTCGTGGCGAAGGTGGTTACCTTGTCAATAAGCATGGCGAGCGCTTTATGGAACGTTATGCGCCTAATGCTAAGGATCTAGCGGGGCGCGACGTTGTTGCTCGTTCCATGATCAAGGAAATCATTGCCGGTAATGGCTGCGGCCCGGACGCCGATCATGTGTTGCTCAAGCTAGATCATTTGGGTGAAGAGGTGTTGCATAGCCGACTGCCTGGTATCTGTGAATTGTCCAAGACATTTGCACATGTTGATCCGGTTAAGGCACCGATTCCGGTTATCCCGACGTGCCATTATATGATGGGCGGCGTAGCTACAAATATTCATGGTCAAGCCATTACTCAAGATGCCAATGGCAATGACAGGATCATTGATGGTCTGTTTGCCGTAGGTGAAGTGGCATGTGTATCGGTGCATGGTGCAAACCGCCTCGGTGGTAATTCACTGCTTGACTTGGTTGTATTTGGTCGAGCTGCAGGTCTCCACTTGGAAAAGGCCCTGAAAGAAGGGATCGAGCAGCGAGATGCTAGCGGTAGCGACATCGAGCATGCACTTTCCCGTATTGCAGGTGTTAACGAGCGTAGCACTGGAGAAGACGTAGCTCCGCTGCGTAAAGAGCTTCAGAGCTGCATGCAGAACTACTTCGGTGTATTCCGTACGGGCGAATACATGCAGAAGG
Source organism: Pseudomonas duriflava (assembly GCF_007830155.1). Taxonomy (GTDB): domain Bacteria; phylum Pseudomonadota; class Gammaproteobacteria; order Pseudomonadales; family Pseudomonadaceae; genus Chryseomonas; species Chryseomonas duriflava. Next base: position 167,963 of record NZ_VLKY01000008.1, read on the forward strand.
GGATCGCTCAGCTTGCCGAGCTGCGCGAGCGCATTGCAAACGTGAAGATTGCAGATAAGAGCCAGGCATTCAACACGGCCCGTATTGAGGCGCTCGAGCTACAGAATCTATTGGAAGTTGCTGAAGCCACTGCTATTGCAGCGGAAACCCGCAAGGAAAGTCGCGGCGCACATGCTCGCGAAGATTTTGAAGAGCGGGACGACGAGAACTGGCTCTGCCATACCTTGTACTTCCCTGGGGACAAGCGCGTTACCAAGCGTGCTGTCAATTTCTCTCCGAAGACTGTTCCTACGTTCGAACCTAAGGTTCGTACATACTGAGGTTTGCCGTCATGTTGCAAGTCAGTGTATATCGCTACAACCCTGAAAAGGATGAAATTCCTTTCATGCAGGATTTTCAGATCGATACGGGCGGCAAGGACCTTATGGTTCTTGATGTGCTAGCGTTGATCAAAGAACAAGATGTTACATTCTCGTACCGTCGCTCTTGCCGTGAAGGCGTGTGTGGTTCCGATGGCATGAATATCAATGGTCAGAATGGTTTGGCCTGTATTACGCCGCTTTCTAGCGTAGTCAAGGGCAACAAGCTGATCGTTCGCCCTTTGCCAGGTCTGCCTGTCATTCGTGATCTTGTTGTTGATATGAGCATCTTCTATCGGCAATACGAAAAGGTTCAGCCGTATCTGCAAAACGAAACGCCGGCACCGGCTATTGAGCGCCTTCAGTCACCTGAAGAACGAGAGAAGCTTGATGGGCTGTACGAATGTATTCTATGTGCGTGCTGTTCGACTTCTTGCCCGTCGTTCTGGTGGAATCCAGACAAGTTTTTAGGTCCTGCGGCGCTACTGCAGGCTTATAGATTCCTGGCTGACAGCCGTGATACGCATAGGCAGGAGCGTTTAGCAGCAATGGATGACCCTTTTAGCGTATTCCGCTGCCGTTCTATTATGAACTGCGTCACTGTATGTCCCAAAGGGCTGAATCCGACGAAAGCTATCGGCCATGTCCGTAATATGCTGCTTCAGAGCGGAACATAACGCATGACGAATTGGTACCGGCAATCAGAGGTTTCCTTCGGATTGCCGGTCCTTTAGTACAGCTATTCCCGGCATACGTGCATGGGTTGGTTGAATATATTATTAGGGGCAACTGGGTTGGTGCCCGGACATCAATCGATATCACTGCAGCATTTACGCTCAGCTGTATCGCATGATGGCGTTGTCCCTGGCCGAGGGGTGACTTAAATGCACGAAAGTGTTATGCAGCGGATGTGGGAAAGCGCTCACTTATCAGGTGGGAATGCTGCCTATGTCGAAGAACTCTATGAGCTCTATCTGCACGATCCCAATGCCGTTCCAGAGGAATGGCGCTCCTATTTTCAGAAGCTTCCGTCTGATGGAAGTTTCTCTCCTGATGTTTCGCACTCAGCGATTCGTGATCATTTCGTCCTGCTAGCCAAAAATCAGCGCCGTGCTCAGCCGGTATCTGCTGGTACTGTTAGCAGTGAGCATGAAAAAAAGCAGGTTGAAGTCCTTCGACTGATTCAGGCTTACCGCATGCGTGGTCATCAGGCGGCGCAACTTGATCCGCTAGGACTTTGGCAGCGCCAAGCGCCTGCAGATCTTTTTATTAACAATTATGGTCTGACCGACGCTGATCTTGATACTACGTTCCGTACGGGTGAGCTTTTCTTCGGTAAAGAAGAAGCAACTCTCCGCGAAATTAGAGATTCTCTGCAAGAGACGTATTGTCGCACCATCGGTGCGGAGTTCATGCATATCGTGGATTCTGAAGAGCGCCGTTGGTTCTTGCAGCGTCTTGAAAGCGTGCGTGGCCGTCCACAGTACTCCGCCGAAGTACGGACGCATCTACTAGAGCGGCTAACTGCTGCTGAGGGTCTCGAGAAGTATCTAGGTACTAAATACCCTGGCACCAAGCGCTTCGGTCTAGAAGGGGGCGAAAGCTTAATTCCTCTAGTTGATGAAATTATTCAGCGTTCGGGCTCGTATGGCGCTCAAGAGCTGGTCATCGGTATGGCTCACAGGGGACGACTCAATGTCCTGGTTAATACCTTGGGCAAAAACCCTCGTGATCTGTTTGATGAATTTGAAGGCAAGAAAGTCGTAGAGCTGGGCTCTGGTGATGTCAAATACCACCAAGGTTTCTCGTCTAACGTAATGACGGCTGGCGGTGAAGTTCATCTGGCTTTGGCGTTTAACCCTTCTCACCTTGAAATCGTTTCTCCTGTAGTGGAAGGCTCTGTTCGTGCTCGTCAGGACCGCCGTCAAGACAGAAGCGGCGAGAAGGTTGTGCCGGTTTCCATCCATGGCGATGCTGCATTTGCTGGGCAAGGCGTAGTGATGGAAACCTTGCAGATGTCTCAGACTCGTGCTTACAAGACGGGTGGAACACTGCACATCATCATCAACAATCAGGTTGGTTTTACTACGAGTCGTCAGGAAGATGCGCGCTCAACTGAGTACGCAACCGATGTAGCGAAGATGATTCAAGCGCCTATTCTTCATGTGAATGGCGATGATCCGGAAGCTGTCCTGTTCGTCACGCAACTTGCTGTTGATTACCGCATGCAATTTAAGCGTGATGTGGTTATTGATCTGGTCTGCTATCGTCGCCGTGGACATAACGAAGCCGACGAGCCCAGCGGTACTCAACCGTTGATGTATCAGCAGATTGCCAAGCAGCGTACTACTCGTGATCTTTATGCTGATGCCCTGGTTCAAGCTGGAGTCATGAGTGCCGAGCAAGTCCAGGCTCAATTTGAGAATTATCGTAGTGCTCTGGATGAAGGTCGTCATGTCGTAGAAAGCCTTGTTAAAGAGCCTAATAAAGGTCTGTTCGTTGACTGGCGCCCTTACCTGGGACATGCATGGACTGCTCGTCATGACACGCGTTTTGATCTGAAGACACTTCAGGAGCTTTCCAACAAGCTGCTTCAGTTGCCAGAGGGTGTGGTCGTTCAGCGTCAGGTAGGCAAGATCCTGGAAGATCGTCAGAAGATGACTGCAGGTGGACTGCCTATCAATTGGGGTTTCGCTGAAACAATGGCCTATGCCACGCTGCTCCATGAAGGGCATCCTATCCGCTTAACTGGACAAGATGTTGGTCGCGGTACCTTCTCGCATCGTCATGCTGTGCTGCATAACCAGAAAGATGCTGTACCTTATGTCCCGCTTCAGCATCTAAGCGAAAATCAGCCCAGCTTCGAAATTTACGACTCATTACTGTCGGAAGAAGCCGTTCTGGCGTTTGAGTATGGTTATGCGACAACGACGCCTAATGCATTAGTCATCTGGGAAGCGCAATTTGGCGACTTTGCTAATGGTGCGCAGGTTGTTATTGACCAGTTCATTACCAGTGGCGAAATTAAGTGGGGCCGCCTATGCGGTTTAACCATGCTGTTACCCCATGGTTATGAAGGGCAGGGGCCGGAGCATTCTTCCGCGCGACTCGAGCGTTATCTGCAGCTTTGTGCTGAGCAAAATATCCAGGTCTGTGTACCGACAACACCTGCTCAGATCTATCATTTGTTACGTCGTCAGGTAATTCGTCCGTTGCGCAAGCCGCTTGTTGTGCTGACGCCAAAATCCTTGCTGCGCCACAAATTGGCAATCTCCACTCTAGAAGATTTGGCGGAAGGCTCGTTCCAGACTGTTATTCCTGAGCTAGACACGCTTGATCCGAAGAGCGTAACCCGACTGATCATGTGCAGTGGTAAGGTGTACTACGACCTGTTGGAAAAGCGCCGTAACGAAGGGCGCAACGATATTGCCATCATACGTATCGAGCAGTTATATCCGTTCCCTGAGGATGATCTCGCTGAAATCTTCTCTGCTTACGAAAATCTTACCGACATCGTTTGGTGTCAGGAAGAGCCGATGAACCAGGGCGCTTGGTACTGCAGTCAGCATCATATGCGTCGGGTAATTGCTGCCCAGAAACCAAATCTGGACTTGAAGTATGCAGGACGTGAGGCGTCGGCTGCCCCGGCTGTTGGTTACGCTTCAATGCATGCCGAGCAGCAAGAAAAGCTGCTTTCCGATGCTTTCATAGTTTAACGCGCTCGTATAAAAACGAATTAAGGAACCCCTGAGAATGGCTATCGAGATCAAAGCCCCAACGTTTCCAGAATCGGTTGCAGACGGCACCGTAGCGACTTGGCACAAAAAGCCTGGCGAGGCAGTCAAGCGGGATGAGCTGCTTGTTGATATCGAAACCGATAAGGTTGTTTTGGAAGTGGTGGCTCCGGCTGATGGTGTGCTCGCTGAAGTTTTGAAGAACGAAGGTGATACCGTTCTGAGCGAAGAAGTCATTGCCCGGGTAGAAGAGGGTGCGGCAGCAGCATCACCTGCTAGCGCACCGGCCGCAGCAGCGCCCGCTGCCCCAGCCGCTACGGCAGGGAGCTCCGATGAAGATCCTATCCTAGCTCCTGCTGCACGTAAGTTGGCTGAAGAAAATGGCCTGGATCCAGCGACTATCAAAGGCACTGGCAAAGGCGGACGAGTAACCAAGGAAGACGCAGTTGCAGCTATCGAGGCCAAGAAGTCCGCTCCGGCTGCTACTTCTACAAGCCCGTCGGTGGCTGCGCCTGCTGTCAATGTGCCTGCAGGGGATCGTGTCGAAAAACGTGTACCGATGACGCGCTTGCGTGCCAAAGTGGCTGAGCGTTTGGTTGAAGCCCAGTCCAGCATGGCCATGTTGACAACGTTCAACGAAGTCAACATGAAGCCGATTATGGACTTGCGCTCCAAGTACAAGGACATGTTCGAGAAGAAGCACAACGGAGTACGTTTGGGCTTCATGTCCTTCTTTGTGAAAGCAGCCACCGAGGCGCTCAAGCGATTCCCGGGTGTCAATGCTTCAATCGACGGAAACGACATTGTTTATCACGGTTATCAAGATATCGGGGTTGCTGTATCTAGCGATCGCGGCTTGGTCGTACCGGTCCTGCGTAATGCTGAGTTCATGAGTCTGGCCGAAGTAGAAGGCACCATTTCCGATTTTGGTAAGAAAGCTAAGGCCGGTAAGCTGACCATGGAAGACATGATGGGCGGCACCTTTACCATTTCTAATGGTGGTGTTTTTGGCTCCCTGTTATCCACTCCCATTGTTAATCCGCCGCAGACAGCAATTCTGGGTATGCACAAAATCCAAGAGCGCCCAATGGCTGTAAACGGTCAGGTTGTAATTCTGCCGATGATGTATCTGGCACTCTCGTATGACCATCGTTTGATTGATGGCAAGGAAGCCGTAAGCTTCCTGGTAACCATTAAGGACCTGTTGGAAGATCCGGCTCGTCTGCTATTGGATATCTAAATCAGCTCAAATTAAGACGGCTCCGTCTAGAGCCGTCCGGTTTATTGGAATAGGACGAAATTTATGAGCGATAAATTCGACGTAGTCGTGATCGGTGCAGGTCCTGGCGGATACGTGGCTGCCATCCGTGCCGCGCAACTCGGTCTGAAGACAGCTTGTATCGAACAGTACAAGGGTAAGGAAGGCAAAGTGTCCTTGGGCGGTACATGCCTGAACGTAGGCTGCATTCCTTCTAAAGCCTTGCTGGATAGCTCCTACAAGTTTCATGAAGCTCATGAAGGTTTCAAGGTTCATGGCATCGATGCCAAGGACGTCACTATTGACGTACCCGCTATGATTGGCCGTAAGGATCAGATCGTTAAAAATCTGACTGGTGGTATTGCGACCCTGTTCAAAGCGAACGGTGTTACTTTGTTCGAAGGTCATGGCAAGCTACTGGCTAACAAGCAGGTCGAAGTGACCGGCATGGATGGGCAAACTCAGATCGTTGAGGCGCAGAATGTTATTCTGGCATCTGGATCGCGGCCTATCGAAATTCCGCCAGCACCGCTGGTTGAGGGTATCGTAGTTGATTCTACGGGTGCCCTGGATTTCACTTCTGTACCGAAGCGGCTAGGTGTTATTGGGGCTGGCGTAATCGGTCTTGAGCTCGGCTCCGTATGGGCACGACTCGGTGCTGAAGTTACAGTTCTAGAGGCCCTTGACAAGTTCCTGCCCGCTGCTGACGAGCAGATCGCCAAGGAAGGTCTGAAAATTCTGACCAAGCAAGGCTTAAATGTACGTCTTGGTACGCGCGTTACCGGTTCTGAGGTAAATGGTAATGAAGTTACCGTGACCTTTACCGATGCCAATGGTGAGCAAAAGCAAACCTTCGACAAATTGATTGTTGCCGTAGGTCGTCGCCCAGTTACAACTGATTTGCTCGCTGCTGACTGTGGTGTCGAGAGTGATGAGCGCGGCTATATTTATGTCGATGATTATTGCGCGACTAGTGTGCCGGGTGTATATGCCATCGGTGACGTCGTGCGTGGTCTTATGCTAGCGCATAAGGCTTCGGAAGAAGGCGTTATGGTCGCTGAGCGTATCGCCGGCCATAAGGCGCAAATGAATTATGATCTGATTCCTTCGGTCATTTACACCCATCCGGAAATGGCATGGGTTGGCAAAACCGAGCAGACACTTAAAGCAGAAGGCGTCGAAATCAAGATCGGTACCTTCCCGTTTGCTGCCAGTGGCCGTGCCATGGCAGCAAACGATACGGCTGGTTTGGTTAAAGTAATTGCCGATGCCAAGACTGACCGTGTGCTAGGTGTGCATATTGTTGGTCCAAGTGCGGCCGACATCGTTCAGCAGGGTGCTATCGCCATGGAATTCGGTACCAGTGCCGAAGACTTGGGCATGATGGTGTTCTCGCACCCGACACTGTCTGAAGCGCTACATGAAGCGGCTTTGGCGGTTAATGGCCATGCCATTCATATCGCCAATCGTAAAAAGCGTTAAGACAGTAAACCAACGGTGAGCAGCCCGCCGCTCTCTAGAAGAGGGCCGCAGGAACGCTCACCGGACTGCCTGGAGGCAGTCACAGGTGGCGCGGCGCCTTGATGAGCGCAGCGCCGAAATGCGCAATACCTAACGAAGACGGTAGATAAGCATGAATCTCCACGAGTATCAGGGTAAGCAGCTGTTCGCTGAGTACGGCCTGCCCGTATCCAAGGGCTTCGCTGTAGACACCCCGGAAGAAGCGGCGGAAGCCTGCGAAAAAATCGGTGGCAGCGAGTGGGTCGTAAAAGCACAAGTTCATGCGGGTGGCCGTGGTAAAGCCGGCGGTGTGAAGCTGGTGAAAAGCAAAGAGGATGCGAAAGCGTTTGCCCAGAACTGGCTAGGCAAGAATCTAGTGACCTATCAGACCGATGCGAATGGTCAGCCGGTCAGCAAAATTCTGGTTGAGTCTTGCACGGATATCGACAAAGAGCTTTACCTGGGTGCCGTTGTCGACCGTTCGAGCCGTCGTATCGTGTTCATGGCCTCTACTGAGGGCGGTGTGGACATCGAAAAAGTCGCGCATGACACTCCTGAGAAAATTCTAAAGGCGACTATCGATCCGCTGGTAGGTGCGCAGCCTTACCAAGGGCGTGAGCTGGCTTTCCAGCTGGGCCTGAAAGGCGACCAGATCAAGCAGTTCACTCAGATCTTTGTTGGTCTGGCCAAGCTGTTTAAGGATTACGATCTGGCTCTGCTGGAAGTAAATCCATTGGTCATCAAGAAAGACGGCAACTTGCATTGCTTGGATGCCAAAATCAATATCGACAGCAACGCGATGTACCGTCAGCCCAAACTGCGCGCTATGCATGACCCGTCCCAGGACGACGCGCGTGAGGCACATGCTCAGAAGTGGGAACTGAACTACGTTGCGCTGGAGGGCAATATTGGTTGCATGGTAAATGGTGCCGGTCTGGCCATGGGTACCATGGATATCGTCAACCTCCATGGTGGCAAGCCTGCAAACTTCCTGGACGTTGGTGGTGGCGCAACTAAAGAGCGTGTTACCGAAGCGTTCAAAATCATTTTGTCCGATAGCAACGTTAAGGCCGTTCTGGTCAATATCTTTGGCGGTATCGTACGCTGCGACATGATTGCCGAAGGCATCATCGGGGCGGTTAAAGATGTAGGCGTAAAGGTACCGGTCGTGGTTCGTCTGGAAGGCAACAATGCCGAACTGGGCGCCAAGGTTCTGGCAGATAGCGGTTTGAACATCATCGCGGCAACTAGCCTGACCGACGCTGCTCAGCAGGTCGTCAAGGCCGCGGAGGGTAAGTAATGAGCGTCCTGATTAATAAAGACACCAAAGTCATTTGCCAGGGTTTCACTGGTAGCCAGGGTACTTTCCACTCCGAGCAAGCCATTGCATACGGCACTCAAATGGTCGGTGGCGTTACGCCTGGAAAGGGCGGCACTACGCACCTGGGACTGCCGGTATTCAATACAGTGAAGGAAGCTGTCGAGGCGACGGGCGCCGATGCGTCAGTTATCTATGTACCGGCTCCATTCTGTAAAGATTCGATCATGGAAGCCGCACTTGGCGGTATTAAGCTGATCGTTTGCATTACCGAAGGTATTCCTACCCTGGATATGCTCGATGCTAAGGTCAAGTGCGACGAACTGGGTGTTCGTCTCATCGGTCCAAACTGCCCAGGCGTAATTACTCCAGGCGAGTGCAAAATTGGTATCATGCCAGGCCATATCCATCTGCCGGGCAAAGTTGGTATCGTGTCGCGTTCCGGCACATTGACTTATGAAGCCGTTAAGCAAACTACTGATGCCGGCTTTGGCCAGTCCACGTGTGTGGGTATCGGCGGTGACCCGATTCCGGGCTCCAATTTCATTGATATTCTGAAAATGTTCCAAGAGGATCCGCAGACCGAAGCGATCGTTATGATCGGTGAAATCGGCGGTTCGGCAGAGGAAGAAGCAGCTGCGTTCATCAAGGCTAACGTAACCAAGCCTGTTGTATCTTACATCGCAGGTGTTACAGCTCCTCCTGGAAAGCGCATGGGGCACGCGGGTGCGATTATCTCTGGTGGTAAAGGTACTGCCGATGAGAAATTCGCTGCTCTGCAAGATGCCGGCGTGAAAACTGTTCGTTCCTTGGCTGACATCGGTAAGGCACTAGCAGAAGTGACAGGATGGGAAATGAAGCAGGCGTAAGTGCTTGTTAATTTGAAAAGGCCACCTTCGGGTGGCCTTTTTTATTATCTATCAGCCCTTTGAAATTGATAGAATTCCCGGACGCCTGTTCAGGCACTAATCCGTCAGGTCCGGTAGCGCTGCATTTTTGTATGAGTGGCGCTTATATACATTGGGCCATCTGCCTCTTCATCTGCTGTGGTGCGTACTATGACTCGCTTGAAAAGCCTAGACCTTATCGCTCTCGGCTTTATGACCTTCGCGTTGTTTCTTGGTGCAGGAAACATCATTTTTCCTCCTAGTGCTGGTATGGCCGCTGGAGAGCATCTTGGATCGGCAGCTCTGGGCTTTTTGATTACTGGAGTGGGGCTGCCTTTGTTGGCGGTTGTAGCTCTGGCACGTGTGGGGGGCGGAATGGATATCATGACCGCTCCCTTGGGGCGTGTAGCGGGTACTTTATTCGCTATTGCGGTTTATCTCGCTATAGGTCCCATGTTTGCTACGCCTAGAACAGCGGTTGTATCTTTTGAGATGGGAATTGCCCCCTTTTTGGGGGACAGCCAGAGCGCTTTGCTGATATATACGATTCTTTATTTTGTTGTCGTCACCTTGCTATCGCTGAATCCAGGACGCCTGGTAGACCGGGTTGGAAAGTTCATCACACCAGTACTAATCCTGGCCTTGCTGACTTTGGGCGTGACAGCTTTGATAAAACCGGCTGGGCCTATCGGCAGTGCAACAGGGCGTTATCTTGAGGCGCCTCTTGCTGAGGGCTTTCTCCAAGGCTATTTGACAATGGATACTTTGGGTGCCCTGGTTTTTGGTATCGTTATCACGACAGCTATTCGCAACCGTGGTATTGAGGATCCTCGCTTGATCACTCGTTACTCGATCATTGCCGGGCTAATTGCAGCTTGTGGTTTGTCGTTGGTTTATCTGTCGCTCTTCTATCTAGGAGCGTCCAGTCGCGAGATTGCTGCAGAGGCACCTAATGGGGTGGCGATTCTGACGTCTTATGTGAGCCATACATTTGGTGAAGAAGGGCGCTTGTTGCTGGCGGTAGTTATTACTTTAGCTTGCCTGACAACAGCTGTAGGGCTACTGACTGCGTGTGGACAGTTCTTTAGTGCGTTGCTGCCTGTTTCCTACCGCGCGGTGGTATTGATTATTGCTTTGTTCAGCTTGCTCGTATCTAACCTGGGTCTTACCCAGTTAATTACCGTCTCGATTCCGGTGTTGGTTGGTCTGTATCCCTTGGCTATCGTTATCATTGCCTTAAGCCTTGCCAGCCGCTGCTGGCGTTCTCCCTCGCGTGTGTTTATTCCGGTAATGGGAGTGGCTTTGATATTTGGTCTTTTTGATGGTATGGCAGCAGCAGGTTTTAAGGAATACGTACCGGCTGTTATTGAATCTTTACCACTGGCACAGCATAGCTTAGGCTGGTTTGTACCTGTGCTTCTCATACTTGTAGTAGCGGTTCTGATTGATAGGTGGCTCGATTCCTCACGCCATAGGTAAGATTTGTAATAAGGCCCGCATAAGCGGGCCTTATTATTCGGGTCAACCGATTGTGTCTGTTAAGGCTTTTGCGTGTTCTGAGCAGGATCAGCAGGTGCTGGGGCGCCACCTTGTGGTGCTGTGTTATTCGTGGTGTCCTGACTTTCCTCAATCTTTTCTTGTGCGGCCTCAGCGCGTTCCTGGACGGCTTCTTTGCTTTCCTTGGCCGCGTCATTCATGGATTCGCGGGCGTCATTCATAGACTCTTGCGCATTTTCTTGTGACTGCTGCGCATCTTGTGCCTTTTCTTCAGAAGGCTTGTCACAGGCAGCCAGGCCAAGGGCTGCGGCAAGCAATAGGGCATAAGCAAAAGGTTTCTGCATGGTTTTCTCCTTGTCAATTTTATGGCAGCGCTTCGGGCAGAAAGGCCACAAAGCTCCGCGTTGAGCCTCATGGCTTCGGTGCGGTCGGCATACCTCCATAGGCATGGCTGCTGGACCTAGGGCAACAAACACGTGTTACTAGTTCCTGACCTTTTTTCAAATACGCCTAACATGCATGCTGCGCTACATTTTGGGTTGAAAAATAAGGACTTGCCCCCATCTGGCGTTCATCACCGTTAGTGCGGTTTACCCGTCCACGGCCCATCCGTCATCAGTGGAGTTTGTAACCATGAGTGTGGAGACTCAGAAAGAAACGTTAGGTTTTCAGACTGAAGTGAAGCAATTGCTTCATCTCATGATTCACTCTTTGTATTCCAACAAAGAAATCTTTCTTCGTGAGTTGATTTCGAACGCATCCGATGCGGCAGACAAGCTTCGCTTTGAAGCGTTGGCTAAGCCCGAGTTGCTTGAGGGCGGTGATGCGCTCCGAATTCGGGTTAGTTTTGACAAGGAAGCACGTACGGTCACCATTGAAGATAATGGGATCGGTATGAGCCGTGAAGATGTTATTACGCACCTGGGTACTATTGCGAAGTCCGGTACGGCAGATTTCCTTAAGAACTTATCTGGCGATCAGAAGAAAGATTCACATCTGATTGGGCAGTTCGGAGTTGGGTTTTATAGCGCTTTCATCGTTGCTGATAAGGTTGATGTTTTTACCCGCCGAGCAGGAATGCCTGCAAGCGAGGGAGTGCATTGGAGTTCGCAAGGCGAAGGTGAGTTCGATGTGGCAACTATCGAGAAGCCTGAGCGCGGAACACGTATCGTCTTGCATTTAAAAGCGTCAGAAGATGAGTTTGCCGATGGCTGGCGTCTACGCAATATCATCAAGAAATATTCTGACCATATCGCGCTGCCTATTGAATTACCTAAAGAGCATCATGGCGAGGACGCTCCTGCTGAACAAGAGTGGGAGACTGTCAACCGGGCCAGTGCCTTGTGGACGCGTCCGCGCACAGAGATAAAGGACGAGGAGTATCAGGAGTTCTACAAGCATGTCTCCCATGACTTCGAGAACCCACTGACCTGGAGCCATAATAAGGTCGAAGGCAAGCTTGAATATACCTCGTTGCTATACGTTCCTGCTCGTGCGCCCTTTGATCTCTACCAGCGGGAAGCGCCGCGGGGTCTCAAGTTGTATGTACAGCGCGTGTTCATCATGGATCAGGCGGATGAGTTTCTTCCGCTGTACTTGCGCTTCATCAAGGGTGTAGTGGATTCAAACGATCTGTCGTTGAACGTTTCGCGTGAGATTCTTCAGAAGGATCCTGTGATCGACTCTATGAAGTCGGCTCTGACCAAGCGCGTGCTCGATATGCTAGAAAAGCTGGCCAAGAACGAGCCCGAGCAGTACAAGAAGTTTTGGGATGCCTTTGGCCAAGTTTTGAAGGAAGGTCCTGCCGAAGATTTTGCCAATCGCGAAAAAATTGCCGGCCTGCTACGGTTCGCTTCGACTCAAGGGGATAGCGGCGTTCAAGATGTTTCTCTGGCGGACTATATTGGCCGCTTGAAAGAGGGACAGGACAAGATCTATTACCTGACCGGTGAAAGCTATGGGCAGGTAAAAAATAGCCCGCACCTTGAAGTGTTCCGTAAGAAAGGTATCGAGGTATTGCTGCTGACCGACCGTATCGACGAATGGTTGATGAGCTACCTGACCGAGTTTGATGGTAAAACTTTTGTAGATGTAGCCCGTGGTGATCTTGATCTAGGTAAATTGGATTCCGAAGAGGATAAGAAAGCCCAAGAAGAGGTTGCTAAAGCTAAGGAGGGACTGGTAGAGCGCTTGAAGGCGGCACTTGATTCTAGCGTCAGTGAGGTTCGAGTGTCCCATCGCCTTACCGACTCGCCTGCTATTTTGGCGATTGGAGAGCAAGATCTGGGTATGCAAATGCGACGGATCCTGGAGGCCAGTGGGCAGAAGGCTCCAGAATCCAAGCCAATCTTTGAAATCAATCCTCAGCACCCCTTAATTGAAAAGCTGGATGCCGAGCAAGATGAGGATCGTTTCAAGGATCTGGCTCACGTTTTGTTTGATCAGGCTGCCTTGGCTGCAGGCGATAGCCTCAAGGATCCAGCAGCGTATGTGCGTCGCTTGAACAAGCTCCTCGTCGAGCTTTCTGCTTGACGCAATAAAGCCCGCCTCCGGCGGGCTTTATTATTAGCAGTGATGGATTATTAGGAGAACCCATGAGCGATTTGACAATCAAGCCTGTTCGTTATGACATCGAAGGGCAATCATTTGAAAGCCAATTAGTTTACGACGCTGGCAACGTACAACCCCGCCCTGCTGTGTTACTGGCACCTAATTGGATGGGAGTCTCTCAAGGGGCATTGGAATTGGCCAAAAAATTGGCCAAGGAAGATGGCCTAATTTACTTAGTAGTCGACTTCTATGGGCAAGGCGTCCGTCCTACTAATGCGGACGAAGCATTAGCTGCAATGATGCCGGTTCGTAGCAACCGCGCTATATTACGTAAACGTATGCAGGCAGCCTATGTAGCTTTGGTCCAGCAAGCAGGAAATGTTCCAATTGACACGAAGCAGATCGCAGCCATTGGCTTCTGCTTTGGTGGCTGTGCAGCGCTCGAGCTTGCCCGTGATGGTGCTGAGCTGGCTGCCACCGTAACCTTCCATGCCAATCTTGATACACCAAATCCTGCCGATGCTGCCAATATCAAAGCCCCTGTTTTAGTTCTGCATGGCGCTGCAGATCCGCTGGTACCTCGTGAACAGTTGGTTTCGTTTGAAGAGGAGATGACCGCTGCGAAGGTGGATTGGCAGTTGCTTAGCTACGGTAACGCTGTCCATTCATTCACAGATCCTGAAGCGAATAACCCTGGCAAGCAACAGTATGATCCTGTTGTAGCTAAGCGCGCTTTCAAGGCTATGCACAATCTGTTTGAAGAAGTGATGGTTCGCTAATAGCGTGCTGTATTACAGAAATAGAAAAGCCCGCTCCAGCGGGCTTTTTTTATCAGACTCGGCTTAGTCGTCGTCATGCATATTAGATTGCAGGTAATTCTCCATACCCACCTTCTGAATAAGACCTAACTGGGTTTCAAGCCAATCGATGTGTTCTTCTTCAGACGCCAGAATATCTTTAAGCATATCCCGGCTTACATAGTCCCGTACGCTTTCGCAGTAGACAATGGCTTCTCGTAAGTCAGCAACGGCGCTGATTTCCAGCCGTAGATCGCATTCAAGCATTTCTTTGGTATTTTCACCAATCAATAGCTTGCCTAGATCCTGAAGGTTGGGTAGGCCTTCTAAAAAGAGGATGCGCTCAATTAAGCGATCCGCATGTTTCATCTCGTCAATGGACTCATGGTACTCATGGTGACCCAGCTTTTTCAGGCCCCAATCGTTGTACATACGCGAGTGAAGAAAGTACTGATTAATGGCAACAAGCTCGTTACCAAGAATCTTGTTGAGATGCTGGATTACTTTGATGTCGCCTTTCATGACGGCTCCAGATAGGTTTCTTCTAGATAAAGTCTGGGCGCATAGGATCGGCTTGTCAAACCTAAGTTATTGAATTGATTATGAAAATCAAGCGTTAATGGCAAGCTTTCGCATTTGGTTCATAAGAGCTTGATTCTTAAATAAAAAAGCCGGGCTAAAATAGCGGCTTTTTTATTTACAGTAATTAGGCGTTAGCCAAGCCTGTGGAAAGTGTAAGGCTTTGTACCGTTTGCAACTCGCTCAGTGTTTCACGTACTACTGTCTTGGCAAGACAAGCACATTTCCCACATTGCGTGCCAACACCTGTGCACTCTCTGACCTCCCGATAACTGCAGCAGCCTTCATATATAGCTTCACGAATTTGCTTATCAGTGACACCTCGGCACAAACATACGTACATGGCGATTCGTCTACAGGCATAAAAAAGATGCTCAGCAGCCTAATCGTAGTGAGAATGATTGTCAAAGCTTGTTGAGATGGAGTCTGATTCAATCCGCCGAGCGGCATTCCTGCCGCTCAACACATCAGTCGGGATCCATCCAGCCGCCTAATTCACGCCAGCGATTTACAATTCCACAGAAAAGTTCTGCAGTTTTTTCTGTGTCATAGCGGGCCGAATGCGCCTCACGGTTATCAAACTCAATGCCGGCGGCTTGGCATGCCTTGGCCAGAACAGTCTGTCCATAAGCAAGTCCAGCCAGCGTAGCTGTATCGAAACTCGAAAAAGGGTGGAAGGGATTGCGTTTCATCCCCATGCGCAGGATTGCAGCGTTCAAAAACGCTAAATCGAAACTACTATTGTGTCCGACGAGGATGGCACGTTTGCATCCGTTAGCCTTTAAGGACTTGCGTACGCTGCGAAAAATTTCGGTAATAGCGTGCTCTTCCTTAACGGCCATGCGCAGAGGGTGATCAAGCTTTATGCCTGTAAACTCAAGCGCAGCTGCTTCGATATTGGCGCCTTCAAAGGGCTCTACTCGGAAAAAATGGGTCTGCTCAGGAAAGAGAAACCCTTTTTCATCCATGCCAATAATCGTGGCGGCAATTTCCAACAAGGCATCGGTAGCAGCGTTGAATCCTCCCGTTTCGACGTCTACTACAACGGGCAGATAACCGCGAAAACGCCTTGCCATAGGAATACGCGAATCGGACATCGGCGCAGTAGCATCCATTTCCTCGCTGAACAGATCATCTTGACTGCTCATACGTTAACCTCCAAACGCCAGTGAAGAGTCTCGCCCGCTCGAAGTGGGACGACTTCTAGATCACCAAAGGGAAGAGAAATGGGTGTCTTCCAATCTTCCCTTACGAGCGTCACGGTCTCGGTGTTGTAAGGCAGTCCATAAAAATCTGCCCCGTAGAGACTGGCAAACCCTTCAAGTTTATCCAGAGCGGCGCGGCTTTCGAATGCTTCCGCATACAGCTCCAGTGCCGCATAGGCTGTATAGCAGCCTGCGCAACCACAGGCGCTTTCTTTGGCATGTTTGGTATGAGGTGCCGAGTCTGTTCCAAGAAAGAATTTCGGATTACCGCTGACTGCTGCATCGAGCAGCGCTTCCTGGTGAGTGTTGCGTTTCAGAATGGGTAGGCAATAAAAGTGCGGTCGAATGCCGCCAGCCAACATATGGTTTCGGTTGTACAGCAGGTGGTGGGCGGTGATAGTGGCGCCTACATTTTTCGAGGCGCTCCGGACAAACTGGGCAGCATCGCTCGTGGTGATATGCTCAAGAACAACCTTGAGCGTAGGGAAGCGTTGTACGACCCGGGTCAGTTGCTCGTCGATGAAGCGTTTTTCCCGGTCGAATATGTCGACTTCACTACGGGTTACTTCTCCATGCACCAATAGAGGCAAACCGACTTCAGTCATGGTCTCTAGAACGCCAAAGACATTTTCCAGCGCTGTAACGCCTGAGTCCGAGTTGGTCGTGGCACCGGCTGGATACAATTTAACGGCATGGACAAAACCGCACGCCTTGGCGGCACGAATTTCTTCCGACGTTGTTCGGTCGGTTAGATAAAGCACCATCAGAGGCTCGAAACGGCTCCCCGCAGGCCGAGCCGCCAGAATACGGTCACGATAGGCAGCCGCTTGTTCTGCAGTGCGAACAGGCGGTACCAGGTTGGGCATAATGATAGCGCGCGCGAACGTACGGGCGGCATCGGCAACGGTGTGGCTAAGGGCGGCGCCATCGCGAAGATGGATGTGCCAGTCGTCAGGACGGCGAAGCGTAATCCGATCGGACATGCTGGATTCCAGGCAGGTAAATGTAGAGGAATGCTACCGGAAAAGGCCGTATCCGGCACGTCTGAAGGCTAGGTGGAGCCTTTTAATCGCTCAAATGGTTAGCAGGCTTTAGCTTGGAGTCTTATAAAGATAACTCATCATTTGGTAATGGTATTGGCCGGTCATAAGCGTGTTTTAATCGGCGCGCTCAAGTTCGGGGCTGAATAACCGATATCACTAACGTGTAATTACCGTTTTGGAGCCATCGTCGTGCGCCTGCGCTACCTCATCTTTTCGACACTGTTGATCAGCCTGCCGGCCATGGGTATCACGTTCCAGGACCGAATCGAAACGGCTGCTTGGAAAGTTGATGGCGACCAGTTCGAATGTCGGATGACCCAGGATATCCCGCGCTTTGGTGCTGGGGAGTTCGTGCGCCGTGCAGGTGAGCAAACTGTGTTTCGGCTCAAGACATCTGAGTCTTGGCTAACACAGGGAAGTGCAACGCTGTTGGCTGCCGCTACGCCCTGGCAACCTGGTCGCGGAGATCTGTCGCTGGGCGCGGTCAAAATCCAGGGTGGCTCCATTCCTCTACATACCAGCGAGGCCCAGGGTAGACGCCTCTTAACCGGTTTGCTCGAAGGCCGTAGTCCAGTCGTACGTCATCGGGTAGGAGGTAATCCTTTCGAGGTTCGGGTTTTGCCAGCAAAATTTGATTCGGCCTACAAGGATTTTCAACTATGCGCGACGAAGTTGTTGCCGGTTAACTTTGATCAGGTTCGTCACTCTTTGATCGGGTTCCCTCGTGGAGGTAGTGATCTTGATACTCTCGCGCGAGACAAGCTGGACATCATCATGCAGTACCTAAAGGCCGATCCTACGGTGAACCGCGTAATTATTTCTGGGTATACCGATAACAGCGGTGATCGTCTGGATAACCGTCAAGAGTCTCGTTTACGTGCTTTAAGCGTCATGGAGTATTTAAAGGCGAGTGGTTTTCCTGAGGAGCAGATGGAAATCCGGTTCTTTGGCGAGCAGTATCCTTTGGTCGCTAATACAAGTAAGGCGAATCGGGCCCGTAACCGTCGTGTTTCGCTAGTCTTCAGTCGTGAGCCTGTCGCAGCGCCTGCCCCAGAGGCGCCGGTTGACGCGCCGTCGTCAGAGCCGATTACGGCTGCACAGTCCGCCAAACCAGCAAGTTGATGGTGCTCAGGCGTGTCGCTTACTCGTCCTCTCCTGTCGCCCCTCTATAAATAGACGGGCTTGGCAAGTAGAATCATCTACTTTCAAGTAACGCGTGGGAGCAATTGGCATGGCGGACGTTAAGAAGGTTGTCTTGGCATATTCCGGCGGCCTGGACACTTCGGTGATCCTCAAGTGGCTGCAGGATACTTATAATTGCGAAGTGGTGACGTTCACAGCCGATTTAGGGCAAGGTGAAGAAGTCGAGCCGGCACGTACTAAAGCCCAAGCGCTGGGCGTAAAAGAAATTTTTATTGAAGATCTGCGAGAAGAGTTTGTACGCGACTTCGTTTATCCCATGTTCCGCGCTAATACCGTTTACGAAGGCGAATACCTACTGGGCACCTCCATCGCGCGGCCACTGATTGCCAAGCGTCTGATCGAGATTGCTAACGAGACCGGTGCTGATGCGATTTCTCATGGTGCAACCGGGAAGGGTAACGACCAAGTTCGTTTCGAGTTAGGCGCATATGCGCTGAAGCCCGGTGTAAAGGTTATTGCACCGTGGCGTGAATGGGATCTGCTGTCCCGTGAAAAACTCATGGACTACGCTGAACAGCACAATATTCCGATCGAGCGTCACGGCAAGAAGAAGTCTCCTTATTCAATGGATGCGAATCTTTTGCACATCTCCTATGAGGGTGGTGTGTTGGAAGATACTTGGACTGAGCATGAGGAAGACATGTGGCGTTGGACTACGTCACCTGAGGCAGCGCCGGACCAGCCAACTTATATCGAGCTGACCTACCGTGCCGGCGATATTGTTGCCATTGATGGCAAGAACATGACGCCAGCCCAGGTTCTGGCCGAGCTTAACCGCATTGGTGGCGAGAATGGTATCGGTCGCCTCGATATTGTCGAGAACCGCTATGTAGGGATGAAATCCCGGGGCTGCTACGAAACGCCTGGCGGTACTATCATGCTCAAGGCCCATCGCGCTATCGAGTCCATTACGTTAGATCGTGAGGTTGCTCACCTGAAGGACGAGTTAATGCCGCGTTACGCCAGCCTGATTTATACCGGTTACTGGTGGAGCCCTGAACGAGTCATGCTGCAACAGATGATCGACGCGTCCCAGGCTGACGTGAATGGCGTTGTTCGCTTGAAGCTGTACAAGGGCAATGTCATCGTGGTTGGCCGTAAATCTGAAGACTCGTTGTTTGATGCCAATATAGCAACATTCGAAGAGGATGGCGGAGCTTACAACCAAGCCGATGCGGCAGGGTTCATCAAGCTCAATGCCTTGCGCATGCGTATCGCAGCTAATAAAGGGCGTAAGTTATTCTGACGTAGATAAAGAAAACCCCGGCGTTGGCCGGGGTTTTCTTTTTTACAGTGAGCGAGCTTTTTGGCTGTTAATCTCATAAAGCTTTTAAGCTTTATTCAAGATCAAAATCAAACTCTGAAATCTGCCGCTTTAGGCGACGCTCTTCGAGCATGTTATCGATCAAGCGGCGCTTAGTGAGGTTGGTCTTGCTTACGGGAACGTCAGCGGCCGCCTCAGGATCATTGTCGCTTTCTATAAAATCATCATCTATTTCGATATCGCTTTTATCGGCGGCCATGAGTGAACTCCTAGCAGAAGGTTGTCAGGCTTTCACGCAGTTAGAAATGCTGCACAGCCTTTTGGCGCACCTTATAGCGACAAAGTGTCTGGCCGTAAAAAAGATTTTTTCAATCGATTGGTGCGTTAAAGTGGAGTGGAATCAATAATCCGACGTCTTCGCCTTGTACTCGCATAGATCTTCTATTCTGCAACTTCCGCAGCGTGGTTTGCGTGCTTGGCACACGTAACGCCCATGCAGGATTAGCCAGTGGTGAGCGTCCAGTAAATAGTCTTTCGGAACGACCTTTAGAAGCTTTTGCTCGACTTCCACGACATTTTTTCCAGGAGCAAGATTGGTACGGTTGCTAACCCGGAAGATGTGAGTATCGACAGCCATGGCTAGTTGTCGGAAGGCTGTGTTGAGAATAACGTTGGCCGTCTTACGACCGACGCCTGGGAGGGCTTCCAGCGCTTCGCGGGTTTGTGGAACCTCGCCGCCATGGTGCTCGATGAGACGTCGGCACGTTTCGATGACGTTCTTGGCCTTGGTGTTGTAAAAGTTGATGGTCTTGATGTACTCAGAAAGACCTTCGACACCTAGGGCATAAATCGCTTGCGGAGTATTGGCGACTGGAAACAGTTTTGCTGTTGCCTTGTTTACGCCTACATCTGTCGCCTGGGCTGACAGTATCACGGCAATCAGCAGTTCGAACGGGGTGGTGTAAGACAGCTCGGTAGTAGGTTCAGGATTGTCTTCATGGAGTCGGCGGAATATCTCCAGTCGCTTGGCTGCATTCATCTCGTCTGTATCCGATTATCTGAAGAAAGCTTGACGCGGTGATCTGCTCTTAGCAGGCAGACTGCTCGGCCAATTGGCGCTCTAGCTCAACCAGACGCGTGCGTGCCTCATGTAAAGCTTCTGAGGAAGGCGCCTCGTGACGCTCCAAGCGCTTAAACTCTGCCTTCGCATAGGCCAACTGGACCTTTAGTCGACGTGTTTCATCCTTTAAAAGGCTTCTGGTTGTATGCGTTTGGTGTGAAAGAGGCTCGACAGGAGTTTGTTCTGTTTCGGGAGCCCTTTGCTCCTCTGCCAAGCGGTCTTGTTCCGCAGTAGCTGGGTCGCAAGCGGCGTCCTCGGTTGATCGCTCTAAAACAGTCAATGCCTTAACGGCTTCTTCAGCAGTTCGTCGTAAGCTATCCAGTTGCATCTGTTGTTCAACAGAAGGCTCAACGCCGAATGCTTTTTGCGCCTTGTTCAATTGCGCCTTGCTCATAGCCGCCGTTACCTTGGCTCTTCTGAGAGCTAAGGGGTCTATATCTGGTAAGGGCTTGTTTTCGGTTTCGGCATTGCCTTCTGCCTGTTTTAAAGCCTGTCGTGCGGCTTCGGCTGTCTGGCGTAGAGCTACTACTTGTTGTGCCAGTTCTTCCGTTGCATGGAGAGCCAGTTGTTTTTCTGCCTTTTGTAAAGCAACCTGGGTCATGGATGCATTGATCTTCAAGCGTTTGAGGTCAGCACTGGAATGTTCAACCGCACTTTTTTGCGCCTTGACCCGAGCAATGGCCGCTTGGACCGGATCAAGGGGCGCCGTGTGAGTCGTTTCTATCTTGACTCGTGCCAGTCTGGCCTCACGCTCGGCTTGTTTACGCTGTTCATCACGCGAAAGACGAGCTGCTCTGGCCTCATAACGTGCGCGGTAATACACGGCGCGATGGCGCTTTTCCTGCTGAGAGAGTTCGACAGGCAGTGGCTGCAGGTCAATACAATCGACGGGGCAGGGTGTAATGCAGAGCTCGCATCCGGTGCACTCAGCGCTGATAACGGTATGCATCAGCTTGGCTGCTCCGGCAATGGCATCGACAGGGCAGGCCTGGATGCACTTGGTGCAACCGATGCAGTCGGCTTCACGAATGTAGGCAACTTGGGCTGGCGTAGGCGGATAGGGCGATTCTAAAGGAGTGGGCTCAACTCCAAGCAGGTCCGCCAGCTCATGGATGGTCTCCTGCCCGCCAGGAGGACACTTGTTGATGGCCTCGCCTGATGCTATGCCGGTGGCATAAGGCAGGCAGCCGGGATGGCCGCATTTGCCGCATTGTGTTTGAGGCAATAAGGCATCGATGGCTTGTATGAGACTCATGAGTACTTCCCGCATTGCCAGCAAAGAAAGAAAACCCAGGGGGCCTGCACGAAGTCGCAGGCAGTGGGAAACGCTGTCATTGCAATTAGAATTGATAGTCGAACAGATCCTTATTATCCGGGATAAGGTTGTTCGAGAACAACCTGCCACCTAGGGCGGCAGGGGTTCTATAGAGGGATAGAGATGAATGGTTCCAGTAGCCGTCCCTATTTAGGAACGGCTACTTATGCAAGCTGGATAGCTTACTTGACGCGTTGCCCGGGAATAGCACCTGAATCAGGGCTGAGCAGATAGATTTCCTGGCCGCCAGGGCCTGCTGCCAGAACCATGCCTTCCGATACGCCGAAGCGCATCTTGCGAGGCGCTAAATTGGCAACGTACAAGGTCAGGCGCCCTTCGAGGCTGGCTGGGTCATAAGCGCTCTTGATGCCAGAGAAGACATTGCGTAACTCATCCCCAATATCCAAAGTCAATTGGAGCAGCTTGTCGGCACCGGCTACTGCTTCAGCTTTGACGATACGGGCTATCCGGAGGTCTACGGCTGAAAAAGTTTCAAAGTCGATCGTTTCTGCCACTGGTTCTTTGGTCAGCTCACCATTATTCGAGTGCTGAGGTTCTGTCGTGCTGGCAGCCGCCAAGTCTTCTTTTGAGGCTTCAATCATGGTTTCAATCTTGCTGGCTTCAATCCGCGTCATGAGCGGAGTGAATGGGTTGAGTCGATGGTTGGCCAATGGCGTAAGAAGGTCTTCCCAGCGCAACGGCGTCACGTTCAAGAAACGCTCGGCGGCTGTTGCCAGGTTGGGTAGGACCGGCTTGAGGAAAATCACTAGCTGGCGGAAAAGGTTGATGCCCAAGGCGCAAACGGCCTGTACCTCGTCCTGCTTGCCCTCTTGCTTGGCAAGTGCCCAGGGTGCTTTTTCTGCAATCCAGGCATTGGCCTGGTCAGCCAGCGCCATGATCTCACGCATGGCCCTGGCGAAGTCTCGATTTTCATAGGCATCAGCAATCGAGGGGGATGCTCGTTGGAAACTCTCCCATAATTCAGGAGCCGGATTGGCATCAATCAATAGGCCATCGTTGCCTTTATGGATAAACCCGGCGCAACGGCTGGCAATATTGACGACCTTACCTACGAGATCCGAATTGACTTTTTGGATGAAGTCTTCGAGGTTCAGATCCAGATCGTCTACACCCCGGCCCAGCTTGGCGGCATAGTAATAACGCAGGTACTCCGGTGAGAAATGATCCAGATATGTACGCGCCTTGACAAAGGTGCCGCGCGATTTAGACATCTTCTGACCATTTACAGTCAGGTAGCCATGCACGTTCAGGGCAGTCGGCTTGCGGTAGCCGGCACCTTCCAGCATGGCTGGCCAGAACAGGGCATGGAAGTTGACGATATCCTTTCCGATAAAGTGATATAGCTCGGCAGTAGAGTCTTTGCCCCAGAAAGCTTCGAACTCCAGGCCCAGTTCCGGCTGATTGGTAATCAGGTTCTGGAAGCTGGCCATGTAGCCGATTGGGGCGTCCAGCCAGACGTAGAAGTATTTGCCTGGCGCATCGGGAATTTCAAAGCCAAAGTAAGGGGCATCACGGCTGATATCCCACTCTTGCAAACCTGCATCGAGCCATTCAGCGATCTTGTTAGCGACCGACTCCTGAAGCGCGCCGCTGCGCGTCCAGGTTTTCAGCATGGCATCGAACTCAGGTAGTTTGAAGAAAAAGTGCTGTGATTCTTTGAGAACGGGTGTTGCCCCGGAAATAGCCGACTTTGGATCGATCAAGTCGGTCGGATCATAGGTGGCACCGCATTTCTCACAATTATCGCCGTACTGGTCCGCTGTACCGCATTTCGGACAGGTGCCCTTGATAAAGCGATCGGCCAGGAACATTTGCTTGTCCGGGTCGAAATACTGGGTAATGGCCCGTGTAGCAATGTGACCAGCATCGCGCAGCTTGGTATAAATCAGGCTAGCGAGCGCACGGTTTTCTTCCGAATGAGTCGAATAGTAATTATCGAACTCCACCAGAAAGTCCGCAAAGTCAGCCATATGCTCAGCACGCACGGCATCGATAAGTTGCTGCGGCGTAATGTTTTCACGTTCGGCACGCAACATGATGGCCGAGCCGTGAGCATCGTCGGCGCAGACATAGATGCATTGGTTGCCCCGTAACTTTTGGAAGCGCACCCAGATATCGGTCTGGATATATTCCAGCATGTGACCCAGGTGAATCGAACCGTTGGCATAGGGGAGGGCGCTAGTGACTAGAATCTTCCGGGACTCGGACATAGTGCTCAACTGTCAATTAAGGCAAAGGTAAGTAAGACACTATAAAGCTCAAGCCGGTTTTTTTCACGTCCGGTCCAAAGTCTGACTAGACTAGCCGGGTAGGTTTTATCCGATTCGCCCGGTAGCATAGTCATCACGATTCTCCGTATCATTGTTTGGAGCTGTTATGAGCGCGATCACCCGCGAAGCGGTAGAAGCTACCCTGCGCCAGTACACCGATCCCTATCTTAATCAGGACTTGCTGAGCGCGGGTTGCATGAGCAACCTCATCATCAACGACGGGCAGGTCACGGTGCAGTTCGAGTTGGGTTACGCTGCCGGCCTGTTCAAGAACGGCATGGCTCAGGTTCTCAAGACCTCTCTGGAAAATATGCCGGGCGTTGCGCAAGCCGTGGTGCAGATCAACTGCGTCATCAAGCCGCATGCCGCTCAGCCGCAGGTTGAGGCGATGACTAACGTCAAGAACGTCATTGCAGTTGCCTCTGGCAAAGGTGGGGTCGGCAAATCAACCACAGCGGCCAACCTGGCCCTGGCTTTGGCGCGCGAAGGCGCACGGGTTGGTATTCTGGATGCGGACATTTATGGTCCAAGCCAGGGCATTATGTTTGGCCTGCCTGAAGGCACGCGTCCCAAGATCAAGGACGAGAAATGGTTTATTCCACTTGAGGCTCATGGCGTTGAAGTCATGTCCATGGCTTTCCTGACGGATGAGCGCACCCCTGTCGTCTGGCGGGGGCCGATGGTATCTGGTGCTCTCCTGCAATTGATAACTCAAACCGCTTGGAACAACCTTGATTATTTAGTTATCGACATGCCGCCCGGTACGGGTGACATCCAACTGACGCTGGCACAAAAGGTTCCGGTGGCCGGCTCGGTTATCGTGACCACTCCGCAAGACCTTGCCTTACTTGATGCTAAAAAAGGCGTCGAGATGTTCCGTAAGGTAAATATTCCGGTTTTAGGTGTTGTGGAAAACATGGCCGTGCATATTTGTTCGAATTGCGGCCATGCCGAGCATCTGTTTGGTGCAGGCGGCGGCGAAAAGTTGGCGAGCCAGTACGGAGTTGATCTACTGGCTTCGTTACCATTATCCATGGTAATCCGCGAGCAGGCCGACCAGGGCCGTCCTACAGTGATTGCCGATCCAGACAGCCAAATCGCTATGATCTATCAAGATATGGCGCGCCATGTAGGTGCTCGAATTGCTTTAAGTGGCAAGAAAGCTGCTGTAATGCCTACCATCACGGTTTCCGACGACTGAGTCGGTAATTTGCATAGTGAAGGGCCTGTCAGCAGATTAATGACAGGCCTGTTTTTGGTAAGACAGGACAAATGGCTTATGCCAAAGGTCCTTGAACACGCCAGACCGACCGGTAAAATGCACGGTCAATTTTTCGCACCACACAGGTATTACCCGCCATGAGTATCAAGTCAGATAAATGGATTCGCCGCATGGCGCAGGAGCACGGCATGATCGAGCCGTTCGTGGAGCGCCAGGTGCGTGGCGAAGGTGCTGATCGGCTGATCTCCTATGGCGTTTCCAGCTATGGTTACGATGTGCGTTGCGCTGATGAATTCAAGGTCTTTACCAATATTCATTCAGCAACGGTCGATCCTAAGAATTTCGATGAAAAAAGTTTCGTGGATATCAAGGGTGATGTTTGCATCATTCCGCCAAACTCGTTCGCCCTGGCGCGAACGGTAGAGTACTTTCGCATTCCACGTAATGTGCTGACTATCTGTTTGGGTAAGAGTACTTATGCCCGCTGCGGTATTATCGTCAATGTCACGCCGCTCGAACCTGAGTGGGAAGGGCACGTCACCTTGGAGTTTTCCAATACAACGACATTGCCAGCCAAAATCTATGCGAACGAAGGCGTTGCCCAAATGCTTTTCCTCGAGTCCGATGAAGAGTGTGAGGTGTCCTATAAAGATCGTGGTGGTAAATACCAAGGCCAGCGTGGCGTGACCTTGCCAAAGGCCTGATAGCTAGGATTATTGAAAAAGCCGGACGTGTTCCGGCTTTTTTCTGCTTATTGCCTTGACTGCTGGGGCTGACCGACGAAGCGTTTGAATTCAGTTCTCCAGAAGCGTTCTCACCATAACAAGCGCTGACTTGCGAAAACACTGGCAATCATTGGCAGAGGTCGAGAACGTGAATGAACTGATTGAATCACAACGTAGCCTGCACTACTCAGAATATGGGGTTAGTGCCGGGGTCTCAGATAATCCAATGGTTAACGATACTGGCGCACCGGATGATCCAGGGCCGGGCCAGCCTGCCGGGCCCGGTGTTACCTCTGAACCGAGTTTCCCCGATGCGCCAGGGACTCCAACCCAGCCAGGGGAAGTGGGGACCCCGCCGCAGGGAGACGAACCACCCCCCATGCCCGGATCCTAAGCCTTTCTAGGGCAGCTGGGGCTTTATGGCCAAGGAAGAGCGAAATTGTGGTTATTAATGCCGTAGCGATCTGCTTATGAATAACCAACTGAGCCGTTCTTTGGCCATTTCATCGTCAGGCTTCAAGCATTACTGGAAATGGCCGATACCCAGGAAACGATAATCTTGGGAGAGCCTGCATGGCCAGCCTTCTCGACTCGGTCGACCAGCGTACGCAGCTGGTAGGCGAGAACCGTCTGGAAATTTTGATGTTTCGTCTGTCTAGTCGACAGATATTCGCTATTAACGTCTTCAAGGTGCAGGAGGTGCTCCATCTGCCCAAGTTGACGCTCATGCCCAAGCGCCATCCAGTCGTCTGTGGTGTTATCCATTTGCGGGGACAGACTCTGCCCGTTATTGATTTGGCTTGTGCCATTGGTATGCGCCCCATTGTTCCCGATGCGAACAGTACGATTATCGTCACCGAGTACAACCGAACAGTACAGGCGTTCCTGGTAGGTGGCGTTGATCGTATCGTCAACCTGAACTGGGATACGATCCAGCCGCCGCCCGGCGGGGCTGGTCGCCAGCATTATCTGACTGCTATTACCAAGGTTGATGACAAGCTGGTCGAAGTCATTGATGTCGAAAAAGTCTTGGCGGAAATTGTGCCGTACAACGTGCGTGTGTCCCGTGAGCGGCTCGATGATCCGGTGTTGGCCAGGGCTCGAGGGCGTGAAGTTTTACTGGTCGATGACTCCAGTACGGCCCTTAACCAACTACGCGATACCTTGATTCAGCTTGATTTAAGTTTCCATGTGGCTACTGATGGGCTCAAGGCGTTGCAAAAGCTGAAGGCTTGGTCACAGGAAGGAATTGACGTCACCGAAAAGCTGCTGATGGTAATTACCGATGCAGAAATGCCCGAGATGGACGGATATAGGCTGACCACCGAAATTCGTCAGGATCCTGCTTTGCGTGATTTGTATGTGGTGTTGCACACCTCTTTGTCTGGAAGCTTCAACGAAGCAATGGTGAAAAAGGTAGGCTGTAACGCATTTCTGTCAAAGTTTCAGCCGGATCTGCTCGTGGATGCTGTACGCGCCCGCTTAGCTGCTCTCGAGCAATAAACTCTTACATCTGCACAAAAGGATTGATATTCCCTAGACTCACGGCTTCACTTGCTCGACAGGAAGCCGTGCCATGTTGTATCTAAACGCCCTTTACCGTTATCCGGTCAAATCCATGACTCCAGAGCCACTTGAGCGAGCCTTGATCGATACGTTGGGCATAGCGGGCGATCGGCGTTGGATGGTTGTCGACGCAGCTACCGGGCGTTTCCTTACCCAGCGGCTGTTACCTGCAATGGGTAAGATTGAGGCCCGCTGGGAGGGATGGGAGAAGCTGCTTTTACGCGCTCCCGGCATGCCGGATTTATGTGTTGATGTTCCGTCTGCTGATGACGCGCTGCGGGGGGTCACCGTATGGAGTGATAGCTTTCAGGTCCCTGATGCAGGCGTCGAGGCCAACCGTTGGCTTAGTGCCTTCCTCGAGCGTGCTTGTCAGCTGGTCTACATGCCTGAAGGTCGTGCTCGCCAAGTGGACACCAACTATGCCGAAATAGGGGAAAAGGTCCATTTCGGTGATGGTTTTCCCTTGTTGCTGATTGGTCAGGGCTCGTTGGAGGATGTGTCGCAGCGAGTAGGGCGAAGCCTCGATGTACGACGTTTCCGGCCGAATCTGGTAATTGAGGGGAGCGAGGCTTTTGCTGAAGATGATTGGAAGCGGCTGCGTATTGGTACGGTTGATTTTCGGGTAGCCAAACCCTGTTCCCGTTGCATCATGACGACGATCGATCCTTTGACCAACGTGCGTGACCCTGATCGTGAACCCTTGGCAACACTCAAGACCTACCGTGAGCGTGAGGGCGCCATATATTTCGGACAGAATCTCGTGCCGCTCAATTGTGGTGCCTTGAGCGTAGGCATGCCGGTTGAAATATTGGAATGAATGGCCGCATGGCCCTTTCCTTAGGAAAGGGCCATGGCGAGGCGGATTAGCCTGCTACGAGGACGCGAATCGCTTCTAGGCGTAGCGATGCTTTATCCAAGTAAGCCATACCATCTTTACGCTGCTGACGAAGCGTATCAATTTCGGTATCTCGGACGTTGGGGTTGACCGCTTGCAATGCAGTAAGACGGTCTATTTCTTCGTCCATACTTGCGATGAACTGATGCCGAGCCAGCTCCACGCGTTCAGTATGGCGTGGCAGGGCTTTTCCTTCCCCGGTTACGACCAGCTTGGCTAAAGCATCCCGCTGCGCTTGAACAAACTTATTAGCGCTGCCACGTGGCACACTTTCTAGTTGATCGTTCAAGGTTTCGAATGCTACTCGAGCCGCCAGATCATTACCGTTTGCATCAAGCAGACAGCGTATCGCCACTGGCGGCAGGAAGCGACTCAGCTGTAGAGCCCGAGGCGCTACAGCTTCACTTACATAGATCAGCTCCAGTAAAACGGTCCCAGGCTTTAGCGCCTTGTTTTTAATCAATGCCACCGCAGTGTTGCCCATTGAGCCTGACAGTACGAGGTCCATTCCACCTTGAAGCATAGGATGCTCCCAGGTAATGAACTGCATGTCTTCTCGGGCCAGTGCAAGATTGCGGTCATAGGTAATGGTAACGCCTTCATCACTACCTAAGGGGAAGCCAGCATCCAACATTTTTTCGCTTGGCCGTAGGATCAAGGCATTTTCAGAATGATCTTCACTGTCAATGCCGAAGGCGTTAAGCAACTCCTCCATATAAATAGGCAGCGTAAAGGCGTCATCCTGCTCCAGAATAGCCTCTGCCAGCGCCTCACCTTCTCCAGCACCGCTGGAGTTAAGTTCAAGCAAGCGGTCACGGCCGCTATGCAGTTCGGTCTCTAAGGTCTCACGGGTGCGCTGTCCTTCAGCAAGTAGAGCCTTCCATTCATCTTCATCTCCACCCATTAGCCCGTTATGCAATTGTTCGGCAAAACGCTGCTGCAGAGCATTACCTGTCGGGCTCGTTGCCAGGAAGGCATTGAGAGCTTCGTGGTACCACTGGAATTGACGCTCTTGCATGCTGTCTTGAAGATAAGGTACATGTACCTGGATGGTATGCCGCTGGCCGATGCGGTCGAGGCGTCCAATGCGCTGCTCAAGCAGGTCCGGATGGGCCGGCAGGTCAAACAGTACCAGGTTATGAGAGAACTGGAAGTTACGTCCTTCACTGCCAATTTCTGAGCAGATTAGGACCTGGGCTCCAAATTCTTCGTCAGCAAAATAGGCGGCTGCCCGATCACGTTCAAGAATGCTCATACCCTCATGGAACACGGTAGAGGGTATGCCAGAGCGCAGGCGCAAGGCGTCCTCCAGATCCAGGGCCGTTTCCGCATGAGCGCAAATAACCAGAACCTTGTGTTTCTTGAGTGACTTCAGAGTGTCGATCAGCCAGCTGACCCGAGGATCGTGGCGCCACCAGCGATCATTGTCATCTTCTGGTACATACTGCGTCTCCGGATACAAGGAGTTGCCAATATCCATGTATTGATCCGGAAGTGGCAGGGCATGTGCCTGAAGGTTACGCTCGGGGAATCCCTTCACGGCTGCCCGTGTATTACGGAACAGGACCCGTCCCGTGCCGTGGCGGTCGAGCAGCTCTCGGATCAGGCGAGCACGCGCTTCTTCGTCACCGTCGGCAACTGCGGTCAACAATGTGTCACCTTCAGCACCCAGGAATCCGTGGATTGCCTCGCGCGCGGTGGCGCTCAATGTTCCATGGTCCAGCAGTTCCTGTACCGCCTCTGCAACTGGTCGGTAATGGGCGCTTTCGGCGCGGAATACTTCAAGATCATGAAAGCGGCTGGGGTCAAGCAGGCGCAACCGCGCAAAGTGGCTGTCCTGGCCTAGCTGCTCGGGTGTCGCTGTTAGCAGCAGGACACCTGGAATAACCTCGGCCAATTGTTCTACGAGGCGATATTCAGGGCTGGCATTTTCGGGATGCCATACAAGGTGGTGCGCTTCGTCGACTACAAGTAAATCCCAGCCGGCAGCAAATGCGGCATCTTGAGCACGTTCGGCGTGTTTCAGCCACTCAATAGACACGAGTGCGATCTGGTTTTCTTCAAAAGGATTACCCGATTCAATAGCGGCAAAGCGCTCGGCGTCGAACAGCGCAACCTCAAGATTGAAGCGGCGGCGCATCTCAACCAGCCACTGATGCTGTAGGTTTTCCGGAACGAGGATAAGAACCCGCCGGGCACGCCCGTTAAGTAACTGGCGATGAATGACCAGGCCGGCTTCGATTGTCTTGCCCAGTCCGACCTCATCGGCCAGTAGGACGCGCGGAGCAACACGATCAGCAACGCTTCGAGCGATATGCAGCTGATGGGGGATCGGTTGAGTACGCGCCCCGGCTAGCCCCCAAAGGGATGATTGAAGAAGGCGGCTGCTGTGCTCCAGCGTATGGTAGCGCAGGCTGAACCAGGACAAAGGATCGATCTGGCCGGCGAACAGACGATCACTGGCCAAGCGGAACTGGATAAAGTTAGACAGTTCCGCTTCGGTTAGGGAACGTGGTTCGTTCTGTGCGGTAAAGCCATGATAGGTCAATAGACCGTCGTTCTCCTCCACTTCACGAACGGTCAGCTTCCAACCTTCAAAATGTGTAATCTCATCACCTGGGGTGAAGCGTACACGAGTCAACGGTGCGTTGCGTTGAGCGTATTGGCGTGTTTCTCCGGTAGCCGGATACAGTACCGTCAGCAGGCGGCCATCCTGTGCCAGAATGGTTCCGAGACCCAGCTCGGCTTCACTGTCGCTGATCCAACGTTGCCCAGGTTGATACTGCGCCATGTAGTAGCTTCTCCCGCCCGTTCAAAAAGCCGGTTATGTTAACGAAAGCATTCGTCAGGGCCAAAGCCTGATGCATAAAAACTTTCAATAGGTGTGACGCCTGAGGTGCATCCGATGTTACCGCCCATCTCCCAAGGTCTGCTTCCGGTTACGACCCAGCATGATGTTGTTAAGCCTAGAAATGATATCCCCCCTATATCTCCGGTCGCGCCCACTAAGGAAAGTGGCTTTCAGCGCTTGCTCGATGAGCGTCAGCTTGAGCAGGAAAGCGAGCGCCGCCGTAAGCGCAAGCGTGCCCTCGAAGCCACGTTGTCTGCTGACTCTGCAGATGCTCTAACCGACCCGTTGGAAAAAGGGCAGTGCGTTGATGTAAAAGTTTAGGTTTGTACTTCGCAAGCAAGCAGAGTGATAACCCTATGGGGACAGGCTTCGTTAGGCTATTGTCATGAATTCTAAGTGTATTGCTTTGCCACTGACAAATGCGGAGCTGTATTTGCATGAGCAATGGGTCGAGCCTGAACTGGGCAAGGCCTGGATGGCAACTCTGCTGAGGGAAACGCTTTGGGAGCAGCCTGAAGTGTTCATTTATGGTCGCCACTATCCAACGCCTCGGTTAGTGGCTTGGTACAGCGACCCTGCCGTGCGTTACGGTTACTCGGGCCTCGATCATCCGGCGCTAGCCTGGACTCCATTGCTACAGGCGATACGTACCCGGGTCGAGCACACCTGTGAACAGGCGTTCAATGGTGTATTGCTTAATCATTACCGGACAGGGCAGGATTCGATGGGTTGGCATAGCGATAATGAAGCGGTACTGGGGCATAATCCAGTCATTGCCTCGTTAAGTCTCGGCAAAACGCGCCGATTCGATCTGCGTAGGAAAGGGGCGCAGCGTATAGAGCATTCCCTGCTGTTGACTCATGGCTCCTTGTTGATCATGCGAGGTACCACGCAACATTACTGGCAGCATCAGATTGCTAAGACTCGCAAGACACTGGCATCTCGATTGAACCTTACTTTTCGCTGGATAAAGATGTGAGCGACGATAAACTGATCGATTTCAATAGCGAGCGCAGTAAGCGCATCCATGACCTCAAGGAAAAGCGGCTGAATGAAATGCGCCAGGCTTTTGAGCAGGCCCTGCCGCTAGGAAAGCCTAAAAAGAAAGGAAAATCTAAACCCAAGAAGCGTTAAGTGCTCTGCTAATGCCTCTTCATTGACTTCCGTCAATACTTGGCGGCTTTTGTTGGCTTATTGTGCGGATTATCGCAAGGCCATACAGGAGTCGCTGTCATGTTCATCATTGATCAAATCACGATCGGGATGAAAGGAAGGGCAGCTTGATTTGCCTGTTTAGGGATGTTGCAGAAGTCATTATCTGGAAGGATACCCTTTGGTATTGATACTTCCAGTTGGAGCACGCAAGGCACTTGGGGCGACTTCGGTCGCCTTTTTTTTGCTTACAAAAAAGTAATGTTCATAAAAAGCAAACCGGCAGCTCAAGGCTGCCGGTTTGGGAGTTAATGTGTGTTCAAGGGTTGAACACGATAGCCTTTCAGGCCGTAGAACAGGATATACAGATAGCCAATCATTGGTACAAAGAAGGACGTTAGCAGGCCGATGGAGTCAGCAAAGATTGCCTGGATCAACGGCAGCAGTGCGCCACCGACAATGCCCATACACAGCAGGCCGGAACCCTTGCTGGTGAACTTGCCTAATCCATCCAGGGCTAGTGAGAAAATTGTTGGGAACATGATTGAATTGAACAGGCCAACACACAGCAATGCCCACATGGCGAACTTACCGCTCATGGCAATGGCTAGGCCGATCAAGATCACGTTGGCAATGCTGTTGAAGGCCAATACATGGCTGGGCTTAACTTTGGCCATGATAACGCCGCCTACGAAGCGGCCTACCATCGCCCCACCCCAATAGAGGGCCAAGTATTGGCCTGCTGCGCTGCTGGTCAGTCCGGCTACTTCAGGGCTTTCCATCAGGCTGATGAGGTATGTACCAACTGACACTTCAGCACCCACATACATGAAGATGCCTACAACACCGAGCAACAAATGCTTGTGTTGCCAGATGCTTTTGGCTTCCTGATGAGGAGCTGCGCTGTTGGTCTGGACCTCCTCATTGCCGCCCTTGATCTGAGGCAGTTTGATAAGGCCAATAATAATGGCGATGACCAATAGCATGCCGGCCAGAATGAGATAGGGCATCTGGACTGAGGAAGCGTCTGTGCTGTGCTCCACAAGTGCCAGGATGGTAACCGCGCCGATCAGCGGGCCTACCGTAGTGCCCAATGAGTTAAAAGCCTGGGTCAAAGTCAGGCGGCTAGCGGCTGTTTCTGGCTTGCCCAGAATTGTAACGTACGGGTTAGCTGCTACCTGCAGGATAGTAATGCCGCCTGCAAGAATGAACAGGGCTAGTAAGAAAAAGGTGTAAGAGTGAGCACCAGCGGCAGGATAGAACAACAGGCATCCTACAGCGGCTGTGCAAAGACCAAGAATGATGCCCTTTTTGTAACCCAAGCTCTCAACTAGGCGTCCCGCTGGAAAAGAGACGATAAAGTAGGCGGTAAAGAAACAGAACTGAATCAGCGATGCTTGTACATAGCTCAGTGTGAAAACAGCTTTGAGGTGGGGAACCAGAATGTCATTCAGTGAGGTGATCAGTCCCCACATGAAGAACAAGACAGTTAATACTGCCAGAGGGCCTCTGTAATTGGGGATGTGGTTGGAATTATTCATCTTTACTCCAAATGAAAGGCTACTTGTTTAAGCGCCCGGTTAAAAGCTCGCACTAAGATTGATCTAATCGGTTTCGGTTCAATCGGAGCGGCATAATAGTGGCGAAGCGTCACGAAATCGATTCGGCCGCGTGCTTAAGTTAAAAAAACCTCGTATTAATGCCTGACGAATACTCAAAAAAAAGCCCGCATCTTTCAATGCGGGCTATTAAGCAGATCAATTAGACGTCAGGCTTGCCACCGTTTAAGAACAAGCGTGGCATTGGTGCCACCAAAGCCAAAGCTATTGCTCATGACGACATCGATCTTAGCGTTCTCGCGTGTTTCACGCAGAATCGGTAGATCGGCGACTTGGGAGTCCAATTCATCCACGTTGGCCGAGCCGGCAATAAAGCCGCCTTCCATCATCAGCATGCAATAAATGGCCTCATGAACACCTGCAGCGCCTAGAGAATGGCCTGACAAACTTTTGGTAGAGCTAATAGGCGGCGCTTTGTCACCAAAGACTTCACGAACTGCCTTGATCTCTGCCACATCTCCCACAGGGGTTGAAGTGCCATGAGTGTTTAGGTAGTCGATCGGGTCTTGTATGGTTGACATTGCTTGCTGCATGCAGCGAATAGCACCTTCGCCGCTAGGCGCCACCATGTCATAACCGTCTGAGGTGGCACCATAGCCAACGATCTCAGCATAAATTTTTGCGCCACGCGCAAGGGCATGCTCTAGCTCTTCAACGACGACCATGCCGCCGCCGCCAGCGATAACAAAGCCGTCACGGTTGGCATCATACGCGCGCGACGCCTTTTCGGGCGTTTCATTGTACTGGCTAGACAGGGCTCCCATGGCGTCAAACAGGAATGACTGACTCCAGTGCTCTTCCTCGCCACCGCCAGCAAAAACAATGTCCTGCTTGCCTAGTTGGATCTGCTCCATGGCCAAGCCGATACAGTGGGCACTGGTGGCGCAAGCCGAGGCGACGGAATAGTTGAGTCCCTTGATCTTGAAAGGCGTAGCCAGACAGGCGGAAACCGTGCTGCTCATGGTGCGGGTGACCCGATATGGACCGACGCGCTTGACGCCTTTTTCGCGCAGGATGTCCAAGGCTTCCATCTGGTTGAACGTCGAGGCGCCACCGGATCCAGCAATCAGGCCGGTGCGTGGATTAGAAACCTGCTCTTCGGTTAAGCCAGAATCCTTTACAGCCTGCTCCATCGCCAGATAGGCATAGGCAGCGGCATCGCCGACGAAGCGCTTGACCTTGCGGTCGATAAGTTCTTCGAGATTAAGGTCAACGGAGCCGGAAACCTGGCTGCGCAACCCCATTTCGGCATATTCCGGATTAAAACGGATGCCGGAGCGGCCTGCACGCAAGTTGGCGGAGACGGTGTCTTTGTCATTGCCGAGGCAAGAAACTATGCCCAAGCCGGTGATCACGACGCGACGCATGCGGAAAGACCCTTAAAAGCTATCTGTTGAAGTAAATAGACCGACACGGAGACCTTCGGCCGAGTAAATTTCACGCCCGTCCACGCTAACACTCCCATCAGCAATGGCCAGGATAAGCGAGCGTGTAATGGTACGCTTGATATGAATGTTATAGGTTACTTTCTTCGCCGTAGGCAGTACCTGGCCAAAGAACTTGACTTCGCCGGAGCCCAAGGCGCGCCCGCGACCGGGATTGCCTTGCCAGCCAAGATAAAATCCGACGAGTTGCCACATGGCATCCAGGCCCAGGCAGCCTGGCATTACCGGGTCACCTTCGAAATGGCATTTGAAAAACCAGAGGTCTGGATTGATATCCAACTCGGCGACCAGTTCACCCTTACCGTACTTGCCGCCTGTATCACTGATATGCGTGATCCGGTCGATCATTAGCATGTTTGGGGCAGGCAGTTGCGCATTACCCTGGCCGAATAGCTCGCCACGGCTGCAGCGCAGCAAGTCTTCGTGGGTGAAGGCGTGTTGTTTGGTCATGCAAGCTCCTGTAGCTGGCCTGGTGGGTCAGTGGCGGCGATTATAATGTCGCTCTCGCTATTAGGCCGCCACCACATAGACAGCCAAGCCATTTTGAAAGTCACAGCAAGGCGATAAAACCTTCCCAGAGGCGAATTGTGCACGTTGGAGTTCAAATACTCCAACATTGATCGCTTCGCTTAAGACGATATGGCTTCCCAATGAGGTGCCGGTGGGTGAATCCAGCGCTGAAGCATGAGTTGTAAATCGGCGCGTTTGAAGGGCTTCGCCAGGTAATCGTTCATGCCTGCTGCTAAGCAGCTTTCACGATCACCTTGTAAGGCATTGGCCGTCAAGGCGATGATCGGTATGCCTGGGCCGGATCGCTCGCGAATGAGGCGAGTAGCCTGATAGCCATCGAGAATGGGAAGTCGGCAATCCATTAGAATCGCTGCGAAAGACTGCTGCTCGGCGAAACGTACGGCTTGAGCCCCGTCGCCAGCAACCGTGATGTGATAACCAAGGCTACGCAGCATGGCCTCGATCACAGTTTGGTTGACCGGATTATCTTCAACCAGGAGCACATTCAGGCCGTTGGCCTGAAATTCCTGTAGCGGGCGCTGATTATGATCAGATGGTTGAACGCGTCGGAAGGGAAGTGGTACTTCAAGCGTGAAAATCGAGCCTTGGTTTTCCTCGCTAGTGGCCTGCAACGTACCCCCCATCCGTTCGGCCAGGGTGCGTGCAATGGACAAGCCAAGGCCAGTGCCGCCATAGCGTCGGCTGATCGTAGGGTCCGCTTGCTGAAAGGCATCGAACATACGCTCCAGGCGCTCGGCTGAAATGCCGATGCCGCTGTCATGTACGGCACAGCTAAACCAGAGGATACAGTCGTCTAGGGGTTGCCAGCGGCACTCTACTCGTATAGAGCCGCTTTCTGTAAATTTGAGCGCATTGCCGACAAGGTTAACTAAAATCTGCCGCAAGCGAGTTGGATCGCCAGTTACTTCAAGTTGGTCCAGATCGGTAGGAGCGTCAAGGGAAAGCTCAAGACCACGCTGCGCTGCGCTGTGCTGGAAAACTTGTACGGAGCCGTTAACAAGCTCGGCAAGGCCAAAGGGAATGTTTTCTAGCTCTAAGGCACCACGCTCGATACGTGAAAAATCAAGAACATCATTAATGACTTTGAGCAGGTGCTCAGTCGATTCTGTAGCCAGCGTGGTGTACTCGCTCTGCTCTCGTGACTGCTCTGTTGTTTCTAGCAATTGCAACATGCCCAGAACCCCATTGAGCGGGGTACGCAATTCATGGCTCATCATTGCAAGAAAATCCGATTTGGCTCGGTTGGCCTGTTCCGCTTCTTCACGGGCAGCTACAAGCTGATCGATACTACGTTGTTGCTCTTCACTAGCGCGCTGAAGTGCTTGGGCCAAATCATTAATGAGGTGCGCCAAGACACCCATTTCCGAGTTGTCTGGTACGGGTAGACGGCTATGGTAATCACCAGCACGGATGGCATTGACGGTTCGCCCCATATCACTCAGCGGAGCGGATAGACGCTTGGCTAGTCGCCAAGCCAAGAGAAACGTAAGTCCCAGCGCTAGGATGGCAAGGGCAGCGGCCTTGATCAGGATTTCCTGCTGTCGTTGATGAAAGGCTTCGTTGGTTACCCCAACAGCCACACGGCCCAGCGAGCTATTGACGTTAGGAATGCCTGAGCGGCTAATGCTGGCATGAAAGATCTCGACTTGAGACGTGCTTTGGCCTGTTGGTGGAGGATTATGGGCATACATAATGATGCGCTCCTGCCGGTCGCGAATCTCAATGAAGCGCACATGGCGTGTGGCCAGTGTCGCGTCTAGCAGGTTACGTAACATGGGCAGGTTGTCAGTAGATACGCCATATTCACTGGCCGAGGCCAGCTGGATGGCAATCAGCTGGCCGGTATGACTCAATTCATGATGTAAATCCTGAAGGCGTGCATGGGTGAAATAACCGGTCAATACCAGCGTAATCAATAGGGCAGGGCCCAGGCTTATAGCTAGCGTGCGGGTGCGAATTCCCCAGCCGCGTCGTTTGTCCAAGAGAGCGTTCTCCATGAGCGTGGCGCTCGATGCTCTTTTTACCTGTCAGTCAGGTGCCGTTCAACTCCCGTCAGTCCTACCAGGACCAACGGACCGCGTAATAGAGCATGGTTTAGTAAAAGTGATCGGAATATTGCAGGCGCGCTTCGTATAATGTGTAGATCGTCGCATATTGCGGCAACAATGGATAAGCTCATGAGTGAAAAGCAACCAATAGCGGTTCTAGGAGGCGGCAGTTTCGGTACAGCCTTGGCCAACCTGCTAGCGGAGAATGGGCAGGCTGTACGGTTATGGATGCGTGACCCCGAGCAGGCTGAAGCTATTCGCCAGCGCCGTGAAAACCCTCGCTACTTGAAAGGCATCAAGGTACACGAAGCGGTGGAGCCGCGCTGTGATCTAGATGGGACTCTGTCCGATTGTGGCCTGGTCTTCGTAGCCTTGCCCTCAAGCGCCTTGCGTACGGTGCTCGCTCCGGTTGCTATAAGACTTCAAGGTAAGGCTGTGGTCAGCCTGACCAAAGGTATCGAGCCCCATACTTTCCTGCTTATGAGTCAGATTATTGAGGAGGTCGTGCCCGATGCCCGGATCGGTGTAATTTCCGGACCAAATTTAGCGCGTGAAATCGCCGAGCATGCCTTAACGGCGACCGTTATCGCTAGTGAGGACGAGGAAGTCTGCCAGCAGGTCCAGGCCGCTCTGCATGGACGTACATTTCGGGTCTATGCCAGTCGTGATCGATTGGGTGTGGAGCTGGGCGGGGCTTTAAAGAATGTATATGCCATCATGGCAGGACTAGCCGCCGCGCTAGATATGGGGGAAAACACGCGTAGCATGTTGATTACCCGAGCGCTGGCGGAAATGACGCGCTTTGCCGTGCAGCAGGGCGCTAATCCCATGACATTTATGGGGTTGGCTGGGGTGGGAGACCTTATTGTTACCTGTTCCTCTCCCAAGAGTCGCAACTATCAGGTAGGCCATGCACTAGGTGAGGGGCTCACGCTGGAAGCTGCCGTAGCGCGTTTGGGCGAAACGGCTGAAGGAGTAAATACGTTGCGAGTTCTGAAGGCCAAGGCGGATGAAACAGGGGTTTACATGCCGCTCGTTCAAGGTCTCTATGCCATTTTGTTTGAAGGTCGCACTTTGGATCAGGTGATCGTCGCTTTAATGCGAGGCGAGCCTAAGACCGATGTCGATTTCTATTTACCTACTTTATCCGAGTCGTAGGAGATAAATGATGTCTAGCCATAACTACGAGCGTGAAACTATTAGTCTGCGTCTCGTTTGGATGGTCTTGTTTGTGTTCGTCTGGCTGATTGCGCAGTATTTGCTGGCTGGATTGGTCATTGCACAGCTGATCAATCGGTTAGTCAAAGGGCATACTCATGAAGGTATGGCTCGATTGGGTACGGGATTATCTGAATATCTGGCTCAGATCGTACGGTTCGGTACGTTTGCCAGTGAAGAAAAGCCCTGGCCTGTTGCAGACTGGCCGGGTAAGCGTGCAGCTCAGAAACATGAGGATGCGATATGAAGATATGTCTTCTGCGTCACGGTGAGGCGGAGCCGCATGCGGCAGGTGACGAGCTGCGTCGGCTGACCGTGCGTGGCGAGGAGGAGGTGCGGCGAAGCGCCCAGCGGCTTGCCAGGGAGTCGCTTACAGCAATATATGCCAGCCCTTATGTACGAGCACAACAGACAGCTGCAATTGTTAAAAACATACTGGGATTCGTCCCTCCCATTGTGACTGTTCCTGGCGTCACGCCGGACGATGATCCTGCTGCTGCGCTTGATTGGTTGGCAGCCTTGCCGACGTCCGGCGTCCTGCTGGCCACCCATAATCCTTTCGTCAGCCAGTTAGCTGGCCTGCTGATTCACGGGCACCGTCAAGAGCCACTACCTATGGGCACGGGATCGCTAGCTATCCTTGAGGGGCCTATGGCAGTAGCTGGCGCGATGACATTGATCGAGTTGTTCCACCCTTGACGTAACACGATTCCATTTCTTTCAGCAATAACGAGGATCGTTATGTCCCTTTTTTGCATAGATAGCACTGTTGATCGTTTTGTACGGAGGCAAAAGGCATGACTATCTGGCGGACCGAGCCTGATCTTGTCACCCTAAATGCTAGCCTGCAAAACACATTGTGTGAGCGGGTAGGGATCCATTTCGAAGCTTTTGACCATGAGTCGCTGACTGCAAGCATGCCTGTGGATGAGCGAACTCATCAGCCTTTTGGCTTATTGCACGGGGGAGCGTCCGTCGTGCTGGCTGAGACGTTGGGGTCTATGGCCAGTGTTCTGTGTATTGACAGAGATCGGTTCAATTGCGTGGGGTTGGAGGTCAATGCCAATCATTTGCGGCCTATGCGCTCAGGACGTGTAACAGCAGTGGCCAAACCTATCCATTTAGGGCGCAGTACTCATGTGTGGGATATTCGACTCTCCGACGAGAGGGGGCATACCACATGTATTTCACGGTTGACTGTAGCGGTGGTGACTAAGGATGAGTATTCCAGTCGTTGAGCCGCATAGCTCGTTGGAGTTGGCCAGAGCAAGATTGTTGTAAAGCGGCAGCGGTACTTGCAGGTTCGTTTGAGTTTATATGTCAGGCCAGCGGGTGCTGACCCAGCATAGGGAGTCTTCCAGATACAGTATTGTCTGAAGAAAATCACTGCTGGGATATGGCTGAATGACTGCTCACGTACAGGAATTACGTATTAATCTGCCTCATATTGAGCTGGCTGCTCATCTGTTTGGCCCTGAGGATGGTCAACCTGTGCTGGCTTTACATGGCTGGCTAGACAACGCCATGACGTTTTCACGATTAGCGCCTCGTTTACACGGGTTGAGAATCGTTGCGCTAGATCTTCCAGGGCATGGATTATCGGCCCATCGGCCAGCGGGTTGTGGTTATTTGTTGCAGGATTATGTGCAAGATGTCTTGTACGCCGTGGAGCAATTGGGCTGGAAGCGATTTTCGCTGTTAGGTCATTCGCTGGGTGCCATTATCTCAGTGATGTTTGCCTCTGCATTGCCTGAGCGGGTTGAACGTTTGGCGCTTATCGACGGGCTTATGCCTTATACCACTACGCCTGAGGAGGCCCCCTCCAAGCTTGGCAACGCGCTGCGTGCACAGCTGAACCTGCCTAATAAGCGCAAACCTGTTTATGAGCGGATCGAAGACGCTGTGCAGGCGAGGCTGAAAGGCGTGGGGTCAGTGAGCGTAGAAGCCGCTGAGCTACTGGCCGAGCGCGGCTTAATGCCGGTTCCAGGCGGTTATACATGGCGCTCGGATGCACGCCTAACCTTGCCTACCACTCTGCGCCTGACTGCGGCGCAGGCGTTGGCCTTCCTTAAGGCAGTCAAGTGTCCAGCTCAATTGATCGTGGCTGAGCAAGGGCTTTTGGTCAATATTCCAGGTATCAATGAACTTCTGGCAGGGCTTGAGGGATTTAAGATTGAACAATTGCCAGGAGGGCATCATTTGCATCTAGATGATGAAGCCGGCGCCCAGGCGGTAGCAGATTGTTTCAATCGCTTTTTCGTTTAGCCTTGACGCCAATCTGGTTGGTGTGGAGTCTCCATATTTAGAGGCTCTCAGTGATCAATGCTTATGTAGTGGCTCTGTCCGCTGATGAAGCACGCAATATATAGACGCTTAAAAGAAAAGGGGCAGCAAATGGATAAGGTCGGGCCGATGCAAGGTCACAACAGTATCCTTTAACGCTAACCATGTAGGGTATAAAAAGCCCTTATGGGTAGTCATATATTCCAGCTGCAGCACTTGATGATTGCAAGGCAATAACCTGTCGCTCGACCTGCCCTGCGGCAAGACTTGAATACTTCTCAGAAGGATGGCTGTCAGGTTCGCCGAATCTTTCTGGTCAGCTTTAGGTGATATAGTGATTGTTATGCGAATGATAATGCTAAGCCTGACATGCCTATTAGCAATTAAGGCTGGCGCAGCTGATTTTCCCGGCAGTGCCGATCTAGAAGCTCTGCCTCGTCCGGCACATGCTAATATCGTGGATTATCATATGGACCCTTCCGTAGAGCGTAGCTACCCGCAAGGCTCGGTTAGCCGTATCGGGGGGCGCTTGCGCTTGGAAGGCGAAGTACAAGCACAAGGACATTTGACGGCTTTAACCTATGAAATGGCGCAGGGCCACAACCCCGTCGAGGCACTGGACAAGGCTCGGCATGACCTGCAACAACAATCGGCCATACCGTTGTTCTGGTGTGAGGGTCGCGATTGCGGCTCTAGCAATGTGATTGCCAACGCCATATTTGGAAAGTCTAGGCTCTACGGGCCTGATGGACAGCAGGCTTATCTCTTGCTTCGATTAGCGGCGCCCCAGGAAAACACCCTGCTTGTGTTGTATGCGATTACGCGTGGTAATCGTCGCGGATATCTCCATGTAGAGCAGTTGAACGCAACGTCCCCTCTTGGCGAGCAGGTTGCAAATCCCAGTACTCTATTAAGGCAATTGCGCCGTGATGGTGAACTACATCTGCCGATGCTGGAGACTAAACCTGATGCAGTCTGGACCGATCTGCTAAGTCGAGTCCTGGCTATGGACGGTGACCTTGCTGTCGTAATTGGCGGGCCACAGGCTGAAAAGTGGCGAGATGCTTTGGTTGAGCGAAGGATACGTATTGCTCGGCTTCAAGTGGACGCTGCCCGCCCAGCAGGGCTGTATGTAAAGCCCTAAATACAGCTAAGGTCCTCGTGCACTTAAATAGCCTGCATGATCCAGGTACGCTTCGGCTTATGATGGAGCAGGTTAGTTTAAGGACATGACATGAGGCGTCTTTCTGATAAACCCGTACCACCATCCTCTCCCATGTACGAGCACGATCGTCTGCTGGTCAGAATACTTCTTCTGTCCTTATTAGGTGCCTGCGTGTGGGTGTTGTTGCCCTTCATGTCCGCACTGTTCTGGGCTGCCGTTCTGGCATTTGCCAGCTGGCCTTTGATGCGTGGTTTAAGCCGGCGTCTCGACGGACGTAATACTATTGCGGCTGCCATTCTGAGTGTTGGTTGGATTCTTCTTGTAGCACTGCCGCTGGTATGGGTTGGAATGGGATTGGCAGACCATGTGCGGGGCACGATGGATCTGGTTCGTACTATTCAAGTAGGTGGGTTGCCGCCAGCACCTGAGTGGGTAGCTAGACTGCCTTGGATAGGGGATCGGCTTGTTAGTTTATGGCAGACGATCGACGCTCGGGGCGCAGCTTATTTCGATAGTCTAAAACCCTACCTGGGGCAGGTCGGAAATTGGCTGTTGGCTCGTAGTGCACGAATTGGTGGTGGTGTGCTAGAGCTAGCTTTGAGCTTGGTGCTCGTCTTCTTCTTCTATCGTGATGGCCCGCGGTTAGTTTATCTAACTGAAAAAGTCTTGTTGCGGCTGATTGGTGGACAGGCGGGGCACTATATGCAACTTGTAGGCGATACGGTGCACCGGGTCGTTAATGGCATACTTGGAACCGCGGCCGCTCAAGCCATCCTGGCCTTGATCGGTCTGATGATTGCGGGCGTGCCCGGCGCTGTAGGATTGGCGCTTCTAACATTTGCTTTGAGCTTGATTCCTGTCGGACCACCTCTGGTCTGGATCCCTTCTACCCTCTGGCTCGTGTTACAGCAGGAGTATGGGTATGCGATTTTTCTAGGAGCGTGGGGATTGTTCTTTATCAGTGGCGTAGACAATATTCTCAAGCCTTACCTTATAAGCCGCGGCGGCGATCTACCTTTGGTTGTGGTACTGCTAGGCGTGTTTGGTGGATTATTGGCTTTTGGTTTCATGGGACTGTTTCTAGGGCCAATCCTGCTGGCTGTTGCTTACAACCTGATTCGTGATTGGATGGCAAGCGCTGCAGAGCCACCTTCTGCGTAGCGGTGTCTCTACATAGCGGTAGTCATCTAATTGTCCTACAAGGGGGTGCTTTGAGCCTGCACATGACGGTCCCTGCCAGCCTGAATGCCGAACAGCAGGGCGGCCACGCTGATCAGGATGAATAGCAAACCAATTCCGTTCCAGCCATGAGTGAGGTCATGGATAAGGCCGACTAAAAAGGGGCCTAGCGCGGCTAGGGTATAACCCACACCTTGAGACATGCCGGAAAGGCGTGCTGCAACATGAGCATTAGGTGAGCGCAAGACGATCAGGGCCAGTGCAATACTGAAGGTTCCACCCTGGCCTAGGCCTAATAGGAGTGTCCACAGCCATAGCATCGGCAATGGGCCGTACAGGCAGCCTAGCAGGCCGGCAAGCGTTAATGAGATAACGATAACTACGGTTAGACGCTGATCGCGGCCGCGGGTGGCCAGCCAAGGCGTGGCCAGGGCGCTGATCAGTTGAATGAGGATCGAGCCGGATAATGCCAAGCCGGCCTCTATAGTGGTCAAGCCTCGGTCGATCAGAATTGACGGTAGCCAGCCGAAGACGATATAGGCCAGCGAAGATTGTAATCCCATGTAAAGAGTGACCTGCCAGGCTAGGCGGTCAGTCCAGAGTCCGGTTACCTGCCAGCGCTGTCGGTGCGTATGGTGAGTAGCGCGGATTTGGGGCAGCCATACGATGGCAGCGATTAGTGCCAGTAAGGCCCAGGCTCCTAGTGCGGGTTGCCAGTGATGATCCATCCAGGCGCCCAAAGGGGCCGTAGCGCCAGCTGCTAAGGCTGCGCCCATGCACAGGGCCATGGTATAGACCCCCATTAGCTGACCAGCCTGGTTAGGGAAGTCTCGTTTAATGATGCCTGGTAGCAGCACGCCTATAATGCCAATGCATGCACCAGCCATTACGCTGCCTGCAAACAGTCCGGCCGGAGGAAATAGGCTGCGA
Source organism: Pseudomonas duriflava (assembly GCF_007830155.1). Taxonomy (GTDB): domain Bacteria; phylum Pseudomonadota; class Gammaproteobacteria; order Pseudomonadales; family Pseudomonadaceae; genus Chryseomonas; species Chryseomonas duriflava. The sequence goes on from NZ_VLKY01000008.1 coordinate 212,712, forward strand.
AGAAGGATGCCGCCTGCCAGGACAATTAGAGTAATAAGGACGGTCTTTTCACTACCTATCCGGTTGGACAGGCGAGCTGCCAGGGGAGCAAATAATCCCAGACATAAAACAGGAGCCGTAGTCAGTAGGCCAGCCGCTGCGCTGGACAGTCCTGTTTCAGCTTCAATCTGACGCAGCAACGGTGAAAGACTGGAGAGGGCCGGCCTTAAATTGAGCGCTACCAGAAATAGGCCCAGCAGCAGTAACCATGGGCGCGCAGGCGTGAGGGTGTGTGTGTCCGTTGCGGTATCGGAGAGGCCAGGCATGAGACAGTCCAAAACGGAAAAGGATAAATCCTACCCGAACTGTCAGGAATTGGCTTGCCGGGTTAAAGGTATTAATGTTTTACAGATATGCATGGCATATGGAAAAGCGGTGCCTCATATGCGGCGCATGTCATTACCCTTATATGTTCTTATATCTCTCTATTCATGACTTCAGGCGGAAAGGTTTGTGTTCTGTCAAGGGGTTGCAAGAATGGGGTAGGGTGTGTATCAGGAATATAACTGGCTGAATTAAAGAGCTTTTTTCCAATCTGTATAAAAAAACAACAGTTTAGGTGAAAGGCACGTGGCTACTAGTCTTCATGACCGTTTGGCCGATTTTTCCACGAGGTTATCCACAGGAATTGTGGATTATCCTTTGGAAATAACATCTTGGCGATGAATAGCGTTGCGACACTGAGCCACATCACTGTTGGCATTTAAAAGTGGCGCTAGGAACGTTTTTCCGTTGACCTGCTTCTTTAAGTGATTCCTTGGGAGTCATGAGGGCAGGCTTTGATAGAATAATCTCAACATCAGATCCTGGCATAATTGCCAGACGCTTGCGTTTACCTGAATCAGGAAGTGTTCATGAACGAGCCTATTCGCTTGACCCAATACAGCCATGGGGCCGGATGTGGCTGCAAGATTTCCCCAAAAGTCCTTGAAGTCATCCTGGCAGGCAGCGGAGCCCAGCATCTGGATCCAAAGCTTTGGGTAGGAAATGCGTCGCGTGATGATGCAGCCGTCTATGCCTTGGACGATGAGCGAGGCGTGATATCTACTACAGATTTTTTCATGCCGATCGTTGATGACCCCTTCGATTTCGGGCGAATCGCTGCGACGAACGCCATCAGTGATATTTATGCAATGGGCGGTGATCCGTTAATGGCCATCGCTATCTTGGGATGGCCGGTCAATGTCTTGCCACCTGAGGTGGCTCGCGAAGTAGTGGCTGGTGGGCGCAAGGTATGCGACGAGGCGGGTATTCCACTGGCTGGGGGACACTCCATTGATGCGCCCGAACCCATCTTTGGTTTGGCTGTAACCGGTGTGGTCCAGAAGCGTTTCATGAAGCGTAACGATACGGCTTTATTGGGGTGCAAGCTGTTTTTGACTAAGCCACTTGGTATAGGCATTTTAACCACGGCTGAAAAGAAAGCCGTACTGCGGCCAGAGGATAGAGGTATTGCCCGCGATTGGATGTGCCGTTTGAATCGTCCGGGCAGTCGTTTTGGGCGCGTGGATGCCATCAAGGCAATGACTGATGTGACGGGGTTTGGTCTGCTAGGGCATCTTGTGGAGATGGCAGACGGAAGTGGGCTGACCGCGCGAATTAATTATGCCGCCGTCCCTCGGTTAGGCAGTGTCGAGCATTACCTGGCACTGGGCTGCGTGCCGGGAGGAACGCTGCGCAACTTTGATAGCTACGGTGGGCGTATCGCTCCAATTTCCGAAGGGCAAAAAGCGTTGCTGTGTGATCCTCAAACCAGTGGTGGTTTGCTGGTTGCGGTAGAGCCTGAGGGTGAAGCCGAATTCCTGGCGATCGCTCAGGAGTTAGGCCTGACATTGCAGCCGATCGGAGAATTAACAGAGCGACAGCCTCATGCAGTGGAAGTGTACTAATGCGTGACGACGCCCGTGATTACCAGGCGCTGTTTCTTTCTGACGCGCCGCTGATGGATGTGCGTGCTCCCGTAGAGTTTGCCAAGGGAGCGTTCCCGATGGCGAGCAATCGTCCACTTATGAACGACATTGAGCGGCAGAAGGTGGGTACCTGTTATAAGCAGAAGGGGCAACAGGCTGCGCTGGAGTTGGGGCACTCATTAGTGTCTGGCAGAGTTAAGGAGGAACGTATCGCCGCTTGGGCCGACTTCGCTCGCGCCAATCCCAATGGTTATCTGTATTGTTTTCGTGGAGGGTTGCGCTCGCAAATCAGTCAACAGTGGCTGCGAAGTGAGGCTGGCATCGCTTATCCGCGCGTTGCGGGAGGGTATAAGGCCATGCGTACCTTCCTGATCGAAACTCTTCATCAGGCACTTGAGGAGTGCCGGTTCGTCGTGGTGGGCGGTATGACCGGGACGGGTAAGACAGAGGTTGTAGCTCAGCTCGATGACAGTGTTGATCTTGAAAAGCATGCCAATCATCGAGGCTCCAGCTTTGGCAAGCGAGCAACGGTGCAGCCGGCGCAGATCGACTTTGAGAATCGTCTTTCCATAGATCTGCTCAAGCGCCGTGCGGCAGGCCAGTCACGGTTTGTTTTGGAGGATGAGTCGCGACTTATCGGGCGTTGTTCGCTTCCGATCGAGCTGTACCAGGCCATGCAACATTTCCCCCTGGTTTGGCTGGAAGACAGTCTTGAGAGCCGAGTCGAGCGTATTTTGCGTGACTATGTTATCGATCTAGCCGCCGAGTTCGAATGTGTGCAGAGGGGTGATCAAGGATTTCTTGTATTTGCCAATCAGTTGCGTAAGAGTTTGGATAATATTGCCAAGCGGTTAGGAGGTGAGCGGTATCAGCGTTTGGCGCATATCATGGATACTGCTTTGAAGGAGCAGGCGCAGACGGGCGAAGTAGATGGACATCGTGAGTGGATCGCAGCACTTCTGAAAGAGTATTACGATCCCATGTATGTCTATCAGCGCGAAAATAAAGCTGGCCGGATCTTGTTTGTTGGGGAGCAACAAGCTGTTGTCGAGTATCTGAAGGCTAACCGATGAACCGCCTGTCGGAAAAGGGGTCTCTATAGGGCTGGACCTGTCCATCCATTGAAGGAGTTAGCCATGAAGCGTTGGCTATTGATGATGCCTGTTGCTGCTATTGTTCTGACCGGTTGTGCTGGCAAGACGGTCAATCGGGACAACTGTGCGGCTCAGGTGAACGCCGCCTGGAAGGAGCTTGATATTGCCAAGACCGAAGGGTTTGCCGGTACGGTAAGTTACTCCAAAGCGCTTGGTCTTATTTCTACTGCCAAGACGCAACAGCAGATCGAGGCCTATAACGGATGTGTAGAAAACGCCGAAAAGGCACGCTTCTACATTCGGGAGTCACGAGCGGGGCGTTAAAAGCTGTATGCGAGCGGAGATGGTATTTATTAATCTCCGCTCGGGTGTCTATTAACTGATTTTCCAGTTAAGCCTGCTTAGTTGCCTCAAGTGGCTTGTCGTATTTAGGTGCCTGCCTTTGGCTAGTGTTGGGCCAGTTGTCAAGCAAAGCATGGGTAACTTGCTTAATCTTGGGCATTAAAGGCTTGCCCGTTAATATTCACGCTGTCTGGCCCCATTAGGTACAGGTAAACCGGCATGATGTCTTCGGGTATTGGATTTCGCGCTGGATTTTCAGCTGGGTAGGCTTCTGCTCGCATGGCTGTCCGGGTTCCGCCAGGATTGACACTATTGGCGCGGATTTTCGATGTTCCCTCTACTTCGTCAGCGAGGACTTGCATAAGGCCCTCGGTAGCGAACTTGGAGACGGCATACGCACCCCAGTAAGCGCGTCCTTTACGGCCAACACTGCTAGACGTAAAGATAACCGAGGCGTCTTCGGAGCGGTGTAAAGGAGGAAGCAGCGCCTGCGTCAGCATGAAGACGGCATTCACATTAACTTGCATTACGCTTATGAAGGCATCGCTAGCGGTTTGCTCGAGCGGGGAGCGTGGTCCCAAAATACTGGCATTATGCAGAAGGCCGTCTAGCCTTCCGAACTCCTGTTCGATCATTGCGGCCAGCTCTGCATAATGCACAGGTTGCGCCGTTGCGAGATCAAGGGGAATGACAGCGGCCCGAGGGTAACCGGCTGCCTCGATATCGTCATAAACTTCATTAAGGTTTTCTTCGGTCTTACCCAGTAGAAGCACCGTGGCACCATGGGCGGCGTAACTTCTGGCGGCCGCCGCGCCGATTCCACGGCCGGCCCCTGTTACAAGGATGATGCGCCCTTTCAGCAAATCTGGGCGGGCCTTGTACTCGAACATGATCAATGACTCCTGACGCTAATGGCTGAGAAGGTTGCTAGCAGCCGCAGACGGCACGATCCAGCGCAGTACGCAGGTCTAGCGGATGATCCACAACCAAGTCGGCGCCCCAATGTGAGGGGTTGTCTTCTGGATGGATGTAGCCGAAACGCACCGCAGCAGTTTTAGTTCCAGCTGCTCGACCCGACTCGATGTCCCGCCGATCGTCACCGACAAAAAGTACCGCTTGCGGATCTACCTGAAGCTGGTGACAAGCCAGAAGCACAGGTTCTGGGTCGGGTTTGCTGTGCGTAACGTGATCAGGGCAGACCAATACGGCAGAGCGCTCTGCCAGCCCCAGCTTTTGCATAATCGGCTCGGCATAGCGAGCCGGCTTATTCGTTACCACGCCCCAGGTTATACGCGCCTTTTCAAGGTCATTGAGCAACTCGGCCATCCCCTCGAACAGGTGAGTATGTACGGCGCAATGATGTTGATAGCGCTCAAGAAAATCCAGGCGCAAGGGTTCGAACATCTCGCTGAGCGGATCTGTATCGAATGCAGAGGCTACCATTGCGCGCGCGCCGCCCGAGATAACATCGCGGATAATCTTTTCGTCGACAGGATCCAGCCCTCGGCTGGCACGCATGGACTGGATCACAGCGATAAAGTCGGGTGCTGTGTCCAGCAGGGTTCCATCCATATCGAAAAGCACAGCTTGCAAGCGCATGGATTCAACCCTCACGAGTAGTATGGATCATATAGTTCACATCTACATCGCGACCTAGCTTGTAGCGCTTGGTAATAGGGTTGTAGGTCAAGCCAATCATATCGCGTACGTTCAGGCCGCCTGCGCGGCACCAGGCACCCAATTCGGAGGGGCGGATAAACTTGCGAAAATCATGGGTGCCGCGTGGAAGTAAGCGCAATAGGTATTCGGCGCCTACGATTGCGAGCAGGTAGGCCTTGGGATTGCGGTTGATAGTAGAAAAGAAGACATGGCCGCCGGGCTTGACTAAAGTCTGGCAGGCTCGGATTACAGAGGCCGGGTCCGGTACATGCTCCAGCATTTCCAGACATGTCACTATGTCATACTGACCAGGCTCTTCGCTAGCCAGCTCTTCAGCTGTGATGCGTCGGTAGTTTACGGCCACGCCAGATTCAAGTTGATGTAATTGCGCTACGGATAGTGGGGCTTCGCCCATGTCTATTCCAGTGACTTGGGCTCCGCGCATGGCCATGGCTTCGCTTAGGATGCCGCCGCCGCAACCTACATCGAGTACTTTCTTGCCTGCCAGTCCAGCATGCTCATCGATCCAGTTGACCCGCAGCGGGTTGATGTCGTGCAAGGGTTTGAATTCGCTCTCTCTATCCCACCAGCGATGGGCCAAGGCTTCGAATTTGGCAATTTCAGCATTGTCGACGTTGGACATGGGTAGTACTCCAGTAATCAGATTCTTTCAGAAGGCGGCGCCACGATAAGGTAGACGCTTAAGCCTGGAATTCAGTCAGCGTGAGGCAATCTTTCGGCCCCAGGCTCGTGCATTGTCGATCAGTTCGGCCTCATCCAGGCGCGTCAGTCTGCCTTGGTGGAGCAGGGGGCGGCCGCCGACCCAGACATGCTGAATGCAGTCGCGGCTGCTGGTGTAGATCAGTTGCGATACTGGATCGTAGATAGGCTGCTGTGCCAGTCTGTTTAGGTCGAATGCTACAAGGTCAGCCGCTTTACCGATTTCCAGCGAGCCCAGGCATTTTTCCAGACCCAGAGCGCGCGCACCGTTAAGGGTTGCCATACGTAATGCACGGTGTGCATCTAATGCAGTGGCTGACCCCGATACCGCTTTGGCTAAAAGTGCCGCGGTACGGGTCTCGCCTAGAAGGTCTAGGTCGTTATTGCTAGCAGCACCATCAGTTCCAATGGCCACGTTGACCCCAGATTCCCAAAGCTTCTCGACTGGGCAGAAACCACTGGCCAGCTTGAGATTTGATTCAGGGCAATGAATGACGTGTGTGTTGGTTTCGACCAGATTAATCAAGTCCTCCTCGTCGATCTGAGTCATGTGCACAGACTGAAAGCGTGGGCCAAGAAGACCTAGCCTACGCAGGCGAGTAAGAGGGCGTTCCCCCGTTTTCACTAAGGCTTCCTGAACCTCGCCTGCAGTTTCGTGCACATGCATATGAATGCAGGCGTCCAGTTGATCAGCCAGCATAAGTATATTGGCCAGCTTGTCATCACTCACGGTATAGGGAGCATGAGGACCAAAGGCCACGGTAATTCGTTCATGCTGTTTCAAATCATCAAACAGTTCTAGCCCCCGGCGTATGGCTTCATCAGCGTTATGCGCACCGGGTACCGAAAAATCGAGAATTGGAAGCGTTACCTGGGCGCGCATGCCGGACTCATGGATCGCTTCACAAGCGATGTCCGGGAAGAAGTACATATCGGAAAAACAAGTGATCCCACCTTTGATCTGTTCTGCGATGGCCAATGTGGTGCCGTCACGTACAAAATGCTCGTCTACCCATTTGGCTTCAGCAGGCCAGATATGATCTTGCAGCCAGGTCATCAGCGGCAAGTCATCCGCCAGGCCACGAAAAAGTGTCATTGCTGCATGACCATGCATATTGATCAGGCCAGGGCTCAAAAGCATCCCGGGAAGCTCCATTTCTTCCTGCGCTTGATAGCGTTTGAGTTCAGAGCGGGGTGCGAGGACAGCAATGATCCCGTCGCGTATACCCAATGAGTGGCCCGTTAACACTACGCCGGCTGGCTCCACCGGAACGATCCAGGTGGGATGAATAAGCAGGTCGAGTGGCACGGGATCGGGCATTGGAATGATTCCTTCAAGAAATGAACAAGAAGTATAACTGCGCTCAGCGGAATGACGTGAACCGCGTAAAACGTTCATTTGATGATCTCATGGGCTGACAATCTATTGTGACAGCCATTTTCGTTGCCCTCTGTATAATCAGTATTTTGTCTCGAGTGATGAGGTAGGCATGCGAGAGCGACTTCTGGCCGCAGAAAAGGTCAAAGCGATTGATTGGCAGGACGGCGTTTTACACCTGCTGGATCAGCGGCTTTTGCCTTTGGAGGAGGTCTGGCTGGCGTATGATTCCGCAGCAGGGGTGGCTGGGGCGATACGCCAGATGGTCGTACGAGGTGCTCCGGCCATCAGTATCTGTGCAGCCTATGGCATGGTGTTGGGTGTAAAAGCCCGCTTTTCGGCTGGGCAGGATTGGCAGCAGGCCCTGGAGGCCGATTTTCAACTGCTTGCCGAGTCGCGGCCAACCGCCGTTAATCTTTTCTGGGCCTTGAATCGTATGCGTGAGCGGCTCAAACGCCTTAAGCCTGAAGAGGATGTGCTGGCAGCGTTAGAGGCGGAAGCGGTAGCTATTCACGAAAGTGACCGCGAGGCTAATCTCACCATGGCCCAGCTGGGTGTCGAGCTGATTCGTAAACATGGTAACAGTGCGCAAACTTTACTAACGCACTGCAATACAGGTGCTCTGGCTACCGGTGGTTTCGGTACGGCTCTAGGCGTAATTCGAGCGGCTTATCTTGAAGGGCTGGTCGATCGTGTTTATGCCGATGAAACACGCCCTTGGCTCCAGGGCGCACGACTAACCGCTTGGGAACTAGCCGGCGAAGGTGTGCCAGTCACCTTAAATGCTGATGCGGCAGCGGCTCATCTGATGAAAACAGGCAACATTTCATGGGTTATCGTTGGCGCCGACCGGATAACCGCTAATGGCGATGTTGCGAATAAAATCGGTACTTACCAGCTGGCTGTTAATGCCATGCACCATGGTGTGCGCTTTATGGTGGTGGCTCCAAGCTCAACGATCGATATGGCTCTGACGTCTGGCGAGGATATTCCCATTGAGGAGCGTGACGGTCGTGAATTGTTGGAAATTGGTGGTAAGCGTATCGCTGCAGAGGTAGAGACGGTTAATCCTGTTTTTGATGTCACGCCAGCGGACTTGATCGATGCCATCGTGACCGAAAGGGGAATCGTCGAGCGGCCAAATGCGGAAAAGATGGCTGCTTTGATGAGCCGCAAGCGCTTGCACTGATTTTTGCTAAAAACGTCCCTGCAAAAGTCCTACTTAAGGCCCAGTTGATGGGCCTTCTATGGTAGTATTCACCGCTTTCCCGCAGGGTGTCGAAACTAAGGAACCAGGCTTCTCATGGGCGAACTGGCCAAAGAAATCCTCCCGGTCAATATTGAAGACGAACTCAGACAGTCTTATCTTGATTACGCGATGAGTGTAATCGTCGGACGCGCATTGCCGGATGTGCGCGACGGCTTGAAGCCCGTCCACCGCCGTGTGCTTTATGCCATGAGTGAGTTGGGTAACGATTGGAACAAGCCTTATCTTAAATCTGCCCGTGTCGTGGGCGATGTAATCGGTAAATACCACCCGCACGGTGACTCCGCGGTCTACGACACGATTGTGCGCATGGCGCAGCCATTTTCCCTGCGCTACATGCTGGTGAACGGTCAGGGCAACTTCGGCTCGGTAGACGGCGACTCCGCTGCTGCGATGCGATATACCGAAGTGCGCATGTTCAAGCTGACCCACGAGCTGCTGGCGGATCTGGACAAAGAAACCGTCGACTGGGTCGACAACTATGATGGCTCGCTGAAAATTCCGGCGGTCATGCCTACTAAAGTGCCAAACCTGCTGGTTAATGGTTCTAGCGGTATCGCTGTGGGTATGGCTACTAATATCCCGCCGCATAACCTGACCGAAGTCATCGATGGTTGCCTGGCGCTCATTGAAAATAGTGAGCTGACTGTTGATCAATTGATGCAGTACATTCCAGGCCCCGATTTTCCTACGGCCGGAATTATTAACGGACGTGCCGGTATCATTGAGGCTTACCGCACTGGCCGTGGTCGAATCTATGTACGGGCCCGCGCTGATGTCGAGGATATCGACAAGGTAGGCGGCCGACAGCAAATCGTTATTACCGAGTTGCCTTATCAGCTGAACAAGGCGCGTTTGATCGAAAAGATCGCCGAGCTGGTCAAGGAGCGTAAGATCGAGGGCATCACGGAGCTGCGTGATGAGTCTGACAAGGATGGAATGCGCGTTGTCATTGAGCTGCGTCGGGGAGAGGTGCCTGAGGTTGTTCTAAACAACCTGTATGCTCAGACACAGCTGCAGACCGTGTTTGGTATCAACATGGTTGCCCTGGTCGACGGCCAGCCCAGGGTCCTTAATCTGAAGGACATGCTTGAGGCGTTTGTTCGTCATCGTCGCGAAGTAGTTACCCGCCGGACGATCTATGAGCTGCGTAAGGCGCGTGAGCGTGGGCATATTCTGGAAGGACAAGCGGTCGCGTTGTCCAATATCGATCCGGTAATTAACCTGATCAAGGCCTCTCCAACTCCGGCGGAAGCCAAGGAGCGTTTGATTGCAACAGGGTGGGAGTCCTCTGCAGTCGAGGCTATGGTCGAGCGCGCGGGTGCGGACACTTGCCGCCCCGAAGATCTTGATCCCCAGTACGGCCTGCGGGAAGGCAAATACTGGCTTTCGCCTGAGCAGGCTCAAGCCATTCTTGACTTACGTTTGCACCGCCTGACTGGGCTGGAGCATGAAAAGCTGCTGGCCGAATATCAGGATATCTTGAGCCAGATCGGTGAATTGCTCCGTATTCTCAGTAATCCCGAGCGCCTCATGGAAGTTATTCGTGAGGAGCTAGAAAAGATCAAGGCAGAGTTTGGTGACAAGCGGCGTACTGAAATCGTAGCGTCTCAAGTCGATTTGACCATTGCTGATCTGATTACTGAAGAGGATCGTGTCGTCACGATTTCTCATGGCGGTTACGCCAAGTCTCAGCCATTACACGTCTACCAGGCGCAGCGTCGTGGTGGGCGTGGTCGTTCAGCGTCAGGCGTGAAGGATGACGATTACATCGAGCATCTGCTTGTTGCGAACAGCCATACCACACTTCTACTCTTTTCCAGCTTGGGTAAAGTGTACTGGAAGAAGACCTATGAAATTCCTGAGGCATCCCGTGCGGCTCGTGGTCGGCCATTGGTTAACCTGCTGCCTCTAGCTGAGGGGGAGCGCATTACGGCTATGCTGCCTGTCGACCTCGAGGCGGTGCGTCAGCAGGCGTCAGGAGATGAAGAGCTAAGCGATCAGGATGACATGATCGAAGACGTGGCTCCCGAGGATGACGCCGAGGTGGAAGAAGGCGGCGAGGGTGGCGAAGACGCAGGAAAGGACGAGCCCGCTGGCGCCTATATTTTCATGGCGACGGCTTATGGTACGGTCAAGAAGACTCCGCTGGTCCAGTTTAGTCGCCCGCGTAGTAACGGTCTCATTGCCTTGAAGCTAGAAGAGGGCGATAGCCTCATCGCGGCAGCCATTACTGATGGTGCCCGGGAGGTAATGCTGTTCTCCGATGGCGGCAAGGTCATTCGCTTTAGAGAGCGTCATGTTCGTACCATGGGGCGTACCGCGCGTGGTGTACGCGGTATGCGTCTAGCTGAGGGACAGCGTCTGATCTCTATGCTGATTCCCGAAGAGCATACGCAGATTCTGACCGCCAGCCTCAACGGCTACGGCAAGCGGACCGCTATTACTGAGTATCCGCAGCGAGGTCGTGGTGGGCAGGGTGTAATTGCCATGGTGACTAACGAGCGCAATGGTCCGCTTATCGGGGCAGTACAAGTGCTTGAAGGCGAAGAAATCATGTTGATTTCTGACCAGGGAACGCTGGTGCGGACACGCGTGGATGAGGTGTCTTCTCAGGGCCGAAATACACAAGGCGTTACGCTGATCAAGCTTGGTAATGGCGAGAAGTTAGTAGGTCTTGAGCGTGTTCAGGAGCCTTCAGTCGAAGAAGAGTTGATTGAGCATGAAGACGCCTTGGACGATGCTTTGCTGGAAAAAGAGTTGCCTGTAATCAGCGAAGAGCCGAGCGCCGACGATGTGTTGCCTGGCGTGAGCAATGTGCCTTCTGACGATATGCCCAACGAGGACGATGAGTAATGAGCAAGCGAGCGTATAACTTCTGCGCTGGCCCGGCAGCATTGCCGGAAGCAGTTCTTAAGCAGGCTCAGGCTGATTTACTGGACTGGCAGGGGCGTGGTCTGTCAGTCATGGAAATGAGTCATCGGGGGGATGACTTTACTGCTATCAGTTCAAAGGCTGAGCAGGATTTACGTGATTTATTGGTGATTCCCTCTGATTACAAGGTGTTATTCCTTCAGGGAGGCGCCAGCCTACAGTTTGCCCAGGTAGCGTTAAACCTGTTGCCTGAGGGTGGAAAAGCCGATTACATCGATACGGGGATATGGTCTCGTAAGGCGATTGAGCAGGCGCAAAATTACGGCGCGGTCAACGTGGCGGCCAGTGCTAAGAAATACGATTACCTAGCGATTCCAGGTCAAAACGAATGGCAGCTGTCTAAAGATGCTGCCTACGTTCATTACACGCCCAATGAAACCATTGGTGGTTTGGAATATGGCTGGATTCCCGAAACGGGCGACATTCCTTTAGTGGCTGATGCCTCTTCAAACCTGCTGTCGCGATCCCTGGATGTCTCCCGGTTCGGCCTCATCTATGCTGGCGCCCAGAAAAACATCGGGCCGAGCGGATTGGTGGTGGTTATCGTTCAGGAAGATTTACTAGGGCGCGCCCGCTCATCCTGCCCTAAGTTGCTCGATTATAAAGTCGAAGCCGACAATGGTTCGATGTATAACACTCCAGCAACGTTCTCCTGGTATCTGTCTGGTCTTGTGTTCCAGTGGTTGAAGGAGCAGGGCGGTCTGCCAGCTATTGAGCGGATCAACCGGCAGAAGCAAGAGCTGTTGTACGGATATATTGATAACAGCGAGATGTATGTAAATCCTATCGCCAAGAATGATCGCTCTTGGATGAATGTGCCGTTCCGCTTGCAGGACGAGCGTCTTGACAAGGTCTTTTTGGATGGTGCAGAAGAGCGTGGCTTGCTTTATCTGCAAGGCCACCGTTCGGTCGGCGGCATGCGTGCTTCTATCTATAATGCGGTCAGTCTGGAGGCTGTGCAGGCTCTGGTCGCTTATATGACTGAGTTTGAAAAGGAGCACGGTTAACTATGAGCGAGCAAGAGCTCAAGGCGCTGCGTCTTCGTATCGACAGCCTGGACGAAAAAATTCAGGAGTTGATCAGTGAGCGTGCTCGCTGTGCTCAAGATGTGGCCCGGGTAAAGATGCAATCGCTGGCGGAAGGGGAAAAACCGGTTTTCTACCGTCCTGAGCGTGAAGCGCAAGTGTTGAAGCGGGTCATGGAGCGTAACCAGGGGCCGTTGAGCAACGAGGATATGGCTCGACTATTTCGGGAAGTCATGTCGTCTTGTCTCGCTTTGGAGGAGCCGCTGAAGGTCGCTTATTTAGGGCCAGAAGGCACTTTCACTCAGGCCGCTACGCTTAAGCACTTTGGACAGGCTGTCATAACGCGACCTATGGCGGCCATCGACGAGGTGTTCCGTGAGGTGACGGCAGGTGCTGTTAACTTTGGTGTCGTACCGGTAGAGAACTCTACAGAAGGTGCGGTTAACCATACGCTAGATAGCTTCCTTGAGCATGATCTGGCTATTTGCGGTGAGGTGGAGCTTCGTATCCATCATCACTTATTGATTGGCGAGACTACCAAGTCTGACTCTATTTCACGTGTGTATTCGCATGCTCAGTCATTGGCGCAGTGCCGTAAGTGGCTGGATGCGTACTATCCTAATGTCGAGCGGATAGCCGTTGCCAGCAATGCGGAAGCCGCGCGGCGTGTCAAAGGCGAATGGAATAGTGCTGCTATTGCAGGCGATATGGCAGCGTCACTATATGGCCTGACCAAGCTGCAAGAAAAGATCGAAGATCGCCCGGATAACTCTACGCGTTTCTTGATCATTGGTAATCAGGAAGTACCGCCAAGTGGCGATGATAAAACCTCTATCATTGTCTCAACACGTAATAAACCAGGCGCTCTGCATGAATTATTGATGCCTTTTCATACTAACAATATTGATCTTACGCGCATCGAAACGCGTCCTTCTCGGAGTGGTAAGTGGACTTATGTTTTCTTCATCGACTTCATAGGTCATCAGCACGATCCGCTTATCAAGGACGTGTTGGAAAAGATTAATAGTGATGTTGTGGCGTTGAAGATATTAGGATCGTATCCTAAAGCTGTCCTGTAGCAGTGCAACAAGCTCTATTGAAAGCCATGCCCTTACGGCATGGCTTTTTTATGCGTACGATTTTTAGAGATAACACATCCTGCCTCATCAAATGTCACAATGCGGGTGCGTTTGCGTCCCTTTTTCTGATAGCGATAACTAATGGCTCCGTTGGTCTCGCTGATTGCGTCAGGTTTGCCAAGAGCGCTTTCGACGTCTTTTAACGTCATGCCAGCGCGGACGCGTTGGTGAATGATGGCGGTTCGGCGTTCCGCCCGAGAGAGTAAATTAGAACAGCCATCCTGTTGGGTACCAACTACGGTTATTTCCCGAGGTTGCTGCGGCGGCTGTTCGGTCTGTCTTTCTATTACTGGCTGCTTGGTAATTATGGTGCTTCCACTGGGAGGAAGATTGCTCGCTGTATGGAAGGTAATGGCTTCGCTCTTTTGACATCCATTACTGGAAAAGGTGACATGGCCTGAAGTGTCTTGGCAGCGATAGACAGTAGCGGCCAAGCTTTCATAGGTGTAACTGCACATGCATAGGCACAGTATCGCAACAAGGCGATGATACATTGATTCGTCCTCCCTGACGGCGAGGTGCAGCGTAATGCAGATGCAAGTTCTCTTCCGTGACTGATTGCGCATCTTCTCTTCGTTAGGTCTTAACTGGGACGAGCTGTTCAAGGCAAATGACTGTTTTTGATTGTTTTTGCATCGCCGAGTCGCTAGTGGCAATGCTATTATTCCGTTCGTCAGCCCCGCCGGGGCTCGTGGACTCTATCCATGGACATACCCCGATCCGTCGAATCTCAATTGCTGTTCAATTCGTTGAAGATTTAATCCCCGCAGCGTGCTCCGTGGTCGGGGATGGAGTGCGCTATGAGTGAAGTCGAAGCAAGAAAGCCTCAAGAAAGTTTGCAAGAGCGACTCGCTCAAGTTGTCGAACTGCTTCATCAATATCAGCTATTGGAGGTGCGTTCCTCCGAAGATCCCTCCGCTATTTTGGATGATTCGTTCCGTCAGCAAGGTTTGACTGAGCTGAAGCAACGTCTGGACGAGCTCCACCCGGCCGATATTGCTTTTATCCTTGAAGCGCTGCCGCTTGAAGAGCGTCTGACTATATGGAGCTTGGTCCAGACTGAGCAGGATGGAGATATCCTTCTCGAGGTTTCCGATGCGGTTCGGGAGACCTTGATTGCAGACATGGATGATCAGGAGATCCTGGCTGTAGCGGGTCAGCTAGACGCCGATGAACTGGCCGATCTAGCGCCGGACCTACCACGCGATGTTGTGCATGAGCTCATGGAGGCGCTAGACGCGCAGCAGCGGGAGCGGGTTCGTTCGGCCTTGTCCTACGAGGAGGATCAGGTCGGGGCGCTAATGGATTTCGAAATGGTCACCATTCGAGACGATGTGTCGCTTGAGGTGGTCTTGCGTTATCTGCGGCGTTTGAAAGAGCTTCCTGGCCATACAGATAAGCTCTTTGTAGTGGACTACGATGGGATTCTCAAGGGCATCCTCCCTATCAAGCGTCTATTGGTTAATGACCCTGAAAGACTAGTAGCTGAGGTCATGGCAAGTGAGCCGGTTGCCTTCCACCCTGATAATGACGCTTATGAGGCTGCGCAGGCCTTTGAGCGTTATGACCTGATTTCGGCGCCTGTAGTCGATAAAAACGGCAAGCTGATCGGCCGTCTGACGATTGACGAGATCGTGGATCTGATTCGAGAGGAGAGCGAATCAGAAGTCCTCAATATGGCTGGCTTGCGAGAAGATGAGGACGTTTTTGCTTCTGTCTGGAAGTCTGTGCGTAATCGCTGGACATGGCTCGCTACTAATCTGGTTACCGCTTTCGTAGCTTCGCGAGTCATTGGGTTATTTGAGGGCAGTATCGAGAAGTTAGTGGCATTGGCGGCGCTCATGCCTATCGTGGCCGGGATTGGAGGAAATTCCGGCAATCAAACGATTACTATGATTGTACGTGCCATGGCGTTGGGGCAATTGAATGCTAGCAGTACGGCGCGGTTATTGCGTAAAGAGCTAGGCGTTGCGCTGTGTAATGGGCTTATCTGGGGAGGGGTGATCGGCGTGGTTGCCTATTACCTGTACAACAGTTGGTCGTTGGGCTTGGTAATGATGGGGGCGATGACGCTAAATCTGCTCTTGGCTGCACTTATGGGCGTGCTGATACCCATGACCTTGCAGCGTTTTGGGCGTGATCCTGCTATGGGATCTAGTGTACTGATTACGGCTATGACCGACAGCGGCGGTTTCTTTATCTTTCTGGGACTGGCTACGCTGTTTTTGCTGTAAGGGATTCCAGAGTCAAGTCAGTATGTCTGACTTGACTCTGATAGATCCGATTATTCCTGAGTCGAAGTCTCGACGTCATGAGCGATAAGGGAGATTAGGGCGTTTTGCTGTCGGCCTGAGAGCTGACGAAAGCGTTGCAATAGCTCCCGCTCATGGGCAGTCAGTTCAGGGCTGTCCAGCCGCATACTGGGGTCGTCTTGGATAGCGCCTTCCTGAATTAGGCTTTGCTCGAGACGGGCGATGATTTCGGAATTCATGCTTCGATGATGATTGCGTGCTACTTCAGCGATCCGTTCACGCATCCCTTCAGGAAGACGGACGACGAATTTATCAGCTGTACGGCTGGAGTAAGATCTAATTGCCTGAGTCATGAGTACATTCATCTAAGTGGTCAGGGAGGCGATGCTAGCGAAGCTTCTCAGTGAAGCTCGAGACAGCGTTTACTTTTTTGGACTCACTGCTATTAAGAGGCTGTGAGCTTATTGACGTCAATTTAGTGACAATTCTCAAAAAAAGCAAAGTCAGCCAGTTATCCGTGATCGTTGATGAGAAGCTTAGCAATGAATTTCTTTTGTGATGGCAAATTTGCATGTCTTTACAATCGGCATGACAAAGCGGTTTGTTCTCGTTAACATGCGCGTTGTTGTTGTCCCAGTAGCTCAATTGGATAGAGCATCCCCCTCCTAAGGGGAAGGTTGTGAGTTCGAACCTCGCCTGGGACGCCACTATTTCCTCTGTATAACTTCTCATTATTTCGCCCGTACAACCGACGCTATTATTGTTATCGGTTTCTGCATTTGGCTAATCCATTTTCTCATCGCTGTCATCAGGCCAAACATAAATGACCTACTTTTAAGGTCCCGAATAATTAAGGCCTGATACATCACTTATCGTTCATGATCTTGAACGATAAGTTTCAATTGTCGACAGAACAGCATCAAAGATTGATCTTAAAGTTTGCTAAAAAGAGATTAATGTTTAAATGTGTGACATGGTTTGCAGGGTTGGGTGAACCTTCCACCAAGGACGCAAATCTACTACTAGCATTCCATGGACATGCTAGGGTCTGCTTGTAAAGTGATCGAGCGAAGGTCAGGCAAAGCAAAAAGTGAAGAAGCAGATCGGCTCACATTTAAATCTGTAGATCTAAGTGAGCTTTAAGTGATGTCGCTTCTGAGTCGATTAGCATGAAGCATGATTTACGTAGACACTTTTCAGATATGACCTAGTTTGTATGAAGCCCTGTTTAGTTGATTCATCACGACTAGATAATCATTGGGCGAACAAGGGTGCATGGCTCCTATAAGCATATTAACAAGCATGAGCCCACCTATATTGAATGATGAGGGCCTGCTTTTCTTGGTCCCGCCTATTCAATCAAAAGACTGATCCCTTTCGGAAAGACGATGCCACTGCTCAAGGTGTCGTCTTCTAGCCTTACCGAATATGGACTTATCCCATTCAGGGCTTTGAGAGAGGAAGCGTGGATGTCTTATTATCCTGTTCTGTTATCTGTTGTTTTCGTAGTACGCAACCAATCGCGTGAGCTTGAGGCAGCACTGACCAATGCCGCCAGCGTGGTTTCATCCTTGGTGAGTGATTATGAACTCATCATCGTCGATAACGCTTCAACCGATGAGAGTGTTGCAACGTTAAAGGGGTTGACGAGCGAGAAGGGACTGCCGAATCTGCAGGTCTATGCTCTAACCAAGGAAGTCGATACGGATACGGCCTGCTGGGTCGGGCTCGAAAATGCCTTAGGGGATTTTGTAGCCGTTATTGACCCCCTAATCGATGACATCAACTTTTTGCCCGCCATGCTTGAGCATGCCGCTCAAGGTATGGACGTAGTTTTTGCCATCAACACTCACAAGCCAATCCGCAGTTTCCCTTACAAGGCCTGCTTTGCCGGTTTTAATGCACTTTATAAGCGCCTGGGTGGCGTGGATTTAGCTAACGATGCCCCTCAATATCGCCTTTTGAGCAAGCGGGTCGTTAACTTCATTCTGCAACATCCTGTGCCGGCGGTTACCTATAGGCATTTACCCGCTACGGCTGGTTTCGCTCAGGTCAAACTTAGTTATAGCGCCAAACCCAAGGCTCGCCAGAATAAGCATCTTAAGGAAAGTATCGAGCGTGGTATTCGCCTTTTGGTGTCGACAACCCGTGCGCCCATGCGGTTTGTAAGTGTAATTTGTCTGTTCGGTGCTGCGGCCAATTTGCTTTATTCCGCTTACGTCATCGTTGTCGGCCTTATCAAGGCTGATGTGGCGCCGGGATGGGTAACGTTGTCGTTGCAGCAGTCCGGTATGTTCTTTCTACTCTCGCTCGCGTTGCTGGTATTGGGTGAATACATAGTTCAAATGGTAACGCGAACCAACGAAGGGCCGGCTTATCACGTTGCCCAAGAGTTTACGAGTGCCATCATGACGCGACGAGAAAAACTCAATATTGAAGTGGTAGACGACGCGCAAGCGGCCGAGCCGAAAATGGCCGTGGCCTCCCATATCGTTTGATGAGAGTAGACATCCATGCAGGACGCTATTGTCATCGGTGGTGGTTTTTACGGGTCCATGATTGCCCTGTATCTAATGAAGGTTCGAGGCTTTAAGACGGTCACGCTCATTGAGCGCGAAGCCGTTCTATTGAACAGGGCTTCCTATAACAATCAAGCTCGGGTGCATAACGGCTACCACTATCCGCGAAGTTTCACGACGGCTTTTCGCAGTCGAGTAAATTTGCCTCGGTTCGTGAAGGACTACCCTGATGCGGTAGTCCGTAATTTCACCAAGCTTTATGCCATCGCACGTAACAATTCAAAGGTTACAGCCAAGCAATTCGAGCGGTTTTGTCATGAAATTGGTGCTCAGCTCGAATCGGCACCGCCTGCCATGATGAAATTGTTCGAGCCGCGGCTTATCGATTCGGTATACCTGACCCAGGAATATGCTTTCAATTCGCGCCAACTGGCTGGCGAAGCCAAGCGAGAGCTAGATGATGCCGGGGTAGAAGTCCTGCTTGAGACGAGAGTGAAGTCCATTCATCAGCGCGGGCATGATGCTTTGTCCGTTATTTACGCGCATGGAGGAGAGGAGACGGAGCGCGTTACTCGTTATGTATTCAATTGCACCTACAGTGGTCTTAACCAGTTTACTGGTGACTTTCCTGGGACGCGGACCAAGCTCAAGCATGAATTGACTGAAATGGCTTTAGTCGACATGCCTGACGAGCTTAAAGAATTGGGCGTGACGGTAATGGATGGGCCGTTTTTTTCGATGATGCCCTTTCCTGCGCGTGAGTTACATACTTTGTCCCATGTGCGGTATACGCCGCATATGCAGTGGAACGACGAGCCGGATCAGGATCCTTACGAGCGGCTCGAAAGCTACGATAGGGCTACACGTGTAGACCGGATGATCAGGGATGTCGCTCGCTATATGGCACCAGTTGCCAAGGTGAAGTACGTCGATTCACTTTTCGAAGTCAAGACGATTCTGGTCAAGAACGAAGGGGATGACGGTCGTCCGATTCTTTTCGAGCAGCACCCCCAGCTTCCTCATTGTTATTCGGTTCTTGGTGGGAAGATCGATAATATTTTCGATGTGCTGGAGAAGCTAGATGCCGAACCCATCCACTAACGTTGCCCAGCTGGGTGATTTGACGCCAGTCAGGTCGCTTCGGCTGGTAGGCGTAGCAGTACTTTTTGTTTTCTCATGCATTAACTTTTTTACATTGGGAACCGGACAGATACTTGACCCATTCCATCAGGGAGAATATTTCGCCACGTTGCCCAACCTTCTGCAAAACGATGCAGGAGGGCACGCCTTCACCATTCATGGCGCCTTGGATTATTTGCCTGCCTGGATTGCTATACATATCAGTAGCCTGGAAACCCACTTTCTCTACACGCAAGTTTTATATGCGCTATGTAACTTCGGGGCAGCACTGCTGCTGTATCTGATCGCCTCCCTATATGTGGAGCGAGGGGAGCGGTATGAACTGCTGATTTTGCTTACGATAGCTGCTGTTGCCAGTTACTTGGTGGGCTACCGTGACCTGTTTCTGCTCCTGTCGATCTTTTTGTTTCTGCTGTGTCTGCGAGCGAGCCGCTCTTCGGATTTTTACCTGCTGGCAACGTTGTTGGGGGTAACTGCCGCCTTCAACATGTTCTGGTCTTACGATAGAGGCATTACCGGCCTGGGAGCGGTTGGGTTCGGCGTTTTAATCGCTAGTTTTGGAAATAAGCGATTCCTTTACGCCATGGCAGTGTTTTTTGCCACGTTCTTTGTCCTGGCCTCGTTTACCGAGGTGTTTGCCCTAAGCGATTACGTCAGAAATCTGGATTTCTTGCTTAGTACCTCATCTCAGTGGACCTATAGAACACCCCGGTTCCTGATTCAAACAGCATTGTTGACGATCCCAACACTATTGGCCTACTACGCCCTGTTCAAGGCTATGCCTCGGCCGTTTCGTTTTAGTACGAGCTTGGCAACGATAGGTATGGTCGCTGTACTCATGTTGATGCTTTACAAGGTGGCTACTAACCGAGCGGATTTCATCCATATCCCCATGGGTATGTGGGCGCCGATGATTGCATTCCTTTTTGCTCACGATCAAGCGCGTAAGGGAGTGGCCAAAGAGGGCGAGGTGCTCGCTCGACCGTATATTGCCATGGCGATGATAGGCGCGCTGTTGTTGCTCGGTCTGGTGGGCAAGAACCCCATGCCTTTTTTCGTGGTTCTTTTAGGGCTTGTATTCATTCATAAACGCCAGAAGCCGCTTGGTTATACGGCATACCTTGCCATTGGAGCATTGCTAATCGCTTTTACCTTATACAAGTCTCCCGTTCCGGGTGTGTTAGCTAACGGGTTCAGGTGGATTCCTAGCTTGGCTCAGCCTCCGCGTAACGAATTGCTCGTTTCGGAGGGGGCTCGTTGGGCTGCTTATGAGATTGAGCGCTCTGGTGCGTCCTGTGTATTCGATTTGTCTAACAACGGTATTATCAATGGCATAACGGCTTTGCCTGCCTGTACAAAGTACATCTATCCCGTTTACGCCACTCGTGTTTACGAGCAGGACATGATTGCGGATCTGAGGAGGAGTGAGCCTCCCGCTGTGATCTATTCGTCGACCTTTTGGTCTTTCAGCATCGATGATCTGTCAATGCACGATAAGTTTCCCGAACTCAAAAAGTACCTGGACGAGAAGTATCCATACGAGCGGTGCGAGTCGGAATATTGTCTTCGTTTCAAGAACCTTCCAGAGTGAGAGGAATGACTATGCCTGATGCGCTGATTGGATATAGCGGCTTCGTTGGATCTACGTTACTCAAGCAAAAGACCTTTGAAGGTCAGTTCCGGTCCACGAACATTGCAGAGGTAGGTGAGCAGCCCTACGGCATGGTTGTTTGTGCCGGAGCGCCAGCTCAAAAATGGATCGCTAATCGTGAGCCAGAAGCGGATCGCGAAAAAATTGAAGGTCTGATTGCTCATCTCAAGCGTATTCAGTGCGAAACGTTTGTACTAATCAGTACTGTCGATGTGTTTGGATCCCCCATAAATGTTACTGAAGAGACGCCGGTCAACGAAGAAGGGCTGCATGCTTATGGACTCAACCGACGGCTACTCGAGAAGTTTGTCGAGACGCATTTCGAGAATCATCTGATTGTGCGCTTGCCAGGGCTGGTAGGACCGGGCCTGCGTAAGAACGTGATCTATGATTTCCTGAACGATAATAACCTCTCGGCTATCGATAGCCGTGGCGTATTTCAGTTCTATCCTATGGTCAACCTCTGGTATGACATCCAGGCCGCTCTTCAGGCCCAACTCAGATTGGTTCACTTCACCGCTGAGCCTGTCAGTGTCGCGGAAATTGCTCAGCAGGGATTCGGCAAGATGTTTTCCAATCAGTTGGACAAACCGGCGGCTTCCTATGATTTCAAATCTCTTCATGCCGAGGTGTTTGGAGGGCAGGGCGGTTATCAATACAGCAAGCGAGAAACGCTTCAGGCCGTACGGGCTTATGCTCAGTCCGAGCCCGCCACTGGACCGGGAGCGCATTGATGAGGGTAGCTATTTCTAATATCGCCTGGGATACCAAAGACGATACCGAGGTTGCTGCGTTACTAAATCGCTATGACATAGATGCCATTGATATCGCACCCGGCAAGTACTTTCCTGAGCCTAAGCGGGCTACTGAAGCGGATATCAATGAGGTGCGTGAAGTTTGGCAGGCCAGGGGCGTGTCGATTACTGGGATGCAGGCGCTGCTGTTTGGTACGAGTGGCTTGAATGTCTTCGGCGCGAAAGAGTCACAGCAAGCCATGCTTGATCATCTCGACGCGGTTTGCCGGATTGCGGCGGGTCTGGGGGCAACACGACTGGTTTTCGGCTCGCCAAAAAACAGGGACCGCTCTGCTTTGAGCGATGCTGAAGTCGAGGCAGTGGCCGTGCCGTTCTTTCGTCACTTGGGCGATGTAGCAGGCCAGCATGGTGTGCTGATTTGTCTGGAGCCCAATCCCACCTGCTACGGTGCCAATTTTATGATCGACAGTACGGAAACCGCTTCGGTGGTAGAAGCCGTGGATCATGCGGCTATCCGTATGCAGTTGGACACGGGAGCATTGGCTATTAACGGTGAAGATCCTTATGCGGTGATTTCACGATTTTCCCCGCTCATTGGGCATGTTCATGCTAGTGAACCCAATCTGATTACCCTAGGCGAAGGTAGCTCTCGGCATAGAGATGTAGCCTCGGCAATGAGGCAGTATCTGCCCGAGCATGTTGTCAGTATCGAAATGCTCCCCGCCAAGGAGGAGCCTAACCTGGCCTCTATCGAGCGAGCACTAGCATTGGCAACGCACGTTTATCGAGGTAATAGAGGGGAAATGGCATGAAATGGATGATTCTTATACTGGGCATCTTTTCCAACGCCTCGGCGAGCGTGTTGGTCAAGATGGCCATGATTCCGCCGCGCAAGTTTCCTAGCCTGGGCGACCCGATGGGGGCTATCAGCAACTGGCCTTTTTGGCTGGGGCTATTTTTGTATGGGCTGGCATTTTTGCTTTATGCGGCCGCTTTGGCCCGCTTGCCCTTGAACGTGGCTCACCCGGTTCTGACAGCCGGAGCTGTAGCAACCGTGGCGCTCATGTCCTCGGCCATCTTCCGCGAGCCCTTTCCTTGGACGACCGCAACCGGGATTTTCCTGGTCATTGCTGGCGTTGCATTGATTACTGCCAGAGTAGGTTAACCTTTGAGATGACTATGACAGCCGATATTTCAGAACATCTACATACCAGCACCTGGCAAGTCCCTGCGTATGAGACAGCTTTATGGCAAGGGCGGCAGCATGCCTCGTGCGTTATCATTCCGGTGATCAATGAGGGTAGCAGGATCATTAACCTGCTAACCCGCATGGCGCAGCTCAATATTGCCGATCAATCTGACATTATCATCATTGATGGCGGCAGTACTGATGGCTCCATGGAGCTTGAACGGCTAAAAAGCTTAAAGGTACGTGGACTACTCATCAAGAAAGGGCCTGGCAAACTGAGCGCTCAATTGCGCTGCGCCTATGCTTTTGCGCTTGAGCAAGGGTATGACGGTATCGTCACGATTGATGGCAACGACAAGGACGACCCGGAAGCTATTCCACGTTTTCTGCAGGCGTTGGACGAGGGCGTGGATTTTGTTCAGGCATCACGCTTTGTCCCAGGTGGCATTGCAGAGAACACGCCGAAGTCCCGTGATTTTGCGATTCGCTTTATTCATGCGCCCATGTTGAGTATGGCTTCCGGCTTTCGCTGGACTGACACAACGCAAGGGTTTCGAGCCTATAGTCGCAAAATGCTTCTTGATCCCCGGGTTGCGCCATTTCGTGATGTCTTCATGACGTATGAGCTGTTGGCTTATTTGTCGTATCGAGTGCCCAAGCTAGGCTATCGTTGCGTCGAATTGCCAACGATTCGGCGTTATCCTCAGGGTGAGGTGCCTACCAAAATCAGTAGTGTCAAAGGCAACCTTTCAGTGCTGGAAGTGCTATTCAAGGCTTGTACAGGGCAATACGACCCGAAATAGCCAAGGGCGGCACGCCATGGAAAGGTGTGCCATTGCTTGAGCGTCACTTTCTCCAGACTTTCTCTTCTCCCTAACGTTATGGATGCACGTCCATGCCATCCTGGCTCTATGCCAGGCTGTTCCGTTTTATCGAAAAGCCAAAGAGCTCAAGCGAACTCGGCGACTCCGATTCCATCGAAGCAAGGAAGCCAGCCGGTGGTAGGAATCGGCCAGGCCTGATAGGCAAGAGCAGAGTTTAAACCGGGCTATCCTGAGGATGGCAGTGTCCATATAAAAGGGATGTCAGCGTAATGCATTAAGGTGAGCGCTGTCTGGAGTCGAGATGGGTCGTACATTATCTGCTTTTAGAGCGTTGTATGTTGCTACGCTGTTAATGCTCATGGGTTCGGGCTTGCTGAGTACATATCTGGCGTTGAGGCTGGCTGGCGATGCTGTTGATGGAACCTGGATCGGGGCATTGACAGGGGCCCAATATTTGGGGCTGGTGCTGGGAGGAAAACTGGGGCATCGTCTTATTGCCCGAGTAGGCCACATCAGGGCGTACGTCGCCTGTGCCGGGGTGGTTACCGCGGCGGTCCTGGCGATAGGGGTACTGCCATGGCTACCGATATGGCTGGTGCTGCGTATGCTGGTCGGGGTCGGCATGATGTGCCAGTACATGGTATTAGAAAGCTGGCTTAATGATCAGGCAGAGCCTGGTCAGCGAGGCACCGTGTTTTCTGGCTACATGGCCGCTTCCTATCTAGGGCTGGTGCTAGGGCAGGTTGTGTTGATCGTATGGCCCGACCTGGGTAACGAGAAACTGATGCTGATTGGCTTGTGTTTTGCCCTGTGTCTCGTACCTGTGGCCGTCACCCATAACATTCACCCGGCTCCGATGAGCCCCGCCCCCCTGGAGCCGCGCTTTTTTCTGGACCGCGTCCCTCAGTCGCTGACCACGACACTTATCGCGGGTCTTGCCATTGGTTCGTTTTATGGGCTGGCACCTGTTTATGCGGCGGCTCAGGAGTTGCCTACTGAACGAATAGGCTTGTTCATGGGCTGTTGTATTTTCGCGGGACTGTTGGCTCAATGGCCAATCGGTTGGCTATCTGATCGCTATGATCGTACTACGCTTATTCGCTATGTAGCGATGGCCATGACTATTGTAGGGCTACCCTTGGCCTTGCTTCCTCACGTCCCGCTGGCATTCCTGCTGCTTCTAGGGTTTATGGTAAGTCTTCTGCTATTTGTTCTATATCCACTAGCCGTCGCCTTGTCCAATGACCATATCGAAGCCGAGCGACGTGTCTCGTTGACGGCCATGTTGCTTGTGACATTTGGCGTAGGTGCTTGTATCGGGCCGTTACTGGTCGGCGGATTGATGAACTGGCTGGGTGCCAACATGCTTTACGCTTTTATCAGTCTATGCGGATTGATATTAGTCTGGCGTATACGCCCGCAGGACGTAACAGGGTTGCATCGAGTAGAGGAAGCCCCTCTGCATCATGTGCCCATGCCTGATAGCTTGGCCAGTTCGCCATTGGTTGCGTCGTTGGATCCCCGAGTGGACGAGCAGCTAGTTCAAGAGCAAATGCAAACAGCTCACACTACATCCAGTCCCGTTTCTAATGAGGAAACGGAACTGGATGAGGTAAATGCGGTAATCGAAAATCCGGAAGAGAAAACACCTTGACCCTTAGTCCAGGCGTCGGGTTTCTCGTTGCAACTGATAAACGAATCGCTCTATCTGGCGCTGGGTGAGGCCGGACATGCGGTAGAAGCGCAGGCCGATTTCCGTACAGCCAAGTTTTTCATTGTACTGAACGTGACGAACCTCAACCGCAGATTGGATAGCGGTGCCAGGAAGTTCTACCGAGAACTGCTCTAGCAGGTCGGCTGGCGCCAGAAGGCTGGTGGCGTTGTCAGGAATACGGATCTTGCAGCCGGTAGCTGAAATATCTAACAATGATCCTTTTAGGTACTTCTTGCCGGGTAAGTCAGCGAGCTGAGCGAGGGGTTGGCGGTTGAGTTGCAGACGCACGCGAAAAGCATTGCGGCGCTGGTGATAAACAACCTGATCGGGCAATGGCAGCCAATAACCACGACTGCCATTGATTTCACTAAGCTCGCCGGCTTTTTCACATTCCCAGGAGATTTGCACACCTTCATGAGCAGTATCTACACGCAAACGCTCGCCTTTTAGGAGCAATTTCTCGCCATCGCTTGGTATCAACTCATCCAGGGCGATCAGGCCGCGCTGAATGTCGATTTCCACAAGAAAGCTTTGGTACTGCCGATTGAGCTCGGTAAAGGTGATGCGCAAGGGGCTTCTAGCCTCTAGTAGCAGCTTCAGATAGGCATTGATTTCGACAGCCGTCTTTAGCAGCTTGGGAGGTTGAGGCCCTTGCTCATCATTAAATGCGTTAGACACGCCCTGTCTCCAGTAAATGTAATGAATGAATGAGAGCTGAAAATTCAGCTATGACTCTTTCGCTTCATGCCTGACTTCGCGGGCGCTGATAAGCCTGACGGGGTAGACAACCACGTCTGTTGTACAGGCTGGGGACTGGAGGCCCCTGCAGAATTTCGAGCATGTTCGAGACAGTATGCTGATTCGCCTTGATGATTTGTCCGTTGCGGTTGTTGGCTTCCTTGCAACGTTCTATGTATTCACTCAGACGATCTGCCGCTTCGACGAGCTGATTATCCTGCTCGAAGCGGTCAGCATAGGCCAGCAATCCTTCTCGGTTCAGCGGCAGGCCAACCCGCTGCAGCAAAGCAGAGCGCAGATGATTATGCTGGTCGAGTTCAACCAGGAGCGGCTGCTTTTCATCAAGAATGATACCCAAAATGTCGAATCGACGATGTAGAAGGGCTTCTTGTTCGAACTCGATCAGTTCAAGCAGGCGCGTTGCAATCTCAAGATCCGCGAGGGTCAGTTCAAGCAGGCTGGCGTTGTGCATTGGTTCTACACTCATGCGTCATGTTTCCAGCGCTGCGTTATCTCAGCGCTGGGACTCGAAATTAAGCAATTTGGAAGCTACGCGTTCGTTGTCGATCTTATAGCTGCCATCAGCGATAGCTTGCTTCAAGCGATTGACTCGCTCGCTGTCAACTACGGGTTGTTCACGCAGTTTCTCAGCTGCGCTCTGAAGCACTTGGGCTTCGTTGCTCAGCTTGACGTTGTCGCTTACGGACTGGCTGGCCGAAACGCTGGCGGTCTTATTCACTTCGCTTGTGGCAGCTGGGGCGGCAGTCGGTTTTACAGCGCCGGTACGTGTAGTACTGGATGTACTCGATGTGCTACTTGGCTTATTGAAGTCAATAACCATGGTGTGTTACCTCGGATAGTTTCAATCGCATGGCCAGCTTTTCGGCCCGTCTTGCGAAAACTTTAGGCTTAAAGTGTGCTCCGCTTGGCAAAAAGCTAAAGGCCAGTATAAACCATCTGAAACCGGTCTTACCGCTTCTTTTTATAAGACGACCTCTACTAGTCCTGGCGCTGTAACCCGAGCTTTCACTACGCGTTGTGAGCTGAGGTTCTTGACACGAATCTGCTCACCCATTGCGCCGCTACTTAATGCTTCGCCTTGCATCCTGACATCAAAGCGGCCAGCGCCCGCACTAATCACAACTTGATCGCCCTTGCGCACTACCTCGGCCGCCTGCAGAAAAGAAGGTGCCAGGATTTGATCCGCAATGACCTGTCGCTTGAGGGTCTGACCAACAACCAGATCAAGGTCGCTCAGGTATCCCTGAGTCAGGCGACCTACGTCTCGCTCGACAAGCGCTACATTAGAGTAATCAACGGTCGCATTACGGAGCAAAGGACGCGTCGTCACGACAACGTTACGGTAAAGGTGGACTTCAGCCGGAACGAATACTGTCCAGGGAGCACTGCCTTCACAGCGGACACGAACAGTAAGGCGCCCGACGGGGCTGCCTACACCTTGCTGTGCTGCAGTGAGCTCTTTATCGCACAGGGGGAGCCGCAAGCGTGGGTCCAGGTCATTGATCTGGATCTCGTGCCGGCCTTCGGTATTACTCGTTACCAAATATTCCTGGACCCGCTCCTCAAGAAATGCGTGGGCTACGCCGATAAGTTGAGTAGGTAGGGTCATTTCTGCAGCTATAAGCCGTTGGCATAGCAAGCTAAAGACGATCATCGCCCAGAAGGATGGTATGTAGCGGCGTCTGTTCATACGTCGGGAAGCTGTCGTTTGACGGTTGTTACCTTTACTTAAGCAATCCCTGTGCCGCCCTTTGATATTGATAGGCCGGCCTTTTCAGGAGTCCAAAATGGCTGGCGTATTGGATGCAGTCAACCAGCGTACTCAGCTGGTCGGGCAGAATCGTCTGGAGCTATTATTATTTAAGCTGGACGGCCCGCAACTGTATGGAATCAATGTCTTCAAAGTGAGGGAGGTGCTGCAATGCCCCAAGCTCACCGTAATGCCAAGATCAAGTGCGGTTGTGCGGGGCGTCGCCAGTATTCGAGGTGGTACGTTTCCGATTATGGATTTGGCGTTAGCTACCGGCCAGCCTGGTCTAAATGATCTGAAAAACAGCTTTGTGATCATTACCGAATACAATATGAAAGTTCAGGGGTTTCTGGTGCGCTCGGTCGAGCGGATCGTCAACATGAACTGGGAGTCAATCCATCCGCCGCCAAAGGGGACGGGGCGTGACCATTATCTGACGGCAGTGACGCGTGTCGATAATAAGCTGGTCGAGATCATTGATGTTGAAAAGGTTCTGTCAGAAGTAGCGCCTGCCATTCAAACGGTATCGGAAGGTGTTATCGACACGGATACTCACGCTAAAGCTATTAATAAGCGTGTCCTGATCGTTGATGACTCATCGGTGGCGCGTAAGCAGGTGAGCCGGTGTCTGGATACCGTTGGCGTGGAAGTTACAGCGCTCAATGATGGACGGCAGGCCCTGGATTATCTTAAAGCAATGGCTGATAGAGGAGAGAAGCCGGAAGAGCAACTGCTCATGCTGATCTCTGATATTGAAATGCCTGAGATGGATGGCTACACCCTGACGGCGGAAATCCGAAATGATCCGCGACTACAAAAGCTGCATATTTTGCTGCATACCTCTCTGTCAGGTGTTTTTAATCAGGCGATGGTCAAAAAAGTCGGAGCCAATGATTTTTTAGCTAAGTTTCGGCCGGATGATCTGGCTTCTCGGGTAGCCGAACGGATCAAGGCGGCCGACGAGAGCTGACGAAGTCAGCTCTCCTTTTTACTGATTCAGGAGCAGAACGGAAGTGTCAGCAGTCAATGCGGAGTTCGTGCAGTTCCGTGTCTTTCTTGAAAAGACGTGTGGAATAGTGTTGGGCGACAACAAGCAATACCTGGTTTCGAGCCGTCTTAATAAGCTCATGGAAACTGAAGGAATAAAAACGCTTGGTGAGCTTGTACAAAGAATCCAGACCCAGCCGCGTAGCGGATTGAAAGAAAAGGTTGTGGATGCGATGACGACGAACGAAACCCTTTGGTTTCGTGATACGTATCCTTTTGAAGTGCTTAAGAACAAGCTGATTCCTGAGTTAATCAAGGCCTCGCCGGGCCAGCGGTTGCGTATCTGGTCAGCAGCGTGCTCTTCAGGACAAGAACCCTATTCTCTGTCGATGATTGCTGATGAGTACGAACGGGCCAATCCAGGTCAGCTGCGAAGTGGCGTTCAGATCGTGGCGACGGACCTGTCCGGCCAGATCCTTAATGCCGCAAAGTCAGGCGAGTACGATTCCCTGGCTATCGGGCGAGGGCTATCGCAGGAGCGTCTGCAGCGTCATTTTGATACGCTTCAGCCGGGCCGCTGGGCCGTGAAGCCAGCTATTAAGAGTCGAGTCGAATTTCGCTCGCTGAACTTGCTCGACAGTTACGCTAGTTTAGGCAAGTTCGATATGGTGTTCTGCCGCAACGTATTGATTTACTTCTCAGCAGGCCTCAAGAAAGACATCTTGACGCGTATGCACGCCATGATTAAACCCGGTGGCTATCTTTTCTTAGGGGCTTCCGAGGCGCTTAACGGATTGCCCGACCTTTATCAGATGGTCCAGTGCAACCCTGGAATCATTTATAAAGTGAAGTAAGTGAGGGCCCTGCGAAGGGCCTTTTTTCTTTTCCGAGTCAAATTTCCATACGCCAACCGCCAAATTCCTGCCGTCCCCTTGCCGCTTTCCTCTTGCCATAGCGGAAAAGCTTTGCCGCTTTTGGCATCTACTTCACTCAAATTTAATTAAGTTATTGATTATTAAGAATTTTTTTTATTGGCATGACACTTGCTATAAGGCAATAGCCCTTCTGGCAACAGGTCATCACCATGAGTATCAGTTTCGATAAAGCATTAGGTATTCACCAGCAGGCGCTGGCGTTTCGCTCCCAGCGCGCCGAAGTGTTGGGCAATAACATCGCTAACGCCGATACGCCTAATTACAAGGCGCGGGATCTGGATTTTTCTGCTGTCCTGGCGGAGCAGGCTGAAAAATCTACCAAAGAAACTTTCTCCCTTGATACGACAGATAACCGTCATATCGCAGCTGAGGGTTTCGGCGACATGATGGCTGGCGCTGCATTGCGCTATCGCATCCCAACTCAGCCCTCGCTTGACCAGAATACCGTAGACGAGCAGATCGAACAGGCCAACTATGCCGAAAACGCGGTGCAGTTCCAGGCCAGTTTCACCCTGCTTAACAGCAAATTCAAAGGGCTCATGTCTGCCCTTCGCGGAGAGTAACCATGTCCCTGAGTAATGTTTTCAATATTGCTGGTACCGGCATGAGCGCGCAGACCACGCGACTCAATACCATCGCCAGTAATATTGCCAACGCCGAGACGGTGTCGTCCAGCGTCGATGAGACCTACCGGGCTCGTCATCCAGTATTTGCCACCATGTTGAATCAGGCACAACAAGGTGGCGGTACGTCCTTGTTTGAAGAGCAGGGTGAGGCGGGTACTGGCGTCCAGGTTTTGGGTATTGTCGAAGATCAAAGCAATCTCGAGGCTCGCTATGAGCCCAATCATCCAGCAGCCGACAAGGATGGCTATGTGTACTACCCGAACGTGAATGTCGTTGAAGAGATGGCAGACATGATTTCGGCCAGTCGCTCGTTCCAGACCAATGCGGAAATCATGAACACGGCCAAGCAGATGATGAATAAAGTGCTGACATTGGGCCAGTGAGGGGAAAAATAAAATGACTCCTACAAATAGCGCAGGTGTAGCTGCCTCAACACTAACAAGTTTGGCTGGCAGCTCTTCGGCAAGCTCAGCCGCATCCACTGAAAAGCAAAGTAGTTTAGGTAAGGATGACTTTCTTAAGTTACTCGTTACTCAGTTAAATAACCAAAGCCCACTGGATCCGCAGGACAACAGCGAGTTTGTAGCGCAGTTGGCTCAGTTCAGTAGTGTGGAAAGTCTTCAGAACCTTAACTCTTCCGTTAATGGAATTGCCACTAGTTACAAATCTGCTCAAGCGCTACAAGCTTCCTCGCTTGTAGGTCGCTCTGTCATTGCCCAGACAGACTCGGCACTGGTAGATAGCTCGAAAAGCTTTAATGGAGCTCTGGCTTTACCGGTTGCGAGTAATGACGTTTCTGTTGGGGTGTATAACAGTGCAGGCTCACTGATTAAAAAAATTGAGTTAGGTTCTCAGAACGCTGGGAACGTCGATTTCATCTGGGATGGCACAGACGAGCAAGGCAACAAAGTAGAGCCAGGCTTACATACTTTTAAAGCAATAGGGATGATTGATGGCGCTCCTCTAGCGCTTTCAACCTACCTGCCAGCTACTGTTAATAGCGTGACGCTAGGGCAGGATGGTAGTGAAATGCAACTCAACCTTGCTGGGCTGGGCAGTGTAACGCTGTCGCAAGTTCAGATGATCGGACAGTAAGCCGGCATCCCGGCAAAGGAGGAATGAATGACATTCAATACAGGTTTAAGTGGTCTTAAAGCCGCTAGCACTCACCTGAATGTAACAGGTAATAATATCGCAAACGCAGGAAGTACGGGCTTCAAGGCATCACGTGCCGAGTTTGCAGATCTTTATGCTGGGACAATAGGTAGCGGTGTTCAGACAGCTAATATTTCTCAACAGTTTACCCAGGGTAACATTACTAAAACTGGTAACAGTTTGGATTTGGCTATTAATGGTCAGGGTTTTTTTAAAGTAAGCAATAGTGGGGCTGAAATTTATACACGTAATGGAACTTTTAGCTCAGATAAAAATGGGAATGTAGTTGATAACTCAGGTTATAAGCTTCAGGGTTATCAGGCTGATGTTGATGGCACTCTTATGAAGGGAGAGGTAACGGACTTGGTAGTCGACACGACGCCTCAGTTACCTAAAGCTACTTCCAAGATTGAGCAGATATTAACGCTGAATTCAACAGCTACAGTTCCTACTGCAGCAACATTTAATCCGGCGGATGCTTCAACATATAATTGGTCTACATCTGTTAGTGTTTTTGATAGCCAGGGCAACGAGCATACGATGATGCAGTATTTTGCCAAGACCGATACTAACCAATGGAATATGTACGTCACTATGGATGGGCGTAACCCGGCTGATCCTACTTTGACAACGCCTTATTCTGCTGAGGTGGATTTTGATGCCTATGGAAAGTTGACAGGCATTACGTCGTCTGATTTTAGTGTGGACGCAAATAATGTTTTAACGTTGGCAAATTGGGTTCCTGCAACCATTACTAACAGTACGACTTCCCCAGTGACTTGGGGCTCTAATGGTGCTGCAGCCAATGCTGACGGAGTAACGCTGAATATCAGTAAGATTACTCAAACTAACAATACATCTGCTGTTACTAGCATCAGACAGGACGGCTACACGACTGGCCAATTATCTGGTCTGTCTACAGACTCTTCTGGGACCATATTCGCAACTTATACAAATGGACAGTCCAAAAATGTGGGTCAAGTTATCTTGACTACATTTGCTAATCCCCAAGGGCTTACGCCTATTGGAGGCAGCAACTGGATTCAATCCTCTTCTTCCGGGGAGCCTGTGCCCGGTGAGCCTGGAACTGGTATTTTGGGTACGCTTGAGGCTGGCTCTCTGGAAGATTCGAACGTTGACCTAACCGCTCAATTGGTCGATTTAATTGTCGCCCAGCGAAATTATCAGGCAAATGCCAAAACCATTGAGACCGAAAGTACAATCGCTCAGACTATTATCCAGATCCGGTAACTCTAGCGAATAGCTTTGCCGCAAGCGGCAACAATATTCCGGCACCCTATGAAAAAAGCCTCTTTTGAGGCTTTTTTCTTTTAAATTCAGTGATTTGTTTTTGATTAATCATTGGTACGGAACTTGCTCTGTATCTGGCACGAAGCACTTTGCTGCAAAAAAACCGTCGCTAGAGGAATCTATGGACAAGTTGCTGTATGTAGCCATGACCGGCGCCACTCAAAATGAAATGGCGCAACGTGCACACGCCAATAACCTGGCAAACGTTTCTACTTCAGGGTTTCGTAAAGACCTTGAGCAGGCGCGTTCGATGCAGGTTTTTGGCGATACCCACCCTTCGCGCGTTTATGCCATGAGCGAGCGGCCGGCTACAGATTTCACTCCGGCTGCCTTACAAGAGACAGGCAACGATATGGATGTAGCGATTGAGGGTGACGGCTGGATTGCCGTACAGGCCCCTAGTGGCGGGGAAGCCTATGTGCGTACGGCCAGCCTGCAAATCGACTCCCTCGGTCAACTGCGTACCAGTTCTGGGTTCCCGGTGATTGGTAACGGTGGCCCTATTGCTATTCCGCCGCAAGCCAAAGTTGAGATCGGTCAGGACGGGACCATTAGCATCCGCGCCCTCGGTGAAAATCCACGTGTACTAGCCGAAGTGGATCGGATCAAGCTTGTTAATCCTGACCTTAAACAAATGGAAAAAGGTACGGATGGCTTGATTCATACAAAAGACCAGCAGCCGGCCGCCGCCGACGCCAATGTTCGCGTCGTTTCAGGTTTCGTCGAGGCTAGTAACGTCAATGCTGCTGAGGAAATGACTTCAGTTCTGGCCTTGGCTCGTCAGTTCGAACTGCACATCAAAATGATGCGTACCGCTGAAGACAATGCCGGTGCAATGGCAAAGGTTTTGCAGCTCTCTTGATTACAGCATGAACCGCCGTAAAGCCGGCGCTTAGGAGTACGCTATGTTATCAGCATTGTGGGTTAGCAAGACGGGTCTATCCGCCCAGGATATGAACCTGACGACCATTTCCAACAACTTGGCCAACGTGTCCACTACAGGCTTCAAGCGCGACCGCGCTGAATTCCAGGACCTGTTGTATCAGGTGCGTCGCCAGCCGGGCGCTCAGTCGACTCAGGACAGCCAGTTACCTTCCGGTCTGCAGCTGGGTACCGGCGTGCGTATTGTCGGTACGCAAAAGAACTTTACCGAAGGCAGTCTACAGACTACTGACCAGCCGCTTGACATGGCAATTAATGGTCGGGGCTTCTTTCAGGTTTTGATGCCAGATGGCACGGTGTCTTACACCCGCGACGGTACGTTCCACCTGAACGCCGATGGCCAGGTTGTAACAGCCAATGGCTTCCCGCTAGAGCCGGCCATTGTGGTTCCGGCAGAGACGCGTACGTTTACTGTGGGTGAGGATGGCACGGTATCCGTGACTACCGCCAACAACAATGCAACACCGCAAATCATCGGCAATATCCAAACGGCTGACTTCATCAACCCGGCTGGTCTGCAAGCAGTAGGTAACAACCTGTTCATGGAAACCGCTGCCAGCGGCGCTCCTCAGAACGGCACGCCCGGTTTGAACGGTTTGGGAACAGTTATGCAAGCCACGTTGGAAAATTCTAACGTCAGCACGGT
The DNA here is from genome assembly GCF_007830155.1 of Pseudomonas duriflava. Lineage (GTDB taxonomy): Bacteria > Pseudomonadota > Gammaproteobacteria > Pseudomonadales > Pseudomonadaceae > Chryseomonas > Chryseomonas duriflava. The sequence goes on from NZ_VLKY01000008.1 coordinate 247,374, forward strand.
GGAAGAGCTGGTGAACATGATTACTACCCAGCGTGCTTATGAAATGAACTCGAAAGTTATTTCTACTGCTGACCAGATGCTTGGCTTCGTCACGCAGAATCTGTAATCGCTTTTACTTTGCGAGGTCGTTGTTTCATGAATCGCCTTCTTGCTCTTGTTCCAGTATGGGGTGCTGTCGTACTGGTAGGTTGCGTAGCTCCGTCTGCGCAACCGAACGATCCGCACTATGCGCCTGTGCTGCCGCGTACGCCGATGCCAGCTGCGCAGAACAATGGCTCTATCTACCAGCCTGGGTTCGATCAGAACCTGTATACGGACCGTAAAGCCTTCCGCGTAGGTGACATTATTACCATTACGCTGGAAGAAAAAACGCAGGCGAGCAAGAAAGCGAGTTCTGATATCTCCAAAGACAGTTCGGCTGACCTGGGCATCACTTCGCTATTTGGTACCTCAGGACAAATTGCCAATCCGTTGTCGAGCGGTAAATTGAACCTGGGTGCTCAGTTCGAGGGTTCGCGTGAGTCGGCAGGTGATGCCCAGGCGGCTCAAAGCAACAGCCTGAGTGGCTCGCTGACGGTTACCGTGGCGGATGTTATGCCTAATGGGGTGTTGGCGGTCCGCGGTGAAAAATGGCTGACCCTCAACACTGGCAATGAGTTGATGCGTATTTCCGGCCTGATTCGGGCAGATGACATCAGCACTACCAACGAAGTGTCTTCTACGCGAGTGGCTGATGCCCGTATTACCTACTCGGGCACGGGCGCCTTCGCTGATGCGAGCCAACCCGGTTGGCTGAGCCGGTTCTTTAATAGTCCGCTGTTTCCGTTCTGAGGCAAGAAGCCATGTTGAAACACCTTTGCGTTGCCTTCGCGCTGGTTCTGTCGGCTACGGCAGTCCAGGCAGAACGCCTCAAGGACATCGCCAGCATCCAGGGCGTCCGGAGCAACCAGTTGATCGGCTATGGTCTGGTGGTCGGCCTCAACGGTACGGGTGACCAGACAACCCAGACGCCGTTTACGGTGCAAACATTCAATAACATGATGGCGCAGTTCGGGATCAAGGTGCCGAGCGGTGGCAACGTGCAGTTAAAAAACGTGGCGGCCGTATCCATTCATGCGGACCTGCCAGCTTTTTCCAAGCCAGGGCAAACAATCGACGTAACCATATCGTCGATTGGTAATGCCAAGAGTCTGCGAGGCGGTAGCCTGCTGATGACCCCGCTGAAAGGGATCGACGGCAACGTTTATGCTATTGCTCAAGGCAATCTGGTTGTCGGCGGTTTCGATGCCGAGGGTAAAGATGGCTCGCGGATTACAGTTAACGTTCCGTCAGCCGGGCGTATTCCTGGAGGCGCAACGGTAGAACGTCCAGTGCCGAGCGGGTTCGACCAGGGGAATTCCCTTACGTTGAACCTTAACCGGTCTGACTTCACTACGGCTAAGCACATCGTCGACAAGATCAACGAACTGCTCGGCCCAGGAGTAGCTACAGCCATTGATGGCGGCTCGGTGCGCGTGACGGCACCTATGGATCCTAGCCAGCGTGTCGACTACATCTCGGTACTGGAAAACCTGGAAGTCAACCCCGGCCAAGCCGTTGCGAAAGTCATTATCAACTCTCGTACCGGAACCATTGTAATCGGGCAAAACGTAAAGGTATCTCCGGCGGCCGTTACCCACGGCAGTCTGACGGTCACCATCAGCGAAGACCCGATCGTCAGCCAGCCCAACCCGCTTTCCAATGGCGAGACGGCAGTAGTACCAAACTCGACGGTTAGAGCCAACCAGGAGGCCAAGCCGATGTTCAAGTTCGGCCCAGGTACCACGCTGGATGAAATCGTCCGGGCAGTCAATCAAGTGGGCGCGGCGCCCAGTGATCTGATGGCCATTCTGGAAGCTCTTAAGCAGGCCGGTGCATTGCAAGCCGATCTGATCGTGATTTAACGGAGCAGTAATCATGGACTCTCGCTTGGGCGGAACCTACAGCAGTAACGTCGATTCAGGCGCCTATACCGACCTGAACCGCCTGGCCCAGATGAAGGGCAAAAACCGGGACAGTGAAGAAAACATCAAGAAAGTGGCTCAGGAGTTCGAATCGCTATTCCTGAATCAAATGATGAAGTCCATGCGTTCGGCCAACGAGGTTCTGGCCGACAAGGACAGCCCGTTCCAGAGCGAAACCACCAAGCAGTACCAGAGCATGTACGACCAGCAGATGTCGATCTCGCTCGCTCGCGAAGGCGGGGGCTTGGGGTTGGCCAGTGTGCTGGAACGTCAGCTGTCCAAGACGAATCATGGGCCTAGCCGTCCTAATCCATTCGCTCAGGTAGGGCAGGGCAGTCCTGCGCCTGCTGACATCGCCAAAGCACAGGCGCAGGACAAGGTCGTAGCGACAAACGAGCCAACTAGCGCCGGTCGGGATGATTCCAAATTGCTGAACATGCGCCGTTTGGCGCTGCCGGGCAAGCTGGTCGATCGTGTCATGGCTGGTATCGTGCCGGATACGAGTTCGACGACCACAGCTACCCGTACAACGGCCCTGGCACAAAATGACTGGAAGCAGACTCAAGCTTTGGCCGGAACGGCCGATAGAAGTTTGAAGAATGGTACGGCACAGGATTTGAGTGTTCGCCGCTATGCCCAGCCGCCGTTGGCGGTAAGTTCGTCATCGTTCAGCAGCCGTCAGGACTTCATCGACACCATGTTGCCCATGGCTGAAAACGCGGCGAAACGCATTGGGGTGGATCCTCGTTACCTGGTTGCCCAGGCGGCTCTGGAAACCGGATGGGGTAAGTCCATTATCCGGCAACAGGACGGAAGCAGCAGTCACAACCTGTTTGGCATTAAAGCGCATGGCTGGCAAGGGGGCTCCGCTCGAGCCGTAACCACAGAGTTTGTGGGCGGTCAGCCGGTAAAAGAAGTTGCCAAGTTCAGAGCTTATGACTCCTTTGCCGACAGTTTTAATGACTACGTAAGCTTTTTGCAAAGCAACCAGCGATACCAGAAGGCACTTAGTAGTGGAGGCGATTCCGAGAAATTCATGAAAGGGCTACAGCAGGCCGGTTACGCCACTGACCCTCAATACGCTCGGAAGATCACTCAGATTGCTCAAAGCATGAATGCTTACCAATCAATTGCAGCGTTAGACAACAAGCTAAATAGATCTTGAGGCTAAACCATGGCTAGTTTAATTTCCATTGGGCTATCCGGCCTAAGGGCAACTCAGACGGCATTGACCGTTACTGGGCATAACATCACCAATGTAAATACGCCTGGTTATACGCGCCAAGACTTATTACAGCGCACTGGTAATCCATTACAGGAGGGCACTAACTGGATAGGCACAGGCAGCCAAGCTGTTGATGTGCGCCGTCTAGCTAGTGATTACCTGACTGCTGAAGTACGTAGCAACACGATGGTAAGCAGCGATATAGCTGCCTATAAAGGCCAGATCGATCAGCTTGATTCTTTGTTGTCGGGTACGGTTACAGGCATAACGCCCAGCCTACAATCTTTTTTCTCGGCGATGCAGGCTTCGGTAGAGTCTCCTTCGGACGTACCGGCGCGTCAGCTTGTGCTGTCCGAGGCAGAAGGGCTGGCCAATCGGTTCAATTCGGTATACGACCGGCTAGACGACCAAAACCAGTTTCTTAATAAGCAGATGAGCTCTATTGCTGACCAAGTGAATAACCTTGCTGTCAGTATTAGTCAGTACAACGACCGAATCACTCAAATTAAGCCAAGTGGTCAAAGTCCGAACGATCTGCTTGATGCGCGTGATGAAGCTATACGCCAGTTGTCTGAATTGGTAGGCGTGCAAGTTGTTGAGCAAGACGCAACATCTTTAAATGTTTTTATCGGCTCAGGTCAGCCATTGGTTGTAGGGAGCAGAGCTAATTCTATTGCTGTAACGCCAAGCCCCTCTGACCCAATGCGTATGCAGGTAGAGTTTAGCAGCGGCAGTGTGACTCAACCGATTACAAGCCAAATTAGCGGCGGTGAGTTGGGCGGCCTGTTGCGGTATCGCAGCCAAGTACTTGACCCAACATTTAACTCGTTGGGCCGCATGGCCATGGCGATCAGCGAGCAGGTCAATGATCAGTTGTCCCAAGGACTGGACCTTAAAGGCAATGTAGGCTCAGCTCTTTTCAAGGATATCAACTCAGCCGACCTACAAGCGCAGCGCAGTTACCCTAATGGGGTGAATGTTTATATTGATGACAGTTCGAAGCTGACCACAAGCGATTATGAAGTGGAGTTCCTTTCAAGCGGGACGAATGCTACATATCGTATCCGTCCGGTTGGGGGAAGCTGGGTTCAGTCATCCCCGGGAAGCACAACTTTCACCGTAGGTGCAGAAGATGTTGCAGGGCTTGGTTTCCATATACCTGTAAACGGGACGAGTTATCAGGCTGGTGATACCTACACGCTTATGCCAACCCGTACGGGCGCGCGAGATGTTGGCCAAGAGCTTAACCAACCTGAGCAGTTGGCTTTTACTGCACCTGTTCGCTCCAGCAGCAACCTGCAAAACCGCGGTAATGGCTCAATCGGTCAGCCTGATTTGGTTGACGGCCCTACGCCTATTAATAAAGCAGATCTAGAAAGCCTGCTGGGTAGCAATGGGCTTACGCTAAGCTTTAGTGAGCCCGATCAGCTTTCAATCACTGGCGGCACGGCTCAGTTTGAGCTTGGTACAACACCTGCTACATATGCATCAACCATTACGGTCACACCAGGACAAAGTAATACCTTAAAACTGGGCAACGGTGATTATAGTTTTGAGCTGAAATTCAGTGGTGTTCCAGAGACGGGCGATACGTTCAATCTTTCGATGAACACCAATGGGGTGTCTGATAACCGAAATGGTCTCAAGCTAGTCGACTTGCAGAGCAAGGCCACGATTGGTGTTAGCTATGACGCTGCAGGACAGCCAGTTACTAACTCGGGCGTCTCTTTTAATGGTGGCTATGGCGATCTAGTAGAGCGTGTCGGCAGTTTGACGTCTCAAACCCGCGTAGACAGCAACTCGATTAGCGCACTGCTCAAGCAGGCACAAGACAATCGTGATTCGCTGGCAGGGGTAAATCTAGATGAGGAAGCAGCCAAGCTTATTCAGTTCGAACAGTATTACAGCGCCTCTGCCCAAGTAATTCAGGTGGCAAGGTCCGTGTTCGATACCCTTTACAATTCACTTCGGTAAGTAAGCCATGCGCATTTCTAGTCTTCAAGCGTATAACAGTGGCGTCAGCGGTATTCAGCGGACCTATTCGAATGCAGCACGAACTCAGGAAGAGATCAGTAACGGTAAGAAAATTTTGACACCTGCTGATGATCCAGTAGCTGCAGTAAGGCTATTGCAATTGGACCAAGAACAGGCGGCGCTTAAGCAGTACTCAGATAATTTGACTGCAGCTAAGAACAGCCTCACCCAAGAGGAAAGCGTACTCGACAGCATTGGCAATGTTGTTGACCGTGTTCGTGAGCTGACAGTCCAGGCAGGTAACGGTGCATTAAGCAAGACAGACCGCCAAGCGATTGCCTCGGAGCTCAAAGAGCGCGAGGAAGAACTGCTTGGCTTGATGAATACCAAGAATGCCCGTGGCGAATACCTATTTGGCGGCTTTCAGGGCAAGACCCAGCCGTATGTGCGTAATACAGATGGCAGCTATGCCTATGTAGGTGACGAGGGCCAACGTAGTGTTCAAATCGCAGGCTCTACAAAGATAGCGATTACCGATAACGGTAAAAACATCTTTGATAACGTTTCTAATGCGGCACGTCTGCAGACCAGTAGCCAGAGCGTATCTGGTTCAACGTTGAGCATCGGTAAGGCTATTGTTACGGACGAAGTTTCTTATGGAACATTCCTCCAAAACAATCCGTCCGGCGCCGTTGAAATCGTGTTTGATACGGCAGAGCAAGACGTCTTTAGAGTTTATGCCTACCCAAGTGATGCTTCATCTACTCCTATATACGAAGGCCGTATGGATGAGGATCCACAAGGGGGCGATCAAGTTGTCTTTGGCGGTATGAGTTTCTATCTGGATGGGCAGGCAGCTGCGACCCCTAAAGCAGTAGGAGAGCGTTTTACCGTTATGCCAACTCGTCAGGCTGTCAATGTACAGTCGAGCAGCACAGCCCTTGACGGCATTGTTGTTGAAGATCTAGGCGCTTGGCAAAGCGCAACAGGTGGCGCGGCGGCTGCTTTGTCCGTTAGTAATGTAACGGGAAATAGTTTTGATATGACCCTAAGCCCATCGGGAGAGGTCCAAACGGTAAGTGGCAGCTTCCCTCAGGTTGTTAGTGCCTTTGGTTTGAAAATGCGCTTTGATGCTGTGCCCGCCGATGGCGCCTCGTATGACTTGAGCGGACAAGCCTCGACAGAAAAGCAGAGTATTCTTACTTCTATCGCAAGCCTCAGAAAAGTTCTAGAAGACGCACCTGACGCACCTCAAGGAAACATTGCTGTCCGCGACTCGGTTGCATCTGCTTTGACAAACCTGGCAAGTGGCCAGGATTCTATTCTCAAAGCTCGTGGTCAGATCGGTGGCCGTTTGAATGTGATTGAGGCGACTGAGACAAGCAATGAAGATTTAGGGCTAATTAATAAAACTGTTCGTTCCGGCTTGGAAGATCTTGACTATGCAGAGGCTCTGTCTCGATTGTCGTTACAGTCAGTTGTGCTAGAGGCAGCGCAGCAGAGTTATGTGAAAATCTCTTCACTGAGTCTTTTTAGTAAAATGTGAATTCTAGTAACCCTTTTCAGACCAGGCGATTTTATTGCCTGGTCTGCTAAAGAGCTAATGGAATCGTTCATTTTAAAAAAGATCTAAGGATCTAGTTAAGTTTATGAGCGTAAAAAATTTCAAAAAAGTCTCTATAATTCAATCTAACTACATTCCTTGGAAGGGCTATTTTGATTTGATTGCGTACTCTGACGAATTCATTATATATGATGAGGTCCAGTTTACCAAGAATGACTGGCGCAATCGAAATAAAATAAAAACTTCAAAAGGGCTGGAATGGTTAAGTATCCCAGTTGGGCAGAGTATTGACAGAAAAATAAAAGATGTAACTCTACCTACTACGGGATGGCAAAAAAAGCATTGTCATACGCTAAAGGCAAATTACAGCAGAGCAAACTACTTTAAAGAAGTCTTCGAAATGATTTTGCCTTTGTATGAAGATGATAATTTGGCTAATCTTACAGTGTTTAATAGAAAGTTTATTGAATTAATCTGTAACTATTTGGGTATAAAAACAAAGATCTCATACTCTTGGGACTATTGTATAGAAACTACAGATCGTGTCGGTAAGCTTGTGGAGTTATGCACAAAAGCGGAGGCAGCTGAATATGTATCTGGGCCAGCCGCCAAAAACTATTTGGATGAATCTAGCTTTCAAGAAAGAAATATAAATGTACACTGGTTCGACTATGCTGGATATTCAGAGTACCCCCAGCTGTGGGGTGGTTTTGAGCATGGCGTAAGTATATTAGACTTATTGTTTAATTGTGGAAAAGATTCTATCAGTTATATGAAATGCAAGAGTTTTGGAGAAAGTTAAATGAATGAGGAAGAAAGGAATAAAACGCTAGCGGCTAATATAGCCGTTCACTCTTTCTTATCTAATATTGGGGAGTACGATAAAAGTCCGCATTTTCTACCGGAAAATAAAGCAAAAGTAAGGTCGGTAATTGAAGGTCTTTATAAGAGTTTAAATCCTAGTTGCGCTAGGAAAGCTATAGATTTTGGCTGTGGGACAGGTTTTATTATAAATCTAGAGCGCGATCTTTTTGATGAGATTCATGGAGTTGATATTACTTGGGATATGATGAAGCATATAGATTGCTCATCGCATAATGTTACTCTACATCAATGCAGGGCTGAGGAAACCGGCCTTGAGTCTAACTATTTTGATTTTGCTTCAGCTTACTCCTTTATGGATCATCTCTATAATTATGAGGACTTTTTGAAAGAGGCTCATAGAGTTTTAAGGAAAGGGGGGATTTTTTATTCTGATCTTAATCCAAATAAAGACTTTATATTGTTGATGGAGGGGTTAGCGGAAAAGTCGAACGAAGCTTTGCCGAGAGTAATAGTTAAGGAAATTAAGGGGGCCATTAAAAATGGGACTGTCTATCAAGATAAATATGAGCTTGATCCTGATCTGTTAGAAAAAGCTGAGCCTATAAAGTCCCTGAATAAAGGTTTTGATGCTAGTGAAGTATTAGAAGTCGCTAGAAAGATAGGCTTCTCAAGTTTTAAAGTAGAGTATCATTGGTTTCTGGGACAGGCAGAGGTCATGCATAAACAGTCTTTTGAAAATGCTGAAGTTGTGAATAGTTACTTAAAGTCAATAATTCCTGCATCTACATCCTTGTACAAATATTTAAGCTTCATATTTGTAAAATGATTAATCTGGGAGATATGTATGAATTTTCTAGAGCAGTTAACTTGTAAGGGTTTAGTAATAGTTCCAAAAGTATTTTCTGGACAAGAAGTATCGCTTCTGCGGGAAGAGCTTGAAACAGCAATTGCTGAAGATCATATATTTTATAATAATGTGTTTGATAAAGGTATGGTTCATAACTGTATGCTTAGAGGAAAGCATATGGCAAAAATTTTGGATAATCCTGTTATTAACAAATATGTAAATTCTGTTCTTTCTGATACGTGCATTCTCTACGCTTATCAGTCATCTTCTCTAGCGCCGGGACAGGGTAATTATGGCGGTAGAATTCATGTTGATTCACCAAGGTTTATCCCAGGTTATATGACCAATCTTGGCGTAATTTTACCCTTAGATGATTTCACTGAAGAGAATGGGGCAACCTACTATTTAGAGGGCTCTCATTTATTGCCAAATGCGCCTGATACAGATGAGTTTTTCAAAAAAGCAAAACGAGCCTGCTGTAATGCAGGAGACATGATTGTTTTTAATCCTAGATGTTTTCATGCTGCAGGTAAAAATACTACTGATGTCCCAAGGCACGCGTTAACCTTAAACTATTGCAGATCTTATATGCGGCAACGTTTTGACTATCCACGCTTAATATCTCTCGAGTTAATGAAGCAATTCGGTGAGGATGGTAAACGGTTACTTGGTATGAACGTAAGAATGCCCACCAGTTTAGAAGAGTTTTACCTTCCTGAAGAAAGCCGGTTATATAAGGCTAACCAGGGATAAAATTGGCCGCTGATATGAGGAATATTATAATTTTTGGAGCGAGTGATTTTGCTCAGCTGATGTATTATTACTTGAAGTTCGAGAGTGATAGCAATAATCACTTGGTAGGGTTTTGTGTGCATGGAGAGTTTCTAAAAGAAAAAGAGTTTTGTGGTATTCCTGTCTATCCTTTCGAGGATATCGAAAAAAAATTTCCAACAGATAAGCACAATTTTCTGGTGGCCGTTGGCTATTCAAATATGAGGTACAGGAAAAAGGTTTTTGATGAAGTGAAAAAGAAGGGGTATAGGATGATAAATTATATTCATCCCTCTGTCAGGATTCGTAATGTTTCTATTGGCGAAAATAATATATTTTTAGAAGGTGTGATTATCGAACCCTTCGTTAATATGGGTGATAACAACACAATATGGTCTAAAAGTCTGCTCTGCCATAACCTTAAAATGGGAAGCCATAATTATGTTGCTCCTGGCTGCATTGTTGGGGCAGGGTGTGATATGGGGGATTTATGCTTTTTTGGAAGCTCAGTTGCTACGGTAAATTCAATCGACATAAAAGATGAAACTTATCTGGTGGCTGGATCTGTACTGCTTAAAAGTAGTATGGCTCATTCGATGTATAGAGGAAATCCAGCGGTTTTAACAAGAACACACGAAGAATTTGGCATAAAAATAAAGAAAAGTTACATGCCAAAATAAGAAGCTGTTATTTCATTAACGCTTTTACCACCTGCTATTTTATGGCTTGTCTGCATAGCGGCCATTTCGTCAATTTGTCGTCATCCTTTGGTAAAACCTTAGCCATGGGCTTGATCAGGCACCATCGCTAATTATTTTTTGACATTTTATTGTCTCTCCCTCACGCAAACTACTGATTATGCAGCCAAAAAAAGCTGGCATAACCATTGCTATGAAGAATCAGACTCCAAAAATTGGCTTTATTAAGTCTTATATTTGACTAGCCTCTCAAAGGAGTGTCATTCATTTTACAGCGCTAGCGTGCGGCGTGGAGTAGCAATATGTCACTTCCTGAGTACAGAAATTCTTATGATTTGGATCTGGCGGAGCAGAAGGATTTTGTGGGTAGCTTGACGGAGATAATCGCACAGGCAATTTCTCAGAAAGCAGAAAAAGTTCCTTTTGGAAAGCCGTTCATTGTAGGTAAAGAGCTTTCCTACATAGCGCAGGCCGTCAGCAATGGAGTTCTGTCAGGAGATGGTGAGTTTACTCGGCGTTGCCACGAGTGGTTAGAGACAAATCTTGTATGTAAACGTGCTTTGCTTACGCATTCATGTACTGCTGCACTGGAAATGGCTGCGCTTTTAACTGATATTCAGGCAGGCGATGAAGTGCTGATGCCTTCTTTCACCTTTGTTTCTACTGCCAGTGCATTTGTGTTACGGGGCGCAATTCCTGTTTTTGTAGATATTCGACCGGATACATTGAACATTAACGAAGAGTTAATAGAGAGGGCGATTACAAGCAGAACAAAAGCTATCGTAGCTGTGCATTACGCCGGTCAACCATGCAATATGAGAGTTTTAAAAGATATTTGTCAGAAGCATGAACTTTATTTGATCGAGGATGCAGCGCAAGCGATTCTGGCCAAGAATGATGGCCAAGCACTGGGTACTATCGGTGATCTAGGCTGTCTTAGTTTTCACGAAACAAAAAATGTTATATCCGGCGAAGGTGGAGCACTTTTAATAAATAATGAAAAGCTCATAGAAAGGGCTGAGATTATTTGGCAAAAAGGAACAAATCGGAAAGCATTTTTTCGTGGAGAAGTTGATAAATACACTTGGGTGGACATCGGCTCATCTTTCCTGCCTAGCGAGTTAACAGCTGCTTTTCTCTATGCACAGCTAGAACACGCTGAGCATATCAATGCTCATCGTAGAGAACTGTATCTCAGTTACTATTCTTCTCTGAAGCCGCTTGCAGAAAAGGGCTACTTGAGTTTGCCTGCTACTATCAATGGGAAACCGGAAAACGCGCATATCTTTTACGTGACATGCCGGACAGAGACTGAGCGTAAAGCATTAATTGATTTTTTGGCGGGGTTAAACATAGCTGCGGTTTTTCACTATGTACCTTTGCATGATTCTCCAGCAGGGAAGCGCTATTCACGTGTTTCAGGAGGATTAGATGTGACAAATGATATATCTAAGAGATTGCTACGACTGCCTCTTTTCTCTCAGATGACCAGCGAGATGGTGGAAAGGGTATGCCATGCTATCAACTCTTTCTTTAAAGCATAATTCAAATATCACCTGTCTGAAGGGTTAGACTATGTCGTCCAGATTATATGCGCCTCTACGGCAACCTTATTATATATGGGCTCCGGCTTTTAGATATAATTCTGGTGGAGTTCGAGCTTTACACAATCTATGTCACGCTCTTAATCTTAAAGGTGAAGAGGCTTATGTACTTACTTCTGTAGTAAGTAGCAGTCTGCGCACGCCTGTATTAACGCCTGATATTGTTCAGGGGCACTATGATGCAGATAGAAGTCCCATAGTAGTTTATCCCGAAGTGATATCAGACAATCCCTTAAGCGCTCAAAATGTAGTGCGCTATCTATTAAATTACCCTGGAAAGTTGACAGGAACACCTATTGACTTAGCTGCTACAGATCTTGTTTATACACATGGTTTGGCTGTTGTCCCAGAGGGATGGCAAGCTGATTTACTTCATATGCCGCTAGTGGATACAAAGATATTTAATAGCGTAGGGGCTGATGATAAAACTAGAAAGGGGACTGCGGTATTCTTACATCGCTTTTTAGAAAATGATGGGAAGCCTTCGCCTGTTACCAAAGACTCAATTGAAATTTCCTCGAGAGTAAAGCATCGTAATGCTTATGAGTTAGCTCAGCTCCTTAAGTCCGTTGAACTACTCTATGTATATGAGCCTTCTACTATTATCTTTGAAGCGCTTTTGTGCGGCTGTCCGGTTGTCTTTTTAGCTGAAAGCAGCCATTACCCTCTTAGTGTAATGAAAGACTATGGCCAAGCGGGTATCGCTTTAGGCTGTGATTCTGCGCAGATCCAGGCGGCGCAAAAGTCTGTACATGAATATACGAAAGAATATAGGGCAATAGAAGCAGGTTTTTGGAGCGCCTTAGAAGGTTTTATAGAGAAAACACAAAGCGCTGCCGAAGGAAAAGTTAAAAGAAAGCTGCATTTTCCTTCTGATAGATTAGGTGCTATTGGTTCTCCATTGAACTCTTTTGTATATAAGGATGAAGCAGCAAGTAATAGCACGGACAGCTGGCTTTTAGCTCGTCAGCTTTCACCTACTCAAGAAAAACTTACAAAACAATATTTGCTAGATTCTGGTAATGATCGAAAGCTAGGCGTATTAGTCATTGACTCTTCCTCTAGCCAGGCTGCAATAAATAAAACTATTAATAGCCTGGCGGAAATTTCTGATGATTTCTTGAGTTGCGAGTGTGTGATTTTTGGTGGTCACGCTACCGATACTTCTTCATTAAACATAAAACATGTTTTATGTTCTGTTGAAGAGCGTATTTATAAGATCAATGATTTTGTTGAAAGTTCTGACTTTGAATGGTTTATGCTGGTCGAGGCTGGTTCAGAGTTCACAAAAGGTGGAGTAGCTACATTAGCCGTAGAGTTAACTAAGGCACAAGGTTATAGAGCTATTTATGCAGACGAGGTGCATCGTTATAAAGATGGCTCGTTAGGCGCCGCATTGCGGCCCGATTTTAATCTTGATTATTTGTTGAGCTTTCCTACAGGAATGGCTAAGCACTGGATTTTTAACCGTGAGGAATTCTGTGCAGTTGGAAAATTTGACCCTGCTTTAGAGGATGCCGCTGAGCTTGATTATTTACTGCGTTTAGTTCAACAAGGCGGATTCGCTGGACTGGGCCATGTTCCTGAACCTTTGACTATTAGCTCTACCCCTCTTTTGCGCGATAATTTAAATGAAATAAAAGCAATCGAGCGACATTTAAGAGATCGAGGTTACGAAAATGCGGAAGTAACTTCTAGTCTTCCTGGTCGCTATCATATTTATTATAAGCAAGAAGAAAGGCCATTAATTTCGATTTTAATACCAACCAAGAATCAGCTTGCAATGCTTCGCCGTTGTGTTGAAGGCATTCTTGAAACTACGCGCTATGATAATTATGAAATTATTATCATTGACAACGATAGTGATGAGGCGGACGCAAAAGAATGGCTTGCAGCTATTGAGTCGCTTGGGGATGAAAAGTTAAAAGTACTACGCTATCCATATCCTTTCAATTATTCTGCTATCAATAATAAAGCCGCTGAAGTTGCTAAAGGCGATTATCTTTTATTGTTGAATAATGATACAGCTATCATTAGTGAGAGTTGGCTTGAGGAATTGCTAAATCACGCGCTTCGTCCCGAAGTAGGAATTGTGGGCGCGAAACTTCTATTTCCAGACAAAACTGTCCAGCATGCTGGGGTAATTTTAGGCCTATGTGGTCCTGCCGAGCATCCTTTTATAGGTGAGTCTATGGATGCGTCTGGCTATATGCAAAGATTAGAAGTTGACCAAAACTACAGTGCTGTCACTGCGGCATGCTTGATGATTAGAAAGTCTGTATATCAGGAAGTGGGCGGCTTAGACGAGCAGGCATTCAAAGTTTCATATAATGATGTGGATTTGTGTCTGAAGGTAAGGGAAAGTGGCTATCTGATTGTTTGGACTCCTCATTCTATTGTATTGCATGAGGGAAGTGTAAGTCAAAAAAGCGTTGATACTCTGCCTGTTGTTAAAAAGCAGAAACGATTTATTGAAGAGCAAGATGCTATTTATGCAAAATGGTTGCCTAGCTTAGCTCGAGATCCAGCCTATAACCCGAATTTCTCTTTAGTACAGCCCGGTGGATTCAAGCTGACTGACCCTCAAATTTCCTGGCGACCACTTATGTCATGGCGGCCACTACCTGTTGTTTTGGCTCATCCTGCTGATGAATTTGGCTGCGGTAATTACAGAGTTATACAACCTTTTAGCGCCTTGCATAATGCAGAAATGATTGATGGAACCCTTTCCATCGGCTTGATGCATGTTACTGACTTAGAGCGTTATGATCCAGATGTAATTATTTTACAGCGACAAATCCAGGAAGATAGACTAGAGGCGATGCGTAGAATGAAAGCTTTTTCAAAAGCTTTCAAAGTTTACGAATTGGATGACTATCTTCCTAATGTCCCGTTAAAAAGCATTCATCGCCAACATGTACCTAAAGATGTTCTAAAGTCGCTCCGTATAGGCTTGGGTTATACGGATCGATTTATAGTTTCTACCGAGGCGCTTGCTGAAGTATTTGCAGGCTTACACACTGACATTCGTGTAGTTGAAAACCGGTTGCCTGTTCAGTGGTGGAAGGGACTTCAATCCGAAAGGCGCGTGAGTAAGCGTCCACGTGTCGGATGGGCCGGAGGTTCAGGGCATACCGGTGATCTTGAGATGATAGCTGATGTTATCAAGCATTTTTCTCAGAAAGTTGATTGGGTCTTTTTTGGTATGTGTCCCGACAAGATTAAGCCGTATGTTAAAGAGATACACGGTGGTGTTTCTTTAGTTGAGTATCCAGTCGCCTTGGCAAAGCTAAACTTAGATATCGCTTTAGCTCCGCTTGAAGATAACCTTTTTAATGAATGCAAAAGTAATTTACGATTACTAGAGTATGGTGCTTGTGGTTTTCCTGTGATTTGTAGTGATGTCCGTCCTTATCGAAATGACCTTCCGGCTACAAGAGTTAGGAATCGCTTTAAGGATTGGGTGGAAGCTATAAATATGCATCTTAATGATTTAGACGCTACTGCTCTTATGGGTGAGGAGCTCAAAGAAAAAGTCATGCGTGAGTGGACTTTGGAAGGGAAGAATCTAGAAGCTTGGTATAAAGCTTGGATGCCATAATTAATTCGAGAAATTAACGAAAGCCTCTTAGAAATAAGAGGCTTTTTTATGCTTGATTTCATTTGGATAGTTTGATTAAGCATATGACTGTATATATAGGTTGGTCAGTGCTTTAGTGTCAATTCTATAAGTTTATTTTTTTGATTATTTGATTTTATCAAAAAGTTGAACTTTGGTGGTTTTACAAAAGACAGCATTCAATTTATTGATTTTTTTTGGCTGGAAATAGTCTGAAGTCATTTTTACATGGTTCCAGCTTCATAATTTTTGTTTTGAAAATAGTTGAAAGGCCTAAAGAATTAGGCAAGCCGTCCGATATTAAAGGTACTGGATAGGAGGGTAGGCCTTTGAGGTGGATCTTGATTGCTTACCTGTCAAGTCAAAAGATAAAAAATTTGATTGACCCCCTAAAGCTTCCAGTGAAAACGCCGAAACAGTAAATGAACGCGAACTCATTGGTTGTCAGGCCGGGTCGCAAGTCAGGCAAACAAATTATGTCCGTCGGAGGACAACATCATGGCTTTAACAGTTAACACTAACGTAGCCTCGCTGAACACTCAGCGTAACCTGAACGCTTCTTCCAAATCGATGGAAACTACGTTGCAGCGCTTGTCCACTGGCTCGCGCATCAACAGCGCCAAGGACGACGCGGCAGGTCTGCAGATTGCCAACCGTTTGACCTCTCAGGTCAACGGCCTGAACGTAGCCGTCAAGAACTCCAACGACGGCATCTCCATGGCACAGACCGCAGAAGGTGCTCTTCAGCAGTCTACCTCTCTGCTGCAGCGTATGCGTGACCTGGCTCTGCAGTCGGCCAACGGTTCCAACAGCGATGACGAGCGAAAGGCTCTAAACAACGAAGTGACCGAACTGAAAAAGGAAGTTGACCGTATCTCCAACACCACTACCTTTGGTGGCAAGAAGCTGCTCGACGGCTCGTTTGGGACTACAACTTTCCAGGTCGGCAGTGCGGCCAACGAAATGATCAGCGTGAAGATCGACGAGATGAGCACTGACTCACTCAAGGGCAAGTATTTCGAAGGCACAGTCGCTGCAGGTACTGGTGCAGCTACTGCTTCAGGTACGATTACTGTTTCCGGCACGGTAAATGGTAATAACTTTAGCGTTGATGTGACTATTGCCAGCGGCACCACCGGTGCAGACTACACCAAGGCC
>NZ_VLKY01000009.1 GCF_007830155.1 Pseudomonas duriflava
TGCCGCGTATCACCGCACAACAAGCAGGCGGTGAGAACGTCTGCGCCTTTTTGGATACCCTGGCTGCAAGTGAGATTGGCCCAAAGATGCTGGCCTTGTCTGACGACGGCTATAACGTTCTTGTAGGCTCCATGCCAAACAAGATGCTCCTGATGCGGGATTATTCGGATCATCCGAATGTTTACAATCAGGCAACCAACTCCACGGCTGCCGGTCGCTATCAAATCCTGTATCGCTACTGGCCCCACTATAAGGCTCTGCTCAAGCTGCCGGACTTCGGCCCGATCAGTCAGGACCTGTACGCCATCCAGCAATTCAGGGAGCAAAGGGCTCTTGATGACATCAAGGCCGGACGCTTCGCCTCTGCAATCGCTAAATGCCGAAATATCTGGGCAAGCCTTCCGGGCGCCGGGTACGGACAGCATGAGCACAACATTGACCACCTGCTAGCGGCCTTTGTGAAGGCTGGAGGCAAGGTAGCGTGACCATCATTCCTGAAGTCCTGATTAAGTGGGCACTGGCTATCGCTATAGCGCTTGGCTGCCTGTTTGGGGCTTACCGATATGGAGTGAACACCACTAATGCCAAGTGGGAAAAGCAACAGAGTGACGCACAAGCCGAACAGGCAACGCTCAGGGCGACGGAAGAGAGAGAGGCGCGAGCCAAAGAACAAGCCCGTCAAGCTGAGATAGAGAAGATCAGAACCGATGCCCAACAGCAGATCCAAGCCGCAGAAGCTGATGCTCGTGATGCTGACGCTGCTTCTGAGCGGTTGCGTAAACAGGCAGATCGTCTCGCCCAGTCCGTCCGTAGTTGCTCCAGCGATACCGGAACTACCAACGGAAGCGAGACAAGGCCCGACCCCAGCGTTTTGCTTGCCAACGTGCTCAGCCGCATTGATGAGCGAGCGGGAGAGTTGGCTAAAGAAGCTGACCGAACTAGAGCCGCTGGCAGTGCCTGCGAGCGTGCTTACGATTCAATCCGAAACAACCAATGACTGAGGTGCTTATGAGCGAGCTGCAACCGCATCAACAACGAGTAGTTGACGAAAAGGCTGAGCTAGATGACCGCCTTGGCAAACTGAACGTGTTCATCACATCCAATCCGGTATTTGGAACGCTTTCAGGCAAGGATCAGGAACTGCTGACCGCTCAACGCGGAGCCATGCAGGAATATTCAGACATCCTGTCCCAGCGTATCGACCTGTTTTAACACCAACCATAGGCCAGTGACCGAGTTCTGTTGTCCGGCGCGGCAATCAAACGAGGAAGAGTCACATGGCCGGTATAACGGTTCCCACAGTAGACCAGTTCAATGAGCTGGAGAAACGCGTAGAAACGCTTGAGTCTGCGATTAAGGCAGCGAGCACCTCAGCACCAAGCCCGGCGGTAGAAACGCCTGCTAGCGCACCTGTAGAGGCTCCAAAGCCGATAGAGACGCCTACAGTAGAGGCGACAACCCTAAGCCTTGTGCCTAATGCTCAGGTAACTACAGGTGATTGGAAGGATGGCGTATGGGTAGCAGATGATACAGCGCGTATCTCGGTTATCAGCAATGCAGCCCTGGCTATAGGTCAGACGGCAACGCTACCTGACGGGACAACACGCACGATCAAGAACCTTGAAGGCTTCAGCGAGAAGACCTCGGTAACGTTTGACGGCGCAAAGCTTGATCCAAGCAAAGTGGCTGGCAAGGCGGTGGTATTCACTGTCCCAAAGCTTGAAGGGGCAACAACAGCCCCAGCAGCCAATGATTCCAGCGTTAAGAACACGGTCGGCAAGATCTATATCAACCTTGGCATGGGTGCCGGTGCTGATCAGGTTATCCCAGGTACCTCGGGTACGAACTATGAGCTTCCTTCCGAGGCTGAGATCAAGCGGGCCAAAGAGCATGGGTTCGATGAGTTCCGCATCGGTTTCATAATGGGAAGGGTGTTCAAGTCAGCCAACAGTACAGAGATGTACAAGGGCAATGACACGAAAGGTCGTCCCTATACATCAGACCGCATGCTTCAAGTCGGAAAGCTCTGTAAGAAGTACGGCGCCACGATCATGTGGGACAACCATGTGTATGCGTATTTCCCCAGCAATGGAGCATCAGGAAAATCGAAGTTTGGCAGTTCAGGCTATACGGCAGAGATGTATGCCAATCATTGGTATGCACTCATCCAGCACCTAAAGTCAGATCCTGACACCTGGGCCGCTACTACACGCTTCGATCTCTGTAACGAGCCGTACGACTGCGACGAAGCCACGATGATCAAGATGTACCAGGCGGTCATCAACCGGTGCGCAGAGATCAGCGAAGACAAGATATTCGTCCTCAACGGCACGAAATACAGCAGTACGCGGAATTGGGTAGCCAATAACCCCAACTTCCATACGATCACCCATCCACGTGGCAAGCAGTACATTGAGTTCTCCGGTCATCTGTACTTGGATGCTGGAGCGGATGGCTACTACGAAGGCGACGTGATCAGTGCATCAGAGGGTGTGACGTTTGAGACGGTAGGCACCAAGCGTATCGAAGGCTTTGCTAACTGGCTCAAGACCCACGGATTTAACGGGAATATCGGTGAGAACCTTGTTACCGGCTCCCTCACAAACCTGATGAAGGGTGAGCGTCAGCTACTCAAGTACTGCGTAGAGAACGGCATCAACGTGTATCTCTTCGGTATGGGTGACTGGTTCGGAAAGGGTAATGCACACAACATCGAGCTGAACGCCTCGAACAGCAGCATTGATAACTCAGCGATGCTTGCCCTAGCTAAAGAGATGACCGCTTACGCCAAAACAAAGGGATAAGGCCATGACACAGTGGAAGGTCGTAGACGCTAAGGGTCAGACCTTCATAGTGGAGGCGCTGACCTATGTACAGGACGAGCACAGTGCCCGCTTCTATGTGGGTGCTGAGCTGGTGAAAGAGATCCCGAAGGCAGTGTTCGTGGAAAGGGTGATCGAGTAATGGCTGTATATAGCAATGCGATAGGAAAGGAACTCCTTGAGGCTCTAGGGCTTCAGGGTATGTCCGTTACGGCGGTCACTGTTCACTTCGAAGCCAGTCAGGCCGTAGAGGTACAGGTGAAGTTCCTGCCTGATCAGACCCAAGCCGCTGGTGTAATCGAAATCCTCAAGCGCTACGAACTCCACGAGAAGCCTGATGAGCCGTCCGCTTAACTCTAAACATGTCTTTGACACTACACTGCAAGTCCTATTCTTTGATATGGAGCTATTGCAGTGAAAAGAGAAGAGAAACTGATCGAGACGATTGAAGGCGGAGATGAAAAAGGTAATGGAATCACTATTCTCAAGTACCAAGAGTACATAGTAGCTGATGGTGAACGTCTTCCATCCTTGCAGAGATATCAGCTGCAAGACGGCTCGGCTGTCAACATGATCGACGCCAGTACTTTCCAGATTGTGAAGTCTGGAGTGACCGTAAAGCGTCGATGACCTTTTTACGAAACAACCCTATGTAACCCTGCGAGGTCATCATGGCCGAATGCGGAGCCAAAACCCGCAGCGGCCAGCCTTGCAAAGCCCACGCAATGCCTAACGGTCGCTGCCGAAAACACGGCGGAGCTAGTACAGGGGCGCCGAAAGGTAACCAGAACGCCCGCAAACATGGCATCTATTCCGACACCCTGACTGCTGATGAGCAGGGCATGTGGGATGAGATCAATGTCGGAACGCTTGATGACGACATCAAAATCGCCAAGCTTCAGCTTCGAAGGGCATTGATAGCTCAAGCGAAGGCAGAAGAGGGCGATGGTCTGGATCTGGACGTAGAGACAGATTCAAACGGCCCCTCTGGATCAACTAAGACAACCCAGCGCAGACGTCGCGGCTATGAGGACATCATCAATCGCCTACTTGGGCGCATTGGTGACCTTGAGGCTAAGCGCGCTGACATCATGAAGAAGCTGGAAGGCGATGATGAAGGTCCGGCGCCGCAACGCGTTGAGGTGGTAGTAACAGATGCGAGACGCCCCGAAGCCTAACCTAAATGTGCCCCAGTCGCAGTTCCTCGCAATGCCGCAGAAGTTTAGGGCATTCGTTGCCGGATTCGGCTCAGGCAAGACGTGGGTTGGATCTTCTGCTACCTGCAAGCACTTCTGGGAATGGCCCAGAGTCAATGCGGGCTATTTTGCTCCAACGTATAGCCAGATCCGCGACATCTTTTACCCTACATTCGAAGAGGTAGCTTACGACTGGGGGCTAAAAGCCGATATCAAGGAAAGCAATCACGAAATTCACGTCTACAGCGGTCGCGCTTATCGAGGCACGATCATCTGTCGTTCGATGGAAAAGCCACAGACCATTGTTGGTTTCAAGATTGGTCATGCCTTGGTCGATGAGCTGGATGTCATGTCTGCGGTTAAAGCGCAGCAGGCCTGGCGAAAGATCATTGCTCGTATGCGTTACAACGTAGATGGGCTAAAGAATGGGGTAGACGTAACCACAACGCCGGAAGGGTTCAAGTTTGTCTATCAGCAGTTCGTAAAACAGGTGAGGGAAAAGCCTGGGCTTGGTGAGCGCTATGGAATGATCCAGGCGAGCACCTACGACAACGAGCTAAACCTTCCTGATGACTACATACCCTCGCTGTTCGAGTCATATCCGGAACAGCTGATCAAGGCATACCTGAATGGTCAGTTCGTTAACCTGACGTCTGGTTCGATCTACCACACGTATGACCGAAAGCTAAACGCCTCCCAGGAGACGATACAGCCAGCCGAGCCACTGTTCATTGGCATGGACTTCAACGTTGGCAAGATGTCGGCCATCGTTCACGTTAAGCGCCTTGGTATGCCTCATGCGGTGGATGAGATCATCAACGGCTACGACACGCCGGACATGATTCAGAAGATTAAGGAGCGCTATTGGCTATACGCCGATGGCCAGTATCGAAATACACGGCAGATCAGGATCTACCCTGACGCCTCTGGTGACTCACGCAAGTCAGTGAATGCCAGTACTACGGACATTGCCCAGCTGAAACAAGCAGGCTTTGCCGTCATAGCGCCGCCTAGCAACCCGCCGGTGAAGGATCGCATCAACGCCATGAATGCGATGTTCTGCAATGCCCAGGGTGAGCGCCGCTACCGAGTAAATGCCGACAAGTGCCCAACCTATGCCGACTCGTTAGAGCAACAGGTATGGGCCGCTAACGGTGAGCCAGACAAGACACAAGGCAATGACCACACGAACGATGCCGGTGGGTACTTCATCCACAAGGACTATCCAATCGTGAAGCCTGTTACCACTATTGCTATGGGATTCGCACGCTAATGGACGTCACATATACACGGCCTGAGCTAACAGCCGCGCTTCGCCGTTGGCGGCTCGTGCGGGACGTCTGCAAAGGCTCCGAAAAGATCAAGGGCGGGAAGGATGATTACCTGCCCAAGCCTAATCCTCAGGATAAGAGCAAGGAAAACGAGGCGCGGTATGATTCCTACCTTGCTAGGGCTGTGTTCTACAACGCCACCGGACGGACAAAGAACGGTCTGATAGGCGCGGTATTTACGACTTGGCCGACGCTCAAGGTTCCTAAGCTGCTTGAGTACGTCAATACCGACATCGACGGCGTTGGGGTAAGCATTTATCAGCAGAGCCAATCGGTTATCGGGCATCTGCTTGAAGTGGGCCGTCATGGCTTGTTGGTGGACTATCCCGCCATCGAAGGCAACGCCTCCCTTGCCGACATGCAGGCTGGGCGCATTCGTGCCACGGTAACAAGCTACAAGGCTGAAGACATCATCAACTGGCGTACCCGTCAGGTTGGTGGTCAGCATGTCTTGTCATTGGTGGTCTTGAAGGAGCAATACGAGGAAGACACGGCAGACGGCTTCGGCCAAGAGGTCAAAGACCAGTACCGCGTCCTGAGATTAACGGAAGAAGGCCGCTATGCCGTTGAGATATGGCGTAATGAGGGTGGCTGGAATCTGTATGACTACCGTGAGCCCACTGATGGGCGCGGTAACAAGTGGACCGAGATACCGTTTACCTTCTTAGGCTCGGAAAGCAACGACTCCAGCATTGACGACGCCCCGCTGTATGACATGGCGGAACTCAACATTGCCCACTACCGGAACAGCGCCGACTACGAAGACAGCGCTTATCTAGTCGGTCAGCCTCAAGTGTGGATGTCTGGCCTTGATGAGCAATGGCGAGACTGGATGCAGGATAACGGCATCTACTTCGGCTCACGTGCGCCTATTCTGCTGCCTCAGGGTGGTAGCGCCGGAATCCTACAGGCTCAGCCTAATTCCATCGCTAAAGAGGCCATGGACGCTAAGGAACGCCAAATGGTGGCCCTAGGCGCTCGTCTGATCGAGCAGGGTAGCGGCGCCAAAACAGCGACCCAGGAGCAGAACGAAAACGCTGCCGAGCATTCGGTTCTCTCTTTGGTCGTCAGTAACGTATCCGAGGCCTACACCAAGGTGCTGGAGTGGATGGGTGCTTTCATGAATGCCAACGGCACCATGGAATACACGCTCAATCAGAATTTTGTACGGGTACAAATTGACTCGAACCTGCTTGCCAGCCTGATCAAGGGTGTTCAGGCCGGATTGATTCCTCAGTCCGACTTCTGGCGTCAGCTGCGTGACTATCAGCTGATTGACCCTGAGAAGACCGACGATGATGTACGCGACGAGCTTGAAACCAGTAGCACCGGCTTAGGCCTGGAGGATGCAGACGATGGCGGCGAATCCAGCACTGTTTGATGCCACGGTTCGCCATGCTGTCTTGCTCGAGCAACTAAAGGCTAACGAGGTCGCCAAGTTTGCCCCCTTCCTCAAGGAGCTTGATCGAAAGATCAGGGCCAAGCTGAGCGACCCTGACATCACTGAATACAACCGAAAGCGTCAGGAGAAGCTGCTAGACCAGATTGACAGCATTCTTCTGGCTATCTTCGGGCGATTCACTGACCAGCTACAGCTTGATCTGGTGGATCTTGCTATGTACGAGGCGCAGTTCGAGGCATCCAGCTTGAACAACGCGGCGGCAGTGGCAACAGCAGATACAGCAGTAGCGGTGACGTTTGAAGCAGTTCTGCCGGGCGCTGCG
The DNA here is from genome assembly GCF_007830155.1 of Pseudomonas duriflava. Classification (GTDB taxonomy): domain Bacteria; phylum Pseudomonadota; class Gammaproteobacteria; order Pseudomonadales; family Pseudomonadaceae; genus Chryseomonas; species Chryseomonas duriflava. The sequence goes on from NZ_VLKY01000009.1 coordinate 7,074, forward strand.
GCGATCAAGGCGGCTATCACTACCAACCCCTTGAGTGTGAGAGGGGTAGACGGCGGCAAGCTGCTTGAGGCCTTTATCGAAGGCTGGACGCAGACAGAACGTCAACGGGTGGTTGGTGCGATACGTCAGGGCTTCTTCGAAGGCCAGACCACTACGCAGATTATCCAGGCTATCCGAGGCACCAAGGCGCAGCAGTACAAAGACGGCATCCTAGCTGTCACTGACCGCAATGCTTCAGCAGTCGTGAGGACAGCGGTTCAGCATGTGGCGTCACAAGCCCGAATGGAAACGCTCAAGGCTAACAGTGATGTCGTGAAAGAAGTTGAATGGGTATCAACCCTCGACAGCCGAACGACCATTACATGTAAGACGCTAGACGGCCAGCGCTTCCCGGTTGATTCCGGACCTAGACCGCCTATCCATATCAATTGCCGGTCAACGGTAGTGCCGATCACCAAGTTCTCTAAGCTGTTCAGCCAAGGCGCTACAAGGGCCTCAAAAGGCGCGGACGGTGGAAAGCAGGTCAGTGCATCACTTAGTTACTACGAGTGGCTTAAAACGCAGCCTGCGAGCTTTCAAGACCAAGCGCTTGGCGTTGCACGAGCGAAGCTGTTTCGAGATGGAGGGTTGAGTGCGGAACGATTCGCGCAGATGCAACTGGATAGAAACTTCTCGCCATTAACGCTTGAAGAAATCAGACAGCTAGAGCCGTTGGCGTTTGAAAGAGCTGGAATCTAAGAAGGGGGCCTAGAGCCCCCTATATGTTCTTCTTTAAGAAAGTGTAACGACCTTTTCTTCAACCAACTCAAGGGCATTAACGGCGCGAGCGAAGAAAGGATATTTTTTCTTAGTACGGCGAAAGAAACCGCTCTCTACCAAAGCATCAACTACCTCTGCAGTAGCCTGCATCGTATTCCGATAAGGAGAATTGGCAGGAAGAAAATCACGACGAATGATCGGGTCGAGTGTCATCTTTTGTTCTTCAGGATATTTATCAAGCTTTTGAGCACGCTGGTTAATAGCAAGATCACGAATACCTTTCGAGTCCAAATATTTGACCAGCTGACGAATATCCAAGAAACCAACGGGGCCAGCGTAAGGGAGCTTAATCATTAGGTCTTCCTCAGTAAGTAATGAAGGTTTTACAACCGCTTCGGCCTGCAGTGCAGAGTCGCCTGAAACGATTCTGCGATACGAGTCGATCGGTAAAACTGCAAAAACCGGGTTGCCTTCCTTGTCATGAATAAACTGCACGCCGCTCATTGATCTGTTTCCTTTCTCATTAATAACTACAATGAGTGCACATTGTATCTACAATATAGCTCGTTGTAAATACTTTTATTTTCAGGCAGGGCCTGTATATCGTCTCTAGGAGACATCATGACTCTTAAATATCAACTGGACAGCCTTGAAGGGCTGGAGCCGGCTCAGGCCGCTATGTACGTCGAAAAAGACGGCAAGTTCTATCTGCAGGTCGAAGGCATCCCTCAGCCAAGCGAAGACGTAACCGGCCTCAAGGCCAAGGTTGAAGAGCTTCTAGCCGAGAAGAAGGCCGAAGCCAAGAAGCGTCAGGAAGCCGAAGAGGCAGCCAAGCGCTATGCCGAAGAACAGGCCCGTAAGAACGGCGACGTCGAAGCCCTTCAAAAATCATGGGAGGAAAAGCACACCAAGGCGCTGACCGAAAAGGAACAGACGCTTGCTTCTCTGCAGGCCCAGATTCAAAAGCTGACAGTAGGCGCTACCGCTGCATCCCTTGCAGGCGAACTAGCCGTACAGGGCAGTTCTGGCGTTCTGGAACGGCTGATTGCTCCACGTCTGAGCATGGAAATCCGAGACGGAAAGCCTGTTGTCGTGGTGCTCGACCAAGAAGGCCGACCCTCTGCCATGACAGTGGCTGAATACAAGGCAGAAATCACAAACGACCCGGCATTGGCTCCGCTGATTGCTGGATCGAGAGCTACCGGCGGCGGGGCTGGTGGTAGCAAGAGCGGCGGGGCCGCAAAAACGTTAGACCAAATGACTGGCATGGAGCGTGTAGAGCTCCGCCGAACCAATCCCGCCGAATACGAGCGCTTGAAGGCGCAATCGGCAAAGCCCTAAGGACCTAAGCAATGCCAACTGTACTTTCTGATGTAGTGTTCCAAGACGAACTGCGCGATTACATGCAACAGCCTGTTATCGAGCAAACCAACCTGTTCAACTCCGGCATTCTGGCTCGCAATAACGAGATGAATGCTCTGCTGGCCAGTCCCTCTAACGTCTTCAATATCCCGTTCTGGTTGAGTCTTGATAGCACGATCGAGCCTAATTACTCGAACGATGTATACGAAGACATCGCTACGCCGCTGGCTATTGCCACTGCCGAGCAGACCGCTCGTGCTGCCTACCTGAACGAAGGCTGGGCAACCATGAATCTGGTGAAGAACATCACCAATCAGGATCCGCTGGACTTCGTGGCTGGTCAGCTGGTGAGCTACTGGCAGCGTCAGGCGCAGCGTCGTGTGATTGCTACGGCCATGGGTGTATACAACAACAACGTAGCCAGCAATGGCAGCGACATGGTTGTTGATGCTGGTGGCACTATCACGGCCGAAGCGATCATTCGTGCCAAGGCCACCATGGGCGACTATACCGCCAATGCTTTAGGCGCTATCGCCATGCATTCGGCTGTATTCACTCAGCTGTCCATCCTGAACCTGATTGACTTCACGCCAATCGGTGATCAGGTGCCTCTGAATGGCCGCTATCAGGGCATGACGGTGATCATTGATGACGGTTTGCCGGTGATTGCAGCTGCGACAGAAGGTGCTCCCGCTAGCTACATCTCCATCGTGTTCAAGGGCGGCGCTATCGGTTATGCCGAAGAACAGCCTGCTGGTCTGGATGGCTTGGCTGTTGAGCGCGTTGAAGCTCGCGGTAACGGTGGTGGCGTTGAGACGCTATGGAGCCGCCGTGACATGCTGGTTCATCCGTTCGGCTACAAGTTCTTGTCTGCCACGATCACCGGCAACACCACTGAGACCCGCCCACAGTCGGCAAGCTGGGCTGACCTGGCACTTGCTACCAACTGGCAGCGTACTGTTGACCGTAAGCAGGTCCCGATTGCCTTCATCCGCTCGACAGCCGCTTAACTTGGCATGCCCTGGGTAACCGGGGCTGTCTTTACGACAGGAGATAAGGCAAATGGCTATCAAGAAAGAAGATAATGTGCTCGACCCTAACGCTAAAGCGCGCTGGGGTTATGCGTCAGGCGCGGACGGCCAGATTCAGGTTGGTCCTCAGACTGTTGAAGAAACCGGTGGCGTCAATACCATCCGCATGAATGCTGATGATTCAGGCGCTCGTAACAATGGCGGCGGTACTGACGAAGCTACAACTACAGCTGAAGCTTCAAGCGAAAGCCTGACCAAGGATCAAATCAAGGCCCAGCTTGACGCCAAAGGCGTTGAGTACAGTTCTACAGCTACGAAAGCTGAACTGCTGGCATTGTTGAATCAGGAGTAAGAAAACATGCTAATCATCGAATCTGGGGCTGGAGATCCGGACGCAGAGAGTTACGCTACCGCAGCTGAACTGGTCTCATATGCCGCCAAGTTCGGCGTGACCATACCAGCTGACGAAGCAGCTCAAGAAGCATTGCTCCGTCGCGCTGCCCTTGCGATGAATGGCATGAAGTGGAAAGGACGGCGCACTCATGAGGAACAGGCTTTGGCTTGGCCTCGTGAGGGTGTCATCGTCGATCATGCGTACAGGAAGTCGAACTACATCCCGCGTGAAATCTTCTATGGGCAGTTGGCTCTGGCTGCGGAGATCCACGCTGACGATCTGACGCCACCTGAAACCCGCAAAGGCCCAGTAACACTGGAACGGGTGGAGGGAGCCGTAACGCGGGAGTACGGCACGATCACGAATACTAGCGGCAAGTTGCTACCGGCAGCGCCTGACCGGCCTAGCCAGACACAATTTGCTGACTACCTTGACCGGCGCGGATTGTTTGCTGTGAGGGCATAGCCATGGCTGACTTCTATAGCGATATGGCAACTGTCGCGCTGGACCTGATCGGGCAGTACGGCCAGACAGTAACCCTTCAGCGTACAGCAGCAGGTGAATACGATCCTGAGACCGGGACAGTTAGTGACGGCACAGCAGAAGAACAGCCAGCCTCGGGCGTTTTGCTTGATTACACCGGGCAAGAATTCCTGACCAACACCCAGATCCAGCAAGGCGACAAGAAGCTCAAGATTGCTGCGAAAGGGTTGGAGTGGACGCCTGAGATAGCCAATAAGGTGGCCATCCAAGGCAAGGCCTATAGCGTAATCAACCTCAACGAGATCAATCCAGCCGGTACGCCTCTTGTTTACGAGCTGCAGGTGAGGGCATGAGGCAGAACAACTTTGCACTAAGCATTCGGGAATGGGCTGAGAAGGCCGAGGGCGCGATAGACGATACCCTCAGAGCCATTGTCGTCGAGCTTGGATCGTCGATCATTCGCATGAGCCCGGTAGATACCGGTCGATTCAGGGGCAACTGGCAGTTCAGCCTGGAACGACCCAGCACAGGGCAGCTGGAAGCAGAAGACAAAGACGGTGCCGAGACACTTGCCAAGCTTGTGGCAGAAGCCAATACATTCAGCGCAGGGCAGACGGCCTATATCGTGAACTGCTTGCCTTATGCGATTGAGCTTGAGTATGGGCATAGCCAACAGGCGCCGCAGGGTATTGTTCGAATAACGGTGGCTCGTTTCCAGCAGATCGTTCGTGATGCCGCAAGGAGTAACCAGATATGAGCCATCGCATTATTCGATCACTGCTAGAAGCGCGCCTAGCCGCCTGGGCTAAGACGAAAAGCTTGCGAGTGGCCTACCAGAACCAGAGCTTCGACCCGGTAGACGGCGAAACCTATTTAACAACTGCCACGCTTCCCGCACTGACCGACAGCCTGACGCTCGCCGGGGATCATCGGGAATACACCGGCATTTTTCAGGTCAGCGTCGTAACACCGGCAGGGAAGGGGGCCGGGGCAGGGGAAGCCCTGGCGGATGAGCTTTCGGCCTTGTATCCGCTCAATGACCGCCTGAGCAAGGAAACCTTTACCGTCCAGCTCATTACTCCCATGGCCATAGCCAGAGAGATTCAGGGCGCTACTGATTACACGGTGCCCGTTAGCCTGACGTACCGCGCTGACACTATCTAATTCGCCCGTTGGGCATCACCAAGAACCCGCTTCGGCGGGTTTTTTATTGACTGAAAACTGCCAACGGCAGAGAGGACAACTTCCATGGCTGTGACACTCATCAATGGCTTAACAGTAGATTTCTCGGCAGCTTTTGCCGATGAGGCCACTGTTACCGCTATTTCTAACGCCAACCCTGCCGTAGCTACAGCGGCCAATACCTTTGCCGATGGCGATATCGTTTTGCTTGGCTCAGGCTGGGAATATGCCAATGACCGCCCATTCCGTGTAGCTGATGCAAGCGGTACAGGGTTCACCGTGGCCGGATTGAATACAACCGATACCACTCGCTTTCCTGCTGGTGACGGTGTTGGTACTGCTCGCCAAGTGTCGGATTGGGTTCGTATCAACCAGATTACTGGCCTGACCTTTAGTGGTGGCGACCAGAACTACTGGCAATACCAGTTCCTTGAATCAAAGGTTCAAAAACAAATCCCAACGTTCAAGTCGGCTATGAGCTTCCAGCTGGCAATTCTTGATGATCCGACCCTGCCGTTCTATCAGTATCTGGAAGAAGCCGATGCTGATGGTTTGATTCGTGTTGTTCGGTTCAACAACAGCGACGGTTCAACCAACCTGTATCCCGTCTATGTTGGTTTCAATAACAACCCAACCGGCGATATCAATACCGGTCGTACCGTCACGGCATCCTTTGCCTTGGCTGGTGAAGTCGTTCGTTACGCTCGCTGAGGTGGTAGATGAGTAAGGTACTTTTCAAGCTAGACCCTAACCCGACCTTTGATGCTGTTGTGTCGATCCCTGTTCCAGGCAGCGGCAAGGCAGACGTGAGGTTCACGTTCAAGCATCGCTCCAAATCCGAGCTGGCCGAGTTCACCAATGCCAATAAAGATCTGGATGACGTATCGCTGATTCAGGAAATCGCCTCAGGCTGGGAGTTAGACGATGAGTTTAACGCTGAAAACATCGGTCGCTTGGTCGAGAACTACATAGGGTCGGGTTCGGCGATCTACATCAAGTACCTTGAAGAACTCTACCAGGCCAAGCGTTTAAACTAATTGGTGCTGCCCAGGCGCTATACCGAAAGCAACAAAAGGCTTCGGAGTTAGCGGCGTTCGGGCTGACGCCTGACCTCCTGGGCAGCATTGATTACTACATATGGCCTGACAACTTACAGGCGTTCCAAGTCTTCGAATCCATGGCTACGCAATGGCGATGCGGGCCCGGTGGCCCTACGGGTCTGGTCTACAGCGAGCTTCGTGATGTCATGCGCTATCTCAGCATTCCGCGCAAAGATCAGCCAGAAATCTTTGACGCTATTCGGGTTATGGAGAGCGCTGCGTTAGATGCTATACATAGGGAGTGATTTTCTTCTCACTTTGTATGCAGAGGGCATGGGATGCGTAAGTTTTTAGCAGCGGTCGCCTTGGCTGGGGCGATCTCTGGCTGTGCAGGCACAAGCTTTGATTACAGCCAAGCCAGACAAGTAAAAGTCGGCATGACTGAGGCTGAGGTCGTGCAGATCATGGGGCGGCCTTATTCAGTCGTATCCAGAGGCGATGAACAGATGTGGGTATGGAGTCATGCGAATGTATTTGCTGGCTCTAAAGCCGTCTCTTTCAAGATGAAAGGTGGCAAGGTGATAGAGACGCCAAGCATCCCTTCATCTTTTTAGCAGCACAACGGAATGACCAAGAGCCCGCCAAGTGCGGGTTTTCTTTTGCCCGGAGAAAAATATGGCCAATGATATAGCCAGCCTTGGCCTGAGAGTTGACTCAAGCGAAGTTGATAAAGGTACAGAAAGTCTACAGCGCTTTACTCAAGCGGGCTCCAAGGCTGAGGATGAAGTTAAAAGCATAGGTACTGCTTCTGAGCAGGTCGCGCAGAAGGTAAGAGCAGCCAACCAGTCGCTTAACCAAGCTAGTACAGCGCTCAAGCAGACCGAAATATCAGCCAAGCAGACAGCCGCAGCCCTTAGAGGCGTACCGGCTCAGTTTACTGATATTGCTGTCTCGCTACAGGGCGGACAAAGCCCTCTGACTGTCTTGCTTCAACAGGGCGGACAGCTCAAGGATATGTTCGGCGGTATCGGCCCCGCCGCTAAGGCTCTAGGCGGTTATGTTGTCGGCTTGATCAACCCTTTTACCGTGGCTGCGGCGGCGGCAGCGACACTGGCTCTAGCTTATAAGCAGGGCAGTGACGAAGGCTCAGCTTTTCAGCGCGCCCTGATCCTGACCGGCAACCAGTCTGGGCAGACGGCAGACAGCATGGCGGGACTGGCCCGTCAGGTGAGTTCGATCACCGGGACCACCGGCGCTGCGGCTGATGCTCTGGCCATGATCGCTTCGACCGGTGCTATTGCCAGTGACCAGTTCAAGAACATCGCCGTCGCGGCGGTGGCGTTTGAAAGCGCGACCGGTCAAGCCGTAGAAGAGACCGTTGCGCAGTTCCAAAAGCTTGCCGAAGATCCTGCCAAGGCTTCGGCAGCGCTTAACGAGCAGTACGGCTACCTGACTGCTGCTGTCTATGAGCAGATCAAGGCGCTACAGGATCAAGGGGATACGGTAGGTGCGGCAAACCTTGCCGAAGAGACCTATGCCAATGCACTAAAGTCCCGCTCAGATAGCATCAAGCAGAATCTTGGGGCAATCGAGGGTGCATGGAATAGTGTAAAAGGCGCCGCCAAGAGCGCCTGGGATGCCATGCTCAATGTGGGCCGTGAAGCTACGCTTGATGAGCAGATAGCATCTGTTCAAGCCTCCCTGGATAAAGCTGCCAAGCAAGGCTCAAGAAGCTTTCTTGATATGGCTATGGGGCAGGGCGATTACGTCACGCCCGATGCTCAGGCAGGCTTAAAGCTTCAACTTCAGTTCTTGCAGCAGCAGAAGGCCACGCAAGCTGGCATTGCCGCCGCTCAAAAGCTTTCAGCTGAGCAGAATGAAAAGGCTATTGCGGCCCAGCAAAAGATTGATGCCCTTGAAAGCCAATCGCTGACAAAAGCCCAGCAGCGTACCAAAGCGGTTTCTGACTACAAGAAGCTTCTTGAAGATGTCCGTAAGGTCAATCCGAACGATGAGCGCTTGAAGCCGGAAAACGTACAGGCAGTCATCAGGAGCCTTGAGGAACGATACGCCGATCCGAAAACAAGCACGCGCAAAGCTCCTGCCTATCAAGATGATGCCGCTACCCGGTATTTGCAGCAGCTAAGCCAGCAGGAAGCCACTTTACGCGAGCAGCTGAACACTAATGAGAAGCTGACAGCCTCTCAGAAAGCTCTTGTTCAGTTCGAGCAGCAGATATCTGACCTGAAGTCCAAGGGTACGCTGACGGCTCAACAAAAGAGCCTGCAAGCCAATGAGCTGCAGATCAGGGCCCAGCTTGAACAGAATGTCGCGCTTGAAGACGAGATCAAAAAGCGCGAGCAGATCAAAAAGCTGCAAGCGTTTCAGCAATCTCTGGATTCAAGCAGGGCGGAAGAGCGTCAGGGTTATGCTGATCAATTAAGCGGGGCAACGCTTAGTGCTGAAGCGCGTATGCGCCTCCAGGCTGAGCAGAAGTTACGCAATGACTACCAGCGTCAACTTGAGCGCGCCGGACGTGACCGCGCTAACGGCACCATTTCAGAGGATACCTATCGCGCTGAAACGGAAGCATTAAAGCGGAACCTTGATCAGCGGCTGGCTGACCAGCAGGACTACTATCGTCAGCTGGACGGCTTGAATGAGGACTGGAAGACCGGGGCAGAGCGGGCTTTTAATGAGTACGCGGAGAGTGCCAGCAATATTGCTGACCAGACACAGAACCTAATTGGCGGGACGCTTGAGGATTTCACTACAGGGCTTAGCGATACCTTTGCCGATGCCATAGTAGGTGCTGAATCCCTTGGCGAGGCGATGCGCAACCTGGGGCAGACTATCGTATCGCATGTGATCAGCTCGATTATCGAGATGGGCGCTCGCTATGCGGTTACCCAGGCAATGCAACTGGCTGGAATACAAACTACCCAGGCGGCTGAGATTGCCAAGGCTACTACAGTGGCAACGGCTCAGACCGCAGCGATTGCTACTACTACAGCAGCTTCGACGGCAGCTACAGCAACCACGACTGCAACCCAAACAGCGGCAGCAGCTACTACTACAGCTTCATGGACGCCAGCAGCTATTGCGGCGTCTATTGGCTCGTTTGGTACGGCAGCGGCAGTTGGCTTGGCGGCAGTTGTGGCGGCGCTTGCATTCTCTAAAGGCTTCTCAAAAGGGGGCTATACCGGTGATGGTGGGGTAAATGACCCTGCCGGAGTGGTACACAAGGGCGAGGTTGTCTGGAGTCAGGCCGACATTGCCCGCGCTGGAGGTGTAGCAACAGTTGAAGCGATGCGGAAGGGTTACGCCCCGCAAGGCGGCGCTAGCCGTGCTGGGCAGACCTCTAGCGGAACATCCAGCGGAGGCGGCGGCGTGGTGGTCAACCTTCACGAGGATGCCAGCAAGGCAGGTCAGGTTCAGGTCATTCAGCAGCCAAGCGGCGGATTAACCGTAGAGGGCTTTGTGGCCAATCTAAAGCAAGGCGGAACGGCGGCTAAAGCCATGGAGCAATATTATGGACTACGGAGGGTGGGACGATGAGCGTGCTCGAACGGCTTTATGCGTCGGGCGGTCCTGAAGTAATCATCGATACCCTTGAGCTGTCATGTCCTGCCTGGGATGAATCGATCTACCTCTGTCGTGGTTATGAGGACCTTGTAGCCACGACAGAGGCGGGCGATACGGTCATATTTCAGGCATCCGGCATCGACATTGCGCTACCGAAGAAAGACAACAGCGGCGATCAGTCCCTGACGTTTGCGATTGATAACGTCACCGGCGAGGCGCAGCAGCGAATAGATGAAGCCCTTGATGCCAGAGCATCCGTCTCGCTTGTTTATCGCGCCTATGTCTCGACCGACCTGACCGCTCCCGCTGAACGTCCCTACCGGATGAAAGTCCTGGGCGGGACGATGCAGGGCACTACGGTGCAGCTGACCTCTGGTTACTACGACCTCCTTAACCTAGCGTGGCCCCGCCGCCGCTACACATTGGCCTTCGCGCCTGGACTTCGGTACACCGCATCATGACCTTGAACGACTACCTGGGCGCTATCTATGTTGACGGCGCCCGTGGCGAAGTCGTCAACGGCGTGTTGCAGCATGACTGCTGGTCTCTAACTCGGGCGGTGAGGCATGAGGTTTACGGACTTCCCCTGCTTCCGAGCTGGGGACATGTCCGAAGCACAATGCCGCGAGAGTTTACCCGCGCTGCCCATGAATGCACCGATGCAATGGTTCGCTGTGAGCCGTGCGTGGGTGCGATTGCTTGTGTCTGGCGTGGCCCCTTGTGTGTGCATGTGGGCGTGATCGTTGAAGTCGGTGGCCGACTGCATGGCATGGAGATGACCCAACAGGGCGTCTTCATCAAGCCGTTGCGGGCCTTTCAAGCTAAATACCTGAACGTGAGCTACCACATTGATCGAAGTCTATCCCAGCAAGCTTGAAGGCGAGCCGCTAGAACGCTGGCCAACCAAAGGCGTTATGACGCTTGAAGCATGGCTAAAGGCCAATATTCCAAGCTATGAATCCAGAGAGTCACCGCCGATCAGCATTGAAATCAATGGTGTTCTGATCGAGCCCAAGGCTTGGGGCGTTACCCTGTTTTCCTCTGACGACACTGTGGCTATCTGGCCTGAACCCAAGAAGTCCGGTGCTACTGCGCTGATCAGCTTGGTCAGCACCGTTATGTCGGTCATTACGTCGCTTTTCACGACAAAGACGCCAAGCTCAGCCACCCTTGACCAAGGCAAAGACCTGAACCTGAGCAATGCTGCCGGAAACCAAGTCAAGCTGGGCGACATCATTCGAGAAGTGTCAGGTCGGACAAAGATATATCCTGACTACCTTCTGCCTCCCCGTCGCTACTTTACTGACGTCAAAACGCAGTGGGCAGAAATCCTGCTCTGTGTGGGGGTGGGCGAGTTCGAGATCAGCGCCGGTGATGTAAAGATTGGTGATACCGCTTTGGCCTCTCTAGGCGATACAGCTTCTTATAAGGTCTTTGGCCCTGGAGCGGATCTTTCTGGAGAGGCGGCTGCCAAGTGGTGGCATTCCTCTGATGAAGTGGGATCGACCAGTACCGGCAGTGCTGGCCTGACTCTTAAGGCTACCTTTGCCCTAACTCAGCAGGCGGCTGCCAGTACCTATCTGTTGTCAGGTTATCAGGTAACGGTTCCGGAAGGGGCTGGCTGGTTTCCTGAAGGCTGGACGTCAGGTCTGATAGCCCGCATCGAGGCGATTTATCCTTATACCTACACGAACCTGGGCGATGGTAGCGCAACAGTCGTCAGCGGCATCCATGTGGCGATGATTAATCCCCATGTTGGGATGGCTATCGAAATTACTGGTGATAACGCAGGTAGCTACGTGATCGGCAGCGTTGAAACCAATGCCGAGGGCGAGGCTACAAGCTTTACCCTTAACTATGAGGGTGGTGCTCCAGCATCAGGCCTTCAGTCCGGCGCACTGAATTCGGCTATTGGCTACCAGGGGCTGCGTTATCGAATCACTGCGGTTTCTGATGATGCGGTAAGTGATGACGATGATACGACTACTGACCATGGACCTTCGACTCTCACCGTAGAGCGCCTGACCGATACCGGCGCTGAAGATGATAGCTGGACTGGATTCAATTACCTCAACAGCGCGTCGGCAGTCATTACGCTGGACACCACCACGCTGGAAGGTGATTGGGTTGGTCCTTTCGCAGCGTGCCCTGAGGGCGAGGTTACGTCAGCTATAGAAGTGGATACCTTTTTTCCGCAAGGCCTTGTGAACTTCAACAGCAAGACCGGGGCGCGGGGTAATTACTCCTGTACTGTCGAGATCCAGTACCGCGACATGACGACGCTAGGGTCGTGGGTTTCTGTAACCAAGACCTACACCAACAGAACCCCGGACCAGCTGGGTTATACGCAGCGTATCGATCTGCCTACGGCTATCCGGCCAGAGGTCAGGCTGCGCAGGATCGGCGAGGAATCCAGTTCCTCCGATAAATACGACCGCGTTCAGTGGTACGGCCTCCGGGCCCGACTGGATAAGGCGCCGCCCAGCTATCCGGACGTCACGGTGATGGCCGTATACGTCAAAGGAGGTGACCGGCTTTCGGCACAGTCGGAAAGCCAGATCTCCGTAGTAGCCACTCGCAAGCTGCCTACGCTTTCAGCTGGAGCATGGACAGCACCGGTGGCTACCCGCGACATTGTTCCGTGGGTGAACTATGTAGCGAAGTCCATCGGCTATACCGACGATGACCTTGATCTTGAGGAAATGGCCCGTCTCGGTGCGATCTGGAGTAGTCGTGATGATTACTTTGACTATGCCGTTGAGGACAGCAGTACGGTCAAAGAGTGTATTAATGATGCGCTATTGGCTGGGTTTGCTGAGTTCACACTTGATCGAGGCCAGCTAAAGCCTGTCAGAGACGAGCCGCGCACGGTGTACGAGCACATGTATACCCCGCAGAACATGACAGAGCCGCTTAAACGCACCGTAACGCTTCCGGCTCCAGATGATTATGACGGGGTAGACGTCAAGTACACAGACAGCACGACCTGGGCGGATGAAACGGTGACGTGTCGCCTGCCGGGTGATGCTGGGCTGATGGTCAAAGAGATCACGGTTAACGGTGTGACTGATCGGGATCGGGCATGGCGGATTGGTATGCGGAGGCGCAGAGAGTATGCCTTCCGTAACAAGGGGTATTCATGGTCAACCGAGCTGGATGCCCTCAATAGCGGATATCTAAGCTTTGACGCCGTGGCTGATGACATCCCGGGCTATGGGCAGAGTGCGCTACTGATGGACTATTTCACAGACGGCACGATGACGGTTCTGGAGAGTTCAGAGCCTTTGAAATGGGAAGAGGGCGCTTCACATGTTGTAGCCCTTCGCCGCCCAGATGGCTCGGTATCCGGGCCCTGGCCAGCTATTCAGATGGATGACTACCGGCTGGCTGTACAAGCTTTGGATTTCACGCCAGATACTTCATGGTCAATCGAGCCTCCACACCTCTTATTTGGCACAACGACCCGCTGGAGCTATCCGGTCCTGATTACCTCTGTCACGCCCGGAGATTACTCGGCAGATGTTGAGGCAATTGGCTATGACGAGCGGGTTTACGCAGACGACGATAACTACGCACCGGACAACGCATGATTACATACCCTAAAGAGTTGCCCAGGCCGCTCATGGATGGCTACGACTTCCAGGCAGTGAGCCCTATGGTGCGTTCGGAGCTGCAAAGCGGTAGGGCTCGGCAACGTCGAGCCTTTACCTCCGTGCCTACGAACGCAACTGTTAAATGGCTGATGAACCAGTCCCAGGCGCAGTATTTCGAAGCGTGGTGGGAAGAGATCCTTGTATCGGGTACGCAGTGGTTCGATTGCCCGCTGTCGGCTCCAACCGGCTTTCAAGCCTATACCGCACGATTTACTGATATCTACCAGGGGCCCACTCCAGTTACTCGTGGCTGGTGGCAGTTCTCGGCCACGCTTGAGCTGAGAAAGCGGCCTCTTCTTGAGCCTGGATGGGTTATTGACGCACCTGAATACATCGTGGGTGCGCCGCTATTTGATCTTGCCATGACACGAGAATGGCCTGACAGCGATTATCAGACCTACATGGATGTCTTCGACCGAGCGGTCAACGACAAACTTCCCGAAGCTTAATCCTTAAGACCCTTTCGACACGGCCCCGGACGCTGTGGGCTTCCGTTCGCCTGGAGTATTTGCATGACTAACACGGTAGGCTCTACCAGTCCTCGGGACTTGTACGAAAACGCCAAGAATCTCGACTATCTACTAAACGGGCAGAACCCGTTCTACCCTGACCGCTTTGGCCGGATGAAAGAATCATGGTCTGGCATGCAGGCCGAGTTCAGGGCCGCGCAAAATGGCCGACAGGCTCAGTTTGATGCGTTCTTGATGGCGTCAGGCTATCAAAGTCTTGGCACTTATGCGGCTGGCATTAGTATTACTGCCCATAACCAGTACGTCATATACAACGGACTGCCCTATAGCCTGTCAGCGTCTACCGCGATTCCGTACACGACTACAGGTGACTGGGCTAGCGAGAGCAGCAAATTCATCCTACGCGGTGATGATGTTCTTCGGCAGGATCTGGCGAATACGGCTGACCCGTCCAAGGGTGCAGCGCTAATTGCAGGCGTTGGCCGGATTGCGTCCACTATATCCGCGCTCAGGGCAATGTCAGCCGGTAACAGCAAGAGTGCACTTGTGCTGGGCTACAGCACTGCTGGGGATGGCGGCAGCGGCAACTTTTACCGCGATACTACAGATACCACGAGCGCTGACAACGGCATAACAACCATTGTTGGAGCAGATGGCACGCGCTGGAAGCTCGAACATGACGGCCATGTCGATCTATATCAGGCTGGATGCGTTGCTGATGGGGCAACGGATAATACGGCAAAGATCCAAGCACTGATCAACCTTGCAATAGCCACAGACGGATTTGAAATAATCGTTCCGCTCGTAGGTCCTGGCAAGTCATTCAGAGCAACCTCCACACTTACAATCAATGCAGGGGTTCGTATCAGGGGGGAGGGCTGCGAGCCGCATTCGGTGGTGAATGGAAGCGGTCAGAACACCCGAGGGCAGGGTAGCTGGTTGTTCTTCGATCATACGGGCATTGGCTTCACAATCACTGCAAGCAGTTCATTGGACAGTACATCAGCCGCGACGGGGGTTCGCTTCTCCGGGATAGGGACTGTGCGCCGACATACTCTTGTGACTGGTGCCACGACAACGTTCAGCCCTACACAGGCCGATTTCGATTTTGATATCAATAATGCAGATGTATCCATTGAAGACGTGACCATGCTTAACCCGTACAAGGGTATCAGGTTGGTAAACGGATCATTTGGCCGCCTCACCATCCGTGGGTTGCGGGGCCAGCCGTTGAGCAGGGGCATTGTTATTGAGGAATCCTATGATACCTGTCGAGTCATTGATGTGCAGTTCTGGCCGTTCTGGTCGCACGATCAGCGGGTATGGAACTACACGCTGGCAAACCTGCGCTCCTATGTCTCGATGCGTAACGACAATCCATTCTATCAAAACATTTTCAGCATCTTTCATTACATCGGCTTCAACATCCTGGGGACGACAGCAGGGACAACAAACAAAGCCAAGATTTTCGGGGCAGATATCGACCGAGGGGTGTATGGGTTTGTGCAAGACGAGTCCTCGTCGGGGGCTTCTGCTCTGTTTATAGGCTTCTCCGCCCAAGGCGAAACCGGTGTCTCTGAAGAAAACAGCGGCATTCTGACCAGCGGAACGAACGGCGAGTTTACGTTTGAGTCGCCAGATTTACGTGTTTACAACGCCAACTGCATTAGGGTCTATGGAACTGGTAATAGTGTTGTCATCAACAATCCCAAGCTGGCAACTTTCAACCAGGCTAACTCAAATTTTCCTGCAATAGAGGCTGGGCCTGATAACCGAGTCGATGTTACCGGCTACCCACGGATCGGAGATACGAACGGCGGGGCTTATTACGGCGGCGTTGGCATATTGCGCGCGCCTGGAGAGTCAGGCAGCACTACAGCGACTACCAGCGCGGCTGGGCAAGTAATCGTTCAGCATGGGGCAGGTTTTACGCCTAAAAGAGTCTTTATCTCCATGACGGGCGGCGGCGATGGCGCAACTTCTCAGGTCATCACAAAAACCGACACCAGCTTTACCGTCAACTTCTTTATAGGGGCAACTGCCCTGGTCAATTCCTCAGTTTCATTTGACTGGGAAGTCAAGTTCTAACCAGTTAAGCACTTTTTGCGAAACAGAAGACACGGCCTTTGACGCTGTGGGCTTTTGCTCGTCTGGAGAAAAGTTATGCCCGAATACAACACCGGCAACCCTTTAGGTTCTATGGACCCGCGAGACCTCTTTGATAACGCCAATCTATTGGATATAGCCGTTAATAGTGAGGAAAGCACGTTTCAAGACCGTTTAGGGGTTGCTCGAAAAACCTTTGCAGGACTAGCCGCAGAGGGACGCGAAACATTTTTAGAAATCGCCAAGAGTGTTGGCAGTCGTCAATACAGTACAAAGGCGGCAATGGATGCGGATCTTTCCCCGCCTGAATCGTGGGGAGCTATCGTTACAAACGATCCGATAGCGGAAGATAATGGCTGGTACTACAAGAGCGGGGCTAGCGGCAACGGCAGCTGGGTTAAGCTTGCTAACCAGCCAGTTATTAAAGCCGAATTTGATTCTTTGATTCGTGCTGATACTCAATCTTCATCTGAGGGTGAGTATTTTGCGATTATTGATGAAGAAAGTTCTCAGATAGCTAGATTAACAAGTAAGCGATTAATAGCCCTGCCTTTTGAGATTGCATCCGAAAACGATAATGTTGAGATCTCTGATGAAGAGGGCGGAGTCTCGCTTTATTTTGATGCGACTACGGCTCAACTAGGGCCATTAGAAATGCAGGTAACGTCTGACCCGGGTATTTTTATCACAGATGATGACGGGCAAGTAATAAGGGTACTTAGTGATCCAGACAAAGAAACACGGTCACCCCTTGAAGGTAATTTATTGTTTCAGCCAACACTGGCTGTTAGCCCTACTGATGAATCAAGTATTTATGTGCAAAGCATATTGTCACGCCGTGAACTTGTATCGTCGGTTGTTGCTACATTGGCCAGCACGAGTAATAGCTCTAGCAAAACAGGTACAGTTCTTCCGCTGACTTCACAATATGGAGACTCGCCGGTTCTAGTCTTTAGAGACGTAAATTACCCAGACGAGCATCGTTACCTACCATTAACAGTGCGAACAGTACCTGTTCAGTCGCCCGTTAAAACGGTCAAGATTCTATTCATAGGTGATTCGATCGGTAACCGGCAAGGTCCTAAACTTATTACTCAGTATATAAGCCAGCTAGGGTTCGCCGCACAATTTATAGGGACCATAAATTCGGTATCTGCTGATGCAGGCAACGATAGTTTAGGTGCTCTTTGTGAATGTCGAGAAGGCTGGGAAACGGGCGACTTTACCTACGCAATAACTGATCGAGTTAAAATTATTGCGCCTGGAAGTGAAGCGGCTTATCTCTCGTCCACCAAGGACGCCAAGTGGCCTCAGAATCCATTCCTAAGAGTGGCAACAAGTAGCGATCCTGCCTCAATTGTTCGCAATGGCTATGTATTTGACTGCCTGTTTTATCAGCAAAGATTTAGTCTTGAAACGCCGGACATTGTTATCAATGCATTAGGAACAAACGACATTAGGGATAGAGATGACAATACTATTTATAACGATGTTTATAGCAACGATATGCTTATGCATTCGCAGATCGCTGCAGCATGGCCTAATGCAAAGATTATTAGAACTCTGCCAGGCACAGCTATCAACTCAGTCCGTAATACTTTATGGTCAACCCGCTACAGTTCGACAATAAAAGCAATGCAGCAGGCCAGCAAAGACCTAGCCAACTCATCAATAACGATTGCTCCGCTGTGGGCAATGATGAATCCAGAAGCTGGGTTTTCTATTCCTACCACAACTGATGCTACTGGTTTTATAAGAGGCGATTGGGCTGATCCTGTTCATTTAATAGGGTCCTCACGACATTCCTATTATCAGGCGATGTCACCTTTTGTAGCCGCGGCTGCACTTAATCTTATTTAAAGGAAAATATACATGGGCATTAAAATTATTTCTCGTGGCACTGTTGCGCCTTGGTATAGCAAAGTTATTCCTCCTGTGACGCGCGGTATTGAGGGGTGGTTTACATTTGATACAGACGCAAGCAGGTTTAGCTTTAACCGGGCTATAGGCAAAAATGATGCATCTATTGTTGGGGCTCCTACAGCATTCGCTACGCATGGTCGTTTCAAAAGTTTGACAAACTTTATTCAAACGCAAATTGGAGAGACGGCCGCCCAGACGTTAATCGTAGTTTGTAGAGCGGCTAACCCAGTGCCAGCAGGAGCCTCGGGAGGTGGGGACGCTAATACCCCATTCTTTGTTGGCAATTACTATGGGACAAGCCAGACCGCTGGCGTTACGGGCAATGCTTTTGGTGTCAACGTATTCTCCACATCGGAAACGTCAATAACGGGGACGGCTGCTCAAGATAATGGCTCAGGGGCAGCTACCGCAGGCGGGACAGTCCTAAGTGGTGACACTCCAACAAATTGGGCGATTCGAGGAGTTAGAGCTGACACATCAGGCACTACGACATTTAACTCTACGCGTGGAACAAGTGCATTTCGGGCGGCCACCGGGGCGAGAGTGCTCTCAAATACTAAGTTTAGGATTGGCAGCGCAACGACAGCGTTTGCTGCTGAGGCAGATATTTCAGCAGTAGCTATATATTCAGTAGCTTTAACGGATGCTGAAATCGCGCAAGTTGCGTTAGCTATGCGTAAACGCATGGCACGTTTAGGTATCGCTGTTTAGCAGCCTTGCTTCCTGACGTATCGTTATCGTCAGGAAGCTGACGACCATATAACCTGGCGATCATTAGCGAGATGGGGAAGGGGAAATAGCTTGTACCACTTTTCGTACCACTCGATGGGGATTCGAGGGGGATGGCGGGGTGTCATGCTGCGCAGGAATCCCCTCTGCGGAGCATTAGCCATACTCCAGCTATGTCACACATGCACTTTTTAGCAGGCAACAAAAAAGGTTGCTGAAATGTTGTTGAAGCGGGCCTCAATCGACCTTAACTCACAACAACCTTCAGCAACCTTTTCTGCGGAACCCCTGATGTTTCGGGGCTTGTATGGTGGAGGCGGGGGGATTTGAACCCCCGTCCGCCAGCTCTCCGCTCTTGGCGCTACATGCTTAGCCCAATCTACTAGAGTTAACCCTTAGCGACCCGATGGGCAGGGTGCGTAGGGCGATCTGCATAAGTTTTAGCCGTTACGTCTGCAGCGAACTTGGCGGCGATCCTGTTCTGTCTGACAGTCGTTTCGGGTTTACAGGCATCCCCTAGCGACTGCTAGCCGCGTTAAGCAGCTAGAGCGTAGTTGTCGTCGTTGGCAACTATAAGTTTGCAGCAGCTAATTTACGAGGTCTGCTACCAGCTCGGCATGCTCCTCAAGTTTTGTTACCGGCGTCGAATCCTAATCGCCCCCTTGATGAGACTGCTCACTGTATAAAACTACAGCCGGTTTGTCAAGAAATACTGCTTTGCAAACATCGGCTTAGCTCGCATCAAGGCTTTGTACTCTTGATAACGTATTCAGTAAGCAGTCATCTATATGGAGATTGCGATCGAATTTTCAAGGTGATGAAGTGATAAGTTTTTAGTAGAGCATGACCGGCCGCTGAAGCGTCATGCGGTCTGCTGTTAGATATTTTGGAAAACACGAAGTCTGGTCTAGTGAGCTAAACGAAGAGATCAATCCTTTAGAGGAGCAACAAAGGCGGCAGTTAATCAACTCAGAGTGTTTCCGCCTCTACTGAGGCAACAAACACACGCGGCTCCTTTCCAGGTTGAGCAGTTGCCGTTATTAATACAGGCGTTCGCCGTGTGGCGTTTGTTTGCCGTGTCGGTAAAGGCATGTCACATCCATGCAGCAACAACGCGACCAGAGCTTGAGCCGAGAGACAATCTGAGCGTTGCATAGTCTGTTACTCCTGTAGCAATGAGTAGGGACTTGCGTTATGAACATGGACAGTTTGTAGTCGAATGAGCATAGGTCTGCGTTGAGATAATCGCCACTTTTTAAGGGCAAAAAAAGTGCCGTTGATCTATCGAAAGATCATAGCCAAGAGTAGGCATGAAAGAGTTGCGCTGCGTCAATAAAGGTAGGCTCTTTCGTGTTGACAGAATGCCGTATTGTGAAAGAAGCCTGGCCTATAAGCGAAGTAGTGACGCCCTGCGACAGAAGGTCAAATGAAGGGCTGGCAACGCCCTTCAGATAGAGCGCTACATCAGAGCCGAGAATTTTTCGACCAGTTTGGTTGTGCCCGCCACGATCAGAAAATCGCCTTCATGAATCTGTGTATCTGCCTTGGCATAAACAAAGTCTGTCTTGGGGCGTTTAAGTCCGATAACGGTCACGCCGTAGCGTGTGCGGATAGCTGATTCGGTTAAGGTTTTTCCATGAGCCTCTCGCGGTGCTCCGGTTTTGGCAATGGCGAACCCGTCATCGAACTCAATGAACTCAAACATCTTGCCGGTTACCAGATGAGCAACACGCTCGCCCATTGCTGCTTCAGGATAGACAACGTGATGAGCGCCGATTCGCTCTAGAATCTGCCCATGCTTTGCGCTCATGGCTTTGGCCCAGATGTCCTTTACACCCAGCTCCTGAAGAGCCAATACCGTCAGGACGCTGGCCTCGAGATCGCTACCAATGCCTACGACGGCATGTACGAACTCATCGACTCCTAACTGGCGCAGCGCTTCGATATTAGTGCTATCAGCTTGTGCGACATGAGTGAGTCGATCCGACCAGTTTTGGACGAGCGTCGCGTCTTCGTCTAATCCCAGTACTTCATGTTCTAGGTCAATCAAGGATTCGGCGACGGAGGCACCAAAACGGCCTAAACCGATAACGACCACGCTGTCGGTACGGGGCGAAGAAAAGAATTTATCCAACAATGGGACGCTCCTCCGGATAACGATAAGGTTTGCTTCGGCTACGCAAGGCTAGGGCAGTGGCAACTGTAATAGTTCCAACGCGGCCTACAAACATCAGCGTGATAATAACAACCTGCCCGAGTGGGGGAAGGTCGGCCGTTATGCCGGTGGACAGTCCAACAGTGGCGAATGCCGAAATTGTTTCGAATACAATTTTCTCCATAGAGAAGGGCGTTATGGTGAGCAGAATGAGAGAGGCGAGCGAGACCATAGCGGTGCCTAACAGGACGACGACCAAAGCCTGCCGCTGGGTTTCAGATGCAATCCGCCGGTTGAATACAGTGGTGTCGGTATTTCCACGAATTTCTGCCCAGACGACGAAGAACAGCAGAAAAAATGTCGTTACTTTTATTCCTCCAGCTGTTCCTGCGCTACCCCCGCCAATAAACATCAGGATGTAGTGAACAGTCAGTGTCTCCGTATGTAACTGGCTGATGTCCAGGCTGTTGAACCCTGCTGTACGTGCTACGGCGGAGTGGAACAGCGCCGCTAGTATTTTAGCCCCTGTTCCAAGTGGCCCCAGTGTGGCGGGATTTCTCCATTCATAGCCTAGAATTGCTACGGTTCCGATAATCAGTAGGAGTGCTGAGCCGAGCAGTGTGATGCGCGTATGGACAGACCAGGGCCTCGCCTTTCTGAGCGTATTCTTGAATTCATACAAGACAGGGGAGCCCAGGCCGCCAATAATAAGGGCTATTGTAATAGGCAGGATAACGACAGGATCTGCAACGAACCCCATCAAGTTGTCGGAGTAGGTGGAAAACCCGGCGTTATTAAATGCAGAGACGGCATGAAAGACACCGTTCCACAGCGCAGCAGTCCATGGTTCATGATAAGCAAAGTGCAGATGCAAAGTCAGAAAAGCCGCCACACTGAGTTCGACGATCAGCGTGACGGTTACGACCAGGCGCAGTACTTCGATAATATCCCCCAGGCCGAGCAGGCGGGTTTCGGTCTGGGCCACCAGGCGACTGCTTAATTGCAGCCGACGGTTTACCAACAGGCCCAGTAAGGTCGCGCCACTCATAATGCCGATCCCGCCAATTTGGAACAGAATCAAAATGATGGTCTGACCAAAGCCTGTCCAATAGGTAGCGGTGTCCACGGTGACAAGCCCAGTAACGCAGGCAGCTGAAACGGCTGTAAACAGTGCCGTCAGTAAGGGAGCACTACCTTCGCCTGCACGCGCCATAGGCAACATGAGAAGTGCGGTGCCTATGGCAATGGTAATCAGAAAAGCCAGCGGCACGAGCCGCGCAGGGTGTTTTATCGTATCTCTCGGCAAGGGAGCATCCTGGCAATACATGAATCACTGTTTCGGCTAGCCGTCCGTAAGCGGCATGGCATAGCGGATATCTCTGTTATGAGACCACAACCGAAGAAGCACGTCTTCAGAAAGCGCGGGCCGCTCTGCTTTGAGGCACTACGAAGAGCTGGCAGGCTCGAAATCCTAAAGTCTGGAAGGAAACTATAGATAACGTACGTATTCTTGCTAAATGATGGTTAATCTTTTGATTTTTCCAGCTGCGACAGATTTGCCGAGAACATTTAGCTTTTAATACCAAGGGAGAGGGCTACGGAGTTTATACAGGCTGATACCGGCAAATCTTTAGCCGTTGTTCTCCCTTACCGGTTGTACGCAGAGTGTAGAAGGGCATAGTGATTCTTATAGTTCAATCCGAATCCGAAAATACGATATGAGCCTTAAATTTTATTAGCAAAAGCCCGCCTGTTTTTTGCCAGGCGGACTTTTGTGCAGATACCAATACGGTTTATACGGTCTCAACTTCCCGAGGTGCCATG
The DNA here is from genome assembly GCF_007830155.1 of Pseudomonas duriflava. Taxonomy (GTDB): domain Bacteria; phylum Pseudomonadota; class Gammaproteobacteria; order Pseudomonadales; family Pseudomonadaceae; genus Chryseomonas; species Chryseomonas duriflava. The sequence goes on from NZ_VLKY01000009.1 coordinate 29,770, forward strand.
AAATATAACCAGATCAGAGCTACGAAGTAGCAAACCGGAATTAGAGTAAACAACACGGCATAGTTATTATGGGTTGTGGTCAGTACATAGCCCACCAGTTGAGTCATAAACATACCGCCTACGGCACCTATCATACCGCCGAAGCCGAAGACCGTACTGATCAAGTGCTTGGGCGTGTAATCCATGACCATGCTCCAGATATTGGCCGTCCAGGCTTGATGCGCGCCAATGGCGACCGAGATTGCAAATACGGCCATCCAAAGTGTGCTTGCGTTGGCCGCTAGAATAACCGTGGTGATACAGGTAGCGAATACCATCATGGAGGTCAGTCGGGCTTTAACCGGAGCCATACCCCGTCCGATCAAAAAGGAGGATAGCGCTCCACCACCGATACTGCCGACATCTGCCGTCAAGTAGATGACTATCAGCGGAATGCCCATCTGGACCACACTGATGCCTAAGTCATAGCGCTGGTTAAGAAAGGGCGGTAGCCAATAAAGATAAAACCAGAAAACCGGTGCCGTAATGGCAAAAGCTAATGCAAACGCCCAGGTGCCGCGCATACGTATGATTCGAGTAAAAGGAACACGCTGCGCTTCTGGCTCTTTTTCGCTCTGGACATAGGCACGTTCACGTTCGTTAACGCGGGGATGTGACTCCGGATTGAAGTAGTTCAATGCCCAGAATACCAACCAGACAAACCCAAGGGCAGCAATACACAGAAAGGCTGCCTGCCAGCCCCAAATTGAAAGAATAAACGGAAGTAGGAGCGGGGTCACCATAGCCCCTACATTGGTTCCAGCATTAAAGATACCGGTAGCCATGGCTCGCTCTCCGGCAGGAAACCAGAGGCGAGTAGTCTTGACGCATGCAGGGTAATTAGCGGCTTCGGTCATGCCCAAAATGAACCGGCAGATCATAAAGCCTACGGCAGAGCTCACCAATCCATGGGCGCCTGTTGCCATGCTCCAGAGCAGCACGGCTAAAAAGAAGGCTCTCTTCACGCCTACTTTGTCGATAAAGCGTCCTTGTAGGACGAAACCAATGGCATACCCGACCTGAAACCAAAAATTGATATCAGCATAATCCTGAGCTGTCCAACTCATTTCTTTGGCTAAAATTGGCTGCATGATGCCTAGTGCAGCGCGATCGATGTAATTCAACGTAGTAGCAAAGAAAACCAGCGATAACATGTACCAGCGCGTATGGCCAACGGCAAAGGCGCCACGAATTTTAGCACGTACGGAAACAGGCTTTTCAGAAGAGGGAAGAGATGTACTTTTGGAGTGAATCATAAAGATAGCCATTTAATGAAAGAGCATGACTGCATGCCATGCGTCTTAACGTATTGACTGAACCGGATGTTCGCCTCAAGCCCTAACGACTAACAAAGCCACTAGGGTGATAAAGAGGGAAAGTAAACAGTCACCGTACAGGAGCTAGGCTGTGAGTCAGAGACAAATGGACTTAAAGACAGAGGGACTGAAGATAGAGGCAAGGACAAAGGCGTGCGGGCGATATTGGAATTGGATTACAGACATAGGGCATCTACCGAATATTCGTTTTGTTATAACTGGCTTGAGCGGCAGGATAACAGCTGGACGCAAGCAGCCTGCCGTAAGCGGCGTGAGTGCTTGATCAATAGTCTTTGTCCTTAAAAACAGCGTCAATTCCATAAGCTAGCTATTGTTCGATCAGCGAACAAGATTAGCTAACTAGGTACATACATGAGCAAGGTATGTCATTACAGCAATAAGAATTGAAACGTAAACGAATATCAATACAGCCTTACGGTATGGCTTTGCTTAGCGCCAAGTATCTAAAAAGGTTCAGCCTGACGAAGCTATACAGAGTTTAAACAGGAGGGGCCGATTCCCTGGCCTCTACGTATAGACGTTAGGTTGGCTCACTGCCTTGCCAAAGCCAGAAAGCTGCACTGGCCACGGTCAGGCACAAGGTAAGCCACAGATCCTTAAACCAGAAATAAAATTCGTTACTAACGTACTGCCAAGGCAGCATCAGCATGATGAGCCCTACTACTGTCAGTAGGGCTATAAGTCGGTTCATAAATATTCAAACTGCCAGTAAGTAGGACGAAGGCTCAAACAGCCTGAATCTGTTGAGCACAACATAAGGAAAGCTATTGATAACAAAACTGTAACGTGTCAGCCAAGAAATAAATGATGTCTAAATGATATTATTTTTTGTGATGGCCTTCATGTTATTGGTTAGATAGTTAAAACAAATCGTTTTCCCAGATCAGGAGATGCTAGCCCTGCTGGCAAGCGCCTATAAAAAAGCCCTGACGAATCAGGGCTGAGAGAAAGAAGCAAGCAGTAAGTAGGGGTGAACTGCTTGCCATAGACCTTATCGATGATATCCGAGAAGGCTTGAAGAAAAATGATGAATGGTTGTCTTGCCTACCGATACAGATAAGCTTGGCAGTCGTGCCCTGTTATGGGAATCCGTTGCACCACTATGTAACGGAAATGAAAAGCTGAAACATTTACAAGCTAGAAAAGCCGCTCTAAAAGCCGTGATAAATATGGTATGTGGATTGCTTTTCCTTGGGAGCTATTTCGCAAGGAGTGCGTAAATGGAAGTAAGCAGAGCACTAGTTGAATGCATGCTGACCGTCCGTCGTCACCTGCGCGACGAAGGGTTAGGTAATTTTACGCTTCAAAGTAAAGAATCGATTCATAACATGATCGTGGCTTGTGCGCTTTCACAGGATGATAAAACGCGTGCGCTAGGTATACGCTTGCAGGTATTAAGTGGTTTGCCTGAGCCAGTTACAGAGCCCTCTTTCAAGGCTAGTGCTGAGTTTCTTGTTGATCATCAGAAATATACAGGACCCTTGCGGGGCTGATTGAGGTGGCTGGAAAGCCGCTTGCTGGCAGTAAGAAGGGCCCCGTCCTTGGGGCAGCATGCTCAGCCAGGCAGTAGATATCCTTAGCCCGCCTGGCATTGAGCGTATCGGTAGTCATCTCAAAAGCTTTAGCAATTTTTGGCGAGTAAGGGCGAGACCTTTGTCGCGACGATCATGATTCATTAAGGCGAAACCGCCGGGCATTACCTGACCATAATCGCTAGGAGGACTAATGCGCTCCGCCATTACAGGAGTGGAATGGTAGCTTTCCAGACAAGGGGCACTGCGTAAGCCTACTTGGCAGCCGTACCGAACAGGACAATACCAAGCCAGCTCAACAGGCAGGTAGCGCGTCCGCGAGGAGAACCTGGCGTGATGTTTTGTGCCGCGAAAACATAAGGATAATTGTTAAAACAGCGAGGCCTTTTACGCCTGCCAGAGGCGTTTAACGAGCTTAATGTGGGAGCGCTCCTGATTACAGCCACTATTATTAGCAGAATCAGAGCACAGCGCTGTTGAATAATAGTTAAAGGCATTATTTCTGGAGCGGCGGGGTTCAAGCGGTGATGTATGCGTCTGGCTGACAGCGCTTCACTTGTAAGCTGGGCTTGGCTTTACCGGCAGGTTTAGCGTATTGGCTGCTGCCTGTGCAGAAATAGAAAACGCAGCTTTTAATTGTCGTTCGATGTCCGTCAAAACGGTTTCAAAGAGCATGTGATTGGCAAGTTGGCCAGATGTGAGTCGCCAGACCCGCGGATGACTCCGTCCATCGAGGGATGTCGCATAAAGGGTCAGGCTACCATCCTCATGAAAAGTGGTTTCTATGTGGCAATATCCTTTGGAAAGCGCGAGAAAATTGGATAACGACTTCATGCGGCAGCACTTCAAATAAACGAACGATGCTGGCTTAGAGAAGGTTCTTTTAAATTCATTCACTGATGGGGCGGTTGCTCGTCGTTTTGCTTTCGCCTTTTGTCCCGTCCCTTATTTTTGAGCGTGATGACATGCGCTGGCGAGCCGGCTAGCGCCATCCGCACCATTGGGAATACGTTTCGCTACATGGGTTCTAACTGCTTCGAAGGGCTCATGGGGAGAGCCCTTCGAAGGATTCAATGCCCTGTCGTTTGTTTATTGTTGTACTACCGTGGCGATGTTGCCCGTGCCGTCCTGGATAATGGTGCCGGAAGAGCGATCTAGCGTCAGCGTAGCCTCATTCGCGGTTCCGGTCTGGCTGATATAGGCAGAGTAGGGGCCTCCTACGCCTAACTCGCCTCCTAGCTGGGTCAAGTTCGCCAGATTGCCATCACCGTTCTGATACACCTCACCATGAACGTTATATCCTTCTTGAGAAACATTCACGATGTTGTCATTACCGATCGAGCTGCCGATCAAGGTACCTTCGATCGTGGATTGCATTGCTGTCAGCTCGTTTCCGCTACCCTGCTGTGTAAAAGCAAATTCGCTAAAGCCTGAGTTCTGGCTAACCGTGGCACGATTGTTTTCACCGTTCTGATCCAGCGTGATTGAGCGGGCAAAATAGCGGTTGGCGCTCTGCGAGACATCAGCTGTATTGCCGGTACCCGTCTGGTTAACAAACGTACGGCCACTGGCGAAGGAAACGTCTTGCTGCAGCGTAATAGCATTGTTATCGCCCGTCTGGGTCAGTTCGGCATATCCACCCGAGTCTTGGCGTACATCAAGCGTATTTCCCGTACCAACACTGGAGGCTAACAATTCATTCCCACCATAGCCGACTTGCTCGATGGTATAGACGTTATTACTACCTTCCTGATACAGCGTGGCGGCAGAGGCATTGGTACTTTGATCCAGCGTGATGGTATTGGTGTCACCTAATTGAGTAACCTGGGCGGTATGGCCCATAACATCGCCTTGCTGATAAACAGACGTGGTATTACCTGTCCCTTCCTGCTGAAGGCTAACGCTGTTGCCACTGGACTGCTGATCCGTCGTTACGGTATTGCTACTGCCGATCTGCACGATCGCCGATAGGTTGTCGTCACCGTTCTGTGTCTGCGTGGCGGCATTCATATCACCGCCACTCTGCTCCAGTGTGGCCTGGTTGTTGTTACCGGTCTGCGTCTGGTTCGCGCTTTGATTGGCTGCAAATGCCTGGCTGGCAAGGGTTAACAGAATCAGTGCAGCAAGGGGCTTCAAAGTAGACATGAGTGCTTTCCCTGTTTGTCAGAAGTAATGAACGCTCTGGAGAGGTAACGTCGAAATACCGTTTGACTACTCATGGATGGCTCTCCGATTGCCATCTGTTCAAGCTTTCTTCATGAACGCTGTTCTAGTCATAGGACAGCCTGGCAAGCGTTCACTAGATCAGTGGAGGCGGGTATCCATCGAAGGATGGATAGCGACAAGCGGTAGCGGCATATTTCTTACTGCACGAGAAGAACCGTACAGGTACAAGCAGGTAGGCATCAGCTACCAGTACAGGCTTGCTTGGGCCTGCATGCTAGAGCCATGCGCGCTATAAGCCGCCATACAGGTTTCGTCACGCTAGCCGATATGTGGGGAAGCTGCCTTACGACATGGTCACTTCTTATGAAATCCCTACTGGGTCTCTGTTCCTCATGGGCGGAGTACTATTTCATGAACACTTTTTTTCACAAAGATGGAAGTCTGACGGTTGTAGCTCGTCCTACCAATGGCGGCAATTTCCTGATTTGGCAATTACTTAGCGAACAAGTTAAAAAACGCGAGGTCTACGACGCGCTGCTCGATCAAATCGAGAGAATGCTCATGAAAGGACTCGTGGTCCAAACAGGTGGATCTAAGCAGGTAGGGATGAAAGAGTTTGTAAGTCAAGAAGCGTTACAGCATGAACCTGCTGGCAAAATGATCCTAGGTCGTCTCAAAACGCATACCGATTTACGGACACGGCCTTGGGCATTTGAAAACGGGTGTGCAAATGAGCATTTCATTTATGCCGTTTTTGTAAGTACGGATGCTAGTAGCCGAGGGCCGGACAGAGTAGCCATCATGGCAGCCATGTCGCGACGAGGCAAATGGGAGCTATCGCACAGCATCAGCCGTTCGAGACCTATGCTGCGTCTGGTGAAGTAAGGCATCCATTGTCAGACAGGTTGTTCGTAGAGCGAAGAGGCCCATGGCCAAGCTCACGTCTTTGTTGAATAGCAGAAGAACGATAGTCACCGCAGCTGCGTACTACTCAAAACAGTTGAGGATGGCACGGGCGTTAATAAAGCAATCTTGTGCCATCTGTTTGACACACTCTCTTCGTAATGTGCTGTCTCGCTCTGGTCGCATCGAGTCACTGTTTACGGCCAGTACATACCTTTTCTGGACGGAGACAGAATAATGAAAATACCAAAGCCGTTGTGGATTGCCCTTGCTACGGCGTTATCAACACAAGCACTTGCTGCTAATACCAATACATTGGTTGGCTGGGCTGCTATGCCGCCTGCGACTTTTTCCGATGGGCCGACATCTGGCCAGTTCGTGAGCGCCAATCCGTACGGCACCTTCTTGCCGCCTTATACAAACCTTCAACCAGTTCAGGGCTTTTCGGCCGTACTGCCTGGCGCTGATGGCAACAACTTTCTTTTCCTGACGGATAACGGCTTCGGTGCTCAGGCTAATTCAGCCGATACACTGCTCCGGCTTTACAGCGTACATCCGGACTTCAAGACACGACGGGGCGGTACGGGAACGGTTACGGCCAGCAATGCTGTCACAGGAACCTCCTTGGCGCGCTTTACCGAGCCGTCGCGTATTACCTTGAACGATATCAATCAGAAGCTGATGATTCCGCTGCAGGCTGATATCACGCACTACTACGACAAGGATGCAAATCCAGCAGTCGACCCGCAGATTCAATTTGGCCGGTTATTGACGGGCGCTGATCTCGATGTCGAATCGGTGCGCCAGGACAAGCACTGCGCACTATGGTTTGGCGATGAGTTTGGCCCTTATCTCATAAAGACGGACGCTTCCGGTACGGTTTTACGCAGCGAGATTTCCTTGCCGGGCGTGTATGCCCCTCAGCACAAGGACGTTGTGGCAGGGAAAGCTACCTCTAACCTGGGTGGTTCGGGCGGTTTTGAGGGCATGGCAATTACTCCGCGCGGCGACAAGCTTTACGCACTATTGGAAAAGCCCGTGGAAGGCGATCCAGCTAATCAGCTACGTATCAATGAGTTCGATATCGACCGGGAGCATTTCACAGGCGTTACCTATTTTTATAAGTTACAGGTGGCTGGCCATGCGATCGGCGACATGACGGCTATCGACGATAATCGCTTCCTGGTTATTGAGCGTAATGGCGACACGGCTACGAATGGCGTTCCGTTCAAACGTATCTTTCTGATCGATACGCGTGGTATAGCGGACGGTGGGACGGTTAAAAAGACAGAACTGGTCGACCTGATGCGCCTCGATGATCCTTACGACCTGAACGGTGATGGCGCGAAAACATTCACTTTCCCTTATGTAACCATCGAAAGCGTTCTTCCGCTGGATGAGCGAACCCTGTTGGTCGTCAACGATAATAATTTTCCAGGTGGGGGAGGCCGTGAGCAGGCGGCTGACGTTACGGAGTTTCTTAAGATCCGACTGGCTAATTCCATACCCGGCCTGTCTGCAGCATCGTTCGGAAAAAAGGCACGTACACTGTGCGGACGTGGTGAACGGCAGGACAGCTGAGGCCATTAGCTTTGCCTTTATCATAGGCTTGAAACAACAAAGCCCGCACGAGGCGGGCTTTGTGAGTTCAGTTAAAGATGACTGAACGGGATATTGGTCGGAGCGACTGGATTCGAACCAGCGACCTTCTCGTCCCGAACGAGACGCGCTACCAAGCTGCGCTACGCTCCGAAAGATGGCGCGCATTTTACCTAAAAACTTTTGATCGACAAGGCTTTAGCCGAAAAATTTTCAGGCACTACAGGGGGCTTACATTTCTTCGATGGTGCGCACCTGGTCCTTATTAATCTTGGCTGGTTTGCCGTCAAGCTGCTCAAATTCATAGAAGCCGGACTCTTCATCGTACTCAGGCGTGTCTACTGCCTGGATACGGCGTCCATCGGTGAGTGTAATAACCGACGGGGATGAGCATCCCGCCAGAATAGTGAAGCCCAGGGCAAGCAGGCAGGCCGGTAGGATCCGAGTGTTCATGTGCAGTCTCCTTGGTAGCGCACGTTCGCTCCATTCGACTGATGACGGTGAGGGGGGTTCCTGATGACTGAAAGCCTACTGAGAGCTGTCGGTCAGGCTGCGCTCATCATTCATGTTAGCCAGGCGCTTATCAGTTTCTTCAAGGTGAAGAGCCTGCGCTTTCAAAGGAAGTAGAACTCCCCGCGGACTGCGCTCGCCTGCTTGCCAAGCCTTTTCCACTTTGCTGCGCAGCGCCGTCGGTATCACGCTGAAAAGCGGCTCCCAAAAGCTGCCCTGACGTACCATGATTGGTTGATCCGGTGTTTGACGAGCGCATTTGGCCAGTTGATGAAGAAGCGCTGCGTCGATTCGAGGAGCGTCGCAAGGCAATACGATGAGCCAGCGGTGTTGCGCTACGGCCAGACCGGCCCGGATGCCAGCGAGCGGGCCGGGAAAATCAGGCTCGGCATCACTGACGAGTCGGTCGGCATACGGGGCGTACTGGCCAGCGTTGCGGTTGCAAGAAAGAATCAGGTCATCGGTCAAAGGACGTATGACGCGATGCATGTGCTCTACCAGCGGTAGGCCTTGCCATTCTACGAGGCCTTTATCCCGTCCGCCCATGCGTTGCCCACGGCCGCCGGCCAGGATAAGGATGGAGCAGTCGACGAGGCGAGAAGACATCGTAAGTCCAGTTTATGAAAAGGAAGCTAGTGTAACGCGCCTGCCAATAGCTGGGCGACGGGGTGTCCCGGCTGCACGCTAATAGCTAGCCTGTGTTATAAAAAACGCTTACCTGCCAGTTTTGGATAATTACCATGAGCGCTAAGGCCGATGCCGTTTTCGTCCCTCTTAACATTGCCGTGCTGACGGTCAGCGATACCCGCACCTTCGAAACCGATACGTCTGGCCAGTTACTTGTGGATCGCCTGACCGAGGCGGGCCATTACCTGGCCGCCCGCGTATTGCTCAAGGATGATCTGTATAAAATCCGTGCCCAGGTAGCAGCTTGGATCGCCGACGATACCGTTCAGGTCGTCGTGATTACCGGCGGCACAGGCTTTACCGGGCGAGACAGTACGCCAGAGGCTGTGGCTTGTCTGCTAGATAAACAAGTGGATGGCTTTGGTGAATACTTCCGCCAGATTTCGGTAGCCGATATCGGCACATCAACCGTACAGTCCCGCGCTTTGGCCGGCCTTGCCAACGGTACGTTGGTGTGTTGCCTTCCGGGTTCGACTGGGGCCTGCCGCACGGGCTGGGATAGCATTCTGGCCGAGCAGCTGGATAACCGTCATCGCCCTTGTAACTTCGTGCCGCACTTGAAAAAGGCCGAACCCTGTGGGCCACGCGGATGAGCCTGCTTCCGCTTGAAGAGGCGCTGGCGCGGCTGTTGGCCATGGCCGATGCTGATGCGATTAAGGAGATGGAGTCCGTTCCGCTGGCCGAAGCCGAAGGACGTGTTCTAGCGAAGCCCGTTGTGTCTACGCTGGACTTACCACCCTGGTCGAACAGTGCCATGGATGGATACGCGCTGCGTTTAGCGGATTTGCAGGATGCGCCGTTACCGGTCAGCCAGCGTATCCTGGCTGGCCAGTCACCGCGGCCTCTGATACCAAATACCTGCGCGCGAATTTTCACCGGTGCCCCCATGCCGGATGGTGCCGATACGGTAGAAATGCAGGAGAACACTGAGGTCCTGGATGACGGCCGGGTACGCTTTCTGGAACCCCTCAAGCTGGGTAAAAATGTTCGCTTGAAAGGCAACGAAACCCGTCAGGGCGACATGGTACTGGAGGCAGGCAAACGGCTGGGACCGGTTGAGTTGGGTGTAGCGGCCTCGCTGGGTTGCGCTACGCTCGATGTGTTTCGACGCGCCCGGGTGGCGATCCTGTCGACGGGCGATGAGCTGGTCGAACCGGGGCTGCCGCTGGGGCCAGGACAGATTTACAACAGCAACCGGGTTGTTTTGTCCTCCTGGTTGAAGCGCCTGGGTTGTCAGGTGATAGATGCAGGCATTCTGCCAGACGATCTGGCCAGGACGCGTGAGCAGCTAGGTCGCCTGGACGATATAGATCTGATTCTATCGACTGGAGGAGTATCCGTAGGGGAAGCGGATTTCCTGGGGCAGGCCTTGCGTGAGGAGGGGGAGCTGACGTTGTGGAAGCTAGCCCTCAAGCCAGGCAAGCCACTGACCTGCGGTCGATTCAACGGTGTGCCGGTTATAGGGCTTCCAGGTAACCCGGCGTCTACGCTCGTAACGTTTGGCCTGCTGGCGCGAGCCTACCTGCTACGCCGGATGGGTGTGCAGAGTGTCGAGCCGCTGACCCTGCAAGTCACGGCTGGCTTCAATTGGACACGTGTTGGTGATCGCCGAGAATACCAGCGGGCCCGTCTGGAGAATGGCAGGGTAATGCCGCACCGTGATCAGGGATCGAATGTTCTACGTACGGCTGCCTGGGCAGACGGACTGGTTGAGGTACGGGAAGGCAAGACCATTGCTGAGGGGGATCAAGTGAACTTTATTCCACTGAGTGAGCTGATGGCCTGAGAGTAATGGACTGGCAAAAGGGCATGTTGTCTCGCTGCTCTTTTGCCAACGTCAGAATACGGTCTTTCTAGGCGCTTGGCATCATCTCTGACGGACATTTCTTTCTTGTATCGGAGCACCCGCTGACACCCGCTGAAATTCCCTATTAGCCACTGAACATGCGTCTTTTCGCAGAGTCCTAATGAGTCTCGTCTTTACTGGATGCCTTGTCTATGACTCTTCCTGTCACCGTGTCCACTCCTACTGAAAGAAGTCTGCTGATTTTGCATGGTAACCAGGCGGCCAATGAGGACGTTCGGGCTGCCGTCGAGGCGCGGCGTTCGCTAGGAATCGGCATTGATGTGCGGGTGACCTGGGAGGCTGACGATGCTGCGCGTTTCGTCAACGAGGCTGTTGAGGCCGGTTATACGCACCTGGTGGCCGGAGGCGGAGACGGTACGTTAAAAATGGTTGCCGAGGCGCTTGCTCGCACAGGGTCGAATGCTTCGCTGGCTTTGATGCCTTTAGGAACGGCAAATGATTTTGCCCGAGCGGCAGGTATTCCGTTGGATCCGGCCGGCGCATTGGGGCTGCTCGACGTACCGGCCCAGCCGATCGACATGATTGGAGTGGACGGTCAACTGTTTCTCAACATGGCCACGGGCGGGTTTGGCTCTCAAGTTACCGCCAATACCTCTACCGAACTCAAGCGGGCTTTAGGGGGGGCGGCTTATTTATTGACAGGCTTGACCCGATTTGCCGAAGTCCGTGCGGCGTTCGGCCATTTCAAGGGGCCGGATTTCGAATGGGAAGGAGAATTCCTGGCAATGGGTATCGGCAACGGGCGACAGGCAGGGGGTGGGCATGTTCTGTGCCCGCAGGCATTGGCGAACGATGGCCTGTTGGACCTGAGCATTTTGCCAACGCCACAGGACTTGATGGGTACCCTGGGCTCGCTGATGTCGGGTGGTTTTGGCACTGATGAGTTGTTTATACGCGCGCGGTTACCCTGGGTCGAGGTGTCTGCGCCTGAAGGGCTCGACATGAACCTTGATGGGGAGCCGATGCACCGGGATACGGTCCGGTTCGAGGTGCGCCCAAATGCGCTGCGCCTGCACATGCCGATCAATTGCGTGCTGATAGGAAATAGTCCGGTGGCGCTAACGTCCGACACGGTTTCTTGATTCAGATCGTGCTCTGACCTGCCATAGGCGTTAAGGTAGGGTAATGAGTCTAGGACCCGAGCGGATATGTTGATCAATACGCTTATCGTGCTGGCCACGATCGCCTTTATGGAGGCGTTCTCCTGGTACGCGCACAAGTACATCATGCATGGCTGGGGATGGGGCTGGCATAAATCCCACCATGAGCCACGTACGGGATGGTTCGAGAAAAACGACCTATACGCCGTGGTGTTCGCAGGTATTGCGATTATGCTGATCTACTTCGGCACAGAGGGGTATGGCCGTCTGGAATGGGTTGGTGCAGGTATGACGGCTTATGGCCTGCTGTACTTTATCGCTCACGATGGGTTGGTCCATCAGCGCTGGCCTTTCAAGTATGTCCCGCGTCGGGGCTATCTCAAGCGACTTTATCAGGCGCACCGGATGCACCATGCGGTGGATGGCAAGGAAGGGTGTGTTTCCTTTGGTTTTCTGTATGCGCCTTCTGTATCTACATTAAAGAAGCAACTGCGCGAACTTCACCAGGGGCCGCTAAAGCGGCAACGCTCCGAGTCCCGCTCTACCCAGACCGGGGCGACTGCTTGTAACAAAGACAAAGCGCGTTCCAGCGTCTAGTCATCTAACGCGTCCTGTCTGTTGAATAGATTGATTTTTTCATTCAAGTAATTCTCTTTCCGTACGATCTATAGAGCGAAGCGGTCTTATTGGGGTGAACCGCTGAAGGATGCGGGATGCGCACTAATCTGCTTGCTCTGTTGACACGTAAACGGTTACCAGCCCAGCACTTGGCACTGTCTTTTGTGGTGCTGGTGTGTTTGGCTATTCTAGGTCTGGATATCTGGCAGACCATGACGGCGCGTGCCCAACGCCTGCAGGAAGGCGAAGTCAATGTCTCGAATCTGACGCGCGCTATCGCCCAGCATGCCGAAGACACTATTGCTGAAGCCGATACGGTAATAGCCGGTATCGTCGAGCGCGTGGAGTGGGATGGGCTGGAGGCGCTGAACCGGGAGCGGCTCGAGCGCTGGATGCGCAGTCGTGTCGAGGCGCATGTTCAGCTGCATGGCCTGTTTGTCTATGACGCCCAAGGTACGTGGCTGGCGACGTCCTATGATACGGTCCCGGTCCATGTCAATAACTCGGATCGCGAGTATTTCATCTATCACCGGGATCACCCTGACGCCACTGTTCGTATCGGCGCAGTGGTTAAAAGCCGTACGACAGGCGATCTGGTTATTCCCGTGACCCGGCGAATGAACCATCCCGACGGCCGTTTCGCCGGGGTTGTACTGGCTACCATTAGGGTCGATTATTTCAATACGTTTTACCGCGAACTGGGGATCGGGAGCGACGGAGCCCTGCTGTTGGCTCTGAAGGACGGTACCGTGCTGGTCCGTCGCCCTTTCGATGAGGCGGTCATCGGCACCAGCGAAGCGAAAGGACGTATCTTCAATGAATTCTTACCCAAATCAGATTCTGGCACCGCCATGCTGGTCTCTATCGTGGATCAGGTAGAGCGGTTATATGGCTACCGGCAGCTTCACCGTTATCCTCTGGTTATCGAGGCGGGCTTGTCCAAACAGGTCGTATTAGCTTCCTGGCAGCAAGGCGTATATCGCTCCGCCTTGGTCGTGTTGGTAGTAATGATCATCATGGGGTTGTTCGGCCTGCTGCTTATTCGTCAGATCCAGCATGGATTGGATGCTGAGAAAGCCTTGCAGAAAGCCCACGATGCATTGGAAAAGATGGCCTTACATGATGGTTTGACGGGGCTGGCTAACCGGCGTCAGCTTGAGGTGATGCTGCCAGCTGAAATCGGGCGAGCCTACCGTAATGCCTCTTCACTGGCGCTCATCATGATCGATATCGATCATTTCAAGCGCTATAACGATTTGTATGGGCATCCGGCCGGTGATGAATGTATCAAGGCGGTCAGTGAGGCCGTCAAGGATACGGTGCGTCGGGCCGGCGATCTGGCTGTTCGTTACGGTGGAGAGGAAATCCTGATTTTGCTACCCGGTACGGATGAGGTAGGGGCGTACACGGTAGCCGAAAAGATTCTTACAACCGTACGGGGCTTGGCAATTGAGCACAAAGGAAACCAGGCTGGCATTGTGACGATCAGCGCAGGTGTGCATGCCTGTTTGCCCCGTCGCGAACATGTTACGCCGCAACGAATGATCAAGGCAGCGGACGAAGCGCTTTATATCGCCAAGGCCAGCGGACGCAATAAGGTTCACTCGCACTTTCTGAACAAGATCAGAAGCTTACTGTTCTCATCGGTGGCATGAGTACTTAGAGAAGAGTATCCAGGCGGGGCGCTCTAGCGAGCGCGCCCGCGTATTGAGGCTGACCTTAGGCGGTCAAAGGCTCATAGGCCGTGAAGAGCGGATGAGCGAAGCGGCTATGTTCGATTTCAGTACGCAGCAAGCCGATAAAGTCTTGTGCAGGCTTGCCTACGTGCCCCGCTTCAGCGCTATCGAGTACTTGTTGCTGTTGCTCGTCGGATAGCTCGCTAAAGGAGTGCTGGTACGTATGTTGGCAGTACTGGTCGAGCGCGGCGATACCGGTCCGTACTTGATCACGCAAACTCTGATGCGTAGCGGCCTGATGGGGCGTGTTGGTGTCGAAAAAGGGATCCTGCACGCACCCTAGGTCGCCATGAGCATAAGGCGAAAGCATATGCTGGTCGATGAACGCCAGCAGATCTTGCAGGGAGTCGTTCGTATCTACTGGGGTCGTAGCGCTAAGACGCTTGCAGGCTGCACTCAGCAGGGTCCATTCGCTCTCGTTGAAGAATTCCGGCTTGTAGGGCCGCGTCTGGGCCGAGGTCTGTGCGCTCGGCACGAGCGGGATGATCGAGAAGAGCGAGGTCGGTGCGTGTTGTAGGTCTCTTGGAACAGCCGATTCCGTCTTTTGCATAAATATATCCCGTGACTTGACTACTAGGATGCGACTTAAAGTAGTCGCTTATATCTGACCTGCTATACCACTGAAAAGTTTAGGTTTAATGTTTTCGTACTACGCCTTGTTTGTGCCGAATTTTGAGCGTATCCGCAAGCATTAAAATCTGTAACGAGACGCTACTGTACGGTCGATTATCTAGTGTGGCCGCCTCCATAAGTTATCGGGCCGTGGGGTCGGGCGCATTACGCGTGACCGCATGGCAAGCAATGCGCCGCCTGTTGCCAAACGCAGTTTGTCCCAACTCGACGTTGATACGCGACTGTCCCAGGCGTGGCTGCCGCGGGCATACACTTTCACGCCGATTTCCCGATAAACGGCGCGAGCGGTTGCAATGGACCAGGCGGAGCGCAGCGGGAGGTCGGCGATGCCGCTTACCGCTGAGGTGTAATAGGGTTCGGCCAGGGCAATGAGTCGCTGCGCCAGGGTTGCCAGGGCAGGCCGATACTGCGGGTCAGCTAGCGCGACGGTGGGAATATCGGCTTCGTCCAGCCAAGCCCTGGGTAAGTAGACCCGGCCGATTCGCGCATCCTCGACAATGTCGCGGGCGATATTGGTCAGCTGGAAGGCCATGCCCAGATCGCAGGCGCGATCCAGGGTTCGTTCGTCTTCGGCTCCCATGATCCTGGCCATCATCACGCCGACCACACCGGCTACGTGATAGCAATAGTCGAGCGTATCGTCGATATGATGATAGACACGCTCTTCGACATCCATACGAAAGCCAGCAAGATGGTCCAGTGGATACTGCTCAGGGATTTTGTGGCGCTGGATGACCTGCTGAAACGCGGCAAAGGCCGGTTCGGTCATGGGCTCGCCTGCGAAGGCGCGACGGGTTTCGTGTTCCAGTTCTTCCAGGCGGGCTTTGCTGGCGCTGCGATCGCCAAGCACTTGTCCGTGCCCGAGTTCCTGGCCATCCACCACGTCGTCGCAATGCCGGCACCAGGCGTAGAGCATCACGGCACTCTGGCGCGTTTGCTCGTCAAAGAGCCTGGCGGCAGCAGCAAAACTTTTCGAGCCGACGTTGATGGATTGGGTGGCGTGATCGATGACGGCTGTGCTCATGGGTGCTTGAGGTCCTGCAGAATGACAGTAGCCGTTGCTTTGGCCGATCCGATGACCCCGGGTACGCCAGCGCCGGGATGGGTGCCAGCCCCTACAAGATAGAGGTTGGGAATGGCCGCATCACGGTTGTGTGGGCGGAACCAGGCGCTTTGAGTCAGGGTCGGCTCAAGGGAGAAAGCGGAGCCATGGTAGGCATTGAGTTCAGTCTGGAAGTCTGCCGGTGTGAAGATCCGGCTGGTGACCAGATCGCGTTGCAGGTTGGGAATGTAGTACTTTTCCAGGTAGGCCAGAATGCGGTCCCGGTACTTGGGGCCTTCCACGGACCAGTCTACCGGGGCATTGCCTAGGTGAGGGACCGGCGAAAGGACGTAGTGGGTACTGCATCCTTCGGGGGCAAGCGAAGGATCGGTCACGCAGGGCGAATGCAGGTACAGGGAAAAGTCTTCCGGCAGGCCGGGACCGGCAAAAAGTTCGTCGATCAGGCCACGGTAGCGCGCGCCAAAGCAGACGGTATGGTGCTGCAGGTTGGCCGGGCGCTGGCGCAGGCCGAAATGGACGACAAAGAGCGACATGCTGTGACGCTTACGCTTCAGGCGGCTGGACTCTATTGTGCCATGCACATGATGACCAAGCAGGTTGCGATAGGTATGTATCACATCTGCATTGGAAGCGACCAGGTCGGCTGGAATATGGTTTCCCTGGGCTGTGACCACGCCGGTTGTGCGGCAGTTATCTACGAGGATTCGCTCCACGGGCGTATTCAGCTGGAGCGTACCGCCCAAGTCTTCAAATAATCTGACCATCCCCTGGACCAGGGCATGAGTGCCGCCACGGGCGAACCAGACGCCCCATTTACGCTCCAGGGCATGAATCAGGGTGTAGATGGATGAAGTAGCGAAGGGGTTGCCGCCTACGAGCAGTGTATGGAAGGACAAGGCCTGCCGCAGTTTTTCGTTCTCGATGAACGTGGCGACCTGGTCATAGACGCTACGCCAGGCCTTGAGTTTTAGAAGCTTGGGGCCGGCACTGAGCATGTTACGAAAGTGCAAAAAGGGCACGCTACCCAGCTTTAAATAACCCTCTTCAAACACTGCCTGTGAATAGGCCAGGAAGCGTCGGTAACCTTCCACATCCGCCGGGTTGAGCGCCTCGATCTGGGCGTCTAGGGCAGCCTGGTCGTTCACGTAATCGAACTGGGTGCCGTCTTCCCAGCAGAGCCGGTAAAAGGGAGTGACGGGCAGCAGCTCTACATAGTCGGAAACCTTTCGTCCAGCCAGGGCGAACAGTTCTTCCAGGGCCGACGGGTCGGTAATAACAGTGGGCCCGGCATCAAACGTGAACCCTTGGTCGTTATAGACATACGCACGTCCACCGGGCTTGTCGCGTTTTTCCAATACAGTGGTGCGAATGCCAGAGGCCTGCAGGCGGATCGCCAAGGCTAGGCCTCCAAAACCAGAACCGATAACAATGGCGTGTTTGGTATTTGAGTGGAGCGGAGTAGTCATTATAGGTCCTTAAGAGGTCCGCCGGATCGATCTGGGGAAGAGGCGAAAACGGCCGGCAAGGCCTCGCGTATCGGAACCGGTGGTTTACCCATCACGATGCGCAATTTGTCATACGGCTTCAGGTGGCTTGCATAGAAGCGCTGGATCAGGGGCTCGGATAAACCATAGAACCGGCGCATCACGCGGTAACGGTGTTGCGCCGGACCGGCAAGAAAGAGCATCCGGTTGAGCAGGCGGAAATATCCTTGGGTTCGCCAACGGCGCAGGATGTGTTGACGAAGCAGGGTAGAAAGACTGGCAGCATCGAGGTGGGGTAATTGTGCAATCTTGTCAGCCAAGCGCACCGCCTCTGGTAGCGAATAGCCGGTAGTAGGGTGAAACAGGCCGGCCGCTAGACCGGTTACCGGAACATCACCCGCTTCTGCCAGAAAGGCTTCGATATCACCGCCTAGCGTAATGGGCAGGACACCTTGCTCTTCCCGTAGAGTGGCCTTGATCTGCCAGCCGCGACTGGAGGCGTAGCGGGCAATATTTTCCCGCAGCCGATCCGGATCAACGTCCTGACCATCCGCGTAGTAAGTGTCTTCGATAAGCACGCGATCGTTGGCCAGGGGGAGCACATAGACGAAGCGATAACCGTCCTGCTGGGGAACAGTCGCATCCATGATGATTGGGCCGGTCAGGCCATGGGGTTGGCTTAAGTGCAGTTCCTGACCGAGAAATTTCTGGAAGCCCAGCCAGAGATGCGGGCTAGGGCGATAGCCACGACCATCGAGAACGGCGTGGGCCTGGAGGCTTTCGCCTGTGGTCAGGCGGACTTCAGTGGGCGTTAGCACAGATAAAGGAGTGTTCAGGCGAATGGCTTCGCCCAGACGCTCAGACAGGGCCTCGTGAAACCGCTCGGAGGTAATCGAGGCGTAGCCGCTGTGCAGCGTACGTGTGAGCTCGGGAAACAATACCTGGTAATGAGTCCAACGGTGCACCACCAGCGGGGCGACCCAGGCATGCTCGGCCGGGGTCAAGTCCGGTTCATGAAAGGACCAGGTATGGTTGCCGCCAAGCCGGGGTGCCTGTTCCACAAGCAAGACTCGCAAGTCAGGACGTACTTCATGCAGACGCCAGGCGATTAACCCATTGGCAAGACCGCCGCCGGCTAGGATCAGGTCGTACTGATTCATGCCGGGCGCTCCAAGGCTGGCCGCCGTAGAACCGCCTCGATGATGTCTGCTGCACGGGCGGCCCCGCCTGCAGCAGCCACACGTGGCGAAAAAGACTGGGCGTTATGCTGAAAGCGAGGGTCATGAAGAAGCTGCTTCAGTGCCGTAGTGAGCCGCGCGGAGGTGGCCCGCTTGTGACTCAGGCGCAGGCCTACGCCAGCATACTCAACGCGCGCTGCGACGCCGGGCTGGTCGAAGGCGATGGGAAGTGCCAGTATCGGGATACCTGCTTCCAGTGCGTCCAGCACCGTATTGAGCCCCGCATGCGTAATGACGGCATCGGCCTGGGCCAACACGGCACGTTGCGGAACGAAATCGGTAACCCATTGCGCTCCGGCTCGCCGTAACAGAAGGCTTTGCTCAAGCGTCAGCCCACCGCAATGCGCAATGAGCAGTTGAACATCCAGCGCCTGGCAAGCACGTGCGATACGCTGGAAGAGGCGGAAGCGGCCTCCTTGCAATGTACCAAGCGAGGCAAAGACGAACGGGCGGTCGTCCCGGAGGGGAACGTCTTTGTTGGGCAAGATAAGCGGCGGCTCGTGCAGGCGAGGGGAGCGCAACGGGCCTGTCTCGTGCAGGTAGGGCAGCGGTACCGAGCGTGGAAAGTCAAAGCCCGGTACGCATTGGCTGATCTGTGCATAGGGCGACAAACATTCTGCCAGGGTGGAACGCGGCGCCAGGCCGAAGGCCTGGGCATAACGTCGAATAACCTGGGCATGCTCGTACATGAGAAGGTCGTATACCTGCGCACTTCCTTCGTTCAGCTGTTGACCCCGTGCAGAGTCATCATAACCCCATGGCATGACCGGAAGGGGTACCAGCGGGTCGCGGTTTACGGGCAGGGCGCAAGCGACAGATATGTAGGGAAGATTCAAAGCCTCCGCCACGAGCCCACCGGCTGCCTCCATTTGATCGGTGATAAGGGCGTCGACCCCTTCCTGACGAAGCAGGGCTGGTGCTTCGCGGCAGAACAGCTCGGTGCTACAGGCCATATCATGGATGACTCGCATCAGGCCCAGCGGCCCACCGGGGTTACCTGCCCGCCGAATAATCCCTGGCAGCGTGCCGGAGGGATGAGACAGGGCCCCGATAGGTTTGAACGTAATGGCTGGACTGCGGATCAGGGAGCCTACATCGGCCTGGTGTAGCAGCGTGAGCCGGTGCCCACGTGCGGCCAGAACATCGGCGATGGCCTCCAGGGCGCGAATATGACTTGGAAAAGGCGGACAAAGTATTGCGAAGTGTGCCATCACTATTTCCCTTCTCGGGTATGTGACAGCAGGGCCGCTTGCTGTAAACGCTGCAGATCGGGAGAGCCCGTACAAAAACAGGCCACCCGCAGCTGTTGAATCAAGACTTCGAAATGCTCGATAACGGCCTCGCTGGAGTGTGTGGCGCTGGGTAACACAGCAGCGGCTTGGCCGACCAGATCAGCGCCCAGACGTATCGCCTTGGCGGCGTCTACCCCAGTGCGTATGCCACCCGAGGCGATGAGCGGCGTGTCGGGGCAGGCCGCTCTGGCCTGAACGATGGCTTGCGCTGTGGGGATTCCCCAATTGATAAAGGCCTGAGCTACGCGGCGATCCTTATCGTTGTGCGAGCGTTCGGCTTCGACGGCCGCCCAGCTCGTACCGCCGGCACCGGCTATGTCGAGTACTGCCACGCCTGCTTCTACAAGCTGTCGACAGACATGACCGGACAGGCCTGCACCAACTTCCTTGACGACCAGCGGTACCTCCAGTGCAGAGGCCAGGTTTTCGATAGCATTCAATACGCCGCGCCAGTCTCGATCGCCGCCGGACTGCACGGCTTCCTGCAAGGGGTTCAGATGAATAATGAGCGCATCGGCCTGGATCATGTCCACTGCCCGGCGCGCCTCTTTCAGGCCAAACCCTGCTACCAGCTGCGCTGCGCCGATGTTGGCCAGGATAGGTATGGACGGTGCCAGCTGACGCAGCTGTCCGGTCAGCCCATTGTCCGAACCGGAAGCCTCTAAAGCGATACGCTGCGAGCCCACCGCCAGGGCCAAGCCCAGTTTTTCTGCTGCCTCAGCGAGGTGACGGTTAATGGCTTGGGCTCGCTCCGGCCCGCCTGTCATGGAGCTGATGAGGAGCGGGGCGGAGAGTGGCTTGCCAAGCAGTGTGGTACGGAGGTCAATATCGTCCAAGTGCAGCTCTGGCAAGGCGCAATGTTCGAAATGGAGCTGTTCAAAGCCTGTTCGAATCGTGTTTAAGGCGCGCTGCGGGTCGAGAACGATATCCAGGTGGTCGTTCTTGCGGCTTGCCAGTTCCCAATCAACCATGTGCTACTTTTTCCTGTGATCATCGACCTTTCGTCGGCTGTTGTGGTCATGAGTACGTCAAGCGGCTCCGATCTGCAAGAGTAGATCAAGGAATAACTGGAGACGCAGGCGTCGACCTTTCGTCGGCTCGCTTACATGTGCTGGAGTATCTCGACTCATGGCCACGGTATTAGTGCCAACACCTGCAAAGGATTCTGCTCTTGAGCTTGTAAAAGAGCGTGCCCGGATCGATGTGCGCCTGGAAGAACTGCTTCCTCCTGTCGAATCGGGGGATCTCGTCTGTGCCGCCATGCGTGAAGGCGCCCTGGCGCCTGGCAAACGTATACGTCCTTTACTGATGCTTCTGGCAGCAAGGGATCTGGGGCATGTAACACCAGCAATATTGGATCTGGGATGTGCCGTGGAAATGGTGCATGCCGCCTCCCTGTTTCTCGACGACATGCCGTGCATGGACAATGCGCAAATGCGGCGTGGTCGTCCGACGATACACGTTCAGTATGGGGAAGACGTTGCAGTGCTAGGCGCTGTGGCGCTGCTCAGCCATGCGTTTTGTGTTGTGGCCAGCGTGCCTGGCGTGGCACCGGTGCTGCGTACCCAAATGGTTTGTCTGCTGTCAGGCGCTGTTGGCTCGCAAGGATTGGTGCGCGGGCAGTATCGGGATCTTCGGGAAGGGCAAACGGCTCGGGAAGCTGCCGCCATTTCCAGTGCCAATCAGCTTAAGACAGGTTCGCTTTTTACCGCGGCGCTGGACATGACTGCGCTGGCGCTGTCGGCCAAGCCAGCCATACGCGAAGGGATGCACCATTTTGCCGTCGAGCTAGGACAGGCATTTCAGTTGCTTGACGACTTGCAGGATGGCCAGGGCATTGGCAAGGACGCACACAAGGATCATGGCAAGTCGACCCTGGTATCGTTGCTTGGCCAGGATGCCGTGCAGGCGCAGCTCGACTGCCATCTGCAAGCGGCCCGGCAGGCATTGCAGAACATAGGGCTGGGCAGCGGTGGGCTCGGTCATCTGGTCGATGTGTTGTTCGACCAATGACGCGCCTTGCCAGGAGAACTGTACGCAGCTTAGACGTCTAATCCCATAGAGTCAGTTGATTACTGGAGTACGTGCGATGCCTAAGTGGAAAATCACCTATACCAATAATGATGGCAACACGTCCGTCGTGGAATATAACCATGCTGAAAAACCCGATATGGAAAAAGCAGCGCAACTGGTACGGGACGACGCCTTGAGCGATACCGACTATGACGATAGCGATCTACCTAACGACTACGATGCGCCTACGATAGCGCTACTGGAACGGCACGGCATTACCATTTCCGGTATTGCACAGGTCGATTAATTCTTCTCCTAAAGGGCCTTTTGGCCCTTTAGGCTTATCCGAGCGGCCATATTCCGCCATCACCCAGAACGAAAATTCGCCGAGCCGCTGCAGGTTTTATCTCCCAGCCTCCCGTAAAGTCTCCAAACGCGGGTAGCAGCGTCAGCCCTGTCTCAACGCTAAAACAGGGTAGCCGCAAACGTTGGCGTCCGCGGCCATTCAGGTAGAACACTGGATGCACGTGACCGGCCAAAACATGGTGCGTGGGATGCGGGTCCGGCTCGTGCTGAAGAGACAAAGGCCCAACCAAAAAGGGTTCGGAAACAACAGTGATCCGTAGCGACGAGGGTGGGTCGCCGGCACGGCGGTCATGGTTACCGCGAATCAAGGTCATTGCTAGGTCAGGCCAGCGGCTGCGCCACTGCGCCAGGGCTTCTAGTGTTAAGGGGGCTCGTGATTCCGGCGCATGCAAAAAGTCACCCAGAAAATACACCTGTTCGCATGAGTAGCGATCAAGCAGAGCATCCAGACGCGATAGGTTAGAGGCTGTTGTCCCGTGTGGTACGGGCTGCCCTAGGGCACGAAACGCGGCGGCTTTGCCAAAGTGCACATCAGCAATCAACAAGGCCTTGCGTTCTGGCCAATAGATAGCCTTGTCAGCCAGTAGCCATATTTCTGTACCGGCCAAAGTAAGGGAAAAATGAGTCTGCATGGAGCCGTGTAGCGAGGAGACAGGCCTGCATGGTAACAGCCGTTCTCAAGGGCGCGTAGCAGCGGGTGACGACAGGCGCCTATAACCTCAAGAGCTGTGTCAGGCGGTTTTGAAAGGTTAGGCGGGCATTCAAAGAATACCGAGCGCCCTGAGACATGACTTTCCCAGCGCAATACACGCCTCGGTGTCCTCCTTTTCAGTCATATCCCCATTAAGGGCGAATCCATATATCCGGCCCTGCTTTTCTACCCAACCGACCCACCAGCCCAGCGGGTGCTCTCGATCAGTGAGCCAGCCTGTTGTGCCATAGAGGCGCCAGTCGCCACCCTGCTCAAGCCAGAATAGGTCCTGAGTTTGTCGCTGTGCTTTTGTTGGGTAAGGCAGCTTGCCTTGTGCCAGACGGGATAGGAACCGCGTCTGCTCAAGTGCACTGATTGCCAGCGGTCCCGATTCCCAAAAGGCATGCGGGTGTTTACTACCTACGTCGTGGTTACCGTATTCGAGCTTGAGCAGGTGCGCATGCAGGTGGGGTAGCGCCCCTTGAGTCTGAATGTCAGACAGTATCAGTGCTCTCTGCAAGCCGCCGTTCTGCTCACACATCGGGACCGAAGGCTGCAGATTATTTTCGGCAGGCATGGCGAGAGAGGGGCCGACGGTGTTCCCGGCTGTAAGACCAATCAGCTGGCTCGGAATCAGAAAGGTGGCGGCTGGACTAAAGCGAGTAGAGGCTCGCGCCTGATCGAGACCTGTATAGGTATCCGCCGAGACGTCATATAAAACGAACGTGCCTTGGGTGTTACTCTTGCGGAATAACTGGGCCAACAGAGGGCTTTCCTGCCAACGAGTGGCTGGGGGCAGTGTTCGGGCAGGTAGAAAGGAAAGCAAAGCGGACAAAAGCGTTTTCATGTACTTCATAAGGGCGCGGCGAAGTCAAAGTTACCGCGTCAAAAAACATTATGTGACATTGTGCTTAAGTATTCTGCTAGCCAGGCAGCAAACTGTTACGTAGTGCTCTGTTTTTTGCGTGTGGGTAGACCATTCTTTTGAGGT
This sequence comes from Pseudomonas duriflava, assembly GCF_007830155.1. Classification (GTDB taxonomy): domain Bacteria; phylum Pseudomonadota; class Gammaproteobacteria; order Pseudomonadales; family Pseudomonadaceae; genus Chryseomonas; species Chryseomonas duriflava. Next base: position 53,635 of record NZ_VLKY01000009.1, read on the forward strand.
CGCGGAGGACGTTTACGATTGCGTGATGGCAAATCCGACTCACCAGCATTCAGCGTAGTCAAAGCTTCTGCTCCAACCTGAGGCACATAATTACCTGGCCCCGCGGCGCTTTCCAGGTCCTGAACCATACGCGCTATCCGATCGGCCAGTTTTTCCGAGCTCATACTTTCGCGGTACCGCTCAACCAGCAAAGGAAAGTTGAACGGTGTTGGTCGCGTGATTACCTGCAGGTTCAGCTCCAGGCGTTGCATTTGCTGAAGGGCCTGCTCGAGACGGTTTACGTCCAACTCCTGACGAAGCACCTCCTGCTCGGCCTGGGTCAGCAGCAGGTTCTCGGGGTCATATTGCTGGAATACCTGGAAAAAAAGACTGCTGCTGGCCTGGAGCTGGCGCGTACTTTTTTGTGCGCCGGGATAACCTGTAAAAATCAGCCCCGAAATTCGGGCAATCTCGCGAAACCGCCGCTGAGCCAGCTCACTGGCATTAAGACTGGCCAGCACATCGGTTAGTAAGGTTTCTGTAGAGAACAGCTCGGCATTTAGTTGGTTTGGCCAGTCTACGGCAGTCGGGGAAAGCAATTCAAAGCCATAATCGTTGACTGCAATGGAAAAGCTCAAGGGGCGTTGCTGTCCCAGTCGCCAGGCCATGAGGCTGGCTAGCCCTAAATGGGCATGGCGTCCGGCAAAGGGATAAAGAAACAGGTGCCACCCCTCGCGAGACTTCATAACTTCGGCAAGAAGGCGTTGACGCGTGGGCAAGGCTGACCACTGTTTTTGGATTTCCAACAGGGGTTTGGCCAGGCGCATCTCAGGACTGCCGAAGCGGTCCTGGTCCGCTTCGGTCAATTCATGGATTACCGCTTCCGCCAACTCATCGGAAAGCGGTAAGCGCATACCGCTCCAGCGCGGAATGGCCGCCTTTTTGACTGTAGCGCGGCGGACGTACACGGTCATGTTTTCCACCCGCACCAGTTCGAGGATTCGGCCTGCGAAAAGAAAGGTATCGCCCGGCTTCAGGCGTGCAATAAAACCCTCTTCAACGCTGCCAAGCGTGCCGCCACCGCCGCCCTTGCTCCAGAACTGCACGCGCAAGGCTGCCTCGCTGACAATCGTACCAATGCTCATGCGATGGCGGCGCGCTAACTGACGGTCCGGGACACGCCAGACGCCATGCTCATCCGGCTCTACACGGCGATAGTCCGGATAAGCGGTCAGCGAATGCCCGCCATGACGCACAAAGGCCAGCGCCCAGAACCATTCTTCATCAGTAAGAGCACGATACGCCCAGGCGGAACGTACTTCCTGCACCAGCTCATCCGGCCGGTAACCACCGCCCAAGGCAATGGTTACCAGGTGTTGCACCAAAACATCGAGAGGCTTGGGCGGTGCTGCACGTGATTCGATCTTGCGTGCCGATACCGCTTTTTGCGCACCGGCGGCCTCAACTAGTTCTAACGTCTGGGTTGGTACCAGTGTAACGCGAGACGGGCGTCCGGGTGCATGGCCGCTACGACCGGCCCGTTGCAGAAGCCGGGCGACATTCTTGGGCGAGCCGATTTGCAAGACGCGCTCGACAGGCAGGAAGTCGACGCCCAAGTCGAGGCTGGAGGTGCAGATAACCGCTTTTAACTTGCCCTCCTTGAGCCCGACTTCAACCCACTCCCGCACATCGCGGTCCAGCGATCCGTGGTGTAGGGCTATCAGGCCCGCCCATTCCGGACGAGCTTCGAGCAGGGCTTGATACCAGATCTCTGCCTGAGCTCGCGTGTTGGTAAAGACAAGTGTTGTGGCGCTCTGCTCAATCTCCGCAGCGACCAGCGGCACCATGCGCAGCCCCAGATGTCCGGCCCAGGGAAAGCGCTCGACGCCTTGTGTTGGAAGCAGAGTATCGACACGCAGGTCTTTGGTCAGCTTACCTTGAACGAGCCGGCCGGGATGGCCTGAGAGAAGCACTTCCTGGGCATGGGGCAGGTTGCCCAGGGTCGCCGAAAGCCCCCAAACGATCAGGCCGGGATTCCAATGGCGAAGGCGGGCCAGGGCCAGTTGCACTTGAGTGCCACGCTTGTTGCCTAGCAGTTCATGCCATTCGTCCACCACGACCATACGCAAGTGTGAGAAGACTTCGCGGCTGTCCTCCCGGCTGAGCATCAATGAAAGACTTTCCGGCGTCGTAACCAGTGAGCTGGGCTGCCTACGTGTCTGCCGGGCGCGTTCGGCGCTGCCGGTATCGCCAGTGCGCAGCCCTAGGGTCCAATCGATATCCAGGTCGGCCACAGGGATTTCCAGCGCACGGAGTGTATCGGCAGCCAGGGCGCGCATGGGGGTCAACCAAAGCACGGTCAAGGGGGCGGCTACCTGCTTGCGTTTGCTCGGTTCGCCTTTAGCCGTAAGCGGCTTAGTCGAAGCAAAGTGGTTGAGGGCGGCGAGCCAGACGGCATAGGTTTTTCCCGAGCCGGTTGTAGCGTGTAGCAGACCGGACTCGCCGCGCCCAACGGCTTTCCATACCTCTTCCTGAAAAGGAAAGGGTGACCAGCCGCGTTGAGCGAACCAGGCGGCCCCGCGTGAGGGCGCAGAAGATTTAGCAGGTGGCAACGTGATGGACTCCGTCGTGCTTAAGAGGTCGGAGTCCTTTGAGGCAGGCTGGTTCCCCGTAAAGAAAACCGTTGGGGTGTTGAGAGGGCGCACTGCACGGAGTGCGCTAGAGGTTTTATTTCAGGTTGCCGCTCAAAAAGTGCTGCAAGCGCTCGCTCTGTGGGTTGACCAGCACCTTGGAGGGCGCTCCGGCCTCTTCCACACGGCCCTGATGCAGGAAAACCACCTGGGTCGATACCTCGCGGGCAAACCCCATTTCATGGGTCACCATCAACATGGTACGGCCTTCCTCAGCCAGGGACTGGATTACCTTGAGTACTTCACCTACCAGTTCCGGGTCCAGGGCAGAGGTCGGCTCATCGAACAGCATGATCTCCGGCTCCATGGCCAAGGCCCGAGCGATAGCAACACGCTGTTGCTGGCCGCCCGAGAGAAAGGCTGGGTATTGGTCTGCCAGATGGGAGGGCAGACCAACTTTATCCAGATAGGCCCGGGCGCGTGCTTCGGCTTCTTGCTTATTAACGCCAAGCACTCGGCGAGGCGCTATCGTGATGTTTTCCAATACGGTCATATGCGACCAGAGATTGAAGTGTTGGAATACCATTGCTAAGCGAGTGCGTAGGTGCTGCAGCTGTTTATCGTCTGCCACCCGCAGGCCATGATCGTCGGGTTCCAGCCGAATAGGCTCGTTGTCCAGAGTAATCGTTCCGGCATTGGGTATTTCCAGAAAGTTAAGGCAGCGCAGAAAGGTACTCTTGCCCGAGCCGCTGGCGCCAATCAGGCTGACCACATCGCCTTTTTTAGCTTTGAGCGAGACGCCCTTGAGGACTTCGATATCACCGTAGCGCTTATACAATCCTTCGACGGTTAGCTTATACATTACCGGTTTCCCACCCGTTCAAGACAGCGGCCTTCCAACGGCCGCCGAGGTTCATGCGTTGCGCTTTCAAGGGATTGCAACGTCGTGGTCGTCTTATGGCGCCAGTAGATAGCCGCTACGGTATGCCTGTGTACCTGCTACCCGAGCCACTGCCATGCCAGCGGTAGCCATGCGGCGATTGGCGCAGGCGTACATCACCCCCGAGACCGAGCTGCGGATTGGCACAACCCGGTCGGCAATGGGATCAATGACTTCTGCAATGATCTGCCCGGCTTCGATCACGTCGCCCGCCTTGGCTATCAGCACCAGGACGCCGCCGATGGGGCTTTCAATAGGTTCGACTGCCGCTAGCGGCGTGGCGGGGAAGGGCAACGCCGGCAGAGCAGGAGCTTCACCTGCAATAACGCCGTAATGGGTAAGGTAATCAAGAATGGCCTGGGCATCCCGTTCGGCCAGGGCATGGGTGACATCCATCTGCCCACGCAGCTCGATCGTGACGGAAAAGCTGCCCATTGGTACACGATTACCGAAGCGCTGGTTCAGGTTCCACCAGAGCAGCGTAAAGCACTCGTCAAAGGACTGGCCACCGGAGTCGGTAGCCAACAGGCTGGCCTTGGACCCGAAATAACGAGCCAGTGGTTCGACCTGTTCCCAGGCTTCCGGCGTGGTATAGAGGTGCTCGACGGCGTCGAAGTCACAGTGCAGGTCCAGCACCATCTCGGCATCGCAGGCCAGCCGCTGGAGTACAAGGCGTTGAGAAGTCAGTTGGTTATTGGCAGTTTCGCGCTCCAGCGCTGCCTTGAAACTGGCACGAACCAACGCCTGATTATGAGCCGGGTCATCGGTTAGCCGGGCCTCGACATCGGCGGCGACGGCATCCGTCATGTCAAGGAAACGACGATTGAAGTTCTGGCCAGACTCCAATTCGTAACGGCCAAGGTGAATGTCCATGACCTGTTGGTCCTGGCCGATCGGGTTGGCCAGCGGTACGAGGACGATTTCCGCTTTCAGGCGTCCGCTTTCTTCCAGTTCGCGCAAGCGATTCTTGAGGGTCCAGGCTACCAGCATGCCAGGCAGCTCATCAGCGTGCAGCGAGGATTGAATATAGATCTTGCGGCCGCTGTCTTCAGGGCCGAAGTGAAAGCTGTGAATACTCCGGTCTGTACCGGGAACAGGGGAAACCAGGGCGTGAGTCAGGTGACGCATAGAATAACTCCTGAGGGTCGGCCCACATCCGTATGGGCTGAAAATAGTCTATCCAGGCAGGGATTAGCGTGCTGGGCCAAGGAAGGCCAGCCAGCGGCGCTCGGCCAACCGAAACAAGCCGATCAAGGTAAAGGACAGCAGTAGATAGAGCAGCGCCGCGATGCCAAACGACTGGAACGTTAGAAAGGTGGCCGCATTGGCATCCCGGGCGACTTTTAGAATATCTGGCACGGTCGCAGTAAAGGCCAGGGTGGTGGAATGCAGCATAAGGATCACTTCATTGCTGTAGTACGGCAATGCACGGCGTAGCGCCGATGGCATGATCACGTACACATACATGCGCCAGCCGGTTAGCCCATAGGCTTTGGCGGCCTCGATCTCCCCATAGGGAATGTTGCGAATCGCACCAGCAAAGATTTCCGTCGTGTAGGCGCAGGTATTCAACGCAAACGCCAGGATGGTGCAGTTCAGGGCATCGCGGAAAAAGTCGTTCAGGAGCGGCTGCTCGCGTACGGCCTCAAGGCTATAAATGCCGGTGTAACAGATCAGCAGCTGTAGATAGAGCGGTGTACCGCGAAAGATGTAGGTGTAGAACTGCACCGGCCATCGCACGAGGCGGTAACGGGACAAGCGTGCCACGGACAGCGGCAGTGAAGCCACGAAGCCGATGGCGATTGATGCCGTCAGCAGCCAGAGCGTCATGGCAAGGCCCGAAAGCTGGTAACCATCGGACCAGAGGAAGGGGCGCCAGTATTCCTGCAGGATCTCGATCATCGCACCGCCTCCCGCACACCAGCGGAGTACCGGCGTTCAAGCCAGTTCAAAACCTGATTGCTCAGGGCAGTAATCAACAGATAGATCAAGCCGCCCAGGATCAGAAAATAAAATATCTTGTAGGTATTTTTGCCGGCTTCCTGCGTGGCCGTGACGATGTCGCTCAGGCCGATGATCGATACCAGTGCAGTAGCTTTCAGCAGTACCTGCCAATTGTTGCCGATTCCCGGAAGGGCGAAGCGCATCATTTGTGGAAAGGTAATCCGAAAGAATGTTTGCGCACGGGTCATACCATAGGCAATCGCCGCTTCGGTCTGCCCGTGCGGAACGGCAAGCATTGCGCCCCGGAAGGTTTCGGTGAAGTAAGCGCCGTAGATAAACCCGAGGGTAATGACGCCGGCTGAGAGCGGGTTGATCTCGATGTAGTCCCAGTCCATATAGTCGGTCAGTTCGCCTAGCCAGTTCTGCAGGCTGTAAAAGATCAACAGCATCAGCACGAGATCGGGCACTCCGCGGATCAGGGTTGTGTACAGCGCGGCGGGCAGTCGCAGCGCCTTGAGCGGCGAAAGCTTGGCACTGGCACCTAGAAGGCCGAGGATTACAGAGACGATAAGCGACAGTATGGCTAGTTTTAGCGTCATCCAGGTGCCCTCCAGTAGCAGCGGACCGTAGCCGTGCAAGCTGAGAGCGCCAAGCCCCAGGTTTTCCAGAAAAGTATCAAAAGTCGTTTGCGACATGAGGATTAACTATTGTTATAGGCCTGAAATGCCAGCGCCTCCATGAGGAGTTTCCAGACAAGGAATCCTGAGGGAGGCGCTGAGTAAGGCAACGTTATCCGATAATGGCAATTTACTTGGTGTTATAGAGATCTAGGTCGCCAAAGTATTTTTTCTGGATTTTTTCATAGGTGCCGTCCGCATGAATGGCGGCGATACCCTTGTTGAGCAGTGTTCTCATTTCATCGTTGCCCTTGCGGACACCGATAGCCGTATCGGCTGGCAACAGCTCGTCATGAATAGTCTTGTTAACGAATCCCTTGGCCTGAGGCGATTTCATAAAGCCTTCTTCAGCCTGGAGCATGTCCTGCATGGCAACATCAACACGGCCCGAAATCAGATCGGCATAGACCTGGTCCTGATCTTGATAGCTCTGCACGTTAACGCCAGCCGGTGCCAGCTTGGCCTTGGCGAAGCTTTCCTGGATAGTGCCTTGCTGAACGCCAACTGTCTTGCCTTTGAGAGACTCTGGTGTAGGTTCGAGGTTGGCACCTTCCTTGACGACCATCGAGGTTGGGCCAGACCACATGCGATCCGTGAAGTCGATCTGCTCGGCACGTGCCGGCGTTACAGTCAAGGAGGAAAGGATGCCGTCGAACTTGCGTGCACGCAGCCCCGGAATCAAACCGTCAAAATCGCTTACGATCCAGCGGCACTTTACGGCCAGTTTTTCACAAATCGCATTACCCAGCTCAACATCGAAGCCGGCAAAGCTACCATCCGGTGCTTTGTACTCGAAGGGAGGGTAGGTTGTATCTACACCGAAGCGGATCTCTTTAATGTCCTTGGCCAGAGCGGAACCAGTAGCCAAACACAGCGCCATTGCAGAAAGAGCCAGCCATTTCTTTTTCATGTGTTGTCCTTACGAGTTGAATGCGATGCAGCGCGCAAAAGGCGCGTTGCCTCTGACCTAAGGATTCAGCAATAACCGAACCAATTGGCCATCATGGCGGCTCGAACAGATGAAATCAGAGATTTCGGACCGCGCGAACCACTCGGTGAGGCGGCCAATGAAACGTATCATGCGCTTAAAGTGTGCGAAAGTCCGGCATGGGGCATGAACTTGCACTTTTACGACGCATTTTAACCGTGCTCCAGGCGGTTAATAATGTGGTTTCAGAAGCTTCTACATCAGCCAGAACGAGGGGGAGGCTCTGGGACCGGCATGAAGGGCAAGTATCATGATTAATGGCTTTCATCCGTCTGCAATTTTTCGATACGTTGTCTCGACTGGCCCAACGGAGCGTTATGTATGTTTACCGAGGGTGAACTGGTTGGCCTTGCCCGTACGCATATTATTCAAGTGGATACGCCACGCTTTGCCATTCACCGCGCCGTTCATGAGCCTTTCCTGGCCTTGCAGGCGGCGGCACAGCGGGACGGGTTTGCCTTGTCGCCGTTCAGCGCCTTTCGAGACTTTGAGGCGCAGCGGCGAATCTGGAATGGAAAGTTCACCGGCCAAAAGCCGGTATACGACCAGAGGGGACATATGTGCACTATGACTGGCTGGTCGGATGACAGGCGTATAGAGGCTATTCTTGGCTGGTCGGCTCTGCCAGGCGCCAGCCGGCACCATTGGGGAACGGAAATTGATGTGGTAGACCGGAGCCGGCTCCCATCCGGCTATCGAATCGTCTTGTTGCCTGAAGAGGCCCAGCCAGGCGGGGTCTTCCATGAATTACACCAATGGCTGGACGAGCATGTCGAGTCGTTTGGTTTCTTTCGCCCTTATCGGGCCTATCAAGGGGGAATTTATGAGGAACCCTGGCATCTGAGTTATTGGCCGGTTTCCCGCGAAGCAATGGCGCTTCTTAGCTTCGATATGCTTGAGGCGGTGCTGCATGCAAGTGATCTGGCGGGTAAAAAAGCGCTCTTCAGGCGTCTTCCCGAGGTGTTTGAGCGCTATATTAAAAATATCTGCCTGCCTGTGACGCTATAACCGGTGCCTCTATCAGGCTAAGCTATGTATGTAACCCAATCGTATTTTGGAGTCATTGGTGAAAAAGCCCCAGGCACAGCCAGCATCGTCCCTACAGGATGACGCTCATACGCATGATGGCAAGGGAGTGGCCTTGTTCGTGCTCGGCATCATTTTGGCACTGTTCGGCGTCATTGCTATGAGCATAGAGTTTGCCCGTGGTACGCATCACTACGGCATGCCAATGATCATCTGGATGCTGGCTTTTCTGATCAAGCTGGCGGAAAGCTTCAGACTGCGGCATCTGCTCAAGCAGGCTCAGACGCCGAAGTAAACCTCCTGGTTCTTATCCTTACCGCTCCGCTTTACATGTACCCGCCCGGCTTTCGCTCGCTCTGACGGAGCGACGCGCAGGGCAGGGAGGGCGATGCCGTATGGGCGTTGCAAAGGCTTTATCCGTTTTCATTTTCTGTTGTCGTTGGTTTTTCCTATGCTTCAAGCGCTTTCTGCGCACTCCACACTATTGTGGGGTGTCGCTGCTGGTATCGTTCTGCTGTTAGTTATCAAGTTCAAGCTGTCCAGCACGTTTCGCCGTGATTTCCCCTATGTGCTTAATGAGGCTCTCTTCACGCCTGCCGAACGCAATTTTCTACGGGTACTGGACAGCGCGGTCGACGATGACTACCGCGTTTTCGGCAAGGTGCGCATTGCTGACGTGGCCAGCGTTACCGATATGCGTGATCAAAAGCGCTGGTACCGAGCATTTAACAAGATCAGTGCTAAACATTTCGATTATGTGCTTTGTGATCCAGAGGACTTGTCATTTGTTGCGGTCATCGAGCTGGACGATAAATCCCATGAGCGCGCCGACCGGCAGGAGCGGGACGTCTTTGTCGAAGGCGTGTGCAAGGCGATCAACCTGCCGCTCATTCGGATTCCAGCACGTGCGACCTATTCGACTACAGAGGTAAGAAGCGAAATTCTGGATGCCTTGCGTGAGCGTGGTGCATCAAGGCCCCGCCGCAAAAAAGCGAGTCAACGTATAGCGCCTTCTACGGCTACCCCGGTCTGTTCGCGCTGCGCTTCGCCCATGGTACGGCGACAAGCTAGAAGCGGCGCGAATGCCGGTGAAGCGTTTTGGGGCTGCAGCGCTTTTCCGACTTGCCGCCATGTGAAGCGCATCAATGAGTGAAGGTGCGGCGGTTGTAGAAAGCGCCGCCGGTAGGCTCCTTGATAGATAATACCAGCCTATTAGTTTGGCAGAATAATACCTGATCGTGAGGCAACAGTAATCAGTAACGTTTAGACCAGAAGCCCCTGCAGGATCTCCAGCGTGTCGGCTTCCTCGACAGGCTTATCGTGTCGCCAGCGCAGCATGCGGGGGAAGCGTACGGCCACGCCACTCTTATGACGAGTAGAGAGGGCAATGCCTTCGAAGCCCAGCTCGAATACGAGGGTCGGTTCGACGCTGCGCACCGGGCCGAATTTTTCGACGGTTGTCTTGCGAACGATAGCGTCGACCTTGCGCATTTCTTCGTCGGTCAGGCCGGAGTACGCCTTGGCGAAAGGCACCAAGGTACGATCCTTCGTGCCGGGTGGGCCATCCCATACGGCAAACGTATAGTCGGTATAGAGACTGGCGCGGCGGCCATGTCCACGTTGGGCATAGATAAGGACGGCATCGACAGAAAACGGGTCGATCTTCCATTTCCACCAGGTGCCCATGTCCTTTGTTCGTCCAACGCCATAGAGCGAGTCCCGTGCTTTGAGCATCATGCCTTCTACGCCCAAGGTGCGGGAAGCTTCCCGTTGCTGGGCAAGATCCTGCCAGTCCTTTCCAGTAAGCAAGGGCGAGGGGCGAAGTAGCGGACTGTTACACGCTGCTGTAACGGCTTCAAGCTGAGCGCGGCGTTCATGTTGCGGGCGGCTACGCCAGTCTTGACCCTGCCACTCCAGAAGATCGTAGGCCAGGATTACGACGGGCACGTCTTCGAGCAGTTTCTTGCTCAAGGTCTTACGACCTATGCGCTGTTGCAGGAGCGCGAAGGGTTTAACGCCGAAGGGAATAGGCTCGCCCGGCGCATGCTCGGCCTGCTGGTGCGTAACTTCTTTGCTGCTCATGAGCAGGTCGGGGGTTTCTTCATCTTTCCAGACTACGATCTCACCGTCGATAACCGTACCGTCGGGCAACCCGGCTGCCAGCGCATGAAGTTCAGGGAAGCGGTCTGTGACCAGATCTTCGCCTCGCGACCAGATCCACAGGCGTCCATCGCGCTTGACCAGCTGTGAACGGATACCGTCCCACTTCCATTCCACCTGCCAGTTTTCGACAGGGCCAAGCTGAGTTTCGAATTGCTCGACCGGCAATTGCAGGGCATGAGCCAGAAAGAACGGATAGGGCTGACCGCCGCGCTGGGCATGTTCATCCTCCGACTCGGGGGCGATCAGGGCGCGGTAGCGTTCAGCTGTAGGGCGGTGGGACAGGTCTGTATAGCCAACCAGGCGCTGTGCTATACGCTTGGCATCAAGGTCCGCCATGTTTGCCAATGCACGTGTTACCAAAAGCTTGGACACGCCGACGCGGAACTCGCCGGTGATGAGCTTGAGACTGACCATAAGGCTAGGTCGGTCCAATTGGGACCACAGCATGGGCAAGCGTTCGGCCAGTGCTTCCGGCGGTAGGCCGCGCAAAGGCAGGAGCCGTTCTTCTATCCAGACTGCAAGCCCCTCATCGGAAACATGTTCGGCCGTTGGGATAAGCAAAGACATCGTTTCTGCCAGATCGCCTACGGCCTGATAACTTTCCTCAAAGAGCCACTCCGGTAAACCCGATGCCGCAATCGTCAGCTCCCGAAGCTGGCGTGTTGGTACCGTACGCCGAGGGCGCCCTCCGGCCAGGAAATAAACAGCCCAGGCCGCATCGGCCGGCTCGGCCTGGCTGAAATAATCCTGCATGGCCTGGAGTTTGGCATTACTGGAGGTAGTAGCGTCCAGACGGGCATAGAGATCGGCGAAGGCTTTCATGATGGTCTCGCTTTCCTAATACCGCGGTTTGAAGCGATGAGGACCGGGCCGCTTGCTCATTATCGTATAGAGCAACGTCTCTGTTTTCACTATCGCTTCGCTGTTGTTATGAGCCTGTTAAAGGGAAAGGAGTTCTTTGTGCCGCCTGATACATGTTTTTTTTCATATTCCTGCGCCCTGTTTACCTATGGGCGTGGAACAGCTCGACAGCTGTTCCCTTCTAACCTCTATCTAATGATGAGGTTGTAGTAAATGGGGCAACATATACGCTTTATTTGGATCGAATGCCGGGATAGCCTCTGGTTCCTTCCCATGGTCATGTCGCTTTTGATGGCTGGGTTGGCTGTGGCTCTGGTTTCCCTGGAGCGCTTGGGAATAATCAGCTCGGGTGAGCAGCTGGTATGGTTGGCGGGCAGTACAGGAGAGGGGGCTCGCTCAGTATTATCGGCAATCGGAACCAGCGTGGTGACGGTTACCGGTACTGTTTTTTCCATCATGATCGTTGCGCTTCAACTCTCCAGTAGCCAGTTCTCTCCGCGTCAGCTCAGAAACTTCATGTCTGATCGTGCCAATCAGGTAGTGCTGGGAGGGCTGGTAGGTACTTTTACGTACACATTGATTGTTATGAGTATGGTTCGTTCCGCCTCACCACAGTCGGCGCCTTTTGTTCCGCAGATTGCTATGGCCTTAGGCGTCGTACTGGCACTTACCAGTATCGGATTGATTGTTTACTTTATTGATCATGCTTCTCGTGCCATGCAGATTGCCGTCATCTTGCAACAGGTGACACAGCAGGCTGTTGGGCAAATCGAGCATGCCTTTGTGCCTCTTGGGGAAAAACAGGCGGAGCTTGATCCTTGTGTAAGCGAGGCATTGGATAAAAAAGGATACCCGCTCTGCACCGAACAAGGGGGATACTTGCAGGCAGTCGACCGTGAAGAGCTGCTTAAACTGGCACGCAAGCAAGGTTTAATCGTTCGCTTAGAGCATCGTATTGGAAAGTTTATTCTGCCGGGAGATGTACTCGCCTTGGTCTGGCCTGCTGAGGCTATTGATGAGACCGTTATGGCTGAGCTACGCAAAAAGTTCGTCCTTGGCTCAGACCGTACGCCGGAGCAAGATATCGAGTACTGGCTGATCGAGATGGCGGATATTGCAATCAAGGCGTTATCCCCCTCGATCAATGATCCAACCACGGCCTTTCGGGTTATCGATCGGCTCTGCGAGGTATTGACCATTTTGGGTCAACGGCAAGCCTGTTCGATTTATTGCAGTGAAGACGGGCGGATCCGCTTGATCGAGCGACCGTTGTCTTTCGAACTAGCCGTAGGGCTTGCCTTTGAGCAAATTTATCACTTTGGTCAAAGCAATCCCTCTGTACTTAAAAAGCTGGCTGGCTCGGTAACTGCCCTGATAAGGCTACTCCCGCATGAAAGGCAGGCCGTTTTGGTTCAATACAGTCGCTTGCCGGAAGATGTAAAGGACAAGCTTTAGCCCCTATTGGAACAGGGCCTCTTCAGCGCACCCCTGCGTTCAAGAGGCCTTTTCAATTACGGATTCGTCATCCTCTTCGCCGTATTCGGTAGTAAAGCCCTGTGCATCCAGCCCTTGCTCACGCAGATAGCGTACCAGCACGCTTACTGAACCGTGGGTCACCATGACTCGTTCGGCCCCGGTCTGCTCGATAGCCCATAGCAGGCCAGGCCAGTCGGCATGGTCGGAAAGGACGAAACCACGATCCACACCCCGACGGCGACGCGTGCCGCGCAGCATCATCCACCCGCTGGCAAAGGCATCACTGTATTCGCCGAAGCGGCGAACCCATGTGCTGCCGCCTGCTGAAGGAGGCGCAATGATCAGGGCTTTGCGCAGGAGCGGATCGTTCTTCTTGAAATCTCCGGCATAGTGGGTTTCCGGCAGGTAAATCCCACCTTTCCGGTATACGCGATTAAGCGGCTCTACAGCGCCATGGGTCAGAATGGGGCCGATACTGGCATCGATGCCATGCAGGATGCGCTGGGCCTTGCCAAAGGCATAGCAGTAAAGAATGCTGGCACGCTCTTGCATAGCGTTCTGCCGCCACCATGCGTTGATCTGTTCAAAAATCTCGCTCTGCGGTTGCCATTTGTAGATCGGCAAGCCAAACGTGGACTCCGTGATGAACGTATGGCAGCGCACAGGCTCGAAGGCAGCGCAGGTGCCATCCGCTTCGACCTTGTAGTCCCCCGATGCTACCCAGACCTCACCCTGATACTCCAGCCGCACTTGGGCCGAGCCCAGTACATGGCCGGCGGGGTGAAAACTGATTTTTACACCGTGATGATCGATTACTTCGCCGTACTGCAGCGTTTGTAGGTTGATGTCTTGGCCTAGGCGGGAGCGCAGGATGCCTTCACTAGGTGCCGAACCAAGGTAGTGCTGGTTTCCCCAGCGAGCATGGTCTCCATGGGCATGGGTAATGACGGAGCGTTCGACGGGGCGCCACGGGTCTATATAAAAATCACCAGGGGGACAATAAAGACCTTCGGGACGGGCAATGATGAGATCCATGGCTACGCTCGTGAGGGACGTATCTATCAGAGCAGAGGGAGGCGGCCGAGTTCTGTAGATTCTGGATCTGAAAGCGGAGGGCAGGCTGCACGAAAGCAGGCGATGGATAACTGGCCTTTCCTCTTCTGGTCAAGTGCTCTCGTAATAGCCAAGGGACAGGCGTTTGGCGTGCTGTTCCAGTAAGAGAAGTACATCAGCAGCCGGTACTGCACGGCTAAACAGAAAGCCTTGCCCGAACTCGCAACCGGCGGACTTGAGCCAGGTTGCTTGATAGCTGTGTTCGATGCCTTCGGCAATGGAAGGCATGTTCAGGCCGTGCCCAAGGCCCAGGATGCAGCGTACGATCTTGTCGTCCTTTTCGTTGATAATCATGGAATTAATGAATTCACGATCAATTTTCAATTTGTCGAATGTAAAACGACTGATCTGCGCCATGCTCGAATAGCCAGTGCCAAAATCATCGACAGACACCTTAATGCCTAAAGCGCGGAGCGTATCAAGGCTGAGCTTGGCCTGTTTGATATCTTTGATGATGGCGGTTTCGGTGACCTCGATCTCCAGACGTGAAGGTGACAGGCCCGTTTGTATAAGAATGTTTTCTAAACGTGCGGGTAGATTTGGGTCTCGCAGGTCGACAGCGCTCAGGTTAAAGGACAAGAACAAATGCTCCGGCCAGCTCTGGGCATCCTGGCAGGCCAGGAGCAGGAGGTAATCCGTAAGTTCAGTCATTTGGCCGCTATCTTCGGCCGCCGGGATGAATTTATCGGGTGGAATCGAGCCATGTACCGGATGGTCAAGACGAGCCAGCGCTTCAAAGCCGGCAATCGTCATGCTGCCCAGTGCGACAATCGGCTGATACTCGGGACGTATATAGCTTAGTTCGAGCGCTTCGCGCAGTGTCTGGGAAATGCGGGACTGTTCTTCTAGGACATGATCTTGCGTCACGTCAAAGAAGCGAATGGCATTTTTGCCGTTACGCTTGCCCTGATAGAGCGCCACGTCGGCTCGGCGCAGCAACGTACTCATATCGGTTCCGTCGTTCGGATAGCGGGAAACGCCATAAGTAGCCGCCGTGGTTAGAACCGTCGAGCCCAGTACGCAGGGGCTCGACACCAGCCGGGCCAAGCCTTCCAAAGTGGCCTTTGCTGCCGTCTCGCTCTTGGCCGAATGCAGCAAGATGGCAAATTCGTCTCCGCCCAGCCGACACAGGAAGTCGCCCTGCGGCAATGCAGATCCGATCCTTAAACCAATATCCTGCAGAAGCGTGTCTCCTATGCCGTGGCCGTAGATATCATTAATTGCCTTGAAGCCGTCCAGATCGAAGATAGAGAGGAAAAAAGGCTCGTTACTGGCTCCCACGGCGCGAGAAAAATGCTCTTGAAGCGCTCGGCGGTTGGGTAGGTGGGTCAGATTGTCGTGAGTGGCTAGATGATAGGCTTCTTCCTGGGCCTGCTTGCGAGCAGCAATTTCCTTGCGCATGTCCACGATACGCCTGAAACCGAAAATGAAGCCGCACCAACCGATGATAACCAAAGCGGTAAATACTTCATCAACTTCCCAGCTCTCATGCGTTGCGCTGAAGCGGACCACGGCCTCAAAGAATTCGAAGCGAACCAGGGCCAGCAAAGCGGCTACGCCAAGTACAAGAACGATAATGAAGTCCCTGATGACTTCCCGAGAGGAAAATAGCGAATGGTTACTCGACATTATCGACGGGCTCGGTCATAGAGTAGAAAAGGAGCGCAGCAAGCAGCCC
Source organism: Pseudomonas duriflava (assembly GCF_007830155.1). GTDB lineage: Bacteria > Pseudomonadota > Gammaproteobacteria > Pseudomonadales > Pseudomonadaceae > Chryseomonas > Chryseomonas duriflava. The sequence goes on from NZ_VLKY01000009.1 coordinate 69,110, forward strand.
CTGCCGTAAGCAAACGCTAGTCAGTAATCGACCGGGTGCTTACAAACCTGAGGGCTTCACATTAAAACGACCGTTTACTGTTCAGCAATAGCAAGCTATCGATTCGGATATCTATACGTCTGAAACTAAGGGACTAAACGGTGAGCCGAGATTGAAGTTTGCTGCTTGGTCCTTGGCGAGCCAGTGTTGTCGTGAAGATAGCGAATATTCGGCTATATCGCGCAGCTCAAAATGCTGCTCCTATGAGCCTTGCCATAGGGTAGCTTTACATTGTGGTCAGTAGACCTTTACCTGGCAGCGCTTTTTTGTCTTGTTAGCGCTCCCTTTGTTTGAATGCTCGTTCAAACGAAGGGAGCGCTGGATAGAGGCGGCATTACCCGAAGTGTGACAGCGGCTCGCAGAGCGGCGTGGACTGTACGAAGGACGCTCCCACCACATCGCCAATAACCAGGATCGCCGGGCTCTTGAGCTGGAAGAGGGCGGCGTCTATCTGGAGGTCGGCCAGGGTACTGCGACCTTCGCGCTGCTGGGGAAGTGAGGCGTTCTCGATCATGGCTACCGGTGTCGAGGCAGGCAGGCCACCTTCCAGCAGGCCCTGTTGTACGTCCTGTAGCCGCGCAACGCCCATGTACACAACCAGCGTAGTACCGCTTTGCGCCAGGGCCTGCCAGTTTAGCGTGCTGTCATCCTGGGTATGGGCCGTCACCAGCGTGACGCCTCGGGCAATGCCACGATGAGTCAGGGAAATACCCGACAGGGTCGCGCCGGCCAGTCCTGCTGTGATGCCGTTAACAATCTCTGCCTGCACACCTCGTGCGGCCAGCCACTCGGCTTCTTCGCCACCCCGTCCGAAGATGCACGGATCGCCGCCTTTTAGCCGCGCCACCACTTTGCCCTGGCGGGCATAGCGCAGCATAAGCCGGTGGATAAAAGCTTGGGGCGTGGAGCGACAGCCGCCGCGCTTGCCGACTTTGACGATGCGTGCTGTTGGGCAATGCTCCAGAACGGCTGGATTGACAAGGTCATCGATCAGCACAACCTCTGCCTCATGAAGAGCGCGTACGGCTTTGAGCGTCAGAAGCTCCGGATCACCAGGGCCTGCGCCGATCAACCAGACTTTCGCATTCATAGATAAACCCTCATCAGACGTTCTAGGGTCCTGGATCGTCAGTTCTTAATCGAAACGATAATTCAGAACGCTTGGTATAAAAACACGGCAAATAAAAAAGGCGCACCCGCTGTTACCAGCGAGGACGCCTTTGTCCGGTTCCGTAGAGATACGTAGTCTCCCGGAGGTGCCGTGGTCGCCTTTGATCACGGCATCGTATGTAAAGCGTTGGTTGCAGTGATTATGCCAAGTACGCAAAGGCCTGAGCTAGTGGGGTTTAAGACAGGCCGAGCAGTATTGATACCACTAAAGTTGCACCAAGGAGGGGCGCTGTGTGTTGATTCAGTGCGCTTGCTTGAGGCATGACGTGCTCATAGACCTATCGAAATGCGTTGCCTTGTGTACAGAAAACCTAGAAAGGCCTGAGATGATGGCTGTAACGTAGGTCGTCTGCCAGAGGCCTATTCAGTGGTACTTCTCCCTATGTAAGTTGAGTAGGGCGACCCGTATGCGGTAATGCTGAAGTGGGTCGCCGTGTCAGTTGTCTCTCAGGCGCTTTGGGACAGTGCAGCGCTCTGTAGCATGCGCTTGATCTCTGGAACACAGGAGCCGCATTGTGTGCCGCAGCCCAGAGATTGCTTGAGTCCGTTCAGGTCCAACCCTTCGGCAATACCGCCGCGGATAGCATCCTCGCTAACATTCATGCAGTTGCAGAGGGTTTTACCGCTAGCCGCCATGTTCCTTCCGGGTGGTGTACTGAGCGGTGCCAGCAGCCAGCGGCGCAGGGGCTGATCCGCCCGGCCTTCCTCCCAGAGTTCTTTGAGCCAGCGCCGTGCGATTGTTTCTCCCGTTAGGCACAGTGCCGTGATCCGTCCGTTCTCAAGGCGAACGCGCTTTCCTATCTGGCGGTGGGCATCGTCATAGGCCATGACGGGGCCTTCCGTTAGGTTCAGGGCTGTCATGATCTGGTCGAGCAGGGCTCTATCCGGCGCTTCAGCATGCGCCGCGCGGATGACCAGAGCCGGGCGCTCACGTCCGGTCAGCATGAAGCTGGCATGGGAGAAAGGCTCAAAAAACGGACGTAGAGCTTCGAAGCGCTTCTGCACATCGCCCTCAACCAGGGCGTACAGCTCCCACGGTAATTCAGCGTGCTCAATGTCGATCCCGGCATGTTTGAGTTCTGGTTGCTTGGAGAGCGGGTCGTAAGTAGGCAAAGTCAGAACATTCACGCCCAAGCCCTTCAGGAAGCGGTTTCCCCAGTGCATAGGGAGGAAGGCTTGACCGGGACGGACGTTTTCATCCGCTTCGACACGCACGATAAGGCTACCGCGCCGGCTTTTGACTTTAACGAGTTGACCGTTAAGCAAGCGACGATCTTGTAGGTCGTCCGGGTGTACAGAGAGCAGCGGCTCTTCCACATGACTGAATAGCCGCGCGGCAGTGCCGGTACGGCTCATGCCATGCCAGTGATCGCGCAGGCGGCCAGTGTTCAGCGTGAGCGGATAGTGAGCCTCTTGCTGCTCCTTGGCGGCAGCATACTCTTCGGCAATGAAGCGCGCCCGGCCGGACTCGGTAGGGAAGCGGCCATGGGTGTACAGCCGTGGCGTACCCTGCGTGGCGCCTATTGGAAAAGGCCATTGCTGCGGTCCTTGCGTGTCGATCAGGTTATAGCTGATGCCGGATAGGTCCAGATCGCGGCCTGCAGTCAGGTGTTTGTATTCCTCGAACAATGCCTGGGGGGTCTCGAAGCGGAATCGGTTGGAAACCTCAGGGTGCAGAAGAGCTTCGAGCCGCCGGGCAAAATCCGTAGTAATGGCCCAGTCCGGGCGTGCCTCACCAGGCGCAGGTATGGCAGGGCGGACATGACTGATGCGACGTTCGGAGTTGGTAACGGTACCTTCCTTTTCGCCCCAGCTGGCGGCGGGGAGCAGCAGGTCGGCATAACGGCAGGTCTCGGTGGTAAAGAACGCCTCCTGAACCACCACGAAGGGGCATTTGGCCAGGGCTTCGTGAACTTTTGTCTGATCGGGTAGCGACTGTGCCGGGTTGGTGCAGGCGATCCAGAGCGCCTTGATCTTTCCGCGATGTACCGCATCGAACAGATCGATGGCAGACAGGCCCGGCGCTTCCGGCAACGCGTCGACGCCCCAATAAGCGGCAACCTCGCTTCGATGAGCCGGATTGGCTACTTCCCGGTGCCCCGGCAGCAGGTTGGAAAGACTTCCCGTTTCGCGTCCGCCCATGGCATTGGGCTGGCCGGTCAGGGAGAACGGGCCGGCACCCACTTTACCAATCTGACCCGTGGCCAAGTGCAGATTGATCAAGGCCGTATTCTTGGCCGTTCCGGCGCTGGACTGGTTGAGGCCCATGCACCAGAGCGACAGGAAGGCAGGCGACATGCCGATCCAGCGGGCGCAGGTGTTTAAAGCATCAACGGTAATCCCACACAGCTCTGCAACCATGGCAGGCGTGTAGGTACGCGCCAGGGCCTTCAGCGCCGTGAAGCCCTCAGTATGCGTATTGATGTAGGAATGATTGATCCAACCCTCCCTAAGCAGAATGTGCAAAACGCCATGAAACAGCGCCACGTCCGTACCGGGATGGATAGCGAGGTGCAGATCAGCCAGCGCAGTGGTATCGGTACGACGCGGATCGACCACGATGATTTTCATGTCGGGCCGCTGTGCCTTGGCTTCTTCCAGACGGCGGAACAGCACTGGATGGGCATAGGCCATGTTGCTGCCGGCAATGAGCAGCGTCTCGGCCTGCTCGATGTCTTCGTAGGAGCAGGGCGGCGCATCGGCACCAAGGCTGCGCTTGTAACCAACCACCGCAGAGGACATGCATAGCCGCGAGTTGCTGTCGAGGTTGTTTGTTCCGACCAGGGCGCGGGCCAGTTTGTTGAAGGCATAGTAGTCTTCAGTCAGAAGCTGTCCGGAAATATAAAATGCCACGCTGTCCGGGCCATGCTCGCGAAGGGTTTCGGCGAACACGTGAGCGGCGTGGTCGAGTGCGCTGTCCCAGTCAGTGCGGCTGCGAGCCAGCCCCTTGCCCAGGCGTAACTCGGGATAGAGCGCACGTGCATCCAGGTCGCCGGTCAGGTGCAGTGTCGACCCCTTGCTGCACAGCTTGCCGTAGTTGGCTGGATGATCAGGGTCACCTTTGACGTCCAGGATACGCACACCGTCATGCTCGATCAGGACGCCGCAGCCCACGCCACAATAGCAGCAGGTGGAGGGCGTAATCTGGGTCGCGGCAGCGTCACGAAACGGTTCGTGAAGATGGATGTTCATTCAGGTACTCCATTCTTTTCTTTGGACGCGGGCCGTGTGGCAAGCGAGATAGATCGGTTAGGCAACGGCCAGGCTACGGTATTGCCGAAGACGGTAAATGCAGGCTGTGTTCGGCAATTGCCTTGACGATGGCGCCTTTGCAAACGCTGTTACTGCCGCAAATCCCTATCTCGTCACTTATCGGTGTGGTCTTGTCCTGACTCTGGTGAGCAGCGTTACCCAAGGCATGCTCGCCGAACATCAATAGGTCACGTATCGTGCTGACGTTGCGGCGCTCGCGGATCTGGCGGAAATACCAGTTACCGTCGGCGGTGTCGCCGTACAGGCAGGCGCCAACAAGAATGTCATCCTTGATGACCAGCTTTTTATAGACCCCGTCGATAGGGTCAGAGAGGGTGATTTCCTCGCAACCTTCGCCACCCATGAAATCACCGGCAGAAAACAGATCAATACCGGTTACCTTAAGTTTGGTCGACGTGACCGAGCCCTGATAATGCGCAGTGCCCTGTAAAGCCAGGTGATTCGCACAAACCTTGGCCTGTTCGAACAAAGGTGCAACCAAGCCGTAGGCGATGCCGCGGTGAGCGGCACATTCACCAACGGAGTAGATGTTAGGGTCAGAAGTACGAAGAGCGTCATCAACAATCAGCCCGCGATTGCATTCCAGACCGGCCGCTTCGGCCAGTGCATAGTTCGGACGGATTCCAGCGGCCATCACGACCAGATCGGCCGGAACTTCATCCCCATCGGCAAAGCGCACGGCGCAAACACGGCCATTGCCATCATCCAGCAGTTCAGCAGTTTGCTTGGGCAACAGGAAGTTGAGGCCACGGCTTTCCAGAGCCGTTTGCAACAGCGTGGCGGCGGTCTTGTCCAGTTGGCGCTCCATCAGCCAATTACCGATGTGAACCACCGTCACATGCATGCCTCGAAGCTTCAAGCCGTTCGCGGCCTCCAGGCCCAGTAGGCCGCCGCCAATAACCACGGCATGGCGGTGGGTTTCAGCGGTGTCGATCATGCTCTGGGTGTCGGCAATATCACGATAGCCAATCACGCCCTGCAGATCCTTACCTGGAACGGGCAAGACGAAGGGGGTAGAGCCGGTGGCGATGATCAGGCGGTCATAGGTGGCCACGGTGCCGTCCTCGGCGATCACGCGGCGATGCTCACGGTCGATCTGGATAACTTTACGGTTCAGATGCAGCTCGATGTTGTGCTTGGCATACCAGGCGAGGTCGTTCAGCACGATCTCTTCAAATGTCTGCTCGCCAGCCAGCACGGGAGAAAGCAGTATGCGGTTATAGTTCGGATGCGGTTCAGCACCAAAGACCGTGACGTCATATAGGTCGGGAGCGAGCTTGAACAACTCTTCCAGAGTGCGCACCCCGGCCATCCCATTTCCGATCAATACTAGCTTGAGCTTTTTCATCAGGCGTCTCCGCATGCGTAACCCTGCCGGTCTCGCACTTAAATCGAGGCAACAAAAAAGGCGTCTCGCACAATCACTAGAGTGCGAGGACGCCTTTGTCCGGTCCCGTTCAATCGGGAGCGCCGCCATTCGCCATTGAAGGCTGCGCTTGATGTATGCCTATCCTTAAGCAGAGGACGTGCCAGTTTTGTAACTAGCGAATAATGCGGAGGTTTTACTGTTAGGGCAGGGCATGAACGGCCCTATTCATGCACCACCCTGATGCGCCATGCACATTAACCGTGCGATCCCTCCCGGATTGGCGTCAGGTTTTGCATACCCGAAGACGGTTGGTCGCTGACCCAGTTGACCTTGGGAAAGGTCCGGTGGAATGGCTTGGGCATCGGTTCGATATGCTTTTCCCGATAGTTGTAAAACACGAACCCGCACTTGGCGAGTGCGATCAACGTATCGGTATCAGGCCGCGTGATCCGGAAAATCATATCGCCGCCGTACTTGTTGAAATCCATGACACCTATGTCGAACTGCAGCTTATCGCGGGCGAAGGCTTCGGCCAGGTAGACAGTGGCAAGATCGGTCACCATCGTGCCGATGCCATCCTCGGAGCCATCCCTGATTCCGTAGTAGAACATGAAGCGAGTACGAGCTTCAGAGATCATGGAAATCATCGACTCGTTACTCAGATGGCCACCGGCATTGATGTCGGTACTGCGGACCGTTTGGTACGTTGTGAAATAGAACTGGTCGCTTGGAAGGTTGAGTTCGATGCGGGCCATGATGAGCTCCCATTTTTGGTTTTCTTATCGAGGCTTATGCTTGGAGCTGAACAAGCATGCCGTCTGGAATCGAAATCCCGCGTTACTTTTACACTGTCAACGGCTCTTTTGAGAAGCGGTTTAACGGAACGTTTTTAACAGGCCATCTTCACGAAGGAGTGAAGATGGCCTCAGCAGACTTCTGGTATTCCCTTCCGCCATGCTGAAGATTCGCCCTTTATGTCCTGAATGGCTGATCCTGACGCCGTTCACGTTTCGCAAGGTCTTCAAGCCGATCCTTGCCGTGTTGCTACTAAGCGGGGCGGGGTAGTGGCACCATGCATGTTTTCCAATTTGACCCGCCTGTATAACAGCGTAGCCAAGAAAGCCTACTTGAAGCGCTTAAACGTGCTGGTTAGTTATCTAACAGGCCTACTAGCCAGCCTGCAAATAGGCCTATAACCGGCTGGCCCTGATGCCGTTCCGATCGACCGGGATCTGGCGTAATGCGCTTGCAACCTTTCTCTGGCAGGCCAAGGTTTACTGACGATAAAGCCATATCAGAAGCATCAGCATATTCACCAACAGTGATACGCAGGCCACGCTGCGCCAGAAACCCACCGGATTTTGCTCCATCAGTGGTCGTGGCCGTGGCGCTGGCTGTTGCTCTGCCTGCTCAAGGGCCAGGAGCGCCTGTTCGGCCGTTTCGAAACGTTCAGCGGGGTCGGCAGCCACGCAACGCTGAAGCCAGTCGTTCAGCCAGGCTGGGGCGTCCGGTCGGTAGCGCAGGGCATTTCCGGGTTGACCAAAGCGCGGGCGCTGAAAAGCCTCGATTTCGCCGTATGGATAATGGTCTGTCAGTAATTGATAAAGGGTAACGCCTACTGCGAATAGATCCTGCTGCGGTGTAGGCGCTACGCCTTCAAAAGCTTCGGGTGCCAGATAGGTAGGCGTGCCGGGTACAGTATGTGCTTCTGCACGAGAGAGCCCTGGGCAGTAGGCCAGCCCGAAGTCCAAAAGTCTCAACTCTCCGTCATCACCCCGATGCAGGTTTTCGGGCTTAATGTCACGGTGCAGAATGTTGCGTCGGTGTAGCTGCCCTACCGCACGCAGCAAGCGAGTAGCTGTATCCAGCCATTCGCCCAAAGGAAGCGGGCCCCTCTGCCGGAGCTGTTCGGCCAGCGTCTGCCCAGCGTACTCACGCTGTACATAGTAAAGGTGCTGGCGGTGGGGCAGTGGATGCAGCTCAACGAACGCGCGGCCTGCTACACGCCGCAAAAACCACTCCTCCATGAGCAATGCCTGAGCAGCATGGGTGTCGTCCTGAAGGGCAGGTGGCAAGGTCTTGAGTAACCAGGCGTGGCCCGTCTCGTCATGCACGCGGTATAGCCAGGATTGCTGAGAGGCTGCAGTGCGCTGGGTCACTTGCCAGCCCTCGAATACCTGGCCTTCCTTCAGGCGCGGTGGAAGGGGCCAGCTTTCCACGGCAGCCAGGCTGTCAGCCAGTTGTCTTTCCGGTAAACCGTCGATTCGAATCAGCAGGGCGCTGGCATTATCCTGGCTGCCTGCCAAATGAGCGGCACGGGTCAGGGCCTGGGCTGCAGCGTTCATTGCTGGTTCATCGGACAGGATGCGGCGGACACCCTCATCACCTAGCGTGGCCCAGACGCCATCGCTGACCAGTGCAAATACGTCGCCGGTACGTAGCTCTCCCTCACGGAAATCCACGACCAAATGGGCTTCCAGCCCCATCGCCCGCGTTAAAACATGCTGCATGCCCGGCTGCTGCCAGACATGATCTTCTGTCAGGCAATACAGTTCACCGTCTCGCCAGTGGTAAGCACGGCAGTCGCCCACATGAGCCAGGGTGAAGCGATGTCCTCGCAGCACTAAAGCGGTCAACGTCGTTAATAAGGGTTGACCATTGCCAGCCGCCTGGAGCCAGCGGTTTTGTGCCAGGAGCAGGCGATCAAGCGCTTGCGCCACTGGCCAGGTTTCTGGCGTGGAATAGTAGTCCAGGGCCAGGGCCTGAACAGTCGAGTGTGCAGCAAGACCGCCATCGGCGCACTGGCTCACCCCATCGGCCAGGGCAAACAGGTGACCCTTGCTGTTGCTCAATGACGGGCTGGGCGTAACGCTACGCAGGGCGTCTTGATTCTCAGCGCGTGGGCCGGTAGCTGAGGATTCGCCAAGAGTAAGCATCAAGGGCATGGCCAGAAACGCCTGAGCAGACAAAAGGAGTCCATACGGTCTCGTGATGAAAGAATCGAATCGACAAGAAGGCCGTAGCGGGCAGCCTTCTTGTCATGACTCGCCTGAGCATAACCCGGGCGAGACTGCGAGTGATCAAACGCGGGCGGCAGTAACTGCGGCCGACCCCCACGTTGTTCTCCAGCGGCGCTTGACGCTCAACAGGCCGAACCAGGCCAGGACACCCAGGGAAGCGAATAGCCAGAGGCCCAGTTGATAGTCACCTGTAGACTGCTTGATGGCGCCTAGGCCTGCCGTCAGGGCGAAACCGCCAATGCCGCCGGCCATACCGATCAGGCCGGTCATGACGCCAATCTCCTTGCGGAAGCGCTGGGGCACCAGCTGGAACACCGAGCCATTACCAGCGCCCAGACTGAGCATGGCCACTACGAACAGGGCCAGGGCGGCCATGGCGTTGGGCAGATGGAAACCGACGGCTGCAATACAGATGGCGGCTACGGTATACATGCCCAGCAGACAGCGAATACCGCCAATCCGGTCGGCTAAGGCGCCGCCTAACGGGCGCATCAGGCTGCCGGCAAATACGCAGGCGGCGGTGTAATAACCGGCGATAACTGGCTCCAGGCCGTATTGATCGTGAAAGTAGCCTGGCAATGTACTGGCGAGCCCGAGAAAACCGCCAAAGGTCACGCTATAGAAAAACATGAACCACCAGCTGTCCTTGTCGCCCAACGCTTTTCCATAGTCGGCCAGTTTTTTTGGGGCAGGCCGCTCAGGCGCATTGCGGGCGAAGATAACAAAGAAAATCAACGTGGCAATCAGTGGGATCAGGGCGAAGCCGAATACGTTCGTCCAGCCGAACAGTTTGGCCAGGCCGGGCGCAAACAAGGCCGCGAACACGGTACCGGAGTTGCCGGCCCCGGCGATTCCCATGGCCTTGCCCTGATGCTGTGGTGGATACCATTGCGAGGCTAGTGGCAGGGCTACTGCGAAAGAAGCACCGGCAAAGCCCAGGAAAAGCCCCAGGAGGAGTGCCTGTTGATAGGTATCGATACCCAGCTGCCATGCGGTGAACAAGGCAACGATAACCGCGACCTGCCCAATGATGCCGGCTGTTTTAGGTGAAAGCGTGTCGGCGATGAAACCCAGAACCAAACGCAGCACCGCACCTGCCAAAATGGGCGTGGCGACCATCATGCTGCGCTGTTGGGTGGTTAGTTCCAGGTCCGTGGCGATCTGAACGGCCAAGGGGCCTAGTACATACCACACCATAAAGCTCAGATCGAAATACAAAAACGCCGCGAAAAGGGTAGGCGCGTGCCCGGCTTTCCAGAAACTCGTGTTCATTCGTGCACCTCGTAATCGACGATGACCTGCCGCAGGCCAGGGGTTGTGTTCGAACATCACAAGATGAACGCGACCGTTTGCATGGCGGAGTGCCGGAGCATCTGCATTCAACATTGCTATGGTGCGTCCATTTGCCCCAAGCGCTGGGGCTGAAACGACAAAGGCGCCACGTCACCCTCTGCCGGGGCAGGGGCAACGCGACGCCTTTGTCGTAGAGTGGCAACCGCCGTTGGTTACCGTTGATACTGTTCTTGCAAAGGACGCGCCAGATTGGTTAGGTGCTCAATCTCGAGGCTATAGAGATATACGGGAAGAACTGAAGGTGCGGTTTTCAGTGTCAATACGGCGCACGGTGGGGCAAGAGTGCTCGAAGATGGAGCACGACAGGTTTGTCGTGCAGATTGCTTCAGACGGTCGGCTCGACCTTTTTGCTGCGGACGAACCGCTCATACGCATCGAAATCGAATTTCGTGGCGGATACGATCTGGCTTTGCTTGATCGTTAGGTAAATGTCCTTGTCGGCCTCGGCGTAATGGGTTGTAAAGGTTACCCAGAGTTTATCTTTGTCGCGGTAGCCGCTCATGATGGGCTTGATGCAGACCTCCTGGTCAGCACCTTCCGTCTCGCTGGGTTCGCCCAGTGTCGTGATCCGCCCCACATAAACCTTGCGCTCATCCAGGGAAAGCATGAGCGTTTCCTTGTTGATCGTTGCATTGAGTAGCAGGTCGTCTAGGGGGCTGTCCTTAAGCAGGCCGGCCATGATAAAGGTCGCGTAGTTCTCTTCCTTTAGGCCGTACCGGAGCTTAAGGTTTACTTTGGCCAGGACGGCCCAGCACCTGGGGATTAACAGCGCCGTAATCGTCAGGATCAGAATCCAGGCCATCTGAGTAGCCTGGGAGGCTGCTTCGATGGTGCCAGTGCGCTGAATCAGTCGGGCCAAAGCTGTAAAGTAGTTCAGCGAGAGGGTATAGGCGCCCACAGGCCAGCTTCGGTTCGAAACTACAAGAAACAGAGCAAGGTGAAGCACCAGCGCCATGAGTGAGCAGAACAGGCCCAACCGGGCACTTTGCAGATACAGGTACTGGCCTTCGTAACGGTGCAGCCGAAAATAGTACAGCGGGTGCCAGTGGCAGACCAGAAAGCCGCTGACCAGAATAGGCAGAAGAAGGAGAAGGAACATTTAATCGCTGACGAGACGTTTGGCGCGGGCCAGATCCTGTTTGAACTCCGGGGATTCGAAGATTTCCTCAGGATCAATACGGATGGTGCCCCGACCAACGACGCGCAGGGATTTATACGAATTGTTGATCGTTTGCGCCAGTTTCAATTCTTCTTCCGAAGGTGTGTTGAACAGGCCGATCAAGCGTTTGAACATGGCGGTTTCCATACGTGGCTTTCCGTGGCTTATAGCCCAGATAGGAGCAGTGTTCAATAGACATCGCCTAAGACACTATGGCTCCCGGGACAGGTTGCTTCATTGACCCTCCGGCCAAAGGCAGCTGCTTATAGGCAGGCCGTAGAATAAAGTGATCAGAGCCTCTTCAGTTTTGAATGCACGGTTCGATACAGGAAAGTATCTGAACCTGGTAAACCGTAGAAATCTACCGCTCAAGGCCCGATTGAGTGATAACTGGACGCAATAGATGACCAACACGGCTTCGCAGCTGCGTAGCAGATTTATTCTGATCATCATCATGTTGGTGATCAATATCCTGGTGCCCCTGCTCAGTACCGACTGGATCAAGGCAGTACTGGATGAGTACGAGGTACATGAGTTTCGCCTGCATAGAGTCCAGCAGCTGCTGTCGGCGATCAAAGACGGCGAAACGGGCCAGCGTGGTTTTATTCTGACCGGGCGAGAAGATTACCTGACCCCTCTATTCCAGGGGTATGCCGAGGTCGACCATTTACTGGGGCCATTGGCGCAGGAGCTTGATCCAGACAGATTTCCTGAATTTACCGTTTTGCAACAGCAGATCATACAGCAGCGCAATTACTGGAACAGCGTGATCGAGCTGCGCCGCGAGCAAGGTCAGGAGGCTGCCATTGCTCGCGTTAATGTCGGTGAGGGTAAGCGGCTAATGGACTTGATACGGCAGGAGGCCGGAGCCATTGAAGCGCGTTTGAAGCAGCAGGGTTTGATGCTGGAGCAGACAACCGAACTGCGGCGGCAGATCGTTCGTATCGCGTTACTGTGCATAGCCTTGCTCGATCTGTTCCTGATTGCCCTCTTGTACAAATTTACCTTTCGCATCCTGCGCGAAACCCAGGAAAGCGAGCGCAAGTTGTTTGAATTGTCTGAAGAGTTGGCTCATGGCATGGAGCGACTTCGCCTGCGTAACCATGAGACCGTTCTCATGAGCCGAATGGCAGGCGCGCTGCATTCTACGACTGACTTTCCTGAGTGTTACGACATCATCACGCGTTTCGCCAAGCAGCTTTTTGGTAGCGCACCTGGCTGTATTCACCTTTATCATCCTTCCCGCGATGTGCTTGAGATGGTTGGTGCATGGAATGGTTGGGAAGCACAGAAAACATTGTTCGAGCCTCATCAGTGCTGGTCTATTCGTCGCGGACAGACTCATAAGGTAAGTGATGTCAGCACGGATCTGATCTGCTCTCACATGACGGATATCCCTCTGGCAGGTGATGGTTACGCCTGCGTGCCGCTTATGGCGCAAGGCGAGCCGATAGGCGTACTCACGTTATGCAGTCACCCTGTATCCGGTATGGAGCTGGCCGAGGCCTTTGCCGAGCAGGTGTCCTTGGGCGTCGCCAACCTGGCGTTGCGGGATAGCCTGAGACATCAATCCATCGTAGATGCGCTCACGGGACTGCACAATCGCCGTTTCCTGGACGAAACGCTGAGCCGTGAACTGCTGCGGGCCGGGCGCAACCAGGCGACTACCGCGGTGGTGCTCTTGGATGTTGACCACTTCAAGCGGTTCAACGATAACCACGGTCACGAGGCTGGCGATGCGGTACTCCGGCATCTTGCCGTAGAAATGAAGCGGCTGGTTCGGGCCAGTGATCTGGCTTGTCGTTACGGGGGGGAAGAGTTCGCATTGATCCTGCCGGATTGCACACCGGCCGGTGCCTTGTCGCGCTGCGAGGCCCTGCGTGAGGCGGTCTCGCATATGCAGGTTATTTATGGCGGCGGCCCGCTGGGGCCCATTAGCATTTCCCTGGGGATCGCCTTGTATCCGCAGCACGGTACGCACGCTGATCAGCTATTGCATACAGCCGATAAGGCGCTCTACGAGGCTAAGAACCGTGGACGTAACCAAGTGTACATGAGCGACTTGGCCAGTGAGAGCGACTCGCCAGCCCTGACTGACCTGACGAGTCCAGAATACTGACCTAGGGCTGAAAACCGAGCAGTTCATTCATGGTAATGATCTGCTCGGCCACCTGAATCAATTTTTGCTGTTTGCTCATGGCCTGCCTTCGCATCAGGGTATAGGCCTGCTCCTCGTTGCAATCACGCATTTTCATCAACATGCCTTTCGCCAGCTCAATACGCTTGCGCTCGGCCAGTTGCTGATCGCGGGCTTGAAGTTGTGCCCGTAGCGCCTGGTCGGTCTCGAAGCGCGCCATGGCAACATCAAGAATGGGTTGCAGACGTTGGGCATGAATACCCTCTACGATGTATGCGCTGACACCGGACTGGATCGCTTGGCGCATCACGTTGGGGTCGTGCTCATCCGTGAACATGATAATCGGCCGGGGGCGATCGCGTGTAACCAGGCAAACCTGTTCCATCACGTCCCGGCTGGGCGATTGGGTATCAAACAGAATAACGTCGGGCCGTAAGGCCTCGATCCGCGCAGGCAGATCAATTGTCAGGCCGGACTCTTCGATCACATCGAAGCCGGCCTCCAGCAGAGCCGCTTTGAGGCGGCCTACTTTCTTCGGGGTATCGTCGATAAGCAGAATGCGCATGGTGCTCGTCGCCTCGAAGCTAGTACGATTGATGCAAAGGTATGTCGGCCAAGGCATGCAGTGGAAAACAGCGCGCATAGGCGGCAGGGTTTTGCCCGTCCCAGAGGCGGCCATCCATGAGCCGGGCACTACGCATAGTATGCTCCGGCACTATGACACCAACGTGCTCGGCCGCTTCGCGGTACAACGCAAGTTGCTGGACTTGGGTTGCGATGCCGAGATAATCGGGATCGCTTCGTAATAGCCCCCAGCGACGGAATTGAGTCATGAACCACATGCCATCTGACAGGTAGGGCATATTCACGTTTCCTTCGCGGAAAAAGCTGAGTGGATGAGGATCGGTCCAACAGTGGCCCAGTCCGTCCTCATAGTTGCCTATCATGCGGGGCTCAATGGCGGTGAGAGGCGCATTAACATAAGCCTCGCCACTAATGAGTTGAGCGGTGCTGCGACGGTTTTCCAGGCTTTCCTCGATGAAGCGGCTGGCATCGAGAAGGGCGCAAATCAGAGCCCGTGCCGTATTGGGATTCTGTTGGGCAAAGGCGAGGGTACAGGCCAACACTTTTTCCGGGTGGTCCGGCCAGATGGACTGCGAAGTTGCCAGCGTAACGCCCAAGCCCTGCTCGGTCGCCACGGCTCCCCACGGCTCGCCGACACAATAGCCATCAATACGCCCGGCACGCAGGTGTTCCACCATCAGTGGCGGCGGGACGACGGCGGTATGGGTATCTTCAAGGGGGTGAATGCCTTGGGCTGCCAGCCAGTAGTACAGCCAAAGTGCATGGGTGCTGGTTGGTAGCGTATGGGCCAGTGTCAGCGGGGCTTGCCCGGGTTGGTGAATGCGCCGGCTCAAGGCATCAGCGGTAACAATGCCCTCTGCAGCCAGGGTGGCCGAGAGGTTAATGCTTTGTCCATTTTGCGCCAGGCCCATCAGGATCGCCATATCGGTAGCAGACGACCCGCTCAGGCCAAGCTGTAGGCCATAGATCATGCTGTATAGGCTATGTGCGGCATCCAGCTCACCGTTGAGCAGGTTATCGCGAAGCGCGGACCATGAGGGCTGCCGATGCAGCCGCAGCGTCAATCCATACGGTTGGGCGAAGCCTTGAGTGGCCGCTACGATCAGGGAGGCAGCATCGGTCAGAGGCATGAATCCCAGGTTCACGATGCTCCGTTCTGGTGCATCCGAGCCTGATACCCAGGCGAGAGGGTTGATAGTCATCATGACAAACCTTGGCAGACGTAAAACAAAAAAGCGTCGTTCAGGCTGGAAATGGCAGTAATCAGCCTTAAACGACGCCGTTGTCGATCGATTTGAAGCGGACACCGCCGTTGGTATCCGCTCCTGTAGGATCAAGTCAAGCAAGTCATGTGCCAGAGAATGGCTTATCTATCTGGGGTTAAGGTCAGGCGTTGGGTGCCGTATACCTTGTTCATGTTTTGCGGCTGGAACGGAAAGCTCATGTAGTTGCCTTTGAGCCAAGCCTGGATGCCGTCCTCATAGTGCGGGCTGGCCGGATTGCCAGATTGACCGCTACTGTTTAGTGCCAGCATGGGTTCGGGCTGGCCGAAATCCACGATCAGTCGCATGGAAGGCACTAGCCATGTATCGAACCCCTTGCCCCAGTGATAAGCCGATACATTAAGCGTAGAGAAATCACCGCCAGCTGGTACCGGGCCATGATTGAGATAGCCTTTGGTAGCGGCAAGCTTGGCGCGCTGGGCTGGTTCCAGAAGTGGCGCCAGCTTGCTGCTGTTGGTCTGCCAGGTATAGGTATGCAGCCGGCCCCATTGCCAGGCATTGCGGTTGCTTCCCATGATCTGCTCGCAGGTCATGACGGCAGCTGCAAGGCTACGAGCCAGGATGGCCGGTTTGTCTTCAGCCTGCGGGGTGCGAATATCATCCCAGAAAGGGCTGTCGTCGCGCCCAAGCAAGTGATCAGCCTGGGCTGAATAAGACAGATCGGCCGTTTCGACCAAGGCGTTCCAAGCCGCACTGTCTGTGCCGCCCAGCTCGTCAGCAAACGTGTGGCGGGCGCTTTCCTGCAGGAAGGCTTCATACAACGCAGCATCGCCGGAGCTGGCCGCAAGGCGCCCATCAAAGCCTGTGAGCCGGTCGAGGGCTTCACGAGCGCGGGTGCGCTGATCCGCAGGCAAGGCTTCGATTGCCGTCTTGAGAGGCTGGGCCATGCCCGGCGCAGTTAGCATGGCCTTGAGCTTGGCAGCCATGGGTGTGGTCTGATCGTACTGCATGGCTATCATGCTGCGCACATCATGACGGGTCTGGCTGCCGGCCAGTTGAGCGATGCGCTCTGCCCGTTCCGGGTAGTGCCACGAACTGGAAAGCTGCATACCGTAGCCACGCGGAACAGTACGGTTATTCGCCGTACCCAGCCAGCCGGTTGGTGGGTCCTGATCATAGGGGTGCAGCATGGTGTCGGCGAAGCCATCCCATTCGTAATGGCTGTCCCAGCCCGGAGAGGGCAGCAGACCGCGCCCTTCCTGTCGATTTGGATAGCGGCCGGTTACCTGCCAGCCAACATGCTCGGCATCGGCGAAAACCAGATTCAGAGGGATGGCACGAATGTCTCGGGCCAGTTCGAAAGCGCGCTCTACCGTCTGGGCGCGTGACAGGTCGAAAAAGGCATCCAGTGATTGATCCGCTTCAAGCTGGGTAGTACGCAAGGCAAGACCATAACGGGTCTTTAGAGGGAGCGGCTGGATGCCTTGATCCTGGGTATTCAAGACATTATTGAGAAGCGGGCCGTGGCGGGTTTCATACAGCGTCTCGCGGACGGGCCGCTGGCCTTTAATGAAAAAGGTTTCCTGACGTGCCGTAGCAGGTTTCCATTGTCCGTCAGCCTCATACATCAGCGTGGTGCCCTGCAGGCGGATCTTTTCCAGATACAGATCTTGCGTGTCTCCCATGACCATGGTCATACCCCAGGCCAGCTTGCCATTGAAGCCGGCTACGACTGCTGGAATACCGGCCAGGGATACGCCGGCTGCCTGATAGCGTGGTGCACGGATGTGTACGTAGTTCCAGAGCGACGGCATTGCTAGCGGGAGGTGGGTATCGTTAGCCAGAAGGCTTTTGCCGCTGTGGCTACGCTGCGGAGTGATAGCCCAATTATTGGACGCGGCTACCCCCATCGTATTGAGCTGGGCGATCTGGTCCGTGGTCTGGAGCAGAGTGGCGAAGCCGGGAATCTGCCCGGTGAGCGAAAGGCCCTTCAGCTTTTCGGCTTCATCAAAGGGCAGGGGTTCGTCCGGGTAGCTCGGCAGCAGCCAGGCCACTTTGTCGAGACCAACACTCTGCGCCAGGGACAAACTGGCAATTTCTTCCTTTAAATTGACCGCCAGGCTGAAGTTGAGCAGAGCAAACAGCAGGGCGGAGTCTTCAGGCTTCCAATACTCCGGCTGGTAACCGCTGGCGGCAAGATCCATAGGTAGATTGTCCCGGTAACGGAACAGGTAGGCATTTACGCCTCGTGCGTAAACTTCAAAGAATTTTTGCAGACGCGGTGAAGCATTTTTATATGTCACCTCGGCGCTCTTGCGCAGATTAACGGCACGCATAAATCGGTCGATTTCCAACGCCCCGGGGCCTACCATTTCCGCCAGGCGTCCCTGTGCCAACAGGCGCATGCCAACCATTTGGCTCAGGCGGTCCGAGGCATGCACATAGCCCAAGGTAAACAGCGCATCGTGAAAGGTTGTTGTTTCAATCAACGGAACGCCCAAGGCGTTGCGCCGGATCGAAGCGTTTTCAGCCAGTCCTTTGATTGGGTATACGCCTGCTGTTGGCGGAAGGCTGCTCGCATAATGGTTGTCTAGGTAGGTCTGACAACCAGTCAGGCCGCCCAGGGACAGCAGGGACAAAAGGCCGAAACGGCAGAGCAAATGCTGGGGTGCACGCAAGTCCATGGACGAAAGCTTCTCAAAAGGCGCGGAGGGGCAAAGGCGCGCTACGTTAGTGAG
Source organism: Pseudomonas duriflava (assembly GCF_007830155.1). Classification (GTDB taxonomy): domain Bacteria; phylum Pseudomonadota; class Gammaproteobacteria; order Pseudomonadales; family Pseudomonadaceae; genus Chryseomonas; species Chryseomonas duriflava. Next base: position 87,176 of record NZ_VLKY01000009.1, read on the forward strand.
CCAGCTAGAGACAGGCAAGGGGCTGTCCTGCCTTTTATGCCGCTCGTCCATACCGTCCCTCGCTTGCCAATTCGACAGGCTCGGTCCGTTTTATAGGAAAGACCAGAATGGCCGGCCTTTCAAGCCTGACGGCTAACGCTCAGGAGGCCTTGGGTGGGTTGACCCTGGCGACGATGTCATAGGCGCGCACAGTAGCTGTTCGCATAGCAATGGTTTCGAACCAACGCTTGATGTTGGGGAAGTTGTTCAGGTCCTGCTGCTGCCAGTCATGGGGCACGATCCAGGGGTAAATTGCCATATCGGCAATGGTGTATTCACCGCCTGCTACGAAGTCGCGGTCGGCAAGTCGCTTGTCCAGCACGCTGTATAGACGGGCTGTTTCCTTGACATAACGGTTAATGGCGTACGGGATTTTTTCCGGGGCGAAACGGCCGAAATGATGATTCTGACCTGCCATCGGCCCCAGCCCACCCATTTGCCAGAAGAGCCACTGCATGACCTCTTGGCGGCCCCGAGTATTTAGCGGAATGAACTTGCCGGTTTTCTCAGCCAGATAAAGCAAAATGGCGCCAGATTCGAACAGTGTAATGGGGTTTCCATTATCGGCGGGCTCCTGATCGATGATCGCCGGAATTTTGTTGTTTGGCGAGATTTTCAAAAAATCGGGCGCGTATTGATCATCTTTTGTGATGTCGATGGGGTGAATACGGTAGGGCAACCCGGCCTCTTCAAGAAAGAGCGTAATTTTGTGGCCGTTAGGGGTTGTCCAGTAATAAAGATCGATCATCTGAGGGCTCCAAGGCAAGCGTTGCCTTGAAAGTGACCAGCAAGAGCGGCGTCAGTTCGTGGTCAAGCGATGAGCGAGAAGGGCCCGCCGGAAGCGGGCCGTGGCGATCAGGCGCCGTGACACTTCTTGTATTTCTTCTGGCTACCGCAGGGGCAGGGGTCGTTACGGCCGATGGCTTTCAGCGGATTGCGTACGGGTTCGGCCGGACCGTGGTTGCAGTGGGGGCCGTGGACATGACCATGGTGGTCATGATCGTGGTCGTGATTACAATCCGGACCATGGACATGGGGCTGCTGGTTCATTGCTTACTCCGGTAGAAAATTATTCGGAACGATTTCGCCGCTGCGCGATATATAGACACTGCGGCCAAACATCAAGCCCGTTTTGATTTCGCCATCCAGACGGTAATGGATGGGGTCATGGGTTCGCTTGATCATCCGGACCACGTCTTTCATGTAACGCCACAGGTTTGTCTGAACGGGGACCGTGAAATCCTTCGAGCCGTTTGCCGGCACCGTAAAGTGCTGGCCGGTTTCGCCGTGAGCCAGCGGAATCTCTTCAAGGTATACCGTATAACTCAAGCCGCGGATGGGTAGTTCCCTGCTATTGGGGTTTTCCACTTGGAAGTGGAGCAAGAACTCCTGCCCCCATAGTCTGGCTTTTACCAGGTCAACCTGGGTGAGCTGGACTTCAGGATCTTCGAAGCTACGGCCAAACCAACTGCATCCAGTCAGTCCGAATAATAGAAAAAGCCCTAGAGAAATACCCAGGATCCTTGTGTCGTACGCCCGGAAGAACATGTTTTGACTCCATAACAAGGGCAGTAGTGGTCACGGCGCAAGGCGCAGTAGATGACTGCAGGTCTGATCGTTATAAAGTGAGACCTGGCTCAAACCATAACCCAAATGTGAGTCATACTCATGTTTTATTACAACACCGGCAGGTAGAGGTCGTTTTCCTTTTATGCCAGGTGTGCTTGTCGGGAAGGCTTGATCGCTCCATGCTTATACCGCCTTGGCAAGACGGGATGATGAACATGACGCTATATGAAATTGCCTTTTCCGCTGAATTGATTGAAGGGGCCGAAGAACGCCAAGTACGAGCCAACCTGACCCGGCTATTCCAGGCAGACGAGCGGCGGATTGCGCAATTATTCTCGGGACGCCGCGTAATCATCAAGAACCGGCTCGATGCCGCCGCGGCAGAAAAGTATCGGGCCGCACTGGCACAGGCGGGCGCTCGCGTGGAGGTCGTGCCGATGCCAGATGTGGAGGAAATCGAATTGGCGTCTCCGCCTGTCGAACCCTCAAAAACGCCTGCCCCGGTATCAGAGGCTGCCCCCACGGCTACCCGTGTTTCAGTAGCGCCTCGTGATGAGGTCATGGCCGCATTCGCTAATGTAGATGCGCCTGATTTCGGCCTGGCCCCTGTAGGAGCCGACTTGCAGGATCCAGCCGCTGAGGTGGCGCCGCCTGCGCTGGACTTGAGTCGCTATACGCTAGCGCCCGCCGGTAGCGACATCGGCGAAGCCACGCCCGAGGCACCGGCTCCGGTGCCTGACACTTCTCACCTCAAACTGCTCTGAAGAATATCAGGGCAGGAATGGGCCGCAGCATTTCTTGAACTTGCCCTTACTGCCGCAGGGGCAGGGGTCGTTGCGGCCTGCAGCCAGGGGAACGGTGGGGTCCAGAAAATACCAGCGGCTATCAATCTGTACGAAAGCCGAGCGCTCGCGGTGGGCATGATCACCCTGTTCATCGTGCCATCGCGCCACAAATTCCACTAACGCATGCTCAGGCGTCCCGCCCAGCGGCTCATGACGCTCCACGTCCAGACCAAGCCAGACACTGTTTGTACTCCACGCTTTGATGGATTCGACATCAAGTCTCTTTTGTTGGGCTGGCAGGGTCGTAGCAACCAAATAATCGATAAGGCTCAGCGCATAGGCGCTGTAGCGAGAGCGCATCAGGGCTTCGGCTGTAGGTGCTGGCGCGCCAGCGTGATAGCGACCGCAACAAACATCGAGCAATTCACCGCTGCCACAGGGACAAATGGGTGCAGTCATCCTTACCACCAGTATTTTCCAAAAAGTTCAGGGTTAGCCCAGAAGCGGGCGTTAAGCCAGTCTGGGACCTGCTTGTAATCATGCAAATCATAAGTGAACAGCACGAGTGTCTGGCCGTCCCGCTCGAAGCGTTCGCTGGCCTGCATGGCTAGGGCATAAAAGTCGGTTGCCAGCCAAGCGCTAGCGGCAAGGTCGACCAAAACGGCTACCCGGCTGGCATTGAGGTTACGGATGCCACCAAGTAGTTCCAAACCCTCGCGCCGGGGCAGGTGTTCCAGGCAGTCCGCCAGAATAGCCAGGTCGTAGCGATGCTCAGTGACCGCAGGGCTGAGGATGCCAGGCACGGACTGAGTAAGGTTACAGCTCTCATGAGCGGCCTTAAATGCCTCTACGGCAGGCATCTCACTGGCGCTGACCACTAGCAGGCGGGTAGGTGCGTAATGATCGAGCAGGGCGGCTAGTGCCTGCTGGGGCGTTCGTGAAGAGAATATGTCAGGCATACAGGGAACCTCGTTATTAACATGGAGCCTAATCAGGCAGCACTGTCAAGAGCTGGCTTTGACCGTCAGTCTGGTAGGGCAAAAAACCGATGTCCCACACCTCTTCGATCTTGCTTCTTTCTGTCCTATACGGGAGACAACGATGAGTATTAGAAGGACTGTTTTACCTCTTGCTCTGGTAGGTAGTGTGCTGACCGGATGCGCTGGCGTACAGAAATCCGACTGGCCGGCCTGCGCCGCGATTGGTGCCGCTACCGGCGCTGCCGTCGGGGCCATTGAAAGTAGCAGCTATGCCGGTTGGGGCGCTCTTGCCGCAGGTACTACGGCAGGAGCCTATTGCTACGTCCACGGGCAAGGTGAAGAGCAAGTGGCAGCTATAGAGCCTGTAGCGCCGCCACCTACACCCGCACCGGCCCCCGCACCGCTACCGCGGCAGGAAACTATCGTTGTACGTGATCTGCATTTTGCTTTCGATTCGGCCGAGATTAGCCCATCAGACCGCGCACAGCTCGATACTGTAGCCTCACGGCTCAAGAATGAAGCAGCGTCTACCCGCCTGTCCATCTCCGGGCATACCGATAGCAAAGGCAGCGATGCTTATAACCAGCGTTTATCGGAGCGTCGTGCCGCATCGGTACGTAATTATCTTGTCCAGGCTGGTGTACCGTCAGCCAGCATCGTATCGGTAAGCGGAATGGGTGAAAGCCAGCCGGTAGCCACCAACGAAACGGCCGAAGGCCGCGCTATGAATCGCCGGGTGGAAATTCTTATCGAGCGTGAATAAGGATGTTAATAAAACAGGGCCTGACAGGCCCTTTTTTATTGTTTGGTGACGCTTAAAAATCAACCTTGAAGCTGAGGGAGGCACCCGTGTTACGTTCTCCGCGCTCATGGTTGAACTGGTCTTGATGAAACAGGTTTACGCCGAACCCGGTACGCTGCCCAAGCTTGCCGCGATAGCTCAGCTCGATGTCGGTCTGACTGCCCTCTGGCTCCAGGTTGACTCTGCGGTGTTCGTAGAGCACGGTGCCTTGATCCGTTCTGCCTACCGGTACATCCAGAGCTGCACTAGCGCCGTTCACCCGCAGGGGTTTCGTTAGGCTCAGGCCTAGCTCGTCCGTAGCCTTGAAAACACCGGTTTTGACAAGGGAGCCGCCGTAGGAGCGGCTGGGAAGATTATCGACGGAGCGGAACAGGGAGTCGCTGCTGCCCTCAAGCCGGGTGACCGCCTCGGTCAGGTGCAGTTGCGCCCGCAGCGACGGTAAGGGTTTTACTGTCATGGCTACGCCTGTCGCCACGGTATGGGCCGCCTTGCCCAAGGTTAACGCACCCGCCGAGGGACTGCCCAGTGTCATGTTCTTTTCATCAAGAACTGTCTGCGTCAGCGAAAATTCAACACGCTCGCTAGGCGTATAAGTAGCCCGGGCTACCAGAAGAGTGCCCTGTGCATTACGGGTTGTTAACGTTGAATCGGACAGCTCGCTAAAGCCGGTCGCAAACGCCAGCGTATTGGTCAGTTGGATGCGACTCATGGCAAAAGTATTTTGTCGGGCTAGCCCGAGGAGCGGCAGTTCTGGCGCTGCTTCGTCGCTTAGGAACAGCGGTTCGGATGACGTGCCCAGCAGGGCTTGGCTGAATGAGAATCCTTTTCCTAGGCTGAGCGACAAATTCTCAGTTTGCTTGTCCAGACGCCAGGCTGGCATGCGTGCCAGTCTTTTATCTTCGGCGGAAGGCTCAAGCACACCGAATCCTTCCTGCTCACCCCTAAGCGCCGGTGTACTAAGACTTGTCAGGGTCAACCCTGGCGCCAATGGCTGAGAAATTACCGTCTGCTCGCCTGTAGGGCTCAACCGAGAGAAATGACGGGACAAATCGAGAGCTGCGTGATGGCTATAAGTCCATTGGCTGGCGTCGGCCTGGAAATCACGGCCAAGATCATCAAAAACGACGGCATTCCGCATTGCTGACTTCAAGGCGCGGCTGTTGCCCATGGCTGTTGGTGTGATCAGCCGCGTGGTGCTGGCAGAAGCACTCTTGCCGGTAACGCTATTTCCTGTGGCGATACGGGTTTGGCCAATCGGCGACACGGCGCGATCGACCCGTAGAAGACCCCATCCATAGATCGGGTCGACTCCTTTTTGGCCCAGGTCTTCAGCCGACTTGAACAAGATATCAACTGTTTGGTCCGGAGTGAGGAAGGGCCACTTCGAGATCAAAAGCGCTGCCGCACCCGCTACATGTGGCGCAGCCATGGAGGTTCCGGCAATTCCCAGATAGCGGTTACCAGGTGCGGTGGAGGGTATCCATCGTCCGCCGGGCGCCATGAGGAAACGGTATTTGAATTTATCGGCCTCCAGGCATTGGCGGGTAGTAAAGCAGGCCTCGCCCGGCACGTTGGAAAATGAGGAGCGAACCTTGTTACTGTCCACGCTACCCACAATGATCAGGTTGTTCAGCGGAGCACTCTGCAAGGACCAGGGTTCATTTTTCAGGGCAACGCCGCTATTACCGGCAGCCAGTACGGCTACTGTCTGATTACGGTAGGTAGTAATAGCTCTCAGGGTTTCTGGTGAGGCCAGATCGCCTGTGACCACAGGGCCATAGCTCATGTTAACAACACGTGCACCATCAGCGACGACACGCGCAATAGCCGCCGTGGTCGTCGCACCGGTCACCCAGCCACGGCTATCGAACACGGCCACGTTCGACAAACTAACACGTGGCGCTACACCCAGGGTTCCTTTTCCGTCCAGGGCGGCACCAATGATCCCAGCAACATGCGTACCGTGGTTGTCAAAGCTTGTGTAGTACCCATAAGGACTGAGCCAGCTGCGATCGAGGCGAGTGCCGAATTCCCCGTGGCGATAATCAGCCAGGCCGTCCAATACGCCTACACGAACCCCTTGTCCCAGCGGCTAACTGGCATAGAAGCTAGGCGTCAAGCCAATCAGTTTCAGGTTCCAACTGAGCTCGCTGGCCTCTGAAAAAGAACTCAGCAGGGCCATAGGTGCCAGCCAGGTAATAGAAGACGCTTTCCTTTTCACCACAGGACCACCCAGACAGAAAGACAACACGGGATCTGTCCGCTATGACGGCCAATAGCCAAGCGTCTTGAGTAGGTCTAAAGGAGTTTCCGACTATCGGAAGGTATTCAACGGTAAGTGGGCAGTAGCGGCTAGGCTTGCTTAAGGGCGATAGTTGACTCCGAGAGGAGTACACTAGGCCCGATTCAACTCTTCATTTTTCAAGTGTATGGCATGTCTTCATTATTGATTTTTTTAGGCAAACTCATTTCCCTGCTGTTTTGGCTGGTCGTAATAGCCAACCTGGTCAAGCCGTTCGCTTATCCATTTGACGTCCTGTTGAATTTGGCTGGCGTCGGCTTGTTGATCGTGCATGGCCTGGAAGTGCTTCTGCTCAACGGGCGGATTCGACGGAGCCCGACGCCTTGGCGCAGCCGCTTGGGTGTAATGCTGTTCGGAGTGTTTCACTGGCATCGCTTGCCCGCGAAATCCAATGCTGCGGTGTAAGATCCGCCGCGACTGTCAGTACGTCGGCAAAGACGCATTATGATAGCCACCTCTTTAAGCTACTGATATTTTATACAGTCCTTTGTGCCTGATGGGGATCGCTTCCCGTACGATGCCCCGGAAGCGTGCCAGGCGCTTCCCTGTCGAGGAATCCATGCTTAGCGACGAACTCAAGTCCCAGATCCAGGGGGCCTATACCCGCTTTCTAGAAGCCAAATCGCTCAAGGCGCGCTATGGTCAGCGCCTAATGATTGCCGAAACTGCCAAAGGCATCGGCGCTATCGAGCAGGACGACGAAGGACGCCGCGTCGGTGATCCCGCGGTCGTGGCAGTAGAGGCAGGGACGGGTACTGGCAAGACTGTAGCCTATAGCCTGGCGGCTATTCCTGCCGCCAAGGCGGCTGACAAGCGTCTGGTAATCGCGACGGCGACAGTGGCGTTACAGGAACAGATCGTCAACAAAGATTTGCCTGACCTCCTGCGTAACAGTGGGCTTTCGTTCAACTTCGCCCTGGCGAAGGGACGAGGGCGCTATTTATGCCTCTCCCGACTGGATCTGATGCTGCAGGAGAGCGAAGCACAAAACACCACGGCACAACTGTTCGCCGACGATGGGTTCAATATCGAAGTCGACGAGGCCGGGCAAAAGCTGTTTACCAAGATGATCGAGCGCCTGGCCGGCAACCGTTGGGATGGCGACCGGGACAGTTGGCCGGAGGCGATCGAGGATGAGCATTGGTCGCGGATTACTACCGATCATAGTCAGTGCACCAATCGGCATTGCCCGAACTTTCAGCAGTGTGCCTTTTTCAAGGCTCGTGAAGGCATGACCAAAGTGGATGTGATCGTGACCAATCACGACCTCGTTCTGGCTGATCTAGCACTGGGCGGCGGAGCGATTTTGCCTGACCCGCGCGATACGATTTATGTTTTCGATGAAGGCCACCACCTGCCGGACAAGGCCATAGGCCACTTTGCGCATTTTACTCGGCTGCGTTCGACAGCTGAATGGCTTGAGCAGATAGCCAAGAATCTGACCAAACTACTGGCACAGCATCCGTTGCCAGGCGAGTTGGGGCGACTGATCGAGCAGATCCCGGAATTAGCCCGGGACCTCAGGACGCAGCAGCAGTTTATGTTTACTGCCTGCGAAGCGTTGGCCGACTTCCGAGCCGGTGAGGATATGGCTGGCCGCGAGCGTCCACGGCATCGTTTTACCGGCGGCCTTGTGCCGGCCGATTTGCGCGAAATGGGCATCGAGCTCAAAAAGGGCTATGCCCGGCTTACCGATCTATTTACGCGACTGACCGATCTGCTCAAAGAGGCCATGGACGGTGAAAAGTCCATTGGTGTCGCCAGCTATCAAGCCGAGGAGTGGTATCCCTTATTTGGTAGCCTGCTGGCCCGAGCGCAGGGTAGCTGGGAGCTTTGGACTGCCTTTACCCTGGAGGATCCTGAGGACAGCCCACCCATGGCGCGCTGGTTGACTCTGGTCGAGTACGGCTCTTTATATGATATTGAAGTCAATGCCAGTCCTATCCTGGCGGCTGAAACATTGCGTCGCACATTGTGGAATGTGGCGTTCGGGGCGGTGGTTACTTCGGCAACCTTGACGGCATTGGGTACGTTTGATCGCTTTCGTATGCGCTCGGGATTGCCTCGTAATGCCAGCACGGCGGTTGTGCCCAGTCCCTTCAAGCATGCCGAGGCGGGGGTGCTGAGGGTGCCGAATCTAAACGCCGATCCGCGTGACTCTGCAGCACATACTGCGGCCATTGTTCGCGAACTGCCCAGCATGCTCGAAGGTGCCAAGGGCTCGCTGGTGCTCTTCTCGTCCCGGCGGCAGATGCAGGATGTATTCGACGGATTGGAAAAGGACTGGCGCCGGCGTGTATTCATTCAGGGCAATCTGTCCAAGCAGGAAACCTTGAACAAACATCGTTCACGCGTCGACAGTGGCGAGCCGAGTGTCCTGTTCGGTCTGGCCAGCTTTGCCGAAGGGGTGGATCTCCCGGGTGCGTACTGTGAGCATGTGGTCATTGCCAAGATTCCTTTTGCCGTACCGGACGATCCGGTCGAAGCCGCTTTGGCCGAATGGATCGAAGCGCGTGGCGGCAACCCCTTCATGGAAATCGCTGTGCCTGATGCGTCGCTGCGGCTGATTCAGGCCTGTGGACGTCTACTGCGGACCGAGTCGGACAGCGGCACCATTAGCCTGTTAGACCGCCGTGTCGTGACGCAACGCTACGGTAAAGCGATCCTGAGCACCCTGCCGCCGTTTCGTCTTGAAATAGACTGAGACGAACACAATCTCTGCCCCAACGACCTCGGGGCACTGGCAGGGATGGCGCCTATGCTCAGGTGTTGAACGAGCAGGCCCTACAGCAAAGCTCCGAATCCAGAATACCATTTCGTTCCATGCTGTCAGGCTGGCCCTTGGGCTGTGATATGACGGGGCAAAATCCTGCGTACCCGTGGAGCGATGGGCAACGTTTGGCGCTGTTTGAAAAGATTCTTGGCCGCTGTCAAAAATTGCTTAATTAGTGGTTTGGGCAGATTACTAAATAGAGCAATATGCAGCGGACTGTATGAAGGGTATGCAAGACATACTATCCAGCGAGAAAAGCGTGAAAGCCTAATTTTCTGTAAAAAATGCCCACTCCCTGGCTCGTGGGCAGGATACGGCTGGTTTTTGAGTGATAGTGGCCCTGTAATCTATAGCCATACCTATAACCCAGTCGTACCCAAACATAAGGAGAAAGCGTGCAGATTCAAGGGTATTACGACCTTGCATTCGAAACCGTCAAGGATCGTTTCAGCGAGCTGTTCACCGAGGCACAAGGTCTGCAAACACGTGGGGCGGCATTGTGCGTTCAGGTCGGGGGCGAGACGGTAATTGATCTCTGGGCCGGAACAGCCGACAAGGATGCGCAGTCGGCATGGCATGCCGATACAATCTTAAATTTGTTCTCGTGCACCAAGGCGTATACCGCAGTGGCGGCCCTGCAATTGGTTCAAGAGGGAAAGCTGGAGCTGGATGCGCCGGTAGCACGTTATTGGCCTGAATTTGCAGCCGTAAACAAAGGCTCCATCACGGTTCGTCAGCTGCTTTGTCATCAATCGGGCTTGTCTGCCCTGAGAACTCCTCTGCCGGCAGATGCCTTGTATGACTGGTCGACCATGACGGCAGCCCTAGCCGCCGAAGCGCCCTGGTGGATACCGGGCCAGGCCCATGGCTACGCACCAATTACTTATGGCTGGCTGGTCGGCGAGCTTATTCGTCGTTTGGAGAGCCGCTCTGCCGGGCAGGTCATCGTAGCCCGTACTGCTCAGCCCTTGAATCTGGATTTTCACATCGGACTGGCCGACAGCGAATTCGACCGTGTTGCCCATATCACACGCGGTAAGGGCGACATGGGTGATGCCGCTGCGCAGCGCCTGATCCGGACGACCATGACCGAGCCGGAAGCCCTGAGCACACGTGCATTCATCAATCCGCCCGGTGTGCTCACAAGCACCAACAAGCCAGAGTGGCGTCGCTTCGAGCAGCCAGCGGCCAATGGGCATGGCAATGCACGATCATTGGCAGGCTTTTACAATGCGCTATTACAGGGAGCGCTCCTGGATAAGGTGCTGCTAGCTGAAATGCTACGGGAGCACAGCGTAGGCGAAGACCGTACGCTGTTGACGTCTACCCGGTTCGGGCTGGGCTTTATGCTGGATCAGCCTGAGCAGGCCAACGCAACGTATGGGCTTGGCGCGCAAGCGTTTGGTCATCCGGGCGCTGGTGGGTCGGTTGGCTTCGCCGATCCCGAGCGTGATGTAGCGTTCGGCTTTGTCACTAATACATTGGGACCTTATGTCCTGATGGACCCTCGGGCTCAGCGTTTGGCAAAGGCTGTAGGGGAGTGCCTGTAGGGATTAAGAAGAATTTGCGCTCGGCCACTTACCGGAGTGAGAGGCAAATGATGACCGCCTGTTCATGGGCACCGTTACAGCCATTTGTCTATTCAGGCGGTGGCTACCTGGATGCCAGAAGCGAGCTTGCATTAACGATGCGGGTTGGCTTCAAGTAGGGCAGGGTGAATAAAAGCCAACCGCTTGTCAGTTGGCTTCTTTCATACCAAAGGGAGCCCTTGCGAAATAATGTGTTGCAGACACAATCTAAGAAGTCACTTTAACTTTGCCTTGCCGAATGCTCTCGGCTGGCCTGCACGCGATAGGGAAAAGGCATGAAGCTGCTCAAGACCACCACTCTCGTACTATGCATGAGCATTTCCGCTTGCAGTTCTTTTTATAAGGACGAAACCGCACATATAGAAAAACCTGCCGCGCCGGTACCGCAGATACAGGCCGATGCGGATAAAGGGCACTGGTGGTGGCCCTTTAGCAAGGGCGATAAGACTGTAACCGAGACCAAGGCAGCAGCGAAAGCCCAGGAACTCAAGGTCAGCCAGGAATGGTTCGAATTACATGAAAAGGCTATCCGGGAAGCGGTAGCGGGTAGCAAGGTTCAGGTGGAGCGCCGTGAGAATGGCTTGGTATTGATTGCCAACGTAGATGATTCCTTCAATCCGGACCGCGCGGAAATGCTGCTGCCGTCCATGCTTGGTCCGTTGGGACGTACAGCAAAACTGGTCGGCCAGGATGAGGAGAACGGAGTTATCATTCTAGGGCATACCGACAGTACCGGCAGTGAAGCCGTCAACGATAAGCTCAGCCTGGGTCGAGCCAAAGCCGTCGCCTCGATTTTCCGCCTCAGTGGCATGGGAGGCTCCCGTCTTGTCGTACGTGGTCTCAGTGCTACCCAACCACGCGCCGATAACGCAAGTCCTGAAGGCCGGGCACTCAACCGTCGCGTTGAAGTGCTGATCCAGCCTCGCGCCATGGTTCTGGCTTCGCTCGCTTCCTTGCAAGCAAAGCGCTGAGTACTAGGGCATCCGGATCTGTATCACCGGTCCGGATGCCCTAATCGTTTCAACCCCTGCCATGAGACAAGCAACCTTGCGCATGACTGGGTAAGCTGTAAGTTCCATTCCCGGACAGGAGCTTGCTATGACCCAGACGCTGGCTGATATGCGTCGTGACTACACACGCGATGGGCTTACTGAGGCCCAGGCACCCACCGATCCGTTTATTCTTTTTGGTCAGTGGTTCGAGGAGGCGGTTAGAACCGAGCAGCCACCTGTAGAGGCTAATGCTATGGTTCTGGCAACGGTTGACGCCGAGCAGCAACCGCATTGTCGCGTGCTATTGCTCAAGGGGGTCGACTCCCATGGCTTCGTTTTTTATACCAATTACGAAAGTGCCAAAGGACAGCAAATAGCTGTTCAGCCCAAAGCCGCCATGACTTTCTTCTGGCCTACGCTGGAGCGACAGGTTCGTATCGAAGGTACCATCGAGCAGGTAAGTGCCGAAGAGTCGGACGCCTATTACCGTGTGCGTCCGCTAGGCAGTCGCCTGGGGGCTTGGGCCTCACCTCAGAGCCGTGTGATCACTGGTCGTGAGGAACTTGAAGCCAGAGTCGCCGAAATCCAGACACGTTTCGCCCGTCAGGAAGAGCCTCCGCGTCCCCCGCATTGGGGCGGTTATCGTCTAGTCCCGCATCGTATCGAGTTCTGGCAAGGACGCTCGAGCCGTCTGCATGACCGGCTGGATTATCAGCGAGATGGCGAAGGCTGGCGGCGCCAGCGTCTGGCACCATGAGCGTTTAAAGTAAGTAGATGAAGGAGTGCCGTATGATCGAGCTTGACTCTACGTTGGCCCAGCACATCGTTGATCGGGCTATGGCTATCCTTCCTTACAATATAAACGTGATGGACGCACAAGGCATGATCATCGGTAGTGGTGATCCGCAGCGCTTGCATACACGACACGAAGGCGCACAGCTGGTTTTGGCCAACAGCCGTATCGTTGAAATCGACGAGCGTACCGCCTCCTGCCTGCGTGGTGTCCGCCCGGGCGTCAACATGCCTTTGCTCTATGCCGAGCGATTGATTGGCGTGCTAGGCATCACAGGCGTGCCGGAGGTCGTAAGGCCGTATGCCGAGTTGGTCAGGATGGCGGCAGAAATGCTCGTTGAGCAGCGTCAGGCGCATAGGGAACGGCACTGGCAGGGGCATCGTCTCGATAAGTGGATCGCTCAGTTGCTCGATCCTTCTGTGCCGTTCAATACGTTGGCCGCCGAAGCGGAGAGGCAACAAGTGCCGCTGGGCTGGCCTCGGCAGGTCTGCCTGATCGAATTGGATGAGGCGAGTGATGCCCGGCCGGATAAACCGCTGAGCGCCTTGTTATCTTTCCAGGCCGATAGTTTTTGTGCGCCTATTGGGGTCAAAGAGTGGTTCTGGTGCCGACCTTATCATCCCCAGGCCGATGACCTTTTGTGGTTGAGCCAGGCTGAGGCGCGGGGATGGAAACTGGCGCGCCTTACGGTTTCCGGTGCGCTGGAGACACTAGCTGATCTGCGCGAGGCATGTCAGGCACTGCGTCTGTTGCAATCGTATGGGCGTGCCTGCCTCCCGGCCACACAGGTGTTGCGGCTGGAGGAGCACCGGTTGACCACCTTGCTGTACAGCCAGCGGCAGAGCTGGCTATTGCAAGGTTGGCTGGAGCCGCTCAAGCGTCTGTTTGCACAGGATGAGCAGGGGGTTTTGCGTAGCACTTTACATGCCTGGTGTATGCATCATGGTCAAGCTTCGGCCTGTGCGGCATTTCTGCATATCCATCGAAATACCTTACGTTACCGACTTGAGCGGATTTGCGAGCTGAGCGGGTTGGACCCCAGCATGCTTGGGCAATGGCTATACCTATCCTTAGGCATGAGTCTTTTGGAGTGCGATAGCTGATTGTGCATGCGCACAATAAAGATCGTGCAAAAAAGCAATTTCTTTGTGCTGCTGCCTCAGGCGAAAGGTTTCTACTTGATAGCACAATAGGCTCAACCTTGCGGTAATCCGATCACAATAACAATCCGGAGCCTGACATGAGTCTTGTCCTTATTCTGGTAGCGCTGATTGCGTTCATCGTCATCACAACGACACGCTTAAAGCTACACCCTTTCCTTGCTTTGCTGCTGGCTGCGTTTCTGGCCGGTTTCGCGTATCAGGTCCCGGTGTCTGATATCACCAAAACCCTTACAGCTGGTTTTGGCAGTATTTTGGGCTACATCGGTATTGTAATTGCGCTTGGTACAATCATTGGTGTGATCCTCGAACGCAGTGGCGCTGCCATTACCATGGCTGAAACCGTAATTCGACTACTGGGTGAGCGCTTTCCAACGCTGACCCTTTCCATCATTGGCTACCTCGTGTCGATTCCGGTCTTTTGCGACTCTGGTTACGTCATCCTTAACTCATTGAAAAATGCGTTAGCGGCGCGAATGAGGGTCTCGCTGGTTTCGATGAGCGTGGCGCTGGCTACTGGTCTTTATGCTACGCACACGTTCGTACCGCCTACGCCTGGTCCAATTGCGGCAGCAGGTAATCTAGGCCTTGATGCACAGTTAGGGTTAGTAATCGCCGTTGGCTTGGTCGTGTCCTTTGTTACTGCCATGGCAGGTCTATGGTGGGCCAACCGGTTCCTTAATAAAGATATCGCGCTGGTAGATGACGGTACGCCCATGCCGGCAGCAGAAGACTTTGCTGCCCTCCGTGCACGGTACGGGACCTTGCCCAGCGCCTTTCAGGCCTTCGCGCCGATTTTTGTACCAATTTTGTTGATCTGTTTAGGCTCTGTGGCGGCGTTTCCAGGCAGGCCGTTCGGAGAGGGTATGGCCCTGACCGTGTTCGGCTTCATCGGTCAACCCGTGCCTGCGTTGTTGGTTGGGCTGGCGCTTGCCTGTACCTTGTTGAAGGGAAGCAACAAGCGGCAAGAGTTTCAGGAACGTGTGACGGAGGGCATTCTGGCAGCGGCGCCGATTCTGCTGATTACTGGCGCGGGCGGAGCCTTTGGCGCTGTGCTAAAGGTTACTCCTCTAGGCGATTACCTGGGATCTACGCTTTCGGCGTTGGGGATTGGCCTATTCATGCCATTCCTCGTGGCAGCAGCCTTGAAGACGGCTCAGGGATCTACCACGGTTGCCTTGGTCACTACCTCCGCATTAGTCGCTCCCTTGCTCGGCCAGCTTGGGCTGGATAGTGAAATAGGGCGGGTCCTTACCGTTATGGCGATCGGTGCGGGGGCAATGACGGTTTCCCATGCTAATGACAGTTTCTTCTGGGTCGTTACGCAATTTAGCCGCATGAGTGTAGCTACAGCTTATCGTGCCCAAACCCTGGCGACCCTGGTACAGGGGCTCGTGGGTATGGCTACCGTTTGGCTATTGAGTCTGATCCTGCTTTGACAACCGAGTGACGATCACTAAGAGGCTGATCCATCAGTCGGGAGCTTTTTATGAAAATTATCATTGCACCAGACTCTTTCAAGGAAAGCTTAAGTGCGCCTGCTGTGGCTGAAGCTATAGCCCGGGGGTGGCAGCAGATCTATCCCGAAGCCAGATGTGTGCTCAAGCCCATGGCCGATGGTGGAGAGGGCACTGTTGACGCACTGCTAGCTGCGGTAGGGGGCGAGCGGCGTGAGCAGGTTGTGCAAGGGCCTATGCTTGAAGCGGTGACAGCACAGTGGGGCTGGCTGGGGCAAAGGACGGCTGTAATCGAGATGGCTGCTGCGAGTGGTCTGCATTGGGTGCTACGGGAGCAGAGGGATGCATTGCGTGCCTGTAGTTACGGAACCGGCGAGCTGATCCTTGCCGCGCTGGATGCTGGAGCAAAGCGGATTATTCTCGGCTTGGGCGGCAGTGCCACCAATGATGGGGGCTCCGGTTTGCTGCGTGCGCTTGGCATACGTTTTCTAGATGAGCGCGAGCAGACTCTACCGCCAGGTGGGGCTGCCCTGGCTCAGCTCGCACGAATCGATATGGCAGGGCTCGATCCACGCCTTGTGGATGTGCGTATCGATATTGCTGCCGATGTGGACAACCCCTTGTGTGGCCCTAAGGGCGCCTCGGCCGTATTCGGGCCGCAAAAGGGCGCTACGCCGGAGCAGGTACAGGTGCTCGATGCCGCACTGGCCCACTTCGCTCAGGTTACTGCCCGAGCTATTGGAAAGGATGTGAGCACGGTGCCGGGCGTAGGGGCCGCAGGCGGTTTGGGGTTTGCCGCCAAGGCTTTTCTTAACGCCGAGTTCCATCGCGGTATCGAATTAGTTGCCGATGTTTCCCGACTGGCCGAGGCCATGGCGGGTGCCGATCTGGTCATAACCGGCGAAGGCCGCCTTGACTCGCAGAGCCTTCATGGTAAGACGCCCGTCGGCGTGGCCAGAATTGCACAACAGGCTTCTGTTCCGGTAGTCGCTTTAGTGGGCAGCTTGGGCGAAGGTTATCAGCAGGTCTATGACGCAGGAATAACCGCAGCCTTTAGTCTGGCTCCAGGTCCGATCAGTCTGGAAACCGCTTGCTCGACCGCAGCCGCGGAGCTGGAGGCGAGGGCGGCCGATCTTGCCAGGCTATGGCGCTTGGCTCGCTCCTGTTAAGACAAAGCGTTCCGCTTGCGTGCCTGGTGCCTGGCAATCTGAACGCTAACTGACGAGCCCGTGCAGTATTCAGCCAATGACTCAACGAGTATGCGAGGATTTAACCAAAGCTGAACATTCCTGTCAGGCAGGATGTCCATCGCCTAAGGGTTCTGCCTGAACAGCCCTGTTGGAACTGGAGTAGAAACCATGAAAAAAACCACTCAAGTAGTCGCCTCGCTCACAGCTGCCGTACTATTGGCTGGCTGTGTATCCAATCAGTCGGGCGATGTCTATTCACGAGATGAGGCGCGTCAGGTACAGACCGTCCGGATGGGAACTATCACTGCTCTTCGTCCGGTCAAGATTGAAGGAACCAAAACACCAATCGGCACCGGTGCCGGTGCGGCTGTTGGTGGTATTGCCGGCAGCGGAATCGGCGGCGGTCGGGGCAGTTATGTGGCTGCCATTGTCGGAGCGGTAGCGGGCGGACTTTTAGGTGCCGCAACAGAAGAAGGCTTTACCCGAGCCGACGGTGTAGAAATCACTGTGCGAGAGGATGACGGTAGCAGCCGTGCCTATGTTCAGGAAGTCGGCAAGGGTGAAGTATTCCGGGTCGGCGAGCGGGTGCGGATCTTGACGGTCAATGGTACAAGCCGCGTAGCGCCTAGCGTTCCGCAGTAAAACATGTTCAGGTCACGGCTTCGGTCCGTCAGGGTTGATGCCGCGACCTGCCAAAAGCCTGCGCAGTGCTGATACGTCCCAAGCGCAGTACAACTATTTTCTTACCTTGAATAAGCCTGTCTTCAACCCTTCCCGCCCAGGCGCAGAGACCATAGACTGCGTATTGCCGATCGTTTCTGTCGTATATCTGTAAGGCTCCACGTCTATCGGTTGTGCGCTGTAAATAGTTGTCGCATCGCGGCAATGCCCGGCTCGTTCCATTCCCTACAATCCTCCCATCGCTAGCCTAGAAGGCAGGAGAAATTCGATGTCTGCTCCGCAGTCCCCGGTGCAACGCGCCGACTTTGATCAATTCATGGTGCCCAACTATGCGCCCGCCGCCTTTATTCCCGTACGAGGCGAAGGCTCCCGTGTCTGGGATCAAGGCGGTCGAGAGCTGATTGACTTCTCAGGTGGCATTGCCGTCAATGCCCTGGGTCATGGTCACCCGGCACTGATGAAGGCACTGACCGAGCAGGCTAGCAAACTCTGGCATCTGTCCAATGTTTATACCAACGAGCCGGCACTGCGCATGGCCCGGCAGTTGGTTGAATCGACCTTTGCCGAGCGAGTGTTCTTTGCTAACTCAGGGGCGGAAGCTAACGAGGCGGCTTTCAAGCTGGCCCGTCGCTATGGGCATGATGTCAGTGGTGGCAGCCGCTACGAAATCATCGCCATGATCAATAGCTTTCATGGACGTACGCTGTTCACTGTTAGCGTAGGTGGCCAGCCGAAGTATTCCGAAGGCTTTGGGCCCAAGATCGAAGGTATCACCCACGTGCCGTTCAACGACCTGGACGCACTAAAAGCAGCTATTTCGGAAAAGACCTGTGCGGTAGTCATTGAGCCGATCCAGGGTGAGGGCGGTGTATTACCGGCTGAGCAAGGTTTCCTGCAAGGCGCTCGGGAGCTGTGCGACGCGCATGGCGCACTGTTGATTTTTGACGAGGTGCAGAGCGGCGTCGGCCGGTCTGGATATCTGTACGCGTATATGCACTATGGCGTGGTGCCAGACATTTTGACCAGCGCGAAGAGTCTGGGCGGTGGTTTCCCAATTGGAGCCATGCTGACCACGGAAAAGTTGGCGTCGCATTTTTCTGTAGGTGTTCATGGCAGTACCTACGGCGGTAACCCGCTGGGGTGCGCAGTAGGTTCTGCACTGTTGGAGGTCGTTAATACGCCTGAGGTGCTTGATGGCGTGAAGGCGCGTTATGAACGTTTCCGTACTGCCCTTGAATCAATGGCCGACAAATACGGCATTTTCTCTGGTGTTCGAGGCATGGGCCTGTTAATCGGTGCGTTGTTGAGCGAGCCCTGGAAGGGCAAGGCCAAAGATGTACTGACGGCGGCCAACGAAGAAGGTTTGATGGTCCTGCAGGCCGGTCCCGATGTCATCCGGTTCGCCCCTAGTCTAGTGATCAGCGAAGCGGATATCGACGAAGGCTTGGCACGACTGGAACGTGCCATTGCCCGGATTACGCAGGCCTAATTGACAGGTGGCGCAGGGACGCGCCGCCATCTTCAGGGATGAACTCTTTTTTCACTATTAAGGAGCGACTTCATGCTGGTGATGCGACCGGCCCGGGCATCCGACTTGCCTCATGTACAGCGTCTGGCTGCGGACAGTCCAGTGGGGGTCACCTCGTTGCCGGACGATACGGAGCGACTCCGGGAAAAGATTCGTCTGTCGGAGGCCTCCTTTGCCGCCGAAGTCAGCTTCAATGGTGAAGAAAGCTACTTTTTTGTTCTAGAGGATACCCAAACGGGGCGGCTGGCTGGTTGCTCGGCCATTATCGCAACGGCAGGTTTCTCCGAGCCCTTTTACAGTTTTCGTAACGAGACGTTTATCCACGCTTCGCGTGAGTTAAAGATTCATAACAAGACTCATGTGCTTTCGCTGTGTCATGACCTGACCGGCAATAGCGTGCTCAGTAGCTTTTACGTCGAACGCGACTTGCTCGATACGCCTTATGCCGAGCTTAACTCCCGAGGCCGCCTGTTGTTCATGGCCGGGCATCCGGAGCGCTTTGCAGATTCGGTCGTAGTAGAAATTGTCGGTATGAGCGATGAACAGGGAGACTCTCCCTTTTGGAATGCCGTAGGTCGTCACTTCTTTGATGTGAGCTATGCCGAAGCTGAGCGCATTTCCGGTGCCAAGAGCCGGACATTCTTGGCCGAACTGATGCCAATCTACCCGATCTACGTGCCTCTGCTATCAGATGCTGCTCAGGAAGCCATGGGGCAGGTTCATCCACGTGCACAGATCACTTTCGATGTATTGACCCGAGAGGGTTTCGAAACGGACAACTACATCGACATTTTCGATGGCGGGCCGACGCTGCATGCCCGTACAAGCGCTATCCGCTCAATTGCCAGCAGCCAAGTGGCACGCGTTGACAGCCCTCGTGAGACGGTAGGAAGTGGCCAGGTCTATCTGATTAGTAACGATCGCCTACAAGACTACCGAGCCGTGGTTCAGACACTCGATTGGGCGCCGGGTCAGCCCGTGGCGTTGCCGCAATCGGTTGCCGAGGCGCTGTGCGTGTCTGTTGGCGATACCGTGCGGCTGATAGCCGTCTGACGATGAGCACGGCTCAGTGTATCGCTGTTATGAAATTCCCTGCCTGCGCCACAAGTATGGTTCTGGCGGCTAGCGGCTTCAGGGTTTCGGAGGAAACATGATTATTCGTCCTGTCACCAGCGCGGACCTGCCAGCGCTGATCGATCTCGCACGCACGACCGGTGCGGGATTGACTACCTTGCCTGCTAGCGAGGAGCGTTTGGCGCATCGGGTAGCCTGGGCCGAGAAAAGCTTTCGTGGCGAGGCCGAGCCTGCCGATGCCGACTACCTCTTTGTGCTTGAGCAGGATGATGGTCGTGTAGTGGGCATCTCGGGCATTGCTGGGGCTGTAGGGTTGCGTGAACCTTGGTACAACTACCGGGTAGGACTAACTGTCAGCGCCTCGCGTGAACTGAATATTCATCGTCAGATACCGACGCTATTTATGGCTAACGATCTGACGGACAACTCCGAGCTATGTTCCCTGTTCCTACATGCTGACTATCGTCATGGCCTCAATGGGCGTTTGTTATCTAAGGCGCGCTTTCTCTTTATCGCCGAGTTTCGCAAGCTGTTCTCGAACAAGCTGATCGCCGAAATGCGTGGTGTTTCGGACAGCCGGGGGCTGTCGCCATTCTGGGAGAACCTGGGGCGCCATTTCTTCAAGATGGAATTTTCCCAGGCGGACTACCTGACGGGCGTTGGGCATAAGGCTTTCATTGCCGAGTTGATGCCAAAGTTTCCGCTCTATACCTGTTTCCTGTCGGACGCAGCGCGGGCCGTCATAGGACGCGTCCATCCGGATACCGAGCCGGCCTTGCGTATGCTCAACGCCGAAGGCTTCGCTTATCAGGGTTATGTGGATATTTTCGATGCTGGCCCTGCCATCGAGTCGGAAACCGACAAGGTTCGGGCGATTCAGCAAAGCCAGACGCTGGTCCTCTCGATTGGAACACCTGGTGATGATGCTGTGTCTTATCTGATCCATAACCGTAAGCGCGAGCAGTGCCGGATCACAGCAGCCCCGGCGCGAGTGGCCTCGGGGACCTTGGTTGTGGATCCGGTTACCGCCCGCCGATTACAGCTGTCGGCAGGTGCACAAGTGCGTGCTGTTACGGTTGCGCCCTAGGAGTCCTCTATGAATACGCAATATATCGGTGGTCAATGGCAGGCAGGCGAGGGCGCAGAGTTCGTTTCGCTCAATCCTGTCACACAGGCAGTCGTGTGGTCGGGCCGTGAGGCTTTGGCGCAGCAGGTTGAAGCAGCCGTCAAAGCGGCGCGTCAGGCATTCTCTAGCTGGGCGCGGCAATCGCTTGAAACCCGCATTCGCTATATCGAGGCTTTTGCCGCTGTGCTCAAGTCTCGTAGTGAGCAGTTGGCGCAAATCATCGGAGAGGAAACTGGAAAGCCTTTGTGGGAGGCCACGACCGAAGTGACCAGTATGGTTAACAAGGTGGCTATTTCCATCCAGGCCTACCGGGAGCGCACCGGTGAAAAAGCTGGCATGTTAGGTGAGGCAAAAACCATGTTGCGGCATAAGCCGCACGGCGTTGTCGCTGTCTTTGGCCCTTATAACTTCCCGGGTCACCTGCCTAATGGTCATATCGTTCCAGCGTTGCTGGCAGGTAATGCCGTTATCTTCAAGCCTAGTGAACTGACCCCCGGCGTGGCCGAATTCACCGTTAAATGCTGGATCGAGGCGGGGTTGCCGGCTGGGGTGCTCAACCTTGTACAAGGTGCGCGTGATACCGGGGTCGCTTTGGCTGCCCAGGACGAGCTCGACGGCTTATTCTTTACCGGCTCAAGCCGTACAGGCGCCTTGCTTCATCAGCAGTTTGCAGGAGTGCCACACAAGATCCTGGCACTGGAGATGGGAGGTAACAATCCCCTTATCGTCGATACGGTCGATGACGTTCCGGCGGCGGTCTACACCATCCTTCAATCGGCCTTTATCTCTGCTGGGCAGCGCTGCACATGTGCGCGCCGCCTGCTCGTTCCTCGGGGCGAACAAGGGGATGCGCTACTAGAGCAGCTAGTCCAGGCGGCGAAAAACTTGCGTGTTGGACGCTTCGATGACGATCCGGCACCTTTCATGGGCTCGGTTATTTCTCTAGACGCGGCCCGCCAGTTGCTCGAAGCACAGCGGTATCTTCAGAAGGCTGATGGCGTTTCGTTGCTCGACATGGTCCAGCCGAACGCCACTGAGGCTTTACTGACACCGGGCATTATTGACGTTACCGCTGTTTCGGAGCGCCCTGATGAGGAGTTCTTCGGACCCTTGCTCCAAGTGGTGCGCTACGACAACTTCGCTCAGGCTATCAAGGTGGCAAATGCCACTCGGTTCGGCTTGGCAGCCGGCCTGCTATCTTCCTCGCGAGAGCGGTATGAGCAGTTCTTGCTCGAATCCCGTGCGGGCATCGTCAATTGGAATCGTCCCTTGACGGGCGCGGCCAGCAGCGCGCCCTTTGGGGGCATCGGAGCCTCCGGTAATCATCGCCCAAGTGCCTATTACGCAGCCGACTACTGCGCCTATCCAGTCGCTTCTCTGGAAGCCGAAGCGCTCGACCTGCCTGCCACTCTCTTGCCTGGAGTCCAGTTATGAACGCCTATGAAGTCAATTTCGACGGCCTGGTAGGCCCGACGCACAATTACGGCGGCCTTTCCTATGGCAACGTCGCCTCGCAGAGCAATGGCCAGCAGGTTTCCAACCCGCGTGAGGCGGCCCGGCAAGGCTTGGCCAAAATGAAAGCGCTGATGGAAATGGGGTTTAAGCAGGGCGTCTTCGCTCCGCAAGAGCGTCCGGCGGTGGCGGCACTCCGCAGCCTCGGCTTTTCCGGTACGGATGCCCAGGTTATTGAAAAGGCCGCCCGCGAGGCGCTGCCTTTGCTGATGGCGGTCAGTTCGGCCTCGTCCATGTGGACGGCTAATGCTGCAACGATCAGCCCTAGCGCCGATACGGCGGATGGGCGTGTTCATTTCACGGCAGCGAACTTGAATAACAAGTTTCATCGTGGCATTGAGCATCCCACTACCAGTCGGGTGTTGTCCGCCATGTTTCCGGATGAATCCTGCTTCGCCCACCATGCCGCGTTGCCGCCAGCCAGCCAGTTCGGTGACGAAGGGGCTGCAAACCACACGCGTTTCTGCCGGGGTTACGGCGAGGCGGGTGTTGAGTTCTTCGTCTTTGGGCGTAGTGCTTTCGATAGTCGTTATCCTGCGCCTCAGCGCTACCCGGCCCGGCAAACCCTGGAGGCTTCCCAGGCAGTGGCTCGGCTGCACGGTCTGAGCGAAGATGGCGTGGTATATGCTCAACAGAACCCAGCCGTAATCGACCAAGGCGTATTCCATAACGATGTCATTGCCGTAGGCAATGCCGGCGTGCTTTTTTATCATCAGGATGCCTTTCTCGAAACTGACCAGGTGCTTGCTGAAATCCATAGCAAGCTGGACCGGCGCGGTGGGCGTTTGCAGGCGATTTGTGTACCCCGTGATCAGGTCGGGGTTGAGGATGCAGTACGGTCCTACTTGTTTAATAGCCAACTACTGTTACGGTCTGATGGGCACTCCTTGCTGATCGTGCCGGAAGAGTGCCGTCAGAATCCACGTGTATGGGGCTATTTGAATCAATTGATCGCCAGTGATGGGCCGATCCGTGAGGTCAAGGTTTTCGATCTCAAGCAGAGCATGCAGAATGGCGGGGGCCCCGCGTGTCTGCGTTTGCGCGTTGCCCTTAAGGAGCATGAGCTGGCCGCTGTAAATCAAAAGGTTATCCTGACGCCGGAGCTCTATACGCAACTGGTCACTTGGGTAGATACTCACTACCGTGACCGCTTGAGCGTATCGGATCTTGCCGACCCGCACTTGCTGATCGAGTGCCGAACGGCTCTGGATGTGCTTACGCAAATCCTTGGCCTGGGTTCGGTGTACCCCTTTCAGATCGATTGAGTGCTTGATTATGACCATTGGCTTGTCCCTTATCCTTGAAGATGCTCAGGGCGAACATCAGGAAGTAGAGGCTTTTCGTATTGCCGTCCACCTCAATGATCGTGATCTCTGGCTTGAGCCGGACGGGCAGGGTGGGCTGACCCTCTATGCGGAATCTTTCGAAGACGAAGTCGAGACGCCGGTCATTACCTTGCGGCCCCAGGCGGTCAATCAGTTTGGGTTGACGGTTAGCCTCGAGCCGGTTGAGGATGGCCACGAACATGGTCCGGATTGCGGTTGCGAACACGACCACTGATCAATCTTTTACCCAGACAGGATCATCATGACGGAACAGTACGGTCTTTCCCTGGGCAAGTTGCTTGAGCTAACCCTGGCCGGTCGGGAGCCGGCCGAAAAAATCCAACTTACTTCGAGTGGCACTC
Source organism: Pseudomonas duriflava (assembly GCF_007830155.1). Taxonomy (GTDB): domain Bacteria; phylum Pseudomonadota; class Gammaproteobacteria; order Pseudomonadales; family Pseudomonadaceae; genus Chryseomonas; species Chryseomonas duriflava. Next base: position 111,215 of record NZ_VLKY01000009.1, read on the forward strand.
GGCTGCAGTGGTTGGAAGAGGGCGCCTTGTTGGTCAAGCCTGCAGCCAGTGAGGATACTGGCTTCGACGTGCTGCTTTCTGCCGGAATACACGGCAATGAAACGGCTCCTATAGAGTTAGTGGACAGGCTTTTGAAAAGTATTGCCCGAGGAGAGATCAAGCCTCGGGTACGGATTCTGTTTCTGCTGGGTAATCCAGAGGCGATGCGGCGCAATGTCCGCTTTGTAGAACAGGACATGAATCGACTGTTTAACGGCCGTCATGCCTTGATGTCAGGATTTGAAGCCCAGCGGGCTGATCAACTGGAGCGACTGGTTTCACAATTCTTCAGCGAGCCTAAACGTGCGCGTTTGCATTACGATCTGCATACCGCCATTCGGGGGTCGGCTATCGAGCGCTTCGCCCTGTATCCCTGGAGTGAAGGACGTACTCATTCCCAGGCTGAAATGGCGCGGCTGGAAGCGGCTGGTATTGATGCCATTTTGTTGCAGAGCAAGCCGGGCATTACGTTTAGTGCTTACAGTTATGCTGCTCACGAGGCGGAGGCATTTACGTTAGAGCTAGGTAAGGCTCGGCCTTTCGGACAGAACGCAGGCGTTGATCTTTCAAAGCTTGAGTCCGGGCTAAGGGCTTTGATCGAGCAGCGTGAACCGCCTCGGCCTGAAAAGCCAGAGCACTTAAGAGTTTTTCGCGTGTCACGAGAGATCATCAAGCACAGCGATAACTTTAAGCTCCACCTGGCTGATGATGTTGCTAACTTTACAGCCTTACCTGAAGGTTATCTGCTGGCTGAAGACGGCGTACATCAATGGATCGTGACCGAAACGGATGCACGAATCATTTTTCCCAATCCTCATGTCAAGCCAGGCCTTCGTGCTGGAATATTGATCGTGCCCTGTACTCCTGCAGGCCAGGCCGTGCTTTCTTAGGCGGCTTTGCATTAGCATCGGCTCTTCCTTGTTTCGGAGCCGCCTGCATGAGCCTTATCGATCTGCGAAGTGATACCGTTACTCAGCCTACGCCAGACATGCGCGACGTCATGACGAGGGCTGAAGTTGGCGATGATGTCTATGGCGAGGACCCTACCGTTCTCGAGCTACAGCGTTATTTAGCGGACACGCTGGGATTTGAAGCCGCTTTGTTCGTTCCTAGCGGCACCATGAGTAACCTTCTGGGGCTGATGGCGCATTGCGAGCGGGGGGACGAATACCTAGTTGGCCAGCAGGCTCATACCTATAAATACGAAGGGGGAGGAGCGGCTGTACTGGGTTCCATTCAGCCTCAGCCGGTTGAGATGGAAGCAGACGGCTCACTAAGCCTGGAGCGGTTGGCAGGCTACATCAAACCGCACGATTTCCACTTCGCTCGTACCCGCCTGCTGGTCCTGGAAAATACAGTGCATGGTAAAGTATTGCCGCTTGACTATTTGGCAGCCGCTCGCCGCTTTACCCAGGAGCGCGAGCTCGGACTGCATCTAGACGGTGCGCGCTTGTATAACGCGGCTGTTAAGCTTGAGGTTGCTCCTCGGGAAATCACCCAATACTTCGACTCTGTGTCGGTTTGCCTCTCCAAAGGACTAGGCGCGCCTGTCGGGTCCGTGTTGTGCGGTAATCAGGCCTTTATCAACAAAGCTATGCGTTGGCGTAAGGTGGTCGGCGGAGGCATGCGCCAAGCCGGTATCCTCGCTGCGGCAGGCTTGTATGCGCTTAAAAACCAAGTGGCCCGCCTGGCTGATGATCATGCTAACGCGGCACGGCTGGCAGAAGGTCTGGTCGAACTGGGCTACACTGTCGAGCCGGTGCAAACCAATATGGTCTATGTCAGCATAGGCGATCAAGCATCCCGGTTGGCCGCTTTCCTGCGTGATCGGGAGGTAGTGATTAGTCCAGCGGCGCGCCTGCGGCTGGTGACTCACCTAAATGTTGGAGCGGCCGATATCGAAACCGTGCTTGAAGCATTTGCCGCTTATCGTTCGCTGTAAGTCAGTTTCAAAATAGGTAATACCTATATTGCAAATTGACGACAGCCAGCGCTTCTGCCCGATATACTGCCGGCCTTTGTCGGCGCGCTGTAGCCCTGTATCTGTCTGGAAGAATTTATGAAAAGCGCAGAAATCCGTGAAGCCTTCCTCCGCTTCTTCGAAGAGAAGGGGCATACCCGAGTGGCCTCAAGTTCGCTGATTCCCGCGAACGATCCAACCTTGCTATTTACCAACGCTGGAATGAACCAGTTCAAGGATTGTTTTCTCGGCCTCGAGAAGCGTTCCTATACCCGTGCAGCGACTAGCCAAAAATGCGTTCGAGCGGGTGGCAAGCACAATGATTTGGAAAACGTAGGTTACACAGCCCGCCATCACACATTTTTCGAGATGCTGGGCAATTTTAGCTTTGGTGATTATTTCAAGCGCGACGCCATTACCTTCGCTTGGGAGTTCCTGACTTCGCCTAAGTGGCTGAACCTACCGAAGGACAAGCTTTGGGTAACTGTCTACGAAACCGATGACGAGGCATTTGATATCTGGACCAAGGAAGTCGGCGTTCCGGTCGAGCATATGGTCCGTATCGGTGACAACAAAGGCGCTCCCTACGCCTCTGACAATTTCTGGACAATGGGCGATACCGGGCCATGCGGACCCTGTACCGAAATCTTCTATGACCATGGTGAGGGTATCTGGGGCGGCCCGCCCGGCTCACCTGAAGAAGATGGTGATCGCTACATCGAGATCTGGAACAACGTATTCATGCAGTTCAACCGCACGGCGGATGGTGTGCTGCACCCGTTGCCAGCGCCCAGTGTGGATACCGGCATGGGGCTGGAGCGTATCAGTGCCGTACTTCAGCACGTGCACTCGAATTATGAAATCGATCTATTCCAGAATTTGCTGGCTGCTTCGGCTGAAGCCATCGGCTGTGCCAATGACGGAGCGCCTTCGCTCAAGGTTGTGGCTGACCACATTCGTTCCTGTAGCTTCCTGATCGCTGATGGCGTACTGCCGTCCAATGAGGGACGCGGTTACGTTCTGCGTCGAATTATTCGCCGGGCCTGTCGCCATGGCAACAAGCTGGGCGCCAAAGGTTCCTTTTTCTACAAGATCGTCGGTGCGCTGGTAGCTGAGATGGGCGAAGCCTATCCTGATCTTAAGCAGCAGCAGACTCATATCGAGCGTGTGCTGCGAACCGAGGAAGAGCAGTTCGCCAAAACCTTGGAGCAGGGTCTCAAGATCCTTGAGCAGGATCTGGCTGAACTGAACGGCGAGATGATTCCGGGCGAAGTGGTATTCAAGCTGTACGACACTTACGGCTTCCCAGTCGACCTGACCAACGATATCGCTCGCGAACGCAACCTGACTCTAGACGAAGAGGGTTTTGAGCGTGAGATGGAAGCACAGCGTGAACGTGCCCGTTCCGCCAGTGCCTTTGGTGTGGACTACAACAGCTTGGTAAAGGTGGAAGGCGAAACACTCTTTACCGGTTACGACAGTCATGCCGGTAGCGGTAGTATTGTCGCGCTGTTTAAGAAAGGTGTTGCCGTTCCTCAACTTGTTGAGGGCGACGAAGGCGTTGTTGTTCTCGACCAGACGCCGTTCTATGCCGAGTCTGGTGGGCAGATTGGTGATACCGGTTACCTGTTTGCAGACGGCCAGCGCTTCGATGTGAGGGATACCACTAAAGTGGGTAGTGCATTCCTGCATCATGGCCTAGTAGCTGCCGGTACGCTGAAAGTAGGGGAACGCCTGGAGACTCAGGTTGATGCTTCTGTACGTCAGGCAACGTCTCTCAATCACTCGGCTACGCATCTTCTTCATGCGGCTCTTCGTCAGGTATTAGGCGAACATGTCCAGCAAAAGGGGTCATTGGTAGACAGTCAGCGTCTGCGCTTTGACTTCAGCCATTTCGAGCCAATTAAATCCGAGCAGATTAAAGAGCTCGAAGACATCGTTAACGCCGAAGTGCGCAAGAACACACCGGTCCAGATCGAATCGATGGATATCGAAAGCGCCAAGCGCAAGGGCGCTATGGCGCTGTTTGGCGAAAAATATGGCGACACCGTTCGCGTGCTAACTATGGGTAATGGTTTTTCTGTTGAACTGTGTGGCGGTATCCATGCCTCACGAACCGGCGATATCGGCGTGTTCAAGATTGTGAGCGAGGCTGGCGTCGCTTCAGGTGTCCGCCGTATCGAAGCGGTTACAGGCGCTGGCGCGTTGGCTTACTTGAATAAAGCGGAAGAGCAGCTCAAGGAAGCCGCAGGTCTGCTCAAGGGCAACAAGGAAAGTGTTGTCGACAAGCTGTCCAGTCTGCTTGATCGAAACCGCCAGCTGGAAAGGGAACTGGAACAGCTGAAAGCCAAGGCTGCCAGTGCAGCCGGTAATGATTTGGCTGGTTCGGCTGTTGAAGTCAAAGGTGTTAACGTCTTGGCGGCTCGGCTGGATGGTCTGGACAGCAAAGCGCTAATGGCAATGGTCGACCAGTTGAAAAACAAGCTGGGGCGCGCTGTGATCCTGTTGGGCGGTGAACTCGACGGCAAGGTGGTGCTTGTGGCTGGTGTGACGGCTGATCTGACAGGCCAGCTTAAGGCCGGTGATTTGATGAAGCAGGCTGCTGCCCATGTTGGTGGCAAGGGCGGTGGCCGTCCGGATATGGCTCAGGGAGGCGGCACTGATCCCTCTGCTTTGGAAAGTGCTCTGGCATTGGCCAAGAGTTTTACCGAAGCTGGGCTATAAGATAACGAGAAGGCTCGCATCGCGCTCTGTGAGCCTTTGGCAGGTTTTTATAGGCCTGAACTAGTTAAATGAGCGCCTATCGCGTTAGGCAAATCAAATGGCATTGATCGTACAGAAGTTCGGCGGCACCTCCGTAGGTACTGTCGAGCGCATCGAGCAGGTGGCCGAAAAGGTCAAGAGATTCCGTGAAGCCGGTGATGACATCGTGGTGGTTGTATCCGCCATGAGTGGCGAGACCAATCGTCTGATCGATCTAGCCAAGCAAATTATGCCGCAGCCCAATCCGCGCGAATTGGATGTTATGGTCTCGACGGGCGAGCAGGTCACCATTGGCATGCTCGCCATGGCGTTGATCAAGCGTGGTGTCCCAGCCGTGTCGTATACCGGCGGGCAGGTACGTATCTTGACCGATAGCGCATTCAATAAAGCGCGGATTCTGAGCATTGATGACCAGCGTATCCGTACCGATCTCAAGGAAGGCCGCGTCGTTGTTGTCGCTGGTTTCCAGGGCGTTGACGATCAGGGCAACATTACTACGTTGGGGCGGGGGGGCTCCGATACTACGGGTGTAGCATTGGCCGCCGCATTAAAGGCGGATGAGTGCCAGATCTATACCGATGTAGACGGTGTGTATACCACTGACCCGCGTGTAGTGCCGCACGCTCGTCGCCTGGAAAAGATTACATTCGAAGAAATGCTGGAAATGGCCAGCCTGGGCTCGAAAGTCTTGCAAATCCGCTCCGTAGAATTCGCAGGCAAATATAACGTGCCCTTGCGTGTTCTTCACAGCTTCAAAGAGGGTCCGGGCACCCTCATTACTCTTGATGACGAGGAATCCATGGAACAGCCGATTATTTCCGGCATCGCCTTTAATCGCGACGAAGCCAAGCTGACCATTCGCGGTGTTCCAGACACCCCGGGTGTAGCTTTCAAAATTCTCGGACCTATCAGTGCGGCTAATATCGAAGTCGATATGATCGTGCAGAATGTTTCGAACGATAACACGACAGATTTTACCTTTACGGTGCATCGCAACGATTACCAAAACGCCCTAGATGTGCTGAAACAGACCGCTGATGCCATGAGTGCGCGTGAAGCCAGTGGTGATACCAAAATCGCTAAGGTATCTATTGTCGGAGTCGGCATGCGTTCCCATGCCGGAGTGGCTAGCCGTATGTTCGAAGCGTTGGCCAAGGAAAGCATCAATATCCAGATGATTTCCACCTCCGAAATCAAAGTATCGGTAGTCATCGAAGAAAAATATCTAGAGCTGGCTGTGCGGGCGCTTCATACCGCATTCGAATTGGATGCGCCGGCCCGCGTTAGCGAATAGATACTATCCCTTGGAGGGTAGTAATAGATGCCTTCCATCGATTTGCCCGTGCTTCTGGAACTTTCCTTCTGGAGGCACGGGTCAATAGATTCAGTATGAGCCCGTGTTTGACGGGTTCTACTCTTTTTGCAGACTGTGGTCCTGAAACTTAAGGAGAAAAGGAATGCTTATTCTGACTCGGCGGGTTGGAGAAACCCTAATGGTAGGCGATGAAGTGACCGTAACGGTTCTTGGTGTAAAAGGAAATCAGGTACGCATAGGAGTTAATGCGCCCAAGGAAGTAGCGGTTCATCGTGAGGAAATTTACCAGCGCATCCAGAAAGAAAAGGATCAGGAACCTAACCTCTGATTTTTGTTTAACTTTTTGCTTGCACAGGGGAAAAAATAGAGTATAGTACGCCCCGTCGCGGTGAGGTGGCCGAGAGGCCGAAGGCGCTCCCCTGCTAAGGGAGTACACCTCAAAAGGGTGTCGAGGGTTCGAATCCCTCCCTCACCGCCATTTATATTACAGGCTTAGAGAAAGACGATTCAGAGTTCTATCCCTCTGATTTCATTAGAAAGATCGTCTTACTTGGTAATCCATAAGTCTATAATGTGCAGTCTCAGCGCGCTCGTAGCTCAGCTGGATAGAGTACTCGGCTACGAACCGAGCGGTCAGAGGTTCGAATCCTCTCGAGCGCGCCATTTTGAAGGGTGCTTTAACGAGTACCTCGCAATACCAGTGGTGATCTGGATATAAAAGCACCAAACAGCGCGCTCGTAGCTCAGCTGGATAGAGTACTCGGCTACGAACCGAGCGGTCAGAGGTTCGAATCCTCTCGAGCGCGCCACATCTCAAAGGGCTTGCAGAAATGCAAGCCCTTTGTTTTTGTGCCTGGAAAAAGATTGGCTATGTTTTTTGCGATCGGTAAAGATGCATGAACTGGGATCTAGAAAAGCCATTTGTTATGCCATTGTTGGTCCAGGCCGGCGATATCGATGCGTTGGGGCATGCCAATAATGCGGTATATGTTGCTTGGCTGGAGCGGTGCGCTTGGCAGCACTCTACTAGTCTTGGCCTCGGTATAGAGGTCTTTCATCGATTAGATCGTGCTATGGCAGTAGTACGCCATGAGATTGATTATCTGGCGAGTGCATTCGATGGGGATGAGCTGGCGCTAGGGACCTGGCTGGTCGACTGGGATCGAAGATTGCGCATGAGTCGACGCTTTCAGCTGATTCGTCTCGTTGATGGTGTCACACTTCTACGTGCGCAGACCACATTTGCCTGTATCGAACTATCGTCCGGCAAGCCCCGGCGGATGCCGGAAGAGTTCATTCAGGGGTATGGCCGGGCTTTTGGTAAAACGCCATAGGGCGTGCTGTTGAGGTTTTATGCAGATTGCTTTAGCGCCCATGGAAGGCTTGGTTGATGAGATCCTGCGTGAACTGTTGACCCAGGTCGGGGGCATCGATTGGTGCGTAACCGAATTCATTCGGGTAACCGATCGATTATTGCCAGCATCGACTTATCAGAAATATGCGCCGGAATTGGCTCATGGTTCTAGAACATTGTCCGGTACGCCAATGCGGGTGCAATTTCTGGGCTCCGATCCTGTGTGTCTGGCAGAAAATGCAGCTTATGTTTGTACGCTAGGCGCTCCGGTGATCGACCTCAATTTTGGTTGTCCAGCCAAGACCGTTAACAAGTCTCGTGGCGGTGCTGTGCTGTTAAAAGAGCCTGAACTGCTTTATGAGATTGTCAGAGAGGTTAGGCAGGCGGCTCCAGCCTCTATTCCTGTCACCGCAAAAATGCGGTTGGGCTATGAATGTCCTGATAGGGCGATCGAATGTGCTCAAGCGTTGGAGGCGGGTGGTGCGGCTCAACTTGTGGTGCATGCGCGCACGAAGCTGGACGGTTATAGACCGCCAGCTTACTGGGAGTGGATTGCTCGCATTGCCGATAAAGTAAGTGTGCCTGTGCTGGCTAATGGTGAGATTTGGACGCTGGAGGATTACTGGCGTTGCCGTGAGGTCAGTGGTATGGCGGATGTTATGTTAGGGCGTGGACTGGTATCTCGCCCGGATCTGGCGCGCCAGATTGCAGCCAGTGTTAAAGGCGAGGTGGTTACCTGTATGGTCTGGGACGAATTGCTAGGGTTGTTACAATTGTTCTGGCTGAAAGCCTGTCAAAAACTGGCACCACGCTACGCGCCGGGACGCTTGAAACAATGGCTCGGAATGCTGGCGCGTAATTATCCAGAAGCGATGGCCTTGTTTGGTGAGGTTCGTCGTGAAACAGCATGTGAGCGGATCGATCAATTGTTAGGTGTCGATTATCGAGCTGTCGAGATGGCGTAAGGCTATTTTATATTATACCAAAGGCGCCGTTCGGCGCCTTTGGTATTTAAGAGGCTTCCTCGTCTAGTAAGCTCATAAGCGCACGCGCCGCATTCGAATGGGTACGCTCCGTATGCACAATGTAGCCTAATTGGCGTTTGAGTGAGAGGCCAGGAAGCGGTAAGCGCATGACTTGGTCGTCCAGCATGGTGCGCGGAAGTACACTCCAGGCAATGCCGATGGAAACCATCATTTTGATAGTTTCCAAATAATTGGTACTCATCGCGATATTAGGCGAAAGCTGTCGTGCCTCAAAAAGTCTGCGTACGATGTGATGAGTAAATGTGTTCCCGCCTGGAAAGACAGCTGGATACTGGGCAACGTCAGTTAGGCTTATTGACTTGGCCAAGGCTAAAGGGTGTTCTGGGGCGGCTACGAAATCCAGCGGGTCATCCCAGACTGGAACCGCTTGAATCAAGGGTGACTTCTCAGGTGCTAGCGTAATGATGGCCAGCTCGACCCGCCCTTGAAGAATTTCTTCATAAGCGGCTTCAGAGTCGAGAAAGCGGATATCTAATGCCACGCTAGGATAGCGGCGGGTGAATGCACGTAAAACGGGCGGTAATCGATGCAGGCCGATATGGTGGCTTGTGGCAAAGGTTAGTTTGCCGGATACCTCGCCGCTGAGATTGGTCAGTGCCTTACGGGTATCGGTTAGCACTTCCTGTATCTGGTAGGCCCTAGGCAGCAATGCACGTCCTGCCTCTGTAAGGCTTATTTCTCGGCCTATACGATCAAACAGGCGTGTCCCCAAGTCCTGCTCTAGGCTGGCGATGCGTTTGCTGATTGCCGGCTGGGTCAGGTGAAGGCGCTCACCTGCTTCGGAAAAACTGGACATTTCCGCAACGGCGATAAAAGCCTTGAGGTTACTGAGATCCACTAGTTTGATTCCAGATTGTTATGCATATCATGAAAATTATGAATTTGTGTTATTCGATGCTAGGGCGATAGCATCATCCTTACAAGCCCTAAGGGCATAGAAACACGCCGATGAGGACGTAGTGATGGCTGGCAAAACGCTTTACGACAAACTTTGGGACATGCATCTGATCAAGCAGCGTGACGATGGCTCGGCTCTGCTTTATATCGATCGTCACATCATTCATGAAGTGACTTCGCCGCAGGCCTTCGAAGGGTTGCGTTTGGCAGGCCGTAAGCCTTGGCGCTTGGCTGCTAACCTGGCAACGCCAGACCATAATGTGCCAACGACACCGGATCGTAAGGAAGGTATTGCTTCCATCAAGGATGAAACTTCACGTATTCAGGTGCGTACTCTTGATGAGAATTGCGATGCTTTTGGCATCACGCAATTCAAAATGAACGATGTTCGTCAGGGCATTGTGCATGTCATCGGCCCTGAGCAAGGCGCGATTCTTCCTGGCATGACCGTAGTCTGTGGCGATTCACATACCTCGACCAATGGTGCTTTTGGCGCATTGGCACATGGCATCGGTACCTCAGAAGTGGAGCATGTTTTGGCGACACAGTGTCTTGTTGCCAAAAAAATGAAAAATATGCTGGTTCGTGTCGAGGGAGAGCTGTCCTTCGGTGTAACAGCTAAAGACATTGTTTTGGCTGTCATCGGTAAAATTGGTACGGCTGGTGGCAATGGACATGCTATCGAATTTGCTGGAAGCGCGATCCGCTCGTTGTCTATGGAAGGTCGTATGACTATCTGCAACATGTCCATCGAGGCGGGCGCGCGGGTGGGCATGGTTGCTGTGGACCAGACCACAATTGATTATGTAAAAGGGCGACCTTTCGCTCCGGCTCCTGAGTATTGGGACCAAGCTGTCGAGTTATGGCGCGGATTGGTTTCTGACAGCGATGCAGTGTTCGATACTGTTGTCGAGCTCGACGCTACCCAAATCAAGCCTCAGGTCAGTTGGGGAACCTCGCCTGAAATGGTGCTGGCTGTTGATCAGTCGGTACCGGACCCTGCTCAGGAAAAAGATGCCGTTAAGCGCGGATCCATAGAGCGTGCCCTGAAGTATATGGGACTTAGAGCCAGCCAGCCGATTACTGAAATTCAACTGGATCGTGTATTTATTGGTTCTTGCACCAACTCGCGCATCGAAGACTTACGTGCTGCCGCTGCGATAGCCAAGGGACGCAAAGTTGCCAATACGATCAAGCAGGCCCTCGTTGTTCCTGGCTCCGGACTGGTCAAGGCGCAAGCGGAAAAGGAAGGATTGGACAAAATTTTCATTGAGGCTGGTTTCGAGTGGCGTGAGCCGGGATGCTCGATGTGTCTGGCCATGAATGCTGATCGCCTTGAAAGTGGCGAGCACTGTGCTTCTACGTCCAACCGTAACTTCGAGGGACGTCAAGGTGCAGGTGGGCGCACTCATCTGGTGAGCCCAGCTATGGCAGCCGCCGCAGCGATTGCGGGCCGCTTTGTCGATGTTCGTGAATTTGGCCGTGCCTAAGGAGTCCTTCATGCAAGCATTTACCCAGCACACCGGCATTGTCGCTCCTTTGGATCGTGCCAACGTTGATACTGATCAGATCATCCCTAAGCAGTTCCTTAAGTCAATCAAGCGGACGGGCTTTGGACCGAACCTCTTTGATGAATGGCGTTATCTGGATGTTGGTCAGCCAGGGCAAGATAACAGCAAGCGCCCCTTAAACCCTGACTTCGTACTGAATCAGCCTCGTTACCAAGGAGCAAGCATTCTGCTTGCACGGGAGAACTTCGGTTGTGGTTCGTCACGCGAACATGCACCTTGGGCGCTAGACGGGTACGGCTTCCGTGCCGTTATTGCCCCAAGTTTTGCTGATATCTTCTTCAACAACAGCTTTAAGAACGGTTTGCTACCCATCATTTTGTCTGAACAAGACGTCAGTGAGCTTTTCGAGCAGGTTGAGTCGACAGAAGGGTATACGCTTGAAATAAATTTGGCTTCTCAGACCGTTACTCGACCTGACGGGAAAGCGCTTTCCTTCGAGATTGATGAGTTCCGTAAGCACTGCTTGCTTAATGGTCTCGACGATATTGGACTGACGTTGCAGGATGCTGACTCTATTAGAGCTTTTGAAGAGTCGTATAAGAAGATTAATCCTTGGTTGTTCCAAAACGCATGAGGTAACAACATGACTGGCGAACATGAAAATCTAGTTCGATCTCAATTTGGCTCGACTGCAGAATCTTATCTAAGCAGCAGCGTACATGCTCAGGGTACCGAGTTTGCAGAAATGCGCGAGCAGGTCGCTAAACGTGAGCAGGCTAAGGTTCTGGATCTGGGATGTGGCGCCGGTCATGTCAGCTATAACGTGGCTCCTGTAGCCGGTTCGGTCGTTGCGCTAGACCTTTCTGAAGAAATGTTGGCCATCGTTAAGCGTACGGCACAAGAGCAGGGTTTGGACAATATTACCGTCCAACCTGGGATGGCCGAGCGTTTACCTTTTGGTGATGCCAGTTTCGATTTTGTCTTTAGTCGTTATTCTGCCCATCATTGGCGTGATATCGGCTCGGCATTAAGCGAGGTTCGTCGTGTATTGCGGGTCGGTGGGCAGGCAGCGTTCGTGGATGTTGTATCGCCTGCGAGTCCACGGCTGGATACCTATCTGCAGACAGTAGAAATTTTGCGAGACAATAGTCATGTTCGTGACTATTCGATGGCGGAATGGCTGCAGCTTCTGGGTGTAGCGCGCCTGGGCGTTACGCGTTGTGTCAGGCAGCGACTTCGCTTGGATTTCGATACGTGGACAGAGCGCATGAACACGCCGGAGCCTATGCGTCAGGCTATCCGTACCTTGCAGGGCCGTATTGGCCAAGAGGTACGGCATTATTATGAGATCGACCGTAACGGCTCTTTTTGCGTTGACGTCATGGTGCTATGGGCACAGCCGCTTTAATCACAAGCAGCGCTGATGTGTTGCTTTTACTTTACATGGATAAGCGAGAAAAAGATGAGTAAGCAGATCCTCGTTCTGCCAGGCGATGGTATCGGTCCTGAAATCATGGCGGAAGCCGTCAAGGTTCTGAATCGAGTCAACGAGCAGTATTCGTTGGGTTTCGAGCTCACCGAAGATGTCATTGGTGGTGCGGCCATTGACAAGCATGGTGTGCCGCTGGCTGATGAGACTTTGGCGAAAGCACGTGCGGCCGATGCTGTATTGTTAGGCGCTGTAGGTGGTCCGAAATGGGACAAGCTCGACCGGGCCATTCGTCCCGAGAAAGGACTGCTAAAGATTCGGTCGGAGCTGGGGTTGTTCGCGAATCTACGTCCGGCCATTCTCTATCCGCAACTGGCCGAGGCCTCCACCCTCAAGCCAGAGGTTGTTTCTGGTCTGGACATTCTGATCGTGCGCGAGCTGACAGGTGGTATCTATTTCGGTGGTCCACGTGGTATTCGGACACTAGAAAACGGTGAGCGCGAAGGCTATAACACGCTTCCTTACAGCGAGAGCGAAATCCGTCGTATCGCCCGGGTTGGCTTTGATATGGCGCGCGTGCGCGGCAAGAAATTATGCTCGGTAGACAAAGCTAATGTTATGGAGTCCAGCCAGCTCTGGCGCGAAATTGTTGAAGAGGTTGCACAAGAGTATCCGGACGTCGAGCTTTCCCATATGTATGTAGATAATGCTGCCATGCAGCTAGTCCGTGCGCCTAAGCAGTTTGACGTTATGGTCACCGATAATATGTTTGGCGACATTTTGTCGGATGAGGCCTCTATGCTGACAGGATCAATCGGCATGTTGCCGTCGGCTTCTCTGGATGCCCATAACAAGGGGATGTATGAGCCATGTCATGGCTCGGCTCCTGATATTGCCGGGCAGGGTATCGCCAATCCATTGGCGACTATTCTGTCGGTTTCGATGATGCTTCGTTACAGTTTCAATCAACTCGAAGCTGCCAATGCAATCGAGCAGGCTGTAAGTAAAGTATTGGATCAAAAATTGCGTACCGGCGATATCTGGTCCGAGGGATGCCAAAAAATAGGCACCCGTGAAATGGGTGAGGCGGTAGTCGCGGCGCTCGCGGCTGAGTAATCTGTATGGCTGGTCGGAGTGCTTCCGGCCTCCATCTATAACAAAGGGCAGTAGCAATGAAGCGTGTAGGTCTAATCGGTTGGCGCGGTATGGTGGGATCCGTGCTCATGCAGCGCATGTTGGATGAGCGGGATTTCGACTTGATCGAGCCGGTGTTCTTTACTACCTCCAATGTGGGTGGCGAAGGTCCTTCAATTGGCAAAGAAATCGCGCCGCTGAAAGATGCCTACAGCATTGATGAGCTCAAAAGTCTCGACGTGATCCTGACCTGTCAGGGTGGCGACTACACCAATGAGGTTTTTCCTCGATTGCGTGAGGCTGGTTGGAACGGTTACTGGATAGATGCGGCTTCCAGCCTGCGCATGAAAGATGATGCCGTTATCATTCTGGATCCGGTCAATCGTCGTGTCATCGATCAGGCGTTGAACGAAGGCACTAAGAATTATATTGGTGGCAACTGTACGGTTAGTCTGATGCTTATGTCATTAGGCGGGCTTTTTGAGGCTGGCTTAGTGGAATGGGTGAGCGCCATGACTTACCAGGCTGCTTCTGGTGCCGGTGCGCAGAACATGCGCGAGCTTATCCGTCAGATGGGCGCCACATATAACAGCGTGGCGGATGAACTGGCGAACCCAGCTAGCGCCATTCTCGATATTGACCGCAAGGTGGCTGAAACCCTGCGCGGCGATTCTTTCCCAACCGAGAGTTTCGGTGTGCCGCTAGCGGGCAGCTTGATTCCTTGGATCGACAAAGAGCTGCCTAATGGACAAAGTCGCGAAGAGTGGAAGGGGCAGGCAGAAACTAACAAGATCCTGGGACGTTTCAACAATCCGATTCCAGTCGATGGTATGTGTGTACGCATTGGAGCCATGCGTTGTCACAGTCAAGCGTTGACCATCAAGCTTAATAAAGATGTGCCGTTGTCAGATATCGAGGGTTTAATCAGCCAGCATAATCCCTGGGTCAAGCTGGTTCCCAATCAGCGTGAGGCATCTATGCGCGAGCTGACGCCAGCTGCGGTTACAGGTACTTTAAGCGTTCCGGTTGGTCGCTTGCGTAAGCTGAACATGGGGTCGCATTTCCTTGGAGCCTTTACCGTTGGTGATCAGCTTCTGTGGGGGGCTGCTGAGCCACTACGCCGAATGCTTCGTATCCTGCTTGAGCGTTAGTAGTAAGGGGAGCTTTCAAGCTTCTCTTATGGATTTGGCTGCACGATTGGCCTGTGACGATTGAAACTAGAGAAGGTGGCCGTTAGAGTGCCGCCTTCTTTTATATATCAGGCCTATTCATGAGCTCACTTCCTTCGATAGCTATTGTCGGTGCTACTGGTGCCGTGGGTGAGGCCCTGGTTGCCTTGCTCGAGGAGCGTGACTTTCCGCTCTCCAGCTTGTATCTCTTGTCCAGCGCTGAGTCTGCAGGTAAGTCTTTACCGTTTCGCGGTAAGAATTTAAGAGTAGGTGTAGCCGAAACTTTTGATTTCAAGCAGGTGGCTGTGACGTTTCTGGCTGCTAATCAAGAGGTGTCGCAAGTAATCGCCGACCGGGCTTTCCAAGCCGGAAGTTCAATTGTTGATCTTTCTGGAGCCTTAGAGGCATCAATATCGCCACGTGTTATTCCAGGTGTTAATGATCAGGTCTTAAACCTGCTTCCTAAGCCTTGGCGTGTCTCGATTCCCTGTTCCCCGGCTGCTGCCTTGGTTAGCGCACTGGCCCCGCTGTGTGCCAAAACACCCATTGAGTACGTTACCGTTACCGCCTGTCTTCCTGCCTCTGGTCGCGGGCGAGCGGGTGTCCGAGAGTTAGCACGCCAAACAACAGAGCTACTTAACGGGCGCTCTATCGAGCCCCGCGTGTTTGGGCGTCAGTTAGCGTTCAATATACTAGGGCTAGCGGGAAATCAGCAGGAAAATGGATACAGTCAAATCGAGCGGCGTCTAATCGAGGATAGCCAACATATATTAGGTAAATCCCTCGGGATCGTATCGGCGACGTGTATTCAGGTTCCAGTCTTTTATGGCGAAAGCCTGGCAGTGACTTTGAAGACGCAAAGCGCTTTAACTATAAAAGAATTGAATCTAGCCTATTCTGGAATACAAAATTTGGAATTGTTTGAGGCTGATGAATATCCAACAGCTGTAGAAGATTCGATTGGGCGGGATGAGACGCTCATTGGACGTATGCGACAGCATCCTTCAGATGGGCATGTGATTGAAATGTGGATCGTTTCAGACAATGTTCGAAGATCAGCAGCGTTGAATGCCATACAGACTGCGGAATTGTTGATAAAACACACTTCGTAAAAGATACTGATTTAAGTTAGGGCAAACTTATCAGTACATAAAATAGGCTGGCCGTACACAGTTCAAAAAAACGTCGTAGAAATGAGGCGAGACTGTGTGATGGTGAGTAATCTGCTGCCGACAGAAATCATAAGGGAAAACTATGGTTCGGGTTCGTAAATTAGTATTAGCAATCGCGGCGGCATCCGCATTTGCGTCAGGATCGACGTATGGCCTCGGCCTAGGTGAAATTCATCTAAATTCGGCATTGAATCAACCTTTCAATGCTACTGTCGATCTGACGGATGTCCGTGACCTGAGCGCGCAAGAACTACGACCGCTCCTGGCCTCACCTGATGATTTCAATAAGGCAGGTATTGACCGGAATTATTTTCTCACGGATTTAAAGTTTACGCCTGAAGTTCGTCCGGATGGACGAAGTGTCATTCGAATTACATCGTCCAAGCCGGTTCGTGAGCCTTATCTTAATTTCCTAATGGAGGTTACCTGGCCCAGCGGACGTGTACTTCGCGAATACACGGTTTTGCTGGATCCTCCTCTCTATACGCCGCAACGTGCTGCAGCCCCGGTCGCGCCCGTTACAGTTCCTTCGCCAATACCTCGCGCATCCCCGCGCTCGACTACAGCTCCAGCTGGCTCAGCGGGATCGCCTGCCATCATGGATGGCGAATACATGACCAGCCCTAAGGATACATTGTGGGAGGTCGCTGATCGGACACGCCCCAATGACAGCGTATCTGTTCATCAAATGATGTTGGCTATTCAGGATCGTAATCCGAACGCCTTCCTCAGCAACAATATCAATCTACTTAAGAGCGGTCAGGTACTGCGTTTGCCGAATGAGGAGCAGGTAAGAGTTCGCTCTCAGCAGCAGGCGTTGGAAGAGGTGGCTGCTCAAAATCGCGCTTGGCGCGGCGGACTTCGTAACGAAGGCGGGCAGACAACCACTCCTCCTCGACAATTGGATGCGACTAATCGTGCGCCTACAGAGCAGCCTTCTTCAGTAGTAGATGAGCATGACAATTTGCGTCTTTTATCTGGGCAGGCGGGGCAATCGGTTTCTGGAAGTGATCAAGGTAATACAGGCACTAACCAGGCGTTGGCCGATAAGTTGGCAATTACACAGGAAAGTTTGGACTCGACGCGTCGCGAAAATGAAGAACTGAAAAGCCGTATGGGTGATTTGCAAAGCCAGCTAGATAAATTGCAAAAGCTCATGCAGCTAAAAGATGCTCAGTTGGCCCGTCTGCAAGCCAATATGGCCAATCCGCCTGAAAGCCAAAATGCCCCAGGTGATACCCCTGCGACAGAAAATGCTCAGGTGCCGACTACTCCTGAGCCTTCTGCTGAGCAACCTGTGTCAGTTCCTCAGGCACCCGATGAAAATCCACCTCCTTCTGCTGAAGCTTCTGAGGAAGCAGCACCTGAGCCGGTGCCCAATGAAACATTGGTAGGTAATGAAGCGGCTGAAACAGAAATAACTCCCGCACCGTTGGAGTCGTCCGAAACACCTGAAACGCCGGTCTCTGCTCCTTCAGCCGTTCAGGTGACGCCACAGCCGGTAGCTCCTGCGGCGCCAGTTGCATCGCCTGTGGCCTCCGAAGAGCCCGAGCCAGCGGGTTTCCTGAACGATATTTTGAGCAATTCGCTATGGTTGGGCTTGATTGGTGGCAGTGCTTTATTGGCGTTGCTGGTTTTGCTGATGGTCAACTCCCGACGCAATGCCATGCGCGAGGCGGAGCGCGAGGCTGCACTTGAAGAAGAGCAGTCGGTGGGAGCCTTCCGAGTAGATCCGGACGTTCATGAACATAGCCTGGACGGACTGGATCTTGGCGATTTGTCCGACACCTCGTTTGATCAGGCTGCAGATGATAAGACTACCTCGGATGCATTGGGGCAGGCAGATATCTATATGGCCTATGGACGCTTTAATCAGGCGGCTGATGTATTGCAGAAGGCTAGCGATGAAGAGCCGCATCGTACTGATCTGCGTCTGAAGCTTATGGAAGTGTATGCGGAAATGGGTGATCGTGACGGTTTTGTCCGTCAGGAAAATGAGTTGCGTGAGATTGGCGGTTCTCAGTCTGAAGTGGAGCAGCTTAAGTCCCGTTACCCTGACATGGCTGCGGCGGCAGCTGCAACAGCACTCGGAGCGGCTGCCCTAGCTGCGGCGCATGAGGTAAGTGAGTCTGAGAAATCATCATTAGAGCAGGCGAGCCAAGAAAAGACGTCTGATGATGATTTTGACTTGAATTTCGATGATTTCGATTTCGACAAAGACGATGATAAGTCGATGGCGGTAAAGGAGCCTGGCTTTACTCTCGAAACGAGCAGCATTGATAGTCAGCCGGCGGCCTCACCAGAGGCACCTCTCGAAAATAATGATTTTGACTTCAGTCTGGATTTCAACGAGCCCTCCAAGGAAGAGCCGGTCGCGGATGCTTCGGCATTGAATGACGAATTTTCTCTGGATCTAGATGAGCCCTTATTAACTGATGATTCGGATAAAAACGTGCCAGACCAAGCACTTCATCAGCCTGAGGATGAATTCAATCTAGATTTTGGAAGAGATGCTTCTGCGGTGCAGCACGATCAGGACTTGTCTCATGACTTCGATCTTTCCTTGGATGAGTCTGAAACGCTTCCTGAGGAGCCCTCGTCATTAGAGACCTCTGTAGAGGAGGCTCCTCTAGTACAAGAAGATAGTTTCGAAGCGCAGCTTCAGCGGGCCAATGAAGACCTGACACGCCAGGGGGAGGCTGACGAGAATGTGCCCCAGGTGCAGGAAGAGTCTCGACAGGAGCCCTTTGGTGTCGTGGATACCAGTGAGAAGGGGCTGGATGATGACTTTGATTTCCTGTCAGGAGAGGACGAAACGGCCACTAAGCTGGATTTGGCTCGTGCTTACATCGATATGGGAGATGCTGACGGGGCTCGTGATATCCTCGACGAAGTTCTTTCGGAGGGTAGCGATGCTCAGCGCAATGAAGCGCGTGAGATGCTCGCTCAATTAAGTTAATTATGATTGATAGCGTTGTACCGGGGGCAGCCGATGAGGCTGCCCCCGATGTTTCCAGAATAGCGTTGGGTATCGAGTACATGGGCGCGCGCTACCGCGGATGGCAGCGTCAGCAGGAAGGCGTAGCCTCGGTGCAGGAAACGCTCGAAAAGGCACTCAGTCGAGTAGCCGCTCATCCTGTTACCGTTGCGTGTGCAGGACGGACGGATGCGGGGGTGCATGCTTGCGGTCAGGTCGTGCACTTCGATACATCAGTGGATCGTCCTCTCAAAGCCTGGGTATTAGGTGCCAATGCCAATTTGCCTAAAGACATAAGTGTCACTTGGGCGAAGCCTATGCCAGCTGCATTCAATGCGCGGTTTTCGGCCATAGCCCGCCGATATCGGTATGTCATCTACAATGACCCCATCCGACCGGCCCATTTGGCAGAGGAGGTAACCTGGAATCATCGCCCGTTAAATGTCGAGTTAATGCGTAGGGCTGCTTCTAAGCTTGTTGGGACGCATGACTTTACGTCCTTTCGGGCGCAGCAGTGTCAAGCGAAGTCACCTATTAAGACGGTACATCATATAGAGGTACAACCTTTTGGCCGTCTAATTATTCTGGATATCAGAGCTAATGCTTTCTTGCACCATATGGTTCGCAATATTGCTGGCGTACTGATGACTATCGGTGCAGGGGAGCGTCCGGTTGAGTGGGTGCTTGAAATCTTAGCCGCACGTGATCGAAAAGCGGGTGGAGTGACTGCCCATCCTTATGGGCTGTATCTCGTGAAGGTGGAGTATCCTGAAGAGTTCGACGTGCCCGAACGTTTTGTTGGGCCATTATTTCTCTCCGGTTTGCCCGATAAGGCCAGCTGACGCAATTTGCCACCTTCTGTTACCATCGCCGATTTGATTAAGGGTGTGAATGATTTGTCTGCCGTACGTGTGAAGATTTGCGGGATCACATGTGTTGAGGATGCTTTGGCAGCGGCCAAGGCTGGAGCAGATGCGATTGGCCTGGTATTTTATCAAAAAAGTCCTCGTGCCGTTTCTATCGTGCAAGCGCGCGCCATTCTGTCGGCGCTGCCGCCCTTCGTTACGACAGTTGGGCTGTTCGTAGATGCTTCGCGATGTGAAATTGATGAAACATTGGATGCGATCCCTCTGGATTTACTGCAGTTTCATGGAAGCGAGTCGCCTGCGGAGTGTGCTCGTTATCGGCGTCCTTACATGAAGGCCTTGCGCGTGAAACCAGGTGAAGACCTATTTGCACGTTGCTCGGAGTTTTCTGAAGCGTCCGGTATTCTGCTTGATACCTATGTGCAGGGAATCCCAGGGGGCACGGGGCAGGCTTTTGATTGGGCGCAAGTTCCTGAAGGTTTGCCTAAGCCAATTGTTCTGGCAGGTGGCTTGACGGTGAACAATGTAGCCGAAGCGATTGCTCAGGTGAGTCCTTATGCGGTGGATGTGAGTGGCGGTGTGGAGCTGGCCAAGGGCATTAAGGATCACACTAAGATGCATGCGTTTGTCGAGGCGGTAAGGCAGTGTCGTTTGCCCATGTGACGGTGGCGACGGCTGAGCCGTCTGTATACGGTAATTTACCCCGGGCTCCGGTCCGGTTGGTAGAACAATTGGCCTGCCCTATATAGCGGCAGGTTTAGTAGATGCGATACGGGTAGGGGTATCGCTGGGTGAGACGAGTGGAACGGTCATGTGGCGCGTTGGCATAGATAGCATGGCTGGAACCAAGTCCACTTACATTCATAATTCGCTCAGGGAATGTGTATCGGTGAAGCCTGGTACATATGAGCCCATGCACGTGGAGAGTAATGCATGAGCAATTGGCTGGTAGATAAACTGATTCCTTCGATCATGCGCTCAGAAGTCAAGCGCAGTTCCGTACCCGAGGGGCTTTGGCATAAATGCCCTTCATGCGAGTCGGTGCTTTACCGTCCCGAGCTGGAAAAAAATCTTGATGTCTGCCTTAAGTGCGGCCATCACATGCGCATCAATGCGCGTCGGCGTCTTGATATTTTTCTTGATGCGGACGGGCGTGAAGAGCTGGGAGTCGAGCTTGAGCCTGTAGATCGGCTCAAGTTTAGAGATAGCAAGAAGTACAAGGATCGCTTGACTGCTGCGCAAAAGGAAACAGGTGAAAAGGATGCCCTGATCGCCATGCGTGGAACTTTGCTAGGCATGCCTATTGCTGTGTGTGCTTTCGAATTTTCTTTCATGGGCGGTTCTATGGGGGCTGTCGTTGGGGAGCGCTTCGTTCGTGCTGCTAATGAAGCACTTGAGAAGCGTTGTCCTCTCGTCTGCTTTTCCGCTTCGGGTGGCGCTCGGATGCAAGAGGCATTGATCTCTCTGATGCAAATGGCTAAGACGTCTGCTGTCCTGGCGCGTCTGCGAGAGGAAGGAATTCCATTCATTTCGGTCCTGACTGACCCTGTGTATGGCGGAGTTTCGGCGAGTCTGGCCATGCTAGGTGACCTTATTGTCGCCGAGCCTAAGGCCTTGATCGGATTCGCAGGGCCTCGCGTTATTGAACAGACAGTGCGTGAAAAGCTGCCGGAAGGTTTTCAGCGTAGTGAGTTTTTGTTAGAGCATGGTGCTGTCGATATCATCATTCCGCGTGCAGAGCTAAGACCTCGCCTAGCCAAGCTGCTTGCCAGTCTTCAGAGCCTGCCTATGCCTATGCCTATGCCTAGCCCGGCGGCCTGATCATGAGTAGAACCCTGAGCGACTGGTTGAGTTATTTCGAACAGCTACATCCATCGGCTATCGAGATGGGGCTTGAACGTTCGCGTACGGTCTTCCAGTCGCTTGGTTTGGGGCGCCTGGCGCCTCGTGTTGTTACTGTGACTGGAACCAATGGCAAAGGCTCAACCTGCGCTTTTCTTGCTGAATTGCTCAGCGAGGCTGGTCTGCGGGTTGGGGTTTACAGCTCGCCTCATCTACTGCGTTATAACGAGCGTGTCGTCATCGAGGGCTGCGAAGTTGACGACGACACCTTGTGTGAGGCCTTCTCGGCAGTAGAAGCCGCTCGTGGTTCGGTTTCGCTGACTTACTTCGAGATGGGAACGCTGGCTGCATTCTGGTTGTTTGCCCGTGCTAGGCTCGATGCGGTAGTGCTTGAGGTTGGCTTGGGCGGAAGGTTAGATGCGGTTAATTTGGTTGATGCAGATATAGCTCTGGTAACCAGTATTGGCCTTGATCATGCTGAGTGGCTTGGCAATACGCGTGACAGCGTAGCTTTTGAAAAAGCAGGTATTTTTCGCGCCGAGCGGCCTGCAATTTGTGGAGACCTTGATCCTCCAGCCATCTTGAGTGAGCAAGCTCGTAAGCTGGGTACGCCTTTGCTTCGCCGCGGGGTCGAATTCGACCTGGCGCTTGACCAAGACTGCTGGCATTGGCGTGGAGTTTCGTCGAACGGTACAGCATTGACACTACAAAATTTACCATTGCTCCCGTTGCCTTTGGAAAACGCAGCCCTGGCGCTACAGGCGTTTGCGTCCTTGAACTTAGTATGGGTTCCTGAGCAGGTAATACAGGCGTTAGGTCGAACGCGTGTAGCCGGGCGGTTGGATCGTCGGCAGGTCCGCGTTGCTGGCAAAAATATACATTTGTTACTTGATGTCGGGCACAATCCGCATGCAGCTAGCTATCTGGCTCGTCGTCTAAAAGAGCGGCCGCTCGCAGGTCGTCGTTTGGCTGCCTTTGGACTGCTTTCCGATAAAGATCTTGAGGGGGTTGTGGCACCCTTGGTCGATACATTCGAGCAATGGGCTGTTGCAGCGTTGCCCACGCCTCGGAGCCGACAGCCTAGTGAACTAGCCGATGTTCTGCAACGCCATGGCGCACATGTCACTATTCGGTGTGACATGGCAGAGGCATTGAGGTGGCTAGTTAATCTTGCATCCGAGGATGACGAAATCGTAGTGTTTGGTTCGTTCTACAGTGTGGCAGAAGCCATGATCTGGCTAAAGGGCCAAACGCAAGAGGAGTAGGGTATGGATAGGGTGCTCAAACAACGTATCGTAGGTGCGGTCGTCTTGATCGCCTTAGCGATTGTCTTTGTTCCTATGTTGTTCACGCGCCAAGATGAAACGCGGAGTGTCGTAGTTGAGCCTACTCCGCAGCCGGTAGTGCCTGCGATGCCGGATGTAGAAGTGAAGCCGGTTGAAACCCCGGAAGTCATACCGGACAAGCCGGAAAATTCTACCGCTCTTCCTTCCACTCCGATTGCTGCCGTTCCGGAAGTTGCTACATCTACAGCGATGCCGTCCGCTACAACGCCTCCTCCAGCTCCGTCTGCTACTCCTGTGCCGTCAGTGCCTGCTCAGCCAGAGCAGCGTTTAGACAGCAATAATCTGCCGGTAAGTTGGTCTGTGCAATTGGCTAGTCTTTCAAACAAGACAAGGGCCAATGAGCTGCAGAACACTCTTAGGGCTCAGGGATATAATGCCTATGTTCGAAGTGTCGATGGTATGAACAGAGTGTTTGTCGGGCCTGTAGTTGATCGTCAGGAAGCGGACCGGCTGCGTGAGCAGTTAAATAAACAGCATAAGGTCAGTGGCTTTGTTGTACGCTTCCAGCCGGAGCGCGGTTAACCAAATGGAAAGGCTCTGCTAAAATGCAGGGCCTTTTTTAGTTGTGGGTCACACCGTGGGATTCACTTGGGTGGATTGGGCTATCATTGGAACTATTGCAGTATCCAGTCTGATCAGCCTAAAACGTGGTTTCGTCAAGGAAGCGCTCTCCTTATTAACGTGGATTGTGGCGGGCGCTATCGCATGGCTATTCGGCGGGGCGCTTTCTCAGCATCTTACTGGGATCATTCAGATTCCTTCGGCTCGCATTATTGCGGCTTGTGCCTTACTTTTCGTTGCAACGCTGATGGTAGGCGCTCTGGTCAACTTCCTTTTGAGTGAGTTGATTCGGGTAACCGGCCTTTCGGGTACCGATCGTTTTCTCGGTATGGCCTTTGGAGCTGCCCGTGGAGGGCTTCTTATTGTGGTGCTGGTAGGTTTGTTGAGCCTGGCACCGGTACAACAGGATCCCTGGTGGCAGCAATCCATTCTGTTGCCACATTTTCTTTTGGTGGCCGACTGGTCCAAGAATTTCATGCTTGGATTCGCAGGTCATTGGATGACCCAGGCGGCAGCAGTGCCGCAGAACCTGAGTGGTTTGGGTGATATCGCCAGATAACCGATGCGCTTAAGCATCCAATCGAACTAGTCTTAAACAGTGGGGTTTCGTCACATGTGTGGCATCGTTGGTATTGTGGGTAAGTCGAACGTCAACCAGGCGTTATATGACGCACTCACTGTCCTACAACATCGTGGTCAGGATGCGGCTGGCATCGTGACTAGTCAGGACGGCAAGCTCTACCTGCGCAAGGACAACGGACTGGTTCGGGATGTTTTCCAACAGCGGCATATGCAGCGGCTGGTAGGAAGCATGGGGATCGGCCATGTGCGCTATCCAACGGCAGGAAGCTCAACGTCTGCTGAAGCTCAGCCTTTTTATGTCAACTCGCCTTATGGTATTACCCTGGCTCACAACGGTAATTTGACTAATGTGGGGCAGTTGTCCCAAGAGATCTATGAGTCAGACCTGCGCCATGTAAATACCAATTCGGATTCGGAAGTATTGCTTAACGTATTGGCTCACGAACTGGCTGTACGCAATAAGCTCCAGCCGACCGAAGACGATATCTTTGCAGCTGTTTCTGCTGTACATGAGCGTTGCCGGGGCGGTTATGCAGTCGTCGCCATGATCACCGGCTATGGACTGGTTGGCTTCCGCGATCCTAATGCTATTCGGCCAATCGTATTTGGCCAACGCCACACCGATAACGGTGTCGAGTACATGATTGCCTCAGAAAGTGTTTCGCTGGACGTGCTGGGTTTTACTTTGATCCGTGATTTGGAACCAGGCGAGGCGGTCTATATCACTGAGGACGGTCGCTTATATACCCGTCAGTGCGCGAAGGCTCCTCAATATGCGCCCTGTATCTTTGAGCACGTTTATCTGGCGCGTCCCGACTCAATCATCGACGGCATTTCCGTATACAAGGCACGTCTGCGTATGGGTGAAAAGCTGGCGGACAAGATCATGCGGGAGAGGCCTGATCATGAAATCGATGTGGTAATTCCAATCCCGGATACCAGCCGGACGTCAGCGCTTGAGTTGGCCAATCATCTGGGCGTGAAGTTCCGTGAAGGTTTCGTCAAAAACCGCTATATCGGCCGGACTTTTATCATGCCAGGGCAGGCTGCGCGTAAAAAGTCGGTACGTCAGAAACTCAATGCCATCGAGCTGGAGTTCCGCGGCAAGAACGTCATGCTCGTGGATGACTCGATTGTGCGCGGTACGACTTGCAAGCAGATCATTCAGATGGCTCGCGAAGCTGGTGCAAAAAAAGTGTATTTCTGCTCGGCAGCTCCTGCCGTTCGTTATCCTAATGTGTACGGTATCGACATGCCGAGCGTTCATGAGTTGATTGCCCATGGACGGACGACAGAAGAAGTGGCAGAGCTGATCGGAGCCGACTGGTTGCTATATCAGGATCTAGGGGACCTGATTGATGCTGTCCGTGGTACTAAATCCGTTATTGAAAAGTTTGATTGCGCTGTGTTTGATGGGCAGTACATCACGGGAGACATCGATGAGGCCTATTTGAATCGGATCGAACAGGCACGCAATGATGCGGCAAAGGCCAAATCGCAGGCAGTAAATGCCATCATCGATCTGTACAACGACTGAGGAGCACTACATGAGTCATGACTGGGACGCAGGGCGGCTCGATAGCGATCTGGATGGTGTAGGATTCGATACCCTGGCCGTCCGCTCCGGCTATCATCGTTCGCCTGAAGGTGAGCATGGAGAAGCACTTTTTCTAACGTCAAGCTACGTTTTCAGAAGTGCGGCCGATGCGGCCAAGCGGTTTTCCGGAGAAGTACCGGGTAACGTTTATTCCCGCTATACCAATCCTACCGTACGTGCTTTCGAGGCGCGTATGGCTGCCTTGGAAGGTGCGGAACAGGCTGTTGCGACAGCCTCCGGTATGTCCGCCATTATGGCGACCATCATGAGCTTATGCAGCGCAGGCGACCATATTCTAGTATCACGTAGTGTTTTTGGCGCTACGGTCAGCTTGTTCGATAAGTACTTCAAACGTTTTGGCGTACAGGTCGACTACGTGACACTGGCTGATCTTGATGCGTGGCGTATAGCTTGTAAGCCCAATACCAAGCTGTTTTTCGTCGAATCGCCTTCGAATCCCTTGGCTGAGCTGGTCGACATCGCAGGGTTGGCCGACGTTGCTCATGCTGCCGGTGCGTTGCTCGTGGTTGATAACTGCTTCTGTACGCCGGCATTGCAACAGCCACTGGCCTTAGGGGCTGATGTCGTCGTGCATTCGGCTACGAAATATATTGATGGGCAAGGTCGCGGCCTTGGTGGTGTTGTAGCAGGCCGCAGTGAACATATGAAGGAAGTTGTCGGTTTTCTGCGGACGGCTGGACCTACCATGAGCCCCTTTAATGCTTGGCTGTTCATGAAGGGGCTGGAAACGTTGCGTTTGCGTGTTGAGGCCCATTGCGCTAGTGCACAAGCGATTGCCGAGTGGTTAGAAAATCAGCCGGCTGTGGAGAAGGTGTATTATGCCGGCTTGCACAGCCATCCTCAGCATGCACTAGCCGTGCGGCAGCAGAAGGGCTTTGGAGCTGTGGTCAGTTTTGAAGTGAAAGGCGGACAGGAAGGTGCCTGGCGCTTTATCGATGCGACCCGCATGATTTCCATTACGGCCAATCTGGGCGATACGAAAACTACTATTACTCATCCTGCCACAACTACTCATGGGCGATTGTCGCCTGAAGAGCGTGCCAAGGCTGGTATTCGCGACAGTCTTATCCGTGTGGCGATCGGCTTGGAGTCGGTTGAAGATATCAAGGCAGACTTGGCGAGAGGCATGGCAGCGTTGTGAGTGATCCGTATCAGATGCTAACGAGCAGTAAGGTTGCGCTTGTTACGGGAGCCGTTAGAGGAATCGGTCTAGGCATCACGGCTTGGCTGATTACCGAGGGTTGGCAAGTAATTCTGGCCGATCGTGATCGTGCTCGTGGCTCACGAGTTGCCGAGGCGTTGGGTGAGCGTGCCTGGTTTGTCGAGCTGGACGTTAGTAATGAGTCTCAGGTAGAGGCTGTAGTTGCTGAAGTGGTTGGTCAGTTTGGCCGTCTGGATTTACTGGTTAACAATGCTGGGCTATCCGATCCATACAACGAGCCGATTGAAAGATTGAGTCTGAAGCATTGGAACCAGATTCTGGCAGTCAATCTAACGGGGGCCATGTTAATGGCGAAACACTGTGCTCCGTACCTGCGCGTGAACCGCGGCGCCATTGTCAATATTGCCTCTACGCGAGCGCACCAGTCGGAGCCTTCAACTGAGGCTTATGTCGCCAGCAAAGGCGGTTTGGTGGCGCTCACACATGCCCTCGCGACCAGTCTAGGGCCTGATGTTCGTGTGAATGTGGTCAGCCCTGGCTGGATCGACTCCCGAGATCCTTGGGAGCAGGAGGTCGAACCTTTGGCTGAGCGTGATCATGCTCAGCATCTCGTCGGGCGTGTGGGGCTCGTTGAAGATGTAGCTGCGTTGGTGGCTTGGCTTGCTTCGGAGGATTCGGGGTTCGCGACGGGGCAGGAATTTACGCTTGATGGTGGCATGACACGAAAAATGATTTATCAGGACTAAAAAAATCCTTGACTGATCAATGGTGTATGCGCAAAATGCGCGCCATCCAAGAGGATGATTGTTACACGGTTAACACTGTAACTGGTGTTGATGAGTAATAAAAAGTCCTCTTGCATCTACGGGCGTAAGCCCGGCCGACGCGCAGCGGTAGTTCAGTCGGTTAGAATACCGGCCTGTCACGCCGGGGGTCGCGGGTTCGAGTCCCGTCCGCTGCGCCATTTTCCTTTCATGATTTACTCATAAGAGAAAGGCATCCTTATCAAGCTCAGGCTTGAATGACGAGGGTGATACTTTTATGGATGAGTATATTGAAGAACTCCTGGATTCTCTGGCTTACCAGCATGAAAAGAGCTGGTTGGAAAACGATCCTACAGAGTTATGATTTCGCCCTGGTTTCGCCAAGTACGTCGGAAAATTCCTGGTGACAGGTTCGTCCAGCGTTTGAATGCACGTTGAAAGGCGGCGGCGGATGAAAACCCGAGCACGTAAGAAATTTCGTTAAAGGTAAGATCCGTTTCGCGAACATAACTGATCGCCAGCTCTCGACGTGTCTCGTTTAGAATGTCTAAGTAGCGAGTTCCCTCCTCAGCCAATTTTCGGCGTAGTGTCCAGGCTGGCAGTTGTAGTCGTTTCGCTATATCTTCCAAAGAGGGTTCTCCATCCTTAAGCAACGGCCCCAGCAGGAAAACGACTCTTTCCCTAACGCTGTGTAGGCTTGTCGCTCGCTGCAGTTCGGTTTGACATAGTTCAAGTAGTTGATGCCAGGTAATGGGGTAATGGGGTGCGACTGCTTCATTCAATGTTGCAGCATTGAAGTGGACTGCGTTTCGACTGGCAGCAAACTCCACTGGACAGCCAAAGGTGGAGACATAGCGCTCAGCGCCATCCGGCATGGGGTATTCAATCGTTACCTTGGTCGGTTTGAGGGGGCGTCCTGCAATATGACTCAATTGAGTAACCCAGCCTGCTAAGACTTGATCTACCATAAAGCGATTAAAGTTGTTGTACGGGCTAATGGAATAAAAATTTAGCCAAGCGCCCCCACTTGCTTCTTCAAACTGTGAGTGCCCTCTATAGCTGCTGACGTATAAACGCTCATGATCGATTAGAAGGCGTGCCGCCTCTCTAATCGTTGGTGCTTGTAAGGCGGTTATTCCTACCAGACCAAGCTGAGCTGGATGGCTGAAACGGCCTATCTCCAGGCCAAAAGCTGGGTCTTTTGCACATTGAAGGGCTGCATGTCCTAAGCGCATGTAGCGAGGTATTGACAGTTGCGCCTGCGCCTTCGTCATGAACGTGGGGTCAAGTCCGAAGCGGAGCAACAGGGGGGCAGGGTCTATTTCTCTGGCTTGCAAGGCGGATATCAATGGTAAAACAAGGCCTACGGAAAGATCGCCTAAACGAATCCGAGACTTGTTCATAGCCAAACATTCAATAATTTTGCTCCTGTACCTGATGCTTTCAGTACTGGTTGCCCGTTGAGCTTGAGAGTGCTTTGGCCTGTAACTAGCAGTTCCCAGAACTTACCGTTCGGGAAAACCTGAAGCCCGACCTGCGCCTTGGTTAGCATGAGAGCGGTATCCAGGCTTTGCTGGCTCGTTTCATTGACAGATGGAATGATCAGAGCATCGATTGACAGGGAGGGGACGGCTTGCAAGGTATCGCTACCTAATATTAAACCTACCGTTCCTGCCCGGGTTGCTAGCGTTTCCGGTATGACGGGGGTGCTCTTGGCACCGTGTCTCCATCGTCGCTTGAGGAGCGTGCTCAAGGGGGCTCCGTCGGGGCCAAATGTCAGACTGGTGTTGTACAGGCGACCACTTCCGACGCGGAGCAGGCCATCCTGCAAGGAAGGAGAGGGAAGTATGATAGAGCCAGCTATTATGGTCACGTTGAATGTACGGGCGAGAGTACCGAACAAGACTTGATATGTACCAGCCATGTCCCAGGCTTTCATGCGCAACAATGCTTCATTGAAGCGGTTTTCACCGGCTGGAGAAGATAGCCAGGCACGGGTGAATTTAAGTGGGTTACCGAGCGCTAGCCAGTGGCGGGCTTCGTTGGAGTCACGGGCCGTATAGACGAGAGGTTTTTCACCTACTAATAAAAAGCCGGTCCCAATATGCTCTGGGAAGATCACTACGGTCTTGTCGTTGAGCAAACCTTCATCCTGGGCCCGCTTCAAGTAGCCTTCAAGTTTTAGGCGGAGGCGATCAGGCGTCTGGTAATCAAACGTGAACAGTTCAGGTTGAATGGCCAGCAGGTTTCCATGTCCCCGCGATTCCCCTACGTTCAGAGCAACCTCGCTACGCAGATCCGAGAGGTAATGGAAGGTAGGGCGCTGGGCTATCCAGCCGGCTACAGCTGCAAAGATACCGATCAGCACCAGAAACACAATCTTGCGCATCAAAACTCCGCCTGCGGTCAGGAGCGCGTGAAAGCGCCATGCATCCAGGATGCTGCCTGACTGAAAATTCGCTATCAGGGTAGGGAAATCATCCTCAAATGCCAAGTCGCCGCTGTACGGCAAGGTAAACAAGTTGTCATTTTGGGTGATTGAGCTGCATCTTGGGTGGGCTTATGGTCACGTTAACGTAGCCCTAGACGCTATGAACCTGGAGATTGCCGTGACCGCTATTCATTTTCTACATTTGCTTGAACCGCTTGATTTAGGCTTTACCCAGCTGCGTAACCGCACCTTGATGGGCTCTATGCATACGGGTCTAGAGGAGGGCAAAGACGGTTTTAGCCGCATGGCAGTCTATTTTTCCGAGCGAGCCCGTGGTGGGGTAGGGCTGATTGTAACGGGAGGGATTGCACCTAATGAGGAAGGCGCAGTGTATGCTGGAGCAGCTAAGCTGACCGATGAGCACGAGGCGGAAAAGCATCGTCGGGTTACGGCTGCCGTGCATGCAGAAGAGGGCAAGATCTGCTTGCAAATCCTGCACGCAGGAAGATACGCCTATACACCCAAATTGGTAGCACCCTCGTCCATCCGGGCGCCGATCAATCCTTTCATGCCAGCAGCCCTGGATAGCGCTGGTGTTGAAAAGCAAATTGCCGATTATGTCCAGTGTGCCCGTCTAGCCCAATGGGCCGGATATGACGGTGTTGAAATCATGGGTTCCGAAGGCTACCTGATCAATCAGTTCCTTGTTGCAAGGACTAATCATCGTAATGATCAATGGGGTGGGGACTATGCCAATCGCATCCGTTTCGCCGTTGAGATCGTTCGGCAAATTCGTGAGGCTGTAGGCGAGACGTTCATCATTATCTATAGATTGTCGATGTTGGATCTGGTTGAAGACGGTAGCAGTCTGGACGAGGTCATCTTACTGGCTCAGGCAATCGAGCGTGCTGGCGCGACGCTTATCAACACGGGCATTGGATGGCATGAGGCACGCATACCTACTATCGCTACGCGGGTTCCACGTGCGGCCTTTAGTACCGTGACGGCTCAGCTAAAGGGCAAGGTTGGTCTGCCCTTGATAGCTACCAACCGGATCAATATGCCCGAGGTGGCGGAGCGCATTCTGGCAGAGGGTCAGGCCGATATGGTCTCTATGGCGCGCCCCTTTCTGGCTGATCCCGAGTTCGTATTAAAAGTACAGACGGGGCGCCCTGACGAGATTAATACCTGTATTGCCTGTAACCAGGCGTGCTTAGATCATACCTTCGCTGGAAAACTTACAAGCTGCCTGGTAAATCCTCGCGCTTGTCATGAAACCGAACTGAATTATCTGCCAGCTTCTGTTCCCAAGCGTATTGCCGTGGTTGGAGCCGGGCCCGCAGGATTGGCGGCGGCTACTGTTGCAGCCCAACGTGGCCATACGGTTACCCTATATGAAGCTGCCGATGACATTGGTGGACAGTTCAATGTGGCAAAGCGCATTCCTGGCAAAGAAGAGTTCAAGGAAACCTTGCGTTATTTTCGCAAACGTCTCGAGACCACGGGTGTCCAGGTGCGTCTGGGGCATAGTGTAAGTGCAGCCGAGCTGATTGAGGGGTCGTTCGATACCATCGTTCTGGCGACGGGCGTCATACCTCGTATTCCTGCTATTCCAGGGGTCGAGCATAAGCGAGTAGTGGGTTATCTCGATGTTCTGTTAGGCCGCAAGCCTGTGGGTCAAAAAGTAGCCGTTATTGGTGCCGGAGGGATCGGTTTCGACGTATGTGAGTTTATTACTCATGTTAACGATGGCAGTACTCAAGATCCTGCAGTGTTCTGGCGCGAATGGGGAGTTGATCCTGCATTCGCGGCGCGAGGCGGGCTAGCTGCCATGGGACCTGTAAAGCAGCCGATAGAGCGTGAAGTCTACTTATTGCAGCGTAAAGCTTCCAAGGTAGGGGCTGGGTTAGGCAAAACCACAGGTTGGATTCACCGGGCCAGCCTTCAGCATCGCCAAGTCAAAATGCTTAACGCCGTGGAGTATGAAAAAATCGATGATGCTGGTCTGCATATCCGTCTAGCTGGTGAGTTACAGGTACTGGCTGTCGATACGATCATTCTTTGTGCCGGCCAGGAGCCGCGCCGTGAACTGTACGAGGCGCTGAGCGGCGCCGAGCAGTCGGTACATCTAATTGGTGGCGCTGATATTGCTGCTGAGTTGGATGCGAAGCGTGCAATCAATCAGGGCGCTCGTCTGGCTGCCATGCTATGACTCATGCAGACCGTTTGAGAGGTTCAGAATGACGACCCGGCTTGATGCAATAAGAGGCCAGGATGCATGTTCGTACCGTTTGTATGTCCTAGCTGATGAGCCGGTCACATTGTTGCACTAGTGTTTTGCGAGGGACACCCTAGACTGTAGGGACGCGTTTAGGGTTGTGCTTTGTTCAGCCTTTGACTTGCCTTTAGTGAAGTTTGGTCATATGTACCCTCCTCGGAGCGATGATCAGCGAAGCACTTTCCAATGGGTCGAGGATTGCCCCATGAGTACTGTCTACAAATCGCAAAAAATCGAAGTCGTAGCATTTTTTGACGAGAAGGAAATCGTCAAGGAAATGTTTTTCCATGAATTCGAAGCTCTGCTTGATGGCGTGTTTACTCTGCCCTCATTCTCGGGGAAGCGAGTACGTCTGGCCTACGCCGTGATCGACTCTCAGTTGTGTATCCGGGCGGCTGTATTCTTCTATCTCGAATTCAGCCGTAGCGGTGCGCCTGATCCGCAGTGGAACATCCCGCTTAGGGATCTGGCCGAACGGGCGGGGCGCGGCCCTGATTTAGGGGCTGGACCGATTCGTCTGGCCTGCCGGAGTCAATGTCCGGTGCCATGGCATCAGCCCGGCTTATGGGATCCGATACTGCAGGCTGGGCATAACGACTTATTTCTGTTGCGTGAGTGTACGAGACGCAACCAGTTGGGTTTGCCTGTGGTTGCGCCTGTAGTTAAAGAGGTCAAGACCGAGCATTTAAACCTAGCCAATGAACACCATTGGTATGTTCATGAGGCTGAGCCAGCAAAGTCTCCATTCGACTCGACAGTGCTTGAGCGAGAGCATCAGGCTAAAATGGAGCATCTGGTACGTCAGCAGCGGCTCCGTATTCTGGCCCTGACGCGCAAGCACGAAGGGGAATTGCGACAACTCCAGCAGGAAAACGATGCTTTGAAAGCCGCACTTGCTGAAGAGCAACGGTATCATGCAGAACTGGCGGAGCAGCTTGCACAGCAAGCGGCCCAATATCGTTCGAACCGCCATGAGTTAACACAGCAACTGCGTGCGCTGGAAAAAAATGCAGAGTACAAAGTTGAGGCCTTGAAGATTCAGTTCGAAGCCGAGCAGCAGGCGCGGATAGAAGCGGCTGTGGCTGATTACAAAGAACAACTGGCCATTCGCGAAGTAGAACTCTCCTATCGGGAGGAACTCGATACTCAGCTTGAAGAGGAACTCGCTCAACTTAAAGCCCGATGCACCACGTTAGAGGCCAACGCAGGAAAAGCGCTGATTGATAAGATGTCCAGCCGAGGTGTGGTTTTTGTCACCTATCAACCGGGTGCAGGACATATGACGTTAGCCAGCGACGCCGTCTTACGTTTTGTCGAACACCCCACGTCCTATATCGCGGCACAATGTCAGCTTTCTGAAGACCAGTACGAGTGTTGGCTTAGTCACTACAAGCGGCCTGTTTGTCAGGGTGTGTCAATCGGTGGCAAATTGTGCAGCGCTCCTATCCCTCGGGTGGAGTCCCCTCAGCACTTCGTTGCTGGCGAGTCCGATTGTTGCGAGCGGCACCAGGTGTCTCTTTTATTAAAGAATCAGGCGGGTTGACTTACTGCACTTGGAATATCCACTGCTCCAATCCATCGAAACGACTTGGTTAAACGAAGCTGGCGTAAAACTGGCTTTATTGCGTCTCGATAGCATCGATTCGCAGGTGTCTGGCAACAAGGCTTACAAGCTTGCAGGATATCTGGAGCAAGTCCGGAATAGCTGTGCAACAGGTTTAATCAGCCTGGGTGGAGCGCATTCTAATCATTTGCATGCACTCGCGGCGGTAGGCTATCGGTTAGGCCTTTCGACGGTTGGTCTGCTGCGGGGTGAAGCCCAGCTAACGCCTACTGTTCAGGATCTTACTCGTTGGGGGATGCAACTACACTGGCTTGGTTATGGGGGGTATCGCGCCCGCCATCACTCTAGCTTTTGGAATGAGTGGCTGTCTCACTACCCAGATCATATTCCGGTTCCTGAAGGAGGAAGCGGATGGCGGGGAGCTAAAGGCTGTATCTCTCTAATCGAGACTCTTCAGCAGCAGTTATCTTCGCTCGGGTGGGACGATTACGATGCGCTTTGGGTGGCGGTAGGCACGGGAACGACACTGGCCGGCTTAGTTGTAGGTGAACAAGGCCGGCATCCTGTTACTGGTGCCTTGGCTGTCCCTCTCGATCATGGCGCTCAGGTGTCTATTTCTCGTTGCCTGGAGGAAAGCGGGGTGGTTGATGCCGGGTATAAGCTGCTCGACGCCAGCCGTGGCGGTTTTGCGCGCCTCGATGTGGCCCTGGCTCGGTTCTTGACAACCTTCGAGGCGGAAACCGGCGTTCCGTTGGAACCTCTTTACACCGGCAAGATGCTTTTGGCACTTCAGGAAACAATCGAGGCGGGGCATATTTCTGCCGGGCAGCGAATCATTGCTGTGCATACTGGAGGCTTGCAAGGGCGGCGTGCCTTGGCTGCTCGCATTCACCAACTTGCACAGTGATTATCGGGGCTAGTGTTAATGATCAGGCCAACTATCCGGCACGATGAAAGCCCGGTGGGATTCTCTACCATAATCGTCGAGTTGCACGATTAGTTGAGGCCATATCGACGTGCCGCTGACGTCATATAACTCGCTTATTTCATAAGAAGTAGCTGGTGCAAGCCAGCGCTGCTTTGGCAGTTTCCACCAACATCCAGATAGCTGATTACGAGCACACATCTGCGAATACCATGCTCCCCGTAGATGTGCCGGATTGACATCCTGGGGTGCCTGCATGGATTCGTCTATTGGATAGAATAAATAGCCACTCATCCAGAGCCAGGCACGAACAGGCGCTTCGCTGTAGCAAGTCAGTAATGCCTGTGCCTCCGTAGTCGTAGATAGCGGCAGTTGTTTGGTGATCAGGTGAGAGCGTTTTATGTCCAGGCGGTCTCTAGCGCCGGGACCTAGCCAAACAGGTTGTTCTGTAGAGCCTGTGGCTAGATAGTACTTTACGGCTATTTCCAGGTGATGAATGCCGTCCTGGTCCTGGACAAGGAGGTCAAGCTCGCCCAAGGTGTGGCCTTCAACACGAATCGGGATATTGGCGCCTAGAAGTGAAACGCCTGGTGCCTGGGTCAAAGCAAACTGCCAAAGCTGTTCGTAATGCCGACCCAAGCGGCGATCATTTCCTTGAGTAAGCCAATATTCTAGAACAGCGGGGTCACGATCAAGGCTGCATAGCCAGTCGGCTATTTTCCAAGGTTTTGCTGTCCAATCACTTGCAGCCAGTGGATGTCGTTGGC
Organism: Pseudomonas duriflava; assembly: GCF_007830155.1. Lineage (GTDB taxonomy): Bacteria > Pseudomonadota > Gammaproteobacteria > Pseudomonadales > Pseudomonadaceae > Chryseomonas > Chryseomonas duriflava. The sequence continues at coordinate 146,687 of NZ_VLKY01000009.1, forward strand.
AGGAGAGATCCAACAGGGGAGGTGAAGTTAATACCCAGGCCAGATCACGTACGGCTGGCGTACGGAGCATAGAGGGTAAATCAGCTATAGAAGCAAAAGGGTTCGGCATGGGCCCAGCATACTCCGGGTTAAGTCTGTTCGTGCGGTTTGCTGCTCATCCAGGCTTTCGCCCATAATCCTTCGATACATCCGCCATAGAAGGGCCACGGCCAGGTATGGATTCTTTTCACACTATCGGCATCATTGGCCGTTTGGGCAGCACTCAGGTGCTGGATACGATCCGTCGGCTGAAAGCGTTTTTGCTGGAACGGCGGCTACATGTCATCTTAGAAGACATCATTGCTGAAGTCCTTCCTGGGCATGGTTTGGAGACCTGTTCGCGTAAGACCATGGGCGATCTGTGCGATCTGGTGATCGTGGTCGGAGGTGATGGTAGCCTGTTAGGAGCTGCTCGAGCTCTGGCTCGCCCCCGGGTCCCTGTGTTGGGCATTAACCGAGGCAACCTGGGCTTTCTGACCGATATCCGTCCCGATGAGCTGGAGACCAAGGTTGCCGAGGTACTGGACGGGCAATATATCGTCGAGACCCGGTTCCTGCTGGATGCTTTCGTGACCCGTGAAGGTGAAATGATTGGCAAGGCGGATGCGCTCAACGATGTGGTGCTACATCCAGGTAAGTCGACCCGCATGATCGAATTCGCCTTGCACATTGATGGTAAGTTTGTTTGTACCCAAAAGGCCGATGGGCTTATCGTCGCGACACCAACCGGTTCGACAGCCTATTCGTTATCGGCCGGCGGCCCGATTATGCATCCGAAGCTGGATGCTATTGTAGTAGTCCCGATGTATCCCCATACCTTGTCCAGTCGACCAATCGTAGTAAGCGGCGATAGCGAATTGAAAGTTGTCGTGTCGCCGAACATGACGATTTATCCGCAGGTCTCATGTGATGGACAGAATCATCTTAATTGTGCGCCTGGTGACGTCGTAACTATCCAGAAAAAGCCACACAAATTGCGGCTCATCCACCCTCTGGATCATAACTATTACGAAATCTGCCGGACAAAGCTCGGCTGGAGCAGCCGTTTGGGGAGTGATTGATGCTTGACCCTGATCGTGGCTACGACCTGATTGGCGATATACACGGCTGCGCTCATGTATTGGAACGTCTGTTGGATCAAATGGGATACCGTCGGCATAACGGAGTGTGGAGACATCCACAGCGGATGGCTTTGTTTCTAGGTGATCTTATTGACCGGGGGCCGCATATTCGCGAGTCGCTGCATTGCGTCCACGCTATGGTCGAACAGGGCCAGGCGCTGTGCCTGATGGGCAACCATGAGTTTAATGCGTTGGGGTGGCATATGCCTGCACCGCCTGGTGCCCGAAAGTCATTCGTACGTGAGCATACGGCACGTTATCAGCAGGTGATCGAGACGACACTGGCGCAGTTTGAGTCTTACCCTGATGAATGGAAGGCCTTTCTTGGCTGGTTGCAGGAGTTGCCGCTTTTTATTGACGCAGGCCGCTTTCGGCTTGTTCATGCCTGCTGGGATGCTGCCTTGATAGAAGTTATTCGCGAGCACTATCCAGAAGGACGTGTCGATGCTGCATTCATTGAGCAGTCCGCTTTTGCAGGTAGCCTAGCCAACCGGGCCTGCTCGCGTCTGCTTAATGGTGTGTCTTTGTCCTTGCCTCACGGTATGGCCCTAACCGGACAGGATGGGTTTACCCGAACCAAATTCCGAACGAAGTTTTGGGAAGAAAATCCAGAGACCTATGGGGATATCGTGTTCCAACCGGATGGTTTGCCTGATGAGGTGGCTTGTGAGCGGTTAAGCGACGACGAAAAGGCGAGACTCTTATGTTACGGTGTCGATGAGCCTTTACTATTTGTTGGTCATTATTGGCGTACCGGTTATCCCGCACCTATCCGGCCTAATTTGGCCTGCCTGGATTACAGCGCTGTTAATGAAGGCAAGCTGGTCGCATACCGGCTGGATGACGAGACCCGGCTCGATCCGCAAAAGTTTGTCTGGGTCGATGTGCTGCCGTCAGGAGGTGTGGCATGAGCGCACAACCTGTCTTACGCGTGGGCCTGGATGTCAACCTGCTCGGCTTCACGCAGTTGCTACGGCGCCTGCGTATTCCACATCGGGTAACTGAAGAACGTGATGCTCAGGTCCTTTGGGTATTGGATACACGCCTGGCCAATGAAGTTAAAGAGCTTTATTCCCGTTATCCGCAAGGTGACCAGACGGGAGAAGTTCAGGTAATTGAAACGAAGCGAACTTCAACAGGGTTAGGCGCTCAGCTTCGTGCAAGCCCTATGACAGCTTTGATTCTGAGCCTGACGCTGATAGCAGCGGCTGTCACGCTGCTGGGTGAGCGTTTCGAGACTGTACGCTGGCTGACCTTTCTAGATTTTCGTCTGTATGACAGCTATATCGAGTTCCAGCCATTATCTGCCGCGCTCGATGCTGGAGAGTGGTGGCGCCTAGTTTCTCCCATGTTCTTGCATTTTGGTATTTTGCATCTGGCAATGAACTCGCTGTGGTATTGGGAGCTTGGGCGCCGGATTGAGCGTCGTCAGGGCAGCATACTGCTCCTGATTCTGACCCTGGTCTTTTCGCTCACGGCGAACCTTGTGCAATACGGGTGGAGCGGACCGGCTTTATTTGGCGGGCTGTCAGGTGTTCTTTATGGACTTTTAGGCCACTGCTGGTTGTTTCAGATGATCGCCCCTAACCTAGCGTATCAAATGCCCAAAGGGGTAGTCGTCATGATGTTGGCTTGGTTGGCGATTTGCTTGACGGGCGTCATTGACGTGCTGGGGTTCGGCGCTATTGCTAATGGTGCCCATGTTGGCGGGCTTGTCGTTGGATGTATAACAGGGCTGGTAGGCGGCATGATAGCTCGCTTTCGCGCCTGATTATCAGTGCTTTAGAGTAAGACGTCAGGTTAGGGGAATGGCCTGGCGCACTTACGTGTCACCCAGCCGCATAATCAAGCGCGCCCTAAGTCATTTGTTCTAGTCATAAAGCGGGTAAGTCTCGACGTTGCATTTCGAATGGTAACGCACACGGCTACACTATGCGGCTGAGCTAAGGAGCCTTCGATGACCGAATCCCGTTTGCGTACACTTCGCGACTACATCCGCTGGGCCGTGAGCCGCTTTCATGCCGAAGGGCTCTATTTTGGGCATGGGGCCGATAATGCCTGGGATGAGGCTCGTCATTTGATACTAGGTGCCTTGCACCTGCCATGGGAGACGGCAGATGCTTACCTGGATTGTCATTTGGAAGATGATGAGCGTTACACATTAAATGTAATCCTGCATCGACGTATTGCTGAGCGAATTCCAACCGCCTATCTACTGGGAGAGGCTTGGTTTTGCGGCTTGCCGTTCGTGGTCGATGAGCGTGTGTTAGTGCCGCGCTCGCCCATCGCTGAGCTAATCAATGCCCGTTTCGTCCCTTGGTTACCTGAAGCGCCCCGTCGTATTCTGGATTTGTGTACAGGGTCTGGATGCATTGGAATTGCTTGCGCCTATGCCTTTCCTGAAGCCGAGGTCGCCTTGGCTGATCTCTCCTTTGATGCGCTGGAAGTCGCTTGGCAGAATATCGAGCGGCATGAACTTGAGGATCGCGTCTATACGGTTCAAGGTGATGGCTTCTCAGGGTTACCTGGCCAACGTTTCGATTTGATCGTTTCAAATCCGCCTTATGTGGATGCAGAAGACTTTGCCGATATGCCTGCTGAATACCACCATGAGCCCGAAATGGGGCTGGCCTGTGGTGAGGATGGACTTGATCTAGTGCGGCGCATGCTGGCCGAGGCGGCTGACCACCTGAATGAAAAGGGTATTTTGATTGTTGAAGTCGGTAACAGCCAAGTTCACGTCGAGGCGCTTTACCCGGAAGTGGATTTTACCTGGCTCGATTTCGAGCGCGGCGGCCATGGCGTATTTCTTTTATCGGCCGAACAGTGCCGCCAGCATCAGGCATTGTTTGCCGAACGTGTGAAGTAGGGCGTCAGGCCGCATCGGTTTTTTCCACTAGCCGCTCCAAAAACATCAGTAAGGCTACTTCTTCCTCGCGTAGACCTTTACGTTTGCGCGGCTTAGGAAGGGCCGCAAGCTCACCTGCTACATAGGCTTCCATTACTCTGGGGTGTATGTAGCATTTGCGGCAGACCGCTGGTGTGTTCCCTAACGTGCGGGAGACTTCCTTGATCATCTCCTGAAGATGCTTCTTAGCCTCGCTCTGGGTCTCACAAGGAAGCTCGCGGAGGGTGGACAAGGCCAGCGCACTGCCAGCCCAGGTACGATAATCCTTGGCCGTAAAATCAGCGCCGGTGAGTTCGTGCAAATAGGCGTTGACGTCGGAAGAGGTCACGGTATGCCGCTCGCCTTCCTCGTCGAAATACTGGAAAAGATGCTGTCCTGGCAGTTCCAGGCAACGTTTTACGGTACGCGCCAGACGTGGATCGGTCAATTTGATGTTGTGCTTTACACCACTTTTGCCGCGAAAATGAAATCGAATAGTATTGCCGTTTACGTCGGCATGGCGGTTGCGTAGGGTTGTTAGGCCATATGATTTATTGCTACGGGCATACTGTTGATTACCCACCCGGATTAACGTCGCGTCAAGCAGGCTGATCACTGTGGCCATGACTTTTTCACGGCCCAATTTACGTAAAGCCAAGTGTTCATCAAGGCGCTTGCGCAGCTCTGGCAAGACGTGCCCAAAGGCAAGCATTCTCTCGTACTTGTTCGTATCACGGATTTCGCGCCAGCGTGGATGGTAACGGTACTGCTTACGTCCTCGGGCATCGCGGCCGGTCGCTTGTAAATGACCGCATGGGTCAGCACAGATCCAAACGTCGGTATAGGCTGGCGGAATTGCTAGTTTGTTGATCCTTTCGATCTCTGCCGGATCACGGACTCGCTCGCCTTGTGCGTCAAAGTAGACAAAGTTCCCGCGCTGCTTCTTACGGCACAGGCCGGGCTGAGTGTCATCCACATAATGCAGGTCTGGGGGGAGCGAGGGGCATAATGGTGTACCGGTATCGATAGCCTCGTCCTCCGGAGTCGGACGGGTACCTTCTGCCAAGGGATGAACGAGCGAATCCTCTCTGAGCATGGCGCACCGAAAAATCACTGCTGTAATGCCATTCAGACCACTTTGGTCTGAGTCGGTTCGGGTGATCAGACCAGGGGCTGCAAACGCTCTGCGATCCGATCATTGCCTGCCAATTCGAGAAATTCATCGCCCAACCGTTGGCTTTCAGTAATCGCCTGGCGCCAGTAACGCTGCCGAGTGCCTGGGTCTGAAGCATAACGGGTGAAATCTCGGCGATCCGGTAGTCGGCGGTTAGGCAGTCGCTCCAGATAGGCTTTCGTCGGTGCGATCAGTACGACATTTCTAAGATGGTATGAATTAGCCCTTCTCCAAAAGAGCCCTTTATCAAACCAGCCCGGAATGACACGCTCAAGAAAGTGTGGATATAGCACGAGCCCAGGCTCGGAGTAAGGCAGATCGAGATGGTAGTCCAGGAGCCCACCGTCGCGGTAAGTGCCTGGTGCGAAGCCGGGAATATCCTGAATTCCCTCCATCACTAACGGGATTGAGCCAGAGGCTAAAAGGGTCGGGCGAAGATTATCCGATGTTAGTAACTGAGTTCGGGACGGAAAATCCTGTAAGACCTCAAGCGGTGGCACCCGGCGTGGGTCATGGGCAATGATTCGATTGAAATATCGCGCCAGTCGTGAGCGAGAAATCAGGTTATCCCGGACGACTACGCTCAACCCCAGCCCTAGCGTGCGGCGCTCATCGCTGGCCAGCAGTCCCAACGACTGAACAACGAGAAGGTTCAGCCGGTAACAGGGCGAGGTCAGGATCGAGGAATGATTATTTTCCAATAGGTCATCCAGCATCTCGCGGCAGAGGCGGTTGACATCGACCGGACGGATACCCTTGGGAAAACTCAGATCCGTGTAGAGCTCACCTAGTCGCCTGAGTGACTTCACTGGGTCTGGCAGACACGCACAGGCAAAGCGCCAAGCACCTATCGACGCGCCAATCAACGAGCGTTCACGAGGCACCCGTGGCAACCAGTCGCCAAATAAAGCCAAATCCAAGCCCTGCAGCCCTAGCGCCTTAGGTCCGCCAGCAGCACCGGGCAGGATCGCTACATCGGCAGGAGAGAGCCCATGAGTCTGGATGTGACTCATGGCATGCGTACCAGCCCGAATAGTTAAGGCTTGGTATTTCATATGGATAGCAGTCATGCGGACTCCGGCGTAGGCAAGGCTATCAGTATACGAACGGGGCCGGTCATGAATGAAGAGTTCTGCCTAGTACCGAATGCCGCCTTGCAGAGATTAAGCCTGAATTAAGCCGTCCTGGATAAAGTGAACTTACCAAGACGATAATTCACATGAGGAATAGATCGATGAAAACATTAATTGCCTTGATCACCACGGCAGCCCTAACCGCTACGGCAGGTATTGCCCAAGGACGTGACCTGGGACCTGACGAGGCTGTGAAGCTGCGCGATGCCGGTACCGTCAAACCCTTTGAAGAATTGAACAAGATTGCTATTGCCAAGCATGCAGGGGCAATAACGCACGATACCGAGCTGGAAGAGGAATATGGTCGCTACATCTATCAAGTCGAACTGTGCGATCCAAAAGGTGTGAAATGGGATCTGGAACTCGATGCTGCCACTGGCGAAGTGCTAAAGGATGTTCAGGACGATTGAGATTTTACTGCCATCAGGTTCTACGTATGGCCATCCTAGTCTCATGGATAGGAATGCCAGCCATGGCGCGGGACCTGGACCAAGACGAGGCGCTATCTCTACGCAGCCAAGGGCTTATCCAGCCGCTTGAGGTGCTCATCAGTCATGCTTACGCTCGGTATCCAGGGGCTACGTTGTTGGAGGCTGAGCTGGAGGAGGAGAGCAGTGTCTATGTCTATGAACTGGAGTTGCTCGTAGGCGGAGTGGTTCGAGAGATCGAAATCAGCGCCCAAAACGGCACCATTCTAAAGGATGAGGTAGATGACTGATGCGTCTGTTGTTGGTAGAGGATAGCGTTGCACTGGCTGAAGAAGTGCAGGCGGGACTAATACGACAGGGCTATGCCGTGGACTGGCTTGCGGATGGTCGTGATGCCGCCTTCCAAGGCGCTGTCGAGCCTTACGATCTGATCGTGCTTGATTTAGGTCTTCCGGGCCGCTCGGGTCTGGATGTATTACGCGAATGGCGTTCACAAAGTCTTTTAACCCCCGTATTAGTCCTGACCGCGCGTGATGGATGGGCTGAGCGTATCGATGGTCTTAAAGCGGGTGCGGATGACTACCTGACCAAGCCTTTTCATCCAGAGGAACTCTTTTTGCGTATTCAGGCCCTGTTACGGCGCTCCCGTGGGCTGGCTAACCAACCTTCGTTACGCGTTGCCGGCTTAAGTTTGGATGAGGCGCGGCAGTGTGTTCAACAAGGCGACGCCATAATCGAATTAACAGCTGCCGAGTTTCGTCTATTGCGTTATTTCATGCTGCATCCGGGTCAGATCCTGTCTAAAACCCATTTGGGGGAGCACCTGTACGATGGTGAAAGTGAGCGCGACTCCAACGTCATCGAGGTGCATGTCAATCATCTGCGTAAAAAGCTAGGGCGCGACATTATTGAAACGCGACGCGGGCAAGGGTATCGCTTCGGAACCTCAGTATGAGGTCAATTCAACGACGTCTGAGTATGGGTTTGGTGGCGGTACTGGTCGTCTGTGGTTTGAGTCTGATTCTGGTTAGCCAATGGCTAGTAGACCATGCGTTACGTGGTTACCTAAGAGGCGGTCTTCAAACAGAAAGTGAAAATTTGCTAATCGCTCTAGTGCGTGGCCCGAATGGCCTTCAGCTTGATGAGCAACGCCTCAATCCTGCCTATCAGCGGCCTTTTTCGGGACGCTATTTTGAAATTCATACCGGCGCATCTCGCTGGCGATCGCGTTCGCTCTGGGACAGTACCCTGGCTGTGCCATCGAGTGAAGGACTCGCCGGCAGGCTTGTAGACGGGCCCGATGAGCAGCGCCTTTTAGTCTATCGAGCAAACTATCAGCGGTTCGGGCAATCGCTGACCTTAATCGTGGCGCAGGATTACAATCCTCTGCTTGCCAGCTTCAATCGAATGCTCCGCCTGGGGGCAGTTCTTGGGCTCGTCGCGCTGGTCATCATATTGTTATTGCAGCGGCTGACTGTGCGGAATGCCTTGCGCCCCTTGGAAACGGTACGTCGACAGATTGTTCAGTTGCAACAGGGGCAGCGCGCCCAACTGGATAACCAGGTACCGCTTGAGCTAGAACCCTTGGTCAGCCAGATCAACCATCTGTTGCGTCATACTGAAGATAACCTCAAGCGCGCCCGCCATGGTATCGGAAACTTGGGGCATGCCTTGAAGACACCTTTGGCCGTTCTGGTCAGCATGTCTGCACGGGACGAGCTAGCCCAACATCCTGACGTACAGCAGACTCTACGAGAGCAGCTCGACTATATCCGGCAGCGGCTGGAACATGAGCTGCGGCGAGCCCGTTTGGCTGGGGACCAGTTACCCGGAGTCTATCTCGATTGTGACGCAGAGCTACCTACACTATGTAGCCTGGTTCGCCATCTGCATGGGGCAGGCCTTTTTATCGACTGTCAGGTGCCGGTGGGGCTTAAACTGCCTTGGGATCGTGAGGATATGCTCGAACTCTTGGGTAATTTACTGGACAACGCTGGTAAATGGGCCCATGCGCAGATTCGTCTCGTGATTCAAATCAAAGCGGATCACTATCTAATTACGGTCGATGATGACGGGCCTGGGGTGCCAGCTACCCGGCGGGAAGAAATTCTCAATCGAGGGGCTCGGCTGGACGAGCATATTACCGGCCATGGCTTGGGGCTCAGTATTGTCCGGGATATCGTGGATAGTTGTGGCGGTACGCTAACCCTGGCAGAAAGTTCCTTGGGCGGACTGCACATCCAAATCATATTGCCGTTGAAAAAGCGTTCGCCTTTGCTGGCAAGCACTCCAAGCGTGTAATGAGTTCTCTAGCGGCGTAATTGTAATTCAATGGTCTGTTATAAGAGGTAAGTGATTCAGTTGTCTTAGGCTAGGCACTCCTTCACCTTCTAACGTGTAATTGCCGGAACAACTGCCCTACGTCCATGGTTCTAACAAGGAGCGATGCGCTCGCCTTGCCTCCGTTTGGACAACTTATGAAAAGTACGCCTTTAGAAAACAAAGCTTTTCTCCTGTTATTGATTATTGTATCGGTTGCTTTCGTCTGGATCCTGCTGCCGTATTACGGCGCTGTGTTCTGGGGCGCGATTCTTGCCATCCTGTTTGCGCCCATGCAGCGCTGGTTTCTCAGGCGTTTCAATCAGCGCCGAAACCTGGCTGCCTTGAGTTCTTTAGGGGTTTGTCTGCTGCTTGTGATTCTGCCGATCACGCTTATTACGCTTTCTCTGATTCAAGAAGGATCGGCTCTTTATGAGCGAATCAACAGCGGTCAGTTGAATTTCGGTGAGTACTTCCAGCATATGTGGGACTCCTTACCGAATAGCTTTAAAAGCGTTCTACATCGCTTCGATATCACGGATCCAGAAAGCATCCGTCAACGCCTCACCGAAGGGGCTGCTCAAGGTAGCCAGGTCATGGCTGGCAGAGTGTTGAGTTTTGGCCAAGGTACATTCCAGTTCTTTATTAGCTTCGGCATCATGCTGTACCTGCTGTTCTTTCTCTTGCGTGATGGACAGGAACTGGTAGCCATCATCCGTAAAGCTATTCCTCTTAGCGAGATCCATAAGCGCAGCTTGTTGCGTAAATTCACAGCCGTTATTCGCGCTACCGTAAAAGGAAACATTATTGTAGCTGTCATCCAGGGGACTCTAGGTGGTTTCATTCTAGGCGTCTTGGGTGTTGAAGGTGCCGTGCTCTGGGGAGTAGTGATGGCCTTCCTCTCTTTACTGCCAGCTATTGGCGCTGGTCTGATTTGGGGGCCTGTAGCAATCTACTTCTTGGCTACCGGTGCACTCTGGCAAGGTATCGTGTTGATCTTGTTTGGTGTGGTAGTGATTGGTCTGGTCGACAATATTCTCCGTCCTATTTTGGTAGGCAAAGACACCAAGTTGCCTGACTATGTTGTGCTGATTTCAACTCTGGGCGGAATGGCTATGTTCGGTTTGAATGGATTCGTAATTGGCCCACTAGTGGCAGCCTTGTTCATGTCCGTATGGGATCTCTTTAGTCATCGAGAAGATATGTAGTACGGCTTTAGGCACAAAAAAGCCCCAAATATCGGGGCTTTTTTGTGCGTTGCCGTCTTAGAGACCAGTGTACTGTAGAACCTGCAACAGTGGCGGCGGATAGACACCTAGCAGCAGCGTCAGTAGGGCAATAGCAATCAGCATGATACCGCCAGCCCGCTCACCCCAGTTCATTGGAGCATCGTGACGGCTAAGACCTGGCTGAACCAGGTACATCGTGACCATAACGCGCAGGTAGTAGAACAAGCCAATGGCACTACCCAGTACTACAGCTGCCGTTTGCCACCACAGGCTGGACTCGACAGCTACGGTAATGATGTAGAACTTACCAATAAAGCCAGCCGTTAACGGGATACCGGCCAAGGACAACATCATGACCGTTAGTACCGCTGTCAGGTAGGGGCGTCTCCAGAATAGACCACGGTACTCGAACAGGGCATCTGCGTCGCGCTCGCCATCACTTGGGCTGGACATCAGCACCACGACACCAAATGCCCCCAGGCTGGTTACCACATAAGTCACCAAATAAACGCCAATGGCCTCGACGGCGATACCTTGTCCGGCTGCCAAAGCAACCAATAGATAGCCGAAGTGGGCAATGGACGAATAGCCTAGTAGGCGCTTGAGGTTGCTTTGCATTAGCGCCAGTAGGTTGCCGACCAGAATGGAGAGGATGGCAATAAAGGCAACCACGTTATGCAGCCAAGTATCATTCAGGGCTGCGGGCATGGTCTGGAACAGGCGAACGACAACGGCGAATACTGCGACCTTGCTAGCTGTGGCAAGAAAAGCGCCGACAGGTGCCGGGGCGCCTTCATAAACGTCCGGTGTCCACAGGTGGAAAGGAACCAGGGATAGTTTGAAGGCCAGGCCTACAAACATCATCCCGATACCGATTTCCAATAGCAGTCCTGCAGAAGCCTGTTGTGCCAGTTGAGTGCCGATTCCGCTAAAGCTCAAGGTGCCTGATTCGGCATATAGCAGCGCCATGCCAAACAATAGAATGGCGGAGCCGGCTGCCGACAGCACTAAGTACTTCATACCCGCTTCGAGCGAACGACGGTTGAAATACGAATAAGCTACAAGCCCATAGACCGGAACAGATAGGAGTTCCAGGCCAATAAACAAAGCCGCTAGGTGTTGCGCGCTAACGAGAACTAGGCCTCCGGCGCATGAGAGCAACAGCAAAAGATAAAGCTCTTCGCGATTGCTCGGGTAGTTTTCCATGTAGGCATGAGAAAGGGTCATGCAGGCTAGCGTGGTTACCAGCAGCAAGGCTGTGTAAAAGTAGGTATAGCCGTCCAGACGCATTAGCGAGGTGACATCGATCTCGCCTACACGCACCGAGTAAACGATGGACAATAAAGCCAGATTTAACCCGATGACTGCCAAGGTTGGAATCAGGGTGTGATTGCGCCGCCAGGCAATGGCTAACATCACCACGATGGAAGTAAGTCCGGTGATGAGCAGCGGCAGAAGTGCGATGAAGTGTTCCGTTGTAAAAGTCATGGCGCTACTACCGGGCAGAAACAAGGGAAGAGAAGGCTGTACCGAGCCACTGATGCACGCCGTTCATGCTGGCAGCTGAGGTGTCCAGGATGGGCTGCGGGTAGACACCCAGCAGAATCAGCAGGACAGCCAAAAACAGCACCATGGACAGTTCGCGCATGTTTAGCCCCGGTAGTGCCTCATCCGACTTGGCAGGCCCGAAATAGGCCCGATGAATCATGATCAGCGAGTACACCGAGGCAGCTACCAGACCGAATGTGGCAATAACCACAATGATCGGTACCACTGGGAAGGCACCCATTAAAATCAGGAATTCACCTACGAAGTTACCGGTACCGGGCAAGCCCAGCGACGCTGAGGCAAAGAACAGGCTGATAGCTGGCAGGTAGGGGAGACGACCCCATAACCCACCCATTTCACGCATATCACGAGTATGCAAACGCTCGTAGAGCTGACCGCACAGAATGAACAGACCCGCAGCTGATAAACCGTGAGCGATCATCTGGATCACAACGCCCTGTAGCGCATGCTGGCTGCCAGAGTAGATACCGATCAGCACAAAGCCCATGTGCGAGACGCTAGAGTAAGCGACTAGACGCTTGATATCGGTCTGCGCGAACGATAGGAAGGCTCCGTAGAAGATACCGATAATTCCCAGCCACATGGCAATCGGCGCAAATTCGGCCGAGGCGTTGGGGAATAATGGAACTGCGAAGCGCAGCAAGCCATATGCGGCGGTCTTGAGCAGAATGCCCGCTAGGTCCACGGAACCAGCAGTAGGTGCCTGGGCATGGGCATCGGGCAACCAGGAATGAACTGGAACCGCAGGCAGCTTAACCGCGAATGCAATGAAGAAGCCCAGCATTAGCAGGTATTCAACCGTTGGGTTCATCTGGGTCTTGAGCAGATCTTCATATTCGAAGGTCAGCACACCCGTTGAGCTGTAGTTCACCAATACAAGCGCCACGATGGCGACCAGCATGATCAAGCCACTAGCCTGGGTGAAGATGAAGAACTTGGTCGCAGCGGTAATGCGGCTCTTCTTGCCATCCGCCGAGCTATGACCCCAAAGTGCGATGAGGAAGTACATCGGCACCAGCATCATTTCCCAGAAGAAGAAGAACAAGAACAGGTCAAGCGCAAGGAAAACACCGACCACGCCACCCAAAATCCAAAGCAGGTTCAGGTGGAAGAAGCCGACGTGCTTCTGAATTTCACGCCAGGAGCAGACCACAGCCAACAGGCCGAGCAGGCCGGTCAACAGCACCATAAGTAGCGACAAGCCGTCCAAGGCAAAATGGAGGCTAATGCCAAAGCGCTGGATCCAGGGATACTGGAATTCCATGGCCCATGCCTGTTCGGCGCCGGGGGCCGGTGCCAGAGTGAAATCGCCGTTTGCCCAGACCCAAAGGCCTAGAACCAGCTCCAGCAGCATGGTTAGTAGCGCGATCCAGCGAGGTAGAAGATTGCCGGAGCGATCTCCTAACCAGCACAACAGACCGCCTATAAAGGGGATCAGGATTAGCCAAGGCAGAATCATGACGGGCTCAATTCCTTTCGTAGATTCAAGTCAGGCCAGAAGCAGCGCAGCAAGAAGCAGCACTGCACCACCCACGATGGAGGCGGCATACCAACGCAGGCGGCCGTTCTCGGTAAGGCTCAGTGTAAGGTTTCCGCCGCGTGCCAGGAGCGGCACGATCCCAATCGCTTTATCGATCGGATCACTGCGCAGCAGATGAGTAATAGCCAGATAAGGCTTTACAAAGAGCACGTTATATAGCCAGTCGAAACCCCAGGCGTGATACCACCAAGTGCCGAAGAACCGTCCTGGAGCACTTTTGGCCAAGCCACCGACGAAACGGCGTTTTCCCAGGAAGAGGAGGGCGGCTAATAGTATGCCTGCGAGAGCAATAGCACCCGAAGCGATCTCCAGGCGATGTTGGGCCTCACCACCGGCATGACCGACAGACTCGGGCAATACTCCAGCCAAAGGTGGAGTGATCCAGGCGCCAATAAAGGTCGACAACACAATCAGTACAATCAACGGCACATGATGAGCGAGTCCGTGACCGCCATGAGCCTCGGTCTTAGCTTCACCGTGGAACACAATGAAAATCAGGCGGAAGGTATAGATTGAAGTCAGGAACGCTCCGACTAGGCCGGCAATAAGCAGATTCTGATGACCACTAGCGAAGGCTTCCCAAAGGATCTCATCTTTAGAGTAGAAACCAGCAGTTACCAGCGGCAACGCTGCCAGAGCCGAACCACCTACGAGAAAACTGGCATAAGCCAATGGAATCTTCTTCCATAGGCCGCCCATCTTAAAGATGTTCTGCTCATGATGGCAGGCCAGAATTACAGAACCGGATGCCAAGAACAGCAGGGCTTTAAAGAAGGCATGAGTCATCAGGTGGAAGATCGCACCACTCCAGGCACCTACACCCAAGGCCAGGAACATGTAACCGATCTGGCTCATGGTGGAATAGGCCAGGATCCGCTTGATATCGGTCTGCACCAGTGCCGCGAAGCCGGCCAGCACCAAGGTGACCGCACCGATAATACCTACCAGGTGAAGGATTTCTGGAGCTAATACAAACAGGCCATGACAGCGAGCAATCAAATAGACGCCTGCAGTAACCATTGTCGCAGCGTGAATCAGGGCAGAAACAGGCGTCGGGCCTGCCATCGCATCAGCCAACCATGTCTGCAAGGGCAGCTGAGCGGATTTACCAACCGCACCACCCAAGAGCGCCAGGGTCGCTAGAACAATCATCGGATCGCCGCTGGCAAATTCCTGCGGAGCGCGAACCAGCAATTCCTGAATATCTAGCGTCCCGAGCGTCATGAACAAGATGAACAGGCCAAAAGCCATGAACACATCACCGACACGGGTGACAATGAAGGCTTTGAGAGCTGCGTTACCATTGGCGCGCTCACTGTAGTAAAAGCCGATCAGCAGGTAACTGCACAGACCCACGCCTTCCCAACCGAAGTACAGGAACAACAGGTTGTCGCCTAGCACTAGGAACAGCATGCTGGCTACGAACAGGTTGGTGTAGGCGAAGAAGCGTGCATAACCCGCTTCGCCGCGCATGTACCAGGATGCAAACAGATGAATTAGGAAGCCTACACCGGTCACTACACACAGCATGGTCAGTGATAGACCGTCCAAGTACAACGCGATGTTCGGTGCAAAGCCATCGACAGTCATCCAATTCCATAGGACTTGCGTCATGGCGCCGTTGGGTGGCGGGCTGGCTAGGAACTGCCAGCTGACCCAGGCAGCGGTCAGAGCTGAAAGCCCGACCGAGCCGACGCCAATCAATGCTGACAGGTTTTCGGACCAGCGACTACGGGAGAAAGCCAGCAGCACAAAGCCGATAAGAGGAAAGATGAAAGTAAGAGGTAAAAGGTTCATCCGCGCATCTCGCTGGCAGCATCGACATCGAGGGTGTGGAAACGGCGATAGAGTTGCAACAGAATCGCCAAGCCAATACTGGCTTCGGCAGCTGCAAGACTGAGCACCAGGATGAACATTACCTGTCCGTCAGGCTGGCCCCAGCGACTGCCACCAACTACGAAGGCTAGCGCTGCAGCGTTCATCATGATTTCCAGGCTCATCAGCACGAACAGAATATTACGCCGTACCATCAGGCCTGCCAGGCCAAGAGCGAACAGCGCGCCGGCGAGTGCCAGACCATGTTCCAGAGGTATCGTATTCATAGGTCTATTCCTTAACGATTACTCGCCGACGCCTTTAACGTCTTGTTGCTGGCCCAGGTGGTAAGCCGCGACCAATGCAGCCAGTAGCAGCATCGAGGCCAGTTCAACTGCTAGAAGATATGGACCGAACAGGCTGATCCCCACAGCTTTGGCATCTACTGTGGTATGGCCAATGGCGGCACCGCCAGGAATTCTGCCTAATACCAGCAGCAGCTCGATTAACAGCGCCAGAGATAGCAGTGAAGGACCTATCCATATGCCGGGTGTCAGCCACTTGCGTTCTTGTTCCATGATTGCAGGCCCTAGGTTAAGCATCATCACGACGAACACAAACAGCACCATGATGGCGCCTGCATAGACGATTACCTCCAGCGCACCGGCAAACGGTGCACCAAGGCTGAAGAAAATCATCGAAACGGCCAGTAGTGAGATGATCAGATAGAGTAGGGCGTGTACCGGATTACGGTTAGTAATCACCCTAAATGTGGCCAGTACAGCAACACCGGCAGCGAAGTAGAAAGCAAATTCCATCGTTCCGTCCTTAGGGCAGCAGGCTCTTGACGTTAATCGGCTCGGCCTCGTTCTCCGCAGCACCCTTGGGTTTGCCCGCAATGGACATACCGGCGACGCGATAGAAGTTGTAGTCCGGATATTTGCCAGGGCCAGAGATGAGCAGGTGCTCCTTCTCGTACACCAGGTTCTGACGCTCGTATTCGCACATTTCGAAGTCCGGCGTTAGCTGAATAGCCGTAGTTGGACACGCCTCTTCACACATGCCGCAAAAGATGCAGCGTGAGAAATTGATACGAAAGAACTCTGGATACCAGCGGCCGTCTTCTGCTTCGGTTTTTTGCAGAGATATACAGCCTACCGGGCAGGCAACCGCACATAAGTTGCAGGCTACACAACGTTCTTGCCCGTCAGGATCGCGGGTCAGGACGATCCGGCCACGGTAGCGGGGCGGCAAGTAAACCTGCTCCTCAGGGTATTGCAACGTGTCACGCTTTCTAAAGGCATGGGAAAAGATCATCAGCACGCTTCGCAGCTGAGTCCATGTGCCATGCACGACATTGATAATTTCTTTGAACATGGCGGCTCTCCTCAGTGAACCACGGCAGGGGTGGCGTTATATAAAACCACCGCTCCGGTGACGAGCAGATTGATCAGGGTTAGCGGCAGGCACACCTTCCAGCTAAACGCCATTACCTGGTCATAGCGCGGACGCGGAATAGAAGCCCGCAGCAAGATGAACAGCATGATGAAGAACGCAGTCTTCAAGGCGAACCAGATGAAGGGTGGCAGCAGCGGACCATGCCAGCCGCCAAAGAACAGCGTGACGAGCAGAGCGGACACCAGCACGATACCGATGTATTCGCCTACGAAAAACATACCCCACTTCATGCCGGCATATTCCACATGGTAACCGTCCGCCAATTCCTGCTCGGCTTCAGGCTGATCGAAGGGATGGCGGTGAGTTACCGCAACGCCTGCAATCAGAAAGGTGCAGAAGCCAAAGAACTGCGGGATGATGAACCACATGCCCTGGTGCTGTGCTTCAACAATATCGCGCATGTTGAAGGAGCCGGTTATGGCCACGACGCCCATGAGCGAAAGGCCCATAAATACTTCATAAGACACCGTTTGTGCCGAGGCACGCATGCTGCCTAGAAGGGCGAACTTGTTATTACTCGACCAGCCAGCAAACAGTACGGCATAGACCGCCAGACCTGCCATGGCAAAAAAGAACAACAAGCCAATGTTCAGATCTGCCACTCCCCAGGTTGGCGTGATCGGGACGACAGCAAAGGCAATCAGCAGGGCGCTCATCGCAATGACAGGCGCCAGCATGAACGTCATCTTGTCCGCGAACGGCGGCGTCCAGTCTTCCTTGAAGAACATCTTGATCATGTCGGCGCCCAGCTGGAAGGCACCAAAAGGACCGACACGGTTTGGCCCGTGACGATCTTGCCAGAGGCCGAGCAGACGACGCTCGACCCAGCTGAGCAGCGCGCCGCAAATAACGACGGCAAGCAGGATCACGATGGCCTTCACGACGGCCAGGATAATGGCGATGACGGAAGGGGTTAGCCAACTCATTGCGCAGCCTCCTGGACGCGATCGATGGTAAGACCCGCCAGGCGGGCTGGAATGCCTTCAAACCCTACCGGCAGACCGATCAGGCCAGCCGCCAGGCCAGGCTTGACCATTAGCGGCAGGCTTAGCGCCTGACCAGCAATCGTGACGCTGACCTTGGCACCAGGATTGACACCTAGACGGTCTGCATCAGCTTTTGCAAGCGCGACGTAAACCTCGGGGATACGCTCCTGGAAAGTCTCCGAGCGAGCAGAGGTTTCTTCGCTGCCGAACAAATGATGGATCGGTACGGCTTTCCACTGGTTCGCCTGAGCCGCATAGGCTGCCGGAATGGCATTGAACCAATTCAAGCGGTCGCCAGAAGGCTCGATCAGGCGGATACCAGGATCGCCCGCACGCAGATGTCCGCCTACCTCATCCTGGAACTTGTTCCAGGCTTGCGGCGAGTTCCAGCCAGGAGACCAGGCAAACGCAATCTGCTGACGAGGTTCTGCGCTGCCGTAATAGCCTTCCATGGAGAAGGCAAAGGCAGAGTCTATATCCTGTGGCGTACGCGGCTCATGAACGCTAATGTTGGCGCGCATTGCAGTGCGACCGCTGTAGCGGTGAGGCTCACGGGAAAGCTTCTGACCCTTGATACGGAAGGACGCGCTAGGCGCTGCATCCCGAATGCCCGCCAGGCTCGGATTACTTGCGGCACATGCTTCAGTAACCTGATCCAACTGTGTCCAGTCAACAGCCTTGCCTTGCAATGTACTGTGTAAGGCATGCAGCCAGCGCCAGCCTTCACGAATCAGGCTGCTTGGATCATAGTAAGTAGGCTCATAGACCTGGAAGAAGCGCTGAGCACGGCCTTCCTGGCTGATCAGGGTACCGTCACCTTCGGCGAAGCTTGCGGCTGGCAGTATCAGATCGGCGCGCTCAGCAGTAGCTGTGCGCTGGTGATCCAGCACAATCAGTGTTTTAGCTGCTTTCAGCGCCTCTTCGACTCGTGCACCGTCGGCACGACGGAACAGGTCGTTTTCCAACACGACCAGCGCATCGGCCTTGCCAGAAATTAATGCATCGAAGGCATCGTCTACCGACTCGCCGCCGAACATAGCCAGCCCCATGCTGTTAGCCTCCGGAACGACCAGGCTCAGCGAGCCAGCCTTTTCCTTTAGCGCCAACGCTTTTGCGATATTGGCAGCGGCTTCGATCAGCGCGCGTGAGCCCAGGGAAGTACCAGAAATAATTAAAGGTCGCTTGGCATTCAGCAATGTGTCGGCGACCAGCTTGACCTGTTCAGTCACTTCATCACTCAGGCCTTCTACTGCTGGAGCGGAAGCATCCAGAGCGTTAGCCAATGCAAAGCCGAAGCGAGCCAGATCTTCCGGCGCACCGTGAATAGTCTGTGCAGCGATGTCATCCAGGCGTGTCTCAGCCAGGCTGGCCAGGAACACGGGGTTCTTGCTGGATTGTCCAATAGTCTGGACAGCCGCCTTGTGCCATTCAGGAATGCGAGCTGCCGCTGCGATATCGGTTGCCTTGCCCTTGGCTGCCTGACGGACTGCCAAGGCGACACGGGCCGCCGTCTGGGTCAGGTCTTCACCTAATACCAGTACAGCGTCGTGGTGTTCAATATCACGGATGGTTGGTACCGGGAGAGGACTGCTACGCAAGACATCCAGTACAAGACGAACATGTTCAAGCTCATGCTTGGCCATGCCGCTGTAGTAGTTTTCTGCACCTACCAGCTCGCGTAGTGCATGGTTACTTTCCAGGCTGGCACGGGGAGAGCCGATACCGATTACCTTGCGTCCTCGCAATAGTTCGGCAGCTTTATCCAGTGCAGCATCCACCCCAGCATTGAGCGAGCCATTACGCACCAGCGCCTGGCGAGGACGATCCTTACGGTTTACATAGCCATAACCGAAGCGGCCACGGTCGCATAGGAAATAATGGTTAACAGAGCCGTTGTAGCGGTTTTCAATACGGCGGAGTTCGCCATAACGCTCACCGGGGCTGATATTGCAACCAGACGAACAGCCATGACAGATGCTTGGTGCAAACTGCATGTCCCACTTGCGGTTGTAACGCTCGGAATGAGTCTTGTCGGTGAAAACACCTGTTGGGCAGACTTCTGTCAGGTTTCCAGAAAATTCGCTTTCCAGTGTGCCTTCCTCGACGCGGCCGAAATACACATTGTCATGAGCGCCATAAACGCCTAGGTCGGTACCACCGGCATAGTCCTTGTAGTAGCGCACACAGCGGTAGCAGGCGATACAGCGATTCATTTCATGAGAAATGAATGGACCCAGGTTCTGATTCTGGTGCGTGCGCTTGGTAAAGCGATAACGGCGCTTGTTATGACCTGTCATCACAGTCATGTCTTGCAGGTGGCAATGGCCTCCTTCCTCACAAACCGGACAGTCGTGAGGATGGTTGGTCATTAGCCATTCGATAACACTACTACGGAAGTCTTTGGCTTCCTGGTCATCGATGGAAATATAGGTCTTGTCCGTTGAAGGCGTCATGCAGGACATGACGAGACGACCGCGGGTGTCGTTCTCGTCAGCGAACTGCTTGACCGCACACTGTCGGCAGGCACCAACGCTACCGAGCGCTGGATGCCAGCAGAAATAGGGAATATCGAGACCGAGGGAAAGACAAGCCTCGAGGAGGTTGTCCGCACCGTCGACTTCGTATTCTTTGCCGTCTACGTGGATAGTGGCCATGGTTCTTCAGTCTTCATTTGCCGGGGGGCCTGGAGAGGCTCGAGCCTCTCCACAGCCTTACCGCAGGCGTGGCTATTGGAATCACGGTGTTGCCGTCTTCGCGAGAGGCGTTTGGATGGCAACAATGGCCGAGCCCCGAAGGGTCGGCATATAAATCAAATGACCGTTTCTACAGTGGAAGGGTGGGGCTCGCTCGGAGCCTTCTTCACGCCCGCCTCAAATTCGCTACGGAAATACTTGATTGCGCTGGCCAGCGGCTCGACTGCACCTGGTGCATGAGCACAGAATGTTTTGCCTGGGCCAAGGAAATTGCATAGCTGCAACAATGTTTCAATATCGCCGCTTTGGCCTTCACCGCGCTCTAAAGCACGTAGAAGTTTTACGCTCCAGGGCAGACCGTCGCGGCAGGGGGTACACCACCCGCATGATTCACGAGCAAAGAACTCTTCCATATTGCGCAATAGCGAGACCATGTTGACGGTATTGTCTACCGCCATGGCAAGGCCTGTACCCATACGCGTACCAACTTTAGCAATACCGCCAGCGAACATGGGGGCAGAGAGATGCTCAGGCAGCAGGAAGCCGGTACCTGCACCACCGGGCTGCCAGGCTTTCAGTGTGTAGCCGTCGCGCATGCCGCCAGCGTAATCTTCAAACAGTTCCTGAGCGGGTATGCCGAAAGGTAGCTCCCAAACACCTGGATTCTTAACCTTGCCAGAGAAGCCCATGAGCTTGGTGCCCATGTCTTCGCTACCCTCTCGGGCTAATGATTTGTACCAATCGACGCCATTAGCAACGATGGCTGGCACATTACATAGGGTTTCGACATTATTCACACAGGTCGGCTTGCCCCAAACGCCAACGGCAGCAGGGAAGGGGGGTTTCGAGCGAGGATTGGCGCGGCGACCTTCAAGCGAGTTGATCAGCGCTGTTTCTTCGCCACAGATGTAGCGGCCGGCACCGGTATGAACGAACAGCTCAAAGTCGAAGCCACTGCCAAAGATATTTTTGCCTAGATATCCGGCTGCTTTGGCTTCTTTAATGGCACGATTGAGGTTAGCTGCAGCATCCACATATTCGCCGCGCAGGAAGATATAGCCACGATAGGCCTTGAGCGCACGTGCGCTAATGATCATCCCTTCCACCAAAAGGTGTGGCAGCTGCTCCATGAGCAGGCGGTCCTTCCAGGTGTTGGGCTCCATCTCGTCAGCATTGCAGAGCAAGTAACGAATGTTCAGGCTTTCATCAGCAGGCATCAGGCCCCATTTCACACCGGTAGGGAATCCTGCGCCGCCACGGCCCTTGAGTCCGGAGTCCTTTACCGTTTGGACAATATCTGCAGCAGCCATGTCCGACAGTGCTTTGCGAGCAGCGCCGTAGCCGTTTTTGGCAGTGTACTCCTCAAGCCAAACTGGTGCTGCGTCATCGCGCAAGCGCCAGGTAAGAGGATGAGTTTCGGGTGTACGGGCGATTTTATTCGCGGGTCCCTCGGAGGTAAGCGTCATACATAACCCTCCAGCAGTTTGGCAACACCGGTCG
Organism: Pseudomonas duriflava; assembly: GCF_007830155.1. Classification (GTDB taxonomy): domain Bacteria; phylum Pseudomonadota; class Gammaproteobacteria; order Pseudomonadales; family Pseudomonadaceae; genus Chryseomonas; species Chryseomonas duriflava. The sequence goes on from NZ_VLKY01000009.1 coordinate 168,578, forward strand.
GCTGAACGTCGCCATAAGTGTCTTCATCAATCATCAGAGCAGGTGCTTTGTCGCAGTTGCCCAAACAACAGACCGGTAACAGCGTGAAGCGGCCGTCCGGGGTTGTTTGTCCTAGGCTAATACCGAGCTGTTGCTGTATCTGACCTAGTACTGATTCATGTCCGCCGATATAACAGACCATGCTGTCGCAAACGCGGATGATGTGACGTCCTACCGGCTGGCGGAAAATTTGGCTGTAAAAAGTTGCAACGCCTTCTACATCGCTAGCTGGGATACCAAGAATTTCTCCGATGGCATAGATAGCGCCGTCCGGAACCCAACCCCGCTCTTTTTGAACAATTTTTAGCGCTTCGATGGAAGCTGCACGGGCATCTTCGTAGTGATGCATTTCATGTTTAATGGCTGAGCGTTCAGTTTCGCTCAGCTCAAAACGATCAGTTTGAATCAGTGTGCTCATGATCAGCGGTCCACATCGGCCATGACGAAATCAATACTGCCAAGGTAGGCAATCAGGTCCGCCACCATGCTGCCGCGGATCACCGAAGGGATCTGCTGCAAGTGCGGGAAACTGGGCGTACGAATGCGGGTACGGTAGCTCATCGTACTGCCGTCGCTCGTCAGGTAATAACTATTTAACCCCTTGGTCGCCTCAATTATCTGCATGGATTCATTGGCAGGCATGACAGGGCCCCAAGATACTTGCAGGAAGTGAGTAATCAGGGTCTCGATGTGCTGTAGCGTGCGTTCTTTAGGTGGCGGGGTGGTCAACGGATGATCCGCCTTGAACGGGCCTTCTGGCATGTTCTTTAGGCACTGATCAATGATACGCAGGCTTTGGCGCATTTCTTCGATGCGAACCAGACAGCGATCATAGGCATCACCGTTATGGGCTATCGGTACTTCGAATTCGAAGTTCTGGTAACCAGAGTAAGGACGTGCCTTGCGCATATCGTAGCTCAGGCCGGTCGCGCGCAAATTCGGTCCGGTAACGCCCCAGCGCAATGCTTCTTCAGTATTGTATTGCGCTACGCCGACCGTACGGCCCTTGAGGATACTATTGCGGATCGCCGATTTTTCGTATTCATCAAGGCGCTTGGGTAACCAATCGATGAATTCCTTGACCAGCTTGTCCCAGCCGCGCGGCAAGTCATGTGCGACGCCCCCGATACGGAACCAGGCCGGGTGCATCCGGAAGCCGGTAATGGCTTCTACGACCTTGTAGGCACGCTGACGATCTGTAAAGGCGAAGAAGACTGGCGTCATGGCGCCTACGTCCTGGATATAGGTACCCAAAAACAACAGGTGGCTCATGATGCGGAAGTATTCGCACATCATTATACGAATCACTTCAACCCGCGCAGGAACGGTAATTCCAGCAAGCTTCTCAACCGCCAGCACGTATGGAAGGTTGTTCATCACACCGCCTAGGTAGTCAACCCGGTCGGTATAGGGGATATAGCTATGCCAGGACTGACGTTCGCCAGTTTTCTCGGCTGCACGGTGGTGATAGCCGATCTCGGGAACACAGTCGACGATCTCTTCACCGTCCAGCTGAAGAATTATGCGGAAGGCACCGTGGGCGGACGGGTGATTTGGGCCCAGGTTCAGGAACATGAAGTCAGACGTATCGCTCTGTTGCTTCATGCCCCACTCCTCAGGCTTGAAGCGCAGAGTCTCTTGCTCCAGGTCCTGCTTGGCCGCGTTCAGGGCATAGGGGTCGAACTCCGTAGCTCGGGCTGGATAGTCCTTACGTAGCGGATGGCCTTGCCAGTTATCAGGCATCAGCATCCGCTTGAGTAGGGGGTGGCCGTCGAACCGGATACCGAACATGTCCCAGACTTCACGTTCGTACCAATTGGCGTTCGGCCAGATGTCCGTTACGGTAGGCAGAGTCAGGTCGTTAATCGACAGCGCGACCTTGATCATCACATCGCTATTCCGCTCGATGGACATCAGCTGATAAAACACGGTGAAGTCAGCTGGCGGTAAACCGCGGCGCTGAGTGCGTAGCCGCTCGTCCATGCCATGCAGGTCGTACAGCATGACATAAGGGTGCGGCAGATTACGCAGGTAGGTCAGTACTTCTTTAAGCTTTTCACGGGGCACCCACACCACGGGCATGCCCGTACGAGTGGTTTGAACAATCAGCATATCAGCGCTGAAGCGTGCCTTAAGTTCACCCACTACACCTTCATCTTGGGCAGCATGCAGGGGTGCGGACAGAGCAGTGTCTGCAGTCATGATTATCCGTCGCTATCGGTCAACGTCATGTGTGAGCCAGGAGGCTCACACTTCGTCGGGGCTGCGCAGGTTGGTAACCTGAATACGCTGTTCGCGCCGTTCTTCTCGTTGAGCTGGCATTTCGGCACGGTAGATGCCTTGTTCGCCAACTACCCACGAAAGGGGACGACGCTCCTCGCCAATCGAGTCCTGCAAAAGCATGAGGCCTTGCAAGAATGCCTCGGGACGAGGAGGGCAGCCCGGGATGTAAACGTCTACGGGTAGAAATTTGTCCACGCCTTGGACAACCGAGTAGACATCATACATTCCACCGGAATTGGCACATGCGCCCATGGAGATAACCCATTTGGGCTCAAGCATCTGCTCATACAGGCGCTGAATGACCGGGGCCATCTTGATAAAGCAGGTTCCGGCCACCACCATGAAATCAGCCTGACGAGGTGATGCTCGAATAACTTCTGCACCAAAACGAGCAATGTCATGGGGTGCTGTAAATGCTGTGGTCATTTCCACATAGCAGCACGACAAGCCGAAGTTATAAGGCCATAAGGAGTTCTTGCGGCCCCAGTTGACTGTGTTGTGCAGAACGTCATCCAGCTTACCCATAAAAACACTTTTATGGGCTTGCTCTTCGGAGGGATCCGGCACGATTTCACGTGTTCCTGCCGGATAGCGCTCCACTACAGCATCAGGATCGATCCTGGTAAGTTTGTATTGCATTGCCAAAGCCTCATTGTTTTAGCTTCGCCTGCCGCTTGCGACGGCTTTCAGGAGCCCAATCGAGCGCCCCGATCCGCCACAGGTAGACAAGACCTGCCAACAGAATTGCTATAAAAACTGTAGCTTCGATAAATCCAGCCCACCCAGATTCCCGGACAGAAACGGACCAAGCGAAGAGAAAGAGTGCTTCGACGTCAAAGATCACGAACAGCATCGCGACCAAATAGAATTTAGCGGAGAGGCGTAGGCGTGCCCCGCCGGTAGAAACGATACCCGATTCGAAAGGGTCGTTCTTGCTGCGGCCAACAGCTCGGCTGCCTAGCAGGCTCGAAACCCCAAGCATGAATCCTATCAGACCGACCACACCCAACAAGAAAATGGCGAAACTCCAGTTGTGAGCCAGAAGACCGGTCGTGTCAGACATTGCTCAAGGTCCTTATATTTTTGCTAGAAAAATCTTTAACTCATCCTGCGACATGAGGTCGCAAGTGGCGAGGGAATTCTATGCCTGAATAACATCGGTGTAAATTTTTTGACCAAAAAAGATTCATTCAAATGACTTTCGTCAATTATTGATCTCTATTAAAACATTCGAATTCAGTTAAATAATATTGATTATCATTAATATTTATTTGTTTGTTCTCTATTAAGTAAGTGTCCCTATAGAGTCGCATTTGAAAAGCAGTGGAACGGCTATAGTAAATAATCTCACCAACATCCCAGTGGTGTCGTAGGATGCTGATGAGATCTATTACAGACTTTTAATGGAACTGATTCATCGTATTGTTTTTGCCTTCCGCCTTTAGGGCTGCCTCGCCGGCAAAGTATTCCTTATGGTCATCGCCCATATCGGATCCAGCCATGTTTTGATGTTTGACGCAGGCGATGCCTTGGCGAATCTCTTGGCGTTGTACGCCTTTGACATAGGCCAGCATGCCTTCTTCTGCAAAATAGCCTTTGGCTAGATTGTCAGTGGAGAGGGCGGCAGTATGGTAGGTTGGTAGGGTAATCAAATGATGAAAGATACCGGCTTCACAGGCGCTATCTTGTTGGAATGTGCGGATTCTTTCATCGGCTATGCGAGTCAGTTCAGCATCATCATAATGAGCACTCATCAATTGATTGTGATCATAGGCAGATACGTCTTTGCCTTCAGCCAGTAAGGCGTCGAACACTTGTTGGCGGAAGCTCAATGTTCAATTGAAGGACGGACTATTGTTGTAAACCAGTTTTGCACTTGGAACGACTTCGCGGATGCGATCGACCATGCTCTTAATTTGGCCGATATGAGGTTTTTCTGTCTCGATCCATAAAAAATCTGCACCATTCTGAAGGGAAGTGATGCAGTCCAAGATACCCCGATCTTAGCCGCTGCCTTTACGGAACTGGAACAGGCCGCTTGCTAGGCGTTTAGGGCGCAACAGCTTGCCATTACGGTTGATAATGACATCGCCATTTTTAACTCCTTTGAGCTAATTTCTTCACAGTCCAAGAAGCTATTGTATTGATCCCCTAGGTCTCCCGGCTGCTTACTAACAGCTATTTGTTTTGTAAGGCCGGCGCCAAGTGAGTCAGTTCGCGCTACGATGACCCCTTCATCGACGCCCAGCTCTAGGAATGCATAGCGCACCGCATTGATCTTGGCGATTCTTCATGTAGCGCCTTTTAGGCTTATGCTGCATTTCTGCCTCAGGGAGTCGCCTGATGCGCATATTCAAGCCATTAGAATGGCTTTTATGCGGTAGCGAGGCTAGATTGCCTTGCTGAATGTGAGGTATCAATAGGTTTTGTAGTTATTATAAAGTAAAAAACACTACAAAAGTCGTAGATATAAAACAGGGCATATAAGGCGTAAGCCTGCAACGGCTTGGAGCGTTACTGCTTTATAGCGACGAGCAAGAAGCCTGCCTGGCGGTAGAGGAAGATATCTTTAAAATAGTTTGGCCATTTGGCTGTTAGCAAGCTTGATAGAGCGCATAGGTGCGTTAGTCAGTTATGTCAACTTTTACACGTAACTGTGTATCCGAGCGGCCTTGAGTAGAGTAGTTATATAAGATTCCTTCGTCAGTGCTTGAGGCATTTTGACTGAACCCGCTCAGAGTAATCCATTCTCCAAGTCGTCCGCTTACTCGTGTCTGCGTAGATTGAGTATTAATAATATTGGGGTTGTAGCGATCAGCTGTGTCGTTTCCTCCCTCAATTGAGAGGTGAACAATATTGCCCGTCAGGCTGGCAGTTACATAAAAACCACGATTGGCATCACGATATTCCATGCGGGTATATGGACGTCCATAACCATCGATCTCGGTTGTAGTAACTGGAATGCTCTGGCCTATATGCACTCTTGCTGGCGTGCCTTCAGTGGCCTGTACTTGTTGAATGCCGTCTTGTTGGCTGCCTGTGCTGCGGCTGATGATTCTAGTTTGACTGTTGTGCTGTCGGCCTATGTTCCCGTTGATGGTATATCCCTGATCACTGTCTTCACCTGAAGCGCGCGTATCGACACTAATAAGTAGCCGGTGCGGCGGGGTGTCAAGCTGAAGGAGCAAATCTTTGACTTCGTTGAGTTTGCTGGCTTCGGTATTGATGATCAGCTGATTCCCATATGCGCTTGCCTTGCCTTCGTTGCCTAATAAAGACTGTATGACCGGTAATAACTCATCCGCAGTGCGATAGTTAAGTGCAACGATTTCTGTTCGTACTGCGCCTTGGGCCGAAAAAGCTCCACTTAAGAGCATGGCGAATAGGGTAAGCGATTGGAGGCGTCTCATAACAACAGGCTTCTCATGTTTGGATCCGACACGGCAGTTTGCCACGTCATGTCGAAACGGTTTTGTTGTAGGCGTACGATGCGTTTGGCTGAATAATAGGCCACACCGTGGTATAGCTGGGGATTCTTCCGGATGACTAGCCCACTATCGTCGACAAGCAGATAGGCAAGTTCTTCTGCTGGGTAGTTTGGAGAGCATTTGCGAATATAAAAGTTACTGCTCAAGCGTCGCGATAGATTAATAAGCCGATGACCTCGCCTAATAGCCGGACTAGTATCTTTGACCAATAGTTTAATTTGGTTTCTAGGGTGAGCGAGTAAGAAGCGAGTAAGGGAATGCTCAATGTCGCTACGGTTATACAGCAGGGGCTCAAGATCAGGGGTATAAATGCAAATCGTGCGCCGAGCCTGATTTAGCAAGGCCAATATATGTTCAGCGGCGGCTTCAGCAGTATCGAAGCGGACTTCTTGTTTCTCCAGGTGTAAGGCCGGCTCGAGTACTGGTGGGCTATAACGTGTCATGTCTACATGGGCAATACCAGCTTCTAGATACTCCTTGCTGGTTACGCTGAAACCAAAGCGCTCATAAAACGCAATGGCCGGAATTTGAGCGCTTAATGTTTGCCGATGCATGCCGAGGCGCTCTGCTTCAGCAAGTACTGCCTGCAGGAGAGCAGAGCCTATTTGCAGGCCCCGCCAGTCCTTTAAAACAGCCACTCTGCCTATTTTCCCATCTTTAAGCAGGCGGGCCGTCCCAATGGCATACTCGCCTTCGAGTGCAAGGAAGTGTACTGCCTGGTCATCTTCAGAGTCCCATTCCATTTCTGGTGGCACGGCCTGCTCTTGAACAAATACGGTTTCCCGTATTTGTCGCAAAAGCTTGTTGTCACGTTTCCAATCCGCCAAACGGATAGAGGTTTCACTCATCAGCGAATACCAAGCTGCCTTGTCTAACTAGTTCGCGCACCAGCTCCTGGCCTGTTTCGTCTTGTAGCCAGCGGCCCAGGTTTTCCTGATGCAGCGCATCCGCTGAGCATATCAATTTCAACAGCTCTTGGAGATGCCCGGGTAACAGTCGGCTCTGTCCGCTTGCAAATAGCATTAGATCCCCCTCCATCTCGCACCAGGCTAGGCGTGCACTAGGGTTGCGTACCAGTAAGGCGCCTTCGGAAAGAGTCTGTGTGAGCTCATCGTCTTCCAGTGTTTCGCCGCTAATTAATTCAGGGTAGCGCGGCTCTGTCATGAATTGACCAAACCAGGCCAGCATCATTCTTTCATCATTCATGTGCTCACTGATCAGTGACTTCAGACGATCTAGAGCATCCCGCTGAATTTTATGTGGATCATCGATGACAGGTGTGCTGCCAGCGTCGCTATAGCGCTCCTCTTCTGGAAGGAATTGAGCTAGGAAGTCCGTAAAATGCGTCAACACTTCGGCTGCGCTAGGGGCGCGGAAGCCGATCGAGTAGGTCATGCATTCGTCTTCGGCAATGCCGTCATGAGCGATTTGGGGCGGTAGATAAAGCATGTCTCCAGGCTCTAGAACCCATTCATCACTTTGCTCGAATTCGGCTAAAACCTTGATTTCGGTATTTTCAAGCAATGTACTATCACTGGTGCAGCGTTGGCCTATTTTCCAGCGACGGCGACCATGTCCTTGCAGAAGGAAGACGTCATAATTGTCATAGTGTGGGCCTACGCCACCGCCTGGCGTAGCGTAGCTGATCATAATGTCATCAATGCGCCAGCTGGGCAGAAACCTGAAATGCTCCAGTAGTTCGGCAACCTCAGGAACAAACTGATCGACTGCCTGGACGAGCAGCGTCCAGTCTTGCTCAGGAAGAGTGCTGAAATCATCTTCTACAAAAGGTCCGCGGCGTAATTGCCAGGTGTTCTTTCCTTCGGATGTGATAATTCGCGACTCGACTTCTTCCTCTAGCGCTAGGCCAGCCAGTTCGTCAGGCGATAGCGGGCTTTCAAAGTCAGTGATGGCTTGGCGAACAAGCAGGGGTTTGCGCTGCCAGTAATCACGCAGGAATTCTCGGGCAGTTAGCCCTCCCAGGAGTTGCAACGGGCGATCGGCGTTCATTATCGTTCTCTGAAATAAAAAAGCCCGGCACAGCCGGGCATAAATGATTGGGCTTGGTTAGACGCGCTTGGCTTGTTGAGCTGCGTTTCCAATATAGTTTGCAGGCGTCAGTTGCTTGAGTTCCGCCTTGGCTTGAGCAGGGATGTCTAGGCTCTCGATGAAAGTCTGGAGAACTTCCGCACTGATGCCTTTTCCTCGGGTCAGCTCTTTAAGCTTTTCATAGGGGTTCGCCACGCCATAGCGGCGCATAACGGTTTGTACTGGTTCGGCCAGAACCTCCCAGCAATTGTCGAGATCTTCTGCAATGCGTTGAGCGTTAAGCTCAAGCTTGCTGATACCTTTAAGGGTCGCTTCATAGGCAATAACGCCATGGGCAATCCCCACGCCAAGGTTGCGCAAAACAGTAGAATCCGTCAGGTCACGTTGCCAGCGGGAAACGGGGAGCTTGCTGGCCAAGTGGTGTAGCAGGGCATTGGCAATACCTAGGTTGCCTTCCGAATTCTCGAAATCGATCGGATTAACCTTGTGCGGCATGGTTGATGAGCCAATTTCTCCGGCTATGGTCTTTTGCTTGAAATAGCCCAGCGAAATATAGCCCCATACATCGCGATCAAAGTCGATCAGAATGGTATTGAAGCGAGCAATGGCATCAAACAGTTCGGCGATATAGTCGTGCGGCTCGATTTGGGTGGTATACGGATTCCACGCCAGCCCTAAATCTTTCTCTACAAAATCACGGGCGTTGGCTTCCCAATCTGCATTTGGATAAGCGGAAAGGTGGGCGTTGTAGTTGCCTACGGCGCCATTGATCTTACCTAGCAGTTCTATGTTGGCGATCTGCTGAATCTGGCGTTCCAGGCGATACACGACATTAGCCATTTCCTTGCCCAGCGTTGTAGGCGAGGCGGGTTGCCCGTGTGTGCGTGAAAGCATAGGCACGTCGGCAAATCGATGTGCCAGCTCACGGATAGCCTGAGCAATGTTGCGCATCAAGGGAAGCAATACAGTATCCCGTCCTTCACGTAGCATTAAGGCGTGGGACAAGTTATTGATATCTTCGGATGTGCAGGCGAAATGAATGAACTCGCTAACAGCCTCAAGCTCAGGCAGTGTCGAAGCCTGTTCTTTCAGTAAGTATTCAATGGCTTTTACATCATGGTTCGTGGTGCGTTCGATTTCCTTTACGCGTTCAGCCTGCTCAAGGCTGAATTCGGTAACCAACTTTTCAAGAACCGCATTGGCCTCGTTAGAGAATGGAGCTACCTCGGCAATCGCCTCGTGGGAGGCTAGTCGCTGTAACCAGCGAACTTCGACCATGGCGCGGAAACGAATCAAGCCGTATTCGCTAAAAATGGAGCGTAAGGCAAGGGTCTTACCGGCATAGCGGCCATCAATAGGCGAAACCGCAGTAAGCGAGGAAAGCTGCATGGGCATTCTCGACAGTCATAAAGGAAAAAGGCGCAATAGAATACACCAAAGCGCCTTCTTGGGGACTGATCGGTTCTTTTGTCCGATTAGCTGTTTAGTAATGGATAAAGTTCATCGAGCAGTTTTCGACGGCTAAATACCATTTGCCAACGATGCCCGCCTAGTTGACGCCAGAGGCGGGCTGAGCGAATACCTGCCAGTAGTAACGTGCGTACCTTGGCTGCATTAGAGGGCACCTGTAAATGCCGCATCTCGCCATGTACCTGAATGCGCTGGCGAAACGTGCTGAGTGTGTCTTCGTAAATACTGCCAAAGGCTGCTATTACATTGTCATGAACCAGTCCGAAATGCTGGACTTGCTGTTGCACCTGATCGAGCCGCTTGCCGATGAGTTCGAGCATGTCACCTCGGCGCTCTAGGCGTCGCTCAAGAGCGATCATTGTCAGAGCATAGCGCAGAGGTTCCTTTTGCAGGCTTGAAGGGTTGCGTTCCAAGGCACTGGATAGGGCTTTAAGACCTTCACGCAGATTGACGCTGTCGCCGCCATATACTTCTAGGGTATTTCTTGGGTTGCGCGCTAGCAGGCTGCCTAGCATGCAGGCCAGTGGAGCTTCGCTGATCTGCCCAGTTTTCGCCAGGCGATCGACAAGAACAGCTGCTTCGAATACTGCGCCCAATGCTACGAGTTGTTCATGGATCGAGCTCATGCGGCTGAAAACTCCTTGTAAGCTGGCTCTGCTTGCTCGATGACGCCTCCGCCCAGACAAATGTCATTTTCATAAAACACTACGGACTGACCAGGCGTAACTGCTCGCTGTGGCGTTTCGAATACGACCCGGTAACCGCTTTCGGTTTGATGCAGGATGCAAGCCTGATCCTGCTGGCGATAACGCACCTTGGCTTTTAAAGCTCGCGGCTGGGCGAGATCGATGGGGTTTACCCAGTACATCGTGTTAACAGTCAAGGCTTTCGAATAAAGCCAGGGATGTTCATTCCCTTGGCCTACGACTAAGACGTTGCGGTTCAGGTCCTTGGCTAGGACATACCAAGGGTCGTCGTTCGAGTCCTTCATGCCACCAATGCCCAATCCTTGCCGCTGACCAATCGTGTGGTACATAAGCCCGTGATGTTTGCCGATGATTTTGCCTTCGGTCGTTTCAATATTGCCAGGTTGTGCCGGCAAGTATTGCTTAAGGAAGTCAGCGAAGCGACGTTCTCCAATAAAGCAGATGCCTGTGGAGTCCTTTTTACGGGCCGTGGCTAAACCGTGTCGCTCAGCAATGGCTCGCACTTCGGGCTTTTCCAGCTCGCCTACCGGAAACAGGCTGCGCGCCAACTGCTCACCTGCTACAGCATGCAGGAAGTAACTTTGATCTTTATTGGCGTCCAGGCCTTTGAGTAGCTGAGTCTGGTTCTCAACGTCTCTCCGGCGTACATAATGACCTGTCGCGATGAGATCTGCGCCCAGCAGAAGGGCGTAGTCCAAAAAGGCCTTGAACTTGATTTCCCGGTTGCAGAGGATATCGGGATTGGGCGTGCGTCCGGCCTTGTACTCGGCGAGAAAATGCTCGAATACATTGTCCCAGTATTCCGCCGCAAAATTCGCAGTATGCAGTTTAATGCCGAGTCGCTCGCAGACAGCCTGCGCATCGGCTAGGTCTTCTTTAGCTGTACAGTATTCGGTGCCATCGTCTTCCTCCCAGTTCTTCATGAACAGGCCTTCAACCTGGTAGCCCTGTTCTTTCAGTAGCAGAGCTGAGACAGAGGAGTCTACTCCGCCGGACATGCCAACGATGACGCGAGATGAAGAGGGCGTATACATAGGAAGAGTTATCTAAAAAGGCACAGTTTAACAGGCTCAGTGAGGCTGCGGCGATGAGCTTAAAGGCGTATCAGATCAAGTGAAGAGGCGCCGTTCGATAAGTAGTCATCGATGCATCGCAGAACTAGCTCGCTTCTCCATCGGGGCTTTTCGCCAAGAAGTTCATCTCGACTCAACCATTTGGGGCCGATGATACCTTTATCAAGAGGGTGATCGGATCGATGGCGTACCGGGCTTGCTGAAAAACAGATGCGCTGATAGGTAATGCCGTTGCTTGGCGCTGTATACAAATAAATTCCTGTAATACCTGTCAGCTCTACTTCCCAGCCCGTTTCTTCTAGTGTTTCGCGAATAGCGGCATCTAGGAGTGTCTCGTTGGGCTCTAAATGGCCTGCAGGCTGATTGAGGCGTATCTGGCCTTCGATCAGTTCCTCGGTAAACAGAAAGCGGCCTTGGTCTTCTATGAGGGTAGCGACTGTTACATGCGGATGCCAATCCATAAATCCATCCAGGTTCGTGTTAGGGCGCCTGATAGACGAAACCCCGGATCAACCGGGGCTTCGTTTATATCAAGGCTAATACTTAAGCGCTAGCAAGAGCGTTCAAGGCCGCATTAAGCGTTGCGCTTGGGCGCATCGCCTGGCTGGCCAGTTCAGGGTTCGGGTGGTAGTACCCGCCAATCTCTACCGGCTTGCCCTGTACCGTGTTCAGCTCTTCGACAATCTTGGTTTCATTGTCTGAAAGTGTCTGGGCCAGTTTGGTAAATTGGGCCTGCAGCGCACTGTCTTCCGTTTGCTCTGCCAGAGCTTGAGCCCAGTAGAGCGCCAGATAAAAATGGCTGCCTCGGTTGTCCAGTTCACCTACCTTGCGCGAGGGCGATTTGTTGCTGTCGAGGAACTTACCGTTCGCTTGGTCCAAGGTTTTTGCAAACAGTTTGGCTTTAGCGTTATTAGTTACGTTGCCGTAATGGTCGAGCGACTCTGCTAAGGCCAGGAATTCACCCAGCGAATCCCAGCGCAAGTGGTTTTCTTGTACGAACTGCTGAACGTGCTTGGGCGCTGAGCCGCCTGCGCCGGTTTCGAATAGACCACCGCCATTCATGAGCGGAACGATCGATAGCATCTTGGCGCTAGTACCCAGTTCCATGATCGGGAACAGGTCTGTCAGGTAGTCACGCAGTACGTTGCCAGTAACAGAAATAGTGTCTTTACCTTCACGGATGCGGGCCAGGGAGAAACGGGTGGCTTCTTCTGGGGACATGATTTGGATATCTAGCCCGTTAGTATCATGATCCTTTAGGTAGGTCTTTACCTTTTCGATTAGTTGCGAATCATGCGCTCGGGCAGGATCCAACCAGAACACTGCAGGAGTGTTGCTGGCGCGGGCACGGTTGACGGCCAGTTTTACCCAGTCACGAATCGGGGCATCCTTCGTCTGGCACATGCGCCAAATATCACCTGCTTCAACGGTGTGTTCTAGCAGGAGCTGGCCTTTATCGTCAGTGACGCGAACTACGCCGTCTGCTGGAATCTGGAATGTCTTGTCATGCGAGCCGTATTCTTCTGCTTTCTGCGCCATCAAGCCTACGTTGGGAACGCTGCCCATGGTCGCTGGATCAAAGGCGCCATTCAGTTTGCAGTCATCAATTACAACCTGATAAAGACCTGCGTAGCAGCGGTCGGGAATCATGGCTACAGTGTCGTGTAGCTGACCGTCCGGGCCCCACATCTTGCCCGACTCACGAATCATGGCGGGCATTGAAGCATCCACAATGACATCACTCGGGACATGAAGATTGGTAATGCCTTTGTCCGAATTGACCATAGCCAGCGCGGGGCGCTTTTCATACACGGCTTGGATGTCTGCTTCAATCTCAGCTTGCTTCTCTTCCGGAAGCGACTTGATTTTGGCGTAGAGGTCGCCCAGGCCATTATTAAGGTCGACGCCTAGCTGGCTTAGCGTTTCGGCGTGCTTGTTCAAAGCTTCTGCATAAAAGACGGAAACAACATGACCAAACATGATGGGGTCAGAGACTTTCATCATGGTCGCTTTCAGGTGCAGGGACAGCAGAACACCTGAGTCCTTGGCGTCGGCAATAGCCGTTTCAATATAGCTGCGCAGTGCCTTGGCATTCATTACAGCAGCATCGATGACTTCTCCAGTCTTGACCGCTGTCTTCTCTTTCAGAACCTGAGTGCTACCGTCTTTCTTGATCAGTTCGATCCTGACGCTGCCGTCTCCGCTAATAAGTGCAGATTTTTCGCTGCCATAGAAGTCGCCGCTGCTCATGTGGGCTACATGGGATTTAGAGTCAGTGCTCCAGGCTCCCATTTTGTGAGGATGCTTCTTGGCGTAATTCTTGACTGAGAGAGGAGCCCGACGATCCGAGTTGCCTTCACGTAGCACAGGGTTTACAGCGCTGCCCTTGATCTTGTCGTAGCGGGATTTAACGTCTTTTTCTTCGTCAGTCTTGGGCTCGTCCGGATAGTTTGGAAGCGCATAGCCTTGCGCTTGCAATTCCTTGATTGCGGCCTTTAGCTGCGGTACGGAGGCGCTAATGTTAGGAAGCTTGATGATGTTGGCTTCGGGAGTTTTGGCCAACTGACCTAATTCAGCCAGGTGGTCGGAAATCTTCTGGTCATCGCTCAAGTACTCGGGGAAAGTCGCAATAATTCTACCTGCAAGCGAAATGTCGCGAGTCTCGACAGCAATACCAGATGATGCAGTAAATGCTTTGACGATCGGTAGCAGGGAATACGTGGCGAGGGCAGGAGCTTCGTCAGTGAGCGTATAAATGATCTTCGACGTTGTGGACATTTTGTTACGTTATCCTCTCTGTATCATAGCGATTGCGCAGATAGTGGAGCGCAGAACCAGCGAGTACGCCGACAAGGCACTCATGAGCGCAGATGAAAACGCGAGATCGGGGAGCAAGTTCGAGCGCTCAGCGGGCCCGAATGGAGATGCCGAAAGACGGTTCCAGGTTTCAGGCCTGTACGCTGGGTGGATCCAGAGTGGAGCCTTCCCGAATTGATCCCTGGGTTAAAGACCCAACAATCGGCGGGCAGTATATCAGCAAGGTCATGCTTTCGCATTCACCGCATAGGCTCTATATCTCGGTCTAGCAAGCCAATGCGATACATCTGCAACAGAGATTCTTTTTGAAAGAGGGGGGCTGTTTATCGACTGGCAGAGCGGTGCATATGAAAAGGCCCCGGTTAAACCAGGGCCTTCAATATTACGTCATGCTTAATGCTGGCGGCGCCTAAGTGCTTCGATACGCTCTTCAAGCGGCGGATGGCTCATAAAGAATTGAGCAATACCGCTTTTCTTGACGCTATTGATGCCGAAAGCCGTCAAGGTGTCTGGCATGTGCTGGCTTTGCATATTTTGCTCAGCGCGTAGTCGTTGCAGTGCAGAGATCATGGCTCCTGTGCCTGCGAGACGAGCACCGGCATCGTCGGCACGGAACTCCCGGAATCGTGAGAACCACATGACAATCATGGTTGCGAGAATACCCAGTACCAGTTCGGCCACAATGCTGGTGATATAGTATGCTGGTCCATGACCTTCTTCCGTCTTGAAAACGGTCTTGTCAATAATACTGCCAAAGATACGAGCAAAGAACATGACGAAGGTGTTGACCACGCCTTGAATTAGCGTGAGGGTCACCATGTCGCCATTGGCAACGTGCCCGATTTCATGAGCAAGGACCGCCCTAACTTCTTCTGGAGAAAATCGCTCCAGCAATCCTTGGCTGACGGCAACGAGCGCATCGTTCTTGTTCCAACCTGTTGCGAAGGCATTTGCTTCGTAGGCAGGAAAAATACCAACTTCAGGCATCCGAATGCCTGCGTCACGAGAAAGCTCCTCTACAGTCTGTAGCAGCCATTGTTCGTGTCGGGTGCGTGGTTGGCTGATGATTTCCGTGCCGGTACTCATCTTTGCCATCCATTTGGAAATGAACAATGAGAACAGCGAGCCGGCAAAGCCGAAAACGGCACAGAAAACCAGCAGACTTCCATAGTTCTGGCCGGTAAAACGATCCACTCCCAGTACCTTGAGCGTAATGCTGGCAATCAGCAGTACTGCCAGGTTAGTGCCTAGGAACAGCAGAATACGCATCATGGTGTAAAACTTCTCCTAACAGGAAAAACCGATTGTATGCGGCGTATATAAGGTTCGCCTGATGTTGATTCAATCAAACGACTATTTCAAACTATGTCGCTTGGCTGCTAGATCTGAAGACCAAGCGGGTAATCAAGACTAACCGCTCGCTAGCGTTTTCGGCCAAGGCCTCCCGTAGATGCTGGGCTAGCGTAGAGCGTTGACGTCTTACAGAGGGAGGAAGTGCCTCGGCTTCTTTTAGCAAATGAGGGTGGCTTGCTGAAAGACGAAGAAACGCTTTTTCAGTCAAGATGGCTTGATCCAATGCATCGTAACCCAGGGTGCTGGTATAGCGCAGATAACCTTCATCGGCGAGCCAGAGTAGAGCACCAAAGCAACTTTGATGCCGAGCGCTAGGAAGCCCGAACTGGTCGGGCTCCTCGCGGCCGATCAAGTCTTCTACATAAAGCGTGGCTTTACGCGGAAAGTTTTGATACAGGACAAGCATGGCTCGTGCAGCGTCCTTGTAAAAATCTTCGATCTGGAGATCCATCTGGTTATTGCCGATAGGTGCGTAGGAAACTACCGATTCGGCCAATAGCCTGCTCAAGATCATCGACGCGGGGGAGCGTAACTACACGGAAGTGATCAGGCCAGGGCCAGTTGAATGCCGTTCCCTGAACGATCAATAGTTTTTCTGATAGCAACAAGTCGAGAACGAATTTTTCATCGTTATGAATCGGGCATATCTTGGGGTCAATTTTGGGGAAGGCATAAAGGGCGCCCATTGGTTTAACGCAGCTCACCCCAGGAATGTCATTGAGTAATTCCCATGCTCTATTGCGCTGCTCAAGCAGGCGGCCGTTCGGCAATACGAGGTCATTAATGCTCTGATAGCCACCGAGAGCGGTTTGAATCGCGTGTTGGCTCGGTACGTTCGCACAAAGACGCATGTTGGCCAGGATATCCAATCCCTCGATATAACTTTGTGCTTTCTGTTTTGGTCCAGAGATAGCCACCCAGCCGGATCGGAAGCCGGCAACGCGATAGGATTTTGACAAGCCGTTGAACGTTAGGCACAGCACGTCGGGAGCCAGTGAGGCGGTCGAAATATGGACAGCTTCGTCGTACAGGATTTTGTCGTAAATCTCGTCGGAAAAAATGACCAGGTTGTGTTGGCGCGCCAGCTCGACAATACCTTCCAAGACGGCCTTAGAGTAAACGGCGCCGGTCGGGTTGTTTGGGTTGATGAGAACCAGGGCTTTGGTATTCGACGTGATTTTGCTAGCCATGTCTGACAGATCGGGAAACCAGTCTGACTGCTCATCACACAGGTAGTGGACAGGCTTGCCACCAGCCAGGCTGACAGCAGCGGTCCAGAGTGGATAGTCAGGCGCCGGGATCAGCACTTCATCATTGTTATTCAAAAGAGCTTGCATTGCCATGACAATGAGTTCAGAAACACCGTTGCCTAGGTAGATGTCCTCAATGCCAACACCCTCTACCTTCTTCTGCTGGTAGTACTGCATGACGGCCTTGCGTGCACTAAATAGGCCTTTGGAGTCACTATAACCTTGTGCTGTTGGAAGGTTGCGAATGACATCCTGCAGAATTTCTTCGGGAGCCTCGAAACCAAATGGTGCCGGATTGCCGATATTGAGCTTGAGGATGCGGTGGCCTTCCTCTTCAAGGCGTTTGGCATGCTTAAGCACCGGCCCACGTATGTCATAGCAGACATTGGCGAGCTTGTTCGATTTGCTAACCTGCATTTATTACGAATCCCGTTTGGTAGTGGCCAAAAAATTGGAAGTGCCTGGATATTCTTGGTGTCTGGTGCAGATATCTGCAGATTATCTGGGTGGCTTGGCAGCCCTTTCAGTGAGTGACAGACTGAGCGGAATCATACGACTGCCCCTGATTTTTCAAAAGATACAGATTCGGGGCTTTTCCAGGGTAAAGGGGGAATCAATGGATAAAATCAGCAAGCCTGAAGAGGTCTGGCGTGAAGACCTGACTGAAGAGCAGTTTCGTGTTTGTCGTCTTAAGGCGACCGAGGCGCCCTATACGGGAAGATATTGTGACACTAAAACACCAGGCACTTATCATTGTGCGTGCTGCGGACAGGCGCTTTTCGATTCTAGTACCAAGTACAGTTCCGGCTGTGGGTGGCCAAGTTTTTATCAGCCGATTTCCCCTGAGGCTTTGCGTGAGGAAGAAGACTTCAGTTATGGCATGCATCGTATTGAAGTGTTGTGTGTCCGCTGTGATGCCCATCTGGGGCACGTTTTTCCTGATGGGCCGCCACCTACAGGGTTGCGTTATTGCATTAATTCGGTGGCGCTCGAGTTAGCGCCGCGCGAATGATCCTGCGCGGTTCGAGCAGTAAGGCAGAGGCTATCCAAAGGCTGCTGCAAACACCGTTCAGGCTGGTGAGTGGCGCTTCTGTGTGTTTGCTGGATATTGCGCCTGATGCGAAAGCCTATCTGCTTGTTAATACAGCAAGTCGTTGTGGGTTTACTCCGCAGTACGAAGGGCTGGAGGAGCTCTGGCAGTTTTATCAGGAAAAAGGTCTCGTTGTGGTGGGGTTTCCTTGTAATCAGTTTAATCATCAGGAGCCAGGGTCTAACCACGATATTGAGAGGTTCTGCCAAGTTAGGTTTGGTGTCTCTTTTCCGTTGTCATGCAAGGTCGACGTAAATGGCAAAGAAGCTCACCCGCTGTTTTCCCTGCTCAAGGAGTTGGCTCCTGGATTATTAGGAGGTCCAAGCATCAAATGGAATTTTACAAAGTTCTTGGTTGGTACCCGAGACGCATCAGTTCAACGCTTCGCGCCTTGGGTCAAGCCGGTCTCTTTAAGAAAAAAGCTTGAACGGCTACTGATTTGTTAGCTGACTATCGGTCGTTTAAGCTATTTGTATCTAAAGTCTTGTTGCATCGTGCGCCTTAAGTGCAATCCGTTGAGGATTGGTCTTATGAAGCTGCATTGTAAGGCGTCTGTAACAAGCAGTTTATATTTAAGGATACACATTCGTGGACTCAACAAGACTCGATGCGCTCCTAGTCCGGGCCGAAACAGTTCTGGCAAGACTCGAACCTTTACTTCCTGCGGTGCGTGAGCCTATCGATTGGGAAAAGACAATTGCGGCGCGCTGGCGCCGTGAGGGGCAAAGTGGTTATTTGCAGCCAATTGATGTCAATCTGGATCTACACTTATCCGATTTGCAGGGTGTAGACCGGCAGCAGGTTCAGCTAGGGCAGAATACCCAGCAATTTGTTAACGGCCTGCCCGCCAATCATGCTCTGTTATGGGGGGCACGTGGGACTGGTAAGTCTTCGCTGGTTCGGGCTTTATTAGCGGAATATGCCCAACAAGGGCTGCGGCTGATTGAGGTCGAGCGTGATCATTTAACTGATCTGCCTCGTATTGTTACGCAGGTGAGCAAGCTGTCACAGCGGTTCGTGATCTTTTGCGATGATCTTTCTTTTGATGCCAGTAACGATGACTACCGTGTATTAAAAAGTGTTCTTGATGGGTCGCTTGAGCAGGCGCCCGACAATGTTCTTCTCTACGCTACCTCCAATCGCAGGCATCTGGTCTCCGAGCGGCAAAGTGATAATGCTAATTGGGAGCGGGGGGAGGATGGCGAGTTACATCCTAATGAGTCGGTAGAGGATAAGATTGCCCTATCAGACCGTTTCGGTCTTTGGTTGTCTTTTTATCCTTTTACTCAGGATCAATTTCTTATTGTTGTTAAGCATTGGGTAAAGGTACAGGCAGAAAAGGCTCGACTTGATTTGCATTGGGGCGAAGCTGAGGAAAAAGAGGCGATCCGATGGGCGCTGGGACGAGGCAATCGCAACGGTCGTTGTGCTTACCAATTTGCCCGCCATTGGGTGGGAATGAAGTTATTGGGGGAGTCTTATGCGTGATTTGAGTGACATCGGCCAGGATTTGGCAGGATATGAACTATTGGCTGCACAATTGGAGTCTTTGCTTTCAGGCGAGCATGATTTCATTGCGAATGCATCGCAGTGTGCAGCCTTTCTCTTCCATGAAATGCCAGGCTTGAATTGGGCCGGATTTTATCTGAGCCGAAACGATGAGCTGGTTCTTGGGCCTTTTCAAGGTAAAATAGCTTGCGTACGTATTCCGTTTGGTCGAGGTGTTTGTGGAGCAGCGGCTCAGACACGTCAGACGCAGCGGGTCAGGGATGTGCATGCATTCCCAGGGCATATTGCCTGCGACAGTGCGTCTAACAGCGAGCTGGTTGTACCATTGGTCAAAGATGGTCGGCTGATTGGTGTTTTGGATCTGGACAGTCCTGAGTTGGGACGTTTTACCGAGGTCGATCAGGCTGGCGTAGAGCGGCTGGCAGAAATCCTGTTAGCTTCCAGTCAGTGCTAATGATATGACACGGCCTTATCTCTGGCCGTGTCCTCTCAGTCGTAAATCGACTTCATTGGCGCATCTTCTTTTTCCAGCTCTTCCATGCCTTGAAGAAGTTGAGTAGGTTCTCGGATATTTTGACCTACACCCTGCTTTATCTTAATGGCGTTAACCTGCTCATCAAGATAAAGCAGGTGTTCCTCGAATTTATCGGCGTTGGGTTTCTTTCGAATGTACTGAGCAGCTCGTTCAAAGGCTTGCCTAGCTGGAGATAGCTGTCCTTGTTCGAGAAACTGGCGGCCCAGGGAGTCGAAGAACTCGAAATGCAATAATGTCATTAAATCTCGAATTTCTCCGTCCCAGTATTCCGCCTCGCGCGAGTCGATTAAGCTGTTCTGAATAGCATAGCTGATCTGTGCATGCAGGTTTTCCAGCTGGGCACGGACCTGTTTGGCTTTTGCTTCGCTGCTTATCGTCTGATGAGCATTATGGATCTCGATTTCGTCGCCCTTTGCGATTTCCTCTTGTAGAAGCTTAATGCGTGCTTCATCAACCGGGCTTTTACCTTTTAACGTCAGGCGTTCTAGAAGAACGAGCTCCAGTCTAGACAGTAAAAGCTTTAGAGCAGGGCTCATCCATTGTCCTGGTAAGTTATTGGACAGCTGTTCGTAGCGCCTGATGCGGCTAGTCAGCTCAGCTCTCAAGCGGGTTTTTTCAAGCTGATGGGCTTCCAGCTTCTGATTGAGAAAGCTGATAAAAATCAGAAGAAAGGCACCTGATACAATCAGGGAGGCAATCATTGATACTGACATCAAGGTTTCCTGTCGACCTGCATATCAATTGTGGTAATGCTTTATTGGCCAATTCGGCTGTTTCTTTAGCCTCAAAGTCATTGATTTAAAAAAATTTAAATAAGTGTTGACGGGTCTGTAAGGTCTCCCTAAAATGCGCGCCACTTCAAGCGCAAAGCCTCTGGCAAGCGTAGGAAGTGGGAAGCTGTTATAAGCTCCAGGTCACGTCCCCTTCGTCTAGTGGCCTAGGACACCGCCCTTTCACGGCGGTAACAGGGGTTCGAGTCCCCTAGGGGACGCCATTGCGGGAATAGCTCAGTTGGTAGAGCACGACCTTGCCAAGGTCGGGGTCGCGAGTTCGAGTCTCGTTTCCCGCTCCAGTTTAAAGGCATTGCTAAGGCGGTGCTGGTAAGTTAAGGGGTTTGCGGTTGTAAACTCCATTGGGTAATGTCCCCTTCGTCTAGTGGCCTAGGACACCGCCCTTTCACGGCGGTAACAGGGGTTCGAGTCCCCTAGGGGACGCCATTGCGGGAATAGCTCAGTTGGTAGAGCACGACCTTGCCAAGGTCGGGGTCGCGAGTTCGAGTCTCGTTTCCCGCTCCAAATTCAAAAATACCGCCTTTCGGCGGTATTTTTGTTTGTGCGTAATTTTCCTTGAGGGGCCAGCAGAGCCAGCCCTTTTAGCGTCAGTGTGCGTTGTTTTCTCTTGGTACGAACAGCAATTGCTTTTCTTGAGCCCAATCGAAGGGCCTGCCAGCGGCTTCAGCTTCATGACGGCGCTCTTCAAGTGCTTGATAAAGCTCAATTTCTTCGTCAGGCATGAAATGCAAGCAATCGCCTCCAAAAAACCAGAGCAGGTCTCTAGGTATCAAATGTGCTATTTGCGGATATCGGTAAAACACCTGGCCAATCAAATCCTGTCCTAGGTAATGATTTGTTTCGGGATTGCTTGGTAGTTGTTGGAGTAAGTCGTCGAAGCGCTCTAAAAAAAGAGCATGGTTTTCCTCTGGAACCTGCTCTGCTTCTCCCAATGCTTCTAGGATAGTGCGCAGGTGGGCTAGTAATGCAAGGTTATATTGCAGGTAGTCGGTGGTCATTTGCATGTCCGGGTTGTATTCAGGTGAGCAGTATAAGGGGCTTGCTCTAGGCTGTCTGTTCACATGCTGGCTTCGAGGCGTGTGGGTATACATGCACAAGAGGTTGTAAAACGGATGCTTTACCCTTATTAAACAAGTCCACTCTTAATAATTGTGCGAGACATGAGTAAAGCCCTGTCCATACGCCAGCTTACAAAAACATACGGTAACGGCTTTCACGCACTCAAGGGCATTGATCTTGATGTTGCTGAAGGCGATTTCTTCGCCTTGCTAGGGCCGAACGGTGCCGGTAAATCAACTACGATTGGTATCCTTTCTACGCTTGTTAATAAAAGTGGGGGAGAGGTTTCTGCCTTTGGGCATGATCTTGATCAGGATCCAGCAGGGCTCAAGCGTTGTTTGGGTGTCGTTCCCCAAGAGTTCAATTTCAACCAGTTTGAAAAAACTTTTGATATTTTAGTTACGCAGGCAGGCTATTACGGTATTCCAGCTCGAGTGGCCAAAGAGCGTGCTGAAGAGTACCTGACACAGCTTGGCTTGTGGGACAAGCGAGATACGCCTTCTCGTATGTTGTCAGGAGGTATGAAGCGTCGTCTGATGATTGCCAGAGCGCTGATCCACAAGCCAAGACTACTGATTCTTGATGAGCCAACTGCGGGTGTCGACATCGAGTTGCGTCGCTCCATGTGGACTTTTCTCACTGAGCTCAATCGGCAGGGTATCAGTATCATTCTTACGACTCACTACCTAGAGGAAGCGGAGCAGCTCTGTCGAAATATCGCCATCATTGATCATGGGCGGATCGTTGAAAATACTAGTATGCGTCAGCTTCTTCAAAAGCTGCATGTAGAGACTTTTATTTTAGATGTGAAGCAAAGCCTTTCTAAGGCTCCAGTATTGGCAGGTTATCCCGTCAGATTGATCAGTGAGCATTCCGTTGAGGTGCAAGTAGACAAGTCGCTAGGAATTAACGACCTCTTTGTGCAATTAAATGCCCAGGGCATGGAAGTAATAAGTATGCGAAACAAGGCAAATCGTCTTGAGGAGCTGTTCGTATCGCTGGTCGAGAAAAATCTGGCGAAGGGAAAGCAATGAAAAGTGAATTCAGTGCGAACCTAATTGCTTTACAAACTATTGTTAATCGAGAGGTACGGCGTTTTACTCGCATATGGGCACAAACATTACTGCCTCCCGCAATTACAATGGCTTTGTATTTTGTAATTTTCGGCAACTTGATCGGTAACCGTATAGGCGGCATGGGCGGGTTTTCCTATATGGAATACATTGTGCCCGGTTTGATCATGATGTCTGTTATTACCAATTCTTATAGTAACGTTGTATCCAGCTTTTTCAGTAGTAAGTTTCAGCGCTCTGTCGAGGAGCTATTGGTTTCGCCTGTCTCGCCTCATGTCATTCTGATTGGATATGCCTGTGGCGGTATCCTGCGTGGCTTGGCTGTGGCTGCCATCGTGACGATATTGTCGCTGTTCTTTACTCATATGCAGGTGCATCATCTTGGCATAACGGTGTTGGTGATTAGTTTGACCGCCGCTATTTTTGCTCTTGGAGGTTTCATTAATGCGGTTTATGCCCGTAATTTTGATGATATTTCAATTGTTCCTACCTTCGTGCTTACACCTTTGACTTATTTAGGAGGGGTTTTTTACTCAATAGATCTACTGCCCCCCTTCTGGCAAGGCGTATCGATGGCTAATCCGATCCTTCACATGGTGAACGCGTTCCGGTATGGCATTTTAGGTGTGTCTGACATTCAGATTGGCGTAGCAGTTGGTTTGATGTTAGTAGCTGCTTCAGTTCTTTATCTGTGGTGTATCCACTTGCTGAAAAGTGGGCGAGGCATGCGGCAGTAATATCTTGGCGGCCTTATGCTAGGCCGCTCTTACTTATTGAGATTAATGATGCATTCGGTTGAACATTCACCGTTGGGAAAGAGTAGTCAATATACAGATACCTATGCGCCAGCCTTGTTGTATCCCATTCCAAGGGCAACAAAGTGGGCTGAGCTGGGGTTGACCCGTGAAAATCTGCCTTATGTAGGAGTTGATATCTGGAACTGTTACGAACTCTCTTGGCTCACTCAGAAAGGTAAGCCTGTCGTAGCAGTAGCTCAGTTTTCTATACCGGCAGACTCTCCTCATATCATCGAGTCTAAATCCTTCAAGTTGTACTTGAACTCTCTCAATCAGACCAGATTTGATCATGCCGATGCTGTTCGTGATGTTTTGATCAAGGATCTTTCGAGTGCAGCTGGCGCTGCGGTTGGTGTCAGTATTGAGTCGTTACAAAACGTTGCGATAGCGGGCTTTGGAGCTGCGCCTGGATTTTGTATTGACGAGCTAGATGTAGAGATTGACCAATATAATCACCCGGATGCGGCAAGGTTGCTGTGCTCGCCTGGGCGTGTTGTCAAAGAAACGCTCCACAGCCATTTGTTGCGTTCTAATTGCCCTGTTACCGGGCAGCCAGACTGGGGAAGCGTAGTTATCGATTATGAAGGTGCACAGCTAGACCGTGAAGCGCTACTAGCCTATGTCGTTTCGTTCCGGCAGCATGCTGACTTCCATGAGCAATGTGTAGAACGCATTTTCATAGACCTCAAGACTTTACTTCAGCCTGCTTATTTGACTGTCTATGCGCGCTATGTTCGGCGCGGAGGGCTCGATATCAATCCTTATCGCAGCACTGCTGCTATTGCTCCGGAAGTGGCGCGCCTGGCTCGACAATAGCCATCAGATACCCATACTGACAAGACTTTGCATGATCGAGCGTAACGTATTGGCAACGGTAGGGTGGCTAACTTCGAACCGCTCTACGGCAAGGTTTACCCCATCGACCAAGTTACTATCTGGTTTGGTACTCTCTTCGTGAGCCATTTGTAATTCGATGTCACGGATGAGCATTTCAAGCGATTCGCGGTCTTCTTCAGTATGAGGTGGATTAGTTTTCAGTTGATGCTGCAGATCGATCAATTCTTGTTGCAGACGAGAAGCAGGCATAATGGTTCTCCTTACTAATGCTTACGACTCCATAGACCAGTTTTTTCAAGTAAAGGTCAATGTTTGTCTGTATCCAGACTAATAGAGAGACATCGGTCTGTACGCAATAAACAGGAGTTATAATCGGCCAGTTAAAGTGATTCGAAAATTTTCTGGGGAGATGATGAAGATGCGTGCTTGCAAAAGAACATGGATCACTCGTGCGGCACGATGGGCTGTCTGCACCAGTATGGTTGTTATGGGTAACGTTGCTTTAGCTGCGTCTGAAGACGACCCATGGGAAGGTGTCAATCGTGTCGTTTTTCGTTTTAACGATACACTAGATACCTATGCCCTTGAGCCTGTCGCTCAGGGATACGACAAGGTAACACCTGATTTTTTGCAGACCGGAATTAGCAATGTCTTCAACAATATTGGAGAAGTTCGAAACTTGGCCAATGATGTTCTGCAGGGGAAGCCTCATGCCGCTGGCGTGGACACTGCACGTTTTCTAATGAATACAACGATAGGTATGCTGGGTTTCTTTGATGTGGCTAGTCATGCCGGACTTGCTCGTAACGATGAGGACTTTGGCCAGACCTTTGGTTGGTGGGGTATGAAAAGTGGTCCCTATGTCGTCTTGCCTTTTTTCGGACCTAGTACGGTAAGGGACACCTTTGGCCGAATTCCTGACTCCTATTCGGCCCCATACCCCTATATGAATGATGTCGCTGCACGAAATACCATGATGGGGCTTGGTATCGTTGATACGCGTGCAAATTTATTGGATGCCGAAAAGATGATCACAGGGGATAAATACATATTTATCCGCAATGCTTATCTACAGAACCGCGAGTTCCGTGTTCAGGATGGCAAGGTCGAGGATGATTTTTGATAGGCCGGATCAGGCAGCCTGAAAGGCTGCCTATCTAACAATTAAATATGTTACTTCATGGATAGAATGCTTAGGCCCAGCAGCTGTCGTCCGCTATCGAGTGGCGTTACTCGGACAACTTCTGCTTCGGCCTCAAGACCTTCAAGCTCGACATGCTCGGAAGGGATGATCACGGTAACCTGATCGCCTTGGGTTGCCTGGCTTTGTGCTTCTACTTGTAGGCCTGTGCTGGATAGGTCACGGCAAGTAGCGGTAAGCTCTTGGCCGTTGACAAGAAGAATGGCTTTGGAGTCCAGGCGCATCCTAATAAAGTCACGTTTTTCGCTGTAAGAGCGATCACTTATGTTCATGAGACGGATCTCTTAGGGTGGTATTTCTTATCTAAAGGCTTCATATAGCTATATCGCCGCTTGGTTGTAAAGGGCAGGATACACATGACGATGCTTGAACGGCTCGGCCGATGGGAGTAGTGTCTGCGCCGTATTAAAACGGTACTTACTGCGTGCGCCCTCGTTTGATTCAAAAGACCAATTCGTAGGGGTGCGCATGCCTGGATAGTTTATGCCTAATCCCAGCGCTACACTTTTGATCATCGATGACGATGACGTAGTACGCCTCAGTCTGACGGACTATCTTGAGGACAGCGGTTTCGTTGTTCTGCAAGCTGCAAATGGCGCTCAGGGGCTGCAGGTGTTCGAGCAAGAACAACCAGACCTGATTATTTGCGATTTGCGGATGCCGCAACTTGATGGCTTAACCTTGTTACGCCGTATTTCGGAGATGTCACTTGATACGCCTGTTATCGTATTGTCTGGCGCAGGGGTAATGAGTGATGTAGTCGAAGCGCTTCGATTGGGCGCAGCTGACTATCTTATCAAGCCTCTCGAAGATCTGGCGGTATTAGAGCACTCTGTCAAGCGAGCTTTGGACCGTGCACGTTTGCGGCTTGAAAATGATCGTTATCGCTTGAAGTTGGAAACGGCTAACCGTGAGTTGCAAGCGAGCTTGAGCTTGCTGCAAGAAGATCAGAATGCAGGTCGACAAGTTCAAATGAACATGTTGCCTGTGACGCCGTGGGAAACCCGAGGGCTGCAATTTGAACACCGGATTATTCCATCGCTATATCTTTCGGGTGATTTTGTAGATTATTTTCGAGTAGATGAGCATCGTATTGCCTTCTACTTGGCGGATGTGTCAGGGCACGGTGCTTCGTCAGCTTTTGTAACGGTATTGCTTAAGTTCATGACGACGCGGCTATTGTATGAGTTCCGTCGTAATGGAACCCTACCGGACTTCAAGCCTTCCGATGTATTGGGGCACATAAATCGAGGATTGCTTAATTGCAAACTTGGAAAACATGTCACCATGCTGGGTGGAGTCATTGATGAAGACAGTGATACCTTGACTTACAGCATTGGAGGCCATTTGCCGCTTCCAGTTCTGTATACAGCGGAGGAGACGCATTTTTTGGTAGGTAAAGGTTTTCCCGTGGGCCTTTTTGAGGAGGCTTCTTATTCGGATAACACTTTACAATTGCCTGGTGCGTTCAGCCTTGCGCTATTTTCTGATGGGATCTTTGATTTGTTGCCTGGAGAAAGCTTGAAAGCGAAAGAAGCTTCATTGCCCGAGCAGGTACGCCTCGCTAGTGGGACACTGGATGGGATTTCAAAGCAGCTTGGGCTGGCCAACTTGCGCGACATGCCGGATGATATCGCCATGCTGGTGTTGAGCAGGAATCTTGCATGAGTACCGGTAAAATCCAGTTCGCTGAGATGGACGGCACCTTTGTGCTTAAGTTCATAGGTGAGGTGCGTCTGACGTTATGTTCAGCTTTGGACGCAACAATCGAGCATATTTTTTCAGCGCTGAATTTCTCTTCAATTATTATTGATTTGATCGACACAAAAAGTATTGATAGTACTACTTTGGGATTACTGGCTAAGTTGTCCATTCTGTCGCGTCAGAAAATCGGACTACTGCCAACCCTGGTGACAACAAATCCAGACATTACGCGGTTGCTGGATTCTATGGGTTTCGATCAAGTCTTCAATATTGTTAATCAGCCTATTCCTTGCTCGGACTGTCTGCATGATCTGCCTCCTCAAGATCAATCTGAGGACGTTGTGCGTAACAAGGTTCTGGAGGCCCACCAAATTCTGATGAGTCTGAACGAGTCTAATCGTGAAGCTTTTCGGGATCTGGTCAGTGCTCTTGAGAGGCACTGACCAGTAGGGCGCATCTCAAAAGATGCTTACTTTTTAGCGCTGATCAAGCTCTCAAGTTTTTCCTGATCACGTGCGAATTGACGAATACCTTCCGCCAATTTTTCAGTAGCCATCGCGTCCTCGTTTAATGCCCAGCGGAACTCGCTTTCGTTTAGTGAGTGCAATGCCTCTGCTTCTCCGCCCGCTACTAAGTTGCGCTCAAGAGTACCTTGATCCTCTGCCAGTTTTTGTAGCAGCTCTGGACTAATGGTAAGACGGTCACAACCGGCTAGTTGTTCAATCTGGTTCAGATTGCGAAAACTGGCGCCCATTACAACAGTGTTGAAGTTATTCGCCTTGTAATACTGGTAGATACGGGCAACGGACTGAACGCCAGGGTCTTCCTTGCCGGTGTAATCGCGCCCTTCCGCTTTTTTGTACCAGTCATAGATACGACCTACGAAAGGTGAAATGAGAAAAACGCCAGCATCGGCGCAAGCAGATGCCTGAGCAAAGGAGAAGAGGAGTGTTAGGTTAGTCTGGATGCCATCCTTCTCAAGCTTCTCTGCTGCCCGAATGCCTTCCCATGTAGAGGCGATCTTGATCAAGACGCGATCCTTACCAATACCTGCTTTTTCATAAAGCTCAATGAGGCGCTCGGCCCGGTTTAATGTGGCTTGGGTATCAAAAGAAAGGCGTGCATCAACTTCAGTCGAAATGCGGCCTGGAATAACATTGAGAATTTCCTTGCCTACAGCCACAGCGAATTTATCGCAAGCAAGACCAATATCATCGCCCGTATCCTGTAAGGCCTCGCCGAGCAGGTTTGCATAACGGGGCAGCGCTGCCGCCTTAAGAAGAAGGGATGGGTTAGTCGTTGCATCGACCGGCTTCAGTTTGGTGATAGCGTCCAGATCACCCGTATCGGCAACGACTGTTGTGTACTGCTTTAGTTGTTCGAGCTTGTTCATGTTTGCTATCGATCCTCATGTGATGACG
This sequence comes from Pseudomonas duriflava, assembly GCF_007830155.1. Lineage (GTDB taxonomy): Bacteria > Pseudomonadota > Gammaproteobacteria > Pseudomonadales > Pseudomonadaceae > Chryseomonas > Chryseomonas duriflava. The sequence goes on from NZ_VLKY01000009.1 coordinate 197,124, forward strand.
GTTTGATGTGAGCAACCAGAGTCAATGACCTTCAAGGAGTTCAATGGCGCGGTCAACTATACGCATAGGTTTTTCGTCTCGGTGGATATCTACCGATAATAGCTGTCGGAAACGGCGGGCTCCCTTGATTCCTTGAGCTAAGCCTAGAATATGGCGTGTAATGTGATGTAAGGCGCCGCCCGATGCTATGTGCTGAGCCATATAGGGTCGCAATTTGATGAGTGCCTGTTGTCGACTGATGACAGGAGAGCTATCCCCCCACAGTGTCTGATCTACCTGAGCCAGCAGATAAGGATTGTGGTAAGCCTCACGGCCAAGCATTACGCCATTAAACGTTTGTAAATGAGCATGGCACTCTTCAAGGGTTTTGATTCCACCGTTGAGAATAAACTCAAGGTCTGGAAAGTCTTGGGTTAACTGTGCTGCGATTTCATAACGGAGTGGTGGAATCTCACGGTTTTGCTTTGGTGATAATCCTTCCAGAATCGCGATGCGTGCATGTACGGTAAAGCTGGTACAGCCGGCTTGGCTTACCGTGTCGACAAACTCAGCTAAATAGTTGTAATCGTCTCGCCCATTGATACCGATCCGGTGTTTAACTGTCACTGGGATGCTGACAATATCCCGCATCGCCTTGACGCAATCAGCTACTAGCTGTGGGTGGGCCATCAGGCAAGCGCCAATCATGTTGTTCTGTACGCGGTCACTGGGGCAGCCTACGTTGAGGTTGACCTCATCATAACCAGCACTTTCGGCCATTCTGGCACAGGCTGCCAGCTCTGCAGGCGTACTGCCTCCCAGTTGCAAGGCAACAGGATGTTCGCTGATGTCATGACGTAGAAAGCGCTCCGCATCACCTCGCAGCAGCGCGCCGGTAGTAACCATTTCTGTATAGAGTAGTGTCCGCTGGGACAGTAGCCGCATGAAAAACCGGCAGTGTCTGTCAGTCCAATCCATCATCGGGGCAATAGAAAAGCGGCGGGACAGTGCAGCAGAGTGAGGAGCTGCTGGGCTTGATGCGGTTAGAGCAGTCATTAAGGTGATCCGATTTACAGCTATGTTAGACCGTTGTGATCAAGAGGCGGAGCGGTGACGCGGTAGAAAACGTATTTGAATAACATATTATGGCTTACAGGATGTTTGTGGGCCATTCTCGTTTAAGATTTGTATAAAACCGCTAGGTAATACTTTTAGATGAAACGTCTACTTGAAACAGAAGAGCTTTTTCTGGCTCTGGTTGGATAATGTCTAAAAACTCTTTAAAGACGGCGCTCATCAAAGAATTTTCTAGTGTCGGCATGAAGAACACTTGAGGTATCTGTGTGTCTACTTCACAGAAGCCCTATGCGATTAGCTTACTCAAGATGCTAACACCTGTAGGTGTTTCGCTTTGTGGATTGCCGAAATGGAGAATTGACTTATGAAACTCAATACGATTGCTGCTTTAGTAGTTTCAGGCTTGTTGGCTGCTACAGGCGTTGCGTTTGCGGATGATGCCAAAGACGCTAATTCTACTGGCCTAGGCACGCCAGACGGCTCAACAACAGGAAAAGGAGCTGGTGTTGACGTGGGAGGAGATGTTACTCCTTCAACAGATGAAGATAAGCAAGGGCAGGATGAATAAGAGCTGACCGCAGGTATGTAGGCAGGAAAGCCTTTGAAAGAAAGATTGCTTTTACGGGAACTCAAAAGGCTGTAATTGTCAAAGCAGCCTTATTCTTCATGTGAGACATTCATGGGTTCTACAAATAATAAAGTTGTATTGATTGTAGAAGATGAACCCCAAGTCTTGCTCATTTTGGTCGATTATCTTAGTGAGCTGGGTTACAAGGTGCTACAAGCCCCATCTTCTACAGAGGCTTTTCTCATATTGGCCACTAAGCCCCACCTTGACCTTCTAATTACGGATTATCGCCTTCCAGATGGTGTGTCTGGAGTTATGATCGCAGAGCCTGCGCTCAAATTGCGTCCGGATCTTAAGGTTATGTTTATCAGTGGTTACCCTGCTGAGATTATGGATACAGGGAGTTCTGTCATTGCCAAGGCGCCTATTCTGGCCAAGCCTTTTTCTTTAGACAAACTACAGGACTATATCCAGAAGCTTCTGGCTTGAAGTGTGTTTTGTCCGGTTTCGACAGCAAGTAGCACTTTATTCTTATGTCTTTTCTTTCTGCTTATTGATCGTTTCAAGACGGTGTCAGTCATATTCGTATAAGTATTGGCTAATCATCTTATGACAAGCGAAAGGAGTGACAGGCATGGCGATCAAGCATTTTGAGCATTTCGAAGCAATTTCATCGGCAGTGCCAGCTGATGAAGGTTTTGATGCTGTAATTGGTGTAAAAGCCCGCACAGAGGATAGTCCGCCTCGTTTTCATCGCGTTGCAACGGAGCGTCATTTTGACTTGGCTTCGGAAGCCGAAGAGGCAGCCGATGCGGCTTTAAGCCGAGTGGCTGAAATCGCTGAGAATGGTGATCTGATTTGGGAAGAAAGCCTAAGTTAAGGACATGCTATGAATAATGCCTCTGATGGCAAGACGCCGGGCCTGACGGCTGAAGAAGAGAAGGACGTAAGCGAAAAGCAACCACCACGAGCCGTGGTGATGCACGAAACTATTCGCAAGCAAGGCGATCAGGAGCTGGAGCGCAGTCTGGCGGCCTTATGGTGGTCTGCCTTGGCAGCAGGGTTGACTATGGGCCTTTCTCTAATTGCCATGGGTCTTTTAAATGCTCATCTTCCAGAGGTAAGCACTAGCAAGTTGATATCTAGTCTGGGATATCCGATTGGCTTTATGGCAGTCATTCTAGCGCGTCAGCAATTGTTCACTGAAAATACCATTACAGCAGTATTGCCTATCATGACTAAGCCATCCTGGGGGCGCTTAAGGCAGTTGCTCAGGCTGTGGGGTATTGTTCTCATAGGTAACCTAATGGGTACGCTATTGATTGCCTATGTTGTATTGCATTTACCCTTGTTCAATGTTGAGACCGATACGGCTTTCCTCAAGATTGGCCAGAAAGTCATGGAGAATGGCGCATTCGAAATGTTTGCCAAGGGCATTATCTCGGGCTGGATGATTGCTACCATGGTCTGGATGATTTCTTCGGCTGAAAACTCAAAGATCTGGATAATTATTGCTGTTACTTACTTCATGGCACTTGGCGACTTCACTCATATAGTTGTGGGCTCTGCAGAAGTAGGTTATCTAGTGCTTGCAGGTGAGTCTTCTTGGAGTGATTTCTGGTTTGTCTTTGCTGCGCCTACGTTGGTAGGAAACATTATTGGAGGAACATTCATTTTTACTTTGCTTAGTCATGCCCAGATTCGTAGCGATACGCCCTAAATAAAAAAGGCCCCGAAGGGCCTTTTTTATTTAGGGCCTGCTTATTCCTCGAGCTGGCCCATCGCTGTGGTGTTGAAGCCACCATCCACATATAGAATTTCGCCACTAATACCAGAAGCCAAGTCAGAGCACAGGAAAGCTCCTGCATTACCAACTTCTTCAATCGTGACATTACGACGCATAGGTGTCTGGCGCTCGTTAGCAGCCAGCATTTTACGGAAGCTAGCAATGCCGGAGGCGGCAAGAGTGCGGATAGGGCCTGCGGAAATAGCATTAACGCGGGTGCCCTCCGGGCCAAGGCTGCTAGCTAAGTAGCGGACACCTGCTTCGAGGCTAGCCTTTGCCATACCCATGACGTTGTAGTTGGGCATGGTGCGTTCGGCACCCAGGTAGGACAGTGTCAGCAAGCTGCCGTTACGGCCTTTCATCATTTCGCGGCCAGCCTTAGCCAGTGCAACAAAGCTGTAAGCACTGATATCGTGGGCGATACGGAAGCCCTCACGGGTAGTGACTTGAGTGAAGTCGCCGTTTAGCTGGTCGCCAGGAGCAAAGCCGACCGAATGTACGATGATGTCCAGACCATCCCATTTCTTGGACAGCTCGGTAAAGACTGCAGCAATATCCTCATCACTGGCTACGTCGCAGGGAAAGCACAGATCAGCGTTGGAGCCCCATCCGGCAGCGAATTCTTCAACGCGCGATTTGAGCTTCTCGTTCTGATAGGTAAAGGCCAGTTCAGCGCCTTCGCGATGCATCGCGGCGGCAATGCCGGAAGCGATAGAGAGTTTACTGGCGACACCTACGATCAGGACACGCTTACCGGCGAGAAATCCCATGTTTTTTCCTCTTGATTAGTGGGCAGCTGCGGGCGACAGAAATGCCGCATCCAATAGCTGCCGGGTGTACGGGTGCTGCGGATTCGTGAAGAGCTCTGCGGCACAACCTTCTTCTACAATCCTGCCTCCTTTCATTACCATCAGATAATGGCTGAGTGCTTTTACCACAGCCAAGTCATGACTAATGAATAGGTAAGTCAGGTTGTGTTTGGCTTGTAGGTCGCGGAGTAAGTCTACGACCTGACGTTGTACGGTTCGGTCGAGCGCCGAAGTGGGCTCGTCCAACAAGATAAGTGACGGTTTCAAAATCAGGGCGCGTGCAATGGCAATGCGTTGCCGTTGACCTCCTGAGAACTCATGCGGATACCGATATCGTGTGGCAGGGTCAAGGCCGACCTCAAGTAATGCATCGATAACCGCGGCTTCCTGCTCCTCCGGCGTGCCGATATTATGTATCCGCAGTCCTTCGCCAATGATTTGTGCTACGGACATGCGCGGGCTCAGGCTGCCGTAGGGGTCCTGAAACACTATCTGCATCTGGCGGCGTAAGGGCCTCAATTCGGCTGGGGTCAGCGCTGTTAGCTCATTTCCGGAGAAACGGATACTTCCCTTGCTTTCTAGAAGACGAAGCGCGGCTAACCCCAAGGTCGTCTTGCCTGACCCGCTCTCACCTACGATCCCAAGCGTCTGCCCCTTGGGAAGAATAAAGTCGATGCCATCCACGGCTTTGACATGATCGACTGTTCGGCGCAATAACCCTTTTCGAACAGGAAACCATACTTTCAATGCGTTCACTTCCATCTCGGCAGCTGCTGGCAATACGGCTACCGGTTCGCCAGTAGGCTCTGCATTGAGCAGGGCCTGGGTATAAGAATGACGAGGCGTTTGAAGTATAGCCTCGCATGTTCCTTCTTCGACGATTCTCCCGCATTGCATGACACATATGCGATCAGCAATTTGTCGCACCAGGTTTAGGTCATGGCTGATAAGCAGAATGGCCATGCCCAGTTTGCGTTGCAAATCCTTTAATAGGCGCAGGATGGTCTGTTGGACTGTTACATCAAGAGCGGTAGTTGGCTCGTCTGCAATCAGAAGTTCCGGCCCACAGGCGAGAGCCATGGCAATCATGACTCGCTGTCGCTGTCCTCCAGAAAGTTCATGTGGGTAGGCTGAAAGACGTTTTGCCGGCTCGGGTATGTCAACCAGCTCCAGCAACTCAAGTACACGCTGCTGTGCGGGTTTACCTGTCAGTCCTTGATGCAAGGCCAACACTTCGAGAATCTGTTTTTGAACATTGTGAAGAGGGTTGAGTGACGTCATGGGTTCCTGAAATACCATGGCGACTCGATTCCCTCGGATACCATTTAGTATCCTCTCTGGTGCTTTTAATAAATCCTGATCACCGTAGTAGATACTGCCAGCAGCATACCGTGTCGTCGACTTTGGTAGCAGGCGTAACACGCTATGGGCCGTGACGGATTTACCCGAGCCGCTTTCGCCGACAAGAGCTAGTGTTTCACCGGGGCGAATCTCCAGGCTGACCTTGTCCAGAACGCGGGTGACCTTGCCCTCATTGACAAACTCAACGCATAGGTCGCGTATTTCAAGCAGATTGCCGGTAGTCATTTTTATTTTCTCGGGTCGAATGCATCACGGGCTGCTTCGCCAATGAAAACTAGAAGACTCAACATCAGGGCGAGGGTGACGAAAGCGGAAATGCCAAGCCATGGTGCCTGCAGGTTGTTTTTGCCCTGAGCAATAAGCTCCCCAAGCGAGGGTGAGCCTGCCGGTAAGCCAAAACCAAGAAAATCCAGTGAGGTAAGCGTGCCGATGGCGGCAGTAAGCAAGAAGGGCAGAAATGTCATGGTTGAGATCATGGCATTGGGCAGAATGTGGTGAAGCATGATGGCGCCGTCCTTCATGCCAAGCGCACGTGCGGCACGTACATATTCTAGGTTTCGCCCACGCAAGAATTCGGCACGTACTACATCTACCAGAGCGGTCCAGGAAAATAGCAGCATGATGCCTAGCAGCCACCAAAAGTTAGGCTGTACAAAGCTGGACAGAATGATTAATAAAAAGAGTACAGGAAGGCCTGACCAGATTTCTAGAAAGCGCTGGCCCAATAAATCCACCCAGCCACCAAAGTAACCCTGCAAGGCGCCGACGGCCACGCCAATGATGGTGCTGAAAAACGTCAGGATGAGAGCAAACAAAATTGAAATGCGGAACCCATAAATCACCCTGGCTAGTACGTCCCTAGCCTGATCGTCAGTACCTAGCCAGTTTTCAGCAGACGGTGGCGCCGGCGCCGGGACCGCTAGATCATAATTAATGCTGTCGTAGCGGTAGGGTATGGGAGGCCACAGCGCCCAAGCCTGCTTCTTATCCATCAGATCCTGAAAGTAAGGCCCTTTATAATTCGGCTCCAGTGGAAACTCACCCCCAAAATCTGTTTCCGTGTACTGGACGATAGCGGGGAAATACCACTGGTTATCCGTATGGATAACCCAGGGCTTATCGTTGGCAACAAGCTCTGCACCTAGGCTAATAATAAACAAGGCAAGGAAGAGCCAGAGCGAGATCCAGCCGCGCTTATGAGCTTTGAAGCGTGTCCAGCGGCGCTGATTGATAGGAGACAGGCGAAGCATCAGTAATCCCTGCTTTCAAAGTCGATACGGGGATCGACCAGCATGTAGGTCAGATCGCTGATGAGCTTGGTTAACAGGCCGAATAGTGTGAACAGAAACAAGGTGCCAAATACGACTGGATAATCACGATTCATGATGGATTCGAAGCTCAGTAGCCCAAGACCATCCAGTGAAAAGATTACCTCGATTAGAAGCGAGCCGGAAAAAAATACACCCAGCAGCGCTGCGGGAATGCCTGCGATCACAAGCAGCATGGCATTACGAAAAACATGCCCATATAGAACGCGTCGTTCTATCAAGCCTTTCGCACGTGCAGTGATGACATACTGCTTGTTGATTTCATCCAGAAAGCTATTTTTGGTCAATAAGGTCAAGGTGGCGAAGCCGCCAATGACTAAGGTAGTAACCGGAAGCGCCAAATGCCAGAAATAGTCAATGATTTTACCGCCCAGGCTAAGCTGGTCGAAGTCTGGTGAAGTAAGGCCGCGTAAAGGGAACCACTGAAAATAACTACCCCCTGCAAAGAAAACGATAAGTAGTATTCCAAAGAGAAAAGCCGGTATCGCATAGCCGATCACAATAGCCGAGCTGGTCCAAACGTCGAAACGGCTCCCGTGACGTACCGCCTTGGCGATACCTAGCGGAATACTGATCACATACAGGATCAATGTGCTCCAAAGCCCTAGAGAAATAGAAACTGGCATTTTTTCCAGTATCAGATCCGTTACTGTGGTGTCGCGAAAAAAGCTTTCGCCGAAATCCAGTTGAGCGTAGTTTTTGAGCATTAGCCAAAAGCGTAGCGGGGCGGGTTTATCAAAGCCGTATTGCTGCTCTATCTGGGCAATTAGTTCGGGATCGAGTCCCTGGCCACCGCGATAGTGTGAGCTCCCTCCTGCAATTTCAGCGCTGCCCTCGGAAATTTGTCCCGTGGAGCCACCCGGAGTATTAAGGCCTTCAAGTCTGGCTATAGCTTGGTCGACCGGGCCGCCAGGAGCGGCCTGGATAATAACGAAGTTGATTAGCAGGATCCCAAATAGCGTTGGGATGATAAAAAGCACGCGGCGTAGAATATAAGCCAGCATTACGGTTTACCTTGTATGGCGCTACCAACAGCTTTGTCATGAGTCTGCCACCATGTCATCAACCCATAGTCAGATGACGGCGTCTTGGCTGGACGTCCAAAGCGATTCCAATAAGCGATACGCCAACGGTCCGTGTACCAGTTCGGAATCACGTAGTAACCTGCCATCAGGACGCGATCAAGGGCCCGGGTATGGCTGACCAAGGCGCTCCGGCTGTCAGCTGCAATCAGGCCTTCTACCAGGCGATCGATTGCTGGATCACGTAGGCCGATCAGGTTGCGGCTGCCCGGGTCGTCGGCGCTGCTGGAGTGCCAGAACTCCCGTTGCTCATTACCGGGTGAGCTACCTTGTCCCCAACTGAAAACCAGCATGTCGAAGTCGCGTGAGCGAATGCGGTTGATGTACTGCGAGAGATCTACGTTGCGCAGCTGCATGTCGATTCCGATCTCTGCCAAGTTGCGTTTGAAAGGAAGTAACACGCGTTCAAATGCTGGTTGGGCCAGCATAAACTCGAAGCGTAGGGGAGTGCCTTGGGCATCGACCATACGATTGTCTTCGATACGGTAACCTGCTTCGAGCAAAAGCTGGTAGGCCACGCGCTGAAATGGGCGAATGATGCCGCTGCCATCCGTCTGCGGCAAGCTGGGAGGCTGCTTGAAAACACTGGCCGGCAATTGCTCACGAAGCGGTTCGAGTATCGCACGCTCATCAGGCCCAGGCAGTCCACGTGCAGCCAACTCCGAGTTTTCAAAATAACTGTTGTTGCGCTTGTATGCGCCATAGAACAACTGGCGATTGCTCCATTCGAAATCGAACAGGAGTGCGATAGCCTGTCGGACGCGTTTGTCCTTGAATTGAGCGCGCCGCAAATTGAAGACAAAACCTTGCATGCCTTGAGGCTGATTATTGGGCAGCTCGGCCTTAATGATACGACCCTCATGCAGTGCCGGCGTGTTGTAAGCTGTGGCCCAATTTTTTGCAGAGGTTTCCAAAGTTAGGTCGAACTGGCCGGCTTTGAAAGCCTCTAGTGCCACGTTCTGGTCACGGTAATAATCTATGGTGATGGTATCGAAATTGTAGAACCCCCGAGTCTCCGGCAAATCCTTACCCCACCAGTCCTTGACCCGCTCGAGCCGAATCGCACGCCCAGGCTGTACTTGGGTGACTCGGTAAGGTCCGCTTCCCAATGGTGGCTCAAGGGTTGTTTTGGTGAAGTCACGTGAGACCCAGGCATGTTTGGGCAGGATCTGAAGTTGACCCAGGATGAGGGGAAGCTCGCGATTATGGGTCGTTTTAAAGTCAAACCGTACTTGACGAGGCGCCTCAACAACAACTTCTTTCACATCGGCATAATAGCTGCGGTAGAACGGATCACCATGCTTCATCAAGATATTGAAGGTAAATACTACATCTTCAGCTGTAACAGGGGTGCCGTCGTTGAAACGTGCTTGGGGCCGCAGATAGAAACGGACAAAACTGTTGTCGTTTGCTTTTTCGATCTTTTCAGCTAATAGGCCGTATTCAGTAAAAGGCTCGTCTAAGGCATGAAAGGTCAGGCTGTCATACAGCAGGCCTATTTGATCAGCTACAGCGCCCTTGCCGTTAAAAGGGTTGAGGGTGTCGAAATGCCCAAAGCTCGAAAGGCGTAGAGTTCCGCCTTTTGGGGCGTCAGGGTTTACATAGTCAAAATGAGTGAATCCAGCCGGATATTTGGGAGGCTCGTTATAAAGGGTAAGGGCATGCTGAGGAGCTGCTGCGATAGATTGGCAGGCTAGGCTCAGGATCAGTAAAACGGTAGGGATCCAGATACGAGTAAGATGTTGCATCGTAGTGTTCCCTTACATGAGAGGCGATAACCTGACTACACGGCTCGGATGTGTCTATCGAGGGTGCGTGCTTGAAACAAGAGCGCAGTACACTACCAGTTCACGAAAGGTCAAAAAAGACATGTAGTGCAGCCAGCGGCCTTAATCGAGATACAACGTTAGCGTTTGCCCTGGTGTAAGCGCTTTGCTGCTACTAGGATTCCATTGTTGGATATTCTGTAACTGCACATTAAATCGCTTGGCAATCATGTAGAGCGAGTCTCCTCGCTTTACCCGATAATACGTAGCGTTTTGGCGAGGCGTCTGCGAAGCAGCTGTTTTACTAGCCTTTTGTTTTTGGACAGGAGTGCCGTACAGCTTGAGTACCTGTCCTACTTTTAGGCTGCGTTTATCAAGCGCATTCCAGCGTTTCAAGTCGTTGAGCTCGACATGATTTTCGCGCGCTATTGTCCAAAGATTATCGCCGCTCTTGACGCGGTAAGTGCGGGTGATCGGCTCCTCGATCAAGGCTGTTACATTTTCCTTAGGAGCCAATGGTGCGATGCCAGCTACCCGGGGTAGCATTAATCGCTGCCCAATCCCCAAACGAGTACTTTGTAATTTATTGAATGATTGGATCTGTGCGGTGCTGATCTGGTAGCGGTTGGCAATCGAGCCGAGGGTATCGCCTCGGCGTACCTGATACTCCTGCCAGTGAACCACAGCATCGGCTGCTTTCTGCGCCAGATTTTCTTCGAAAAGTTCTGCTTTTTCGGCTGGAATCAATAACTGTTTGGGGCCGTCCATTGTGACTCGACGGGTATATGCCGGGTTGAGCCGATAAAGCTCGTCTTCGTCCAGCTCTGCCAGTTGAGCTACCTTGGCTAAATCGAGGTGTTGCTTGATTTTGACAACTTCGAAGTAAGGCTCGTTGGCAATCGGGTCAAGTTGGATGCCATAAGAGTCAGGGTTCAATACCAGTTGTGACAAAGCCAGTAGCTTGGGAACGTAAGCCTGAGTTTCCTGGGGCAGGGATGAGAGATTCCAATAGTCGGTAGGAAGTCCAAGCTTTTGATTGCGTTCAATCGCTCGGCTCACTGTCCCTTCGCCGGCATTATAAGCGGCCAGTGCCAGTAGCCAGTCACCATTGAACATATTATGTAGCTTGCTCAGATAGTCCAGCGCTGCGTTAGTGGAAGCCGTAATGTCGAGCCGGCCGTCATACCAGCGGGTTTGTCGCAAATTGAAATAGCGCCCTGTCGTAGGAATGAATTGCCAGATGCCAGCCGCTGCGCTGTGTGATAAGGCAAAAGGATCGAAAGAGCTTTCTACGACGGGAAGAAGCGCCAGCTCAAGTGGCATGTTGCGTTCTTCCAGGCGCTCGACGATATAGTGAAGATACAGCCCGCCACGATTACAGGACTGCTCAACGGAAGCCGGATTGCTGGCATACCAGAGCCGCTGCTGCTCGATACGGGGATTGACACCAATTTCATTCTGTAACTGATAGCCGCTGCGCACACGCTCCCAAACATCATTGGGAGTATGCTTTTGAGGGGCTAGCTTGAGCCATTCAGGCTCACGCTTCATATTAATGCTACTGCTTAAGCTGTCTTCTGGCAGGTAACGCTCCTGCTCCTTAGGTGCCATGCCCTGACAGCCGGCCAGAAAGATAGCAAGGCATAGGGCGGAGAGCTTGGCGGTACGAGCCAATCCGTCTAAGTCGACATTTTTTTGCGGCTGTGGCGGCATTGGCTGAGCGCATTCCCTGAAAAATTTGCGCGATTCTAGGAATGCGACTCAGCAGGGTCAAGGTTGAACAGTCCTCAAAAATGATCTTTCCATGCTCTAAGGGTGGCAAAGACCTCTGCTTCGGAGCGATGAGGGAAGCCGGCTTTTTCATCGGCGGCTCGTCTGATTACGGCTTCACCGCAGCGCAGGAAGGGGTTTGTTGCACGTTCCTCAGCAAGGGTTGAAGGTAATGTTATGTTGCTATTTGCACGTAGACTTTCGACGGTTACGAGGCGTTCGGATAGGGTGCTGTTGGTCGGATCGACCGCTCGGGCAAAACGTAGATTGCTCAATGTGTATTCATGAGCACAATACACAGCTGTATCGGCTTTCAGAGCGGCCAGCTTGGCCAATGACTCATGCATTTGTGCCGGTGTTCCCTCGAACAGACGGCCGCATCCGCCAGCAAATAATGTGTCGCCACAGAAAAGAAGAGGCTGGGCTCCCTGCTTTACATAGGCAATATGACCTAGTGTATGGCCTGGTACATGGAGAACCGATAATGTCATGCCCAACACTTCAAGCGTATCCCCTTCGTTCAGAGGGGTGTCCCGGCCAGGGATGCCTTCTAGGGCAGGGCCATAAACATGAGCATGGGTAGCGTCTTTTAATATCGGTATACCACCAACATGATCATGGTGATGGTGGGTGATCAGAATATCAGTCAACGTCCAGCCCGGATTCGTCTTGAGCCAAGCTAATACTGGCGATGCGTCCCCTGGATCAACCACAGCACATTGCTGTTGTACGGTATCTTGCAGCAACCAGATGTAGTTATCGCTAAAGGCGGAAAGGGCATCGATTTTTATCATAAGAGCTGGCCAGTAATGAGTTGCACTCAGCATATTAGGTCATGTGCGACAAAAAGATGAAGGGATCGGCGAAGGCAAGCAGATAAGAAATAATGCGGTCTTATGCAAAGCGACGATTGACAGGCAGCAGGGCCGTCAAATTCTGGAGATAAGCAGATGGTAGATGAAGCGTTTGCTCAGGCCGACACCCGTTGGCTCACCTTAATGCAATCTGCACGTCAATGGCTCGATGGTCCGCTGGGCCAGTTGATGCTGGAGGAAGAGGAGCGTTTGTTAGCCGATGAGCTGAAGCGCTACTTTGGTAGCTATCTGGTCCACTACGGCCCGTCATTGAGAATTCCTCCCGGTGGCAGTCAGCTACGACATGGCGTTCGACTAGGACCACCACTTCCAGGAATAGATATTGCCTGTGAGGAAGGCGCTTGGCCACTAAGTGAAAATGCAGCAGATGTCGTGCTGCTTCAACATGGTCTGGATTTTTGCCTTTCACCGCACCGTCTTTTGCGTCAGGCTGCATTGAGTGTGCGCCCGGGTGGGCATTTGTTAATTATTGGAATCAATCCCTGGAGTGCCTGGGGGATCCGGCACTATTTTGCAGCAGATGCCTTTCGCAAGGCTCGCTGTATCGGGGCCAGTCGGGTAGGAGACTGGCTATCTTTGCTTGGTTTCGCCTTGGAGCGGCGGCGGTTCGGATGTTATCGTCCGCCGCTTTCTTCGCCGGTCTGGCAAAACCGCCTGGCATGGCTCGAACGTAACCAGAACGGTAATCAGGCTAACGGGGCCGGATTCTATCTATTGTCTGCCCGTAAACTAATGATGGGTCTGCGGCCTCTACCACAGACTCGTCGTGAGCCGCGCGGAAAATTGATTCCTATGCCTGTAGCTAAGATCAGCCGTCGAGAAACGAGCGGAACCAATGAATGACGTCGTAGAAATCTTTACGGATGGGGCCTGTAAAGGTAATCCAGGGCCCGGCGGCTGGGGAGCCTTACTGATCTACAAGGGTAACGAGCGCGAGTTATGGGGCGGGGAGGCAGTTACTACAAACAACCGGATGGAGCTGATGGCAGCCATACGGGCGCTTGAAGCCTTGAAGCGGCCCTGTACAGTGCGTCTTGTTACCGACTCGGAATATGTCATGCGAGGTATTACTGAGTGGTTAAACGGCTGGAAGGCGCGAGGCTGGAAAACATCGGCCAAACAACCTGTCAAGAATGCTGATCTCTGGCAGGAGTTGGATGCTCAGGTCTCGCGTCATACCGTGAACTGGGAATGGGTTCGTGGCCATACCGGCCATCACGGTAACGAGCGCGCTGACCAGTTGGCCAACCGTGGCGTTGATGAAATCCGTAAACTGCGAACTGTTTGATTCTAAGGTGAGTGATACATGCGCAGCGTTGTGCTCGATACCGAAACGACAGGCATGCCTGTTACTGATGGACATCGCATTATCGAAATCGGTGGTGTCGAAATTATCGGGCGCCGTCTGACGGGGCGCCATTTCCACGTTTACCTGAACCCTGACCGTACCGTGGATGAAGGGGCCTTGGCCGTTCATGGCATCAGTGACGAATTTCTAGCCGATAAGCCACGGTTTCGCGAGATTGCTGATGAGTTCTTTGCCTTCATTCAAGGCGCCGAATTAATCATTCATAACGCGCCGTTTGACATTGGTTTCATCAATAACGAATTCAAGCTGCTGGGTGATCGGCCTGACTGGTGCGAAATTACCAATCACTGCACTGTACTCGATACCTTGCAGATGGCGCGAGGTCGGCATCCAGGGCAGCGCAACAGTCTAGATGCTCTTTGCAAGCGCTACGGGATAGATAACTCCAATCGTGAGCTGCACGGCGCCTTGCTCGACTCGGAGATCCTGGCGGACGTCTATTTGGCGATGACAGGAGGTCAGACTTCGCTATCGCTGGCGGGGCAGGGCCAGGAAAATGACTCTGGGGGCTCTACGGCAAGTCCTATCAGGCGACTACCTGCAGATCGCTCCAGAACACGTGTGATAAAGGCTAATGAAGCAGAGCTAGCCGCTCATGCGTCACGTATGGCTGCTATTGAAAAGTCAGCCGGTGCCTTGCCGGTATGGCTCCAGCTGGAAGCCGCAGCAAAGACATCTTCAACACAGGAAATAAAATAGGCTACTTGATATCAGGCCTAATGCTACATGCTAAACCGGAAGGCCTTAATGAAAATATTTCCGGTTAACAGTTGAACTGTATTGCCCTGGGATGTGACTAAGGTCGCAGTTAGATAGGTTTTTCATTACGATAACTGCACCTTGGTTGACTCTGGCGTGACAGGTCCAAGGCCCGTTATTACTTGGAAGAGGGGCAGATGAAAGAGTTCCACGCGTTTCGTCTGGAGCAGGTCGATCAGGTTGTTAATGTTATCATTGATCGTCCTGAAAAGATTAATGCCATGAATGCCGCGTTCTGGCAGGAGATCCGTGAAATCTTTCACTGGGCGGATCAGGAACGTTCTGTCCGTGCCATTGTTTTGTCTGGTGCTGGTGCACACTTTTCCTCAGGTATTGACCTTTCGTTGCTTTCTGAGACCGCTGGTCAGCTTGGGCGTGACGTAGGACACAATACGGAGTTATTACACGCTAAGATTCTTGAACTTCAATCTTCATTCAATGCAGTGGCTAACTGTCGTAAGCCCGTTTTAGCTGCTATTCAAGGTTATTGTCTGGGTGGTGCTATCGATCTGATCGCAGCCTGTGACATGCGTTACGCCTCAGCAGATGCGCGGTTTGCCTTGAAGGAGATTGATTTGGGAATGGTAGCTGATACCGGCTCGTTACAACGTCTACCAAAGCTGATTGGTGATGGTGTGCTTCGCGAGTTGGCCTTCACGGGACGGCACTTTACAGGTGAAGAAGCCTTATCCATTGGTCTGGTCAATCGTCTATATATGACAGCTGATCAAATGATGGATGATGTCATGCAGATAGCTGCAACGATTGCAGTGAAATCACCTCGGGCCATTCGTGGAACCAAAGCGATGATCAACTATATGCAGGATCATCGTATCGACGACGGTTTGGATTACATCGCCACATGGAATGCGGCAATGCTGCAGTCAAACGATTTGCGTATCGCCTTAGCGGCGCAGATGAGCAGACAGGCTCCGGATTTTCCGGACTGATAGCAAGCGGATGTAGCGCAGGAGGCGTTTGAAGGCATGGTTACCGGAGCGAGAGCGCTAGGTTTAGTACGTGATGAACTGTTCGCGACAATTGAGCAGGCCGAGCAGAACCTGGAGCGCTTTATCCTGGAGCGTCACTGTAGCAGCCTGCTTCAGCGTGCAGTGGAATGTATCCATCAGATACGAGGTGCCCTTTCCCTAATCGAGTTGACTGGGGCGGAGCTATTGGCTCAGGAAGCCTTCGATCTGGTTATGGATATTCCTGCTGGTGCAGGGGGGGAGCGCGATGAACACCTTATGGCGCTTTGTCATGCCTTGCATGTGCTGCGCCGCTACCTTGAACAGCTGCACCATCAGCAGGATGATATTCCTGAAGTACTCCTGCCCGTAATCAATGAGCTTCGTCATGTGACAGGGCAGCCTGCCCTACCGGAGTGTTATTTCTTTAGTGTACGGCTGGATCTGCCACGTCCTGCAAGCCATTGCCCCGATGGGCAGCCTTACGAGGCGAGGCTTGCTCTAGCGCGGCGGATGCGCCAGATGTATCAGATCGGCCTGATGGGGTTGCTTCGAGGGAACAATGTCAGATCTGGGCTGAGGCTTATGGAGCGTGCGCTTTCGCGCCTGGATAGTTTGCTGCATGATCGCCCTGGCGCACGTTTATGCTGGATAGGAGCCGCTACGCTCGAAGCCTTTAATGATGGCGCATTGTTGCCCCATGCAGCACGTAAGCAATTGTTTGCCAAGCTCGATCGGGAGTTGCGTCAGCTGTTAACTAATGCTGACTATGAGCCGCCACGCAGTATTCTTAAAGATCTTCTCTACCTGGCCGCGTTGTCTGAAGGACGGGGGGCGCGTGTGACTGCGCTGCGGTCTGCTTTTGCCATGGAGCCTCTCAGCTACACCGATCGCCAATTAGAGGAAACGTACCGTCGCCTCACTGGTCCAGGCGTTGCAGTCATGCAATCGCTTTCATTAGCCATTCAAGAGGAATTGAACACGGCTAAAGAGCTACTGGATTTGATTGAGCGCGATGCCGCTGAGTCCGATGCTTATGCGCGGTTGTACGTGCAGCTTGGTATTCTGGCCAAAACACTCGTAATGATCGAGCAAGGCGCAGCTGGCAAGGCGCTTCAGGCCCATCTTCCAATGCTCAATACTTGGGCCAAGGCAGGAAAGGCTGATCGCCAAGGGTTGGACAAGCTGGCCGATGCTATCCTGTACGTAGAAAGCCTAGTTGCCAGCCTTGAACGTTATGAGGGGCAGGAGTCCCCTGTTGGTAATACTGCTTCAGGTCATGAAGCGGAATCGTTTGCCAGTCATCTCTTAATGGAAGCCCATGTTCTCTTGCTTGAAGAGGCGAAGTCCGGGCTGGTAACAGCCAAGCAAGCAATCTCGGCTTATCTAGACTCTCGCGGTGAGGTCGCCCATCTTGCTAGCGTTCCAGGTGTACTGCATAACGTTCGGGGAGCGCTCTGGTTCCTGGCACACGAGCGAGCGGCTGAGCTGACCGGTATCTGTGCTCAATATATTCAGGTGCAGATGATGGATAGTCATAACATGCCCACGACTTCTCTGATCGAAGTGCTAGCCGATGCATTGAGCAGTATCGAGTTCTTTCTTGAGAGTGGCGCCTTGGCACCTTCTCCGGGGCGTCCCGATATCCTTGAGGTCGCGTCGGACAGCGTTTGTGCGTTGGGTTGGAGGCCGGTGGCTGCCGCATGAGTCGTTGGGAACCAGGATGTATTGATCTAGCTGCTGACGCTATAGGGCATGCTATTGTGCATAGTCCCGCAGGATTTTTAACCCGAGGCGAGAAAGCCTTCTTTCCACTCTCGCTTGATGTACTTAAGAGGCTGCCCATTTCCGGCCAGTATGGCTTGGGTTACTTCGATGGGCTTCCGGTCATGTTATGTGAGGTCGAGGCTGCGGCTGAGCTTGAGGGTTATACTTGGCAAGCGTTGCGTCCTTTGATGCTATGTGCCGAGCATGATGTGTTCAAAATGCTTGGCTATGCGTCGCAAATCGCTACCTGGGCCGCTCATCATCGCTTCTGTGGACGTTGTGCCACGCCAACCCGTGCTCTCAAAGGGCAGCGCGGATTAAGCTGCCCTGCATGTGGGTTGACTCAATATCCACGTCTTTCTCCCAGCATGATCGTTTTGGTAACGCGAGGTGACGAAGTGCTACTGGCAAGATCGCCGCGCTTCGCGCCAGGGGTCTACAGTACGATGGCAGGTTTTGTCGAACCGGGTGAGTCGGTCGAGGCCTGTGTTAGGCGAGAGGTCCGGGAAGAGGTAGCCGTAGAGGTACAAAACCTTCGGTACCTGGGAAGCCAGAGTTGGCCTTATCCTCACTCGTTGATGTTGGGGTTTCATGCAGACTATGCAGGTGGAGAAATTATCTGTCAGCCTGACGAAATCGAGGATGCGCGTTGGTTCTCTCTAAATAACTTGCCGTTGCTGCCGCCTAAACAGTCTATTTCACGTTATCTGATCGATCTTTATCTGGCACAACGCTTAGGCTTGCCTGAACCCTTATTGCCAAATTAGGAGCACTAAGCGCCGGAGCATCATCAACGAGACCTTTTAAAGATGGCGTGGCGCTAGCTGTGGTGTTCGGACAATAAGGCGTTATCTATATTGCGATAGGCTGAGCCGGAAGCAGTCCTCCGGCTCACAATATCAATTAGGGAAGATTTCACCTAATTTCAGGGCCAGCATCATGTTGCCTTCAGTGCGTACTTTGCCAGCCATGAACGCCTGCATACCATCAGTTTCTCCTGAAACAATACCTTTTAGTGTCTCGGTATTCATAATCAGTGTGCAATCTGCTTGCTCAGCGTTACCTGCTTTCACATCGCAGGTTTTGTCCTTAACGATCAGGTAATAGTTTTCGCCATCTTCAATATCAAACTGATACACCAGATCCAAGCCGGCAGCCGCTTCAGGGTTGAACTTGTTTTTCAGATTTTCAATAGTCTCAGCAGCACTGCTCATATCCAGAATCCTTGTGAGGTCATGTAGGTAGAACATGTTGGTCGCGATGTACTTTGTGTAGTCATTGCGACGATCATCGAGAGTAGGTGGGCAAGAGAATACTGTCAATGCAAGATCATACGCTTGTTTGAATCAATGCAGTCGGCAGGATAGTTGGCTCACAGGCGCGACGGTGAGTATGCTTGATAAACTAACCCGAGTGAAAATACCGGGCGCACCGAGGTAAGGAGAGTACGTGGACTTTTTTGCAGATTACGCCAGTTTTCTCATCAAAACGATTACCGTCGTTTTGGCGATCTTAGCGGTACTGATCTTTATTGCGGCTATACGCAGTAAAGGGCGGAGAGGAGCGGGAGGTCATCTTGAGGTTCAAAAGCTTAACGATTTCTATAAGTCGTTACGCTTACGTTTGCAGCAAAGCATTCTTGATAAACAGCGTTTCAAGGCGCTGCGAAAGGAGGAAGCCAAGGCAGCAAAGGCTTCGCGTAAAAAGGGTGAAAAACGAACTTATGTTTATGTTCTGAATTTCGATGGTGATATTAAAGCCTCTGCAACCGAGCAGCTGCGTCATGAAGTGACGGCCATTCTAACGTTGGCTACTGCTCAAGATGAGGTTGTAGTGCGTCTGGAAAGTGGTGGTGGCATGGTGCACAGCTACGGCTTGGCTGCATCACAGTTGGCGCGCATCCGTCAGGCCGGCATTCCCTTGACAGTATGCGTAGACAAGGTAGCTGCCAGTGGCGGCTATATGATGGCTTGTATTGGTGAAAAAATCCTTAGTGCCCCGTTTGCTATTCTCGGCTCCATTGGGGTAGTTGCTCAATTACCGAATGTGCACCGTCTATTGAAAAAGCATGACGTTGATTATGAAGTTCTGACGGCAGGCGAGTACAAGCGTACTTTGACAGTCTTTGGTGAAAATACGGAGAAAGGTCGAGAGAAGTTTCAACAGGACCTCGAAATAACACATGAGCTTTTCAAGGGCTTTGTTGGCCGCTATCGCCCGCAATTACACATGGAAGAAATCGCGACGGGTGAAGTTTGGCTCGGTCAGGCTGCCTTGGGTAAGCGTCTCGTTGATGAGTTGAAAACGAGCGACGAATACTTATGTGAGCGCTCTAAAGAAGCTGATGTCTTTCTGGTGCGATTCGTCGAGCGCAAGAATCTGCAGGAGCGGATCGGAATGGCTGCCAGTGTGACTATCGATCGGCTGGTGACTACGTGGTGGGGCCGACTCAGTCAAAGCCGTCCTTGGCAGTAGTAGCCTATAGAACAGAGGCCTTAAATAGCCTGTGCATAATGAGAAGGAGAGGTAGATGGATTCTTTCAAAGCGCTCTGGGTTACTGAAGGTGCGCACGGTGCCTTTCAGCAGGACGTTATCCAGCGCTCCATCGCCGATCTGCCGTCTGGCGACATCCTGATCAAGGTCAGTTACTCATCGCTTAATTACAAGGATGCCCTTTCGGCAATTGGTAATCGTGGTGTAACGCGGCGCTATCCTCATACGCCTGGTATCGATGCAGCGGGCGTAGTCGTTGAGTCCAGGGTTGCTGACTTCAAGCCAGGTGATGAGGTTGTTGTAACGGGCTATGACTTGGGCATGGACACGCCGGGTGGTTTTGGCCAGTACATTCGTGTTCCGGCCGGGTGGGTCATCAAGCGGCCTGGCGGCCTTTCATTACGCGAAACAATGATCCTGGGGACAGCAGGCCTAACAGCCGGACTTTGTGTTGAAAAGCTGGAAAAAAGCGGATTAACGGCTTCTGCAGGGTCAGTGTTGGTGACGGGGGCCAGCGGTGGAGTGGGTACGCTGGCCATCAAGTTATTGACCCGGCTGGGGTATAGCGTGGCGGCTGCCTCTGCCAAAATCGATCATGCTGAATTCCTGAACAGACTTGGAGCGCGACAAATATTAGATCGCGCCACAATGATGGATGGTATCGAGAAGCCACTGCTCAAGGAACAATGGGCAGGTGCGATTGATACTGTAGGTGGTGACATTCTTTTCAATGTCGTCAAGTCGCTGCATTATGGTGCGAGCGTTGTATGCTGTGGACTGACCGCTGGAAGCAGCTTTAAGGCCACGGTGTTTCCTTTCATTCTCAGAGGTGTGAATCTGCTGGGGGTAGACTCAGTAGAGCTGCCACTTCATATCAAGGCTGCCATGTGGGAGCGTCTAGCGACTCAATGGAAGCTCGACGATTTAGACGATATTACCCGTGAAGTGCACTTGGATGATTTGCCTAACGCCATCAATCAGATGTTAGCCGGAAAGATGATAGGGCGGATTCTGGTTCGGTTGGATTAGTGCACGTACTAAAAAAGCCCCGCTTACTGAGCGGGGCTTTTTTTATTCAGGCCAAGCGGCGGCGGAAAAGAGGTTGAGGCTGGTCAGCTGCGGCCTGATAGGTCACGGTGAAGTCGTCCAAGCCAGCCAGGGCAGTTTCCGGATCGCGATCAGCGCGAATAGCATACGCATCAAATCCGCAGCGCTGCATAAAGAACAGCTGATCTTGCAGTACATCGCCTATGGCGCGCAGTTCGCCTTTGTAACCAAAGCGCTCGCGCAGCAGTCGTGCATAAGAGAAGCCGCGACCGTCAGTGAATGCTGGAAAGTTGATGGCGATGACCTGGAAGTGTTCCAGCGCGTCGGCAATGCTTTCAGGCTCTTCATCGCTGTCCAGCCAAACGCCAAGGCCGCCATCGCGTAAGGTAAGGGCGTGGCCATGCTCAAGCCACAAGTTGGCTGGAACGATAACGCTGTCACTGTTTGGCACGTCTTCGAAGGCCGTTTCCTTGGGTAGCAGGTGCCAGTTATCGTTGACGACTTGGCGTCCCTTAATGATTCTTTGCATAGACGCGCTCCTTAAAGGGTTCGATGCCAACACGGCGGTATGTATCGATAAAGCGCTCGTCTTCGGTACGCTGTTCAACATACACGGCAATTATCTTTTCAATTACATCAGGCATGTCGTCCTGAGCAAAGGAAGGGCCCAGGATTTTAGCCAGGCTGGCGTCACGCCCGGCGTAACCACCTAAGGAAACCTGGTAAAACTCTTCACCTTTTTTATCTACACCCAGAATACCAATATGTCCGACATGGTGATGACCGCAAGCATTCATGCAACCGGAGATATTCAAGTCGATTTCGCCGATATCGAACAGGTAATCCAGATCATCGAAGCGGCGTTGGATGGATTCGGCGACCGGGATTGATTTAGCGTTGGCCAAAGAGCAGAAATCACCGCCCGGGCAGCAAATCATATCGGTCAACAGGCCGACGTTTGGCGTCGCGAAGCCCTGCTCGCGTAGTTCACCCCATAAGGTAAACAGTTGATCCTGGCGAACATCGGCCAGAATGATGTTTTGAGTGTGGGAGGTACGCAGTTCGCCGAAGCTATAACGATCAGCCAGATCGGCAGCAGCATCGAGTTGTTTGTCTGTAATATCGCCAGGTGCAGTACCGGTCGGTTTGAGCGACAGGGTAACTGCTACATAACCAGGCTTCTTATGGGCAAATGTATTGCGTGAACGCCAGCGGGCAAAGCCAGGGTGTTCAGCGTCAAGGCGTGCCAATGCGTCGGACTGGTCTTGTAAAGTCTCATAGGCAGGATCAACAAAGAACTTAGAGACGCGCTCGATTTCTGCTTCGATTAGGGTGTTCGGACCATCTTTAAGATAAGCCCACTCCGCCTCGACCTTTTCGGCAAATACTTGCTCACCTAGTGCTTTTACCAGAATCTTGATCCGCGCCTTGAACTTGTTGTCACGACGGCCGTAACGGTTGTAAACGCGCAGGATGGCTTCCAGGTACGTCAGTAGATGCTGCCAAGGAAGAAACTCGTTAATGAACGCGCCGACATAAGGCGTACGGCCTTGACCGCCGCCGACCAGTACACGGAAACCTAGTTCGCCTGCTTCGTTACGAACGGCTTCAAGGCCGATGTCATGTACTTCTATCGCCGCGCGGTCCCGCTTGGCGCCATTAACAGCAATCTTGAACTTGCGGGGCAAGTGGGCAAACTCAGGGTGGAACGTCGACCACTGACGGATAATTTCACACCAGGGACGCGGGTCGATGATTTCGTCCGCCGCTACCCCTGCAAACTGGTCGGTGGTCGTGTTGCGAATACAGTTGCCGCTGGTCTGGATAGCATGCATCTGGACGGTGGCAAGCTCAGCCAGGATGTCCGGAACGTCTTCCAGATCCGGCCAGTTGAACTGGAAATTCTGGCGAGTACTGACGTGTGCGTATCCCTTGTCATAGTCGCGAGCGATCTGAGCCAGTTTACGAACCTGCTTGGTATTAAGCAGACCATAAGGCACCGCAACTCGCAACATAGGGGCGTAGCGCTGGATATAAAGACCGTTCTGCAAACGTAGAGGGCGGAATTCCTCGCCAGAAAGCTCCCCGGCCAGGTAGCGGCGGGTCTGGTCGCGAAACTGCTTGACGCGCTCCTCTACGATCCGCTGGTCGTATTCGTCGTATACGTACATTAAAAATCCTGCTCAGGCTAAGGCTATGCGCACAGCTGTGCGTTCTTATCACATGCAGGAAAGATAACAGGCCACGTATATGCTTAAAAGTGATGTTTTTTTATATAAAAATCAGTTTTGACGATAAGGTTAGGGTGTTGAGATGTATTTGCAACAATGCTGCTTATCAAGCACTCATTACTAGGCAGAGATCGGTGGAATAGAGATAAGTCGCCTTGTAAAGGGAAGGCTATATAGGGCAACCCTGCAATAGTTCTTAAATAGGATCGAGATTGCGTTGGCCAGATGTATTGTCAGGTTACGCAACGCGTATAGATCAGTGCGTTATCCCTGCTACCACAAGCTATGCGCAAGTGGATATTTGAGAAGAGCTAGTTTTTTGAATGCGAGGGTATCAACGCAGCCGATCATAAGATCGGCATGCAGTCGTAGCAGAGTATTCAGGGAAAGAAGGCTGATTAGCTTCAGCTATCGAAAAGTCGTTTGAATTCAGTCCATAAACCTAGGGAAAAATCAGGGAAAAGGTTGATGCCCAAGGCGGATTTAATCAAATACAGAATGACCAAGCCGCATCCGACGCAAAATACTAGGAACACGGCCATAGCAAATGCCTTGGCTATCGAAGACAGTTCTTCCTGGACGCGACTCCGCTCCCGCTTGTTGCGTCCCGCTAGAAAAACGAAGTAATAGCGCCAGCTCCAGAGTCTAAAGGTGCCTCGCAGGTCTACTGAATGCTGCCCCCAGCGGCGGGCACCAAAGGCGATTTTTAGCGCTTCGAGTTGCTCGTTACTGAACGAGTCTTGAAGATCACTCGGCAAGCGCTCTTTCAGGCCAATAACGAAAGGGTCTTGCTGGATATCCTGCTGTTGCATTCTACTACTTCCTGTCTGCCGCTGCGCGTAATCGGTTGGCATAAGCTAAAAGGCTGGTCAGTCTTTTAGAGATGCATTACCTGGCATATATCGACACATGGCTAGCTATCTTTAATGAAAAAGGTTTGATGAAGGCCACAGTAATGAGGCCTTGCCCAAGTGTCTCTGCTTGAATAAGGCGAACCGAGGTATGGATAGGAAATGTATTCTAAAGGAAAGATGCTAACGGCTAGCACAGTGTACGGCTTGGCGTGTCAGGATTGATGCGTACGTCTTAACAATGGACGTGTGTCAATGATTTGAATGGCACGTGCCCGCAATTGGCCACAGCCGCCTTCAATATCCTGGCCAGCTGAGTTACGTACCTTGGTGAGTACGCCACGGCTATGCAGGTAACGCACGATCTCGACGATACGGTCGCCGCTAGGGCGCTGATAATCATCTATTTCAAGGCTGTTATAAGGGATCACATTCAAGACGGCGTATTTGCCTTTAAGCAGGCGCAGGATGCCGTCTAGTTCGGCCTGCGTATCGTTGATGCCAGCCAGCAATGTCCACTGATACTGAATCGGGTAGCCAATAGTCCGGGCATAAGTTTCTCCCAGCTCAACCAACTCTTCCGGATCAATGCGCGGTGCGCGCGGTAGCAGCTGCTGGCGCAGGTCAGCACGAGTCGTGTGCAGGGAGAGGGCTAGGGCCGGTTTGACGTGCTGCTGGGGCAAGCGTTCGAACACACGGCGGTCGCCTACTGTAGAAAACACCAAGTTACGGTGGCCAATACCACCGTCTGTGCCGAGTAGATCAATCGCCTCTAGTACATTGTCAAGATTATGTGCCGGCTCGCCCATACCCATGAAGACCACTTTTTTGACTGGGCGGAAGCGGCGAGCCAATGCCACCTGGGCGACGATCTCGGCACTACCTAGCTGGCGCAGCAGACCGCTTTTGCCTGTCATGCAGAACACACAGCCTACTGCGCAACCAACCTGACTAGATACACAAAGACCATCACGCGGTAGCAGAACGCTTTCTACCATTTGCCCATCGGCCAGCTCGACCAATAACCGGGCAGAACCATCGGCGGCCGGATGCTCCGAGCGCAGGCGCGCCAAGCCCGTTATTTCGTCAGACAGATTTGCCAGTCCTTCACGAACGCTAAGGGGCAGAAAGTCCTGGGCTTTTTGGTGACGTGTGCCAGTATCAAGCGGCAAGCCTTTCAGCCAGGCGCGACAGACTCGCCCGATATGTAAAGGCTTGGCGCCGAGGTCGGCAAGGCGTTGATGAATATCGTGGATTCGCATGGGGCGCGGATGGTATCACTCGGTGCGCATGGTATCTATCGGCAAGATGAGCCAGACAATCCGGTTGATCAGCCTCGAACACGTTGCGTCAGGCCCTTAAGAAAGTTTCGTAACAGTTGGTCGCCGCATGTACGGTAGTTGCTGTGGCCGAACGTCCGAAATACAGCACTGAGCTCTGCTTTAGCGATAGGAAAATTTACCGATTGAAGGATATTCCTGATGTCGTCTTCCTTGAGCTCAAAGGCAACGCGCAGCTTTTTCATCACAAGATTGTTGGTAACAGGCAACTCAAGAGGACGAGCGGGGCGGCTCTCATCCTTGCCTCGCAGATGAAAAATCAGGCCGTCCAAAAAGTGCACCATGATCTCGTCAGGGCAGGGGAGATATTCAGGCTCGTCGTCTTTCTTAAGATACGCCTTTATATCGGTCAGGCTGGCGTCACAATCGGCCAATTTGAGAATATCAACGACGGAGGCATCATCGATATCCAGCATATAGCGCACGCTTCGTAATACATCGTTATTTAGCATAGGTATTTCCAGTTAGGACAGCGTCGCTGTTTGGGTCGGTAAGAGCTAGAAGCGCTCATGGGAGGACAGATAACGCCATTGTCCGGCAGGAAGCTTACCCATAGGCACGCCACCGATCCGAATGCGTTTCAGGGTTATTACCTGCAATCCGATGCTTTCGCACATCTGCCGGATAATGCCCGGCGCTGGATTTTTCATGGCAAAACGCAAACGGGTTTCACTCTGCCAGCTTACCTTGCAGGCGGGTAATGTGAGGCCTTTATGAGTATGGCCGCGCTTGAGGCGCTCAAGGCCATTAGTTGCCGTTTCACCACGTACCTCTGCTACATATTCCTGTTCGAGCTTGGCCGCATCGTCAGTTAGCTTGCGGAGCGTGCGCCAGTCCTGCGTGAACAGGGTGAGTCCTTGTGCTCCAGGCTGAAGAGGAAGGCTTGTGTTAAGGCGGGCAAAGTGCCCTTTAAGGACGCGCTTCTGTGCGGGATCTTCAGACCAATGCGTGTCGGGTCGGAGGAGTTGCAGTAATGCGTCGGGGCCCTCTATTGCGCCACTAGGCTGATGCAATATTAGTGTGATGGGCTCCAAGGGGGTCGCGCTGGCGCCCGGAAGCAACTCCACCGTTTCGGACTGCACCTTATATTGTGGTTCATCTACGATGCGTCCATCGACCGTAACCCAGCCTCCTTCGATGTACAGCTCGGCTTCTCGGCGAGAGCAGCCGGTAAGCGCTATCAGGCGTTTGGACAGGCGAATGGGATCGGTCATGGGAGGTGCACTGTTGAAAAAAGGGCCGTCAGTGTAACTGTAGTACCTGCAGAGGACAGGTTTTTATGAAAAAGATCCTAAACGCTTTTTCATTGTCTACTAACGGGAGCGCAAGCTAGGCGAGGCTAGTCAGTTGCCCGGTTTTGCTTAAGCGGAGCCTGGAAAAATCCTCCGCTAGAAATAAATGCCCTTCATAACAGGCAGCAGCCTCGTTTCGCAGATCCTCAAGCGACAATCCCTGGTTGGTAGCGGTTTGATAGCGTGGGCTGAAATGGGTCAGCACTAAGTTAGGCAAGCCAGTTGCCTGGGCAAAGGATGCAACGTCCGCGGCGGTACTATGGCCTACGTCCTTGCCGGCCTTGGCAGCGATTTCCTGCGTATAAGTGGCCTCATGAATGAGCACCTGAGCGCCTTGGCAAGCATTACTTAAAAGGCCAGGCCGGTCGTTGTCGCCACCTATGACAAGGCAGCGGGGGGCATTGCGGAAAAGAAGGTAGTCGCTACTCCTGAGTGTGCGGCCATCATGTATTACATCGATTCCTTTTCTAAGTTGCCCCCAAAGTGGTCCGCGAGGAATGTGTTCCCGAATAAGTTTTTCACTATCGAGGCTTGGCTCGGGCTGTGACTCATTAAAGCGGTAGGCAAAGGAAGGTACTCGGTGGGAAAGCGGTATCGTGTCGACTCGCCAGCGAGGCGTATCCCAATACGTCAGCGACTCGACTGCCACGAAAATCAACTCGAAGGGCAGGTACAGCTGGCTCATCTGCTGCGTTGCCATTATCCAATGTTCAATACCGGCAGGAGCAATGATCGGAAGCGGTTCCTTCCGGCCCAGCATACCCGCACTTGCAAGAAGCCCGGGGAGGCCATAACAGTGATCACCATGGACATGTGTGATGAATATTGCCTGCAGGTCATGTAGCGACAGGGAGGTATGCAGGAGCTGATGCTGCGTGGCCTCGCCACAGTCGATCAAGTACCATGCGCGTCCCACTTCCTCGATCAAGGCCAGTCCCGTCACGTTACGTGTTTTGGTAGGGGTTCCAGCCGATGTGCCAAGAAAAAGTATGTCCACAGTGCTTCTCGAAACTCAGATGAAAGAAAAAGCAGTGTTCCTGCGTATTGTAGCCAGGCGAGGCGCTATTGCTGCACGATACGAGTAATTGGCAGGACAGCAAAATCCGGTTGGCTATAGGTTTTACTGGCCAAGATGGTAGGCTGGCTAAAGTCATTACACCCACCTAAGGTATATCTAAATTGCCTATCTGAACGTTCAATGATTACAAGTGCTCATGTCTCGGTAAAATAGAGGCATAGCCTGAGCAATAACCAGGCGTGAGTCATAATTGTCTTATGACTCATCTTATGGAGCAGTCATGAAATTCATACACCAGCGCGAGCATCTTACTGAGGGCGATCTTGTCGTCATTGAGTCCTCGCAGATGTGCAATATCCGACTCATGAACGATGCAAACTTCCGTAGTTTCAAAAACGGCGGTCGTCATAGTTACCATGGCGGTGCATTCGATACGTTTCCTGCCAGAATTACCGTACCCAGTACCGGCTTCTGGAATATTACGATCGATACCGTGACGCGTCGGCCTATTAGCGTTACGCATAAGCCAAATCTTAAATATTCGATAAAGATTGTCCGCCGCTCGAGCTCGCCGTTCAGTTAAGAACCGCTGGCGGAGCATCAGGCAGGATACTTATGGCAGTTAGTACCTGCATTCATGTCAGGGGGCTGCAACGCTCAGCCCTAAATAAGGATGTGATAACTCAGTTAGCTAATGCCTGCTTGATAGAGAGCGCTCACGAGACAGGTAATGCACGTGTAGCATCGTCAAGCACGCCTGAGAAGGTTTTAAGAAAGATAGTTTGGCTCATGAGGGCAGAGCTTTCTCATCTTCAAGCGCACCCTCTAAAGGGAGGCATATTTCTGTAGAAGTCTCTCCGCTCCATGGCAGGGAGTCGAGTTCGTTTGTAACGGAAAGGTCATGCACGATGGAAAAAGTTTGGCTAAACGTGCCACACCTACGATGCGTGCCTGCATTGCTCGTTTTACAGTGAAGTGATGATTATTGCTGCCAACGACCGTAGTGGTCGTTGGCAGGTCTCTATGATCATCTAGCGGTTATTGAGTCCGGGTTACCCGCCATACGGTATTTGCCAGGTCATCTGCGACAATCAGCGCACCGCGTGGGTCTACGGTCACACCAACCGGCCGCCCCATCGTCTTGCCGTCAGCGGTGCGAAAGCCGGTGACGAAGTCAATGGGCTCGCCTGAAGGGCGCCCGTTGCTGAATGGTACAAACACCACCTTGTAACCCACCGGATTTTGACGGTTCCAACTGCCGTGCTCGCCAATGAAGACGCCTTCAGCGTACTCATCGCCCATGGCGGTCGTGGAAAAGTCCAGGCCGAGGGCGGCAACGTGCGACCCGAGGGCGTAGTCCGGTTTGATCGCTGCAGCGACCTTGTCTGGACTCTGTGGTCGTACACGATCATCGACGTTCTGGCCCCAGTAGCTGTAAGGCCAGCCATAAAAGCCACCCTCGCGTACCGAGGTCAGATAGTCCGGTACTAGATCAGGACCTAGTTCGTCCCGCTCGTTGACGACTGCCCATAACTGACCGGTCCCAGGCTGTATCGCCAGCGCTGTAGGATTACGCAGGCCGGTGGCGTAAGGTTTGTGAGCACCGGTTTCGGCACTGATCTGCCAGACCATGGCCCGATCAACCTCAGCTTCCATGCCTCGCTCGGTAATATTGCTGTTGGAACCGATGCCGACATACAGGAAACGTCCGTCGGGGCTGATGGTCAGCGCTTTGGTCCAGTGGTGGTTGATCTCTGACGGCAAATCGGTGATTTTGGCTGGCGGCCCGCTGGCTTTGGTCTGGCCCTCCTGATAGTCGAAGCGCACGAGCGCATCCTGGTTGGCTACGTACAGATTGCCCTCGAACAAGGCCAGACCGTACGGCGCATTAAGGTTGTCGGCGAACACGGTCTTCATTTCATAGGTTCCGTCGCCATCAGCATCTCGCAGCAAGGTGAGGCGATTACCACTTTTGACCGAAGTCGTACCCTTCGCTTTGATATAGCCAGCAATTACATCCTTTGGCTTGAGCTTTGGTGCATTGCCGCCTTTGCCTTCGGCCACGAGGATGTCCCCATTAGGCAGCACGAGGCTCTGCCGCGGGATCTGCAGATCGGTTGCAATGGCCGTGATCGTATAGCCCTGAGGCACCGTTGGCTTTTGATCACCCCACTGTGCAGGATCAGCAATCTTCATCTTGGGCAGTAAACCCCGCTGAGGGTCAGGAAGCTGAGGGTTGGCACCGTACGATGGGGAGCTATCTCCTTCGCCACCGCAGGCGCTTAGAAGCACCGATAGGGTCAGAACAGAGAGTGCGCGAATCTGTTTCATGCTTCACCTCTTGCGCGCAAGTTAGAGAGGCCTATCCAGGCCGCTACACAGGCTAGCAATGTGACTATCAGCGATAAAATCAGGCCAAAAGGCATAGTTGCCCAGGCGTCCTTGGCATGCTCCAGAGCATTAATGAAGCCAAGTGCCCATGTCACTACCAGGAGTAAAAAGTAAACTAGCGGGCGACCTTTTTTCTGGCTGGCTCGAATCAGATTAACCAGTGCGAACAGGATCGCTAGGCCACAGAAAACAAGACCTCCAGCGATCAGCCAGGAGGAAAAATTGTTCCATTGAATCTGGAAGCTACGAAAGTAAGCGATATCGCTTAACAGGGCGCCAAGAAACAGGGGAACGGTTCCAGCAAGCAGAATAGCGTGTAGCGGATGCGGCGTGGTTCGGTAGTTGCGGTAGGTGGTTGTGGTCACGGCGGAGTCCTCTTCGCTGGCGATCCTGGCCTGTGCCCGGTGCGAATGTGCTGGGCGCCAGGCTCGCTTTAACTGTGCATAAAAGGGATCGTATCGCTGGCGCATAGTTCACCCTGAACCGTTGGTAGCCAGTATCGGTGGGGTTAGAGGGGCAAAGTTGTTAGCCTTGGAATTGCTAAAGCAGGGCAGGGAAGTTACAGAAAGGCGGGCGATAAAGCGGCATCTGCTTAGAAAGCTTTCTGCCTCCTTCCATAGTCTTTTTAGCATTTAGGCAGAAAGCAGTTGCCTAGATTCGATAGATAAAGAAGGCCTCTATAATGTTTCCAACGCCGGGTTACTACCTGCTGAAAGCCAGTTCGTCATATGGCCGGCTTGGGATATGATGCACGCTCCAAAGCTGCAAGCTCAAATCAGGTTACTATGCCCGGCAACGCCCTTTATACCGACCTGTCGGGTTACTATGATCTCATGTGCGCTGATATTGACTATCGGGCGCAAAGCCACTGCATTCACAGGCTGCATCAGTTATTTGGGAACGCGGGGAGTAGGCATGTCGATCTGGCCTGTGGAACCGGACCGCATGTTCGGCATTTTATTGATGCTGGCTATCAGAGTTCTGGGCTCGATATCAATCAGCCCATGCTGGATAGAGCCTCCGCTCGCTGCCCTGAAGCCCGGTTCTCTTTGCAAGATATGTGTTGCTTCAAAGTAGATGAGCCAGTAGACCTCATTACCTGTTTTTTGTACTCCATCCATTACAGCGCGAGCATCGATAGGCTGAAAGCCTGTATTGCTAGCGTATATGGCGCTCTGGACGCTCATGGAGTTTTCTGCTTCAACGCTGTCGACAAGAACATGATCGACAACTATTCATCGCTATCGCACACCGCCAAGCACGTTGATGGCTTATTCAGCTTCAGTTCGGGCTGGAACTATAGTGGGGAGGGCGAACAACAGTCGCTGAAACTTCGTATCGAAAAAACGGCAGCGAATGAAACAGAAGTATGGCACGACGAACATCCCATGGTGGCTGTAAGTTTCGCCGAGTTGCAGGCGCTTTTGCAGCCGTACTTTGACGTTCATGTTCTTGAGCACGATTACGAAAAGATCATTCCTTGGAACAAAACGTCTGGAAACGCAATATTTGCCTGCATAAAGATTTGATGGGAAGGGGCCCTAGCAAAAGTGGGTCCATTGGAGTGACGGCTGAGAAGATTTTTTTAATCATTAACATTAATACAAAATTTTTTTCATAACGATGAAACTATAGGACAGACTTTAGCCCCCTACTGAGAGAGGCGAATGGTTTAAGGAACTAGTTAAAAGCTGAGCCAGCTTGAAATTTCTATCACAAATGGCTCGCGAATTGAATAAAGGTATGCTGCAAGAAATCCAGGAACTGTATGCTCAAGGCTAGAAAACATTAGAAGAATAATAGAGCCTGATAGGCATGTGATGTAAATCACTCGCGCTTCGATAAGGGAGATTAAGTCTGCTAGGTCTCGTTCCTTAGTCAGAAGGCAGCGCGCAGCGAAATACGTTGCTGGGATACTTAAAAGCGAGGCGGATAAAAAAACTTTAAAGTCGAGAGCTCTAAGCAATAGAAGATTAAAAAGATCCATTGGGATAATAAGAGTTAATAGCCAGTAGCCTACGAATTTAGGCCTGACTGAGATGGGCTTGATATGCTCCATTGAGCAAGTTCATGCCATTGTTGGGGCTGCTGATGATTTTAATTATGTCGCAGCGCACTTGGTCCTGAATACTACTTGAAAACTATTGAGAACTGCATCCTTGTCCCCGGCATGTACATGGTGGTGTTCCAAGCTGCCTCTCCACTTTTGTCATTACTTGCGCTGGCAGACCGTCAATAAATTGCCGTCCGGGTCCCTTAATGTTAGGGTTAAAACGCTTCTGACGTCTTCGATCTCTCTTACAATCTCTACATTATTTTCAGCGAGAAAGCTTCTTGTCTGATGAAGCTCGTCTATCCAAAAAAAGCATATTGGTTGTGACGAATTGATCACCGGTTTATGGCTATCAAGAATCACACCTAGAGCACCACGCATAGGAAGATCATAAATCTGCCCTTCATGGGATATAGTTTCCACAGGCTGCCCAAGCAGTCGGCTATACCACTCGACTGCCTGTCTCATGTCGCTGACAGGGATAAAGACACACCCGATTTTGTTTTCAATAGGGCTGTTGTTCATCCTTGTGTTCCTTCATTTGATGGGTTGCCTGCTCATACCTAGTAGAGCAAGCGCCCAACGTTAACGCCCAGGCACGGCGAGACCGTCGGCGGCAGCGCCTCGTTAGATGGATGCCTTTGCGCTCTCCAATACTTCTGAAACCATTCGAGCGCCGCCGCCCGCTTCGGGGGGGCGGCGCTCATAAGGAGCAAAGGCTAAACCTACGGCTTTGAGCAAGCTTTCAACAGGGCGACGCGAGCTTTAGGTCGAGCGCGGCGAGGGCCTGTAGCAGCTCGGCCGGGTCACTGGCCTTGGTAAGGTGCAGGTCGAAACCGTGTTCTAGGGAGCGGCGGCGATCCTCAGGTTGTCCGTAGCCAGAGAGCGCGATGAGGCGCGCTGATGCCGAGGCGGGCTGCTTACGCAGCTCCGTGGCAACTGCAAAGCCGTCCATTCCCGGCAGGCCGAGGTCACACACGACCGCGTGCGGCCAAAAGCGAGCTGCCGCCTCCACGCCGGCGGGGCCGGAATGGGCAACTTTAGTCTCGTAACCGTCGAGGCTAAGCAATTCTTGCAACACGGCCGCAGTATCTACGTTGTCTTCGATGATGAGTACTCGCAAACCGCCATTGTTTGACGAGCCAGCGTCATCATATTCAACAGACACTTGCTCCGTAGATGCCATCGTGAGCGGCAGCGTGAAGGTAAATCGAGAGCCGCGCCCCTCACCCTCGCTCTCCGCAGTAACCTCACCACGATGCATCTTCACCAGACTTGCCACGAGTGAGAGCCCAAGACCCAGACCGCCTTTGCTACGGGCAAGCGTTTGCTCTACCTGAGTGAAGGGCTTGAAAACATGCTCAAGCACGTCTTCCGAGATGCCGACTCCGTTGTCCTCAATGATCACGGCGGCATAACCGCTCTGTTCTCGTAACTCGACTCGAATGCGTCCCCCGCGGTTGGTAAACTTGACGGCGTTATGGAGAATATTGCTGGTAACTTGCGCCAGTCGGGTGCGGTCGCCATCGACATACAACGGTGCCTGATGAACATCAAGCTCGAACACGAGCTCCTGACGCTCAATATCGGCGCGACAGTCTTCGGTCACTTCAGTGACGAGCTGGTTAAGATCCAGGCACTCCGTACGCAGCTCGATCTTGCCACGCGTAATGCGGGAGACGTCCAGCAGGTCGTCGGCCAGGCGCGCGAGATGCTGAACCTGCCGTTCGAGGATCTCATGTGTGCGCGAGTTTTCACCGCCTCCCTTGCGCTGCTGGAGCTGCAACGCAAGACGAATAGCGGCCAGTGGGTTGCGTAGCTCATGGGCGAGTACTGCCAGGAACTCGTCCTTACGCTGATCAGCCAAGGCGAGTGCTTCGGCGCGCTCGCGCAGGGCGGCCTCGGCCCGTGCGCGCTCGATAGCGATTCCAGTCAGATGGGTGGCTACGTCGATCAACTGTTGCTCGACCGGCCCCGGCTCGCGCGGCTCGTTGTAATACATCGCAAAAGTGCCGAGCACGCTGCCGTCAGTGCTTGGGATCGGTATTGACCAACCGGAGCGTAGGTTATGTGCGCGTGCCAAGTCCCGGAATTCGGAAGTCCAGCGTGGGTCTGCCTCTATATCGGCCGAAATCACCGGCCCACGATCACGAGCGGCGAGTCCGCACGGACCAATGGGTGGGTTGATCGGTAACTCATGTACTTGGCAGTTGAATGTTTCGGGGAGCGAGGGCGCGGCGCCGCGCATGAGCAGCCCGTCCTCTAGCAATAGAACCGAAGAGCGCACGCCACTCGCCTGCTGGTCAATCAAGGTCGCCACGGCGGCGAGCACGTCATCGAGCGGCGCGGCGCGTGCAATCATTTCCAGGATCCGCTTCTGCCCAGCGAGCAGCGACCCAGTACGGGCCGCCTCGGCAACCGCAGAGCGCAGGTCGATCTCCGTCATGGCCGATGCGGCTAGATCACTCAAGTGTGCGATGTCTTCATCGCTCCATACCCGCGGCTCGTGATTGAGGACGCAGAATGAGCCCACGACGATGCCTTCCCCATTGGTGAGCGGTATTCCGACATAGGAGCGGAACCCGAGCAGAAGCATCGTTTCTAGCTCGTCCTCCCGCCCGCTGGCATCTTCGATGACTACCGGACGTCCAGACTCTACAACTTCGCGACAGGGCGAAAGGTGCATCTTTGGCACGCACCGCTGCGTTGCATAGGGTTCCGGAAATCCAATGGCGCTTTTTAAAAAGAAACTCTCGTCCCGCGGGACGGAGAGGGCTGCGGCACTAACCCCGAAAAAAGCCTTCGCCAAGCGAGTCAGACGGTCAAAGTTCTCTTCCGCTGGGGCATCGAGCAGCGCCGCCCGCTGAAGCGCGGCCGCACGGGTAGCCGCGCATCTATCGTCTGTATGCGTGTCGGGCATTATCAACTTGAACCATCCTCCAGGCGCCTGCGGGGGCAAGGCCCGCGGCTGAAACGAATTGCAGAACTACTGGCAGCAGCAGGGTTATTGTTTCTAACAGCCCGCTATATTAGCGGCCCCTGTATCAGATGTCCCTGCATATACCATGGATTCCGTCTGAAGCCGACAGTATGCGTCCGGTCAGCTAGCGTGGCTGGTCCGGATACTGTTTTTGTAAATTCAATATTGATATTCAACCGATGCGTTTCATTGCTTTTGCTTTCGGAACTATAAGCAGCTTTTACGCTAGGTACTGCTAGCAGCATTGGAAAGTATTTGCGGCTGGTGCTTAGGAAGTACCCCTGAATACCTACCGTTTGAATTAGCGGGCCGGCTTATACCGGTCCCGGTTGATGATGGGTTAGGTATCGGATGCGGCCAGAACGGTTTCAAACTTTTATGTCGATAGTTGGGGAATAGGCTGGTGATCTAGATTAGGGAGCTAACAGGAAGGTTCTCTCCATATTTATTGAAGAGTACTCCCTCAATTCAAAGATGTTCTGCTGCAATGCTTTGTTACCGACGGCTCTATGGTTTTAAAAAAGCTAAATTAGCACTGAAACCAATAAACACCACGCCGGTAACAGACTTTAGCCATTTAATAAAGTTGGCATTCGTTGCAAGCCCTTTCAGACGAGATAGTAGAAAGACCATAGCGGAAAACCAAACTAAATTGATAAAGGCATGCGTTGAGACTAGGAAGTACGCTTTGTAAATGCTATCGCCGGTAGCCAGGAATTGTGGAAACGCCGCCAGGTAAAACATAGATACCTTGGGGTTTAGCATATTAGTGAGAAAGCCCTCAGCGAATGCGCTACGAATGGATACGCTATTTCTCTTTTTAGAAAATGGCAGCTCTAGATTTTGCTCATTTTTAAAGGCAGCTGAAAGAGATTTAATGCCTATCCAAAAAAGGTATCCCGCTCCCAGTAGTTTAAGGATGAAAAAGGCTTGAGCGGATTGAACAAGAAGAACCGATATCCCGTATATAGATAGAGTTCCATGAATATAAAATGCTGCTACGAACCCCCATACGGCGGCCAATCCTGCTTTATGTCCAGACATGGGCACTGTTTTAGCTATCAATATTCCGTTTGGGCCTGGCGAAATCACAAGCAAGGTAGCTATAACAACAAAAGTCAGCAAATTCACAGTGACCATAGTTTTATCCCTGTTTGGTTTAGTAGCGCTAATGTTTCACCAGGTCACGCGCATTAGCGCGTCGGCTCCAGTATGTTGCTGGGCGAAGTAACCACTGAGAGAAACACCAACGTTACCGTCAGCACTAACGGTGGGATTATATAAATATTCTTAAACAGAAGTGCAGCAGCAATACCAGAAGCAAGACCACACTTGATCCAGAGTGGAACCTGGGAGAAGGGGCTTGGCTGACGTCGATACATGGCAAACAACGCACCCCAACCAAGGAGTCCGCCGGCAAGCTGGAGCAGCTGGACTGCCTTCCAAAGAAGCTGCGTTGATGCAGGAACCAAAGCAACCAAAGCTTCTTGAAGGGGAGGGCTACGACCAAGCAAGAAATCCAATGCGGCTAGGCACCACATTAGATAAAGCGGTAGGACTAAAAGGCTAAAGAGTGCCGCCAGCTTGGCTATTATTTGTACAGCAGTAATCAGAATAGTGTTCATGTTCTTCCTTGATTGCCGCTTAACGCTTGAATTAAGCCGCGCCGCGCCGCGAAGCGGCGTCGGCTTGGAGGCTGTAATGGACTCTCCCTGCACCATATTTCTTCTATAACACAGTGGTGACTGTTCGCTGGGAGAGGTGCGATGAAACGCATAGCGGTTGATTTGGCCAAGTCCGTTTACCAGGTTGCCGAGAGTGTTCAGGTCGGTCGGGTGGATCGGCGCAAGCGGCTCGACTCCAGGGCATTTGCACAATATGTACAGGAGCAGCTCGAGCCTGTCGAGTGGGTGATGGAAGCCTGTGGCACCGCTCACCATTGGGGCCGGTTGATGCAGGAGAAAGGACATCGTGTCGTGCTCTTACACCCTCGTTACGTGCGCCCGTATCGGCGACG
>NZ_VLKY01000010.1 GCF_007830155.1 Pseudomonas duriflava
CGGGAGGCCGAAATCGGGTCCCGCCAGGAAAACTTGCTGACTCTCAGGAGATTTCATCATGACTAATTTATCCCTTGCTCCGCTGTTCCGTCATTCCATTGGATTCGACCGTTTCAACGATCTGTTCGAGGCTGCGTTGCGTAATGAATCGGGCAGCTCGTATCCACCCTACAACGTTGAAAAGCACGGCGATGACCAATACCGCATCGTGATTGCAGCCGCCGGCCTGCAGGAAGACGACCTTGAGCTCGAAGTCGAGCAGAGCGTGCTGACCGTACGGGGTGGCCGTCGTGAGAAGAACACCGACAGCGTGACCTATCTGCATCAAGGCATTGCCCAGCGTGCGTTCAAGCTGTCCTTCCGCTTGGCTGACCATATCGAAGTGAAGGGGGCCAGCCTGAAAAACGGCCTGCTGAGCGTGGATCTGGTTCGGCTTGTGCCGGAAGAAGCCAAGCCCAAGCGCATTGCCATCAATGGCCAGTCACCAGCAGACGAAAAGCCGGCCATCGAAGGTCAGGTGGCTTAAGCCGGTTGCGCAAACGCAGCAACAAAAGGGGCGCCCGTTGACGCCCCTTTTTTCTTAGCTGAGCCATCGTACTAGGCACAACGTAATACCAGGGAACAGTACAAGAATTACGACGCGGATAAAGTCCGATAGCAGGAAGGGTACGATGCCCCGAAAGCAGTCACGCATGGGGATATCTCTAGCCATGCTGCTAATTACATACACATTCATGCCCACAGGCGGCGTGATCATGCCGATTTCAACCACCATCAGGGCTAGAATCCCAAACCAGATGGCCTTTTCGGTCTCACCCAGGCCCCAAAAGTCCAGCCCCATAATGACAGGGAAGAAGATTGGAATAGTGAGCAGAATCATGGACATGGTATCCATTACGCAACCGAGGAATAAATACAGGATCAGGATGCTTGCCAGAATTACAAAAGGTGGCAAGCCGCTGGCTGTAATCGTCTCGGCCAGGTAGTTTGGCAACTGCGACAAGGCCAGGAAGGAGTTCATGATGTCTGCACCAAGCAAGATCATGAAGATCATGCCAGTGGTAACCGCAGTTCCGTAAAGTACCTCTTTAAATTCGCGAAAGCGCATCTTGCCCAGAGCAAACGCGAAGATGCCAGTACCCACCGTTCCGATAGCAGCCGCTTCGGTGGGGGTGAACCAGCCGCCGTAAATGCCACCCAATACCAGTAAAAAGATCAAGAATACTGGCCAGATACCGCGCTGGGCAGCCAATCTTTGCTTCCAGGTAAGCCGCTCCTGCGCTGGACCTGCGTCGGGTTTCAGGCGTACATAGATGCCAATAGCAATCATGTAGCCAATAGCAGCGAGGATGCCTGGGATAAACGCAGCCATGAACAACTGGGCAATGTTCTGCTGGGTCAGAATGGCATAGATAACCAGCACGACTGAAGGCGGAATCAGAATGCCTAACGTGCCGCCAGCAGCCAGACAGCCTACTGCCAGTGCTCCGGAATACCGGTAACGACGTAGCTCCGGCAGCGCTACCTGACCCATGGTCGCCGCTGTTGCGATTGAGGAGCCGCAGACTGCGCCAAAGGCTGCGCAGGAGCCGACGGCAGCCATGGCCAGCCCGCCACGCCAATGGCCGATCATAGCAGCCGCTGCGCCAAACAAACCACTGGCCAATCCTCCGCGAGAAGCGAACTGCCCCATCAGTAGAAAGAGTGGAATGACCGAAAGATCGTAGACGGTATAACGGGC
The DNA here is from genome assembly GCF_007830155.1 of Pseudomonas duriflava. Classification (GTDB taxonomy): domain Bacteria; phylum Pseudomonadota; class Gammaproteobacteria; order Pseudomonadales; family Pseudomonadaceae; genus Chryseomonas; species Chryseomonas duriflava. Next base: position 1,742 of record NZ_VLKY01000010.1, read on the forward strand.
GTAGGCCGCGCTTTTTAGAAAATTGAGCAAAGGGTCCCAACCGCTTAGCGATACATAGCCGGCCACGCCTGTCAGTAGCATGGCAATAGCAATCGGAATGCGAATAACTAATAAAACCAGCAGAACGGCCAGGAAAATCCCGCCTAAAGCGACGCTACTCATTATGCATGCTCCCCGCCGCGCAGGTCTTGCCAGGCGGTATACAGCGAAACGACAACCAGCAGGGCGAATGCAGGCCCGAAAACTGACATGGGCCACCATAGAGGTAGTCCCAGAATAATAGATTCCTCACCTGTCCCATGAGCGTCTAGGGCACCGATTACCGACCGCCAAGCCAGTAAACCTGCTGCTGCAGCTGTGAGCAAACCGCCCAGTGCGTCCATGATGTTACGTAGGGCAGCCGGTGCATTCAGCGTGAATACATCGACAATGACATTTCCACGGCGTAACTGACACAGCGGCAAAAAGCACATAATGGCAACGCCGCAACCCATCTGGACCAGTTCGACATCGCCTAGCAAAGGCTCATCAAAAAATGTTCGCATGAAAATGCTGTAGGCCGACATGAGTGTCATAGCCACCAGAACCAGACCACCAATGAATGCCAGCAGACAGGCCAGCATATTGAGGACATAACCTACCGGCTGGGCACGCGTATACTGCGTGAGCCGAATCTGCGATTCACTCAAAATTATCCCCTCCCGGAAAACGCCAGCCACAGGACGTGGCTGGCCTGTCGCATCAACGCTGGATTTGAGCGTTGTACTTCTCGATCAGCTCATGGGTTTCTTTGAGCAGGGCGTCGCCATTGCTATAACCCTTACCTGCGACTTCCTTCACCCATTCTTTTTCCATAGGTTTGGTGGCTTTCATCCACTTTTCTTGCTCTTCTTTCGGCAGGTAATAGATCTGATTCCCACGGGATTCGGCGAGTTTGTGGCCGGTCTCGACAACCTGAGTATCCCAGATACGTCCAGCCTCGGCGGACAGAGTACTGCCACTGTTGTCATCGATGATCTTTTTCAGGTCATCCGGAAGGCTGGCGTATTTGTCGTTATTCATGGCCAGGATAATGACGGTGTAGTTTAGAGCCGGCATGCCTTGAGCCATCTCGGTATGGTACTTGACCAATTCATGCAGTTTTAGAGCAGGTACTACGTCCCATGGTACAAGAGTGCCGTCTACAACACCCTTGGCCAGTGCTTCGGGTACTTGCGGTACGGGCATCGCAACGGGAGTACCGCCCAGCAGGCTGATAATCTTGGTCGCGGTACGGTTGGACGTGCGTAGCTTCATGCCTCGGAAATCAGCCATGGTCTTGATTGGCTTTTTAACGGTGTGGAGCAGGGCACCGTCCGTCAAATGCGTAGCCAACAGGTGCATACTGCTGAACTCTTTCTGACCATGTGCCTGGACGAAATCCCACATGGCTTGGCTTCCCGCTTCAGCAGAGCGGTTCATAAAAGGCAGTTCGAACACCGAAACCAGTGGGAAGCGCCCACTGCTATAGCCTGGCAAGGTCCAGACGACATCAACTACCCCATCCCGAACCTGATCCACCAGTTGAGGAGGCGTACCGCCGAGCTGCATGGAGGGATAGAACTGGAATTGGATACGTCCGTTAGATTGCTGGGTGATTTTTTCAGCCCAGGGTTTAAGGAAATCTTGTTGGGTAACCGAATTCAGCGGGAGGAAGTGGGCCACTTTCAGCGTGACGACAGGATCATCGGCCTGAGCGAAGGGGGCTGTTAGAGAGAGGCTCACGAACAGAGCGCTCAAGAGTTTCATGCTCTTTTTCACTGGGATAGTCCTTTTTTGTAATTGTTGTATTGCAAGGGAAGGCTCTAGCGGCCTTTAGCTAGCGACCCGAGATAATCCGCTGTGGATGGCCTCAAGCCAGTACTTCTATGCTGGCGGTGAACCTATAGCCAAATCAATTCGATCTTACGCCAATTGTTCGATAATCGCACAATACCCAAATGTTGAGCCACGATATTCGAACCGTATTAAGTAATACCAGCGTAATTTTTTTATAGCGCAACGCAAAGCGTTTATCGGCTCAATGGAAGTATTCAGCAGATGAGCTTCCTAATAAAGGTTCTTACGGAAAGCAGCTAATCAGACAGGTTTTAGGGGAGGGGGCTTGTTACTAAAACGCCACGGATGCTTTCAGATGCCGTGGCGCTGATTTATAAACTATTTCTTTAGCTTTTAGTAAACGCACGGGCTACACGAGAGCCGTTTTCGCGACCTAAAACCTGGCAGATACGCTGTCCGGCATTGATCAAACGTGGAAGATCGACTCCGGTTGGTATACCTAGGCCGTTAAGCATGTAAAGCACATCTTCGGTAGAGACGTTTCCGCTGGCGCCGCTTGCATAGGGGCAGCCCCCGAGCCCTGCAACGGAGCTATCAATCACGCAGACACCTTCTAGTAGTACAGCATAGAGATTGGCAAGCGCTTGGCCGTACGTATCATGAAAATGTGCGGCTAGCCGAGGGCGGGGTACGTGTTGGGCAACACACTCAATAAGACAGCGCGCTGCGCCGGGAGTACCCGTACCAATAGTATCACCCAAGGAAATTTCGTAGCAGCCCATATCCCAAAGCTCACGAGCCACGCGGGCCACTTGGAGAGGCGGAATATAGCCCTCATAAGGGCAACCCAGTACACACGATACATAACCACGTACTGCAATACCGTGGTGCTCGGCCGCCTGCATGACAGGAATAAACCGCTTCAGGCTTTCCGCGATGGAGCAATTGATATTGCGCTGGGAAAAACTTTCCGAGGCCGCGGCAAATACGGCGACTTCTTTAACGTCTGCTTCGAGCGCAGCTTCAAAGCCCCTTAAATTAGGTGTTAGGGCTGCATAAGTAATACCAGCCCTATATTGGATTTTTGAAAATACCTCATGACTTCCTGCCATTTGAGGAACCCACCTAGGAGAAACGAAACTACCAACCTCAATGTAATCAAGACCTGTTTCCGACAGATCGTTTACCAATCGAACCTTGTCCTCAACGCTGATAGGCATTTTCTCATTTTGTAGTCCATCACGTGGGCCTACCTCTACTAGACGAACACGTTCAGGCAGCTTCATGGGCAGCCTCCATTTCAACTAAAGGGGTACCCTCAATCACCATATCGCCTTCCTGGCAGAGTAGGGCTTTAACCGTTCCAGCCGTATGGGCACGAATGGTGTGCTCCATTTTCATGGCTTCCAGAATAACGAGAGGAGTGTTCGCCTCAACATACTGACCGGGCTCCACCAGGATCCGCACGACACTGCCGTTCATAGGGGCAGTTAGTCCATTACCATGAGCAGGATCTGTTTCCAACGCTACGATTGGATCGAAGCGGGTGACTGTATGCAATTCGCCGTTCCATTCAAGATAGAGTGTTTCGCCGCGACGAAATACGGGCAATGCAGTCCTAGGTGTTGTGTTATTAGTAAGAACTACACGATGCTTTTCACCTTCGCTCAAGAGGGTAATCTCTGGTTGAGCAGGCAGAACGGACCGCCATCCCGTGGCTGTTGACCAAGGGGAATAAGCATCATCGCTTCGTACCTTTCCAGGTTCGCTTGCAAGGAATGCCTGGGCTGCCGCTTGCCAAAAAAATTCGTCTCGTTTGGCTGGCGAAGGAAGTAGATCGTCTTGGTAGCGTGGGATAAAACCTGTATCCAACTCGGCTTGTGCAAACGCGGAGTGAGCCAGGATCCGCTTGAGAAAGGCAAGATTGGTACGTACTCCACCTACATGGGTTTCGTTCAGCATAGCCAGCAATCGCTGACGAGCCTCTTCACGACTTTCACCCCAGGCGACTATCTTAGCTAGCATAGGGTCATAAAAGGGCGAGACGGTATCGCCTTCAACGACACCACTGTCGGTTCTGCGTCCGGGTCCTTCAGAGGGTTCCTGATAGAGATGCAAAGTACCGGTTGCAGGAAGAAAATCGGTACTAGGATCTTCCGCATACAGGCGCACCTCTATGGCGTGCCCCTGCAAGGGAACCTGCTCCTGCGTGATGGGAAGTGGTTCCCCTCGAGCTGTACGGATCTGCCAAGCCACCAAGTCCAGACCGGTAATCGCCTCCGTGACTGGATGTTCAACCTGTAGGCGTGTATTCATTTCCATAAAGAAAAATTCGCCTTGGTTGTCGAGCAGAAACTCCACGGTACCAGCTCCTACATACCCAATTGCCTGGGCAGCCCTCACGGCAGCTTCGCCCATGGCCTGGCGTAGCGCAGGCGATAATCCGGGAGCGGGAGCCTCTTCAACAACTTTTTGATGACGTCGCTGAATTGAACAGTCCCGTTCGTTCAAATAAAGGCAGTGACCCTGTTGATCGGCAAAAACCTGTATTTCTACGTGTCGAGGTTTCAACACGTACTTTTCGACCAACATGCGTGCATCACCAAAAGCGGATTTCGCTTCACGTTGAGCGGAGGCTAAGGCTTCTGCCAACTCAGATTCATGCTCGACAATTTTCATCCCTTTACCCCCTCCGCCAGCCGCTGCTTTAAGCAGCACGGGGTAGCCGATCCGCTCGGCCTCCTGAAGGAATGTTTCTATAGATTGATCTTCGCCGTGGTAGCCCGGCACTAACGGAACGCCGGCATTTTCCATCAGCGCCTTGGCGGCAGCTTTACTTCCCATGGCTTCAATAGCGGAGGCGGGCGGGCCGAGGAAGAGCAGCCCTGCCTCTTCGATAGCTTGAGCAAAGGCTGCGTTTTCAGAGAGAAATCCATAGCCGGGATGAATAGCCTGAGCACCACTATGTTTTGCCGCCGCAATGATGTTATCAATACAGAGGTAGCTCTCGCCTGGTCTATTCCCGCCTAGATTGATTGCACAATCCGCCTCGAGCACATGCTTTGCCGTCGCGTCTACCTCGCTATGTATCGCCACACTTTTGATGCCTAACGACCTGGCAGTACGCATAATGCGGCAGGCGATTTCGCCCCGGTTCGCTACTAGCAGGGTATCGAGTTGTTTTAGGGTACTCATTGGATATTCTCCTGCCAGGCGGGGGTACGCTTTTCCAAAAAGGCACGTAATCCTTCTTGACCTTCAGGGCTGACACGAAGCATAGCGATGCAGTGTTGCGTACGTTCCCGGATAGGATCATCGAGGACGGCGGCTGCGCCTACGTCATGCAGTAATGCCTTACAAGCTTTCAACGCAGCGGGACTGTTCAGCAACAGGGTACCCGTCCAAGAGTTAACTGCCTGTTCAAGCTGATCCGCTGGGTAGGTTTCGGCAAGCAGCCCCAGGGACTGAGCCTTTTCACCCGAGAAACGCTCGGCGGTGAGGGCGTAGCGGCGTGTAGCACGCTCACCAATCGCCCGGACGACATAGGGGCTGATGACCGCAGGGGCCAGCCCGATACGAACTTCCGATAGGCAGAACATGGCATCCTGAGCACCAATGGCCATGTCACAACAGGCAACAAGACCCAGTGCGCCGCCAAAGGCCGCTCCTTGAACCACAGCCAGGGAAGGTTGAGGAAGGTGGTAGAGCTTTTCCATCAGTTGGCTTAACAATCTAGCGTCGGCGCGGTTTTCCTCCAGGGTGAGTTGTGCTGAGGCCTGCATCCAGGCGAGGTCGGCGCCAGACGAGAAATGGCGGCCACGCCCTCTAAGGATCACTAAACGAATAGATTCATCCGCATAAATTTCATCCAGCGCCTGGATCAGCTCAGCTATTACGTCAGCATTAAAGGCATTATTCTTATCAGGCCGGTTTAGCCACAACGTAGCCACGCCATTTATGTCTTGTTCGAATTGTAGCGTCTGGTAGGTCATAGGAATCCCTTACATGCGGAACACGCCGAAGCGGGTCGATTCAATGGGCGCATTGAGAGCTGCGGAAATCGCTAGAGCCAGAACATCGCGCGTCTGAGCGGGGTCGATAACACCATCGTCCCAAAGGCGGGCGCTGGAGTAGTAGGAATGGCCCTGATGCTCGTACTGTTCAAGAATCGGTGCCTTGATTGCGGCTTCCTCTTCGGCACTTAACGTGCCGCCAGCCCGTTCAGTCTGCTCGCGTTTGACCTGGGCAAGCACGCCCGCTGCCTGCTCACCACCCATTACGCCAATACGGGCGTTGGGCCACATCCAGAGGAAGCGGGGATCGTAAGCGCGGCCACACATGCCATAGTTGCCTGCGCCAAAACTGCCACCAATGATGACGGTCAGCTTAGGGACCTGTGCGCAGGCTACCGCTGTAACCAATTTAGCCCCATGTTTCGCAATACCACCGGCTTCGTACTTCTGGCCCACCATAAAGCCGGTGATGTTCTGCAAAAAGATCAGAGGAGTGCCGCGCTGGCAGGCCAACTCAATGAAATGGGCACCTTTCTGAGCCGCCTCAGCGAAAAGAATGCCATTGTTGGCCAGAATCGCGACCGGATAACCGTGCAGATGCGCGAATCCGCAAACCAGCGTAGTACCGAATAGTGCCTTGAACTCGTCAAATTCACTGTCATCCACCAGCCGCGCAATCACATCACGTACATCGTACGGCTGCTTGGGATCGGCAGGAATTACGCCATAGAGTTCTTCTGGCAAGTACCGGGGCGGTACAGGTAGGCGAGTCTGCAACTGGCCTTGTTTACGCCAGTTGAGATGGGCAATACAACGGCGTGCCAAGGCAAGGGCGTGCTCATCGTTTTCGGCATAGTGGTCAGCCACGCCAGATGTTTTGCAATGAACATCCGCACCACCCAGCCCTTCAGCAGTCACCACTTCACCTGTCGCCGCCTTGACCAGTGGCGGACCGGCCAAAAAGATTGTCGCTTGATTGCGAACCATAATGGTTTCGTCTGACATCGCCGGCACGTAGGCACCTCCAGCGGTGCAAGAGCCCATTACGACGGCAATCTGTGGAATACCCAACGCACTCATGGTGGCCTGGTTGAAAAAGATACGGCCGAAATGCTCACGATCTGGAAATACTTCGTCTTGCCGTGGCAGGTTGGCACCGCCTGAGTCAACCAGATAGACGCATGGAAGGCGGTTTTCCTTGGCAATCGCCTGGGCTCGCAAATGCTTTTTGACGGTCAGTGGATAATAGGTACCACCTTTTACCGTCGCATCGTTGGCAATGATCATGCATTCGATGCCTTCGACACGCCCGATACCCGCCACAACGCCTGCAGCAGGTACGTCCTCGCCATAGACCTCATGGGCAGCCAGTGGGCTGATCTCCAGAAACGGCGAGCCCAGGTCTAACAGATGGTCGATACGGTCACGTACCAGGAGCTTGCCGCGGGAGGTATGCCGCTGCTGAGCCTGGGCGCCACCACCTTGCTGAATATGATTCAACACATTCCGCAGGTGTTTGACCTGTTCCAGCATCGCGCTCCGGTTTCGCTGGAACTCTTCCGTCTGTGTATGTAACCGGGACGTAAGAATGCTCATGACTGACCTCCAGCCTGGCGGTTGATTAGCAGAATTTTCCCCTGGGCCTCGGCAATGGTTTCACCACGTTGGTTCTGGCATACACCCTGAAGTACAGCGATTCCTCCGTTATGCCTGGGCTTTGCCAATGTTTCTTTGATCGTCCACGTTGTAGTCAGGGTGTCGCCAGCGAATACGGGCGCGAGAAATTGACAGTTGTGCTCGAGATAAGCCGTGGCCGTCCCGTAGAAGTACATGCCAATGGAGGCGGACATCAGGGCGCCAGTCATGGGGCCATGCAGGATGCGCTGGCCGAAGCGGCTGCTCGCACAGAACTCGTCGTTACTGTGTAAGGGATTGAAGTCTCCAAACAGACCGCAGGCGCGGGAAATATGGGAGCTATCAATAGTCAGGGTCTGACCAAACGTATCGCCTTCGGCGATTTCATCAAATGCCTTGCCTACGAAGTTCATGGGTGGGCCTTATTGTTTTCTCGTTCGCGTAGGGCACCGCGGATAATCTTGCCGGTGGCAGTCAGAGGGAGGCTGTCAAGAAACTCGATTTCTCTGGGATATTCATGGGCAGCCAAGTATTGCCGTACGTGTTGCTGCAACTCACTGACGAGCCTGTCATTAGGCGGATACCCCTCGCGGAGCACAACGCAGGCCTTGACGATTTCGGTACGGGTTGGGTCCTTTTTACCGATGACGGCTGCCATTTTTACGGCAGGATGCTTGAGCAGGCAGTCTTCAACGGGCGCAGGACCTATGCGATAGCCCGCGCTAGTAATGACATCGTCGTTGCGGCCCAAAAAGTAGACATAGCCGTCCTCATCCTGATAGCCGCGATCCCCTGTGATCAGCCAGCGGCCCCGGTATTTCTCATCAGTGGCCTCCGGTTTGTTCCAATAGCCGAGCATCTGATTAAGATTTGGTGCTTCGACCGCAATATCGCCAGGCTCTCCAACAGGCACTTCACGTCCATTGGTATCTACGATGCCTACCGTATAACCGGGCACTGCCTGCCCAATAGCACCGGGTTTATGGATGCCGCGCGTCGCGCAGGAGGAAAGCACAAGGTTACATTCGGTCTGCCCGTAAAATTCATTGATGGTCAGGCCAAACACCTGTTTTCCCCAGGCTAGGAGTTCATCTCCAAGGGATTCTCCTCCACTGGCAATAGAACGGACCCGAAGCGTCCAGCGTGTTTCTGGGGAATTAACCTGGCGCAACAGCTTAAGGGCGGTGGGCGGGAAAAAGACGTTGCGAATGCCGAGTTCTTCCAGCAGGGCAAACACGTTTGCCGGTTCGAATTTCTCCGCCCGGCAGGCCACCACCGGAATGCCCAGATACCAGCTTGGCAATAATACGTCGAGCAAACCTCCGATCCAGGCCCAGTCTGCTGGCGTCCACATAAGATCTCCAGGCTGTGGGAAGTCGTCGTGGGAAACACTAACGCCCGGCACATGGCCTAGCAGTACGCGATGCGCATGCAGGGCACCTTTTGGGTGGCCCGTGGTGCCTGAGGTGTAGATGATTACTGCTGGGTCATCCGCTGTGCTGCGGTGGGTTTCAAAATGATCCGATGCCTGTTCAGTCTGTTCCCAATAGTTGAGGACACGCGAATCGTCCAAAGCCGTTGATGTGGAGTAGCAGAACCGTAATTCAGGTAGGTCGGCCCATATCTGCTGAACTTTGGTACACCCATTCTCATCCGTGATCAGGGCGCTCATTGCGCAGTCACGAGCCCGGTGACGTATAGCGTCCAAACCGAACAAACCAAACAGGGGCACGGCAATGGCGCCCAGCTTGTACAACGCAATATGAGCGACTCCGGCTTCCAGGCTTTGAGGCAACATAATGCCGACCCGATCGCCCGGTTTGATGCCCTGGTTAACTAAGCTATTGGCTAAGCGGTTGGCATGGATGTGCAAGTCATGAAAGCTATAACGGCTGATATGACCATCCAAGTCTTTCTGGATCAGCGCCAGCCGTTCAGGCTCGCGATGTGCCCAACGATCACAACAGGCATCAGAGATATTGAAAAATGCGCCGGGCTGCGACCGTTCAAGTTCAAGAGAGAACGTGTGCATGAATTATTATTCTCCACGTCGTCAGAAGGCGCCGAACATCGCTCCAAGAATCATGACTACGACCAGACTGGTCAGCGGAACTACGGTTGTCATCATGAAGATCTGTGGGTAGGACTGCCGGTGAGTAAGCCCACAAATGGCCAGCAAGGTGATGACTGCACCAGAGTGCGGCAACGTATCCAGCCCACCGGCTGCAATAACGGCCACACGGTGTAACAGCTCAGGGCTGATGCCAGCCGCCTGGATCATTTGTACGTAATCGGCCCCTAGGGTACGAAAGGCAATGCTCAACCCGCCTGAGGAGGACCCGGTAATCCCGGCCAGGACGTTCATGGTAAGTACCACGCCAATCAGCGGATTGCTGGGCGATAGCTCCAGCAGGGCCTGCCGGATAATGGCAAAGCCAGCAAGGCTGGCGATAACAGCACCGTAAGCCACTTCAGAAGCGGTATTGAGTACGGGAAGAAACGAGCCGAAAGCCCCTTTGTTGACTGATAGCTTGAGATCAGCCCAACGGCGCCAATGCAAAAGAATCGTGACGACGATTGAGATCATTAGCGCCAGCAGCACGGCCCAGAGACCAATAACAGCACTGGGTTGAACACTGCCGAAACGCTCCTGCTGAAGAAAGTTCAGGTCCATGCCCGGCAAGATCCAGTAGGAAAAGGCTGCGTTCAGCGCTATTACCAGAATGATTGGAATGATTGATGGCAAAAAATGCGGATTGCCTTCATGAGTGACGGCAACTTCTTCCTTGTGCTCGCCATAGCCTTCACCTTTCGCCATATTCTTGCGTGCTCGGCTTTGCAGCCACCAGACGCCCAATATCAGCATTGTTAAGCCACCGATAAGGCCAAGCCCTGGGGCTGCGAAGGTATTAGTACCCAGATAAGGAGCCGGAATAGCGTTTTGAATCGAGGGGGCGCCCGGAAAAGCAGTCATCGTGAAGGTAAAAGAGCCCAGCGCAATAGCAGCCGGGATATAGCGCTTAGGCGTGTTGCTTTCCCGAAACAGAACCGCTCCGATGGGATAAACCGCAAAGGCCACCACGAATAGGGAAACACCGCCATAGGTCAGGACACCACAGGCAAGTACAACCGTCAGGATCGCGTGGCGCGGTCCCAGCACGCGCATAATGGCGTTGGCGATAGTGCGTGCTGCGCCACTGTCCGCAATCAGCTGACCAAACAACGACCCCAGGATAAACAGTGGAAAGAATTTAATCAGGTAGCCGCCCAGCTCCTTCATGAAAACCTGGGTATAAGTCGGCATCATGTAAAGCGCCTCACCGCTAAGCAACAAGGCGAGACTGGCCATTAGAGGAGCCAGGACGAGAACGGTAATGCCCCGGTAGGCAAGGTACATCAACAGCACGAGCGATATCAGGATGGCGAGAGAGCTCATGTTTTGTACTCTTGTTATAGATATGGGAAGAGCGGTGGGGCTTACAGGGTTTCCTTAAACAGTTCCCGTCCGATCAGCATCCGGCGAATTTCGCTGGTTCCCGCGCCGATTTCATACAACTTGGCGTCTCGCAGAAGTCGTCCGGTAGGAAATTCATTGATGTATCCGTTGCCGCCCAGAATCTGGATGGCATCCAGTGCCATTTGAGTGGCGCGCTCTGCCGTGTAGAGGATGACGCCGGCAGCATCCTTACGCGTGGTTTCGCCCCGGTCACAGGCCTGGGCTACGGCATATAGATAGGCGCGGCTGGCATTGAGGTGGGTATACATGTCAGCCACCTTGCCCTGGATGAGCTGGAACTCCCCAATGCTTTGCCCGAATTGCTTGCGATCATGAATATAGGGAACGACCACATCAAGGCAAGCTTGCATAATGCCGGTAGGGCCACCTGACAGGACGACACGCTCATAGTCGAGCCCGCTCATAAGCACTTTTACGCCACCATTGAGCGATCCCAGAATATTCTCCTCCGGCACTTCGACATCATCGAAAAACAGCTGGCAGGTATTCGAGCCGCGCATCCCCAGCTTGTCGAACTTGTTGCTGCGGGAAAAGCCTTTCCAGTCACGTTCAACGATAAAGGCTGTAATGCCATGCGGCCCCTTATCGAGATCGGTCTTGGCATAGATCACATAGGTATGGGCGTCTGGCCCATTGGTGATCCATGTTTTGGAGCCATTGAGAACGTAATGGTGGTCGCTACGCTTTTGCGCCTGTAATTTCATCGAGACCACATCCGAGCCAGCATTGGGCTCGCTCATGGCCAAGGCCCCGATGTGTTCACCGGAAACGAGTTTGGGCAGGTATTTTGCCTTCTGTTCCAAGGTGCCGTTGCGGTGGATTTGATTAACGCACAAGTTGGAATGGGCGCCGTAGGAAAGGGCTACAGATGCCGAACCGCGACTGATTTCCTCCATGGCAATTACATGCGCCAGATACCCCAGTGCCGCGCCACCGTATGTTTCTTCGACGGTAATCCCAAGCAGACCCATCTCGCCAAATTTGCGCCACAAGTCTTGTGGGAAAGCATTATCGCGATCAATGGCCTCAGCCCGCGGTGCAATCTCTGCCCGGACAAAGCTCTGCACCTGATCACGCAGCATATCCAGGGTTTCGCCAAGGCCAAAGTTGAGGGAAGGGTATGACATAGGGCACCTGTGGTTGTTGTTATTGTTGTGAAGTGTAGATGCGCTCAGGCGGTTGTGTTCGCCATCTCCAAAGCGGCGCGACAACGCTCTTCAGCGGTATCTAATTCGAGTTGCATCTGCTGGATATCCAGTAATTGCTGTTCGAGTTGCGCCCGACGTTCGGCAATCTTGGCCAACATACTGTTCAGTTGCTTTTGATTACCTGAGTCAGGATCGTACAGTTCGATCAGTTCGCGGCATTCCGCCAGAGAAAAACCAAGACGCTTACCGCGCAGGATCAGTTTTAGCGCGACCCGATCGCGTGCCGAATAAATACGTTCCTGTCCACGGCGTTCGGGGGAAAGCATGCCTTGCTCTTCATAGAAGCGAATGGTTCTTGTTGTAATGTCCAGCTCTCGAGCCAAGTCAGAAATACTGTAGGTCACGGCCATAATGCTCTCTGCGCTTACCTTTACGTTAACGTAAACTTGCCTTTGTACGCTGTCAACAGCGTCATCAGGTCTGCTATAGCGAAATGACTCCAAACCTTCAGGCTGATCCCAGCTTAGAGTGCTACATAGGGAATACATCAGGCTTTAGTTGAAAGAGGGGCTTGATATGGCCTTTACGTTAACGTAAAGATAACAGCGCTTTAGTGGTAGCCAAATGAATCAGCAGTCCCATAACAACGACAAGAAGGGAAGGCCATGAATCAACCAAGCTATACCCAGGGCCGTCAGGACAAGCCATTGTTGGCGATGACTATTGGCGAGGCCTTCGATGCCACCGTCGCACGCTATCCTGAACGAGAGGCACTAATCGTCCGCCACCAGAACAGGCGTTTGACATGGCAGGTCTTGGCCGATGACGTTGACCGCTGTGCCCGTGCGTTGATAACGCTAGGCGTGCAAACGGGTGACCGATTAGGCATCTGGGCGCCTAACTGTCTGGAATGGTGCGTCACCCAGTTCGCAAGCGCGAAAATCGGTGCCATTCTCGTCAATATCAATCCCGCGTATCGGGTAAGCGAGCTGGAGTATGTGCTCAAGCAATCCGGCTGCTCTTGGCTGGTTTGTGCCCATGCGTTCAAGACAAGCGATTACCACGCCATGCTTGGCGAATTACTGCCGGATCTTTGCAATCAGGTGTCGGGAAGCCTGACATGCCAAAACCTGCCGGATTTAAGAGGCGTCATTACCTTAGGCGAAGACGCACCGCCTGGTTTTCTCCGCTGGGCTGGATTGGCCAACCTGGCGACACACACACCGGCGACGGTTTTACACGAACGCAGCGCTCTGTTGCAGTTCGATGATCCTATTAATATCCAGTACACCTCAGGCACTACGGGATTTCCCAAAGGCGCGACGCTCAGCCATTACAATATTCTTAATAATGGCTACATGGTGGGTGAAAGCCTGGGTTTGGGCGAACAGGACCGCCTGGTGATTCCTGTGCCGCTGTATCACTGCTTTGGGATGGTCATGGGCAACCTGGGCTGCCTTACACATGGCTCGACCATGATCTATCCGGCTCCGGCGTTCGAGCCGTTAGCCACGTTGGCTGCCGTGGCGGAGGAAAGAGCAACAGCCTTGTATGGTGTCCCCACGATGTTCATCGCTGAGCTGGACCATCCCGAGCGTGCTCAATATGACCTGTCCTCGTTGCGCAGCGGCATCATGGCTGGCTCAACTTGTCCTATCGAAGTCATGCGTCGTGTTATTAGCGAAATGCATATGAGCGAAGTGCAAATTGCCTATGGCATGACCGAGACCAGTCCTGTATCCCTGCAAACCGGTCCGGAAGATGAACTGGAGTTACGCGTTACGACCGTAGGACGTACCCAGCCGCACCTCGAAAGCAAGATCATCGACGAGAATGGCCGTATCGTGCCGCGTGGACAGATTGGAGAGCTGTGCACCCGCGGTTACAGCGTTATGCTGGGTTACTGGAGCAACCCGAAGGCAACAGCTGATGTATTGGACGACGCGCGCTGGATGCACACCGGTGATCTCGCCTGCATGGACGAAAATGGGTATGTACAGATTGTAGGCCGCAGTAAGGACATGATCATTCGCGGTGGCGAAAACATCTATCCGCGGGAAGTAGAAGAGTTCCTGTTCCGGCATCCCGCTGTGGCGGATGTTCAAGTAATCGGCATTCCCGACGAGAAATACGGTGAAGAGATTGTTGCCTGGGTAAAACTGCACGCTGGTTATAGTGCTCAGGAAGAATCCCTGCGCGAGTACTGCAAAGCTAATATCGCACACTACAAAGTGCCACGGCATTTCCGCTTTGTGGACGCGTTTCCAATGACGGTGACAGGTAAAATCCAAAAATTCCGCATGCGGGAAATAATGATCGAGGAGCTGGCCCAAGCGCCGAGGCGGGCGTCTTAGAGCAAGCCAGGCAGTTATAGAACGCCTTGCCCTAAGCGACTCGATACAGCACAAGGTTCGATTCGTGCGGATGTCTCAGGTCGTCAACAGCTGGAAGAGAGCCGTCCTTGCCCCCTGTTTGCTAGAGAGGGCAGGACTGTTAATGCTTCCAACACCAAGGCGGGACACGCATGGCAGCTATAGTCAAAAGCATCTTTGTATAGGTCGCAACGAAGACAGGAGCATTCGCGGCGCTAATCGCTAGTCAGCCTTATACAGGCTACCTCCTGGGCCTCGCCAATCGTTTGGGAAGTTATGCAAGTCTTGCCAGCGCTGTCACTGTAAATCTCCAGAAATTCACTCTTTACCGAGAGGATCTGCAGAACATGTGTCTTCTGGCCAGACTCAGGAGCTTCAGAGTCATCAAATGCGGTAATCAGAAAAAGATCAGGATCTAGTTGCTCAAGAGCTTTAATCAAATCACTAACAGTCATGACCCGGGCCCCTTTACATCATTAAAAATAAATCATCAACAAGTTCTGATCAAGGTATGCATTAGATCGGTTAAAACTTTATATAGGTAATCTAAATGTTAGATGCTTTGAGATTCATTAATATGCAATCTTTTGTAATGATTAATAGTTAAAAATTTGAAAGAAATAATTGGGTTAGGTTTCATTAGACTATAAAAACATGACGAAAGGCTAGATTTGGCCAGCTGCCATCGTCTCCAAAGTGTACCGCTTGGCTACAGGCTTTGGTTGATGGTAGTTAATTTTATTCAGGTGATAAACTTATACGGGTAGATATTTTATGTATAACTTTATTTTGAATTACTGCTCTAGTTTGGCGATTACGTAAAAATACACCCTCATAAAACCTATACGGCGCCTTTTCTTGGCTATCAATGTGGAGTAAGACTGACCAACAGCGCCCTTCCGCTCGTCTCCTGGATAGAAACTATTGCATGAGTTTTCTGTCTGTAAAGTACAGAGCGCGATTAAAAATGGCCCTATAATTATAGAATGTTTTATCTTCTATTTGATAATTAATAATAAGCGTCTCCTTAACGTCTCACTAATTTAAATCACATATTTGACTAATTGGTCTTGCGGCCTATTGATCAGCGAGGAGCTATATCCTCTAGGTATAATCGGAGTATAAGCGATATGTTGCACATCCATTTTGGTACAGGCCGACTTGGCTTGGGTCTTGTTGGTTCCTTTTTCCAGAGTTCCGATTCAGAACTCTTTCTTCTTAATCGTGCCGTTTCAAATGGAAGTGCGACAGGCTGTACCAAAGTAACCCCTAGCCGACGTAATGAACTCCTGATGAACCACCCACGCAAAGAATATGTGGTTTCAACTCCAGGAGGAGCTGCCCAGCCCCGGGAGCGTATTCGGTACAAAGGTTTCTTCGCCTATGAGGACGGCAATGTCGAAATGCCCATTCGTGATATTGTCGAGCTGTCTCAGCAGAAGTCCAGGGGCGTTGTCGTAACAGCATCGGTACTGACTGTTGAACATTATGGCCCTGTTATCGATGCGCTTAACGTGATTTGCAAGGCAAAGGATAAAAGTGATGGGGCGATGGGTAACGTTTACCTGATTGCCTGTGAGAACACTGTGGATGCTTGCGAGGTGCTACAGGATGACAGCCTGCAGGGTCTAATTGCAGAAGAGACCCGTCGACACATCTGCTGCGTACATACCCTGGTGGATCGTGTTTGCGTCGAATTGGAAGAGGCGTTGATCGACGGCGAGCCAACCCTCGTTGTGCGGGCAGAGGAATATGGTTCTCTTAAATTGCAGATTGGACCAGATACCGAAGAGCTGCCCCACATACTCGGCAATACGAAAATAGAATTTAGTCGACATTTGGAGATCGAAAAGGAGATCAAGGGCTCCCTGCTTAATGGGTCGCACTGGTTGATTGCCTTGACTGCCTTTCATGAAACCAACGGTAATCCCGAAGTGAGGCTCAATGAGTTCATTCAGGAAACCGACAATCACCGCCTGTATGCCCAGGAAGTCGTCAATGAAATGAGGGATGGTTTGGAAGCTTTATTACGGTCAAAGCCCAAATATGCCGACTTTGTTCGTGATGTCGATGTATCTGCCTACCTGGACGGAGCAGCCCAGTCCATTCTGGCCCGTTTCGAGGCCAATGCCGATACGATCCATCGCATCCTGGCGCGCTTCCGTGCTCCCACACCCGATGAGGTAACGACCGTACAAAAGTTTATCGATCGATTCCTGCATAGGATCGAAGAGCCACTGCTGGCCTATGAGCAGCAAAAGGGCACGCCCGCCAAGTCGGCAACACAGGGCTTGTTCAATCTCTTCCGCCTGCAGGCATCCGGTACGTATATCGATACACCACATGACTGATCACTCACGCATACTCTGTAAGGGTGGTTACCACCCTTACACCTGACTCTAAAGAGGCTGAACGGATGAAGTTTGAGGCATTAATCTTTGACTGTGATGGTGTATTAATCGATAGCGAGATTCTTGTCTGTCGCATCGCAGCCGAAGAGCTGACAAAGCTTGGCTACTCCATTACGACAGAGCAAGTGATTCAGCGCTTTGCTGGTCGGCCCGATTATGAAATGAGGGCGGAAATAGAGCAGGAGTGGGGCCAACCCATTCCGGCAGGCTACCGAGACAGCGTTAATCAACGGACCGTTGAGTCCTATGCGACCGAGCTGAAAATCATGCCTGGTCTTCTGCATGCGCTTGACCAGATAAAATTGCCCATTTGTGTAGCCTCCAGTAGCTTTCCCGAGAAACTTCGGCTTGGTCTTGATACCGTGGGTCTCTATGAGCGCTTTATGCCCAATGTGGTAAGCGCAACCTTGGTCGCACGTGGCAAGCCAGAGCCTGATGTGTTTCTCTTTGCGGCCGGGTGGATGAAAACCAGTCCGCTTCGCAGTCTGGTGATCGAGGATAGCGTAGCCGGCGTAACCGCTGGCATACGGGCAGGAATGACGGTAATTGGCTTTGCCGGAGGCGCACACTGCGATCTCGCCCATGGCCAGCGGTTACTCGACGCGGGGGCTTCTTCTGTTTTTTGCGATATGCAGGAGTTACCCTCTGTCATAGATGCCATGCAGGCAGACCAAGCACGCGCATAACGCTAGGTCATCAAGCAAACTGCTTCTAGGCAGAGATCAAACGTAATCTAGAGATGGCCAACCTGAGTGATGACTCTAGGTTGACCAGCAAAACGAGGTATCAGTGGAAAAGAGTATTATTGCAAGCCTTACCGAGTCCCAAGCAGCCCTGAATGCTTTCATAAAGGACGAGCTTGCTATTTCAGCCATTGCACAGGCCGGGCGTTTCCTTGTTGAGGCTTTCACCCGCAGCGGCCGCGTTTTCAGCTGCGGTAACGGCGGGTCCATGTGTGATGCCATGCATTTTGCCGAAGAGCTGTCTGGCCGCTATCGTCAGGACAGAAGAGGGTTGGCCGCCGTTTCCATCAGCGACCCCAGTCACCTGAGCTGTGTAGCGAACGATATGGGATACGCTCAGGTTTTTTCCCGCTACCTTGAAGCTCATGCTAGAGCGGGTGACTGTTTGGTAGCGTTCAGTACCAGTGGAACGAGCGCTAATGTGGTGGCCGCAGCCACCTATGCCAAAGAACACGGGATTACGGTTATTGCGTTGACCGGGCGTCGCCATTCGCCTTTGAGCGAGTTGGCTGATGTAGAAATCTGTGCGCCGGGAGGTCCGTATGCCGATCGTGCACAGGAGCTTCATATCAAAGTGGTTCATATTTTGATTGAGCTGGTAGAGCGGGAACTGTTTCCAGCTAATTATGCATGATTGATTGAAGGCGCCGCCTTGACGCTGGCGTCAAGGCGGCGCCTTTCGCTACAGCTGTGTTGTACGAGTCCGCTGCAAGGCCTCCTGTACCTCGGTGGCAGCGTCTACAAATGAGGCTTGTTGCCTCAGGCGGGCCAGCAGTTCGGCACGCTTGCGTTCGGCAGTAGCCAGATAGCGCTCCTGTACCGGGCCGAAACCTCGAATATCCAGCGGCAACTTGGCAAGCTCAACCGCGAGGGAGTAATTGTCAGGTGTCAGAAGCTGCAGGATCTCATCCAGGTTGGCTTCGTATTCCCTGAGCGTCCTCAATTCCCGCTTGCGGTCTTCAGTGCGGGCAAAGGGGTCCAGCCAAGTATTGCGGATACCTTTCAAACGCGCCAGCACGCCGAAGCCTTTCATCATCCATGGACCGAACTGCTGCTTCTTTGGATCCTCATCAGCCTTGGATTTGTTAAAGATAGGCGGAGCCAAATGAAAGTTGAGCGTATAGTCGCCTTCAAACATCGAAGCAATCTTGCGCTGGAAATCACCATCGGTATACAGGCGCGCCACCTCGTATTCATCCTTGATAGCCAATGCCTTGTAATAGGCGCGGGCCACAACATCGCTCAGCTCGCCAGGTTTGCCCATCAGGGCAGCATCGGCTGCCTTGATCTTCTCGATACGATCCAAATAACGCTCGGCATAAGCGGTATTTTGATAAGCCGTCAGATCATCCACACGGCGTAGAATCACTTCCTCAAGCGTTTTGGATAGCTGATGCGAGGCGGTAACAACGGAGCCTTCCTTAACCTTCTGCTCGACCCGCGCCTGGTCAACCGCTGCTCGACGGCCCCAGATGAAGGCTTTCTTGTTCAAATCGACTGCAGTGCCATTCATCTCAATGGCTTGGAATAAAGAGTCCTGACTGACCGGCAGCCAACCCTTCTGGTAAGCCACTCCCATCATGAACGTATTGGTGGCGATTGAATCGCCCATCAGGGCCGTAGCCATGCGGCTGGCATCTAAAAACAGGGTACGGTCTACACCTACGGTATCAGCGAGCTGAGCCGCCATGGCCTGGGTCTGGAATTGTGGATCCGGGTTAGAGGTCAAGTCACCACTCGCTGCCTGATGAGCGAAGGTCCGTACAAAGTGGCTGGTCACGCTTTCATGGCTGTTGATCAAAGCATTGGTGACGCCCTGACGCAGTTTGTCTAACGTATCGGTATTGGCGCTAACGATCAGATCCCCCCCTAAAAGCAAATTGACTTCACCTTCAGCTATATGCGGGGCGAACAATTGTTCCTGGTGGTTGGCAATACGTACATGAGACCAGACGGCGCCACCTTTTTGGGCAAGGCCGGCCATGTCCAGCGTTAACACACCCTTGTTTTCCAGGTAGGCCGCCATGCTCAACAACGCCCCAATGGTGACGACGCCCGTACCGCCCACGCCTGTTACCAGGATACTGTAAGGCTCACTTGCCGAAGCCAAAACCGGTTCGGGCAGATCCCATGTGTCAGATGGGGCGTCTGCTAGCGCTGCGGCTTTACGCAACCTGCCGCCCTCTACTGTTACAAAACTCGGGCAGAAACCAGACAGGCAGCTGAAATCCTTGTTACAGGAGGATTGATCGATTTCCCGCTTTCGCCCGAACTCGGTTTCAACTGAACTAACCGACATGCAATTGGACTTGCTGCTGCAATCGCCACAGTTCTCACATACGGCCTCGTTGATGACGACACGGCGGGCCGGGTCTGGATAGGTGCCACGCTTGCGACGGCGACGCTTTTCTGCCGCACACGTCTGGTCGTAGATGATGGCGGACACACCCGGATACTCACGCAGCTCGCGCTGTACCTTATCCAGTTCGTCTCGATGCTTAACGGGTACGTTCTCAGCAAGGTTGGTGATCGCCTTGTATTTATCCGGATCGTCTGTAATGACCACGATGCGTTCGATTCCCTCGGCACGTAGCTGTTGGGAAATCTGCGGTACGGAGAGTGTGCCATCTACGGGTTGGCCCCCGGTCATGGCCACGGCATCGTTATAGAGAATCTTATAGGTGATCGGTACTTTCGCCGCGACAGCGGCACGAATCGCCAAGAGGCCCGAATGAAAGTAAGTGCCATCGCCCAGGTTCGCAAAAACATGCTTGGTCTGTGTGAAGGGAGCCTGACCCACCCAGGCAACACCTTCACCGCCCATCTGGCTAAAAGTCTGAGTGTGTTCGGGATAGATCCAGGTTGCCATGTAATGACAGCCAATGCCGGCCAAGGCACGGCTACCCTCAGGCAACTGAGTCGATGTGTTATGGGGGCAGCCAGGGCAATAATGAGGCATACGGGCCATCTTTGTGACCAGCCCACCTTTGGCCGCCAGTTGTGCGTCTAGCACGGCGAGCCGCATCTGCAACAAGCCATTGGACTGGCGCTGAAGAACCCGCTTGGCCAGCGCACGAGCGATCTGGGCAGGCGTCAGGTCGCTGGTTGCAGGCAACAACCAGTCGGTATGAGGCAGCGACCATTCGCCCTTGTCATCGAACTTGCCCACGATGCGTGGACGCACGTCTTCGCGCCAGTTGTAGAGCTCTTCCTTAAGCTGGTATTCGATCAGCTGGCGCTTTTCTTCAACCACAATGATCTCTTCCAGACCTTCGGCGAAGTGGCGGACGCCTTCGGCTTCCAGCGGCCATACCATTCCCACTTTGTAAATGCGAAGACCGATCTGCTCGGCCATGGCTTCGTCGATACCTAGAATCTTTAGTGCCTGACATACTTCAAGATAGGACTTTCCTGAAGTAATGATGCCGATACGGGCATTAGTCGAATCATGAGTAATGCGATCAAGGCCATTGGCTCGCGCATAGGCAAGGGCGGCATATAGCTTGTGTTCAAGCAGGCGCTTCTCCTGTACCAAGGGCGGATCAGGCCAGCGAATGTTAAGGCCGTCCGCTGGGAGCTGATAGTCCGGTACCCTTGGCTGTACACGAAGCGGATCAATGTCGACGACTGCACTACTTTCTACAGTTTCGGAAATCGCTTTCATTGCTACCCAGCAGCCTGAATAGCGGGACATGGCCCAGCCGTGCAGTCCAAAATCAAGGTATTCCTGAACACCAGAAGGCGATAGCACCGGCATCATTACCGCTTTGAAAATGTGCTCAGTCTGGTGAGGAAGGGTCGAAGAGCGAGCGCCATGGTCATCACCAGCAATCACCAACACACCACCAAACCGCGAAGAGCCTGCTGCGTTGGCATGGCGGAAGACATCCCCACAACGATCTACGCCCGGGCCTTTGCCGTACCACAGGCCGAACACACCATCGTACTGCGCACCCTGGAACAGATTGACCTGTTGAGAGCCCCATACAGCTGTGGCCGCCAGGTCTTCGTTCAGGCCCGACTGAAAAACGATGTGATTGTCTTTGAGATGCCGTTGGGCCTTCCAGAGCGCCTGGTCCAGGCCCCCTAGGGGAGAGCCACGATAACCGGAAATGAACCCAGCCGTGTTATGGCCAGCAGCCAGATCGCGCTGGCGCTGCATCAGGGGGAGACGAACCAGTGCTTGAATACCCGTCAGCAGAATACGACCGCTTTCCAGGGTGTACTTTTCATCCAACGTCTTGTTGGCTGCACTCATGGGCTATCCTCGGTTTATTGTTCTTGTCATCGGGAGTGGAATACACAAGATCCCGTTTGCCTTTGAGTGTAGGAAGCGGTACAGGTAGCGTAAAATTATAAAAACCGCACTCAGGTATTCGAAAATCAGATGGCCAGTTCCAAAGATATTTCGATGCGTCAACTACGGTACTTTGTGGCTGCCGCCACGGCTGGGCGTTTCTCCCAGGCGGCCCTGGACGTACATGTTTCCCAATCGGCCATTACCTCTGCCGTAGCGCAGCTGGAGGAAAGCCTGGGGGTTAGTCTCTTTGAGCGGCAATCTTACGGGGTCGCGCTGACCGCAGAGGGGCACCGTTTCTTGCAGCATGCCCGGCATATTCTCGATACGTTGAACGACGCGCTTAAAGAGCCGCTGTTCCTGAGCCATACCCAGGAAGGTACGGTACGGGTCGGGGCAACCTATGCCGTACTGGGATATTTTCTGCCCAGTCTCCTGGCCCGCTTCAAGCGGAGTTACCCGCAGATTGAAATCGATCTGATGGATATGGACCGCCCCAGTATCGAAGCCGCCGTTCTCGAAGGGCATCTTGATTTAGGCGTTATTATCGTCTCTAACAGCGAGGCCCTCGAACGGTTCGAGCATTACGTCCTGATTCGCTCACGTCGCCAGCTCTGGCTCGCCAGTCATCACCCGCTGATGGCAAGGACGGACATCACGCTCAATGATGTAGCCGAGCACGCCTATATTCTCGGTACGGTAGAAGAAGGCGAAGCGTCTACGCAGCGCTATTGGCAGGCACGAGGCCTGATGCCAAAAGTTGCCTTTCGTACATCGTCGATGGAATCTGTACGCGGCCTGGTCGCCCATGGGTTCGGAGTTACCATTCTGTCGGATATGGTATTTCGAACATGGTCACTGGAGGGCAAGAAAATAGAAGTAAGACCGCTAAACGATGCTGTACCGCCTATGGAGTTGGGGCTGATCTGGCGCCCTGATCTGGCGCTTCCTCTGGCAGCTGAAGCCTTTCGGCAGTTTCTGATTCAGGCATGTGGAACGTAAGGGCGGTTTCACTCAGGCCACCAGTTGTCGTATAACCCTGTATGACCTATCCATAATCAAAAGAAAGGAGAGCGTTTTGAGCTATACGGCCGCTACTACACGTTACGAAACCATGCCTTACCGCCGGGTCGGCAAAAGCGGGTTAGTCCTGCCTGCGTTGTCTCTGGGACTATGGCATAACTTTGGTGACACCACCCCTATCGACACTCAGCGAGCCCTGCTGCGTACTGCATTCGATTTGGGAATCAATCACTTCGATCTTGCCAATAATTATGGACCTTCCTACGGAAGTGCCGAAACCAACTTTGGCCGAATCCTGCGGGAAGACTTCAAGGCCTATCGCGATGAACTGATCATTTCCAGTAAAGCCGGTTGGGATATGTGGCCTGGGCCTTATGGCAAGGGCGGAGGTTCGCGCAAGTACGTGCTGGCAAGTTTAGATCAGAGCCTCAAGCGCCTGGGTGTCGATTACGTTGATATTTTCTATTCCCATCGCTTTGATGCCAACACACCGCTGGAAGAAACCGCTAGTGCATTAGCTACAGCGGTGCAGCAGGGCAAAGCGCTTTACATCGGCATCTCGTCCTATTCTGCTGGTAAAACGCGAGAAATGGCGGCGCTGCTGCGCGAGTGGAAGATTCCACTGCTGATTCATCAACCGTCCTACAACTTGTTCAATCGTTGGATCGAAAAAGACCTGCTGGCAGCTACCGAGGAGGTTGGTGCGGGCGTTATCGCTTTCACGCCGCTAGCCCAGGGGTTGCTGACAGGAAAGTATCTCAATGGCATTCCAGAAGATGCCCGAGTCAACCGCCCTGGCGGCGCCTCGCTGCGTCCGGAACATTTGTCCGATGACAATATTGCCCGTGCCCGTGCGCTCAATGAGATCGCCCAGCGCCGCGGCCAGAGCCTGGCCCAACTGGCACTTGCCTGGACCCTGCGTGATCCCCGCGTAACGTCAGCCTTGATCGGAGCCAGCCGACCCGAGCAATTAAAGGAAAATGCCGGTGCGTTGAGCAACCTGGCATTCACGGCAGAAGAGCTAGCCGATATTGACCAGTACGCCGTAGAAGGGGGTATCAACCTATGGGAGAAGCCGTCGACCGATAACCCTGTCTGACCTTATCCGCCAGGGCTCGGCTATTCGATCCCTGGCGGATAGAACACCTTTTTATTCCGGCACTACTGGACTGTACTCAACCGGCACCCAGTTATAGCGGCCTGTACCCTGGGCCTGTACATGGCCTATCCCTGGAAAAGGTAGATGCGCACCCGCAATCCAGGGTTTTTGCTCTGCGGCTTCGGTCAGCACACGTTTACGCGTCTCAACCGCTTGAGAAACGTTTATGTCGAATTCGATGGCAACGGAAGGATCGGCGAATTGCAAGGTATGGTTATGGATAATATCGCCCCAGAACAGGATGTTCTGTCCATTGGACGTGAGTTGATACCCCGTGTGGCCCGGTGTATGCCCATAACTGGGCATGGCCTTGAGGCCAGCCGGGAGCGTATCGCCCTCTGTAAATGACGTGAATTTACCTGCCGCACCGTAAACGTCAGCAACCTTCTGGCTGACCTTGAACGATACCTGATTGGCCTCCGGTAGCTTGGACATAATGTTCTTGTCCAACCAGTAATTGGTATCGTTTTTGGGCATATATACGTGGGCATTGGTGAAGACAATCTTGTCTTGCTTGTCGAGCAGGCCGCATGAGTGATCGGCATGTGAATGAGTCAGCAAGACCGTATCTATCTGCTCAGGCTTATAGCCAGCCGCTGCCAGGTTCTTTAGCAAATGTCCCGCCGAGTCAATGCAGGCGCCGCTGCCCGTATCGATCAGTACG
Organism: Pseudomonas duriflava; assembly: GCF_007830155.1. Classification (GTDB taxonomy): domain Bacteria; phylum Pseudomonadota; class Gammaproteobacteria; order Pseudomonadales; family Pseudomonadaceae; genus Chryseomonas; species Chryseomonas duriflava. The sequence goes on from NZ_VLKY01000010.1 coordinate 26,542, forward strand.
AGCTGTTGCCCCGTGTTAACAAGAAACGCATTGACAGCCGTTCCTACCTGAACTGTTCCGTCTTTACCTGTCCTAAGTGGAGCGAACAGGTTTTCCAGACGGGATTTGATAGTGTCAGCATCTGTGTTCCGGAATTTCTCAAGCGGGGGATAGACGAATCCGTCATTCAGGGCCGTGACTTCTAAATCACCCACTTTCATTCGGTAATAGCCTGGTACTTGCTCGCTGTGCATCGACACCGGGGCCGCCAGGGCGACCGGAAGCGGAAGGGCTAGAGTGATAAATGCGGCTACACAGGCGCGACGAGTTGTAGATGGCATTGATGTCATTGTTATTTCCCTTGATGTAACCAGTGAGAGGGGGAAACAGCTCATACCCAAACGGCAACTGCCTGTTTGAGCATAGAGCTTTTTGCAGCAAAACTCTGCCATTGAACACACTGGCCACTTTCAGATGAACTTTTCCACGGCTTTCTAATGTCCCAATAACATTACGCCAAGGGAATGGCTTTGCTCATAAGCCCGCCCCATGTCCCATACAGGAGGGACGCTTCACGCAGTTGGTGTCGGGTTTTACCCAACATAGGAAGGAAGCACATGAAAGCACTCTGTTGGCATGGCAAGAACGATATCCGCTACGACACCGTTCCTGATCCTAAGATCGAACATCCTCGCGATGCCATCGTCAAAACCACCAGCTGCGCCATTTGTGGCTCGGATCTGCACCTGTACGATCATTTTATTCCCGGCATGGAACATGGCGACATCATGGGCCACGAGTTCATGGGGGAAGTAGTCGAGGTTGGGTCTGAGAATAAAAAGCTGAAGGTGGGTGATCGTATCGTTGTCCCATTCACCATTATTTGCGGCGAATGTGATCAGTGTAAGCGCGGTAACTTTTCCGTCTGCGAGCGAACCAACCGCCGTAAGGATCTTGGTGATAAAGCCTTTGGGCATGCTACTGCTGGCCTGTTCGGCTATTCGCATCTGACGGGAGGGTATGCTGGTGGGCAGGCCGAGTACGTCCGTGTGCCGTTCGCTGATGCGACCCACGTAAAAGTACCCAGTACCCTGACCGATGAGCAGGTCTTGTTTCTGGGCGATATCTTTCCTACCGGTTGGCAGGCTGCCGTCCAGTGTGACATCCAGCCTACTGATACCGTTGCCATCTGGGGCGCAGGCCCGGTCGGTCAGTTCTGTGTCCGCAGTGCTGTGCTGCTTGGCGCCAAGCAAGTTGTCATGATCGATAACGTGCCGGAACGGCTACTGATGGCCGAGGCGGGCGGTGCAATCACAATCAACTTTGATAACGAAAGCGTTATCGAACGGCTAAACGAGCTTACCCAGGGCAAGGGTCCTGAGAAATGCATTGACGCCGTTGGCCTGGAATCCCATGCAACCCGCTCGATTGATGCGGTGTATGACCGGGTCAAGCAGGCCACCATGATGGAGTCTGATCGGCCTCATGTCCTACGAGAAATGATCTATGTATGCCGTCCAGCCGGTGTGCTCTCGATTCCCGGGGTATATGGCGGACTGGTTGACAAAATCCCTATGGGCGCTTTGATGAATAAAGCGCTTACTGTTCGTACCGGACAAACCCACGTCAACCGCTGGACAGACGATCTGCTCCGGCGTATCGAAGAAGGGCAGATTGATCCGTCCTTTGTTATTACCCATACGGTTGGTCTCGACCAGGGACCCGAGATGTACCAGACCTTCCGGGACAAACTCGACAATTGCATCAAGGTCGTGCTGAAACCTTGAGGGGGACACCATGAACTACCTCGAACATGCCTCGACACCTCGCCAATCGTCGCTGGCGCCTTCCGATAAACTGGCACGTGGGCTCGGCTTTTATAGTTTGGGGCTTGGGCTTGTGGAGTTGCTTGCCCCACGGGCCATGACACGGGCACTGGGCATGGAAGGCTCCGAAAATCTGGTACGGGCTTATGGCGCACGTGAAATCGCCAGCGGCATTGGCGTGTTAAGCGATAATCCTGTTCCGGCGCTCTGGAGCCGTGTCGCCGGTGACGCGCTCGATTTGGCTACGCTGGCTACGGCTCTGTCGGACGACAACCCTAAGAAGGGAAACGTTAAAATAGCCATGGCTGTTGTGTTGGCTACCGCCCTGGTCGATGTGATGGCAGCCAAGTCTTCGACAGCCTTGCATGTCCGGCCTCGCCGAATGCCCATAGTGGACTATAGCGACCGGACCGGCTTTCCCAAGCCTGCTGAGGCAATGCGCGGCGCTGCCAAGGACTTCGAAACGCCACCCGATATGCGGGCAGATATCGGAACCGGACAACGGCTGGAGCCAATGCAACGAGATCTTGTCAGCCGGACGCCAGCCAACACCGACCCGGTAGGACAACCGCCTGCCATGAACAATCAGGTTGGTTTGTAGGGCAACCTCTAAACAATAAGCCTGCTCATGTGCAGGCTTATTTGAGCCCGGTTACTGCAACATCCAGAAGCGTGAATTATTACTGGCCATCAAGCTGGCCATGGATAGGTAAGACAGATTCGCAGTAGTTGCTGCCTCTGCCTGCGTACAGGTACTTCCCATGCAGGCTTCGACGGCCTTACGTACCTCGGTCATCAAGGGCGGCCGCACCTTAAAGAAAAACTCGTCGCGGATAAATGATGTCTGGAGCGTATGGCAGTGGTCCGGCAAGGTATCGGGCGGCACTTCCTTGATCAGGTCACGGTAGTGAGAAATACCCTTGGGTTTATAGTCACTGACTTCATCGAGTGCTGTACAAACAGCCTCGACCAATTCACGGTCATGGATACACCGGTAATGGCCGATACTGTAACGTTCGCCTGTCTTGCCATGAAGCGCCAACAGCATGAACGACTCGGGGTAGTTGTTCAGGTGTGGATAGAGTTCGGTAGCACCGTGGCTGCTGCTGGTATGGACAGGTAAGGTTTCGCCCGCAAAGCTGCTGCGAATCATGTCTGGTAGCGCCTGTCGAACCAGCGGGTGAAGTCCTTGATCACCTACGCAGTAAACGGCCATGACAGGCAAGCCGAACGTACGGTGCCAAGCCAGAGCAATACGGGCCGGGTGAGCTTTGGAGCTGGCATGCAGCGCCAGGTCATCATTTTCGTAGGCATTAGTGTTTGCTTCTTCAAGCCCTGCGGTGCAGAGATACAGGAAGCGAAAACCAGCCTTACGTACCGCTGGCAATGTGTTCCAGTAATGACGGGTACATTCGAGTAACTGGCTGGTTATCTGCAGATTACTATGTTGGCGATGCAGCATTGGCATCTGGCAATCAACTCCACCCGGGGTAGAGCACAGATAGAAGACGGCGTCCGGCTGGAACTCATCCAGCGCCTGGCGCAAGACAGCTATATCCACTAGAGCGCCAGCATAAAAGTGATAGCGAGACGGCTCGCCTGAGACATGTTGAACCGGTGCCGCGCCGGAATCCAGATTGGCCACCTGGGCTTGGGTGTTGGCTAACAGGAAATGCGTGATGGACGCGCCGAGCGGGCCCGATCCGCCAATCAGCAGTACACGCTTTAGGGTGCGCACGTCCGCCCGATTGTCCTCATGAGTCGCATAAGAGCCAAATAGATATTTCAGAGAGGTATTCTCTGATGATATATCAGCTTCGTGGCGCATCGCTCCTCCATGCTTTTTCATAGTTGGATTCCTTGTAAGGCTTTTTACCAGGATGCGTCGGCAACGTAGCGGTTATCGACGATGCTCAGTACACGGTTTTGAGAGGCTTGAGGCTGTTGAGCAGGCTTAGACTTATATTGCGCAGAATGCTGGCCAGCGCTTGAGGTTTTTGGTTCTTCGGAAGAGAGGCGAAAGACAATTCGAAGACCTTACCCAAGAAAAAGTAATAAAGATCGAGATCTTCAATCCGGTGGTAGTAAGTCGCTAGGCAGCACTGAGTATGCAGGTCCATCTGCAGTCTTGTTTGCTAGGTACGCATCGAAAAGATGCCACCCTCATGTATGCGATAGGCTGCCGGCTTTATTTCAGCTAAGTATTTTCCTTTGCCATATGCACCCAGCAGGGACCGCCAACAGATGTCCATCAGTTTGGCGGTATATAACTCAGGGGGCAGCTCCTGAATCTTATTGCGGAAGCAGACGGTCAGGGTAGATAGCGGATGGGCCTGCTTAAGTTCCAGGGCGCTAAGATCACGGTGATCCTGGCCCTGGAACCGATGTTGCTCCACGATGCCACTGCTGTTGAATACATACGAATCATGATAGGTAATGACGTAGTCAGGATTCTGCTCCAAGAAGTCGACTTGGATCTGTAGCTTCAGCGGGTCAGTCCAATAGTCATCGCCCTCGCAATAGGCGATGTAATCGCCACGCGCAAGCGCAAAGAGTTGAATACCGTAGGGAACGCCTTGGCTGTACTGGTTTTCCTTGCGAAAGATCGGCTTGATAAGGGTGGGGTAGCGTTCAGCATAGGAGCGAATCACGTCTTGAGTACCATCGTCCGAAGCATCGTCATTGACCAGAATTTCAAAGCGGAAGAGGGTTTCCTGCATCAGGAAACCCTCTTCCGCCTCGGCAATATACGGTGCGTGATTGTAGGTCAGACAGACAATGCTTACTAAAGGCGTGCGTTGCTCCGGGTCCCAATGCCGCATGACATCCTGTTCTGTCCTTAAGTGCATAGCCATCACTCAGAGGTCTATAAGTAAAAGGCAAACCGGTGCCGCGACCAGCATCACGGACTGGCCAAGTAAAGGTATGGAAAAGGTAATAAGTGACTGGAAGTCAGTGTGTTGAGCCGGTAACACTGGGAAGCGCAGAGGCCAACAGTTGAGCCGGTGGTACCGGCAGTTTAGAGATTGCCGGAAAGGGTAAATAATTGGCGTGCTCCTGGAGCATCACGGCGATAATCTGCTCTTGTACCTCGGCTTCTAAATCCGGATAAATCGGCAGGCACAGGATGCGCTGGCTCAGACTGCGAGAGCGGGGCTGTGCAGGTTGTGGCTGCAGATAGCTCAGCGTATCAAGCGATGGGTAGAAATACCGTCGAGGAAATATTTCCATCCTGTTCAAGGCGGCCTTGGTGCGCAGCAGATGCTGTTCGTTGAGCAGGGCGACAGGAAAATAACTGTAATTGATCTGACTGCCCAGAGTCGCCAACTGAAGATCGAATCGATCGGCCAGAGCTTCCTCATAACGGCGTCCGATCTCGGCACGACGGGTTAAAATGCTCTCGATATCATCGAGGATGCACAAGCCCATGGCGGCTGAGAACTCGTTGAGCTTGGCATTTACACCAATGCCTTCAATATGCTCAGCATCGACGATTCCAAAATTGATCATGAGCCTGATACGAGCAGCCAGGGCATCATCGTTAGTAATGATCGCGCCACCTTCGATGGTATGGAAGAGTTTGGTGGCATGAAAGCTGACTGTACTGAGGTCGCCCCAGTGATAGACCGAGCGCCCCTTGTATTGGACACCAAAGGCATGAGCCCCGTCGTATATCACCTTAAGCTTATGCCGGCGGGCAACCTGCTCGATGCCTTCCACATCGCATGGGTTACCGAACACATGGGTCGCCACGATGCCAGTCGTATCAGGAGCGAGATTCTTCTCGATCTCAGCGGGTGAAAGGTTCCAGGTTTCTTCGTCAATGTCAGCGAAGATAGGACGTATACCTTCCCATTTCAATGTACTGGTCGTAGCGACAAAACTGAACGGCGTCGTAATCGCACTACCGGTTATGTTTAAAGCCCGATAGGCCACTTGCAGGGCAATGGTCCCGTTATTGGTCAGGATGACGTGACGGACGCCCAGGTAATCACACAGGCGTTGCTCAAGCTGCCTGAGCAACGGCCCCTGGTTGGTCAGCCAGCCAGACTGATAGATCTCGTCCACATAACGCAAGAACCGGTTCTTACTACCTAGATACGCTTTCGTTACATTGATCATGTTCCACTCCATTGAATAGGGGTATTCCTTAAAAACATTTGATGTCACGTGAACCGCACTACATAGCCGTGACGAAACCGCCATAAGAGCAGGCACAGGCCATCGTCTCTGTACAAAAAAGTCCAAATGGAATAGTGAAGACCTTGCCAGTAAGCGGCAGGCCGGTATGGCATTCAAAGAATACCGGGCATGACTAAGAGATCTGCCCGACAGGGGAAAACATCATGTGTATCGAATGGACAATGCTACCGCCAAGTCATCAAGACCAGGCCTGAACAGCAAGAGGAGGTGCATCTGGAGGAGGCGTTAGGAGGGAAACTAGTCCTTGGCCGCAACGCTGCTATCCGTGTGGCTAGATAGCGTTTCGCTTAAATAATTATCCCGGTATACAAATATCGTCAACCTCTTTTCGTAAAAAAGGTCAGGCTTGTAAAGGATGACGTTTGGGCTAAAAGTATGATGAAGAGATAACCTGTTGTTATTCATGACAAAGGGCAGCGGACTTATGGTGCCGTTCAGGCACTCTTGAACGTCTGAAAATCATTAACAACTTTTTTCTGTAGCAGTGCCGTCAATGCCTCTAGTGGAAGAGGGCGGCTCGGTAGAAATCCCTGAGCCAAGTCGCATTGATTGTCCATCAGAAAACTGACCTGCTGTTCGGTCTCGACACCTTCGGCAATGACCTGCAACCGTAGCTTATGACCCATGGCGATAATGGCCTGGGCAATGTCAAAGTCCAGCACATCCTGTGGAATATCCTGAATGAAGGAGCGATCGACCTTGATGGCGTCCAGAGGCAACTGGCGTAGATAAGCTAATGATGAGTACCCCGTGCCGAAGTCATCAATTGCCAATCGGATGCCAAGGGAGCGCAGCTGTTCGAGCTGAGCGATGCAGTGGTCGACATTTTTCATCAGAGCGTTTTCTGTAACTTCCAATTCTAGGTAGCGTGGCTCGAGTTGAGCGTCACTTAGAATCTGCTTGACCTCACTAACCAGTGATTCGCGTTCAAGGCTACTAGCACAGCAGTTCACAGCCATCCGTAACTGAGTAAACCCCAGCCGGTGTAGCTTCTTAAGATCAGAACAAGCGCGTTGCATGGCCCAACGGTCGATATCTACGATAAATCCGTTGTTCGTTGCGATATCAATAAAATGCCCAGGCAGCAGCAAGCCTTGCTCTGGATGATTCCAGCGCACAAGTGCTTCGAGATGACAAATCGCCCGGGTTTTGAGATCGAACACTGGCTGGTAGTGCAGTGTCAGCCCATCATGAGTAAGCGCGTACCGAAGCTCTTCCTCTATTTGCAGCTCTTGCATGGCTTTGCTCTTGAGCTGTTCCTGAAAGAAGTGAACAGTGTTCCGCCCGCTCGCCTTGGATTTGTATAGTGCTAAATCGGCATGCTTGATCAGGTCCTCAGCGGTATCGCCATCCTGAGGGAAAATGCTGGCGCCAATACTGGTGGTGACGACCATCTTGCGGCCTGCCAGTACTATGGCTTCCTTCATCTTGGTCAAGATTCGCTGAGCTAGCTGGGCTGCTTCCTGGCTATCCGAAACATGCGCAAGAACACAGAATTCATCACCTCCCAGGCGCGCGCTCATGTCCTGCTCGCGAAGAGCGCTACGCAGCCGATGCGCCACGACACGCAACAATTCATCACCCGCATCATGCCCTAGTGAATCATTGATCCGCTTGAAATTATCCATATCTAGAAACAAGAGCAACATAGGTGTGCCTGCTTGCCGATGCGCGTCCATCCGTTTCTGAATTTCCGTATTGAAGGAATGACGGTTATGCAGTCCCGTCAGGGCATCGTAATGGGCTAAGTTATGCAAAGAAGCTTGGGTATTATCAAGTTCGAGCAAGAGCTTGTTCACCCGCTCCAAATCCAGTCGTTGACGCTCAAGCTTACGGCCCGCCCAGACGGCAATAAGACTGCAGCCTGTGATGATCAGGGCAATAAAAGCGGTTGAGATCCCCAAGTATGTTTGAGTAGTGGATGCGTATTCTGGTGAAGGTACTGGCGGGGTAGCAGGTAGCGTGAAGGTAACCGCCGCCATTCCGCTGAAGTGAATGGAGATAATGGCTGCTCCCAGTGCCAGGCTAGCCAGTAACTTCAGTAGAAAAGGGAAGGGCTGATCCGGCTTGCGAAAGCGCTTGATAAGCAGCATGGCCCCTAAACTGACCACTAGGGAAAGTACAATCGAGAAAAGGAAAAGCCATGGGTTGTAATAAGCCACAGCAATGGACCGCATAGCAGCCATACCGGTGTAATGCATGACAGCAACACCGATGCCAACACAAATCCCGGCCCCGATATAGTTATGACGGGTCAGGGCAGGGCGGCTGATAAGCGTCATGGCTATCAACGCAGCTATAACCGAGATGAATAATGAAATAGCTGTCAAACGGTGATCGTAAGAAACCGTCACTGGCAATTGAAAGGCTTGCATTGCCAGGAAGTGCATCGTCCAGACCCCACCCCCCAAGCAAAAAGCACCGATCAGACGCCACAGAATTCGAGAGCGGTGGGTATCGGCAATTGCAACATCTGCCAGGCTTAACGTCGCGTAGCCGGCTACTGAAGCAATCACGTAGGAGATGATCACAAGAGCAGCGGTATGGCTGTATTCGACAGGCGTAAGACCGGCACCATAGAGATCTGAGATGAAGCGAATACCTAGCCAGTCCACTACCTGTTACCACCTTATAGACTCTGGTTTATTTTTTTGAGTCTAGGTGAGTTATATAGGTTCGCAGATAAACCGCTGGAGTGTTCAAACGTTACTGTAAGGGTGCCCCTCGAGAAACTGTTCTGAACCCAATATGAGACGTGCCCAAATAAGTTACCTGTGGTTGTCTGGCAGAGGGCCTATACCGAAGACAGTAATTGGAGCTGCATAGATGAGAGCCTCCCTTAATGACTTTGACAGGAACACCAGGTTCTCTTGGGTCCAGGCTGGTATCCGGACCTTCGGGGTTATGAGAGTCAGACTCCTCATGTCCAGGACGATACCAGGTTCGTGTAAGCTCCCAAACGTTGCCACCTGTATCAAAAAGGTTAAATCCATTGGGTGGATAGCATCCCACCGGCGACGTACCGCGATGCCCATCCGCCCCAATATCGTTAAAAGGAAAGTCTCCCTGCCAAGTATTGGCCTGCGGATGTGTATGGTCGAGCGGCGCGTTTCCCCAAGCATAGTCCGCGTCTTGAAGACCACCCCGGGCGGCATATTCCAGTTGAGCCTCACTAGGCAGTTCTCGACCAAGCCATTCAGCGTAAGCCTTGGCATCATCATATGTCACATGAACCACAGGGTGGTTCATGCGGTGCTCGATCGAGCTGCCAGGACCATCAGGATGCCGCCAATCAGTACCTGCTAGAAAGCGCCAACCCGGCCGCTCGCTGGCGCGTGAAAAGACCAGCGAGCCCGGCACAGTTGCCTCAAAGGGCAGGCCCTGTGCCGCCTCGCCACTCAAGCCTCGCTCGGCCTGAGTGCGGTAGCCTGTTGCCGCTACAAACCGTGCGAACTGGGCATTGGTTACAGGATGACGATCGATCCAGAAGTCATCAACCGAGACGGTCCGGGCAGGGCGTTCTTCGGGATAGAACCGCTCCGAGCCCAGCGTGAAGCTTCCTCCGAGAAGCAAGACCATGCCAGCGAACTCCTGGCCCTGCTGGCCTAGCGGAATTCCGCTATAGGTTTCGCAAAGATAGGCCGGCAGTTCTGCCTGCTTAGCCATAGCCTGATATCGGTGTATGGTACCTATACCAAGCAACAGGGCTAAACCAACACCCAAAGCTGCTTTGGATTTAAGCGATTTCATAGAGCTGGTGCCTTGTCTGCCGAGCGGACTAGCGCAGGGAAGTGTGGAACGCCATGCTTATCAACCGAAATATTGTTGCTCTGGGCATATTGGCGCCAGTCCATCAGTAGATCCTTCACTTGGTCTGGTCGCTGCGGGGCTAGATCGTTCTGCTCCGAGGGGTCTACCGATAGGTCATAAAGCCGCCACTGTTTACCGGTAGCCTTGGGGGCATAGACAAGTTTCAGGTTGCCTCGACGTAAGGCTGCCGAGCCGTCCTGTTCCCATCCCATAGCCCGTGAAGATCCATGGATACGCGGCTCAACTCCGCTTAAATAGGGCAGCATAGAGCTACCTTGAGGGGGCACGACTGCTCTGTTCTGGTAGCGAATCCCAGGATGCTCGACCCCAGCTAATTCCAAGAATGTGGGCATGACATCCCGAGCACTTGCAAACTCTCGAGAAACGCCTTTTGCAATTCGGGCGGGGAAATGGACAAAGGCAGGTACGCGGATGCCGCCCTCAAAAATAGTTTGCTTATAACGTCGCCCAGGCTGTGCGCTTACTTGCGCCCAAGCAGGACCATAAGTTACGAAAGAATTGGGTCGCCCTATATTTTCAAGGCTATTGTCGAAATTCTGCTTCTCAACCCAGGCAGATACGGCCTTTTCACGACTCACTGCTTCAGGGCCATTATCGGACATAAACAAAATCAAGGTGTTGTCGTATTCACCGGTCTCTTTCAAATGCTCAAGGAGACGACCTATTTCATGGTCCAATGAGTCAACCATCGCGGCGTAAGCCTCCATGGTACGAGCTGAGCGACGTTTTTCTTCATCAGAAAGGGTATTCCAAGCCGGTACGTTTTCGAACACGGCCTTACCTTCAAAATCAGCCGGTAACAGCCCCAGTTTTTTTTGCTTGGCGAGACGCTCTTCAGCAATAACCTCATACCCCTGATCGTAGCGGCCTTTATATTTTTTGAGGTAATCATCCGGCGCTTGTAAAGGCCAGTGCGGTGATGTGTAAGCGGCAAAGGCGAAAAATGGCTTATTTTCCTGATGAGCGGCGCGAGTAGCATCGATCAGACGGTCAGTGAAATAAGTAGTGGAGTAGTAGGTATCAGGAAGGGAGAGCGGCTGGCCGTTGTGCACGAATGTAGCAGAGTAGTTTGGCATGATTGCCATTTCAGTCTGCTTGAAATTGGCAGCACCGCCTTCAAGCACAACATAAGATTCTTCAAACCCTCGGTTTTGCGGTTGTTGTTCAGGGAGTTTCCCCAGGTGCCATTTGCCGGCGATGAATGTTTTATAGCCAGCGTCACGCAGCAGTTCAGCCAAGGTCACCGCTTCGCCTTGTAACGTACCTTCATAGCCAGGGCGTATGGTTTGATTTGCGAACATCCGATCACGAGTTTCCACCATCATACCTATACCCGATAGATGCTGATCATTGCCAGTCATGAGCATCGCACGGGTAGGGGAGCAGCTGGGGGCGCTATGAAAATCCAATAACAGGCGCCCCTCAGCAATCAACTTATCAAGATTTGGTGTATTGATTTCGCTGCCCATGGCGCCTAGGTCGGAATAGCCAAGGTCATCTGCAACAAGCAGAAGGATATTTGGCTGGTGCCGGGGAGGTGTTTCAGCTGCAGCAATCAAGCTAAGGCTAAAGCAAATGGAGGCTGCTATTAGTTTGGGGAGTGCCTTCATTGGGGGCTCCTTATTTTTGTATGCCCATAGACGTAATTATTTTTCTAAACAGCAATGCGGCTTTGGAATAGTTAATCAAATTAACTTCTTTGTCAAAAGGAACTAGTAATCTGTCGCATGCTGCATAATTTCCGATTACGTCCATAATCGGAAATTTGTTATACTAAAAACTCTTCTCTTTTTGTAACCTCAGTCATGTCGTTGCCTAGTATTTCACCGCAACCGTTATTCGATACGTACAGTCGTTTCCTAGGGCTTTCTATTGCCTCGTTCGAAGCTGAACATACGGCTATCCTAGACTTTCTCCAACGCCTGGAAAGCCATGTTCCTGCAAAGGCCGATTATGGGCATGTGCGGGAATTCTTGAGGTCTTATGCCGGCTGGGAAACCACGTTTAAGGCTTATCGGACCCAGGTTGAAAGGCTCTTATTATGGAGTTGGCTTAAGGAAGGGAAGTCCATTCTTTCCCTACGTCGTCAGGATGCCGAGGCCTTCCTGGCCTTCAGCCAGGAACCAGACGAAACGTGGGTTGGGACTTCAGTGCGCCGTCGCTTCCTTGAGGTAGATGGTGTAATGCAGCCTAATCCGCAGTGGCGCCCCTTCGGTATTCAAGGCAACAAGGCTTCGCGCAAACTCGCTGCTGAAACAGGAAGTGAGGAGATTACCTCCGAACGTTATGAAATGGCGCAAGGCTCACTGAAGCAAGTCTTTGCCATCTGCAGCTCTTTCTTCGATTACCTGAACGACCAGGACGTACTGGTTGGCAATCCCTTCCGGGCCATCAAGCAAAAGAGCCGCTTCTTCCAAAAAAAGGCCAAGGCGGCCAGCGGTAAAGTACTTGATCGTTTGCAATGGGAGTTCGTGATTGAGACAGCTGAATGGATGGCCAATGAGGACCCGGAACGATACGAACGCACTCTTTTTATCGTAGCCACGCTGTTTTCGCTTTATCTGCGAGTTTCCGAGCTATCCGGACGACCCGGCTGGTTCCCCACCATGGATGCCTTTCAGAAAGATCCTGATGGTTCCTGGTGGTATGTTGCTATTGGGAAAGGCAACAAGGAACGCCGCATTTCCGTTAGTGATGAAATGCTCGGCTATCTCAAGCGCTACCGAGCCTTCCGTAATCTGACACCACTACCATATGCCGGCGATCCGGCACCGCTGCTGACCAAACATAAAGGCCAAGGCGGTCTGACGGATCGTCAGATTCGTAATCTGGTGCAGGAGTGTTTCGACATGGCACTGCAGCGTATGCAAGAGGAAGGACGCAGTGAAGATGAAGTCTCTAATCTCCGCGCAGCTAGCGCACACTGGCTTCGCCATACCAGTGCAACCTACGATGCACCGAATCGTCCGCTTAAACACTTGCAGGAAGATTTGGGACACGCCAAGGCAAGTACAACTCAGGATATTTACTACAACGCCATTAATCAGGAACGAGCGGCTTCAGGAAAGTATCGACGCATGAAGGAGCAGTGAAAGTGCTTTCCAAGGAATGTGAGGTTTCATAGCGCTGCCCCTTGCCTTAGCTTCCATATTATTTAACTTCGCATAATGTATATTATGTTAAATTGGATAATATGGAAGGCTGCATCTATCCCAACTTCCTCTCGAATACCTAACTGGTTCAGGTACCCGCCTTTGCCGTTACCTCTGCTTTAGTAGATATCCAAAGTAGATTTCCAGCTTTTCTCAAACACGATCTACATAAGCGTTCGGCAAAAGCTATGAACACGCCGCTTATCTTTCCTGAAACCAACCAAAGAAGTAACCAATGCGGCGACAACACTCTGTCGGCTTTTAAGCTCCTGGCCGTTTTCGCCTCAGCCTGATTTTCTTTTTCAACCAATTAAGAAACTTGGGCTTGAAGCTAGGTATCTTGAGCTCATCAAATGGATTGGATTTAACCAACTCATAGTCAAGTCTGTATACCTAGCTTAAGGTAACAGCCAACCAACCAAGCCCTCTAAGGAGCGTCAAGTAATAGAACGAACCTTGCTACGCTCAAGTATGAAGTTCAGCATCCATTGAGCTATTACTTGCCCTTGGTGTGAGCGCTCTAGACTCGTGACAGCCTGTTCATAGCGCTCCGGCGAAAAACTGGATTGGCGCTTAACCAGCAGTTGATAAGCATAGTCAGGCGTAAACTCCGGGTGTCCCTGAACGCCAAGGACTCGATCATCCAAGACAAATACTGCATGGGGGCAATAATCACTGCTCGCCACGCACTGTGCATTAGGCGGCAGGCTCGTAACTTGATCCTGATGCGACACTATCAGCGATACATCCTGTAGCGGCGGACTCTGCCAGGCATAGCTTTGAACGATATCGAAGCGCTGTACGCCTAGTCCCCAGCCACCAGCAGCTCGCTCTGCCACACCTCCCAATGCCAAGGCCAATAACTGGTGGCCAAAACAGACGCCTAGAAGCGTATCGCCTCTGTGGTAGCGTTCTTGTACATATTCTTTCAACCGAAGGATCCACGGTTCCGTCCCAAAAGAGTCAGCCTTGCTGCCAGTAATGAGATAAGCGTCGAAGCGGGTCCCATCGGCTGGGTATTCGCCATTGACCACGTTGAAAACACTAAACGTCACGTCGATGGACACCGTGTCGAACAGGCGTATAAACATGGCGGCGTAACCGTCATAACGTTCGGCCAGATCGGGAGGAAGAATGTCGGTTTCGAGGATGCAGAGTGAGAGCGGCATAAAATAAGAATGATCGACAAGGAAAATACGGATAAATGCAAGAATACTTTAAGCGCCTGCCATAAGTAACACTGCTTCAATTAGATTATGGCTTCTATAAAGGGCTCGATCACAACGCTTCAATAATAAATCCACCCCTGAAGGAAGTTTCATGACTGCCATAGATTCAAGTCAGCAACATGCCTATGACAAGGTCGACACTGTTCACATGACGCTTGAGGAAGTACGTGCTTTATCGACACGCGTACTGGAGCATTATGGCTTTACTCGCCCTCATGTTGAGGCGGTAACGGAAACCTTAGTGGCTGGTGAGCGTGACGGCTGTTCATCGCATGGACTGTATCGGTTGTTGTCCTGTATCAATACGCTCAAGGCTGGCAAGGTAGCGCCTGATGCCACTCCCGAATTACATGACATAGCACCGGCACTTTTAAGGATTGATGCCAAGGGTGGATTTTCTCAGGTAGCCTATCTAACAGCCCTGCCCCATTTGATCGACAAAGCCAAAGCACTTGGTATTGCTGCTCTTGGTATCAATCACTGTGCTCATTTTTCTGCCTTATGGGCTGACATTGAACCGCTAACTGATGCAGGCCTAGTCGCGTTCGCCTGCACACCTAGTCACGCGTGGGTTATGCCCGCCGGGGGAAGTAAGCCGTTATTTGGAACGAACCCCCTAGCCTTCGGCTGGCCACGCCCTGATAAGCCTGCCTTTATTTTCGACTTTGCGACAAGCATGGTGGCTCGTGGAGAGATCGAATTGCACCGTCGCGCTGGCAAGCCTATTCCCGAAGGCTGGGGAGTCGATGCTGAAGGAAATCCATGTACCGACCCTGCTACCGTACTCGATCATGGCGCAATGCTGACTTTTGGTGGACATAAGGGATCTGCCTTGGCTGCTATGGTAGAACTGATCGCCGGCCCTCTTATTGCTGACATGACCAGTGCGGAATCGCTGGCTTTTGATGCTGGTGCGAAAGTTACTTCAATGGGCGGTGAGCTGATTATTGCCATTGATCCACATCGGTTTTTAGGGGCGCAGGCAGAGACCGAATTAGCCAGAGCAGAAACACTGTTCGAGTCGATGGTTGCTCAGGGGGCCCGTCTACCCTCTCAACGACGATATCTGGCACGTGAAAAAAGTATCCGTGAAGGTGTTTGGATATCTAAGACGCTTTATAACGACATCTGCAACTTGATTCGTTAATTGTTCTAAAAGGAGCCGTTTCCAGGCTCCTTTTTATAGCCTTTAATGCCCTTTCAAGTTCACTTTCTGATTACTTAGATCTCTTGTTAGTTAGATTTTGTTATTTAATATAGGGCTGGTATTATTTGTTAATATTCGACAAGTATAGAATCCAGATGAAATGGCACCTCATTTGAGTGCATGCTTAGGTTCAGTAGTTTTTGGCCAAATCCATACCACTGTATAGGCTAGCTACTTCTTCATACCCATTGAACATAAGCGTATCGCGTACATTAGGGCTGAATAAGCCACTTGGTAAACGCCTCTCCTGCGCTTGACTCCAACGCGGATGATCTACGTTAGGATTGACGTTGGCATAAAAACCATATTCGTTAGCTGCCATTGCATTCCATGTAGTGTATGGCTGCTGTTCAGTCAGGCTGATACGAACAATGGACTTGATGCTTTTGAAACCATACTTCCATGGCACCACTAAGCGCAACGGCGCTCCATTCTGATTAGGCAGCTGTCGCCCGTACATGCCTACCGCCAGAATGGTTAACGAATGCATAGCCTCGTCCATGCGCAACCCTTCTCGATAAGGCCATTCGAGCAGGCCAAAGCGGGACCTCTGGCCTAGCATATGCTCCGGATCCTTTAACGTTTCGAAAGCTACGAACCGGGCTTTGCCTGTAGGTTCAGCACGCGTAATTAGATCGGCCAGTGGAAACCCCAGCCAAGGAATGACCATGGACCAAGCCTCAACACAACGTAGCCGGTAAATACGCTCCTCCAGCGTATGGGGCTGAATAAGATCCTCCAGGCTATAGCGCCCCGGCTTGCCTACCTCGCCATCTATGACTACCGTCCAAGGCTCAGTAGGCATACGATCAGCATTAGCTGCCGGATCGTCCTTGTCCGGGCCGAATTCATAAAAGTTGTTGTAGTGGGTAGCATCAGTGAAAGGCGTAATGCTTTCTCCCTGAACATCGACCGCTTTCCAGCGAATGCTTTCCCGCTTTTGCATAAACCAGTCAGGCGCAGCGCCTGGATCATCCACATCGTAGTTTGAAGCAGCCGCACTGGCCCATGATGGTATTGACGCAACAGCCAACGCTGTTGCGCTGAGCGCCATAAAACGCCGGCGAGCCAGATAAATGGATTCAGGCGTGATTTCTGAAGGCAGGCACAGGGAGCGCGAAGGTATTTTTATTAACATACGGCCTCTTACTTAGCGGATGACTTACAAAAGCTGCACGGCAAAATACTTACTGCTGTGACCGCAGGCTCTTGACCCAAGCTTCTCGTTCGGACCCGCCCTACCCGGCTTGATTGCTTGATTGCTTGATTGCTTGATTGCTTGATTGCTTGATTGCTTGATTGCTTGATTGCTTGATTGCTTGATTACAGCCTATGGTTCCTCAAGTCGGCCCTGTCTGCAGATATCCTTCAAGTTTAGCGATTTGTCTAACTAGATCAGTATTTTTTTGCTGCTCTGTTTCAAGCCGCTGGGCTAGACGAAGATTTTCGCTACGAAGTTGCTCGAGATCAGCCACCAAACGCGCTTGATAAGCGCGCAGATCATTAGCCGCTGATGCATGCTGCTCTTGCTCTTGGGCCCGCTGCCGCTGAACGGCTTCCTGAAAGGCCTCTAGTGCATCGCGTGCCGTTTTCAACTCGCTTGAAAGTGTCTCGATGCGTTGCCCTCGAGTAGCCGACTCTCTCTGACTGTATGTTAAATCAACCGCCTGCCTGGCCAGTTCGTTATTGGCCGCGTTGTATTTTTCAGAATACTCCCTGGCCATAGACTCTGCTCCGGCCAGCCGCATTTCCAGATCGCGATTTTTTTCCTGCAAACTGGAAAGACGTTCATTGGCCAACCGGAGTTTTTCTGCCATAGCCTGTTCGCCAGCCTTGAGCGCGGCTTTTGCACCTTCAGCTTCCAGTCTGGCAATCTGAATCAGTTTATCTTCCAGCTGGGCAACAAGCTCAGTGATATCGCGACGAATACGGCCAGCGGGGCCGGTCATAGTTTGTCGATCTGCTTCTATCTCTTTCTTGAAGCGCTGGATGGTTGTAAATGACCCTCCTATCAACACGCGAATGTCAGGCACCGTAACGGATTTGCCCTCTTTCTCCAGCATCTCGATAGCATGCTGCACATCCGCCTTACTAATACCTGAGCGACTCATTATTACTCTCTTTACGTAATACGTATTATTAAAGATACCCTGAAATGGCTATTGGGGATATAAGCAGCTAAATGGATTTTCAATGAACCAACGTAGCTAACAACTCTATTCGCTTGGATTTGCAGTATGATTTATTTTAGATCTTATTATAGGGCTGGTATTACTCGAAACAAGATCTGATAATTGGATTTTCTCAAGGACCATTAGATGTCATTGGCCACTCCTTGAGTTTTAAATAAAGCGATCTTCCTCCATCATTTTTTGACATGTACAAAACGAAACGGTCAACCGTCCAGGAGATCGATGGCGCCTGCTTTGGTCGAGACGGGCTTTTACGTGCGATTGTTAAATGCGCCTTGTAGCGACGCGTGTCGATCTTGTAACCGCTCTGTGTTAGCCGCTCCGCCATTTCTTTAGCCAGATACTCTAGGGCGACAGGCTTATGAGTAGGCAATAAACAAATCAATCCATGCGCCCAACATTCAAACCTATCCAGTGTTATTTCAAAGCAAGACGAGTGCAGGCTCTCCCCTATTTGCAATAGTTCATTGAGCCTGGCTTGAGGTATTTCACCTAAAAAGGCGAGCGTTATATGTAAGTTCTCAGCAGGAATCAGACGCCCTTTTAGCTGCTCGCGTAAGCCCCAGGCTATGACCTCCCTGGCAGCACGATCCGGACATGGCAATCCAAAAAACAACCTTACGTGCTCGGCGCTCATAATAACCTCCGCCTCTGGTTATAGCCCTCCAGATAAGACCTTGTTATCTGAAAAACAGGTTTAGTAGTGGCTCGCCCTGCTTTCCTCTTGTGCCTTCCTAAACGTCGTATATCTATTCAAAAAACCATATTCAGGATGGCTTGAAAGAAATGACGGCTTAGTTATTTGCAATGATTTTGGCTGCCCTTTTCTCGGCTTTGGATCTTATGCAAGAGGCCTCACCCTATATTGTAGTGTAGTAAAAATAATGCTACAAAACCATTGACACACCCATGCTATAACGGCAATTCATCCCTATTTCCTCCAGCCAAAAGGCCCAAAAGGCCAAAAAGGCCTTTTTTATTACGATACAGGCAAACCCTTGACCGTTTTGCGTAGTAGATACCAGCAAGTCACTACAAGGGTTACTGCAGGAACGGATATAGCTTTAGGGATTGGTCTGGCCTGACGAAGGAGCCTGCAAAGGTTATGCTCCCTCGCGTCTTGTCATCCTCTCTTTGAACCCGCCGGCGCCAGAGGAATTTGAAAAACAAACGCCTAATATGCAGGTACGTCTAAGAACGTATCACAGAGAAAAGGTTATGTGGGCAAAACGGCTGCGGCAGATGATAATTTCGTGAAACGCCTGTATGGCTGCCTGCTAGAGCACTGGCAAGCTGCGCGCAATAGCGCCAACGTGCGCTACATAGACCAGCACTGTTGATAACAAAACACCCCTTTTTGTTCTTTCAAGGGGTGTTCTTGAGTTTCAATAAAGCATCTTGCAAAAGCATTTGAGTTAGATAGCTGTCAGCTGCAACTCTTGGTGCCTACAAGCATATCTACCGTCAGAGAATTTCTACCCCTTCGCACTTGTAGTCTCCAATAAAGAGATCCTCCTGTAGGACTTCTCCCTCTAAATTGAAGCAAAACAGGTAGCTTTGTCTTTGGTCGCCAATCTCAATGCTCTTTAAAGCAATACACTCATCGGGATGCCCCGGTAGTATTTTCAGAGAGGAAATCCCACGGTCTGCTAACCGATCTCCTACAGGCACTGTACGGATTTTGCTGAAATCTTCATTAGCGATTACCAGGATATTGGAACCCCGCTCACGCTCGTCAATTATTTCGTCAAAAGGCTCGGTTGATATCTTGCGCGGGAAGAATAACCACTCGCGTCGATAAGGATGCCACTCTGCAGCCTCATGGATAACATAACCCTCCTCTCCTACCTCAAGCACATCGCGAATGCGCTGATAGCGATCATGCCAATCAACACTTGTTACGCCATAAGTGTTATCTAGAATTTTTACCCACTCTTCAGCAGAGTTCTTTCCGTGGCTACCCACGATTAGCTGATCGCCCCACAGGGTTGCCCATTCACCCTTGAAACCTTTGAAACTCTCGTCTCCACTGCCAGTCATCAAAATCTGCCTCGGTACCAACTGATTCTGGTTTCGTATCTCGCAGAGAAGCCCTGTGCGGTCATCAAACGTTACCAGTCGCTTGCCAAACATCACCAATTCGGAAAACTCTGCACCTCGACCGCCTTCGGCAATAAGACTAATCAACTGATGCTCCCCTCCTTGCTCTGGGGGAATACTTTCCAACTTATAGTGAATACGGCCAGTCTGGCTGTCCTGATATCGATAGAGACGGTCGTATCGAAGGGTAGATGTCCAAGCAATTTGGCCATCCTCAAGCTCTATCTGAGAGGCATGATCTTCATCCGTGATGATGGCTAATAAATATTCGCTAGTATCGCTTCCGTAGCGTTCGATACGTTGAAGGTCTGCACTCATACGAATAGCTCACTGGATGAAAAGGGTCGGCCCGACTTTTTGAGGTCGATTTCTATTAGAGAATCGTTTTCTAAAAGATTTTAAAGGCGAAGGCCAGATGCGCGGGGCTCTAGGCTTTGAAGGAAATTTGATCGCCCTTACTGCGAGTCTGCCCTGTCTCCTTAGTTCATTGTTGCGACAAGGGCTAACACGAGTATTTCTAAAAGGTTAACCAGGCTTTTAGATAAGCTCTAACTTTCCACCTCTAGGTTTCCTATAAGTTTGCCTAGAAGCTTATCAAGTTGGCTCTGCTCGGCTTCAGTAAGACCCGATAAAACCTTACGCTCATTTTCTATATGCAGCGCCATCAGTTCATCAATCAGTGTTATCCCTTTGGCGGTTAGCGCAACCAAGGTTCCGCGTCGGTCGGTTGGGTGTCGCTTTCTTTCTATAAATTCAGCCCGCTCCAGCCTGTCTATTCGGTTAGTCATTCCCCCTGAAGAAATCATTGCTGCTTCATAGAGAGCCGTAGGCGTTAGTGCATACGGCTCTCCCGATCGCCTGAGCGTAGCCAACACATCGAACTCGCCTGGATGAAGGCCGTAGCGAGCAAAGAATGGGTTGAGATGATCACGCGCGATGATTAAGGCGGCTTCACCTAATTGTCCTACTACCTGCATAGGAAAAGGGTCCAGATCAGGTCGCTCCTTTCGCCACTGCTCAACAGCTTGTCTGGCACGATCACTCATCTCTTATCTCCTATAAATATATCTTGATATTAAGACACATGACGCTAAGGTAAATACTAAAAGTATTTCTTGCAAGCCTTAAAAGGACACGGCTATGCCTACCATCTCAGTGACATCAACGCACAAGCATTCCGAGTGGCCCGTTATCATGGCCATTCTTCTGGTTGCCTTAAACCTCCGGCCAACTCTGGCCACCATTGGGCCTTTGCTAGATGAGATTCAGCACGCTACAGGGTTAGGCAACCGTCAGGCTGGGCTTTTAACGACGCTTCCTGTACTGGCTA
Organism: Pseudomonas duriflava; assembly: GCF_007830155.1. GTDB lineage: Bacteria > Pseudomonadota > Gammaproteobacteria > Pseudomonadales > Pseudomonadaceae > Chryseomonas > Chryseomonas duriflava. The sequence continues at coordinate 47,591 of NZ_VLKY01000010.1, forward strand.
TGGGTATCTGTGCGCTGCTTGGTGTTCTTCTGCACCGGTCTTTAGGTGAGTATCAAGGTGTAGCCTTGGGCGCCGGCTTGATTAGCACCGCTTGCGCGCTTCGCTGGGCATTGGAGGAGTCGACAGGACTCATCGTAACGGCAGGCCTGGGTGGGCTAGGTATTGCATTAGTTCAGGCCTTGTTGCCTGGCTATATCAAACGATACTTTCCCCAAAAAACCGGCCCTCTAATGGGGCTTTATACAACTGGCATCATGGGAGGTGCCGCTGTTGCAGCAGCGTCTGCTGCCCCTTTATCCCATTATATTGGCTGGATCAACGTACTGGCTCTCTGGGCCATTCCAGCTGCGCTCTCTACGCTGATCTGGTTGAAGATAGCAGTTAACAAACCTATGTCGATTGGCACAGACTCGGTCCGTTTGCCATTTCAATCCAAACGCGCCTAGCTGCTAATGATATTTTTTGGAATTGGAACAGGCGCCTATACCCTTGTGCTGGCTTGGTTACCACCGTTCTATACCCAGCTTGGCTGGAGCGCGGCGCACAGCGGCCTGCTATTGGGCGGCTTGACCTTGACTGAAGTAGTAGCCGGACTTGCCATCTCGGCAGTGATTGACAGATTCCCAGACCGCCGAAAGTTGTTGTATGTGGTGTTATTGCTATTACTAGCCGGACTTATTTTGCTTTTAATTGCTCCCGTATCAATGGCCATACCTGCAGCGCTTCTGCTTGGGGTAAGCATTGGAGCGCTGTTTCCGCTCTCTCTCATCATTACGATGGATCATGTTTCTAATGTAAGAAACGCCGGGTCGCTGATGGGATTTGTACAAGGTGGGGGCTATATCATCGCCAGTACCATGCCTTTCCTGGGTGGCGCAATACGAGAAAACTTTGCCAGTCTGGCCCAAGCCTGGCTAGTGATGGCAGCCGGTGTCATCTTTCTCCTAATCTTAGCAAGTCGGTTTTCGCCTGACACTAAAGTGGATACCACATCAATTCGTCTAGCCACCAAGTAGTGCAGGTTTCAAAGGCTGTATACGGGCTTCATACGATACAGCCTTTGAGTAAGAGCCGGCCCTACGGACAACTTCGGCTTGCGGTAGGTTTTAAACTTTGATTAGAGAGACCCTCTTCTAGCTCTCTTCCACCGAGATTAGAAAATCCTCGATTCCCAGAAGCCCACACAACAACCAGGGTAGCCAACAACAGTACCAGTAGCACAGGCGAAAACGCACCAACACCGAAATGACTCAACAAGACGCCTCCAATTACTCCCCCTCCGGCGATAGCTAGATTCCAGGCTGTAACAAGCATGGACTGCGCCACATCGGCAGCGTCCTCCGCTGTCTTGGTCAGCGCAGTCTGGAATAGCGTAGCTGCACCACCAAAAGCGAGCCCCCAGGCACTTACCGCCACATAAATCACACCCGCCTCGCTGCCAGCTATCCCCAGGATCAAAGCTGAAAGCCCGAATAAAACCGTACTAAGAAGCGTTAATACTCGCAGGTAGCGATCAATAAGAATACCTATGACCCAGATGCCCAACACAGATGCGGCACCAAAGATAAGCAGGACTCGATCCGTGTGCTCTGCCATGTGGGCATTCATGAGGAATGGAGCGATATAGGTATACAGAATGTTATGGGCAAGAACGAATGTCAGCACCACAGATAGTACCGAGCGTACGCCAGGCAGCAGGAATACGCAGCGCAGTGGAAGCTGCCGCCCCCTGGGCTGTCCAGCAAAGTCCGGCACCTGTAGGCGCACCCAGAGCATCAGAATCAGCGCCAGTCCGCTTATGATGCCAAAGCAGATGCGCCACCCCACCAGTGTGCCGAGAAAAGTACCGGCCGGTACGCCCAGCGACAGCGCCAGCGGCGTACCTACCATTGCCACTGCGATGGCGCGGCCCTGCTGATGCTTGGGCACCATACGCGCGGCATAACCCGCTAACAGCGCCCACAGCAGGCCGGCCGCCACACCCGCCAGCAAGCGCGCTACCATTGTCAGTGCATAGCAGGAGGAAAATGTTGTCACCGTGTTGGCTATAACGAATCCGGCGATCGCTGTCAGCAGCAGCGGGCGGCGCCTGAAGGCTTGTGTGGCGGAAGTCAGCGGAATCGCCGCTACCAGCGAACCAAGGGCATAGATTGTAACGGTCTGACCGGCCCACGCTTCGGAGACAGATAGCTCCTGCGCCATTTGCGGTAGCAGGCCGGCTGGCAAGGCTTCAGTCAAAATCGTGATAAACGCAGCCATGGCCAGAGCCAGCAGAGGCGCCAGGGGCAAGCGGTCATTGATAGCGGCGCTCATTGCTCAGTCTCCTGCGCAGCCTGCACCTTGTCGTCCTCGGCGCATGCAATGACCTCTGTACCATGGACGCTGCCGCCTTCTGCCAGCGCACCGTAAACCGCATCGCGTATATCAGTGACAAATTGGCCTGACATCCCTTCGTACAGGGTGTTGGTGAAGGCGACAACACTCAGGCCCTGCGCCCGATCCACAAACCAGGAATGGCCGTAGGCACCGCCCCAGCGCCACGTGCCCTCTGACTCAGGCGAGGCGGCAAGACGTGGGTCACGCAATACTGAAAGTCCCAGACCAAACCCAAAGCCTAGCGCACTAGGAAGTTCATATCCTTGCGTTTGATCCCGTGACATTTCGGCAATCAACTCATCGGGTAAAAGCACTCCACGGCCTTTACGTAAAGCCTCTAACAAACGCAGGAAGTCTATGGCTGTCCCGGCCATACCTGCCCCTCCCGAGGGGAAAGCGCGGGAATCGAAAATGCGGGCGGGACTGTACTGGATACCCACTACCCCCTCGAAAGGCGAGACGACCTCACCTTCCTGCAAGCGGTGCGGCTGCGGGGAATCGTTCACATAGGTTATAGCGACACGCTGTACATCATGGGCGAAAAATCCGGTATCCATCATGCCTAGTGGACCAGTAACCAACCGGTGTACCGCCACGTCTAGCGGTACACCGTGCACTTGCTCAATTACCGCACCCAGTACATCAGTTGCCAACGAATAACCCCAGGCAGTACTGGGCTCATAAAGCAGTGGTAACGCGGCAAGACGGCGCACGTTTTCTTCCAGGCTGATCAGTGAGCTATCCATACCGTCCGATACCCCAGCGCACGCATAAGGGCCGTCTTCACTAGCCTCGAGAAAACGATAGCCTAGCCCTGTCATGTGGCTAAGCAGATGCCGTATCGTAATCCGCGCAGGCCTGCCATTAGCCAAGCGAGGTTGAAACTCGGGCAGCCAGCGCTCTATCCCTGTATCAAGCTCAAGGCGCCCTTGGCCTACCAGTACTAATGCCGCCGTTGAGACGATAGGCTTGCTAACCGAAGCCAGACGAAAAACCGTATCGACCTTCATAGGATGCTGGCTTTCGCGATCAGCCAGGCCCATTACCTCACAGCAAACCAGTTCGCCTTTGTGGGCTACCAGCACAACAGCACCTACCAGACGTTTTTCATCCAACGCTCGTTGAATTACCGCCTTGACCCGCGCCTGCAGTTTTGCAGTAAAAGTGTCTGCCCTTAGAGGATTGATAAGCGCCGTCATAGAAACCTCCCGTCTTCAGTGAACTCTCCCGTCACGATAGAAAGGCTGCGACTAAAGAAAAAGGCGGGTACATTTCCGGTTTATGCGGAACTTTATGTCCGCAATGGAGGAAAGCTTTGGATAGCCTTAATGGGTTCGTTGTATTTGTTCAAGTAGCCGAAACACGCAGTTTCATAGCAGCAGGTAGGCTGCTAGGCGTGTCGGCATCGGCCATTGGCAAGAGCATTTCACGACTTGAAGAAAGGCTTGGCGTGCGCTTGTTTCATCGCAGCACCCGCAGCGTCGCGCTAACCGCTGAGGGCACACTTTTCCTGGAGCGATGCCGTCGTATCCTGGCGGAAATAGAAGCAGCAGAAATGGAGCTTTCACAAGTACGGGCTGCACCGCGCGGTCGCCTCCGGATCAGTCTGCCTTTGGTAAGTTCTCTGCTATTACCAGTACTAGGTCAGTTCATGCAGGAATACCCGGATATCGAACTGGATCTGGACTTCACCGATCGGCTTGTCGATGTGATCGAGGAAGGCTTCGACGCTGTAATAAGGACAGGTAACCCGACCGACTCACGTCTCTCCGCTCGTAGGCTTGGCACCTTCCGTTCATTAGTGGTCGCATCGCCTGAATACCTTGCTCGACGTGGCACACCAGAGGTGCCAGACGATTTGCTTGGACACACCTGCCTGCATTACCGCTTTCCCTACAGCGGCAAATTAGAGAAATGGGCGCTACGCCGTCCGGCTGGCGAACCTGAACTGCAACTGCCTACCTCTATGATCTGTAACAATATTGAGACCCGGGTATGCTTTGCCCTAAAAGGCCTGGGTATCGCCTATTTGCCTGATTTTTCGATTAGAGAGTCGCTTGCAGATGGACGACTATGCGCCATTTTGACCGATTACGTGGAGCGCACCGGCGTTTTCCATATCCTCTGGCCAACAAGCAAACATGCCTCACCAAAAGTTCGAGCTCTGGTCGACTTTCTGTGTACGCGGGTGTTTCCAGCTTAGCTACAAAAATAGCCTAGGGTTTTTCAGAAAAGCCTTTGTCAAGGAAAGGCATTAGCTCCCAGTTCAAATATCAAATTTTATCTGCAGAAGTAATAGCATCACACGTCATGACATATTGCTATTAGACCAAACGCTGTTTGGTTCCAAACTCCTTATACATTAATAACTGCTCTTGCCTATCCGCTTGTCGGCTCGCATGGAAGCTAAAAATAGAACTTCTACGCTATGTTTACCAGTATCAACTGGTATTGGTTTAAATATCAGGCGAAGGCTAGCAGTCTCGCTAATAAACTGGCCTAGTGCCACTTATAAATCAGACGTAACGATAAGGAATTTATATGCGTCTTCATAGTGTGCTACCCGCTCTGACCCTAACCCTTATATCTGCCCCCTCCTTTGCTGCAATGAATACCTCTGAAATAACTCAGTCTGGTGATGGTAATACGGCTGAGTTAATGCAAACAGGTAATTCTAACCAAGCTATTCAGACCCAACTGGGAACTAACAGCTTCCAACGCATAGAGCAAAATGGCGATACCCATTATGCCTCTGTTTACCAGGCTGAAAGAACTGAAGATGCCGAAGCAACGATTGTACAAACCGGGGACAACCACAGCGTCGATATTTATCAAGGATCTGGATCGTCTGTAGACATTACTCAAACGGGTAGCGCTAATGTCTATAACTATAACGGAGAGGGCAGCCAATATGCTAGCTCAACCCAGGATGGCACCAATAACATCCATACCATCAATCAATCCGGGAGTAATTATAGTGCTGCCTTAACTACTTCAATTGGTAATGGCAATGCTATAACGCTTAATCAGGATGCAGGAGGCTCATTCGGTGGTTTTAACGTCACTCAAGTAGGGGATAATAATGCCATTACAGCAACACAGCGGGATTATTCAGTCCAGATTCTTGGGGACCAGCGAGGCAATGCAAATACTGTGGTTATTGAGCAGGCGGGTGTAGGCCCTACTAGTCTTGGAGGGAGTACAGTTGTTGGATTCGATCAGCAAGGTGATACCAATATTATAAACGTAACTCAAAGTCTAAGTGCTGACTCAGATATTACTCAAATAGGTAATGCCAATAATGTTAGCGCTGTTCAGAGCGGCAACGGCGGCGATATGTTTTCGCCTTATGCAAGAACGAACCTAACTTCAACTCAAACAGGTGATAACAACACGCTGACGGTCTATCAATCAGCTTATGAAGGGATAGCTGACATTGCAGCTAACCAAGAGGGAAATGGCAATACGATGGACTTGGTACAGGAGAGTGTTATTAATAGCTCTCTGGATGTAGCTCAACTTGGTGATAATAACTACATGAGCATTACCCAAAGACAAACTGTTAATGATGCATTCCAGCTTACTCAGCAAGGCTCTGGGCTCTCAGTGACAACCGAACGCGGCGGACAAGACAATCAAGCTGTGATCGCTCAGACTGGATTAAGCAACTCGGTCAGTCTGATTCAGCAGTAAGCCTCGTAACGCCATTGGGTTTCCTCGTGAAGCCCAATGGCGTTGCAGCCGATATCAAAAAGTGGAGTTTTTTACTGAAAGGTAAGTATTAGGCAAGAGTTTCGCTCGGCCTTGCTGGAACGAGTATACTTTTAAAAAGCAAAGACAATTTTCCTATGCCTTTCAGATAACCCTAGCATGCCTCTATTTCTCTGACTAAACCTCAGAAGCCCTTGAGGCCAACCTGAAAGTAACCTTGGCCTTGCTTGCTCATGCATCTGGCTCTATTCAACCTCATGCAGCTCGGCGTCTCGTTAAACAGACCAATCTAATGCTGCGTACAATGCACAGGTTGCCTTAAGGGAAAGGAAGTACAGGTGCAGCAGGGGTTTGTTCTTACCAGGCATTGGCGCGACACCTCTGCCGGCTCGGAAGTCGAGTTCTGGCTGGCTACCGATACAGGGCCGGTCCACCTCCGGCTACCCTACCAAGTTTCTGTTGCCTTTATGCCCTCCGAGTATAAAGACCACGCTCTATCGCTTATCCAGCGCGAGCCTGGTGTAGAGCTCCGGCCGCTGGCGCTGTGCGACTTTCGCCACCGACCAGTGATGGGTCTGTATTGCCCACAGTATCGCCAGCTTCTTCACTTAGCGAATCAGCTAAAGCAGATCGGGGCTGACCTCTACGAAGCTGACATTCGTCCGCATGAGCGCTACCTGATGGAGCGCTTTATTACGGCTCCGGTCTGGTTCAGCGGTACCCCAAACAGCAGTGGGCAGCTTTGCGATGCTCAGATGAAGCCTGCGCCTAGCTATCGCCCCAGGCTCAAACTGGCTTCACTCGACATCGAAACCAATGCCTATGGCGATTTGTACTGTATAGGACTCGAAGGGTGCGGTCAGCGCCAGGTCTACATGCTGGGGCCGGCCAACGGCAGCCATAATGGGCTTGATTTCACGCTGGAATACTGTGATACCCGGGCTCAGTTGCTTGAACGCCTCAATCGGTGGCTCGTCGACTACGATCCTGATGCCATTATTGGCTGGAACGTTATCCAGTTCGACCTGCGTGTACTTGAAGAACATGCAAAAAAGCTAAAGGTACCGCTGCGCCTTGGCCGCGGCGGTCAAGAGATCGAGTGGCGCGAGCACGGCTCTCAGCATAAGCATTATTTTGCCTGTGCACCCGGGCGGCTTCTGATTGATGGAGTGGAAGCGCTACGTTCAGCGTTCTGGAGCTTCCCCTCGTTTAGCCTTGAGAATGTCGCCCAGACGCTATTGGGCGAAGGCAAGGATATCGACAACCCGTACTCCCGCATGGCCTCGATCAATCGCATGTTTGCCGAGGACAAGCCGGCACTGGCACGTTACAACATCAAGGACTGCGAACTGGTTACTCGTATCTTTGAAAAGACCGAAATACTAACGTTTTTGCTGGAGCGCGCCAGTGTAACCGGCTTGCCTGCCGACCGGCATGGAGGCTCTGTTGCAGCCTTTACTCATTTGTACATGCCCCTCATGCATCGGCAAGGGTATGTGGCTCCAAATCTGGGAGAGCGTCCGCCAGAGATCAGTCCCGGCGGCTTTGTGATGGACTCCCGGCCGGGTCTGTATGATTCGGTGCTGGTGCTTGATTACAAAAGTCTTTACCCCTCGATTATCCGGACCTTCCTGATCGACCCGGTAGGCCTGATTGAAGGCTTGCGCTATCCAGACGACTGCGACTCGGTTCCCGGGTTTCGTGGCGGGCGCTTCTCCCGTACCAAGCACTGCTTGCCTTCGATCGTTGAGCGAGTATGGAATGGCCGAGAAGTAGCCAAACGGGAAAACAACAAGCCTTTGTCCCAGGCGTTGAAAATCATCATGAACGCCTTTTATGGCGTACTGGGCTCCAGTAGCTGCCGCTTCTTCGATCCTCGTCTGGCCTCATCCATCACGATGCGGGGCCATGCGATCATGCACCAGACCCGCGAGCTGATCGAAGCTCAAGGTTATACCGTTATCTATGGTGATACCGACTCGACGTTTGTTTGGTTGGGTCGAGCCCATAGTGAATCGGAAGCTACACGAATTGGTCAGTCCCTGGTGCACATGATCAATGGCTGGTGGCGTGAGCATCTGGCTCAGGAGTATGGCCTCTCCAGTGCACTTGAACTTCAGTTCGAGTCGCATTACAGCCGCTTCCTGATGCCAACGATTCGTGGCGCAGAAGAAGGCAGTAAGAAACGCTACGCCGGTTTTATCCAAAGAGAAGACGGCCAGGAAGAAATAGTTTTCAAGGGGCTTGAAACCGTCCGTACCGATTGGTCTCCACTCGCTCAACGATTTCAGCGGGAACTGTATCGGCTTGTCTTTAAAGGTGAGCCCTACGAAGCCTATGTGCGTAGCTATGTGTGCCAGACCTTGGCCGGTGAGCTGGATGATCTTCTGATCTTTCGCAAGCGGCTGCGTCGTCGACTAAATGACTATCAGCGTAACGTGCCACCCCATGTGCGTGCTGCACGAATCGCCGATGCCTATAACGACAGACTAGGCCGTCCACGGCAGTATCAGAACGGCGGCTGGATCAAGTATCAAATGACTGTAACCGGCCCAGAACCGCTGGAGATCCGAACCTCGCCAATCGACTATGATCACTACATCAGGCGCCAGCTTGAACCGATTGCCGACGCCATTCTGCCTTTTGTTAACGATCGCTTTGCCAGACTGATTGATGCTCAGCTAGCGCTGTTCTAGGAAACCTACTCTCATTTTGCCTTACATGCATCCTACCAGCTTACCGTAACAAGGCTCAGCCAGAATAAAGGTCGAGTGGCACGCCATCGGGACCGCGTTCTTCCGTAGTTTCGGTGCTTGAAAGAGTCTTGCCAAAGACTAGAAGCTCCAGCCGCTCGCGCTCTTCATCCGTGGGTAAAGCGGTCTCGTCGATATTTCTTGAATTAAGTACAGCAGGCGGATCGTTGGGAAGCGTGCTCGGGTGATAACAGCCTTCCGCATCGATATGGATCCAGCCGTACCACTCGCTGGCCACGTGTTCGGCGCATCCGTCCTTTAACCTTACATACCAGTCAACAAGGCGTAACCGTTTACCGGCTAGTCCTATAGGAGCTGCCTCTGAATGCACCATAGCGACATAAAGCGAATGCGGCAGGGAATGCACCTGACCGGCCTCGTCCAGAAGAAAGGTAAATGATGCATACCGGGCTGACTCACTCATGGCACACCTCCATTCGTATCATCTCGCCTGTAGAAAAAGGAACAGCTTGGCGTCTCGGTCATCCGCTTAAGCGACTCATGCGCCTTCAAACAGCACTGGCGTCCGTCTCGCCGGTGCGTATACGAATGACCTTGTCCAGATCGGAGATGAATATCTTGCCATCCCCCACATTGCCGGACCTGGCAGTCTGGATAACCACCTCGATGACTCGTTCGCAAAACTCATCGGTCACAACAACTTCGAGCTTTATCTTGGGCACGAACCCCACAACGTACTCGGCGCCCCGGTAGAGCTCGAAGTGTCCTTTCTGTCGTCCAAAACCGCGCACTTCCGTGATTGTGATGCCTTGGACACCGATGTCCGACAGAGCCTCATGCACAGCAGCAAGCTTGGACGGTTTGATGATGGCAGCGACTAGCTTCATGGCGGACTCCCGATTCCCAAGGTTTAATCATCCTCTGTCATCGGATAAGGCAGGATACGTTCGGTTCCTATTTCTGGATCATCTCTTTGGAAAATACTTAAAGATAGAACCTGAGCCTCCATGCCCAGGTAATGCTTTCATGCTATCCGCAGCGCGATCTAGCGAGACCGGCTCGTGCAAAAAAAGCTAGATGCAGATTCAGGATTGCCTTTTCCAATGTAGGTTGCTACTTGAGGATAGGGGCAAAGTGGACGCGTACGGGTAGGAGACCAATCTGCTGGGAGATCCGAGTTTTCTCCACCAGGATTACCAGCCCCGCGTGCCTGGGCAATCACCCGGTCCGGGGCCTTGCCCTTCTCTACCCAGTTGACCAGCGGTGTTAGCATGTCGAATTGATCCGTCGCTGGCCCACCCGAGCAATGTCCCATCCCAGGTACGGGAAAGAAGCGAACAAACCTATCAGCCTTCCCATGATTGGCTTTTTGCAGCTCTTCATACCAGGCGGCTGTGTCCTCGACAGAAAAGATGGCATCACTGACGCCATGGTAGACCATGACCTTTGCACCACGCTCCTTTAACTCGGAGAGATCGGTGGGGGCAGGCGGTGTCATGAATGACATAGCGGATTGCGTATAAACGCTGTCGGTGCGATTGACCCGTCGCAAAAGATTGTCAATCGACGCATTCAGGGTAAAGGCCGTGCCGTCGAACGTAGCAGGATTCTCGGGCGGTACGCCAAATACGATTCCGACAGCTGCCGAATCCCGCGTCAGCGGCGACTCGAACTCCCAGGAGGCAACGCCTGTTGTACCCAGCCCGCTGTCATAGGGAAAAGGCGCATATACCGGTTTTCCGTTACTGGTAACAGGACCTTTAAAAATCGGCTCTATTGCCTGCTTTTGCGCAAGACTTAGGCAACTGCCATCCCGCGTATCGGTACACGTAGGCACATCTCGTTTAATGCTGAAGGTACGTTGGCAGCGAGGAAAATCCCCAATGATGTCATCTTCGAGTCCATCAAGCTTGTCGCAGCGGTCCAAGACCTTTTGAGATACCAGTGCTCTTTCGGCTGCTGTAAAAGCGGTAGATAGGTCTCCTGGGTCAGTTGCGACTTTGGCGTACTGCTGTGCACCGTAAATGCTGGCAATGGCGGCTAGCGGAAGCCTGTACCCAGGGGCACCTGCCAGGAAGCCGTCATATTCATTAGCCAGGCGATTCATGGCTACAAACGTATGACGTCCTCCGTTCGAGCAGCCTCCAAAGTAGGAATGTGCCGGACGTACACCATAAGCAATCTTCAAAGCACTTTTAGCCATAGATGTGAGGGTAGCGGCCGCTTGATAGCCGTAATCGAGCCGCGCTTGTGGATCGATACCAAACGAGGGATTTTGCGCGCCCGTATGTCCGGCATCCGAGCTGAGCACAGCAAAACCTTGATCCAACGCATTGGTTACTGGCCCTCCACCTAATCCACCAGTGGCTGTCAGTACATTGCCATCCAAACCGCCATTGGCCTGATAATAAAAGCGACCATTCCATTCTTGAGGTAGACGCATCTCAAAACCAATCGCGTAGGTTTCTCCATCAACTCCGGTGCGACGGTTCATACGGCCTGTCACTAAACAGTGCGCTGCAATATCACGCCCTCCAACAGTCAACCCACCCGCCTTGATGTATGTCGCTTGATCAATAAGAGTGTTTGGAAGCGCAGACAACTTGACCTGCAACATATCGCAGCTGCCATGAAGCGAGGTGGCATGTGCAGATGAAGCCGCCATAATGGAAAATCCTAAACAACAGAAACGCCGGGTTAGGATAGATAAGGAGATAATATTCACGTGTGCTTCTCTTTGTTGTGGTTATTGTTGGATCGCTAGGCCTGTATAGCATCGATAAAGAAACTGCCAACCTATACTGGTGCAGATAATTAATAACATTAACTACTTTATGCAAGAGTTGCAGTCATTAATTCCGCACGTGATTACAAAAAACTGAAAAAGCAGTCTTCGATGGACTCAGTAGGCATGAACTCTTTTCGGACACATAAGCTCCAACGCAGGCATGACTATCAATCGGAGAAGACCATGCAAAACTCCCTGGCTTATGTCGTGTTACTAGCGGGCGTACTTGGTTTGGCAGCCTGTGAAAAGACAACCGAGAACAACGAACAAGGCGATAAACCCACCAACGAGCAGGCCCAGGGTGCCGTGACAGCGTCACCGGACCAAAAGGGTGAACAGGAACTAGCCCCTGCTGCGAGAGCTTCGGATCAGAACAAGCCCCAGCAATAACAGACGGTTTATACAGGAGCAGACAGTATGGTCTGCTCCTACACAACCATGCCTGCCTTGTCTGGCTCTCACTTTGCTAATGGGCAAGTGTGATGCGAACTGCCTTGCTCAATCTGTAATGTACTGTGATAAATGGCAAAATCATGTTTGAGGGTTCGCATGGTCTCGTCCATGAAGTGATCCCCTGGGTAGCCTTGAGGTATGACAAGATGTACCGTCAGGGCATTTTCCGTGGTGCTCATTCCCCAGACATGCAAATCATGGAGATCGTCCACGCCGGGCCGATTGCGTAGGTAGGCCTCGATAGCGGTCAGATCAATCTGCTGTGGCACAGCGTTGAGCGACAGCTGAACAGAATCTCGTAGTAATGACCATGTGCTGATCAGAATCACGGCGACGATCACCAAGCTCAGCAGCGGATCGATCCACTGCCAGCCTGTAACCATAATGATCAGGCCCGCCGCCACTACTCCTAACGACACAGCCGCATCGGCGGCCATATGTAGAAACGCACCGCGAATATTAAGATCGCCTTTGCTGCCTCGAATGAACAGAACAGCAGAGACAGTATTGATAACGACCCCTATTGCCGCTACCACCATGACGGGAGCATTGCAATCATAAATGCCTTGCTCTAGGGGTTCACTGCGTCATGAGCGTGATGATCATGAGCGTGCCCTGTCGAATGTGTCATTGCCTGCCCCAACTATTCACCTGCCTATTAGAGTTTGGATTCGTGTGGTAGCTATGGGTTCATAACAGTTCGTTAAAGCACTAGGCCGCCCTTCTAGCGGCAAAGCGATAATGGGATCGATTTTCACCGGGCAACTGTGCATGATTTGCACCTTTTGCAGTCCCGAGCATGCCGTTATGAATTTGCGTTTGTGCCTGATCGTGATGACGGCCTTGGCCGTTATCACCGATAACATGCTGATTCCTTTTTACCCACAATATTTCGCTAACCGGTTTGGAAACCCGAAGCCGGAGCAGGTTGGCGCCTACCTGGCGGCTATTTGTGTGATCGTAATGTTTGCCTTTCCCCTGTGGGCACGTTTGGCCAAACGGATACATCCGATTCGTATTTTGATCTGGACGCAGCTCGCGGCCGGTCTGCTCTGCGTGGCCTGCTATACGATCGACTCGCTTCCCGTATTCTGGGTTGTGTCTCTGATCATGGTGGTTTTCAAGGGTAGCTACTTGCTCATGTATCCCTATGTCATGAGCCTGGAACACAAGGAAAGCCATACCCAGACGATTGGTACGCTTTCCGTTGTGGTCCACTTCGGTGCCATTCTGGGCGCCGCCGTGGGCGGATTGGTTTTGCAAGCGCTTGAGATTGGTGAAGTTTTTCTAATCATGGCGTTAGGCGACTTTGTGCAGATGGCAATCTGTATGCACCTGATGCGCAGCCGTCCACCAGCCTCCGGGGAGGCTGGCTCTGACGAGTCGGCAGCAGGCACTGAAACGGTAACAGCATCACCAGCCCGTACAGCCAATAATCTGATCATATTCAAACTATGCCTGCTCATGCTGCTGTTCTATTTCAGCGCTTATGTCATACGGCCTTTCTTCTCAGTCTTCTGGCAGCAGGTTTCAGCCTTGGAAAGCGAGCTGATTACCGGCTTTGTGTATTCCTTGCCGGGTGCCGTTGCCTTGGTCGCCTTATGGTGGAGCAAACGGGCAGGAAAGCAAGGGAGTGGCCGCCAGAGCATCATGGCAGCCCTACTGCTTGGTGCCTGTGGCATTTTCATGCAGGCGTTCTCCCATGAGGCGCTTATTCTCCTTGGCCGGGTCCTGTTTGGCTGGTCGCTCTACCAGGTTACAGTTCGACTGGACGCCCTAATGTTTGAAATGAGCAGTCCCGAGGCCTACGCCATAGACTTCAGTAAGATCAATTTCTTCCAAAGTCTGGGCGTCATGTGTTCGTCTTACGGAGCCGGTCTGCTGGTCAGCCACTACGACCTTACCGCACCCTTCTGGGTCGGAGCTGCGGGACTGCTGGTAACAGCCATCCTGTTTCCCTGGCTGGTTAGAATGCCCGCCAGGGTTGCTACATCAGTACCCTGAACACTAACTACAACGTTTAGATTCCTAAAATCTCTTTGGAGTGGCGCAACAGCGCTACTCCAGGCATCAAGCTTCGACGTCATTACACCCTGTCATTAGCCGGGTTATCGAAATGATAATTTGATGCATTTGTATTTCGGTGATTAAATTAGACGCAGCTGAGCCTAGCCTCCGAGCCGCCTGCCAGGCAGTTCGTATCTCAGGTTAATTCTTCTCTTCTGGGTCTGACCATGACGATTCAGGTAAAAACCGACCTCATACGCTTGCTGGATCTGACAGCTCTTTCCCTTCCAGGACTTAATGGGCGGATCGGCCATGCAGGACCCAATGACTTAACCTGCGGCGCGGCGGAGAATGAAGCGCGTCTTCAAGCACTACTTGAGCATTGGCAGACCGCCTACCCTGAAGCCGGACCGCACTATTGGTCGGCACGCTGCTGGACATTGACGATCTGGCAGCCTATTTACCTGAGTATTCTTGGTGTTCACCTCGGAGGTTGTGCTCCTTCCCTGGCTAACATGGGCCAATGTGTTACCAATGGGTTCGTCGCCGGCTTCTGTCTACCGGATCATTGTCCTCGCGTGGCCAAACAGGACGACCTGATTTGCTTTGCCGGGGAACAATTACGGGATCTGTGTGAGCGTCAGCTAGAAGAAGTCAGCACCGTACTCAAGATCAGCCCGAAAATGGCCCGGAGGCTACAGGCCGACTATGTTCTGGCTGCCTTGCTGTTCATTCAGAAAAACCAACGGGACCGGGTATCCAACGAGCGTTTGCGTGAACTGGAAGGCCTATGGCTGCATGTGCTGGGGCTGGAAGGCCACAGCGAATTGATCAGCATCACGCTGGACGATGGCTGCGAGCGTCTTGCCTTGGGCCGCAAGGTTTGCTGCCAGCACTTTCGGCGTGCCGATGGTGAGCTGTGCAGCACATGCCCCAAGCTCAAACAGGAAGAACGAATTGCCCGCCTACGCCAGGAGCTGACGCTTGATGCTGCAACTGAATGATATCCGCGTGCATCGCGGCGGCCGACTCATCCTGACGCTGGATAATCTACGCCTGGCCGGCAATGAATTAACCGTTATTCTTGGCCACAACGGCTCGGGCAAATCGACCCTGATGAACCTGCTGGCCAGACAGGCCCAGCCGGACAGCGGCCGTATCGAGCTGGATGGCCAGCCTATCGGCACCTTTAGTCAGCGCGACTTTGCACGGCGTATCGCCTTTCTTCCTCAACGCCTGCCTGAAGTAGCCGGACTGACCGTACGGGAGCTGGTTCGCCTGGGACGCTTTCCCTGGCGTGGCCTGCTGGGCCGTTGGCAGCACGACGATCAGACGCTGATCGAACACGCTATGCAGCAGACCGATGTAGCCCATTATGCCGATCACTTGACCGACACGCTTTCAGGTGGCGAACGCCAGCGGGCCTGGATTGCCATGCTACTGGCTCAGCAATCACCGTTGATCCTGTTAGACGAACCGACGTCGGCTCTGGATCTGTCCCATCAGTACGAGTTGATGGGCCTCCTTCACGAACTCAACAAAAAAACAGGACGCGGTATTGTGGTCATCCTGCACGACATCAACCTGGCCACCCGCTTTGCCGACCGTATCGTCGCGCTCAAGCGAGGCCGGTTATTCTTCGACGGTACGCCGGAAGCCTTGCTCTCCAGCCATGTGCTATCGGAGCTTTACGATATCGACATTCAGTTGCTCGACCAGCCGGACGCCCAGCGCAAGATTGCGGTCGTTGCCTAACCATGCACAACAGCCGTACCCAGGCGGGGTTGCCGTCTATGTCCACCCTCGCCATACCCCGTCGATCGCTACGCTATCCGATTACCTTCCTGCTGCTCGTGCTCCTGGCTATGGGACATGTGCAACTGGGATCCACACTTTCCCTGAGCCAGCAGTGGGCAGCGCTCGTAGGGCCTGCCAGCGATGACTTTTCCATACTGCAGTTTCAGGATGCTGCCCTGCCACGCGTCGTCATGGCCCTGTTGGTGGGTGCCGGCCTAGGCCTGTCCGGAAGCATTCTGCAACAGCTGACTCAGAACAGGCTGGTTTCCCCCATGACCATCGGCTCGGCCTCAGGCGCCTGGCTTGGACTGGTGTGCGCTACTCTGCTGGCACCAACCTTTGCCGCTCACCATGGTGAATGGGCAGCCCTGTTGGGTGCCATGGGGGCTGTGGGGCTTGTTCTGCTGATCGCCGGGCGAGCCGGCATTGCCGGCTTACCCATCGTACTGGCCGGCATGGCCATGAATCTCCTATTGGGAGCGCTGGCGTCGGGGCTGGTAATGCTTAACGACCAGTACGCTCGCAATCTCTTTTTATGGGGAGCAGGTGATCTGGCACAGATGGACTGGCATTGGGTAACGTGGTTACTGCCCAAGCTTGCCATAGGCCTTGCTGTACTCGCCTTCGCCTCCCGCCCACTTACACTGCTACGCCTGGGCAGTGAAGGTGCACAAGCACGCGGCATGAGCCTGTGGCCCGTTATGCTTGGGCTCTTTGTTGCATCCCTGTGGCTGACCTCCATCTCGATCACGGCGGTCGGCCTGATTGGCTTTATCGGCCTGTTAACCCCTAACCTTGCGCGCCTTCTTGGTGCCCGCTCGGCCTTCGATGAGCTGCTCTACAGCACCCTGCTGGGCGCCTTGCTGCTGCTGGGCACTGACGCTCTGGCAGTTCTGGCCAGTCGGTGGACGATCAACCTTGTTCCCAGCGGGGCTGCGGCTGCACTGATCGGCGCACCGGCGTTGCTGTGGCTGTCACGTCGGCAGTTGTCTGGCGAGGATCAACGAGGTCTGGTGCTACCCGGCCATGCGGATCGGCGGATCACCCGCTGGGGATGGGCGCTCATTATTAGCTGTGTTGTTTGCATTACCTGGCTGACGTTGTGTCTGGCGCCTGGGGCGAGCGGTTGGAAACTTGAATGGCCCTCAGCGTTGATATGGTCATTTCGCTGGCCGCGTACCCTAACGGCTGCCTCAGCTGGAATAGGACTGGCCATAGCGGGTGTAATCCTGCAACGGCTATTACGTAACCCACTGGCCAGCCCTGATATCCTGGGCCTGTCTGCCGGCGCTACGCTCGCCTTATTGATCGGCGCATTTCTGACCGGCGGAGCCATTCAGTCCGCCAGTGCTCCCCTGGCAGCCTTCATGGGCAGCATGCTCGTTCTGGTCATCCTGCTGCTGTTCGGGCGTCGTCATCAGTACGCACCGGGCATGCTCGCGCTGGTCGGTATTTCGCTCATGGCACTGCTCGATGCTGCGCTCCAGTTTGCTCTGGCCAAGGGTACGGCCGACTCGTTCGCCATCATGGGCTGGCTGGCTGGCTCGACCTATCGGGTATCCGCCCAGCAAGCCGTCTGGTTGTGCCTGGGCGTGCTTATACTGGGGAGTATCAGCCTGTTCTTCCATCGTGGCCTGACACTCGCATCGATCGGTGACGGCATTGCCCTGGGCCGCGGCCTTCCACTGACCCGTTTGCGTATCGTGCTTCTGTTACTGGTCTCGCTGCTGTGTGCTCTGGTCACGAGCGTTATGGGGCCGGTGGCCTTCCTGGGATTGCTGGCTCCTCACATTGCGGCCATCCTGGGCGCACGCAAGGTACTGCCACAGCTGCTACTGGCGGCAACCCTGGGCAGCGTACTCATGCTGACAGCCGACTGGATCGGGCGAGTCATCATTTATCCGCTGCAAATGCCCGTTGGCGTCGTCGCCTCGATACTGTGCGGTACTTACTTCATCATTTTGCTGGTAAGACAGCGATGCGCCTGATTTTTACGCTGCTCCTCACGGCATGGGCTCTGCTTATTAACGCAGCCCATGCCGACACCCTGCCAAAGCGGATCGTTTCCCTGACGTGGGAATCCACTGAAGATCTTCTAGAGCTGGGCATCACACCCTTGGCCGTGGCAGATGCCGACGATTACAAGACCTGGGTGGTACGCCCTACCTTGCCGGATAGCGTGCGGAGTGCCGGTAGCCGGGTGGAACCCAACCTGGAATTACTGGCTGAGCTGAAGCCCGACCTCATCCTGATCAACCCGTCACTGGAAGGCCTGCGCAGCAAGCTTGAGCGAATCGCCTCTGTGCAATCATTCGATAACTTCCGCCAGGATTACAACAATTACGAAACCGCCCGACGTAACTATCTACAGTTGGCCGAGCAGTTTGATCGTAAAGCCCAGGCTGAGCAGCGTCTGGCGGCCATGGATAAGCGCATCCTGGAATTGCGTCAGCAACTGGACTTGCACTTTCGGGGTCACCCTCCGAAAGTAACGGTGATTCGCTTTGCCTCACCGGCAGTAGCTTACGTTTATGGCGATAACTCCATGCCGCAATATGCCATGGAGTTGTTGCAACTGCCCCCAGCCTATCCTCTACCTGCAACAGCGTGGGGGATTACTCAGAAACCAATCAGTGAACTGGGCCAGATCAATGAGGGTGTCGTCCTGCATATCGAGCCTTTTGCTCAAGGCGAGAAATTGTTTTCGACAAGGCTCTGGCAGGTTATGCCCTTTGTACAAAACCGGCACTTTGCTGCTGTCCGCTCTACCTGGACGTATGGGGGCGTTTTTTCGGTTCAATATCTGGCTGAAGCACTGACCGAGGCGTTGTTGACAATCGAGCCGTAGGCTCGCATTGCTGATCCAGTTAGTTGCTAACCCATTCGCCAGTACAAGCAGCAGCCTGCTCTGTCTTGCTGACTACCCTTGTTGTTAGCGCTGAGGTTGTGTGTGTTATTATCTCCAATATAGGGCTGGTATTATATTGATGACTGCCGTTTGGCTTAACCTTGGTAAGGTTCCGTAGGGAAACCAGGCGGCCAAGCCCTGTTTCTCTACGGAACCTGCTGAGGATCTTGCCAGGCGAAATCAACGCAACGGACAGCTGGTAGCCCCTCTCTTAGAGGCGAGCCTCATCAGAACAACTCGATCTTCATACCCTCCGCTTGCACCTCATGGCCTCGCCCCGTTTCCTCAAGGTGCCCCTTGTGCTGAGAGTGAGTCACATAACTGTTCAGATGAACCTGCATATGGGCCTCCAGATCCGGTAGATCCTTGGGCTGACAGGCGTCCGGCTTGGCCAGACCCGTGCCGTAGGCCTGCATCACATCACCCAGAGTACTGAGCATGTGGCCGCTCTGCTCCAGCCGCTGGCGGAGCGGATCCTGGAATTGAAGAGAGGCCAGCACATCCTGTACGTCCTGGTTGACCTCGGCGCTGAGCCCTTTGACATTGATGACTACGTTCGTCAGGCAGTCCGACGCGGCTACCAGATAACCTGCCATGGAGCGAAGCTCTTCCCCGACCTGATCCAGCCCGCTACGGGACAAGAAATCTTCCTGGCGGTATTGGGCAGCGCGCGACTCGTCCTCGAAACGTGAAGCCAGTGTTTGCACTGTACTGGAGATGGAATTTGCCGCCTCAGCCGTACGGGCGGACAAGTTACGCACCTCGGTCGCTACAACCGCAAAACCACGCCCCGACTCCCCTGCCCTGGCGGCCTCGATAGCGGCATTGAGCGCCAGCAGGTTGGTCTGTTTGGCAATATCACCAATCAGCTCAATCAGGGGCTTTGTGGCTTTTACATCCTCATACAGGCGGTGCATCCGCTCGATGTCGCTGCTGAGACTTTCCTTGCGCTCTTTTTCGAAAGCCGCCAGCGTCGCCAAGGTCGTTTCGTTGCGAGCCTGATGACTACTGGCCTGACTGGACAGGTTCTTGGCAAAGTCACAGCCTTCATGAACCGTCTCGACCAGCTTTTGCCCGGTCGAATGAATATTGTTCAACCGTCCGATGGCTGCCAGAACATGACGCTCTGTCTCAAGGCTTACTTCATTAAGATTGCGCTGCACGATACGGCTTAGGTTGGGTACAGCCTGTGTAGCAGAGGCGGCCTTCTGCAACAGTTCAGCCTGTCTGGCACCCTGCTGCTCCATAAGCTGCGCCTCACTGGGTGAAGTCTGGCCCTGGGTCAGCTTCCAGACCATAAGCAAGAGGGGAATAGAGAAAAACACGGCCAGCCCCATACAGGCCAGTGTTGGCAGCTGCGCCAGCCAAGCCGACCATAAAGGCGAACTGAGGCCCAGTGCAACGATAGCCAGCGGTAATCCGGCCTTCAGGTAGGCTTGGTTGTTCATTTCGATTCCTTAAGCGCCTGGAAGGACTTGCTTGATGACTTTCAGCAGATCAGTTGAGCCGATGGGCTTAACCAGCCAACCGGTAGCGCCATTTTTCTTGGCTTCATCGCGCTTGCTCTGCTGGCTTTCAGTGGTCAGCGCCAGAATTGGCACGAAACGCATGCCTGGTAGTGCGCGGGCTTTGCCAATCAGCTCCAAGCCGCCCATGTTCGGCATGTTGATGTCAGTAATGATCAGATCCGGCTTGTAACCGCCCTGCAGCTTGCTCATTGCCTGCACACCATCATTGGCTGCCTCAACTTTGAAGCCGGACATTTCCAGGCTGCTGCGCAGACTCATCAACATAGTCGCGGAGTCGTCGACAATCATGATGTTCTTGCTCATTTCACGTTCTCCTACGGGTTCATTGCGGCTTCTAGCCACAATTTTGTATCGGTATTTTTCGGCCAAACTGAAACCGTCGGCTTTAACGCCATGAGCACTTGCAGATTAGCGGTATGCAGATGATCAAGATCGCTCAGGTTTACTTTTCCGGAAGGGTTCTTGAGCAGCCACTCCAGCAAGGTTTCAGCCTCTTCAACCGTGACCTGATCGGTCAATACGGCCACGCTTTTCTTGAAGGTAATACTCATTCGAACAGCTCCGTAGGATTGAGGATCATCAGGATGGAACCGTCCCCCATGACAGCCGTACCGGAGTAACCGGACAGCTCGCCAAGAATGCCCACCATGGGTTTTAGGATGATGTCGATCGAGCCGTGGAAGTCGTCAATAATCAGGCCGACCAGTTCGCCACGGCTGCGCAGCACCATCAGGGCGTACTCGTCGTCTTCGTTTAGAATCTGCTCCTGCGATACCGCCAGCATCTGGTTCAGGCTTTTGAGCGGGATCGTACGACCACGCAGTTGTGCCGTAGGCTGATGCTTGATGGTATGGATAGATGCCTTGGGCAGGCGTACGGTTTCCATGACCTGATCCATCGGAATACCAAAGCGCTGGCCACCCGATTCGATCACCATAACCTGAGTAACCGCCATGCTCAGCGGCAGCGTTAAACTGAGCTGAGTTCCCTTGCCAACCTGACTGGAGAGGCGCATCTGCCCTCCCACCTTTTCGATACCCGAGCGCACGACGTCCATGCCGACACCGCGGCCAGACAGATCGGAAATCTGCTCGGCGGTAGAAAAGCCTGGCAGGAACACCAGATTAATAAGCTCCTGATCGTTCATCGCCTCCAGAGCCGCATGCTCAACCAAGCCCTTGCTGGCCACCTTGCCCTTGATCCTTTGCGGATCGATACCACGGCCATCATCTTCAATCGTGATGACGACGTGATCTGCGTTCTGGTTGGCGCGAATGCGCAACGTGCCGGTTTCCGGCTTGCCCGCCTTGACGCGTTCCTCGGGCAGCTCCAGCCCATGGTCCATGGAGTTACGGACAATATGCACAAGCGGATCGGCCAGGGCCTCGATCATGGACTTGTCGGCTTCCGTATCCTCTCCTTCCAGGACAAGGTTGACCTTTTTTCCCAGCTTGCGCGCGATATCACGTACCAAGCGGGGGAAGCGTTGCAACACAAAGGACACCGGCATCATGCGCACCTGCATGATGGCATCCTGCAAGTCCTCTGCGATGCGATTGACTACGGCGTATTGCGCCTTGATCTCACGGGCAAGGTCACGTTGACCGTACTGGTTCTCGGCACGCTCGGCCAAGTATGGCAGCCCGTTCTTGGCTACGACGATTTCGCCGATCAGGTTCATCAAACGATCAATCTTTTCCTGCTCGATCTTGAGTACCTTGGGCGTAACATGGCCTGTATCGTCCTGACGACGGGCCGAAGCGCTTTCCGCTGCAACAGGGACAGCCTCGGATACGCCTTGCATGGCGGCTACAGAGGGTTCGAGCTGAGCCGATGGCCACTCCCCTGCGATATCACGGGCAAGGCTGCACTCTTCATGAACCTCACCTGCCTCTGATGCACTGGCCTCTAACTCCGCCTGGAGCCACGCCATGAGCGGTGTGGAACTCGCCTGGCGGTTGGCTTCATCCAAGGATTGCTGGAAGTATTGAAGAAGCATGTCATGACCAGACAGTGCATTACCCAAGGTCCGAACAATGGCCGCCTGCTGGCCGCTAAGCCAGGGCTGTGCCAGACAGGCTGACAAGGCCACTTGTTGGGTGCGCACAATATCCATGACCAACGGATCGACTGCGCTCAACGCACTCGTTACTACCGGTGAGGACTGTGGCTCCTGAACGATAGCTGCCAGGCTGACGGCCTCCCAGGTCACCTGATCGCTGACGTAGCGAAAATGCTCAGCCAGTTCCTCTTCACGGGTACTCAAGACCAGTTCGATACGCAGGTTGCACTGATAGGCATCCAGCTCGGCAGTAGGCGCCCACGGCTGCAACGGGCTAATACGGCGCCAGAGGATAGCCGGCAACTGCCGGACCAGATGCAACGGATCGGTGCCTTGAAAGAAACAATCGCTTGCAGGCTGGTACTCTACCCGGAAAACACTCAGCCCCTCGCGAAGCATGCCTGCCACGGCCTGACGCACTTCCTCCGGCAAGTCTTCCGTCCAGGCGGGCACTGGGAGAGCCGCAACGCTCGTGCTTATGGCTGGTGGTGTTTCAGTGGTGCGTTCGCCACTTTCCAGCCAGGCGCGCAAGGCTGTAACCAGCTCACGAGGCGGTGTTTGAAAGGCTTCGCCGGGCTCACCGTTCTGCTCGACCTCATCAAGAAATACGCTGACATAGTCGGCCATGTTCAACAGCTGGTCGGCCAGCGTCTGACTAAAGCTCAGCTCGCCATTACGTACGGCATCCATGACGTCTTCGCCGGCATGCAATACCCGGGTTAGCGCTGGAAAGCCGAACAGACCCGAATTGCCTTTGAGCGTATGTACCAGGCGAAACAGCTCGCCCATGGCGGCGGTATCGCCCGGTGCGCGCTCCATCTCCAGCAGGGTACTGCTGATGGCTTCCAGGCCCTCTCGGCTCTCCTGGATGAATTGCTGAAGTAATGCGTTCACTAGGCACCCTTCCCGGTCAGAACATGTACCAGCCGCAGCAGCGCTTCCGGCTTGATCGGTTTGGTTAAGTAATAATTGGCCCCGGACTCCCAGGCCTGCTGACGATCATGTTCTCCCGCCTCGGTCGTGATCATGACCGCCGGCGCCTGAGGAATGGCCTGAGCGCGCAGCTCACGCAAGAAGCTGAAGCCATCCTGCATGGGCATGTTCACATCAACCAGATACAGGTCGTAAGGATTCAACAGGCTCTTTTCCAAGGCCTCGATACCATTGACGGCTTCATCAACGTGATAACCGGCCTTTTCCAAGATTTGCCGGTTGAAGAGCCGGATGGTCGCCGCGTCATCGACGATCAGAATGCGTTTCATCGGGCCTCCAACGGCTTCTGGTAAACAATCGCTTCGGGAAACTTGCGTACGTTGAACAAGGACGAAATCCGGCTCATGGATTCCGAGTGCCCCAGGCAGATCATTCCACCGGGGTTGAGCGCATCGAAAAATGTGTCGGCTGCTTGCCGGCGCGAGAGATCGTCAAAGTAGATCAGCAGGTTGCGGCAAAAAATGATGTCGAACCCTTTGTAGGCTTTTACATCGCTGGCGCTCATCAGGTTTACCCGGCTGAATTCAACGCTCTGGCGTATATCATCGATCAGCTGGTAATCCCCGTTTTTCTGGCGCGTGAAATACTTCTCCAGCAGCGCAAGCGGCAGGTTATGCACCGAGCGCGGGCTATAAAGCCCCCGTTTGGCCCGCTCCAGAATGTTGGTATCGATATCCGATGCGAACAGCTCGACATCCCATTCTTCGATGCCCTTCCAGTACTCCAAGAGATACATGGCAATGGAATAAGGCTCTTCGCCGGAAGAAGACGGCATGGACCAGATCCGAATGGGCTCAGAGTCGGTTTTGCGCCTGGTCACTTCTTCAAGCATGTGCGTAACCAGGCACTTGAGCTGGTACTCCTCGCGAAAGAAGTAGGTTTCGTTCACGGTCATGGCATTGACCAGTGATTGAAGCTCATCACCCGAGGTTTGAAAGCGCAGGTTTACAAAATAGTTGCGAAAGTTACCGGCAGCAGTCATTTCGATACGCTCAACCAGGCGCTTGTCCACGAAATAACGCTTCGAATCATCAAAGTGGATGCCGGTCTTGCGGTAGAAAAATTCGCGAAACTTAACGAAGTCTTCTTGGGTAATAGCAGGTGTCTGGCTCACAGAGACGATTCTCCGCGTAGCCGCTTGATCGCCAGGTCGACGACGAAGCGCAGGTAGTCCTCGTTGGGGAAACGCTCCAGACACAGCTCAAGCGCTGGCACGGCCCGCTCAGTGCCCAATTCACACAGGAGATCTACAGCGCAGGCGCATACGTTGAGGTGAGAATCGTGCTCAAGCAGGTCGATCAGCCACAGCTCCACATCGGGATGCTTGAGTGACTCCAGAATACCGACGGCCAGGATGCGTACATCCGCATCGTAATCCTGCAAGGCGTCCTGGATGAGAGCGGGATGTTGGGAACCCGCTGTTTTCAGGGCCTCGATGGCATCGTTGCGCAGGGCGGCGTCTTCACTGCGCAGGCAATCGATCAGGGCTGTTACCGCCGTGACATCGGCAATCGCTGCCAGGCTGGTAATAAGTGCCTCGCGCACAGAGGATTCGGACTCTTCTTCCAAGCGCTCAACCAGCGCCGTACTCCCCCCGGGCGCGTCTACTAAGCCCCGGGCAGCAAGACGGCGCGCAGCCGCTTCCGGGTTATGTAAGGCATCGAACAGCGCTTGGAATCCGGCTGGCTGATCATCGCCCTGGTGTTCGAGGAGAGTGTTACGAATGAGCGGCATGACGGGGTACTCGTGAAGAAGTAATGGATTTGCCGCTGCCCCATCGAATGAGTGTTGCAGCCATTTCAGTACAAGCCATGATTTCGGTAGCACCGCCTCGGCGGATCAGCTCAGCCGGCATACCAAACACCACAGACGACTCCTTTGACTCAGCCAGGGTGCGACCGCCGCGGCGCTTGAGTTCGGCCATTTCATCCGCACCGTCGTAGCCCATGCCGGTCAGCATTACGCCGATCAACTGACTGGGCAGGAAATGTTGCATGGCGGTTTCCACCATCAGGCTGACAGAGGGATGCCAGAGATAGGCCTTGTTTTCCGGTTTAGGGATCGCATACGGCCTGCCCGCACGGCGGCTGATGCAGATATCGCTACCCCCCATGCCTACATAAGCCCTTCCCGGTTCGAGGGGCATGGGCTTACTGACCTCTACCACGGTAAGCGCGCAGGTGTTGTTCATTCGCTCGGCAAAGGCACGGGTGAAATTGGCTGGCATGTGCTGAGCGATTACGAGTGGCCAGGGATAGCTGGCCGGCAGCTTGGGCAGGATCTCTTCCAGAGTACGAGGGCCGCCGGTAGACGAGCCAATCAGCACCAACCCTTCGCCCTGGTCCGTAGGCATCTCTACAAGTTTTTCCACCGGCTCTGGTTCGCCCCGAGACGGGGTCGGCGCTGCTGGCGTAGCCCGTAGCTTGCCTGCTTTTTTAAGCTGAGCACTGGCCGCTGCACGTACTTTTGCGACCAGACTGTCACGCACCTGATCAATATTGAGCGAGATTGTGCCGCCCGGCTTAGGAAAAAAGTCCACTGCGCCCAGCGCCAACGCTTCAAGCGAAGCGATAGCGCCCTGCTCGGTCAATGATGAAAACATCACGACCGAACGGGGCTGCTCTGCCATGAGCATGGAAAGCGCAGTCAGCCCATCCATTTCCGGCATGTTGATATCCAGGGTGATGACGTCCGGATCGAACTGGCGGGCCAGCTCGATTGCTTCCAGGCCATTGCGGGCCATTTCAAGTTCGAAGTCGCCTTCGGCCTCGAATATCTTCTGCAGATGGCGACGCATCAAAGCGGAGTCATCGACGATAAGCAGACGAATCATGACGGCAGCACCCTTCCCTTACGCGACGCTCGACAGCGCGTCGAGCTCCTGCTCGCCTAGCAGCTGACGCGGCTCAACGAGCTGGATCATGCGCTTCTGCTTGGGCAGATTTGCCACGCGGCCGAACAGGCGCTGCTGCTCGACTGACAGAGCGGGCGCCGGTTCGATCAACGTACGGGCGATCTTCAACACCTCAGCTACCGAGTCCACGATAAAGCCGGTGCGCAAGTCATTGATGACAAACACCATAATGCGCTGGCGATCGTTGTTCTCGATGCTCGGCAGACCGAAGCGGCGACGCTGGTCAATCACCGGCAGTACAACACCGCGCAGGTTCATCACCCCCTCGACAAAGGACGGCGCCTTTGGAACGTGGGTCAAGTTTTCCGGAACGCGAACGATCTCCTGAACGCTATCGATAGGCACGCCGAACTCTTCGTTACCCAAGCGAAACACCACCAGCTGTTCTTCGTCATCGTCATTATCGTTATCGATTTGATCCAGCACTTCATCGTTCACGCTGGTCTCCTTTTCGGTCGTAGTCAAAACGGTTTGTACCGCCTGATGCTGGAACAGGCGCTCGGCGGAAATCACCGACACCAGGCGCTTGCCGTTCTGCAATCGGCACAAACCGGTGAGCTCGCCCATGTTCTGATCACGCGCCAGCATTGGCGGTATGGGTTCGACTTGGCTGGTCGGCACACGCAGCACTTCGTTGACGCTGTCGAGAATAATCCCAACCGAGACGCCAGCCAGGCTTACCACCAGAATCCGGCTGCGCTCGTCGGTTTCCTGGCTTGGCAGATAAAACATCTCCCGCAATGACACCAGCGGCAGCAAACGCTGGCGCAGGGTCATCACACCACGCACATGCGAAGCTGACTTGGGTACGGATACGATGTGCTCAGGAACCTGGACGATTTCCTGTACATCCTCGATGGCCATACCGTACTCCTGGCCGTCTACGGTAAAGCTGACCAGCTGCAGCTCGTCGCTGTCCTCTTCGTCCGTCTCGTCAGGCAGGGCACTCAGGCCGCTGGCTACCGCTGCACGCTGAAGCAGGCTGCTCTCGCTAAAGCTGTCACGGATCAGCGCAGCGAAATCCAGGATCATCACAAGCTCGTGACCACCCACCTGCTTGAGCAAACCAGTCAAAAGCGTGGTGTTGATCGTGGCTTGCACATTACTGACCGGCTCGACCTGCTCTTCTTCCACCATGATCACGCTGGCTACGCGATCGACCACAAACCCCAGGGGTTGCCCCAGGTTGAGCACGATCGCCCGTGTCGAGTCATCCGCCTCACGGGTGTCCATATTGAACAAAGTCCGCAGGCAGATAATGGGCAGTACATTGCCGCGCAGGTTCGCCAGCCCATTAAGGGCGGGCGGCGTCAGCGGTACGCGGATCACCTCGGGTACACGAATGATCTCCTGTACCGGAAGCATCTCAACCGCAAACACTTCCTGCCCTACGGTAAACGTCACGAACTGACGGCCCTGGGCCAGGTCCTCATCGTCGCCCTCGCTGTAAACAGCGGGACTGTTATTTATAGTTGCTTGAGTCATCACAATCCCCTCACTTCAGGGACTTAGGCGCTTTGCAGCTCGTCAGCCAGGGAGGCAATCTCTTCGATGGCAGCCGATAGTTCTTCGGCCCCCTGAGACTGTTGCTTGGCTGCGGCAGCGGCTTCCTGAGCGGCATGCTCGGCTTCCTGGGCAGCTGCGGAAATCTGCTCGATACCGGCCTTTACCTGAGCGATGCTGGCACCGATCTCTTCGGCGGATTTGAGGATATCGGAGGAGCCGACTTCGACACTGGCAATATCACCAGCCATGCTGTCCAGGTTGCGCGTAATAGCGGTGGCCTTCTGGGTCTCGGCCAAGGCAGCGCTGATAATTTCCTCCAGGTCGCGGCCTACTACACCGATCTGATCCTGAACCGCCTTTACCAAGTCCTTAATACGATCAGCGTTTTCAGCTGAGTCATGGGCCAGGTTGCGGATATCAGTAGCAACGACCACAAACCCCTTGCCGAACTCGCCGGCACGAGCCGCTTCAATCGAGCCGTTCACAGCCAGCATGTTGGTCTGTACGGAAACGGTAGTAATTGCGTCGACGATCTTGTCGATTCGACGAGAGATCAGCTCCAGGTCTTTTATCTGGCTCAAGCTGGCACGGGTCGCTTCAACCGAGGACGTCACGCCATTGACCATGGCTTCGATGCTGGTTGAGTTGGCACTCATCAATGTCTTGATGACAGTAGCTTTTTCCAGACTGGCCGTCGCACGGCCTTGGGCCAGCTCCAACCCTTTTTCAATTTGAGTGACCGCTGCGGCAGACTCTTCGGTCGCAGCGGCCTGAGTTTGTGCACCCTGGCGAATCTGGTCGATCACCTGAGAAATCTGGCTAGAGGCACGGTTGATTTCCTGTACGGCAGATGACAGCTCTTCCGCAGCAGAGGCTACTTCCTCAGCGCTCTTGCTGACATCCGTAGAAGTTTTCAGCTCTTCCGCCAATTCAGAGAGGCTTTGAGACGCCTGTTCGCACTCCGCCAGCGCCTGGGCCTGTTCGTCTACGGTTTTGGCAGACTCTTCAGCCGCTGCGGACTGTTGTTCGGCAGCCGAGGCGATAGAATCCGCGCCACGCAAGGCCTGTTGAGCGGCAGCGCCGCTCTGCACAGCACCTGCGGCGATATCTTGGGCACCCTTTACAATCTCAACGCAGTCCAGGCGGATTTGCTCGAGTTGCTGGGTGATGGTGCCGCCCTTTTCAACTTCGCTCTGGATAGTTTCGGCGGAGCGGTTTATACCCTGAGCAATGCTTTCTACGTCGTGCTGGATCTTGCCAACCATGTCGGAGATCTGCTTTGCGCTTTTCTCAGAGGTTTCAGCCAGGGTACGCACTTCATCGGCCACTACGGCAAAGCCCTTGCCATGCTTGCCGGCACGGGCGGCTTCGATGGCGGCGTTTAGCGCCAGCAGGTTGGTCTGATCAGCAATACGGCCAACGGCCTTGACGATCTCACCAATATTGGCGGCTTGCTGCTTGAGCTCGCCTACGCGCTCAACCGATCCGGCCTGGCGCTCGGCAGCAATACCAACATTAGCGATTAACGCCGTCACATCATCGTTAACCGTAGCGGCCAAACGCTGCATGGCCTCTGACTTCTCCTGGGCGAGTGCCGCGCTCTGCTGCTGCAGTTCGATGGAGCGGCCTACGATTTCAAATGCCTTAAGCGATTGCTGAGCGGCACCGGAGGCTTCTTCCGCCCCACTGGCGATCTGGTCGGCTGCCCGCTTGAGCTCTTCCGCTGCAGAAGCAGCTTCGTTCACACCGGTGGACAGCTGATTGGTTGCGGCGGCAATACGTTCGGCGGCCTGCTGCTGCTTGGCCATGGTACGGGCACGCTTGCGCTGTGCTTCGGCATCGCGGGCAACAGTGCGGGAAACGACTTTTTCAGCCGCGGTAGAAGGCGTGGTGGGTTTCTTGACCAGAGCCATGAAGGACTTCCTCAACTACGAACGATGGTTTCAAAATGGATGCGTAACGCAGCTGAGTGGCGTTTGACTCCTCCAAAGCATGCGGCCTGACTGATGCAGGCCGAAACACTCCGGTCGCCTGACATCCACGGCAGGAATATTTAAGCGTCGTTACACAAGAGAAACTATCGGGCGGAGCCTGAGGGAAAACGAGCAGTCTTCTTAGGGAAAAACCTGAGCCACCTAAGGTGAAAAATCGCTAAAGTTTTATCGAGGCATGCAGAGCGCCAGGTTATGCGCTCAAAAGGATAAAAACAGGCCGCTTGGCTATGCGCGGCCTGTTTTTTTGTGTAGCAGAGGTATCTAAGCCTGTTGCTTGAGGTTTATATGCTTGCTAGCAAATACCGCAGCCGATACCGGGGTACTGATCAGGTAGCCCTGAATCTGATCGCATTTAAGCCCCTCCAGCAGACGCTGTTGTTCGACTGTCTCAACGCCTTCGGCCACTACCGTCATGTGCAATGCATGCGCCATGTCGATTACGCTGCGGACGATAGCCTGGTCGGCTTCGTTGGTAATCATCTCGTTCAGAAAGCTTCTATCGATCTTCAATGTATCGGGAACAAACGAGCGCAGACTGCCCAATGTGGCATATCCCGTTCCGAAATCATCCACAGCAATACGAACCCCCAATGCCTTGAGAGCATTGATGATAATGCCCGACTCGCCTTCAGCGTCGTGCATGATCGACTCGGTCAGTTCAAGCTCAAGACATGCGGGCGCAACTTTGTGGTACGCCAGCCGCTTGCGTATTTCCTCGACCAATCCCGGCTGCAGTTGCCTGATAGAGAGATTAACAGCGATGACAAAATGCCCAAGGCCTTGCTTTTGCCACTGCGCTACTTGCGCCAGCGCCTGATCGATACACCAAAGCCCTACGGGCACGATCAACCCGGTTTCCTCCAGCAAAGGAATGAACCGCAGCGGGCTAACCAGACCATAAACCGGGTGCTGCCAGCGAATCAGTGCTTCCGCACTGCAAATCGACTGGCTACCCAGGCAGAGCTTGGGTTGGTAGTAAAGCACGAACTCTTTTTGCTCAATGGCGCGGGTAAGGTCAGCTTCGAGCTTTAGCGCATCAAGATTGTTTTCGAGCAATCCTTTATCAAAAAACTGATAACCGCTGCGCCCTGACTTCTGAACGGCATACACAGCGGCACTGGCACTTCTGATCAGTTGCTCGGCCGTATCGCCATCGGCTGGAAAACGGGCAATACCAATAGCCGCCGTCAGTTTGACCGCCGCCTCACTGGTCTTGAACTGACTATCCAGGGACTTAAGCAAGGCATCGACAACATGCTGGCAGTGATTCGATTCGCTTTCCCGGCTGAGTAGAACGGCAAACTCATCGCCGCCCAGACTCGCCAGATAGCCCTGACCATTCAGCGCGTTCTGGAAGCGTTCAGCCACTTTACCAATTACCTCGTCATAAGCACTCTGCCCCAGGCACTGCTGGATCCACTTATGGCGATCGAGGGTAATCAGCAGAACATGAAAATCCCGTTCGCCTGCCTCTGCGTGAACACACTGCTCTTCCAACCGTTTTTGAAGCATCAATCGGTTGGGCAGCCCGCAGAGATGATCGTAGTGAGCCGCCGCATAGAGCTGGTCCTTATACCGATGCGCCTCGGTCACGTTTTCGGCAATTCCAATGATGCGATAGACCTGCCCTGCCGCATTACGCAGCGGGAACGTACGATTACGAATCCACAACGGGTCTCCGTGCCGGTTGAACGAGCGATACTCGGCCTCGGCCTGCTGATGCAGCTGGGTTACCTCATACTGGAAACGCTGTACGATTGCTCGATCATCCTCATGCACCAACTCCATCCAGACGCTCATGTCCTCGTACAGGCTATCGGCATCTATACCCCAGGTTTTCTCTAGCGCAGGGCTCACATAACTGAGCGTCGCCTGGGCGGTGTCGTATACCCAGAATACATGCGGCAGGAATTCCACCATTTCACGAAACCGTGCCTCACTGGCCTGGAACTGCTCAAGCAAATCCCGCTGCAGGCTGATATCCATCAGCGAGCCGGCAAACCGGGTGAGCGTATCCTCATCCCATTCGGCCTTGCCGCGTAAGCGGAACCAGTGCCAGCCATGCGCAGTATCAAGGCGCAACTCGATATCGAATGGCGCTTTGTGTTGCAGATGATCCTGCAAGGCGGAAGACAATATCTGTCGCTCATCCGGATGGACATGATCGTCCAGCCAGACGGTAAAGTCGTGGTACGTCTCCAGTGTATCGCCGGTCAATGCCGTGAACCGCTCGGAAACATAAAGTGCCTCATTTTCGGGCCTCCATTCCCACAGCCCGTCGTTAGATCCCTCATGAGCCAGCCTGAGACGCTGAGCCTGGACTTCTACAGCTGCCTGCAGTTGTGCCCGTTCTGTAATGTCTTCGTGCACGACCAATAACTGCTTAGGCTCGGTATCCATCAACAGCGCAAACACGTTGAACCAGCGCAGCTCGCCATTGAGTTCGACGTGATATTCAAGATTGAAGGGATCACCAGTACCATTCAGGAGTGCCTGGAGGTTATCGTGAAGCGTCCACGCCTGGATAACCCCCCCCTTGGCAGCCGCCCGGCAGAAATTGAAATAGCTTTCTCCCTCTTCTGGCCAGGCAACAATACTGCCATGCACGCGGATAAACGTGGACCAGGCTTTGTTCATGGTCAGGACGTGCCCTTTCTCATCAAGCACACACAGACGCTGAGGCAAGGCGTCGAGAATGCTGCGCGTGAATACCTCAGCTTCGATCAGGCGACGTTCGCGATCTTTTTGATCCGAAATGTCCTGCATGCACCCCACCAGCAACCCTGCCGGATGGGCCTGCGGACGTAGCAGGACGCCGGCAAACTGGAAGTCGCGCCATTGCCCAGCCTGCTCCGTATCCTGCACCCGCGCCACAACGTTAAGTGTGGCCTTGCCCTCGGTTAGGTCCAGCAGAGCCGCTACAAAGGCCAGGCGATCATCAGGATGCAACTGACGCAAGAAAACATCCTGATGAAGCCTTCCTTTTTCTTCGGACAGACCAAGCAACTGCATCGCCTGGCTCGACACCAGCAATTCGCGATTGGATAACATGAACTGCCAATCGGCGAAGCGTCCGATTCCTTGTGTCAGTCGCAGGCGCGCCTCATCTGTCTGGCGCTTCTGAACAGAGGCGACATCTGAAGTAATGTCGCTGAAAAAGACCGTAATACCGTTTGGCCTCGGGTACGCGCTGATTCGATACCACCGGAAAAAGCAGGCCGAATAAAACTCAAAATGCCGCGGTATGCCCGAGTGCATGACGTCGCCAAAGGCCGTGCCATATTCTTCGGCCATATCTTCAGGAAAGAGTGTTCGAATATCCTGACCCAACAGCTTGTCACGGCGAAGCGCCAATAACTCTTCAGCCTTTTCGTTGACCTGAATGAAACGCCAGTCCTGATCCAGCCGGTAGAACCCATCGTTCAGGTTGCCCAGTAGCGCGTCAAACTCCTGATGTGCCCGCTTCAGGGCAGCTGTACTCTCCTGGGCTTCGGTAACATCCCAGGAGAAGCCCAGAATGGATTCCACTTGCCCTTGACGATTAACTATCGGAACCAGCAGCACATCCCACCATTTAGGTACACCACTGGCCGTGGGGCAGTACCCCATAAAGCGGCCCGGGTGTCCTCGGAGGGCTTGCGCGAACGCCTCATGTGCAGGGGAAGCCCATTCACCTTTCCAGAAGGCCAGCCAGTCGGCGTCACGTACCTGCTCGAAACTACAGATCTCCATCAGCGCCTGCCCGAACCTGTTTATAGCTACGAGGCGGCCTTCGAGACTGATTTCCTTGAGACATATCTCCTTAGAGCCGGTCAGGACATCACTGAACTGCCTGAGCACATGAATATGACCGCTTCTCTGGGCCAGCGCTCGCTTGAGCTGTAACCTCTGCCCGAACAGATAACTGGCCAAGCCTATTAAGGCGTTTATGGCTAGGTGATCCCCTTTAATCTGGAGAGGCGCAGGGTCGATACCATGCCAGAGCAGATAACCTGCTAGCGACAGGGCTGCGCAGAGAATGACAGGCCGCCAGGCCATAAGTCCTGCCGCCGCCGGGAAGAGCATGGCACTCCAGCCAAGCAGGGCCAGCTCTAGTTGTCCGCCACCAAGACACAACAGACTTACTACCGCAGTAGCCAGATTCAGCCGCCAAGCCAATGAAGCGGAAAGCGCATACTGAGACTCGCCTGCCAAACCATGGCGAGCCAGATAATGATCCAGAAACTGATCGGCTTGGGAGGAAGGCAGCGACATAGAAAAGACTTCTGTAGGTCAGTGCCTCAGTGTGGATCATTGATCAAGCCGGAGGTATCGGGTAATCCCCTAGTACAAACCAACCTTTTAGCTCCTTAATCCTCAGGACTGATCAGGCCCTTACGTACGGCATACAGAACCAAGGATGGCACGTCATGAAGATTCAGGCGGTCCATGATCTGGGAGCGATGCGTATCGATAGTCTTGACGCTCAGTCCAAGTCCCTGGGCGATATCGCGGGTCGAGCAGCCCCGCGCAATGAGCCGAAGGATTTCCGTCTGGCGCGGGGTCAGTGTGGGCTCGCTGCTATTCTCTCGAGGTCGGCCCTCAACGATGGCAGACTGAATGACCGTCTGGGCGATACCAGGGCTTAGATACGACTCGTTCCGGGCCAGCGCCTGAAGCGCCAGGTCCAGTTCCTGTGCTGCAGCATCTTTAAGAAGATAGCCACGCGCTCCTAGCCTGAGTGCTGCCAATACATAATCAGGCGTGGCATGCATGGACAGGATCAGAATCTGTACATCGGGATACTGGGCTCGCCATTGTCTCAGCGCATCAAGCCCACTCATTTGCTTCATGCTGATGTCCAGCAGCAAAATATCAGGCTTGGCCTGGCTTAGAATGGACTCGACATCTGTACCGTCACCGCCTTCGGCCACGACCTCATAACCAGGCTGATCTTGAACAAGCGCCCGGAGCCCCGCTCGGATCAAAGCGTGGTCATCGACCAGCGCAACGCGTTTAACCACAGCTCATTCCTCATTTCAAAGGAGCCTGAACGGCCGGTAACCTCACGGAAATCCGTGTTCCCACTCCTTTCAGACTGGATATCTTCACTTCGCCGCCCAACGAGGCCACTCGCTCATGCATGCTGGTCAATCCCAGGCTTTTGGCTCCCTGGATAGCTTCATTTACGTCAAAGCCTCGACCATCATCGAGAATTTCGAGCTTCAATCCTTCCGCGTCTCGTTTCAGCGAAATCCGAACAGTATCGGCCTGCGCATGGCGGGCCACATTGGCAATGGCCTCCTGAACGATCCTGAAGGCGGCAACGGCCTTTTCCGGCGACGTTTCGCTGACCGGCCCGGCAACCTGTAACTCCCATTTCGTCTGGGTAGCCTCCAGGAAATGCGCCAGATGCCAGCGTACCGCTGCCTCAAGGCCAAGATTCTCCAACTGCAATGGATGCAACGAGAGCGATAAACTGCGTACCTTGCTCAAGGCCTCATCAACACTATGCGCTATGGTTTGGGCCATTTCCTTCAAGGAGGGTTCAGGGTCGAGCTTCTTGATCAGACGTTGCAGGTGCAGTTTAAGCCCGGTTAGCTGTTGGCCTACATCATCATGCAGATCACGAGCCAGTTGGCGACGCTCGACTTCCTGCACTTCGATGAGCCGCTGGGAAAGTTGTTGCAAACGGCTATTTGCGTCCTCTAAAGCACGACGCATTTGCTGAGCCTGGCTGACATCACGAACAATCAGCTGAATATCTCGCTGGCCTTTGTCTTCCAGCACAATTTCGGCAACCTCTGCCTCGAACTCGCTGCCATCCAGCCGTAACAGCTTCAAATAGCGAAAGGGTTGCTCATTGATCAGGCCTTTTTTCAAGGCACTGAGGCGGTCGATCTCACGGGCCCGAAATTCCGGATGGATGCACTGGGAAAAATCCGCCTCTTCCAATGATAGCTTTATTGAGCCACCAAACATGTCAAAGGCCGCCGCATTGGCATAATGTATGGCGCCTTTGCGAACGATCAAAACGCCTTCCGGCAAACGGCTGACCATATATTCGTAGCGCTTCTGCTGCTCGGCCAGACGGTGCTCGACCGCCTTCAGCTCGGTGATATCGATGTATGTACCCAGCAAGATTCGAGCGCCACCGCTGGGCTCGCGCGTAATGGTCGCCCGCTCGTAAATGTAGCGAATCTCTCCTTGAGGCCTGACTACTCGATACTCCAAGGTCATATGGCCTGTCCGGGCAATATCCTGATGCGCCATGTTGACCCGCTTTCGGTCATCCGGATGAACCGCTGAAAGAAAACAAGCCATGTCCAGCTGAAGCATCGCTCCATCGATTCCAAGAATCGAATAGATTTCCTGGGACCATGTCATGCGCAACGTTACAGGATCCTGCTCCCAATAACCCATCATGGCTATTTGCTGAGCCAGTTCGATGACACCTAAGCTGTGCGCCAGCTTTCGTTCCATCTCGAAATGCGCACTGACGTCGTGGGCCATGAGCAGTCCGTATGGCTGCCCCTTGAAAAGCCCCTCATTACCCAATACGTCCATGGTCATGACCCGCTGGTCATGACTGACATGCTTACGGATACCGGACAGCGCACTGGAGTTAATTTCTTGAACAGAAGCACCTTGCAGGATGTTTTCCCGCTCAGCCGGCGTGTAAAGGTCCAGAATCGACAAGTTCGCAAAGTCTTTCGAGGTATAGCCATAGGTAGCCACAGCCGCCTCGTTGGCTTTAAGAATCATCAAACTTCTCTTGTCGTAAAGCCACATGGGTGCCGGGTGCACCTCGAAAAGCGCTCGGTAACCACCTTCGGCCTCACTGATAAGACTCTGGGTTCGGATAGCTCCTTCTGCAAGCCGCCGCGTGAAAATCCACATACAAACGACTGTGAACCCGCCGGTAAAAAAGCCACGTGCAGAGTAAGTCCAGCTAGGCAACTCCCAGGTATGAATAACTGCATCCGTACTTAGTATCCATATCACCACGAAGCAGGAATAAGCCAAGGCAAACTTCCAGGGAGCCACCTGCAGCATTCGACGCGAAGCCGTAAGGCTTGAAGCAATATCAGAGGCACGCGGGATCATCAGGGTCCTTCAATCAGCAGGCAAAACGTAATGCTGGTTATAGCGAAGCGCCTATTTATTCTTTTAGCACTATTTTGGAGGGCGACTTGGTGAGTAAAGTTTTCTTAACCTGAAACACTTGAGGCATTAGTACGCTAGAGGCCTATCGCCAAGTTAACGGCCAACCTGCTCCTTGCTTGAGAGAACCCGGGTAAAAATGCCTTCTACACCTATGCTCTGACTTGTCTACTTTATTAAATGTCGGTTCAAGGGGATAAATATGCTTTCTTTCAATAGGGCTGGTATTACTTAATTGCTTGATAGCATTTCACCACTATACCGCCTGCCGCCTCGCCTATCCGATGCACCCTGTTCGAGGAACCTTGCTTGAGTCTTTCAGTCCGTAACTAAGCACGTTGCAATTTTGATGTTGTCCGTGATCCCTATAGCCTAAAGGTGCGATGCCATGATGATTATCGATGTCACCCGGAGCTATGCACGCCGCGTATCGGCTCTGACCGAACTCCAGAAGATAAAAGCCGCTAACGATGCTGATGCCGGTGAGCCCATGACACCGGAAGATCCCAAGCGCTCCTGAGGTCGGGTGCGTATGACAAAAGCCGCCAAAGCGGCTTTTTCATTGAAAGAGGATTACGTTCCTAAGGATTTGGCATGCCCTCCATAGACCGCCTTATTGAGTCACCCTGGTTGGCGACTCTCCTGGCCGCCTGTGTCTCCGTTCTTATCAGCTTGCTGGCCGTCACGGTCATTACCAAAGTACTCAAACGCCTTTCCCGTTCGCTGATTTTCACCAGCACTCTGGTGCGTTATGCCGAACGTCCGGCAAGCCTGCTGATTCCGATGATAGCTCTACAAGGCGTACTGGGATCGGCTCCCGATACACTGCTGCTTATCGATGGCATTCGCCACATTACGGCCTTGATCACCCTGGCCGCTTTCACCTGGTTAGGCTTACGCTGTGTAAAAGCCATTGGCGCGACCATTACCCTACGCCACCCCGTCGATGTTGAAGACAATCTGCGAGCACGCCGTATCCTGACGCAGACACGCGTCATGGTAAGAAGCCTCAGCTTTGTTGTTTTCCTGATCGGGTTGGCGTCCATGCTCATGACATTCCCGTCGGTGCGCCAGATCGGAGCCAGTCTGCTTGCCTCGGCCGGGGTTGCCGGTATCGTGGCGGGTATTGCAGCCCGCCCTGTGCTAGGCAACCTTATCGCCGGTCTGCAAATCGCCGTTACTCAGCCCATTCGCATTGACGATGTCGTGATTGTCGAAAATGAATGGGGCCGCGTAGAAGAGATTACCGGGACCTATGTTGTGGTCAGGATTTGGGATGACCGCCGCCTCGTAGTGCCGTTGCAATACTTCATTGAGAAGCCCTTTCAGAATTGGACACGTACGGCTTCAAGCTTGATCGGTTCGGTATTCGTCTGGGTGGACTATTCCGTCCCTATGGAGCCTTTACGCGCTGAAGTGGAGCATTTGTGCAAGGAAGTGCCCCATTTGTGGGATGGACGCGTATGTGTGCTTCAAGTCACGGATACCTCTGAAAAAGCCATGCAACTACGGGTACTGGCCAGCTCATCAGACTCGTCGAAAAATTGGGACCTGCGTTGCCATATACGTGAGCGGCTCATCGCATTCATCAACCGTGAGTATCCAGAGTGCCTGCCACAACTGCGTGCGGAGATTGGCACTCAAGTTGAGAGGCCTTCCGCACCATCCGACGAAATGCATACTGCCCCAGCCAGACAGCCTGAGATCTGATTTTGCGCTTATAAAGCAGGAACTTGTCGCGTAATTGTCATCATCATCGGCAAAGCTGAACAAGCCAATCCAAGCCGCAACCTATTTTTCGGCACGGATCTAGCACATTTTCATTTTGAGTTCACTTACAGGTGAAACTTCAGCTTGCAGGTACAGGTCATCTTTATACGACTGGACATCTTGGCGTCTCCTAACCGCCTCTTGTCCAGTCCCTTACAGGGGGACGTTGCCAGGGGGCTGTAAGAGCAGCATGGCTGTGAACGTTTTTGATCCTGATCAGGAAGTCATCTTTAAAAGATGCGTTCATGGGGTAGACCTCAGTCATTACTGCTTATTAGGGAGCGCATCATGGCGAATGCCATAGTGGGAAAACTAGAATCGCTAGAACCGGCGAATGTTGAGGTTCAAACTGTTAACCGTTTGCGTACCGTTGCTGATGAGCCTCAACTCAAACTGAGCTCAGTGGTAGAAACCCGCAAGCGCGTGTTGTTCGTTACTCCGGAAATTACCGATTTTGTCAAAGCGGGTGGCCTGGGTGAAGTGTCTGCTGCCCTGCCCCGCGCATTGTCATCCCTGCATGATGTACGTGTCCTGATTCCAGGTTATCGCCAGGTCATGGATGCCATTGTCGACGACATGCAGATTGTTGGTCGCGTGCCTGCACATGCCGCTATGCCAGCTTGTGATATTGCCCGTGTCGACCAAGAAGACGGCCTGGTGATTTATGTATTAGTTTGCCCCGAACTTTACGAACGTCCCGGTACGCCTTACAGCGATACTCACGGTCTTGACTGGGCTGACAACCACATTCGCTTTGGCCGTCTGGCCTCGGCTGCTGCCGAGATGGCTGCGGGTACATCGTCTATTCGGTGGTGTCCTGATTTACTGCACCTGAACGATTGGCAGACTGGCCTCGCTGCAGGTTATCTACGCTGGCGTGGGCTCAAGACACCGTCTGTAATGACTATTCACAATCTGGCCTATCAGGGTGTCTTTCCACGGCGCTGCATGACGGACCTGGGTATTCCAGAATCGGCCTTTTCTATCGACGGGCTTGAGTACTACGGCAAGATTTCGTTCCTTAAAGCCGGTCTCGTCTACTCTAACCACATTACTACGGTCAGCCAGACTTACGCGCGTGAAATCACTACGCCTGAATTTGGTTGCGGTCTTGATGGCTTGCTTCGCCTCAAGGCCGAGCACGCTCAACTGTCCGGCATTCTCAACGGTATCGATGAGGGTTGGGACCCGTGCAACGACCCTCACCTGTACCAGAGCTTCTCGCCGTACGACTGGTCAGGCAAGCAGGCCAATGCTGATCGCGTCCGCGCCGACTTCGGCCTGGCCGCGTCGTCCGGCCCTCTGTTTGCAGTAGTCTCCCGTCTGGTACACCAGAAAGGCATCGATCTAACCATCGAGGCGGCCGACCAGATCATTCACCAAGGCGGTCAGTTGGTCATTATTGGTTGCGGCGAGCCTGCTGTTGAGCGGGCAGTGAGCAACCTTTCGCAGCGTTACCCTGGTCAGGTGGGCGTGCATATCGGTTTTTGCGAAACCGAAGCCCGCCGGATGTTTGCCGGAAGCGATTTTCTATTGATGCCTTCTCGCTTCGAACCCTGCGGACTGAGTCAGATGTATGCACAGCGCTTCGCCTCGCTGCCCATTGCTCGCCGTACAGGTGGCCTGGCGGACAGTATTGAAGATGGCGTAACCGGTTTTCTATTCGATGAGCACACGCTTGAGAGCTACCAACGGTCTATCAAACGCGCCTTCGAAGTTTTTGCTCGCAAGGATCTGCTCCAGGCCATGCGCCGCCGTGCAATGAATGGTCCATTCTACTGGTCTCAAAGCGCTCAGCCCTACGATGAGCTCTACCAGTCGCTGCTTGGCAAAGTTCGTCAAGAACAAGCAGCTATCTGATTCAACTTTAGCGCCTTTCCTCTGGTCATAGAAGGAACCTCCCGTCGTCGTGACGGGAGAGCGCTCGAACTATCGAACCCGCACCCACGTGCCCCACCTGCCCCTCCGGCTGAGGACAGTACGCATGAGTGATTTGTCACGCCCACTCGATAAGCCTAATCGTTATGCCTGGCCCTGCACTGCCGGCGCCACGCTTCTATCTGACAATCGCACCCGGTTCTGCTTCTGGGCGCCCAATGCACAAGACGTGAACATCGTCATGGATGGCGGGATGATCATTCCAATGCAGTCGCTGGAAGGCGGCTGGTTTAGTGCCGAAGCCGCGTGTGGCGTCGGGACACGTTACCGTTATCAAATCGGCGACCTGCTAGTACCGGACCCCGCTTCCCGCGCCCAGGCAGGCGATGTGCATGAAGCCAGTATCGTGATCGACCCACGGGCATACGAATGGCGTCATACCGAGTGGAAGGGTCGTCCCTGGCATGAAAGCGTAATCTACGAAGTGCATGTCGGCACGCTGGGCGGATTCAACGGCGTGGCCGATATCATTCCTAAACTGGCAGGCCTCGGTGTAACTGCCATTGAACTGATGCCGCTCAGTGAGTTTCCGGGCGGGCGCAACTGGGGCTATGACGGCGTGCTGCCTTACGCCGTCGAGGCGTCCTACGGAACGCCTGAAGACCTGAAGGCCATGATCGATGTAGCCCATGAGCACGGGTTGATGGTGTTTCTCGATGTGGTCTATAACCACTTCGGGCCGGATGGCAATTACCTGCATGCCTATGCCGAAAAATTCTTCCGTGAAGACATTCATACCCCTTGGGGCGCTGCCATCGATTTTCGTCAGGAAGCCGTACGCAGCTACTTCAAGGACAATGCACTGATGTGGTTGATGGAGTACCGCTTCGATGGCCTGCGCTTCGATGCGGTACATGCCATTGGCGACAAGGGCTTCCTGATCGAAATGGCGGATGAGATCCGCTCTACAGTCGAGCCAGGTCGTCACGTTCACTTGGTGCTGGAAAACGAAGACAACACCGCTTCCCTACTCGGTGGCGTACATTACGACGGTCAATGGGCCGATGACTGGCATAACGTCATACACCCGATGCTGACCGGTGAGAATGAAGGCTACTATCAGGACTTTACCGAAGATGCAACCAACAAGCTGGTGCGTTGCCTGAGTGAAGGCTTTATCTACCAGGGCGAGGCATCACGGCATGGCAAGGCCCGCGGCGAGCCCAGCGGTCACCTGCAGCCAACAGCCTTCGTAATCTTTTTGCAGAATCACGATCAGGTAGGCAACCGGGCCCTGGGCGAGCGGTTGGCTGTACTGGCTCCCGAACAGGCGCTGCGAGCCGCAACAACTCTGCTCCTGCTTAGTCCCATGATCCCACTGCTTTTCATTGGTGAAGAATGGGCCAGCCGCCAGCCGTTCCTGTTCTTTACCAGTCACAACGAAGAACTGGCCAAACTGGTGCGCGACGGCCGCCGCAATGAATTCAAAGACTTCGAATTCTTCACACATGAAGAAAACCGGGAAAAGATTCCCGATCCCAATGCCCTGAGGACATTCGAAGATTCAAAACCCAACTTCGGTGAGGCCGACCAGCCTGATCATGCGCTGTGGATCGGGCTGTACAAGCATTTGCTTGAACTTCGCCATAAGGAAATCATCCCTCGTTTGCCCGGTGCGAAACCAGCCAAGGCTGAGGCCCTGGGCACACATGCAGTTACAGCGACCTGGTCCCTGGGAGATGGCGCACACCTTACGATCGAGATCAACCTGAGCGAAACCGCCGTCCCGGTAGCCAGCAAGAAGCCCGGCCGCCTGCTGTTTTCCAGCGCTGACAGCAGTGTATCCGTACGCGACCAGGGTCAACTGGCGGCCCATACCGCTATGGTCTGGCTGGAGGAAGCCTAATGAGCGAATCAAACGCGCTACATAAACTGGCTGAAAAGGCAGGCATCTCTATCGACTGGACCTCTTTCGACGGCAAATCTCAGCATGTCTCGGACGAGTCGCTGCAACATCTCCTGTCAGCCTTGGGCCTTCCGGCCAAGACGGAAGACAATATTCGCCAAAGCATGGCAAAGCTCGACGAGCTGGAAGACAGCGAACACTTGCCTCCGCTCATCACAGGCGATTGCAGTGCCCCCATCGGCACGACAGGCCAATTCAAAACCGGTCAGTCCTACACGCTCACCCTGGAAAGCGGCGAAACCGTTTCAGGCAAGGTTGATAGTAACGGTCAGTTGGCCCCGGTCGAATCCATGGGGTATCACACGCTCACACTGGGCGACCAGAGTCTGACCCTGGCCATTGCGCCACAGCACTGCTTTACGGTGGCAGATGCCTTGGCCAAAGCCAAACCACGCGCCTGGGGGCTGGCGGCACAGGTGTACAGCCTGCGGCGCCAGGGTGACGGCGGGATCGGTGATCTAAAGGCACTTGAAGAATTTGTTCGCTCCGCTGCCCGCCACGGTGCTGATGCCGTGGCTATCAGCCCTCTGCATGCCATGTTCAGCGCCGACGGAAACCGCCACAGCCCTTATTCGCCTTCAAGCCGGATGTTCCTGAATATTCTCAACGCAGCTCCTTCGGCACTATTAGGCGAAAAGGCCGTCCAGCATGCCCTCCAGCGGACCGGGCTTGAGCAGGAATGGGCTCGCCTTGAGCAATTGGACCTGATCGATTGGCCAGCACTGGTCAAGACACGCCTGCGCCTTTACCGCGCCCTGCATATGGACTTCCGCTGTAAAGGCGGCAACTTATGGGAAGACTTTCAAGCCTTCCGTAAGAAAGGTGGAGAAGCACTGGAAAACCACTGCCGCTTCGAAGCGCTGCATGCCTCGTTTACTCATGGTGACTCAGCGCCCAGCTGGCAGCATTGGCCTGAAGAGTATCGTGAGCCCTCCAACCCTGCGGTTGCACAATTTGCCGAGAGTCATGCTCAGGATGTGGAATTTTATGCCTTCACTCAGTGGTTAGCAGCTCGTGGCCTGGAGAACGCGCAGAAGGCAGCTAAAGAAGCCGGCATGCATATTGGCTTGATCGCTGATATTGCAGTTGGTGCTGACGGTGGCGGTAGCCAGGCCTGGAGCCGTCAGGAAGAACTCCTGTCATCGGTAAGCGTAGGTGCACCGCCTGATCT
Source organism: Pseudomonas duriflava (assembly GCF_007830155.1). Taxonomy (GTDB): domain Bacteria; phylum Pseudomonadota; class Gammaproteobacteria; order Pseudomonadales; family Pseudomonadaceae; genus Chryseomonas; species Chryseomonas duriflava. Next base: position 91,271 of record NZ_VLKY01000010.1, read on the forward strand.
GCTCAACCAACGCGGCCAGGGCTGGGGTATTTCGGCTTTCTCTCCTGCCGGGCTCAAGCGCAACGGCTTTCGTGCCTTCATTGAAATGCTGCAGGCTAATTTTGCCTATGCCGGCGGTGTGCGTATCGACCACGTGATGGGTCTGCAACGCCTGTGGTTGGTACCTGAAGGGGCTTCACCAGAGGAAGGTGCTTACCTCTCCTATCCCATCGAAGACATGCTGCGGCTTGTCGCGCTCGAATCCTGGCGCAACGAGTGCATTGTCATGGGCGAAGATCTGGGCACTGTGCCTGAGGGCTTCCGTGAGCGGCTGACCGACAAGGCCATCATGGGAATGCAGGTCCTGATGTTCGAGCGTGACGAAGATCAGAACTTCAAACCTGCCGAAGAATGGCTGTCCACCTCTATGGCCACCACCACCACACATGATCTCCCAACGATGAAAGGCTGGTGGATCGGCCGCGATATCGAATGGCAGGCCCGCCTGGAACAGCTGGCCGAAGACACGACCGAAGAAAAGGAAAAACAGCAACGTGCTCAAGATCGTCAGCGCCTGGCTAAAACCCTAGGGCTGCAAAGCGCTGACCTGGATGCCGTAGAGGATGCTGTAGATGGCTGCATTCGGCATATCGGCAAAAGCCCGGCCACGCTAACCATTCTGCCCGTCGAAGATGCCCTTGGCCTTGAGGAACAGGCCAACCTGCCCGGCACGATTGATAGCCATCCGAACTGGCGCCGTCGCTGGCCGGACACTGCCAGCACCTTACTGGATAACGAAACCCCGACTCGTCGCCTCAAGCTGTTGGTGACGGCCCGTCATGATGCGGAGAGCAACACATGAGTCAATTGCGCGCCACGGTCCGCCTTCAGTTTCATAAGGACTTTACCTTCGACGATGCTCTTCCCCTGGTCGACTATTACGCCGACCTGGGGATCAGCCACTTCTATGCATCACCTGTCACCACTGCCCGCGCCGGTTCTGTGCATGGTTACGATGTGGTCGACCCCACCCGGGTCAACCCGGAATTGGGCGGAGAAGAGGCGCTACGGCGGCTGGTAGCACGCTTGCACGAGCGCGGCATGGGGCTAATTGTGGACTTTGTTCCCAATCACATGAGTGTGGGTGGCTCTGAAAATTTCTGGTGGCTCGACGTACTCAAGTGGGGCCGGCACAGCCCCTATGCACGGTTCTACGACATCAACTGGCATAGCCCTGACCCTGAACTGCAAGGCCAGTTACTGTTACCGTTCCTAGGCAGCGCCTATGGTGACATTCTTCAGGCGGGCGAGCTCAAACTGGTATTCGACGAAAAAGACGGGTTTCGCGTCGAATACTATGCTCACCATTTCCCTATTTCGCCGCCCACGTATGCCGATATCCTGCGCCAGGGTGATCAACCCGAGCTGCGCCTGTTTGCCGATGCCTTCGAGGCTCGTGAAGATGACCGTGAAGGAGCCGAAGAGGCTTTGCGTCAGCTGGCGGACAGCTTGAAGCAAAATCCAGCCACACGCGCTGCGCTGGATAAATGCCTGGAGGCGTTCGACGCCACCGATGCGGCCAATCACGAACGCTTGCATGCCCTACTCGAGCGTCAGCATTACCGTCTGGCGAGCTGGCGTACTGCCTCGGATGACATTAACTGGCGCCGCTTCTTTGATATCACGGAATTAGGCGGGCTTCGCATGGAGCGGCCGGAAGTGTTCGAGGCCATGCACGAGATGACCTTCCGACTGATCCGCGAAGGGCTGGTCGATGGTCTGCGCCTTGATCATATTGACGGACTTGCTAACCCACGCAGTTATTGCCGCAAGCTGCGCCGCCAGATCGACGACATTTGTGCCAGCCGCCCAGGTGGAGCACCGGAAGGCGGATTCCCGATCTATGTCGAGAAGATCCTGGCCGAAGGTGAACACTTGCGCGAAGACTGGGGGATCGATGGCACCACCGGTTACGAATTCATGAATGAAGTCTCCAGCGTCATGCATGATCCTACTGGTGAAAAGCCCCTAACTGAGTTCTGGGCGGAGCGGACAGGTCGACCGGCCGACTTCATGGAAGAAGTTCGCGAGGCGCGGCGTCTGGTGGTTACAACTGCCCTGGCCAGTGAGTTCGAGTCTACTGCGCATACCTTGCACGTTGTGGCCCAACAGGATTGGCGCACGCGCGATACCAGCCTGGGCGCTATTCGTCGCGTCCTGCTCGAACTGATCGTGCACTTCCCGGTTTACCGCACCTATGTCAGTGCCGCTGGCTTTACTGGCGAAGATGAGAAGTTCTTCCAGAAGGCTGTTGAAGGCGCTCGCCCTAACCTGTCCGAAGCGGAGCTCCCCGTGCTCGATCTGCTTCATCAGTGGTTAGGCGGCAAGGCGCCCTGCCGTCAGTCGGCAGGTAGTCTGGCCCGTCGTGAGCAGCGCCGGGCCATCACAAAATTCCAGCAACTGACTTCTCCTGTTGCTGCCAAGGCGGTGGAAGATACCGCCTGCTATCGCTCCGGCGCCCTGCTGTCGCGTAACGACGTAGGCTTCGATCCGCAAAACTTCAGCCAAACGCCAGAGGAGTTTCATGAGACCAGTCAGTGGCGCTCAGAGCATTTTCCTCGCAACATGCTGACCACGGCGACCCACGACCACAAGCGTGGTGAAGACACCCGCGCCCGCCTCGCCGTGCTTTCAGAAATGGCTACAGACTATATCGAAGCCGCCTCCCACTGGATGAAACTGGCAGCCCCTTTGCGTGGCACCTATGCCGATAAGCCAGCACCTACCCCAGGCGATGAGCTGATGCTCTATCAAACGCTACTGGCCAGCTGGCCGCTAAACCTGCGTGCCGATGATGCTGAAGGTCTTAAGGCTTACCTGGAACGGCTATTGCCCTGGCAGGAAAAGGCGCTGCGTGAAGAAAAGCTTGAATCGGATTGGTGGACCCCTAATGCCGATTACGAAACCGCCTGCCGCCGTTTCCTTGAGGGGTTGCTTACCGGCGAGCAAGGCACCGCCTTACGTCACTCCCTGGTCGAGATGGTCGAGCGTATCGCACCGGCCGGTGCGCTTAATGGCTTGGTACAGGCCTTACTGCGCATGACCGCACCTGGCGTCCCTGACTTATATCAGGGCTGTGATTTCTGGGACTTCAGCCTGGTAGAGCCGGACAACCGTCGTGCCGTCAATTATCCGCCCCGCATCGCGGCGTTAAAGGAAAGCAAGGCGCCGGCTGAATTGCTCAAGGAGTGGAAAGACGGGCGCGTCAAACAGCGTGTGATTGCACTTACCCTGGCCGTACGGCAGGCGCATCCAGAGCTTTTCACCCAAGGTAGCTATACCCCTCTTACAGTTGTAGGTGCACAGGCAGAGCATGTGCTTGCCTTTGCTCGCGAGCACCAGGGCAAAGCAGCCATCCTTGTCGTTCCGTTGCGGTCATGGCCTTTCTTGAATAACGCTTCTATACCTTTCTTCGAGGCAACTGCATGGCAGGACACTCGAATTAAAGTGCCTGATTACTTGGCAGGTCGCTCTTTTACGGAAACTTTCAGCCATTCATCTGTCCATGTGAAACAGAGTGAACTTAAAGTAAGCGAGCTTCTAGCAAATTTCCCTCTTGGTTTATTGATTACACAAGACCTGGCCCAAGGAGAGACACAACAATGACCCAACGCACTGAACGCATTCAGCAGCTCGCCTATCAGATATGGGAGTCTGAAGGGCGGCCGTCTCATCAGGAGCATCGCCATTGGGAAATGGCTACCAAACTTTATGAAGCGGAGCAACAGCCGGGTGCTGCGCCAGCCGAAACTCCCGTAGCCGCGCCGAAGAAAACGCGGGCCACCAAGCCGAAGGCCGCTACCCTGGCCGAGCAGGCAGTGGAAAAGGTCAAGGAAGCGGTCAAGCCCAAAAGTGCCAAGTCCAAGGTTGAAAAGCCGCCTGTTGAAAAACTAGCGACCGAAAAGAAGCCTCGTGCCAGCCGGGCTAAGACGCCCAAAGTATAAGGTATCACTGCCTGACTCTACCCCTTCCGTTCAAGCGGAAGGGGTAATCAATACTGCCCCAGTAAAACCAGACGCCTCGTTAATCGAGACAGCCCGTCGTCTCCTGTTCTGGTTAAGCAGAACTCATCTTTGCATCAGATGTTATTACGTGTGCTCAGTAGAGTCCTACTGACCTCAGCCCCCAAAGAGCCATTCGCCTTTTTATAAAAACGCCTAAGCGGGTTTGATTTGGTGCGCTTGATGTTTCTATTGACGAATGAGTGCTGACCACATATCCAGGGCTGGCTTTTGGCAGGGTGCAAAGTGGCTTACAACCCTGCTACGTACTGATGATATTCCCAGCCGTTTCGGCGACTTTCTTTTACTGGTTCAACTGATCGATTTGTGCTTGAGCCCAAGCGCGAGGCCATTGGACATAACGCTGTTTAGCTTCGACCTCTTTCCACAGCTCACGCGCAGCTCTATTCATGTCTTGGCAACCATTGGAACCGCAGGCCTCCATGGCGTTGGTCATGCTGTCATAGCGTTTTTCGCCGTCATTGCTACGCCAGTCTTCAGGCGGACAAGGTGGCATAACGGGCTTAAACCATGCCTGAGGCTCTGCTGGTGCATGCATCATAAAATGGCTAAGAAGAACCTTGTCCAAGGGGGACGAGAAAGGTTGAACATAGGCCTCTTCAGCTAGCTCAGTCATGTCGATGCCGTTCCAAACCAGGCGATCAGGTGCAACGAACTTGCAAGCAAACGCGCCTGGTTTGTCACGGAAGGTAAGGAGATACAGAGCATCAGGCTCCATTTTCATAAGTACCTTTTCGCCATTTGGTTGGTTCACAGACTTCTGATATTCCTGTTCGGACACAGTGGTACTCCTTTAGGTAGTCAAAATTTTTCGCTTGTGTTTTGAGGCTGCTGCCTATTAGCCACCCTCCTCGATAGCCAGAGTATCAGCGCCAGCGATGCCCTGCCTGTGGCTTTACAGTCGGGTACATTTCGGCGTTTGGTTATTCCTTTTTAGCGGCACCGAAAACGGTACGTGTTGTACTGATAGACGTTGAAAGGCCATGCCTATCGAGCCACTGTGAGGGATATTCCCTGTCTCAGTTCTAGACAGAACCGCCTGAGCAAAGCTACAACGCTAATGCGGTCTCGCCACTTGCGAGAAATCTGGCAGGCTGCTTGCCAAGCTCGCCCATGCTTTGGCAAATCACGCTGCCTCTAAAGGTACGCCTGATCATTAAGCCGCCTATGATTTTGCTCAGAGTAAATACGAAAGCGTGAAAGAAATTTTTCAGACAGCGCGTGGGCTTATATTCTACTCACCTACCCGTTTTTGACCTTTCATCTATCTGCTTCAGGGAGACGATGAAAGGCCGGAACTTGCCTTCTTGCCTACTATCAATTTCAGCACTCTGCACATTTGCGCCGAGTGCGTTTTATTCATATGAGAATTGATGCCATGGCCCATCGTCCCGAAGTACCACAACCCGACCCTATCGTGAGCGATAACCCGGCTGACATGCCAGCTGCGCAAGAGTATGAGCCTCGTGACCTGGACGGCTGGTTGACCTCGGAGCCTAATGGTTTTCAACCTACGCCCAATCCTCATACAGCTGATTTCTCATAGGGCTCAAAGCCCTATGTTTACACGGGCTACAGCGCATCTCGCCACTCGTCAGCCATCGAGCCCGCGAGAGCATTTCAGGGGAACCGCAACCCCAGGTGGTTATCCCATACAAGGCAGGTTAACAATTGAATTGGTTAGTCAATTGTTTTGTTTTAAACCAACATGAGGGTTACTGCATGACTGCCAAGAAAAACAATCCAGGTAACTTTGCCAATGACCGCGAAAGAGCGGCTGAAGCCGGTCGTAAAGGTGGTCGAAACAGTGGCGGCAATTTTGCCAATGATCGAGAGCGCGCCGCTGAAGCCGGTCGCAAGGGCGGTTCCAAGTAATAGCGTGTACAGCACCTTCGCGTGATACAGACCTTATTTCAATTCGAAGCGGGAAAAGGCCTAGGCGCTTTTTCCCGCTTTTTATTGGCGCCCTCATTCTCTCCTGAACGCTTCAACCATGAACTATTAGCTGCTTGTTCACAGGTATCAGTGTTCACGCGCTTCGCTGAATACCGCCTGCCGTACCGAATGCACAGGAACTGCCAGGTGGAAAACCTTTCTATATCTCCAGATGTAAGAGTTTGGCATGCGCTCCAGCGACCCTGGTGGGCCGTTCGCGCGATACGAATTAACAGTCTTGGTAAAGGTCACGGCCTTGCTGAGATGAATGACCTCATCACTTAGAGTCGACCACATGAGCTCAGAACAGCCTAGCGAAAACGAAAAGCAAGCGGGTACGGCTTTTGTCAATCGAACCACCTCTCGCTTGAGGGAAGGATTACCCTACCCCTTGGGTGCTACTTGGGATGGCGTGGGCGTTAATTTCGCCTTGTTTTCTGCCCATGCCACCAAGGTCGAACTGTGCCTGTTCGATCAAGAGACGTATGAAGAAATTGAGCGTATCGAGCTTCCTGAATACACTAACGAGATCTGGCACGGTTACCTGCCTGATGCACGTCCCGGTACGCTTTACGGTTATCGTGTCCACGGGCCCTACGAACCGGAAGCCGGCCATCGTTTCAATCCAAACAAGCTTTTGATCGATCCTTACGCCAAGCAGATCGTGGGTGAGCTGCAATGGAATGATGCTCTTTTCGGCTACACCATCGGCCATCCCGATGGCGATCTTTCGTTCGATGAACGTGATAGCGCTCCGTACATGCCGCGCTGCCGTGTGATCGACCCGGCCTTTACCTGGGCCAACGCCGAGAATCCCAAGATTCCATGGGACCGCACGGTTTTCTACGAAACGCATGTTCGCGGTTATACGATGCAGCATCCCGCCGTACCGGAAAATGCGCGCGGTACGTTTTCAGCGTTTCACGAGAGCGAGGTAACGGATTACATTCGATCGCTGGGTGTTACATCGGTCGAGCTTATGCCCATCCACTATTTCCTGGATGACAACCATCTCCTGGAAAAAGGGCTACGCAATTTCTGGGGCTATAACACCCTGGCGTTTTTTGCTCCCCATGCTCGCTATATGGCCAGCCAATCGATTGGTGAGTTCAAGATCATGGTGGCGCGCCTGCATAAAGCAGGACTCGAAGTCATTCTTGATGTGGTTTACAACCATACGGCCGAAGGCAACGAGATGGGCCCAACCCTCTCGCTTAAAGGCATCGACAACGCCAGTTACTATCGCCTGATGCCGGATAACCCACGCTACTACATCAACGACACCGGAACCGGCAACACACTGAACATGAGCCACCCTTGCGTCCTGCAAATGGTGACCGATTCGCTGCGCTATTGGGCGACAGAAATGCGGGTGGACGGCTTCCGCTTCGACCTTGCCACTATCCTTGCTCGTGAGCCCCATGGCTTCGACGAGGGCGGCGGCTTCCTCGATGCATGCCGTCAGGATCCTATTCTTAACCAGCTCAAACTTGTGGCCGAACCCTGGGATTGTGGTCCTGGCGGCTATCAGGTCGGTAATTTCCCCCCAGGCTGGATGGAATGGAACGACAAGTTCCGCGATACCGCGCGTTCTTTCTGGAAAGGTGATGATGACAAGCTGGGCGATTTCGCCAAAATCATTTTGGGCTCCGGCGATCAGTTCAATCATCGTGGTCGCAAGCCTGCATCGTCAGTCAATTTCATTACGGCGCATGACGGCTTCACACTTAACGATGTGGTGTCCTATAACGACAAGCACAACGAAGCCAATGGCGAAGGCAACAGTGACGGTCATTCCAACAACCTGTCCTGGAACTGCGGTGTAGAAGGCGAAACCGACGATCCGGAAATCCTCGACTTGCGCCATCGTCAGATGCGCAACCTGTTGGCTACCCTGTTCTTCTCTCAAGGCACGCCCATGCTCCTGGCTGGCGACGAATTTGCCCGTACTCAAGGCGGCAATAACAATGCCTACTGCCAGGACAGCGAAATCGGCTGGGTCAATTGGAACATTGATGAGCGTGGCGCTGAACTGCAGGACTTCACCCGCCAGTTGATTGAAATACGCCAGCGCTATCCCCTGTTGCGCCGTAGCCGCTTCTTTACCGGGGTCTATAACGAAGAACTGGGTGTGAAGGATGTGACCTGGATAACGCCTAACGGCGAAGAAATGGGCACGGAACAATGGGAGGACGGCACCAATCGCTGCATGGGTATTCTACTCGACGGACGTGCGCAGCCCACCGGCATTCGCCGTGCCGGGTCTGAGACTTCACTGCTCATGATCGTTAATGCCCACTTCGATGTAGTCGACTTTACCCTGCCGGAAGTACCGCAGGGAGAACATTGGGTATTGCAAGTGGATACCAACCAGCCGGATCTCGACAATAACGACACCTTTGCCTTTGGAGATGTTTATCAGGTAACCGGTCGGTCGTTCCTGTTGTTCGAACTGACCAAGCAGACCAAGCGGAGGAAGCGCACAGCATGACAGCAGGCGTACACGGCTTCTCGTTCAAGATCCTGACGATCAATACGCACAAAGGCTTCACGGCGCTTAACCGAAAGTTCATCCTGCCGGAGCTGCGTGATGCAGTACGCACAGTGTCGGCGGATCTTGTGTTTCTTCAGGAAGTCTTGGGTACTCACGAGAAGCATCCGTTGCGCTATGAAAATTGGCCAGCGGCGCCGCAGTATGAGTTTTTGGCCGATTCCATGTGGACCGATTTCGCCTACGGGCGAAATGCGGTCTACCCGGACGGTCATCATGGCAACGCGGTGTTATCAAAATTCCCTATCGTGACCTATCAGAACCTGGATGTATCAATCACCGGGCCGGAAAAGCGTGGTCTGCTGCATTGCGTACTACGCGTTCCGGATCATGATGTCGATATCCATGCTATTTGCGTCCATCTTGGGTTGCGTGAAAATCATCGATTGCAGCAGTTAAAACTGATGTGCAAGTTGATTGAAAGCCTTCCTGACGATGCACCGCTCGTAGTGGCTGGCGATTTCAATGACTGGCGTCAGCGCGCCAGTGACGTACTCAAGAACGGGGCAGGTCTGGAAGAAGCTTTCTTGAATGCGCATGGTCAGCACGCCAAGACCTTTCCGGCGCGTATGCCTATGTTGCGTCTTGATCGGATCTATACCCGTAACGTGACGGTTCGCGAGCCGACTGTCCTCTCCAATCAGCCATGGTCTCACTTATCCGACCATGCACCACTGGCAGTGGAGCTTTGTGTATGAGTATGGAGTGGAGAGACGGCAATCGGATCCAGCTGCTTGAAAACGGTGAAGAATATTTTCCTCGGGTATTCGAAGCCATCTCCCAGGCGAAACGCGAAGTTCTGCTTGAGACCTTTATTCTCTTTGAGGACAAGGTAGGCAATGAGCTTCACCGAGTGCTCATCGAGGCGGCTAAACGAGGTGTCCAGGTTGAGGTCACGGTAGATGGTTACGGCTCGGCCGAACTCACCAAGGAGTTTCTCGATCAACTGGTGCTAGCGGGTGTGCGTTTTCGTTTTTACGATCCTCGCCCTTTATTCATGGGGCGCCGTACCAATCTATTTCGGCGCTTGCACCGAAAGATCGTTGTTATCGATGCACAGATCGCCTTTGTTGGCGGCATCAATTTTTCTGCCGATCACTTGGGCGATTTTGGGCCAACAGCCAAGCAGGATTATGCGGTAGAGGTTGAAGGCCCTATCGTAGCGGACATTCATCGTTTCACCCTCGAAGCGCTGGGGCATAGTGAGGAACCGCGGCGCTGGTGGGGACGGCGGCGTCAAGCACCGGCTCTCAATCGATTCCCTGGAAACGCTCAAGCCCTGTTTGTTTATCGGGACAATGAAGGGCATCGAACAGACATCGAACAGCATTACCTGGAGATGATTCGTACCGCACAACGTGAAATCATCATCGCTAATGCCTACTTCTTTCCGGGTTATCGCCTATTACGTGAACTGCGCGATGCAGCACGTCGCAAGGTGCGAGTCGTGTTGATCGTCCAGGGCGAGCCCGACATGCCGATCGTCAAGGTCGGCGCTCGTATGCTGTACAACTATCTTGTCCCCGAGGGGGTTGAAGTATACGAGTATTGCCGACGCCCTCTACACGGCAAGGTGGCCTTGATGGATGACCACTGGGCTACCGTAGGCTCTAGCAACCTTGATCCTTTAAGCCTTTCGCTCAACCTTGAATCGAACCTAATCATTCATGACCGCGCCTTTAATCAGGTCTTGCGTGAACGGCTCGAACAACTCATGGCGCAGCATTGTCAGCATGTGGACATGAGCAAAGTGCCGCGTAAAACCATGTGGCACTTGGCCAAAACCATGCTGGTCTTTCACTTCCTCAGGCACTTCCCAGCGCTGGCGGGATGGTTACCGGCACATACACCGAGGATTGCCTTGGTAGAACCCCCCGCTCAATCGCATCTGGGAACCCATGATGTAGCGGATTCGGAACGCGTGAGGTCCCACCCATGAGTGCCACGGCTAGACATTCGCAGGAAGCCTCCATGAATTCACACGCCTCCTCGAAGCGAAACGTATGGCCTATCGTCAAAAAAGTATTGACCTACGCCTTTTTCATTGCGGTTACCGTACTCCTGGTGATGTATGCACGCCAAGTAGACTGGGCCCAAGTGTTCCGCTCGATCCGCCAGTATGGATGGCTTACGATGGGCATGGCCATGGGCTTGGTCATTGTCAGCTACATCATGTACGGCTTTTACGACCTGATCGGGCGGGCCTATTGCCAGCATAAACTTGGCAAGCGGCAAGTCATGCTTGTCTCGTTTATCTGTTATGCCTTTACGCTCACCCTCAGCACCTGGGTTGGCGGGATCGGCATGCGGTATCGTCTGTACTCGCGGTTGGGTCTGGAGAACAGCACGATTACCAAAATCTTCAGCCTGAGCCTTGCCACTAACTGGCTGGGCTACATTCTGTTAGCTGGCCTGATTTTCACGGCTGGGTTGGTTCATATTCCTCCGCACTGGTTCATTGGCAACATGACGCTGCGCCTGATCGGTGCCGGTCTGCTGATTTTTATTGCGGTCTATTTGCTGTTCTGCACGTTTTCCAAGCGACGCTCATGGACTGTCAAGGGTCAGAATCTGAACCTGCCCTCCTTGCGTATGGCTTGTATCCAGCTGGCTGTCTCGTCAGTTAACTGGATGGCCATGGGTGCCATTATTTACATCCTGCTAGGCCAGAAGATCGATTATGTCTTTGTCCTTGGGGTTCTGTTAATCAGCAGCTTTGCAGGGATCATCACTCACATCCCGGCCGGTATCGGTGTACTGGAAGCCGTATTTGTCGCGTTTCTTGGGCATGAACTTGATCATTATTTCATTATTGCCGCCTTGCTGGCCTATCGCGCCATCTACTTCATCGCCCCATTGTTACTGGCCATCGTGGTTTATTTCTGGCTGGAAAGCCGAGCCAAGAAACTACGCCATAGCAACCAACGGAAGATGTCTGAGAAGACTGGCTGAAGAAGACCTGAAGTCCCCTTACAGGGGACTTTTTTATGCGCTTATCGATTGTTGGGCTGGTGCATAGTAATCAGGCGGGAGAACGTTACTTTACCCCCCTCCGTAGCGGGCCCCGTTGTATCTTCTACATAAGCGCCTGCCTTGAAGTACAGGTTATGTGTAGCCCATCGAGGATTGAGCTGGACCGACAGCTCGCCATTGCCTCTCGCCGGGGTATACACCCGAGCGCTCAACACTCCCGCACGATTCAGCCTGAGCTCATAACTGAACGTTCCATTCAAAGGAATGTTCCGTAATGTTCCGTAATAAAATCTGTGCGGGTGCTTTTTGAGTATCGGGCTTCGTTCGAATTAAGGCCTCAAGCTGCCCGGTAACAGGCGCGGCGTGGTGTTCTTCTTTGATCACACGGTAGCGCAGCCTGATGACGGCTTTGTCCTGTTGATGTTGACTATCGCCAGCACTGCGGATCTGTCCAATAATTACCTTCCCATTCGAAGGAATCTGGCTGACTTTGAGATCAGCCTGCATCAGGCTAACAGAGTCTCCGTATTTCCAGGTGTACTCACTACCGTCAGGACGGGTCTCTCGTAATTCACTGCCTGGATAGGCTCTTCCCGCGGCAACGCTACCCGTTACCGGCGTCCAGAAGGTAATGCTGCCATCGGCAGAGCGGTAAAAGTAATCGCTGCGATACTGCTGGTTAAGCACACTCGTCTCGATGACGACCGGCTCAGCAGGCGTGGGAATCGTAAGGTTCCATTCCGCCAGATCAACCATACGCATCTCCTTGAACGACAAAACGGCGCCGAAGCGCCGTTTTCTACTGCTATTCGGGACGTGTCCCCGGCTTGAAAATCACCACGCCCAAGGGAGGCAACGTAAGGTTCAATGAGGCCGGCTGACCATGACTGGCAATAACATCCGCCAAGGCCATGCCGCTATTTCCTACACCACTACCACCGTACAAGGTGCTGTCGCTATTAAATAGCTCCAGCCACTCGCCGCCTTCGGGTACACCAACCCGGTAATCATAGCGCGGAACAGGTGTCAGGTTGGCTACAACCAGCATAGGTCGCCGCTTGGAGTCGAAGCGCAACCATGCCAGAACACTGTTTACGTTGTCATCCCCAACCACCCACTGGAACCCCTCCGGTTCACAATCATACTCATGCAGCATAGGTTCAGAGCGGTACAGGTGATTCAGGTCAGCAACCAACTTTTTCACGCCCTGGTGGTTGCCATGCTCAAGCAGGAACCAATCCAGTTCACGGTCATGACTCCACTCACGCCACTGGCCAATCTCACACCCCATGAAGAGAAGCTTCTTGCCGGGGTGAGCCCACATGAACGACAGGTAAGCGCGCAGGTTGGCAAACTTCTGCCAGACATCGCCCGGCATTTTGTTTACCAGCGAGCCCTTGCCATGTACCACTTCGTCGTGAGAGATAGGCAACACGAAACGTTCGGAATAGGCATAGACCATGGCAAACGTCATGTTGTGATGTTCATACTGCCGGTGGATCGGGTCTCGCTCGATATAGTGGAGGGTGTCGTGCATCCACCCCATGTTCCACTTGTAATTAAAGCCTAGCCCGCCTTCGGAGGTCGGCTTGCTCACGCCCGGCCAGGCCGTAGACTCTTCGGCAATCATCAGCGCACCCGGCGCTTCCTCATGCACAACCTCATTCAAGTGCCGCAGGAAGGCAATCGTCTCGAGATTTTCACGCCCCCCAAACTGATTAGGGATCCACTCCCCATGCTTACGCGAATAATCGCGGTAGAGCATGGAAGCCACGGCGTCTACGCGCAAACCGTCTATATGGAAATGGTTCAGCCAATGCATAGCCGAAGCCAACATAAAGCCGTGGACCTCATTACGACCCAGATTATAGATGTAGGTATTCCAGTCCTGGTGGAAGCCTTCGAACGGATGCTCGTATTCATATAAGGCTGTGCCATCAAAACGGGCCAAGCCATGCGGATCCGTTGGGAAGTGCGCGGGTACCCAATCCAGGATCACGCCGATGTTAGCCTGGTGGCAAGCATCGATAAATGCCGCGAAATCGGCAGGCGTACCAAAGCGGGAAGTAGGCGCGAACTGCGACAGGGGCTGGTAGCCCCAGGAGCCGCTGAACGGGTGTTCCATGATGGGAAGCAACTCGATATGAGTAAAACCCATCTCCTGAATATAGGGGATCAACCGATCGGCCAACTCACGCCATGTATATAGGCGACCGTTGTCTCCGCCCTCCCGCATCCAGGAGCCGGCATGCAGCTCATAAACGGAAAGCGGCGCATTATAAGAATGCCGTTCCTTGCGCTGTGCCATCCAATCGTCGTCATGCCACTCGAACGGCGTAGGATCAGCGACAACAGACGCTGTACAGGGCGAAAGCTCAGTTGCCAAGGCAACCGGGTCGGCCTTGAGGGGTAAAAGGCCATGCTGCCCGAGAATTTCGTATTTGTACGACTCACCCGGCTTGAGCCGAGGGATGAACAGCTCCCAAATACCAGCACCGTGGCGCAGGCGCATGGGGTGACGACGGCCATCCCATGAATTGAAATTGCCTACTACAGAGACGCGCCGTGCATTGGGTGCCCAAACAGCGAAGCGGACCCCCTCGATGCCATCAACAGTCATGAACTGCGCACCAAGGCAATGGCCGAGCCGCCGATGCTTACCCTCGTTGAACAGGTAGATATCCATCTCACCGAGAAGCAGGCCAAAGCTGTAAGGGTCTTCCGTTTCCTGCACACCGCTCGGCCAGCGAATGCGGAAAAAATATGGCACCTCATAATCCAGGCGCGCATGGAACAGGCCAGGAATCTGTCCTGCCTCCATGTGAGCCAAGCGCTGACCGCTCTCCCGGTCAATCATTTCCACACCCAAGGCGTTGGGCAGGAAAGCGCGCACAATCATGCCGGTCCCATCCGGATGCGGGCCTAGAATGCCAAAGGGGTTCCCGTGTTCACCACGCGCCAGAGCATCGGCCTCCTGGGCCGATAACTGCAGGGTATCGGGCTTTAGCGATTGAGCTTGAGTCATCCTTTTGCTCCCTTGGTGAGCGAGTCGACAATGGCGGCCACGCCGCGCAGAGGAATATTGATCCACGTGGGTCGGTTGGCGGCTTCATAGCCGATTTCATAAACTGCTTTTTCGAGTAGATAGAGATCGAGCGCTGCCTGTTCCCCGCGCTCACCCCATTCATGTGCAATGCTTCCCGCTGCTTCACGATACCCTTGCAGGAAAGCGGTATAGGAAGCGGTACGGTAGTTATCTGCCGTCTGTTTGCGCAACTGCATCGTTTCATCCGAGGTGTCAGCTCCGCTGCTTCCAGCAAGCGTCTGCATAGCAGACGCATAATCAAAGGAACGCAGCAAGCCAGCCACATCCTTTTGCGGGCCATACTTGCCACGTCGCTCTTCCAGCGAACGGGCCGGTTCGCCCTCGAAGTCGATCAGATAGGCGTCATCCTGGGCTACCAAGACTTGCCCCAGATGGAAATCACCATGAACCCGGATCATCAGCCCGCCGGTTACATCGGCTGCCAGCGCTTCGATGCGTTCACCCAGATCTTTCCGCTGTGCCAAAAGCCTGTCGAGCATTTGTACGCCTTCGGCATCCATTGCGCCACGCTTGCTGTCCAGCGTATCAAGCATGGTATCGACCTGTTTACGCACCCGTTGCGCCAGCTCACGTGCACCGTCCTGGTCAATTTTCACCGGATCAAAATCTGGATTGTCGCTAGGCTCAGCCAACAGCGCATGCATCTCACCCAGCCGCTTACCCAGAATGGCAGCGAAATCCTCCAACTCACTCATCGCCGAGAATTCGTTTTCCACTTCGGAGACACCCGCGGAGACAAGATCACGCGTTACTCGATCAAGCTTGTCGAGCGTCCACGTCCAGGCATCACCCTGGTTGTGAATATGCGGCTGCACCAACATCAGAACAGTTGGCGTCTCGTCTTCGCTATATCGCGTTACCTCACCCAAGACGGGCGCCATATTGGCGAAGCCTTTTTCAGCCAGGAAGCGCCCCATCTCTACTTCAGGATGGATACCGGACGCTACCTTACGGATGAGCTTGAGCATGTATTTGTCACCTACGATGAGCGAGCTGTTGGATTGCTCGACACCCATGTGACGAATTTGCGTCTCGTCCGTCGTGACAAAGTTTTCCTCTTCCATGTATGGCTGAAAACGAACCTCACCCACCGGAGAGGGAATAACTGTCTTCGTCTTGAAGGCATTGAATACGCCATGCACGAAGCTGGACAGCGTAAAGGCATCCGTAACCAGCCCCACTGTCCGAACGTGCCGGATACGGGACATGGCCAACTGAGTCGCCAGCGGACTGCAATGCTGGTCGTCTTCAGCGAGGAACCCGAGTGGCAGTGCATACTGCTCCTCGCCCTTGGCGTTCTGCACGCTGATTTCACAGAGCAGTACCGGAAACTTGGGTGTTTGCAGCTGTGCGGCATAGAGAAGTTTCACACCCTTGATCGCCTCGTTCTTGCTGGCGAACCAGCGCCGCTTCGGCAAATAAACGGGCAGGATGTCTTGTTCCAGGGATTTGCGCGGAGCACCGCTTATAAGCTCCTGCAGGTTCTTTTTGATAACCAAGGTTTGATAGTCAGGCATGGGTGCAGGGGGCTCCGAGTGCCAGGCTGGCATCTGTTCATGGCCAGCCAGGTAGAACCAATAAAATCCATACGGCGGTAGGGTCAGCATGTAAGGCAACTGACCGATCGGGGGGAAAGCACTTCCACCGACCATCTCAACCGGAACCTTGCCGGCCAGTGAGGACAGATCCAGCTCGACGGCCTGAGCGGCACGCGACACGTTGGCCACGCACAGGATGATTTCATGCTCGCCATCCGAATTGGTGTAATCGCGTAGGTACGCCAGAATGCGGCGGTTGCTGGGGGCAAGCATTTTCATCGTGCCCCGGCCGAACGCCTTCTGTTGCTTGCGCACCGCCAGCATGCGCCGGGTCCAGTTCAGCAGCGAATGCGGATCGCGCGATTGCGCTTCAACGTTGATCGATTGATACCCATAGAGCGGGTCCATAATCGCCGGAAGTACCAGGCTGGCCGGGTCAGCGCGGGAGAAACCACCATTGCGATCGACCGACCACTGCATCGGCGTTCGTACGCCGTCACGGTCTCCCAAATGGATGTTGTCTCCCATGCCGATTTCATCACCGTAATACAGCGTTGGTGTGCCGGGCATCGACAACAGTAAACTGTTTAACAGTTCGATCCGACGACGGTCGCGCTCCAACAAAGGTGCCAGGCGGCGACGAATCCCAAGATTGATACGGGCACGGCGGTCCGAGGCATAGTAATTCCACAGGTAATCCCGCTCTTTGTCCGTCACCATTTCCAGCGTTAGCTCGTCGTGGTTACGTAGAAAAATCGA
This sequence comes from Pseudomonas duriflava, assembly GCF_007830155.1. Lineage (GTDB taxonomy): Bacteria > Pseudomonadota > Gammaproteobacteria > Pseudomonadales > Pseudomonadaceae > Chryseomonas > Chryseomonas duriflava. The sequence continues at coordinate 108,194 of NZ_VLKY01000010.1, forward strand.
CCACTGACAATTGGCTGGAATTTCCGGCGTCTGTCGCAGGATGTCGGTAATCGGGAAGCGGTCTTCTTGGGCAATGGCCATATACATGCGCGGCATCAGCGGGAAGTGGAACGCCATATGACATTCATCGCCCTCGCCAAAGTACTGCTGAGTATCCTCCGGCCATTGATTGGCTTCGGCCAGTAGCATCCGATCCGGGTAGTTGGCATCAATCTCGGCCCGGATCTGCTTAAGCACCGCATGTGTTTCCGGCAGATTCTCGTTATTGGTGCCGTCACGCTCGACCAAGTAAGGAATCGCGTCCAAGCGTAGGCCATCCACCCCCAGATCCAGCCAGTACCGCATGATCGAGATGACTGCCTTCATCACCTGCGGATTATCAAAATTCAGATCCGGCTGGTGCGAATAGAACCGGTGCCAGAAATACTGTTGGGCCACCGGGTCCCAAGTCCAATTCGATTTCTCGGTATCCAGGAAAATGATCCGGGTGCCGTCGTATTTCTTGTCGTCATCCGACCAGACATAAAAGTTGCGTGCCGCCGAGCCCTTCTTGGCCTTGCGGGCGCGCTGGAACCATGGGTGCTGGTCGGAGGTATGGTTGATGACCAGCTCGGTAATCACACGCAGCCCACGCCTGTGTGCTTCGGCAATAAAGCGCTTGGCATCCGCCATGGAGCCATAGTCGGGATGGATGCCCCGGTATTCAGCGATATCGTACCCGTCGTCTTTGCGCGGCGAGGGATAGAACGGCAACAGCCAGATGGTGTTGACTCCCAGACTGGCAATGTAGTCGAGCTTTTCAATCAGGCCGGGAAAGTCACCGATGCCATCATTGTTGGCATCAAAGAATGACTTTACATGGACCTGATAAATGACGGCATCCTTGTACCATAGCGGATCGTCGATAAAGGCGGCCGGTTTGCGCGAACGAGATTTTCTGGGTTTTGCCATTTTTTTCTTCCTAGGCCTTATAAGGCCGGGCGAATACGCCAGATACCAAAGGGCATTGACGGATCGAGACGCATCCACTGAGTCTTGCCGTGCCACGTCCAGCGATGGCCGGTCATGAGATCTTCGCCTTGCGTATCGGCATTGTCATCCAGGCCGAACTCCCAAAGTGGCAGCTCGAAATGAGCCTCCTGAGCATTGAATGGATCAAGACTCACGGCGACCAGAACAAAGTTTTCCAAGTCAGCTGTGTGCTTTCCAAAATAGAGAATGTTGTCATTGAACGCGTGGTAGAACGTGAGCCCCAGGTGCGTCTGCAAGGCAGGGTTCTGCTTGCGGATACGGTTAAGCTGGGCTATTTCAGCCATGATGTTGCCTGGCGCGTACCAGTCACGTGGGCGGATCTCATACTTCTCCGAATCCAGGTACTCCTCCTTGCCGGGCGTCAAGGGTGCGCCCTCACACAATTCGAATCCCGAGTACATGCCCCATAGCCCTGATCCCATGGTAGCCAGCGCCGCCCGAATCAAAAAGCCGGGACGGCCACTGGTTTGCAGGAATGTAGGGTTGATATCCGGCGTGTTGACGAAGAAGTTAGGCCGATAGCAGTCACGCAAGGGTGGTTCGTTGAGCTGGGTGAAGTACTCCGTCAGCTCCGCTTTGGTGTTTCGCCACGTGAAATAGGTATAGCTCTGCGAGTAGCCGATTTTCCCTAGCCGCGCCATCATTGCTGGCTTGGTAAAGGCCTCAGCAAGGAACATCACTTCCGGATCCCGGCCACGAATATCGGCAATCAACCACTCCCAGAACGGCAGGGGCTTAGTGTGCGGGTTGTCGACCCGGAAGATCTTTACGCCCTGCTCGACCCAAAGCCACACCACATCACGCAAGGCCAACCACAGGTCCGGGACGGCGTCCTTGGCATAGAAATCAACATTGACGATGTCCTGATATTTCTTTGGCGGGTTTTCTGCGTAACGCATCGAGCCGTCCGGGCGCCATGAGAACCAGCCTGGATGCTCTTTTAACCAAGGATGATCAGGCGAACATTGGATAGCAAAGTCCAGGGCAATTTCGAGGCCATGCTCAGCGGCTGCAGCAACCAAGGCACGAAAATCTTCGAAACTGCCGAGTTGAGGATGGATGGCGTCGTGTCCGCCGTCTGGGCTGCCGATGGCATACGGGCTGCCCGGCTGGTCAGGGCCAGCGCCCAAGGTGTTATTTTTGCCTTTGCGGTGCGCCAGACCGATCGGATGGATCGGCGGGAAATAAAGCACGTCAAAGCCCATGTCGCGCACTCGCGGCAACTGATCAATGACGTCGCGGAAAGTGCCATGCCGCTCGGGACTGTCTGTCTGCGAACGCGGAAAGAGTTCATACCAACTGGCGAACTGGGCTTTGACCCGCTCGATATCCAGCGGATATTCGATACTGTGGGTCAGGTGTGGATAGGCATCGGCATCACGCATCGTGCGCTCGGCTTCCGAGCCCAACAGCAAGGCCACCTTCTCGCCTTCGCTGCCGCACTGGTCAAACCGGCTTAGCAACGACTCAAGGCCGGGGCGCACGTTCTCATCGGCACGTTCTAAAGCTTTTTCCAGGTGGATCCGCCCTTCCCATAGCTCTAGACCGATCGGAACGCCTGCACCATATTTCTTTTCGAGCTCATAGCGGTAGCTGCCATATACATCCCACCATGCCTGCACGACAAACTCATGGCGAGCCACTTGAACCGGTGTGAACTCGCCTTGCCAGAGATCGTTACCCAGGAGCTCAAGAGGAGCCATTTGCCACTCTTCGTCGCCCTCTACACGCCAGAGCACACAGGCGGCCAGCTTGTCGTGACCATCAGCAAAGATAGTTGCCTTGACAGTAATAGGCTGCCCTGCAATGCCCTTGGCCGCGAACATGCCATTATCGACAGCCGGACTGACTGACTCGATCGCGATACGGGGCGCCTGGGCAGCAGTGGATGGATCGTAGGGAAGCAACGCGAGCGAACCGGGAAGATCGGAATTCGACATCGAGCCTGACTCCTTAGTCTAGTGTTGACTGGCGCAATCCTGGCCAAAACCGGGCGGCTGAAAAGCGCCGGGCTATCAGGTACGGCCTGTATGGATAAATCAGGCTGCGACCAGCCTGATAACTATGGAAATCTGAGCCGAACGCCGAGGGAAAAGTTCAGGAAAATGATGCAGGCAGAAGCGATTCGCCCCAGAGGTGCGAATCGTTAAGAGAAAGAAGGCAAGGGTAGGCTTTTACGAAAGACGGAAACTGGCTGGCCAGGCAACGGCCAGCCCTTGAGCGCTATTCGACAACCAACACAACACGCCCAGACAACGGGCCACTTTCCACCAGTCGATGGGCCTCGATGAAGTCCTCGAAGGGTAACGTGTAGGCAATAAGCGGTTTGAGCAGACCGTCACGGGTCAGTTGGTTGATATCGGCCAGTGCGCGCTGGATGGACTCGGTCTGCGGCTCGATGCCCAGCTCCGGATGGCCGGTGAAATCCAGAATACTATGCCGATGGATCTGCAAGTGCTTCTTGAACGCCGCGCAGGCCGGAAACGAACTTTCGTTGCCACCGCCCATACCGTACAAGATCAGCTTGCCTCGGGTTGCAGCCAGATCACCCAAACGGCACATCTGCGGCCCGCACAAGGCGTCCAACACAACTTCGACGCCTCGCCCTTCGGTGAAGCGCTCTACCTCAAGAACCAGATCCTGTTCATCCGTGGCCACTACTTTCGCCGCGCCGCGGGCCTTGAGCATAGCCCGATTTTCCGCCTCGCTCGTGGCCGCAATAACACGTCCGCCCAACGCTGTGGCCAACTGCACAACGGCCGGGCCCATACAGTTGTTTGCCTCGGTGATCAATACGCTCTGCTCGGGCTTGAGCTGAGCAACATCGACCAGGGCAAAGTAGGCGAGCAACAGGCCGGTATAGTGCACGGCCGCCTCAGCCGGACTCAAGTTATCCGGATACTCCGTAAGGGAGCTATGCGGCATCAAGACCACATCACCGCTGGCCGGATAATCATTTAGCGAATGTCCAGGGAAACTGGCTACCCGCATGCCAGGCTTGAAAGTATGGACACCCTCGCCCACATCAAGCACTTCACCTGCCAGTTCGTATCCGAATCCTGCTGGCAACGTGGCAGACTCATCGGCTAAATTTTGGCGCCAGAGCACATCGCTCCAACTTACTCCCAGAGCCTGTACAGACACCAGTACCTCTCCCGGCCCCGGTTTAGGCGTGGGTTGGGACTCGCACTGCAGGACATCGGCTACGCCGAACTGGTGAAATCGAATCACACGAGACATCACGGACCTCGTTAGTAGGCTTCGTATTAGCACTGACTCTATCCAAGCTGGCGATTCAATGCCACCTGCCCGTATCGATAATGTCCATGCCTGACGATGATAGGACGGCTTGACGTAAACGATTACGAGGCTCAGCCTCTGCTCGATTGCACAAGGACAAGCCATGAATCGCAACGACCTTCGCCGGGTAGACCTCAATCTTTTGATTGTATTCGAAACGCTTATGCGCGAACGCAGCGTGACACGTGCCGCCGAAAAATTATTTCTCGGCCAGCCGGCCATTAGCGCTGCCCTCGCCCGACTTCGCGCCCTGTTCGACGACCCGCTGCTCGTACGCACCGGGCGTACCATGGAGCCAACGCCCCGGGCGCAGGAAATCTTCTCGCTGCTATCTCCTGCCCTGGACTCAATCTCCTCGGCCATGAGTCGGGCTCAGACCTTCGAGCCGGCCAAGGCCGAGCGCGTGTTTCGTATTGGCCTTTCGGATGATGTTGAGTTTGCCCTGCTACCGCCGCTGCTGCGCCGACTTCGGGCCGAAGCGCCCGGGGTAATACTAGTGATTCGGCGGACTAATTACATGACGATGTCCAGCCAGTTATCTTCAGGTGAGATCACCGTTGGGGTCGCCTATACCAACGAGCTGCCGGCCAATGCCAAACGCAAGGTGGTGCGCCTGACGCGCCCCAAGCTCCTGAGAGCAGATACGATTCCCGGCACGCTGAGTCTTGAGGATTTTTGTGGACGCCCTCATGCCCTGGTCTCATATGCCGGCGACCTGAGCGGCTACATTGATGAGTCTCTCACCGCCTTGGGTAAGCAACGCCGCGTGGTACTGGCCGTCCCGCAATTCAATGGGCTTGGGACGCTGCTTGCCAATACCGACCTTATCGCCACTGTGCCCGACTATACCGCTCAGGTCCTGGCTGCTAATGGCGGCTTGCGCGTCGAAGATCCACCGCTTGACTTACCTAAGTTCGAGCTATCCATGGCCTGGAGCGGCGTACATGATAATGACCCCGCCGAACGCTGGTTACGCTCGCGTATACAAATGTTTGTGGGTGACCCTGATACTTTTTAATTAAGGGCTGGTATTACCACCTAATTAAAAACTAGCATTTCTTGTACTGATGAAGTTTTCTCTACTTATCATTTCCATTGATAGTAGTTTTCAGATCATTCGATTCGTATCCATCTAGCACTCGCTGCACACTCCGCCCACTCTCTTACTCCTTTCGACCGGCGGATACGAACATGGAACAGTCATCGACTCTCTGGCGATCCTCTTTAGTTCTTACAAGCCTTCTCCTCCTCAGCGCTTGCGGCCGAGAACCCGAGACGGCAACCTCTGCTCCTCCTAAACCCAAGGTCAGCGCCGCCCACGTTCTTGAGCAACCTGTCACTGAATGGGACGAAGTTACTGGCCGCCTGGAAGCTCCTGAATCGGTCGTTATCCGTCCCCGGGTGTCCGGGTATATCGACCGGGTTGCCTTTCACGAGGGTGCCCAAGTCAAGAAAGGCGATTTGCTTTTCCAGATCGATCCCCGCCCCTTCCAGGCAGAGGTAAAGCGGCTTGAAGCTCAAGTGCAACAGGCCCGGGCACACTTCCAGCGCGCCCAGAGCGAAGCACAACGTGGCGAGCGCCTGCGTGCCAGCAATGCTATTTCGGCCGAAGTGGCCGATGCCCGGACCAGCGAGGCGCTTGAGGCAAAGGCTACCCTTGGCGCGATTCAGGCCCAACTGGAAGCGGCACGCCTTGATCTGGGCTTTACGCAGATCAAGGCCCCAATCAGTGGGCGCGTAGGTAGAGCCGAGGTCACGGCGGGGAACCTTGTCAATGCTGGTAACAGTACCCTGACGACACTAGTTTCCACGGACAAGGTTTATGCCTATTTCGATGCCGATGAGCGTGTATTCCTGAAATACGCCGACCTGGCGCGTCAAGGTGCTCGCGGCGAAGCCAGTCCTGTATTCATGGGGCTCTCCAACGAGAGCGGTTATCCTCACCTGGGTAAGATGAACTTTGTTGATAACCAGGTTGACCCACGCACCGGTACAATTCGGGGCCGCGCTGTCTTCGATAATGCAGACGGCCAATTCACCCCTGGTCTTTATGCCCGGCTCAAGCTTGTTGGCAGTAGCACTTATAATGCCATGCTGATCAAGGACGAAGCCGTGGGAACCGACCTAAGTAAGAAATACGTCATGGTTATCAAAGATGACGGCACCATAGATTACCGCACGGTGGAGCTAGGGCCGAAAATCGAAGGGCTGCGTATCGTACGCACCGGTCTCGCACAAAACGAGAAGATTATTGTTAATGGCTTACAGCGCGTCCGTCCCGGTATCCAGGCCGATGCAGACATTGTACCGATGGCCGATACAAAAACCCTGGCGGCCTTGAAGCGGCAACGCGACCTGGTAGCCGAAAGCCTACCTGGTCAACGCGAGTCGCTTCAGCTCACCGCCAACGACGCACGCCGTTAAGCCCAACCCTATCTCGCACCAGCCTGGCATCACCTCCCCTATGGAGGTGATGGCGGTCTGTTGCCTGCGTTTTTTAAAGGAATGCACCGATGAATTTCTCTCAGTTCTTCATCAAGCGCCCCATCTTCGCCGCTGTGCTGTCATTGATCACTCTGATCGCTGGCGCTATCTCGCTGTTTCAATTGCCGATCAGCGAATATCCTGAAGTGGTGCCCCCTACCGTCGTGGTACGCGCCACCTTTCCTGGCGCCAACCCTAAAGTAATCGGCGAAACTGTTGCCGCACCGCTTGAGCAGGCCATGAACGGCGTCGAGAAGATGCTGTACATGTCTTCTCAAGCAACTGCCGACGGCAAGATGACGCTGACCATTACGTTTGCCCTGGGAACTGATTTGGACACTGCTCAGGTCCAGGTACAGAACCGGGTAACCCGCACCCTTCCCAAACTTCCTGAAGAAGTGCAGCGCTTGGGTGTAACTGCAGACAAAGCTTCCCCTGACCTTGCCATGGTGGTTCACCTTACCTCCCCGGATGAGCGCTACGACATGCTGTACCTGTCGAACTATGCGCTGATCAACATCAAGGACGAACTGTCCCGACTCGATGGCGTAGGCGACGTGCAGCTGTTTGGCCAGGGAGAGTATTCGCTTCGTGTCTGGCTGGACCCTAACAAAGTCGCCTCCCGAGGCTTGACTGCAACGGACGTAGTCACCGCGATTCGCGAACAGAACCGTCAGGTTGCTGCTGGCTCTCTCGGCGCACCGCCTTCGGCTACGGATAATAGCTTTCAACTAGCGATCAATACCCAAGGTCGTCTGGTGACCGAAGAGGAATTCGAGAACATTATCGTGCGAGCCGGGCCGCAGGGTGAGATTACACGTCTGCGTGACATTGCACGAATCGAGCTGGGCTCCAACCAGTACGCTTTGCGCTCGCTGCTAAACAACAAGCCGGCTGTGGCCATTCCGATCTTCCAGCGCCCTGGCTCCAATGCCATCGACTTGTCGAACCAGGTACGTGCCAAGATGGCTGAGCTCAAGCAGAGCTTTCCCCAGGGCGTCGACTATTCCATTGTTTACGACCCGACCATTTTCGTTCGTGGCTCTATCGAGGCTGTTGTACATACCCTGTTCGAAGCGATCGTGCTGGTTGTACTGGTTGTCGTCCTGTTTCTACAGACGTGGCGCGCCTCAATCATTCCCCTGGCTGCCGTACCGGTTTCCTTGGTTGGCACCTTTGCCTTGATGCATATGTTCGGCTTTTCCCTTAATGCCCTCTCGCTTTTTGGGCTGGTATTAGCAATCGGCATTGTGGTGGACGATGCCATTGTGGTCGTCGAAAACGTAGAGCGAAATATTGGGTTGGGTCTGTCGCCTGTTGCAGCGACTCAACGAGCCATGCGCGAAGTGACCGGGCCGATCATTGCCACTGCTCTGGTACTTTGCGCGGTATTCGTTCCTACAGCCTTCATTTCAGGGCTTACAGGGCAGTTCTATCAGCAATTTGCCCTGACCATTGCTATTTCTACCGTAATCTCGGCGTTCAATTCATTAACCTTGTCGCCAGCCCTTGCTGCCGTCCTGCTTAAAAGCCATGACGCGCCCAAAGACGGTTTCTCCCGTCTGCTGGACAAACTGTTCGGTCGTTGGCTGTTTGCACCCTTTAATCGAATGTTCGAACGCGCAAGCCATGGCTACGTTGGTATCGTTACCCGTGTGCTTCGCCGTGGCTCGATTGCCTTGGTCGTCTATGCCGGTTTGCTGGCGTTGACCGTGTTTGGCATGGCTAACACGCCGACCGGCTTCGTGCCACAACAAGACAAGCAGTACCTCGTGGCCTTTGCTCAGCTGCCAGATGCCGCCACGCTGGACCGTAGCGAAAATGTGATTAAGCGGATGTCGGAGCTGGCACTCAAGCACGAAGGAGTCGAGGCGACCGTCGCGTTCCCGGGCTTGTCCATCAATGGGTTCACCAACAGCCCGAACAGCGGCATTGTGTTCGTAACACTCAAACCCTTTGAGGATCGTAAAGACCCGAGCCTATCGGCCAGCGCTATCGCAGCGCAGCTGAATGGTGAGTTCGCCAGTATCCAGGAATCCATTATTGCTATCTTCCCACCGCCCCCCGTGCAAGGCCTGGGGAGCATTGGCGGTTTCCGTCTGCAGGTAGAGGACCGCGGCAACCTGGGCTACGAAGCACTCTTCGCCCAGACCCAGAATGTTTTGGCTAAGGCTCGCCAGTTACCAGAGCTCGCTCCGCAATCCTTGTTCACCAGCTATCAGGTCAACGTGCCGCAGATCGATGCCAATATCGACCGAGAAAAAGCCAAGACCCATGGCGTGGCAATCAGCGATATCTTCGATACCTTGCAGGTTTACCTGGGCTCGCTGTACGCAAACGACTTCAATCGATTCGGCCGTACCTTTCAAGTTAACGTTCAGGGCGACCAGCAGTTCCGCCTGGAGCCCGAACATATCGGTCAGTTGAAAGTACGCAACAACATGGGCGACATGGTGCCGCTTTCGACCTTTGTGAAGATTAGCGACACAGCCGGGCCTGACCGTGTCATGCACTACAACGGCTTTATCACAGCCGAAATCAACGGTGCGCCAGCTCCAGGCTACAGCTCTGGACAGGCCGAGGCGGCGCTAGAAAAATTGCTGAAAGAGGAATTGCCCAACGGCATGACCTACGAATGGACCGAGCTGACCTATCAGCAGATCCTGGCGGGCAATACTGCGCTTCTAGTCTTCCCGCTGTGTGTGCTGCTCGCCTTCCTCGTGCTAGCGGCACAGTACGAAAGCTGGAGCCTGCCGTTGGCTGTCATTCTGATTGTACCCATGACGCTGCTATCAGCTATTACTGGTGTAATTCTGTCTGGGGGCGATAACAACATCTTTACGCAGATCGGCTTGATCGTACTGGTGGGCTTGGCCTGTAAGAACGCGATCCTGATTGTAGAGTTTGCCAAGGACAAGCAGGAAGAAGGCATGAATCGCGTAGCAGCCGTACTGGAAGCTTGCCGCCTGCGGTTACGGCCGATCCTCATGACCTCGTTTGCGTTCATCATGGGCGTAGTTCCGCTGGTTCTATCGACCGGTGCAGGTGCCGAGATGCGACATGCCATGGGTGTGGCCGTGTTCTCGGGCATGCTGGGTGTAACCTTCTTCGGGTTGCTGTTGACCCCGCTGTTCTATGTCCTGATTCGTGCATTCGTCGAGCGCCGCGCTGAGCGTCGCGCCGCTGCACAGGAGGCGCTGGTATGAAAATACTGTTACCCACCCTCTTGGCCTTGGCCGTTAGCGCCTGTGCCGTAGGGCCCACTTATCACGCTCCCCAGAATGCCCCCGTCTCACTAAGCGCAGTGAGTGCGCCAGGTTACGATGCGTCACGCTTCGAAGCGCGCTGGTGGCGACAGTTCGAAGATCCGACGCTTGACCAACTTGTCCAGCGCTCGCTCAATGGCAACCGCGAAATCCAGGTCGCCTATGCTCGTCTACGCTCGGCACGGGCCTTGCGGGACGACACGGCCAACGACCGCTTCCCAACCGTGACCAGCCGCGCCAGCAGTGAAGTTGGCAAGGCACAACAGCCTGGCTTTACTGAAGATCGGGTCAATGCCGACCGGTATGATTTGGGCCTGGACATGCTCTGGGAGGTAGACCTCTTCGGTCGCATCCAGCATCAGCTAGAAGCCAGTGAGGCCCAGGCCGGTGTGGCTGAGGCCGAACTGCATCAGCTTCAGGTCAGCCTGATTGCCGAGCTAGTAGATGCTTATGGTAAGTTGCGAGGCGCTCAGCTGCGCGAGCGCATCGCCCGGGAGAATCTCAAGAACCAGGAGGCCTCCCGCCGGTTGACGCAGACACTGAACGAGGCAGGCATCGGTACCGAGCTGGATGTGCTTCGTGCGGATGCACGTCTGGCCTCGACTCAGGCCAGCCTGCCGCAACTCCAGGCCGAGGAAACACGTGCACGGAATCGGATTGCCACGCTTCTGGGCGAGCGCCCGAATGCCCTGAGTGTGGATCTTTTGCCCAGGCCGCTTCCCGCTATTGCAAAGACATTACCCATAGGTGATCCCAGTGAACTGCTTCGTCGCCGTCCGGACATTCAGGCGGCTGAACGCCAGCTTGCCGCTGCTACAGCTAACGTAGGAGTAGCGACGGCTGATCTGTTTCCTCGCGTCAGTCTCAGTGGCTTTCTAGGCTTTACTGCCGGACGCGGCTCACAAATCGGCTCCTCCGCTGCACGCGCCTGGGGATTGGGTCCGACCTTGACCTGGCCTGCCCTGGACCTCGGTAGCGTTCGGGCGCGCTTGCGCAGTGCCCAGGCAAACGCTGATGGTGCCCTGGCTACGTATGAACAGCAGGTGCTGGTTGCACTAGAGGAAACCGCCAATGCCTTCAGCGATTACAGCAAGCGCCAGGAGCGATTGCAGTCGTTGATTCGGCAGTCAGAGGCCAGCCGTGCCGCTGCCGAGCAGGCGTCGATCCGTTACCGGGAAGGTAATGTGGACTTCCTCGTTCTGCTGGATGCCGAACGAGAGCGGCTATCCGCAGAGGATGCCCAGGCACAGGCTGAAGTCGATCTCTACCGCGGCATCGTCGCCATCTACAAGGCCCTCGGAGGCGGCTGGGATATTCCCGACGCCTAACTATAGCTATTAACAGTTAAAGGCGACTCTATCGCCTTGGCCCGCGATCTTTGCTCCTTGGGTCGCGGGCTTTTTCTTTTGGGCTTTGGCGTTTATTGCAAGGCTCGATCAATCTGCCAAAGACGCTACCGGATCGCGCTGCAGATCGCTCGCATCCCAACCGCCGCCCAAAGCCGTAATCAATTGCACGCTAGCAGTCAGACGGCTACCCAGCAGAGTCAGGTTAGTCCTCTCGTTGGTCAGCGCCGTCGTCTGCAGGGTCACCACATCAAGGTAATCGATCAGGCCGGCCTGATACTGATTTTCCGCCAACCGCAAGGACTCGCGAGCCGACTCCAGCGCCTCCTGGCGAACGCCTGACTCTTCATCCAGTACGGTTAGCTGGACAAGGTAATCCTCTACCTCTCTAAAGCCATCCAGCACCGTCTGGCGATATTGCGCTACCGTTTGGTCATAGGTCGCTTCAGCCTGCTCGAGCTGGGCCCTACGGGCACCAAAGTCAAACAAGGTAAGGTCAAATGCCGGACCGATCGACCAGAACCGGTTAGGTGTACTGACCAGACCGCCCCATTTGTCTCCGCTATAGCCACCAGAGGCGGTTAGCGACAGGCTTGGAAAGTAAGCGGCCTTGGCGACACCGATTTCTGCATTGGCCGACATCACTTGCCGCTCCGCCTGGGCAATATCCGGACGACGCTGCAACAGTTGAGAAGGCACGGTTACCGGAATCGCTGGCAATGCCGGAATACTGTCTACAGCTGCCAGGCTGAACTCCGCCGGCGGTACGCCAACCAAAACGGCAATGGCATTTTCCAGTTGTGCACGCTGGTATTTCAGATCGATCAGATCGGCCTGAGTGCTCTTGAGCTGAGTTGTAGCCTGGGCTACGTCAGCGCGTGCTGTCATCCCCGCACGATACTGGTTTTCGGTCACGCGCAGCGAACGCTCATACGCCTGCAAGGTAGCCTGGAGCAGCCGCTGCTGGGCATCCAGTACCCGCAACTGAAAATAATTCTGAGCCAGCTCCGACTGCAGGCTGAGTTTGGTTGCGGCCAGTTCGGCAACGCTGGCCTGAGCACTGCCTGTCTGTGACTCCACACTCCGCCGCACTTCGCCCCAGAGATCAATAACCCAGCTTACGCCTAGGCTTGCATCAAAGCTGTTGCTAGTCTGCGAGCTGCTGGAGGTCGTGATTTCCGTACCGTCCTGAGTGACGTAGCGCGACGTACTGCTTCCACCGCCTTGCCCCGAACGGCTCATGCTCGTTCCGCCGGTAATCGTTGGAAAAAACGACGAACGTGCACTGCGAACTAGCGCACGGGCCTGCCGGTACTGTGCCTCATACTGTGCTAGGGTCTGGTTGGACGCTTGCAGGCGCTGCATCAGATCACTCAGCGTAGCGTCGCCATATACTTCCCACCAGGCGCCCCGGTGTGCGGCATCGCTCGGCTGAGCCACTTGCCACCCCTCGGCATGTTTGAACGCGACAGGTGTGCTCACCTGAGGACGCTGATAGTCAGGCCCTACGGTACAACCGCCTAAAGCCAGTGCGATAGTCAGGCCCAGGTAATGGCGACGGGCAAAAAACGTCATGTCGATTTCTCCATGGGCGCGTGCCCCTGCCAACCAGCCCAGCGGCGATTGAACCAGTGACGCAAACGATCCAGATACAGATAAATAACCGGGGTGGTATATAACGTCAGCAGTTGGCTACCAACCAGGCCACCGATGATGGTAATCCCGAGCGGACGACGCAACGGCGCATCGCCACCAGTTCCCAGTAGCAGTGGTAAAGCACCGAGAACAGCTGCCAGCGTGGTCATCATGATGGGCCGAAAGCGTTTTACGCAGCCATCCAGAATCGCCTCGCGCGGCGCCAGCCCCAGGCGGCGCTCCGCATCCAGCGCAGAGTCCACGATCATGATGGCATTCTTCTTCACAATACCAATCAGCAGGATGATGCCGATCAGCGCAATCAGCGTGAATTGCGTATTGAACAGTTGCAGTGCCACGAGCGCCCCCACCCCGGCGGACGGCAATGTCGACAGAATGGTCAAGGGATGAATGTAGCTTTCGTACAGGATGCCCAAGACAATATAGACCGCTACCAGGGCCGCGATAATAATCAGAGGCATGGCGCTCTGGCTCTGCTGGGCCAGGCTGGCATTTCCCGCAAAAACAGTCTGCAGGTCGATAGGTAGCTTCAACGGTAATACCGCCTCGCGAATCGCCGTACGGGCCTGTTCGATACTGACATCCTGAGCCAGCTCGAAAGAGAACGTACTCGCCGCAAATTGGCCGTCATGCGCAACCCTAAGCGGCGCATTATCGAAGCGGTAACGCGTGAAGCTCGACAACGGCACGCGATTCCCTTCACCAGTAATTACATATACCTGGCTTAAGATATCTACACTCTGCTTGTACGGGTCGGCTACTCCAAGCACCACATGGTACTGGTTACGGTCCTCATAAATAGTCGAAACCTGTCGCTGGGCGAAGGAGTTGTTCAGCACGGCGCTGATCATTTCCATATCCACTCCAAGCCGACTGGCCGTATCACGGTCGATGTCCAGATGCAGCTCTACGCCTTTATTCTGGTAATCGCTGTTTACATCGACAATTTGCGGCACCTTACGCAGCACACCTTCGATCTTGGGTATCCAGGTCTTCAATAGTTCGAGATCATCGCTTCGGACGGTGTACTGATACGAGCCATTTCCCTCGCGCCCACCGGCCCTGAAGTCCTGTGAAGGCACGAGAAACAGCGAGGAGCCTGCTACCTGGCCCGCCGCCTTGCGTAACCGTGCCGCCACGGCCGTAATGGGTTCTCGTTCGCTCACGTCTTTAAGGGTGATAAAGAACGAACCACTGTTTGTCGACGAACCACCCGGCCCACGGCCACCCGTAAAACCAAGAACGTTCTGCACTGCCGGATCGGCCATGAGGATCTGCCGGTACGCTTCCATCTTGGCCTGCATGCCGCTAAAGGAAATCCCCTGGTCCGCCATGGCGAAGCCGCGCAGGCGGCCGGTATCCTGATCAGGCAAAAACCCCTTGGGTATGATGGCGTACAGGTAGACGTTGAGGCCGATCGTCAAGGCCAGAATTACCATCATCAAGAGCGAATGATCGAGCGCCCAAGCCAAACTGTTGCGGTAACGCTGCACCATGCTGGCGATGAAACGACTCGCCCGTCGGTTGGCCGGCGTGTCCTTGCTGGGCTTGCGTGCGCGCAGCAAGCGTGCGCACAGCATGGGAGTCAGGGTCAGCGACACGAGCATCGAGACCAGCACCGCAACGGATAAGGTCACCGCAAACTCGCGGAACAGGCGGCCAATGACGCCGGTGAGCAAGAGGATGGGCAAGAACACCGCCACCAGCGACAGGCTCATGGAAAGTACAGTGAACCCTACCTCACGTGCGCCAAGCAATGCAGCCTGGAAGGGCTTCTCACCCTCCTCGATCCGCCGAGCGATGTACTCCACAACAACGATAGCATCGTCCACTACAAACCCGGTGCATACGATCAGAGCCATCAGCGACAGGTTGTTGAGCGAGAAATTGCACAGGTACATCACGGCAAAGGTCCCGACCAGCGAAATGGGCACCACAATGCTGGGAATAAGCGTGGCGCGTAGATCTTGCAAGAATAGGAAGACCACTAGGATAACCAACGCGACGGACACCATCAGCGTGAACTCTGCTTCGTGCAGGGACGAGCGGATACCTGGGCTGCGATCATCCATGATCTTTAGGCTGACCTTATCACCCAAACTTTCCTGCAGAGCCGGTAGATCGGCACGAATACCGTCAATGGTTTCGATGATATTAGCGCCAGCCTGACGGGAGATCAGAATGAGAATGGCAGGCGAATTATTCGAAAAACCCAGGTTGCGAGTGTCTTCTACCGAGTCGGTGATGGTGGCAACATCACTGAGCCGTGCAACATGGCCGTCGCGGGTGCGAATAATCAAAGGTCGATAGTCGCTGGCACGGTTCAAGCGGGAATTTGCATCGATTTCCCAATGCAAGTCGCCCCGCTCAAATGCCCCTTTAGGTGTATTCGAGTTGGCGGCAGCAATAACGGTACGGACATCATCCAGTGACAATCCGTAGTGGTTGAGTGCGTCAGGGTTGAGATCGATCCGTACAGCAGGTGCCGAGCTGCCACCTACGCTTACCTGTCCCACCCCTTTGGCAGAAGCCAACTTGAGCGCAACGGTGTTAGAGGCCAAGTCATACAACGTCCCTTTATCCAGTACATCGGACGTAAGCGCTAATACCATGATCGGCATATCGGCCGGGTTGATCTTGCGGTATGTCGGGTTGCTTGGCATTCCTGTCGGTAACGACGGTACGGCCGCATTAATAGCTGCCTGCACTTCCCTTGCGGCGCCATTGATGTCCTTGTTCAGATCGAACTGGAGGATCACCATGGCACTGCCTTGCGAACTTGTCGACGTCATCTCGGTGATACCTGAGATACGTCCCAGGGACCGCTCTAGCGGTGTGGCCACGGACGAAGCCATGGTTTCCGGACTGGCACCCGATAATGTGCCCGTCACCACGATCGTAGGAAAGTCAACCTGGGGTAAAGGCGCAACCGGAAGCAGGCCAAACGCCAGCCAACCCGATAAGACAATGGCCAGGGTCAAAAGCAGCGTTGCGACCGGCCGACAGATAAAGAGCGCCGAGAAATTCATCGAATTTCCCCAGAAAAGTCCAGGTCATGCCGATAGCGCCAGCGATTGAAGCGTGCGGCGAGCCGGCTGAATGCCAGGTAAATGACGGGCGTAGTGAACAAGGTCAACACTTGGCTCACCAGAAGACCACCCACCATGGAAATCCCTAGCGGTTGGCGAAGCTCTGCTCCCGAGCCACTCGCCAACATCAATGGTAGAGCGCCCAGTAGAGCAGCCATGGTAGTCATCAAAATAGGCCGGAACCGCAACAGACATGCCTGATAAATCGCTTCCTGAGGCGTCTTGCCTTCCCTGCGCTCGGCGTCCAGGGCAAAGTCGATCATCATGATGGCATTTTTCTTGACGATGCCAATCAACAGAATGATGCCAATGATGGCCACCATGCCGATATCCTGTCCGCCGACCCATAGTGCCAGAAGCGCTCCTACACCTGCAGAGGGTAAGGTCGAGAGGATCGTAATCGGGTGAATAAAGCTTTCGTAAAGAATACCCAGCACGATATACATCGTGACGATTGCCGCCAGGATCAACAGCAGCGTGCTCGATAGTGAAGACTGGAAAGCCAATGCCGCACCCTGGAAATCTGTGTCGATAGTGCCTGGCAATTGCAAATCTTGCTCGGCTTGCTGAATCGCTTCGACTGCTTCGCCCAGGGAGACCTTGTCAGCCAGGTTGAAAGACACCGTAGCCGCCGGAAACTGACCGGCATGGTTAATAGCCAATAAGGTATTGCGCTCTTCAACATGCGCGATGGCTGACAGCGGGACCTGCCCCGTCGTAGTACTGGTCGTGCCGTCTGAAGCTGTGGTAGTCGTCGAACTAGGCACATAGATCTGGCTCAACGCCTGTGGCTCTAACTGGAACTGCGGGCCGACTTCCAGTACGACGCGGTACTGATTCGCCTGGGTGAAGATAGTCGATATCAGCCGTTGCCCAAAGGCATTGTACAAGGCACTGTCTACGTCGCTCAGGCTAACGCCTAAGCGCGAGGCATTGTCTCGGTCTACAGCAATGTAGGCTTGAAGACCGCGCGGCTGTAAGTCGCTGGCGACATCCTTGAGTTGCGGCAGGGTCTGCAATCGCTCGACCAGACGGGGAACCCACGTTTTCAAGACTTCCAGCGAGGCATCAGTCATGCGGAACTGGTATTGCGTCCGGCTGACCTGATCTTCCACGGTCAGATCCTGCACCGGTTGCAGGTAGAGCTTTGTATCGGTCTGCTCAACCAAGGCGCTTTGCAAGCGCGCAATAATTTCGGCAGCGCTTGCGTCACGCGCTTCGTGAGGCTTCAGATTGATCAACATGCGCCCGGTATTGAGCGTCATATTGTCTCCATCTACACCAATGAATGATGACAGGCTCTGGACATCCGGATCATTCAGTACGATCTGCGCCAGTTCCTGTTGCCGTCGGGCCATTCCTGCAAAAGAAACGCTCTGGGGGCCCTCTGAAATGGCTTGGATCAGGCCTGTATCCTGCTGCGGGAAAAAGCCTTTGGGCATGAAAAGGTACAGTACCGCCGTTAGTACCAGCGTACCCACTGCCACCAGCAAGGTTAGCGGCTGATGACGCAGCACCCAGCGTAGTCCCGCGGCATAGCGGGCAATCAGCCCATCGATAAAGGCTCCCACCTTGCGCGAAAAGCCGCTCTGCTTCTCTTCCGGCACATGACGCAGCAATTTGGCGCTGAGCATCGGTGTAAGCGTGAGCGAAACCATGCCGGAGATCAGAATCGATACCGCCAGGGTAATCGCGAACTCACGGAATAACCGGCCGGCGATATCACTCATGAACAGGAGTGGAATCAGCACGGCAATCAGGGAAAACGTAAGCGAAATAATGGTAAAGGCGACTTGCTTGGAGCCTTTGAGTGCGGCTTCCAAAGGTGATTCGCCTTCGTCTAGGTGGCGGGCAATATTTTCCACCATGACAATGGCATCATCGATAACGAACCCGGTGGCAATAGTCAGTGCCATCAGCGACAGGTTATTGATAGAAAAGCCTGCCAGATACATCACGCCAAATGTGCCTACGAGCGAAAGCGGTACGGCAATACTGGGAATAAGTGTGGCAGACAGGTTACGCAGGAACAGGAAGGTCACCATAACAACAAGCGCGATGGCCAACATCAGTTCGAACTGCACATCACGCACCGATGCCCGGATAGTAGTGGTCCGGTCGGTCAGTACCATCACATCCAGGTTTTCCGGCAGGGTTTCCTGCAAGGCAGGGAGCAGTGCCTTGATGTTATCGACGACCTGGATCACATTGGCGCCCGGTTGACGCTGCACATTCAAGATCACAGCAGGCGTATCGTTAGCCCAGGCCGCCAGTTTGTCGTTTTCTGCTCCATCAAGCGCCTGAGCCACATCGCGCAGGCGCACCGGCGCATCGTTACGGTAGGCGACGATCAGGCTCTTGTATTCTTCGGCTGACTGCAGTTGGTCGTTGGCGTCCAGCGTCGAGGAGCGAGTCGGACCGTCAAAGCTGCCCTTCGGGCCATTCTGGTTGTTACTGGCAATGGTTGTGCGTAGGTCTTCAAGACTCAAGCCATAAGCCGCCAGTGCTGTCGGATTAGCCTGGATACGTACAGCCGGTCGCTGCCCTCCGGACAAGCTGACCATACCCACACCATTGACCTGAGCGATTTTCTGCGCAAGCCGCGTCTCAACAAGATCCTGGATCTTGGGCAACGGCAGACTGCTACTGGTAATTGCCAGAGACAATACAGGCGTATCCGCCGGGTTTATCTTGCTGAAGGTAGGAGGCTGTGGCAGGTCGCTGGGCAACAGGCTGTCGGCCGTGTTGATAGCGGCCTGAACCTCCTGTTCAGCTACGTCCAGGTTACTGTCAAGACTAAAGCGCAGCGTAATAACCGATGCGCCTCCGGAGCTGGTTGACGACATCTCTTCCAAGCCCGGAATCTGGCCTAAATCTGATTCCAGCGGTGCCGTCACAGCCGAATTCATGATTTCCGGACTAGCTCCTGGATACAGCGTTTTGACCTGAATCGTTGGGTAATCGACCTCAGGCAGTGATGCTACAGGCAGCAGGCGATAGGCAATGATTCCCGACAGCAAGATCGCGACCATCAGCAGCGTAGTCGCTACAGGCCGAAGGATAAAGATCCGGGACGGGTTCATTCACCGGCTCCGCCATCCAAAGTGGCTTCATTACGGCTCGGGTCAGCTCTTCTGCTACTGGCCGCCTGTGCTACCCGTACCATTTGACCTTCGCGCAGGCGATCAAGCCCTTCGGTTACCACAGTCTCGCCATCGCTCAAACCCGAACGGACTTCCACTTGTTCGCCCTGTATCTCACCAAGCGTCACCTGGCGGGCCAATACCTTGTTTTCTTCACCCAACACAAATACATAAGGGCCTTGGTCGTTGCGCTGAATAGCAGCCATCGGGACTACGATGACATCGTTTAACTCAAGTGCATGCAGGCGCACATTGACGAACTGATTGGGAAAGAGTGCCTCATCGGCATTATCAAAACGCGCCTTGAACTTGACCGTTCCGGTAGTGGTATCGATTTGATTGTCAACAGTAATCAGCGTACCTGTAGCCAAAACACGATTCTTGCCACGGTCCCAGGCTTCTACCTCAAGCGGCTTACCCGTTGCCATTTGACGACGCACCGTATTCAGCTGGTCCTCAGGCAAGCTGAACGTCAAGGCGATGGGCTTGGTCTGGGTAATGACCACCAGCGGAGTATCGTCACCGCTGGTAACAAGGTTGCCAACATCGACCTGCCTTAAGCCAAGCCGGCCGTCGATAGGTGCCCGTACCTCGGTAAAGGTCAAGTTAAGTTTGGCATCAGCCACCTGAGCCTGATTATTCTTGATTGTGCCTTGATACTGCGCAACCAGTGCCTGTTGAGTATCCAGGGTCTGTTTGGCTACTGAATCTTCTTTGTAAAGCTGCCGATAACGCTCTAGATCCAGCTGGGCATTACGAAGCTGTGCCTGATTTTCCAGTAAGGTGCCCTCCGCCTGGTCTAGCGCCGCCTGATAAGGTCTTGGGTCTATCACAGCTAGAAGATCACCTTTCTTGACCTCTTGGCCTTCTGTAAACAGTACCTTGGCGAGCTGACCATCTACACGCGCATGAACCTCCACCGTGTTATAGGCCACGACCGTGCCTAAAGCATTCAGATAGATGGATAAGCTGGTTTTCTGCGCTTTCTCTGTGCTCACAACCGAGGCCATGCCTTGCCCAGGAGGCATACCCCCCCTGCTACTCTGCGCGGGCCTTCTGCCTGACGGCGGTGCGTCCTCCTCTGCTACAGCGGGCCCGGACGTGCCGGATGGTCCCCAGAAATGCCACGCAACGGCTGCACCAAGCAGGATGACGAGAAGCATAATCAGAAGCGGAAATTTGGAGCGAGAGGGTTTACGGTCGAGGGAATCGCTCATGGAACGCCATACTGAAAATAGAAGATTGAGGTACGGTAAAGAGGTCTAACTGATTGGCCAAGAGCATTTACGCACTGCTTACATACCTCAGATGATCATCTGCCGCACCGCTGGAAGAGCAGGCGTCCATTAAGCGACCAACTCGTGCTCGTTTAATGGACGCCTGGCGCCTATATCACGCGGATACAAACTTGGACAGGTTACTTCAAGGCAGCGATGGCTGCGGTGTAATCCGGCTCCTGGCCGATTTCAGGTACCAGCTCGCTGTGTAGAACCTTGTTTTGCTCGTCAAGTACTACTACCGCACGGGCAGCCAGACCGCTTAGAGGTCCAGAGGCAATGGCGACACCGTAGTCCTTAAGGAACTCACGGCCACGCAGTGTCGATAGATTGACAACATTCTCGATACCTTCAGCGCCGCAGAAACGCTTCTGAGCAAATGGCAGGTCCGCCGAAATGCACAGAACAACAGTGTTCTCCAGTGTAGCCGCCTCGGTATTGAACTTGCGCACCGACATGGCACAGGTTGGAGTGTCGACGCTAGGGAAAATGTTCAAAACCTTGCGCTTGCCAGTAAAGCTTTCCAGCGTGACATCCGCCAGGTCGCCGTTGACAAGACTAAACGCCGGAGCCGCTTGACCTGCTTGGGGCAGCGTACCCTCGATCTGAACAGGATTACCGCGAAGAGTGACTTCTGTCATGACTTACTCCTTGGACCAAAAAAGGGGGACGTGAAGTAAACACGCTTCCTATGACGCTTTAAAGCCCAGCTTCATGTTTATTGAAGCGTTAAGCGTTTATACATAAATCAGGCGCCAAAAGTTGCCCCGCCCCGCGTTCGAGCCAAGTACGGTTTTATAATGATGTAGGTTGTAAACAATTCTGCCACTGGGGTTTGGCCAGTAGCTCTACCAACCAGTCGATGAATACCCGCACCCGATGCGGCATATACCGCTGCGCCGGACAAACGATAGATAAAGGCAAGGCCGGCGGCCGCCAAGCAGAAAGCACTTCGATCAATAGACCGCTATCGAGCTTTTTAGTCAGATGGTACCGAGGAGCCTGGATCACTCCTAGTCCTGCCTCACACGCTGCCACATACGCATCGGCATTATTTACAGTCACTCGACTAGGCAAGGCTATTTGGCGTACATGCCCATCGACTTTGAACTCTAGATTAAAGGTGCGTCCCGTTGTTGCAGATTGATAATTCACAGCCTGATATGACATCAGGTCCTCGAGAGATTCGGGAATACCATGCCGCTCAAGATAATCCCGGCTGGCACAAGTAACCTGTCTAAGCAGGGCCACTGGGCGGGCCACGAGTCCTAGATCGGTTACATCACCCGCACGCAAGGCGCAATCCACTCCTTCTCGTAACAGATGGACCTGACGGTCACCCAAGCCAATTTCCAGGCTCAGCTCAGGGTAGCGCTCACAAAATTCAGGTAGCGCCGGAATAATCACCAACCGCCCTAGCGAGGCCGGCACGTTAACACGTAGCGTCCCTTTCGGGCTCGTACGAGCGCTGGCAAACGAAGCCTCTATTTCATCCAGCTCAGCCAACCATTGGCGACAGCGCCGGTAGTACGCCTCGCCATCAGGCGTCACGCTGACTTGCCGTGTCGTCCGCTGTAGCAACTGGACACCCAGATAAGCCTCAAGCTGCTGGATCGCTTGAGTCACGCTGGCTTTGGGAATATCCAAGTCATCCGCAGCGCGACCAAAACCGCCTAATTCAACGATCCGGGTAAATACGCGCATTGCTTGTAAACGGTCCATCGCTCTCTTCATTCCACTTATTGTTTGTGAAAGCCGAATAGTCAAATCCGTTTATTCGTCTTTATTTGAAAACTATAGGCACCCAGACTGCTCTCTCCTTCAAACCTTTCAAGGAGTCGCTTATGAAAATGCGCCGTTTAGGTCAGGATGGTCCACAGGTTTCTGCCCTAGGGCTTGGGTGTATGGGCATGTCTGACTTTTACACGACCGGTGCCGACGAGCGAGAGTCCATTGCTACATTACATCGTGCGCTTGAGCTGGGCGTTACACTATTGGATACCGCTGACATGTATGGCCCCTATACAAACGAAGAACTGCTGGGTCGCTCTTTGAAAGGTAAACGCGCCCAAGTTTTCCTGGCCAGCAAATTTGGCATTGTTCGTAGCGAAGATCCTCATAAGCGTGGTGTAAACGGGCATCCAGATTATATCCGAACCGCTATTGACGGCAGTCTTCAACGTCTTAGCACCGACTACCTGGATTTATATTATCAGCACCGGATAGATCCTGATGTTCCCATAGAAGAAACGATAGGCGCCTTGGCTGACTTGGTGAGAGCCGGCAAAATCAAACATATCGGCCTGTCCGAAGCGTCCGCCGCAACCATCGAGCGAGCGCAAGCAGTTCATCCGATTACCGCAGTCCAAAGCGAGTACTCCTTGTGGACACGCGACCCTGAGCAAAATGGCGTACTTGAGGTTTGCCGCCGTCTCGGCATTGGATTTGTGGCTTATAGTCCGCTCGGTCGTGGTTTCCTCACTGGAGCCATTCGCCGACCAAATGACTTTGCAGAAGATGATTATCGTCGTTTCAGCCCACGCTTCCAGGGCGATAACTTCCAGAAGAATTTGGAACTCGTCGATAAGGTCAAGCAAATCGCTGATAGCAAAGGCGTAGCGCCTTCACAGCTAGCCCTGGCCTGGGTGCTTGCGCAAGGCGAAGAAATCGTTCCGATTCCAGGAACCAAACAGCGTCATTACCTTGAAAAAAATCTAGATGCTCTGGAAATAACCCTGACGACGGAAGAACTGCCTGTAATAGAGTCGATTTTTCCTTATGGCATTGCAGCCGGACAACGTTACAACGAAGATTCCATGCGGCATCTGAACCATTGACGGCCTAACAAAGGAGCGTATAGCCCAGGCTTTCCCTCGCCTGGGCTAGCCAGTCAAAAGTCGCGCTTGTAGAAGAAGTCCAGCGAATTGGCAATGCCGCTGGCCACTTCAATATAGAGTCGACGTGTAAGCTGATAGCGCAAGGTAACCGTATTGCCAGACTCGAACACCCCAACGCCATAGCGTATAGACAACCGGTCGGTTAGGTTGCCGGAGGCCACTACGCTCGTTTCGTCACCGCTACCCTCGGTATCCAGCTGGAAATTCTGCACACCCAGCCGCTGTGCCAGCTCACCGGCCGTAGAGGAGCCACCGGCCAAACCGAGCGCCAAAGCCGCCTGCCCCAGCATATTGCTTTCGCCTTGGTCATTGGCATTAAGCGAACGTCCTAAGACAAGATAGGCCAAGGCCTGCTCCTGCCCCATGGCCGGGTCGGAGAACACTTCGGCTCGTGGCTGGTCCGCCATTCCAGACAGCCGTAGCCCTGCTGTTATTTCATCGTCATCTTCTTTGACGACCCGCACTGCCTCGATATCAAGGTAGGGCTGAGCAATCGGGCCTTGGAAGAAAATTCGCGCACGGCGGATTGTCAACCGCTGACCATAAGCCCGATAACGGCCATCGTTAAGGCGCAATTCACCCCGTGTATCAAGGTTGTTGCCGATATGAACCTGGCCTTCCAGATTAGCAGTCAGGCCAAAACCGGAAAAAGACAGCTTGTCCTGGCCTACGATGACATTCACATCCATGGAAATGCCCATCGCTTTCTGAGGCTCCGGTGTTTCCTGACCTACAATAACCGCATCGTTGGATACTTTAACGGTAGAAGGCGGCAGGTCACGCACGGTAATCGACCCGCTGGGAATACGTACTTCACCCTTCAAGGCCAAATTGCCGCCCTGCATCAGGATGTGCAGATCCGGTGCCATGATGAGATCGGCATAAGGTTCCACCGTGACAGGAAGGCGCGTGCCTTTTATAGAGATGTCCATATCTAGGGCTTGGGCCCAAGAAACCGTTCCGGAAAGTTGCCCCTGGCCTTGTTCACCACTGCGCCAGCCGCCGTTGAGCAAGACCTGATCACCAGCGATTTGGGCCGTGAGGGACAGGTCTTCTAGCCGCGTGGGAACCGTTCCGCCTCCGATCTGCCCGTCAGACAATACAATGCGTCCATTAACCTGAGGCTGGGTCAGCGTGCCGCCGAGTGTACCGCTGCCATCAATGTGGCCTGCGAGCTGCTCGATTCCCGAAACGAAGCCTTTGGCTACGGCCAGATTAAGACCGCTCAGGTTAAAGCTCCCAGTAAGCGGCTTGTTTTGTGGACGCGGGTCGATTCGTGCGTCGAGCAGTAGATTGCCCAGCTGCGGTCCGTTAAAAGTGAAGCGGGCCTGAACGTCATTCGGGCGCAGCGTGCTGTCGAGCTTCAACGCTGTATAGGAGAAGTCCACCCATTGCCCGTCGGCATTACGTACTCTAAGCAGACCAGTACCAGCATCAACATCTACAGAACCATTCGGCCCGCTAGCCGGCAGGTCCAGATGTATCGTTGCATCAAGCTGGCCTTGCATGGCGAAGTCTTCCGGTAGGTAAGGTCGCAGGCTGGCCAAGGCGAAATTGCGCAGGCGATACCGGATTTTGGGTTCCGGCATGAGACGTTGATCCTCACCACATATACTGGCAGAGCCGGACACCCAGCAGTGCTGGCCCAGGGTCAATTCACCACTGGCCAGCCGCTGCACCGCGGCCGGGTCCTGCAAGCGCCAACGTTGAGGGCCGCTCCGCACTTGGCCCCGCAAGAGCCGCCCTCGCCAGTTCATGGCCTCGTCAAGCGTGCCGTCCAAGGCTAACGACAGGTTTGCCAGTCCGCCGCTTACATCCAGCGTTACCGCTTGCTGGCGACGGTTTCCCTGCCCGTCCAAAGCAACTGTTCCGATATCACTAGTGCCCGCCTGTACACCTGTAGCCTTGAAGGTAACCCGCCCTTGCTGACGTGCATCGAGCGTGCCGTCAAGGCTTAAGGTTGCTAACCGGTTGGTCTCATACGCTATACCACGACCGCTCAGGCTCAGATTGCCTTGTGGCGCCTGCTGAGTTCCGGCCAAACTTGCACTGCCTGTAATCGCACCGGACAGGCCAGGCCACAATTGCCCCAGGCGAGGTAGCTCCAAGGTCAGGCGCCCGGTCCACTGCTGTGCCAGTTGCCCAGCCCCCTGGATGCGATTACTGCCCAATCTGATGTCCAGGCTATCAATATCCCACTGGTTGCCCTGCCCACGCGCCTGTGCAGCAAGCTGAGCCGGCTGCCCTCTGAGTTGCCCTCTCAGCCCCAGCTCCGCCGAAAGACGCAGTTGCTCGCCCTTGAGTTCGCCCTCAGTTCGTAGCGGACCGGCCAGCATACCGGGCAGTTGCGCCACCCAATAGGAAGGATCGAACTGACTGAGCGAAAGATCGGCTTTCCAAGTAATGGCATCCGCAAACCCTACATTGACCTGCCCTTGCGCACGTCCCTGTCCTGCCCGCAAATCCAGGTCAGGTAGATTGATCTGTGCAAGATCGCCGGAAAAGGGTGTAACCAGCGTAAAGTCGCCTGCCGGACCGCTCATCGCGGCATCTACGTTGCCTAGATAGCGGTCATTATCGTAGTGCACCTCGCCCTTGAGTCGGCGTAACGCAACAGGCGGCTCACTTTCTAACGGATACAGACGCTGCCAGGGAAACTCGTTGAAATCGATCGAGGCTTGAGCCGTAAGTTCCTCAGTCCACGTTGCCTGCCCTGTCAGTAACACATGGCGGTTTTCTCCTGCCTCCAGCCTGAGCCCGGCCAAGGTCGCTCCCTTGTCAGTAACGGTCCCGTTTAGTTGCATGCTCACGTTACCGCCTTTGCCCGGCAGAACGGTGGAGCCTGCCAGAACGTAACCCTGAGTGAGGTTTCCACTGGCTGTCAGGTCGAGCTTGTTTAACGTTAGCGTATCGGGCAAGTCCTCCGTGGGCTTGAAACCATCGGCTGTAAGATGCAGTGTGGCAGGAATCCCTTCTACCAGCGGTTGAACCTGGCCCGTCAAGCGACCAGGAAAGTAACCGCTGCTATCGGCTGTAAGCGACAAGCTGTCCTTTACCTTACCCTCGACATGCAAGGTTAATGGCCAAGGCTGTTCGTTCGGTGCCGGCAACTGCGCTTGAGCGTCAACCGTTACAGGCCAGTTGTCTGAAGGAAGTACCTTGCCGGTCAGGCTTACCGACATGTCCTTTCGGTTCACATCGAGCTTTTCAATAACGAGTCCATCCTCTTCCCAACGCGTCTTCAGCTGGGCACTGGCAAACTGCTCGGTCCCGTTAAGGCTGAAATGGCCGACACGTACATCCTTCACTTGAATAGCCAGTGGCAATTTGAGGTCCGGCAATTGAATGGGCCCGCTTTCTTCAGGCTGGGTCTCCGGACTGGGTGGCAGATCAAGATTGATATCTGCTACCACTAACGTATCGATGCACAGGGTCAGCTTGAAGAGGCACGAAGGCGACCAATCGAATTCGGGAGCGTTAAGCGTTGCCTGAGTACCGCCCTGAGACCAGACCAGCTGTTCGGCCGTCCAGTGCCCACCAAGACGACCGTTGAATGTTTGTACGGTCAGACCCGGCACGTGCCCGAGTAGCCAGCGACTTCCGGTTTCGGTACCTAGTAGCCACGACACGGCCATTACGAGAATCAGAGCGAGCCATAACACTGTAGCGCCAGTCCATATGAGCGCACGCTTCATAGTTCGGAGCCCATCGAAAAATGCAAACGAATACCACCCTCTTCATCCAGCCCGTGAGCTAGGTCGACCCGAATCGGACCTACCGGCGAGACCCAGCGAACTCCCAGGCCAACGCTGGTCTTGATATCGGGCGTAGTTAATGAATTGAAAGCGCCGCCTTGGTCTACAAACGTTGCCAAGCGCCATTTGTCCTTGAGGGGATATTGATATTCGACACTGCCCGCTATCATGTAGCGTCCACCGATCTTGTCGCCATCGGAATTTTCCGGCGATAACGTCTGATAGTCGTAGCCTCGCACGCTCTGGTCGCCCCCTGCGAAGAAACGCAGAGACGGAGGAATCTTTTTGTAGCCGTTCGTGGCGTTGCCTCCCACCTGAAGGCGGCCTAACAATCGGTGTCCTTCACCAAACGTCGTTAGGCCCCGTACTAGAGCAGTGGCATGCACCATGTTGGCATCTGAAAGAATGCCCTCCTTTGCCGCTGACAGACCGAACTGTAACCGGTAGCCCCTGCTGGGATCGATCCGATTATCACTACGCAGATAACTGTATTGCACACCGGGCATAAGCAGCGTGGATAGCCCTTCATCATCCCCGAGCCGGTATTCCTCTCGCTGCCACTTGATTGAAAAGACACGCTCCCACCCGCTGGGTAGCTTCCGATGCCATTCAGGCCCCACGGTCAATAATTTACTCAACGTATCGTCGTCGGCGATTTCTTCGTATTGATATCCACCGGCCAGACGGAACTTGTCATTGATCGGATCCTGCCCGGGAATGTCATACCAGAGACCAACATTCTGACGCGGCGCCGAGAGCTCCACTTCTGCGCCAAGACTATGTCCCTGCGGATTGAGCCAATGCCGGTCCCACGTAGCACGCAACCGTGGCCCGACATCCGTGGAATAGCCCGGCCCTAACCCCAACGTTCGAGGCTTACGTGTCGTAAGATCCACATTAATCGGAATGACGTGATTTTGGGCATCGGCTGGCGCAGCATTTACCCGTACACCTTCGAAAAAATCACTTTTGAGCAGATTTTGCTGAAGTTCAGCCAAGGCTTCAGAATCGTATGGCGTACCCGCTTCGAAAGGCACCATTCGCTCCAGTAAATCGGGATCGAACGGTGCATTGCCGGAAAACTCCACTTTACCTAGCCGATAACGTGGACCGCTGTCATATACCAATTGGATATCGGCCGTTCCGCCTTCGGGATCGATGAGCAAACGCTGCTGCGTGAAATGCCCACTGAAAAAGCCATAACGTGCCGCCTGGTTTTGAATCAGCGTCTTGGCATCTTCGTAATTGCCATGATTGAGTTGAGCTCCTGGCTTCAAGACATCGGCCGAAGGTCGCTGGAAAACCTTAAGCTGACTGGCTTCGCCTTCGATACGAATCTCTACGTTGCGCAGCCGTACCGGCTCCCCCGGCTTTACATCAAGGATCAGGCGTGGCGGAGGCCCCGGCTCGACACGGCTGTCGAACTGAGCCTGGTAATAGCCCAGTGCGTGCGCTGCCTCCTCTGCCTGACCGATTGCTGTACGCCGCAATCGGTGAAGGCCACGTACATCACGCTCGCCAAGGCTGCCGATGTAATTGGAGATATTGTCCTGCAAGGCCTTGTTACCAGGGCTGACCTGTACGACAAGTTGGGTCGGTTCGGCCATGATGGTACTGCTATAAACAAGCAGAACGAATAGACAGGGTTGTAATCTGTAACGAAGATTCATGGCATGATGCTACCGATCGAGTAGCTTTCAGACAAACCCAGCGTAGCGGCGTTCGTCGCACTTCTGAAGAATAATGGGCTCGTCAGCCAGGACAACCATGCGCTAGGATCGCAGTTTTACCATGAGTCCGACCCATCCATGAAGATCGTTTCCTTCAACATCAATGGATTACGTGCGCGCCCTCATCAATTGGCCGCACTCATCGAGTGCCATCAACCTGATGTGATCGGCCTGCAGGAAACCAAGGTCGCCGATGATCAATTCCCCATTGCCGAGGTCGAAGCCCTGGGCTATCACGTGCATTACCATGGCCAGAAAGGCCATTACGGCGTAGCTCTTTTATCCAGGCAAGCCCCGCTCGAACTGCATAAAGGTTTTCCAGAAGATGGAGAAGATTCTCAGAAGCGGTTTATCTACGGCGTGTATGCCAACGCTAGCGGGCAACCTGTTGTAGTCATGAATGGTTATTTCCCACAGGGCGAAAGCCGTGATCATCCAGTAAAGTTTCCGGCTAAAACCAAATTCTACGCAGACCTGCAAACCCTACTCGAACAGCGTTTCGATGCGGCGACCCCGTTGATCCTTATGGGCGATTTTAATATCTCGCCTGAAGATAACGATATCGGGATCGGCAGCGACAATGCCAAACGCTGGCTACGAACTGGTAAGTGCAGCTTTTTGCCGGAAGAGCGCGAGTGGATGGCTCGCCTAAAACAATGGGGGCTGGTAGACAGCTATAGACAAATCTATCCTGATTCGGCTGACCGCTTTAGCTGGTTCGACTACCGAAGCCGCGGGTTTGAGGCCGAACCCAAGCGAGGCTTGCGCATCGATTTGATTCTGGCATCACGCGGCGCGCAGCCGTTGATTGCAGGTGCCGGAATAGACTATGAGATCCGAGGCATGGAAAAACCTTCCGATCATGCTCCGGTCTGGGTAGAGCTGTCCTGATGAAAAGGCTCGGCTGGCCTATGCCAGCCTGAGCCTTTCGATACAGGCCAATCGCTTCTTACCTAGCACTCGCCCAAAATGCCTTTATAAGGCGCTTCAGTCTCGGCAGATCACAGAAAACGCGTGCAGAACCCATACGTGAAAACCCGGTCTACCCACAAGATGGTGCGAACTGCTTCGTTACCTTGCAACCCTACCTCAGCGGAGGTGTGACGCCGGGCCCCTCTGACGATCACCCGATCGCCATGTCGGAGTCACGTTGACGACGACAGGACTATCATGCCCGACGTTATCGATATTCTCACAACACCTTTCATGGGCGCTGCCGCTTGGTTATGGGTTAGTTTTCTCGGCATTGTCATTACCTTATTAGTAATTGACTTGGGAGTTCTTCAACGCGAACACCATGAAATAGGCATCAAGGAAAGCCTGATGATGTCGGCCGGCTATATAACGTTCGGTCTTATGTTCGGCGGCTGGATCTGGTACGAATTCGGCGCGACGCGGGCTATGGAATATTACACGGGGTATTTGATTGAACAGTCATTGTCTATGGACAACGTATTCGTCATGGCCTTGATCTTTGGCTACTTCCAGATTCCCCGAAAATATCAACATGAAGTGCTATTTTGGGGAGTACTCGGCGCTATTGTCATGCGCGGCATTATGATTGGCATTGGTGCAGCTCTAGTACAGCGTTTCGACTGGATACTTTATGTGTTCGGGGCGTTCCTGCTGATCTCTGGCTTCAAAATGCTGTTCAGCCACCATGACCAGCAACCAGACCTCGCTCAAAACACGTTTTTGCAGTTCCTGCGTAAACATATACGAGTAACGGATCAACTGCATGGCGACCGCTTCATCATACGCAAGCCACACCCTGGCCATGACAAGCCGATCATCTACGCCACCCCTCTTCTGCTGGCTTTGATCTTGATCGAAATGGCTGACCTTGTATTTGCGATCGATAGCGTCCCGGCCATTTTTTCGATTACACAGGAGCCCTTCATCGTCTATACGTCCAATATCTGCGCCATCCTGGGTCTACGTGCGTTGTATTTCGCCCTGGCAGCCATGATCAGCCGCTTTGCCTATTTGAAATACGCGCTTGCCCTGGTGTTGGTATTCATTGGAGGCAAAATCTTTATGCATGCCTTTATCGCACCTGTTCCTGCACCAGTGTCGCTGGGTGTTACTTTTGGCCTGCTTGTAAGCGGTGTAATGGCATCGCTGATCAAGACACGACAGCCACCAAAACCCAGTGCTACCAAACAGGAAAACACAACGTCATCACAGGCAGAGCGAAACTACAGGTAACGCGTCCAGACGACAGTAACAGTGGGCTCGGGTCGGCCACCATGGTCAAACTCCCCTGTAAAATCCCCGCCTTCAGAGGAGGACGCATCCGAATAACCGGGCGCCTGTTCGGGCGTATAAGTGTCTGGCCAACCTGTCGTGTCAATAGTGGTTGAGCCTGTCATAGACTGCGTACCACCGCCTTGAGACGCGCTTCCTAACGTGCCGTACACTCGGGTATTGCCGGAAGTCACCAGACGGTCACCGGCCATCACACTGCCATACGTATCGTTCGATGACCCTAAAGTAATGGTCCCTCCTGAAAAGGTTGAGCCTACATAACCACCAGCCAGGAATGCTAAATTTCCAGCTGCCGAAGGGACATAAACACTCTGGGTCACGTCACATAGATTCTTAGGATACAGCCCGTTCAAATCGGAGCTGGCTATTAAGCGGTCTTCAGTACGAGGTGTATTGGTACAGATCGGACGATAACCCGCATAATTGACTGCTACCGTTTTGTTGCTGCCTATGGTTGTGATGTTGCCAGTGGCAATCATGCTGTTGTAATACGTACCGTTGCCTGCCTGCAGGTTCCCTTTGAACCAGAGCACGCCTGGAGCGAAACCTTGTCCAGACAAAAGCCACGTGCCTCCAGAATAATTGAGACACGTGTTATACGTTGTAGCCCCATAACAAATCGTACGGCCCGGCTTTACAGGTTCGGTACAAACACCATTGGCATCAACAGCCGTACAGAGAAACGCTCGATACCCACGTGTTGCGTCGCTAGGGTAGTTACCAATCAAGTACACCCCGTTAGCTATACCCTGGACATTCTGCACCGTCACCTGACGCCGCCCCTGAGCGTCAAGCTCAAAGATATAATTGGCAGCGCTACGAAGCGTATAAGCGTCAACCTTACCCGACTGCACAACCGTTTGAGTAACCGGCGTGACCTTGACCGGATCGATAGCTACCTTGTAACCCGCTACTTGCTGCACATTGCGAATACCGTTTGGTACGGGAGACGGTAACGCACCGCCTATCGTACCGCTGGCCACAGTACCTGGATTAGCAGCCAGAGAGCCTTGGCCATCGAGCCGCCCCTGAATAGTGCCTTGAGTCAGGGCTGTATTACCTTGAGTTCTCACAGTCTGAACAGTCCCCCCACTCAGACTCACGTTACCAATGGACACGATCGTCGTCGTGTTATTACTTCCCCCGTAGGCAACGCTTCCATTGGCATTGATGGTTCGGGCCGCATCTGCACTGGTCCAACTCACATTGCCCTGCGTGTTAATCGTCGTAATCGTGCCTCCCGTAACGGAAACATTGCCGATGGCATTGGCTGTACCGATCTGTCGCCCGGCCATGGAAACCGAACCATTTGCCGTCACGGTACCTGCATTGGCGTTACCGCTAAGCACTACATCTTTCATTGATGCAACAGTAATTGCCGAGGCCGAGCCGGCCAGGGTTACAGTGCCATTGCTAGTCAATGAGCCAATCGACGCATTACTCTCCAGAGTAATATCACCCGTTGCCTTGATGCTATCCAGCCCGGTGACATTGCCTGAAAGATTCACTTTACCGTTTACACTAACTGCCGCCTCGCCGGCTCCTTCGAAACTGACCGAGCCGCCCAGGTTGAGATCACCATTAATTTTGACAAGGTCCGGCATGCCAGTTGGACCACTGCTACTGCCCGTACTGCCTGAGCTTGTTCCAGCAGCCGTATCGGCAGGAGACGTCGTCACGTAATCGAGCGGCCTGGCATCGTAGACCGCCTGCACGATAGCTGTTGAGTCCGCTGCGCTACCAGCCAGGTTTACAACGAAGCGGTAGCGCTCCGTGTCCGGACGCGTTTTCGACAATACTTGAACCGTAAGGCCTAATGCCCCCTCAACTTTGAGTTCTCCAGCCGTTAAAGCTTCGAGATCCTGAGTTGTACGGTTGGTCAGGTACTGCCGGACCAATTCGACACCACTCCAAGCCTTGAGCTGAGCCGGCGTCATGGCATGCACCGCCAACTGCCGCTCCTGGGTGCCCTGTACCATGTACATCATGCCCAACGCCGCCACGGTCAATGACAGCCCCGTCAACAAGATGACCATGAGGGAGGCCACACCCCGCTGGTGCAAAGGAATCGTTTTCATGGCGTGAAGTTGGCCAAACAAGTAGTGAAACTGATCGTTGAAGGCTTTGGCTCGCCCGTTGCGTCGGCCTTTACGGGAAAAAGTACCTGCCATGCCGAGACACCCTCATTGGTGCTAAACGGCCAGCAGGTAGCAGGCCTTACCTGAATGAAGGCTCCTTGCTCAGTGGCATCGACCGGATTGATGAGATCGATTGATGTCCAATTGAGCGACTTCCACTGCTCGGCACGGGTACATTTCATTGGCCGCAGCAGAACCAGGGCCGTGCCAGTGAACACCAGACCGCCACAACGGTAATCGTCTGTTAAAGGTTCTGTGGTTGCGGCGCTGGGGTTGTACCCCCAGACAATAGCATTTACCAGCGCGCCCTGAATCGGATCAGCCGTAGCCATATCTACAGGCGTACCCGCTGTTAAACGACGCGTCTCACCGTCACTTGTCGATGGCTCGGATAATACGGCCCCACTTATAACCATGAGGTCCTTACCTACTTGAGACTTAGTAGCTCCCGTCAAAGGCAACCCAAATCCTGCTTGTTGCAGGGCAATCTGTGCAGTTGATAAGCCGGAGGCCTTTTGGCCTTCGCTCGTGGCCAACTCAGCAGATTCCAGCGTTACACTCATCAGCGTACGGTACAACGACAGCATGGCCAGAACCGTAATCAAGGAGATGGTCATGCCAATCAACAAGCTGATGAGATTGAAACCGTGCTGTCTATTTCGTCTCAAGACTACCTACCTCAATCGGCAGGCCAAATACAGCCTCATCCATGGGACGCGTCTGCAGTTTGACGGACTGGGGAATAGGAGTAATTTCGCGCCCGCCCAGTTTGATTCCGGTGCTCATAAGGTCGCTGCACTCTACATTGAGCGGGTATACCGTAT
Source organism: Pseudomonas duriflava (assembly GCF_007830155.1). Classification (GTDB taxonomy): domain Bacteria; phylum Pseudomonadota; class Gammaproteobacteria; order Pseudomonadales; family Pseudomonadaceae; genus Chryseomonas; species Chryseomonas duriflava. The sequence continues at coordinate 142,399 of NZ_VLKY01000010.1, forward strand.
CGTCTATAGGCGAACTTATAGATGCCTTACTGTTATTGCTATTTCCCGGACATAACGTAGTCCCGTAGATATGCAATAGATTACGCATTTGCACCACAGCAAAGTTCTGGATGTGCATATCCGTCTGCCCCTGCTGAACCCGGGTAGCAATGTGAATCATGCCGACGCCGATCACCGACATGATCAGGACTCCCACCAGCGCCTCGATCAGCGTATCTCCCCGCTGCGCGCGCCTGGAGCTATATAACATTGATCGGCAGATCATCTTCCCGACCTATCTTCACGACAGGGTTTGCCGTCGAGCATTCCGTATGGGCTTGATCACTTTTTACAGGCAACGCCTGATTATCCAGCGCAAGGCACAGGAAACGCTTGTTGTTGGCAACAATATCAACCTGCTTGGGCAATGTGCCGCTCCAAAGTACCTGGGCATCAGCCGACTGCGCACAATCCAAGGCTTTCTGGCTGTTCTCTGGACGTACCAAAACCAGCGTGGCATCGCTACGACACAGTAATACAGCAGCTTTATCGGTTCCTGCCACTCCAGCCGGGTTACGCAGCGCAACGGCCTTTGCACGTGCAATGCCTTGCTGCATCACACTAGCGGCGTCACGCTGATGAGCGCTATTGACCCACCCCTGCGTCAGGGGTATCCCCGCCATCATTAGAATGCTGAGTACAGCAATCGTGACCATTAACTCGATCAGGGTGAAACCCTTTGCGCGTCTTACCATGACGTAACCCCCGGACATCCTGAAATAGTGCGCTGGTTCTTTTGGGTAAGACTAAGCGTACAGGTACGTAGTTTCGCACTCTTACCTTGCGCTGTAAGAACATAGCCAGTATCGGATGCTTGAGTGATCAGGTAATCAAAGTCAGCCGCCTGCGCTGGCTGCCATTTACCATTGAACAGGTTTTGAGTCGCTTCGGTAGTCGTAGTGGTGGTGGTTGGGTATTTAAGGGTGCGCTGTCGGGCATTTTCCATATTCAGGCCCAATGCAACTAGGTCACCTTGAGCCGTCTTGATCTGGCTACGGCTGACATACGAACTATAAGAAGGAATGGCAATAGCAGCCAGAATTCCAATGATGGCTACTACGATCAGAATTTCGATCAAGGTAAAGCCAGCGGCGTGTCGCGTCTTGATAAAGCGTGTATGCATGTGTCTAGGCCTGAGCGTTAAATGATCAGCCTCCCTGCCTGGACTCCTCTGCTACCCATGTCCTTACAGGCTTTGCTCGTACTACTTTTCTGTCTTCCTTCTCATACAAATGCTATGCCAGCTGCTAAAAAAGTCTCGCTTTTTCTACTCAACCTACCTTCATATCAGCCAAAAATAGCCTATGAAGCAGTATGGCTCGCTTTTGTAATAAAGCTTTATGTATGGAAGAAGAGTTATCAAGAAGGCATAAATTTGACGGGAAGACCACTTCCCGTAGAACAAGCGTCAGAATAACGTCTCAAACGGCCACAAGAAAAACTCGTTAAAATAATTTATTATCCAACATTAATTTAAAGATATAACTATTTGATTTTATTTATAAAAAATTAGTTAATGTAGATTCTAGCTAAGATTTTATTGCGCAGGCATTCTTCTATAGCTTCTCCCCAAGCTACGTGATTCATAAACAAGAGGTGTAGCAGCGCTTTAGAAAGTCACTTGGCTCTCTGGAAAATTGCAACGACTCCAAGCCAAACATGCTTGTTTAACAGATAACCTTCTTACTTCCAGGCGTTATCTGATGTCATATGTATGTCTAGAATAAGTAGCTGATCGATTTGTCACGATATGAACTCTCGACGGCAAGGCCGACCTTATAGATTTCAACCATCCTCAAGGATATTTCATCGTTTCCATGTCTACTGCCATAGACCCGCCACAGCGCCCATTAGCCGTCACTCTTCTGATCGTCTCCATCGTACTGTTCACCTTCCTGGCCTACCTGACTATTGGTATTCCACTGGCAGTATTGCCTACCTATGTTCATGAGCAATTGGGCTTTAGCTCTATCGTGGCGGGACTTGTCATTAGTAGCCAATACCTTGCTACGCTGCTGTCTCGCTCGCATGCAGGCAAGGTCGTTGACACCATTGGTGCCAAACAGGCCGTTCTGTACGGCTTAACTGGCTGCGGAATCAGCGGTGTGTTGATGCTGCTTTCTGTATTGCTACAAAACTGGCCTCAGGCCGGACTCATATGCTTGCTTCTTGGGCGGATTATCCTGGGTTGCTCAGAAAGCCTGGTCGGTACGGGCGCTATCAGCTGGGCAATCGGCCGCGCTGGCGTAATGAATACTGCCAAGGTGATTTCCTGGAACGGTATAGCGAGCTATGGCGCTCTGGCTGTAGGCGCACCTTTGGGGGTCGTCCTGGCGAATACCCTAGGCTTATGGAGCATGGGAGCCAGCGTCATCCTGCTGGCTGCAGTGGGCCTCTACCTCGCCCGTCCCAAACCTGCCACACCTCTAGTGTCCGGTAAACGCATACCCTTCCGTCATGTTCTGGGCCAAGTCATGCCTTATGGCCTTGGGCTGGCCCTTGGCGGCATCGGCTTTGGCACCATCGCTACGTTTATTACCTTGTTTTATGCCAGCCGAGGCTGGAGCAACGCAGCACTTTGCCTGAGTCTTTTTGGCATATTTTTCATTTGTGCACGCTTGTTGTTTGCCCAAACGATCAACCGGTACGGCGGGTTTCGCGTAGCCATAGTCTGCTTTAGCGTGGAGTCGGTCGGCCTGTTGCTCTTGTGGCAAGCTGACTCTACGACCCTGGCCCTGGCTGGTGCTGCCTTGACCGGATTTGGCTTTTCACTTGTTTTTCCGGCTCTGGGTGTCGAGGCCGTTAGACAAGTACCGGATGCCAATCGAGGCGCAGCTCTGGCGGCGTACTCGGTCTTTATCGATCTATCGCTTGGCATCACCGGCCCTTTGATCGGAGCGATTGCGACACGCTTCGGTTACCCTTCAATGTTTTTAAGCGCAACGGCTGCGTCTATAGCAGGTCTCATCCTTAGCATCGCATTACTCAAGCGGAACCCCCTTACTTGAACAGGGAGGCTTGTCATATCCATGAAGGCATCTGAGTCTTTCACTGTCACGCTTCGCATCGCCTCTATCGTGGTGTTCAGCTTTCTTACCTTTCTGGCAATTGGCATTCCGCTGGCCATCTTGCCAGGCTATGTCCACGATACGCTGGGCTTCGGTTCGGTAATGGCCGGTCTTGCCATCAGCATTCAATACATCGCCACGCTGCTAACACGGCCACTGGCCGGCAAGATTGCCGACAGTATTGGTCCTAAGAAAGGTGTAATTGCCGGCCTGTTCGGGTGTGCTGTCTGCGGTCTTCTGACTCTTCTGTCTACACTTGTTCAAGACTATCCAAACCTCAGCTTGACGCTACTACTTGTTGGACGCGTTCTACTGGGTTGCGCACAGGCGCTAATCGGTACTGGCTCGCTCAGCTGGGGCATGGGCAGCGTTGGCATGCAGCATGTCAGTAAAGTCATTTCATGGAATGGCATCGCCGCTTATGGCGCTTTGGCAATCGGCGCTCCACTTGGTGTTGCCTTAGTAAGCACCCTCGGATTATGGAGCATGGGTGTTAGCATCGTTCTGCTCGCGGGGATCGGTTTAGCCCTAGCCTGGAACAAGGAACCCGCACCAGTCATTTCCGGTGAGCGTCTGCCATTCCACCGGGTTTTCTGGCGAATCAGCCCCTACGGGCTGGGGCTCTTACTAAGCTCCGTAGGTTTTGGCGCCATCGCTACCTTTATTACACTCTATTATGCAAGCAACGGATGGAGCGATGCGGCTTACAGCCTGACCGCTTTTGGTGCCGCCTTTATCTGCGCACGCCTCCTGTTTGCCGGCATGATCAATCGCCTTGGCGGCTTTACCGTCGCCATCGCCTGCTTTATTGTCGAAACATTCGGACTTGTCCTGCTATGGCTGGCCGTATCGCCTGGCATGGCGCTGGCTGGTGCCGCTCTGGCTGGCTTCGGTTTATCACTGGTTTACCCTGCGCTGGGTGTTGAAGCCATTACCAAGGTACCTGCCACCAATCGCAGCGCGGCCTTGGGCGCTTATTCACTATGCCTGGACTTATCCCTGGGCATCACCGGCCCGGCGGCCGGTTTAATAGCCAACCTTTACGGTTTTAGTGAAATATTCCTTTGCGCCGCGTTAATGTCTCTACTCGGCCTGTTGCTGTGTATCGGGCTATATAAGAAGGCTAGACAAACTGAGGCAGCCTCAGCCAGGCAAAGCCCAGAAGGTTAACCTTCTGGGCTGCCCCGTTTATTACTTATATAGATAATGACGAGACCATGGCAGATCGTTTTCGCCATTGTCATATGGCTTGACCGACAGGATTTGGTGCAGGTTTACCCAGTTCTGCCGGAAGGCATAAGCGCATCCAGGCAGATATAACCGCCAAATCCGCAACGCCTGCTCGGATACCAGCCCAGCTGCCTTGTCCAGATTGCCTTCCAGCCGCTCACTCCAAAGATCCAACGTTCGCGCATAGTGCATACGCAGGCTTTCTACATCCACTATTTCCAGCCCCGCCTCACTCATTTCGGCAATCGCCAACGATACATGAGGAAGCTCACCGTGAGGAAACACATACCGCTCAATGAACTCACCACCGCCATGCCCTACGGCACGGCCATCAACATGCCGTGCTGTGATGCCATGATTCAGCACGACCCCGCCCGGCCGCACGGCCGCAAACAACGTCTGGAAATACAGCGGAAGGTTGGCATATCCCACATGCTCGAACATACCAACACTAACAACTTTGTCGAAGCGGCCATCCCTGGGAAGATCACGGTAATCCATAAGCTCCATGTGGATTTTGTCGGTTAGGCCTTCCGCTGCATTACGCGCCTGAGCCCACTCAAGCTGGGCACGTGATAGCGTAATTCCAAATACATCTGCTCCAAATTCCCGGGCAGCTACGCGCGCGAGCCCTCCCCAACCGCAGCCTACATCCAGCAACTTGTCGCCTGGCTGTAAGCGCAGTTTGCGGCACAGATGCCTCAGCTTGGCTAACTGGGCCGTGGCGAGGTCCTCTTGGCCTGTTTCGAAATATGCACAGGAGTACACCATCTCAGGGTCTAGCCAGAGCTGATAGAACTCATTGGAAAGATCGTAGTGATAAGAAATTGCAGCTGCGTCTGTGGCCTTGTCATGCGCCTTAAGAGTACTGTTCAAGCCTGACTGCATTTCGTTGAGAGCATCGCTTAATGCCGTTCCGATCCGGATAACATCAGGCATCAGGCCATCGATGTCCATTCGTTGCTCAACATAGGCCTGCCCTAATCTATCCAGCGTTGCACTAGGTAGCTCATTAAACAGTGAAGGGTCTTTGATAGTAAGAGTTACAGCAGGGTTGGGGCTTAAATCAAACACAGCCCCATTGGTAACTTGAATCCTCAACGGGATTGAAAGACTTTTCAAGCGAGCAGGTAATTGCGGCAACATAGCGAAACGCCTCCAGATCAAGTTTTTATAACGTCCAGACTGCTTTCGTTAGTAAGCTAGTAATAGCTCTAGAACTTATTTGTCACAAGTTGTTACTGAAAATAAACCTCTTTTGTAGCCTGCTGCTAGCTAAACATCCGAACTAGATCTCACTAGAAGATGTAACGCAGCTACAGCGTCAGCCAAGCGATAAAAGAGAGACTGCTCTCTAACGTCCATTAAAAGTTTACTATCGTAACGATAAAGCAGAGCGCAAGTCGCTAATGAGACTGGAATAGATTAGTCGTGACGACCTTCCAGGAATGAGCCTATGGCCGGATAAAAAACTTGAGAACAACTCAACGTTGTCGCGTATTGCACATCAGGCATTTGCTATAGAACCCTTCGTCATCGTCATGATGACTTAATAGCCCATTGCAATAAAAGCAGCCATCCTTGAGACGTCCGGCGCGCCAGAGATGCAGCTTATATAGACGAGACAGGAGCCAGCCGCCTCCAATGATCAAGCTCATCATAACGAGCAGGATTCCAACTAGCCTGGTGGCGATTGCCAAATCCAGCAACACAGTCTTCTCGGCCTTGGATGCCCACCCTAAGAGAAACCATGCGCTTCCCTGACCAACAATGAACAAAACCAAGGGCATGGCAAATAAGCGGAACAACATGGCTTTACTACACCAATACGAAAAGCACGTTCAGAGAAGAAATCGAACAATTATGCTCAGGAGACGGGCAGTTAAAACTCGATAGCCCTCTCGCTAAAACAGTAAATACGTCACAAAACAGTGTATCACTACTGCTCGACTCGGAAATAGTAAAGACCAGTCCCAACGCCAGGATCAGCTCTAAAAATCTTATCGCCTTTCCACGATGGCCCACTTACTAACCTATCGGCAACTAGTCGGCAAACATGAGCAGTAAAAACTGCCAAGGCCAGAAAAACTAAAAAAATAACAATATTTACAATAGGTTATGTTACCTATCTAATGCAAAATATAGGATCTTTAAAGACATAAGCCATGAAGCCTTAATGAATGCCTTTAGTAAAATTGCTCTAAGTCTTAAGTACTGTGCTATAGCTTTTTATAAGGGCAAACTCGACCCGAGTAGAGAATGTTTTTGCTAAAAATTACTCAGACGAACGGCAGACAGGGAGTTGAACTTGACTAGGCGAAGCCTGGTCTATGCGCCACTCTCTACACGGAAGGTAGACTTAATGGCGCTTCATCGTCATAGCAGGGCCAAAGTGCTTATTAGTCAAGGACTAGCTCCTCTCGAATGCACTTTTACTTCACGTACACTGGATGGCTCCATTCGTTTCGTGGTATTCGACAAGCGCGGTCGAAAGGTTTATGAATCAGATGCCATTCAACCTGCTGTCTACGGTAACAACCGCGCTTTGCATCACTTCGTCTCAGAAACTCGTGAATCTATAAAGGCGCTGGGGTATGAACTGGGAGCTTGGAAAAATCAGCTTTCACTTGAGCTTATCGGTAGCTGGACGTCGACCGACCGTCACTTTTGAAGGAATTGGCAAGAACGATACGTTACAGCGTTTATCCTACTCCGGCTTGAAGTTAGTCAATCTAGAGTTTAGTTCTGGCTCTTGAAGGAAAAGTTTTTAACCGTGTCGTCAGGAGCCAATATCACAGTTAATACTTTGGCCTGCTCTTTTTTACCTAAAAGACCTGAATTGAAATAAGACCACGTAAGCACTTCATAACCACTGGACTTATGCGTTTTCGATTGCGGCTTGCCCAGCATTGAGATCAACTCGGTTTTGGTGGTATTCCCTTTATCGATCTGATCGATCTGTTCTTGCGTAATGTTACGCCCCCCCATCACACATCCCGATAAGGTTAAGACAACCAAAATAGCCGGTAGAAAAGTACGCATGGTTCCGTCCCGCCAACAATGAATCTAATTATTAGTATGCATATCGATTAGATCGTGACCGTCCAGGTAACGATCTCAACTATTTACCATACAAATTAGCAGCTAGCTAATACAGTCCTTTACAGCTGTACGAATATCACGCGGCCTGAGCGGATTATTTGCCATACGCTCGTGCAGGACGATATTGCTACCTCGAGAGGTTTCCTTAACATAAATAATGGCTGCTGCTGCCGTGGACACTTTTTGCGGCACGATAATACGTTGATACTCAGCGCTACCTTCAACCCTAGAAGGCCGCCTCGTTTCAGAAAGAAGAGGCAGAAGGCATGCTGTATAATCCTTGACCGATTTTCCTGAGGTTACATCCATCGAGGCAGGTCGTGACTCGATAGTTGAAACATCAGCACACCCTGCTAACAAAAGCCCTGCTCCCCACGCAACCCACTTCATACCTGTCTCCTATTAAATATGGCCGCGGAGGCTATCAGCCGGAGCAAAGCGGATCAAACCAAAATGGGCAGCTCCACGTTTATCAACGGACCTTACATACAACTGCTTCCATCATATTTTTCAGTTCTCCCTGCTCAGACTAAGTTAAGATCAAGTATCGCCTGCCATACCCCTGTCGCTGTTCCTATGCAACAATAGGCTTCATGTCGGGAATGAACCCCGCTTTATCACCGGTCAGCTCGGGCATAGCATTAAAATGCTGCTATCGACCTACGCATGCCGGACCTCTTCACAATCAGACTGGTACACATTGGCTCACATTTGGCCCCGCTTCTTTTCCAGCCAGCCTGAACACCGCTACAGGTAAGACCCTTGATCTCCACCGCAAATATCACTATGCAATTTGGGGCCAAGCCCCTATTCGAGAATGTTTCCGTCAAATTTGGTAATGGCAACCGGTACGGCCTTATTGGTGCTAACGGTTGCGGCAAATCTACCTTCATGAAAATTTTAGGTGGAGATCTTGAGCCTTCTGCCGGGCAGGTCATGCTCGAGCCTAATACACGCCTCGGCAAGTTGCGCCAAGATCAGTTCGCCTACGAGGATCATACTGTCATCGATACGGTAATCATGGGACATACCGAACTCTGGCAGGTCAAGGCAGAACGCGACCGGATTTATTCACTACCCGAGATGAGTGAAGAAGACGGCATGGCTGTGGCCGAGCTGGAAGTACAGTTTGCCGAAATGGATGGCTATACCGCTGAGTCTCGCGCCGGCGAGCTATTGTTGGGTCTAGGAATCCCACTGGAACAGCATTTTGGTCTCATGAGCGCGGTTTCTCCAGGCTGGAAACTGCGTGTTCTACTAGCGCAAGCCCTCTTCTCGGATCCAGAGGTACTGCTGCTAGACGAACCAACTAACCACCTGGATATCAATACGATTCGCTGGTTGGAAGGGGTCCTGACTGCGCGTAACAGTACGATGATTATCATCTCGCATGATCGTCATTTCCTGAACAGTGTATGTACTCATATGGCGGACCTGGATTATGGCGAACTACGCTTGTTCCCAGGCAATTACGATGAATACATGACGGCGGCAACGCAGGCCCGCGAACGCCTATTGTCGGATAATGCTAAGAAGAAGGCTCAGATTGCCGAACTCCAATCATTCGTCAGCCGCTTCTCGGCCAATGCCTCAAAAGCGAAGCAGGCAACCAGCCGCGCACGGCAGATCGATAAGATCCAGCTGGAGGAAGTCAAGCCATCCAGTCGTGTCAGTCCTTTCATCCGTTTCGAACAAACTAAAAAACTGCATCGCCAGGCCGTCACGGTAGATAACCTTACCAAGGGCTACGATGGCAAGCCGCTATTCAATCGTTTGAGCATGCAGGTCGAAGCTGGTGAGCGCGTCGCGATCATCGGACCGAACGGCATCGGTAAAACTACGCTCTTGCGTTGTCTGGTAGGCGACATAGGAATAGATTCGGGTGAAGTGAAATGGACCGATAGCGCAGACGTTGGTTATTTTGCCCAGGATCATGCAGAAGATTTTGCCGATGACATGAATCTTTTTGACTGGATGAGTCAATGGACGCAAGGTGGTGAGCAACTGGTACGAGGCACTCTGGGCCGAATGCTGTTCTCTAATGACGATATTCAGAAATCCGTCAAAGTAATATCCGGTGGCGAGCAAGGCCGAATGCTGTTCGGCAAGCTGATCCTTAAAAAGCCCAATGTGCTGATTATGGACGAGCCAACTAACCACTTGGACATGGAATCGATCGAGGCACTTAACCTAGCGTTGGAAAACTATCCTGGTACGCTGATTTTCGTCAGCCACGATCGGGAATTTGTTTCATCGTTGGCAACTCGCATTATCGAGTTGACCGAAAATGGTGTAACCGATTTCAGTGGCACCTACGACGATTATCTGCGTAGCCAAGGTGTTTTGATCTAACAAAAATGTAGTCCTCCATTACAAGCACTACAAAGGCGGTGTGTTTAATAAAAAACACACCGCTTCTGGGTTTTATCCTGGGCTTACCGCTTGTATCATCCGCCATGCTTTTCCTATTCGCTCATGGAGCGGATTAACCCAAGCATGTTTGGCCATTCCGGCGCTGAAAAGAAAAATGCCTCTGCCCTTATCGCTTAATCGCTCGCATGGCTCAGCATGCGATACATTTGCCAGGTAGCCATGATGACGATGGCCACTAGTTGCAGCGATTTTTCCCGTTTTGGCGTGAACCATCGTCTTTTGTTTTCAATCGAAGCTGCCAGATGGATAATTAGCAGGCTCATTATCCTGCTGAATGCACGAGTTCTCCTGCCAATTGCCAGGGCCTCGCTACCGGTTAAGCCTGCCTCGCCTTGCCCTTTCGAGACTAGGCAATCGCCTACCTCAATCAGCCAGGACAACGGGCTCCATGATTCGAGCACAAGCCACAATAGGCTTGGCTTTTACACTTCAAGAATGACATTGTGCTTCAGGAGTACCATCGATGACCCAACGTGGTAGCGGAGAGTCGGATCTCGTTTTTGTGGGAGCCGGCATCATGAGTGCAACGCTTGCCGTTATGCTCAAGGAACTCGACCCCACGCTCGACGTGGAAGTGCTTGAGTTGCTTGGCACTGGCGCCGCCGAGAGCTCGAATCCTTGGAACAATGCCGGCACAGGTCACGCAGCTCTTTGCGAACTCAACTACACCCCTGAGGCCAAAGACGGTACGGTCAATATTGCCAAAGCCATCGATATCAATATGATGTTCGAGACGTCCAAGCAATTTTGGACTTATCTTGTCGAACAGGGCCATTTCGATTCGCCCAGAAGCTTTATCAATCCTATTCCGCATCTCAGCTTTGTCCGTGGTGACAAGGACATTGCCTTCCTGCGCAAGCGTTTCGAAGCCTTGACGACCAGTCCGCTTTTTGAAGGCATGGAATACACCGAAGACCGCGCCAAGCTCGAAGAGTGGATGCCGCTCATGATGAAGGACCGGCCCGCTAACGAAAAAATCGCGGCAACTCGTACTGAAAGCGGTACGGACGTTAACTTCGGCGCGCTGACAGTTAACCTTCTCCACCACTTGACCCAGCAACCAGGCACCCGGATCGTCTACAACCAAAAGGTTACAGATTTGCATCGTGAGCCGGACAAGCGTTGGAGACTCACCATAGAGAACACGCAAACCGGTGAGACACGTACCCTCCGCGCCCGCTTCGTGTTTCTTGGCGCAGGCGGCGGCGCACTGCCTCTTTTACAGAAATCCGATATCCCAGAAAGTCATGGCTATGGCGGTTTTCCGGTTAGCGGCCAATGGCTGCGCTGCGATAACCCTGAGATCGTTAGTCAGCATCAGGCCAAGGTCTATGGCAAGGCCAGCGTAGGGTCACCGCCTATGTCGGTTCCTCACTTGGACACAAGAGTCGTCGACGGTAAGAAATCACTACTGTTTGGTCCATTTGCGGGTTTCACGACCAAGTTCCTAAAGCAAGGCTCTTTCCTTGATCTACCCAAATCGATAAAAGGTAACAACATTGGGCCTATGCTGGCCGTTGCCCGAGATAATATGCCACTGACGAAGTACTTGATCGGCCAGGTCATACAGTCGTTTGATCAGCGTCTCGATGAACTACGCGGTTTTTATCCTGGTGCTCGCAAAGAAGATTGGCGCCTGGAGATAGCTGGGCAACGCGTTCAGATCATCAAAAAAGATCCGAAAACAGGCGGCACCCTACAATTCGGTACCGAAATCGTCTCAGCAGCTGACGGCTCGATTGCAGCCCTGCTCGGCGCCTCTCCTGGTGCATCGACATCGGTGTCGATCATGCTCACGCTGATCCAGCGCTGTTTCCCTGAGCAGTATCAGTCTGAAGCATGGCAGGCTCACTTGAGGAAAATGTTCCCAGCCCTGGGTGGCTCGCTGGACAAGGATACGGAGCTTCTGCACCGTGTCCGTTCCCATAACAATGAAGTTCTTCAACTGAAGTAAAAGAGAAATAATGAAAAAGGGGAGCGGCTAACCGCTCCCCTTTTTATGTGCCGTTAGAAGGCCACACCTACCGCTATTAAACCTGTATTGCTGACTCAAGCAACTACAGAGGTCCAATCCACCCAACCAAACCACCAGGTTGCCAGGATCAAGAGGCCAAAGACGATCCGGTACCAGGCAAATACAGCATAGCTATGGTTGCCAATGAACTTGAGCAATCCCCGCACCGCAATCATGGCGAAAATAAACGACGTTACGAAGCCAATGGCAAATACCGGAAGATCACTGGGTTGGAATAGCTCGCGGTACTTATAGCCGGAATAAAATGCCGCCCCTACCATCGTAGGCATAGCCAGGAAAAAAGAGAACTCCGTGGCTGCCTTACGCGATAGGCCAAATAGCAATCCACCAATAATCGTCGAACCCGAACGGGAGGTTCCTGGAATCATGGCCAAGCACTGGACACAACCGATTTTGAGGGCGTCTACCCAACTCATGTTATCGACCTGCTCTACACGGATCGAATGCTGACGGCGCTCAGCCCATAACATGATGACACCGCCGATAACCAGAGCGGCCGCAACGGTAATCGGGTTGAACAGGTACTCATGGATGAGATCCGCAAATGCAACGCCCAGAATTACTGCAGGAAAGAACGCCACGAGTAAGTTAATTGTGAAGCGCTGCGCCGGACGCTGCGTCGGCAAGCCCACTATGACATCGATAATTTTACGGCGAAACTCCCAAACCACCGCCAGAATGGCACCAAGTTGAATAATAATATTGAAAGCCATGGCCCGGTCGCCACCAAACCCCAATAAATCCGCCACGATGATCTGGTGACCGGTACTCGATATTGGCAGAAATTCAGTCAGCCCTTCGACAATACCCAAGATCAACGCCTGAATGGCGCTCCATACATCCATCCGTTCCTCCATAAGCTGCCTCAAGGCAGCGATTACATACCAGCTCAGGTACAAACACGGCTGACTAAAAAAGGCACAACAAAGCGTGCGAACCTTACCAGAGGCTTTACTGCATAAGGTGCTAAGCCCAATAAATAAACGAGGTATTACACTCAACAGCGTAAGATAAAGTTCCTATGCAATATTTTTCCAGGGTGCTTAGGGTGTCTTCTTTTGAAATAGTTGCAGCCTTATTAGGCGTAATCGCGGTCTGGCTCACGGTTCGGCAAAATGTATGGTGCTGGCCTATCGGGCTGATCATGGTAGTGATGTATAGCTGGGTGTTCTATGAAGCCAAGCTCTATTCGGACATGCTACTGCAAGGGGTATATGCGGTACTGCAAGGATATGGTTGGTGGCAATGGATTCGAGGAGGAGCGGATCATCGGGGACGCTCTGTAAGCACCTTGCAACCGATACCTCTGCTAACAGGTCTACTGGCTGGGGTCGCAGGTAGTCTATTGCTCGGTTATGTCATGGCAACCTATACCGATGCGAGCCAACCCTGGCTAGATGCCTCGCTAACTGCCTTCAGCCTAGTAGCGCAGCTCTGGATGGCACAAAAGCGAGTCGAGTGCTGGCCTTTGTGGCTGGTAGTTGATGTCTTGTATGTTGGACTGTTCGTCTATAAATCACTATTTCTCACCGCCCTGCTGTATGCACTTTTCGTCGGACTTGCCGCACGCGGCTGGTACGCTTGGCGCCGTGAGGTAGTATCGTCATGAAAGTTATCGTATTGACCGGCCCTGAATCCACAGGCAAGACATGGCTAGCGCAAACACTTGGGCGAAGACTCGGCGGGTTGGTTGTGAGCGAATACGTGCGCGAATATGTTGCTGCGATTGGCCGCGATACGACTTATTCCGACGTCGAGCCAATAGCACGATGCCAACTTGAGCGGGAAGACCATGCTCGTGCACTGCTGCCTGAACTGCTAGTTCTTGATACTCACCTGCTCAGCAATCGTATCTGGAGTCAGATACTATTCCAGCATAGCCCCGACTGGCTGGAGGAGGCCTTGCTAAGCCGACAATATGACCTGCATTTATTGCTTGATCCGCGCGAAGTACCCTGGGCGGCAGATGGGCAACGCTGTCAGCCAGGCCTACGTGACCGGCTTAATTTTTATCAAGCCTGTCAGGAATGGTTAGAACGCCACGACCAGCCCTTCGTCAGTATTGGAGGAAGCTGGGTCAATCGCGAGCGGCTAGTGCTTCAGCACGCTAACGCACTACTTGAAGACCGGGACGCCTCAACGCTCATCCAGTAAACTACCGAGGTGCTACGGGAGGCCTCATGTCGGAAGACGATTTTTCATCCTTTGCCAACGAAATGCGCGGTGTACAACGACTGGTGCATGACCGTGCTGATACTGGCAAACCACGTACGGACCGCCGTCAGATCGCCGAACGGCGTGCAGCCGCGCAAGTTTCGAACCAGACTACCACGGTAGATGGTTTGTCCGATCAGTTCATCATTGATGTCGGTGCTGAAGATGAACTCTACTGGGCTCGTAATGGCGTCCAGGATACACAGATACGTAAGCTCAAGGCGGGCCAGGTTCCCTTTGACGGTAGCCTGGACCTCCACGGCATGACAGTTGAAAAAGCCCGGATAACCTTGTGGGACTTTCTGGCTGAAGCTACACGCTTCGAAATCCGCTGTGTACGTATTACGCATGGCAAAGCGGCTCGCCTGGATGGTCGGCGCCCTTTGATCAAAAGTCACGTCAACACCTGGCTGCGTCAACACCCGCAAGTGCTTGGTTTTGTTTCATGCCAGCCTCGTCATGGCGGCACAGGTGCTGTGTATGTATTACTCAAGCGCACCATGTTGGAAGGGCGGGACGAATAACCTACCTTTTCGCTCAAAATTGATTTTAATCGCCGCAGCCCCTACTCTGCTTACCCCGCATTGCTGCGGTGCCGCACACCCATAGGAAAGACCATGTCACTGGAACAACACTATTCCGCCATCCTGTCACAACTGGGCGAGGATGTTTCCCGCGAAGGCTTGCTAGATACCCCCAAGCGCGCAGCCAAGGCCATGCAGTACCTTTGTCGGGGATATAACCAGACGCTGGAAGAAGTCGTCGGGGATGCCCTGTTTACGTCGGATAACAGCGAGATGGTGCTGGTCAAGAACATTGAACTCTATTCGTTATGCGAGCATCACATGCTGCCTTTCATTGGCAAGGCACACGTAGCGTATATGCCTAGCGGAAAGGTCCTGGGCTTGTCCAAGGTAGCGCGCATCGTAGATATGTATGCTCGTCGCTTACAGATCCAGGAAAACATGACACGTGAAATCGCCGAGGCCATTCAAAAGGTGACTCAGGCAGCTGGAGTAGCGGTCGTGATTGAGGCTCAGCATATGTGCATGATGATGCGCGGCGTGGAAAAACAGAACTCGTCTATGGTTACTTCCGTCATGCTTGGCCAGTTCCGCAGCAACGATGCAACCCGAGCTGAGTTTATGGGCCTGATTAATCGCTAAACTTACCTGCCCTAACGGGACCGCTATTCAGTTGGTCCCGTCACCCCACATTACGCTGAGGCAGTGTTTCATTCTCTTCAAGCGCTGTAGCCTGAATATTCCACAGCGACTCGAAAAGACCGCCACTGCGACGCAATGCTGCGGGCGGGCCATCTTCTACGATACGGCCCTTGTCCATCACGATAACTCGGTCAAAGTTAGCTACGGTCGAGAGACGGTGCGCAACGGCCAATACGGTTCGGCCACGAACCAGCTCTGTCAGGGCTAACTGAATCTCCTTTTCGGAATGTGTATCCAAAGCCGAAGTTGCCTCATCCAGAATGAGGATAGGCGAACCCTTTAGAAAGGCACGGGCAATGCCCAAGCGTTGCCGCTGCCCACCGGAAAGACAAGCGCCCCGCTCTCCAACCATCGTGTTGTAGCCTTCGGGGAGATGCTGGATAAAATGGTCACAGTAAGCGTGACAGGCCGCCTGATAGACTTCCTCATCCGTGGCGCCAGGCTTACCGTAACGGATATTTTCCCGAATAGTACGGTTGAACAGCGCTATTTCTTGCGGAACTACGGCTATAGCTGCTCTTAAACTATCCTGACTCACTTCATTGATAGGCTGTCCATCAATAAGAATTCGACCACCATCAACGTCATCCAGACGTTGCAAGAGATTGATCAGAGTCGATTTGCCAGCACCTGACGTACCAACAATGCCGACTTTTTGCCCTGCCGGAATATGCAAGGTCAGCTGGTCAATTACCTTTTGCCCGTTTGGATAGCTGAAAGTGATATTTTCAAAATCGATAGCGCCAGCCTGAGCCTTTAGCGTGCCAGCTCCTTCCAAATCCTTGATTTCATGCGGCTTGGCAATGATTTTGAGCGTATCAGCCACAATACCAAACTGCTGGGCAGTATCCACCAAAGCCAAGGCCAGGTCGCGCGAGCCATGAAGAATGCGGAAGGTCAAGGCACTTACTACCACTACATCTCCAGGGGTTACGCTGCCTTGGCGCCAGAGCAGGATAGCCCAGATCAACATGGAGCCGGCCATCAGGGTCAGACAGGCGTCATGAAGAATTCTAGCCTTTTCCACATACATCCAGCTGCGACGCTGAGCCCTAGCCTCTACACCTAACTCACGGGCCAGACGATCACGCTCTCTTTCACGGGCTGAAAAGGCCTTGATTGTCCAAACGTTGGAAACCATATCAACCACTTCGCCGCCCACTCGGGATGCCTGCTCGGCAAAGGCCTGATGGCGGTAACGACCACGAATGCCAAACCCTGTGATTACGAGCGCCACAAGGAGAACAAATGCCACTAGTACCAATGCCATTCGCCATTGAATAGTTAGCAACACGACAACAGCACCAAGAAAATCCGTACAAGGCGGGATGATACGCCACGTCAGAGCAGTAAAAATATTGGCCACTGCCGTGCCGGTTTGGTTAATGCGATTACCAAGCGCTCCCGAAAAATGCTCTTTGAAATACCGCATGGGGTGACCGGTCAGGTGTTCGAACAGATCAATACGCAGATCGACACCGGTCTTGACGATAGTGCGGCACCCCAGCCAGCCCCCGGTACGCCATAGCACATTTTCCATAGCAATGAGGCCGATGAAAAAACCGAACGGCACCCATACATTTGCAGCCAAGCGGTCCTGACTTGCCATCGCATCAACCAGCAGCTTCATAGCATATTGGACTGCTACGGCACAGGCGGCCCCGCCTATCATCAAGGTAAACAAACCGCCAAAAGCAATACGTCTTCGACAGACGTATTGCCAGAGGAATGCGCTGGGTCGCGATGAAATAGAGGTAGACCGGGAATGCTCGGACTGACTACTCACAGTGATTGTCCTGCTGCCATCTCGGCAAAATTTGCCTGTTGACGTAAGAGCTCATCCGCCAAGTCTGTATGAAGAGTCCTATGGCCGTGCTCATCCGCATAGCTATATAAACCGACTTCACAGCAGCGCTCATCGTTCCATCCTGGATAATCTAAGATGGGATAAAGACACATACCTTCAATCGGAATATTGTTGAGCATGGCAGCTCGGACCTCATGGCTGACATATGTTAGCCATGGTGCCCGCGCCGCTCCTTCGGCACCGGTTTCAGCAATCAATAAGGGTCGCTGATAACGGGTATAGACTTCAGCAAGCATTCCTTGTAGCGGTCTGTATAAGGGATCACCCTGATAAA
This sequence comes from Pseudomonas duriflava, assembly GCF_007830155.1. GTDB lineage: Bacteria > Pseudomonadota > Gammaproteobacteria > Pseudomonadales > Pseudomonadaceae > Chryseomonas > Chryseomonas duriflava. The sequence goes on from NZ_VLKY01000010.1 coordinate 159,887, forward strand.
TGGTCTGCCCCCCATTGAACCACTGGTTATCCGAGTAGTAATTCAACCCGACGATATCCAAATATTCAGGTTTACCTCCCAAACCCGGCCACTCCTTGCCACAGAGCATATCCCACGCCTCGAACTGGCTCTGCCGATACTCTTCTGCCGCATTTCGATCAGAGGCTCGCCCAGAGGCCGGGACAACATTGATAAGCGGATCGGCCTGGACGAAGCGCGCCTTGGGCGCAACCGAGCGAATTGCTTCTATTGCAGCGATCGAGGCACGCACTAGTTGCACCTTAAGTTCAACGCCACGCCGCTTTGCCATAGGATTGAAATGACCAGCATCACCTCCGGCCCATGCCCAATAGGAAATTTCGTTGACTGGGCAATAGAACGGTACCTCGATACCTTCATTGCGCATGAATGCTGCGACAGCACTCGTAAAGCGGGCGAAACGGTCTACAAAGGCAGGAGACCAGATATCGATATCGTCTGGCCACCCGTAATGGCAAAGATCCCAAATGATCTGAACCCCCTCCTCCCGCGCAGCCTGCACCTGCGGGAGGAGGCTTGACCAGTCATAGATACCCGGTCGGGTTTCAATCAGATGCCAGCGAACACCGTCCCGCGCAGCCTGGATCCCACTACTGCGCAAGCGAGCATAATCCGTCTTGGCGAACCGATCATGACGCGTGGCCGCAATGAGATCCAAACGGCGTCCATCGAAACGGCGATGGGTCGAGCACTCGAAACCGCCCAGAAAGAAACTGTTAAACGTTCCGGGGACATGCATAAGCTCGCTTTCCTCGCTTCAAGCCGTTGTTGTTTCAGCGGCCTCTTCGATGATGCCTTCTGCTTCAGCGATGCGTTTGTAGGCTGCCAATGCCTGACCAACGACCTGATCCATGTTGTAGTACTTGTAAGTACCAAGACGTCCCAGGAAGGTTACGTTAGGAGTGGAATTGGCTAGTTCCTGGTAACGCTTATAAAGCTCAGCGTTCTCTGGACGTGGAATAGGATAATAGGGATCGCCCTCTGCCGAGGGATATTCATAGGTAACGCTAGTCTTGAGATGCTCCTGTCCGGTCAGGTGCTTGTACTCACTGATACGGGTATACGGGACATCTTCAGAGGGATAATTAACTACGGCGACGGGCTGGAACTGAGCTGAATTAACCATCTCATGACGGAACTTGAGTGAGCGATACGGTAATTTTCCGTAGCAATAATCGAAATACTCGTCGACCGGGCCGGAGTAGATCAGATGATCAAACTGAATCTCATCGCGGATCTCACGGAAATCCGTGTTAAGCATCACCTTGATATTAGGATGATCCAGCATTTTTTCGAACATTCGCGTAAAACCATGCAACGGCATGATTTGGAAGGTATCGCTAAAATAGCGGTCATCTGTATTGGTACGGGTCGGTACGCGTGAGGTTACTGACTTATCCAGTTGCGACGGGTCTAGCCCCCACTGCTTACGGGTATAGCCTCTAAAAAACTTTTCGTACAGCTCATGCCCTACCTGATTGATAACTACGTCTTCAGAGGTCTGGATATGCTCTACCGGCTCAGCGCGGCCTGCCAAATATTCAGCGGCCTCCTCATCGTTTTGAAGATCAAGCCCGTATAGCTTGTTCAACGTCGTCCGGTTGATAGGAATTGGTACCAGTTGGTCATCAACGTTGGCCAACACACGATGCTCATAGGAACGCCATTCCGTAAATCGGGAAAGATAATCTACGATACGCTGTGAGTTGGTATGGAAGATATGCGGCCCATAGCGATGAATCAACACGCCAGCCTCATCATAATGATCATAGGCATTCCCACCGATATGCGGGCGACGATCAACAATGAGTACACGCTTGCCAAGCCCAGCAGCCAAACGCTCAGCAAGAACGCTGCCGGCAAAACCAGCCCCTACGATTAGATAATCGAACCCCTGACGCTTCGACTCATTGGATATAGCTACACCTGCTGACATGGATTCCCCCTCGTTCATCGTGCGCATTTCATCTGCTCCGTCATGCCTTGCCAGGTAGTGTCCCACGACATTTCTCCCAGAATCGCATCGGCTGCCTTGAGCAAACCCTCCCGATCCTGAGCATCAACTAACGACGCCTCTACTGCACTAATAAAAGCCTCGGCACTATCAGCGATTCGAACAACGCCCGATTGCCCGTACGTTCTAACAACATCGGTAATTGGCGTAGATACAACAGGTTTTCCACCAGCCAAGTACTCCGGCGTTTTGGTAGGACTGATAAAACGAGTCGACTCATTTAATGCGAATGGCATGATCGCTACATCCCAGCCTGCCAAGTAATGAGGCAGCTCGTCATAAACCTTGCCGCCCAGCAAATGAATGTTGTCGCGTTTGGGAAGACTTTCAGGAGCGATCTTAACCACAGGCCCGATCAAGACGATGTGCCAGTCAGGTCGCTGTTGAGCGATGGTATCGAGCAAATCGATGTCCAGACGCTCGTCGATTACACCGTAAAAACCCAAGCGAGGATGCGGGATTGCTGCCTGGTCAGCGGGATCGGCCTGCTCTTCGCGCGCTTGGGCGAAGTGAGCGATATCAACACTGCTGGGAAAAGGATGCGCATTTTTATGCCGCTCGCGTTTCGCTTCATAGAGGCTATAGCCCCCTGTAAAAACGACATTGGCCTTTTCCAGCAATTGCCGCTCACGCTCGAGCATGGCGGGCGGTGCGCCTCGAAAGGCGGACAGCTCATCCATACAGTCATAAACGGTTATAGAAGCTTTTATATGCTGACTGAACGGCAGACTCATAGGCGTGTAATACCAGAGTACCGCTTCTTGAATATCAGCTTCTTCCAGGCGTCGATCTAGTAAACGCTTGAGTACCGCCTCGGCAGCCTCGCCCTCAAGTCCGACAGGAAAACGGGGCACAAGCCGGGTAATGCCTAAATCAGCATCGATTTCTTCAAGCCAGGGATTAGGATCGTCAGTAGGTAACGGCTCTTCGAAAAAAAGAACATTGTAATCCCGGGCGAAACGGGACATCAGGTGCTGGGGCCGTTGGTAAACGAAGTTCCACCGTAGATGGGACAGGCAAAGCAGTGTAGGAAAATGCTCCCTAGCCGCTGCGTCGAACCCTGTAGATGACAGGTGAGCCTGTCGTGATTTGCCAATCTCGTATTGAAAGGGTCCAGCCCAGCTCATCAATCTCTCCTCGACTTGTACGCATGCAAGTAAAGGAACCCGTACGGCCTATTCGAGTTCATTGCTTGATTCCTGTCCGAATGAGCTACAGCGCCCCAAGGCACAATGGGAGCCACCGGCCATTGGCGGGAGCCACCGGCCATTGGCGGTTCGACTAGCAGTCAGCCGAGTGGGTTCCCCTCCTTTCGTCGATACAGCCCTTTCTCTATTTGAATCAATCCTCGAGGAACTAGTGGCCATCTCCCAAGGTCTGGCCATATACGTGCAAATTTTTCGCACATACTCACTTCCTCATTGTATTGCCGCTTCGTAAACCGCAGCCGATCTTTCCGAACGACCAGGCTGTGTCGGCGTGGTTTGTTTGAAGACTTGACCAGTGGAGCGTGACGATGATTCTAGTGACGGGGGGCGCAGGCTATATCGGGTCTCATGCAGTACTCGAGCTCTTGCTGGCAGGACATGATGTCCTTGTACTGGATAACCTATGTAATAGCTCGCGTATAGCGCTACAGCGTGTAGAGCAACTGGCAGGACGTACCTTGCATTTTGTCAAAGGCGATATTCGCCGCCGGGCTCAACTTGATGCTTTGTTTGCACAATATCCGATCGAAGCGGTACTGCACTTTGCTGGACTTAAAGCTGTAGGCGAAAGCGTACGCCATCCACTGAACTACTATGACAACAATGTAGGTGGCAGCCTGACCCTTTGCCAAGCCATGGCGGATGCTGGCGTGTTCCGCCTGGTGTTCAGCTCATCGGCAACAGTCTACGGTACGCCCGCAACCGTGCCCATCAACGAACAGGCAGCAACAGGCCTACCGACCAATCCGTACGGCCAGTCCAAACTGATGGTGGAAAATCTCCTGCGTGATTTGGCGAATGCCGATCCGCGCTGGTCGATAGCGTTATTGCGCTATTTCAACCCTATTGGTGCACATGAGTCAGGCCTCATTGGTGAGGATCCTTGCGGTATCCCAAATAACCTGTTGCCTTACATTACTCAAGTGGCCATTGGCCGGCTGGAACAGTTGAATGTATATGGCGCGGATTATCCAACACCAGACGGCACCGGAATTCGCGATTACATCCACGTAGTCGATCTAGCCAAAGGCCATTTGCTAGCGTTGGAAAAACTGCGTCAGGTGAAAGGCGCTCACATCTGGAACCTAGGAACGGGACAGGGGCACTCAGTACTGGAGCTGATAAGGGTTTTTGAGGAGATCACTCAAACACGTCTCCCCTATCGTTTGGCACCTCGACGGGAGGGTGATATTGCTGCGTGCTGGGCAGACCCAACCAAAGCCGAGCGTGAACTAGGCTGGAAAGCCGAACGAGGCCTAACTGCCATGATCGCTGATGCTTGGCGTTGGCAAGTACAAAACCCGAGTGGATATCGCGTAACGGATCGAGTTAAAGAATCTATCAAACGAATCCCGGCTTCCCCTATCAGTGGCAACATACAGCGGGAAGCGGTAATGACACGTACAGGCACTTCTTCAGCCAACGCCTTGCTCTAAAACCTAAAGCGCCACAACTGTTTTTGATTCAAGTTGTGGCGCTTTAGGTTTAGTGTTGTCAGTCATGCATCCCTACATGACGTGGATGACAAGCAATACGGGCCATCCATGCCGTGATGGCTGGATAGCCAACAAGGTCGAACCCGCCCTCATCTGCTACATGGGTATAGGCATACAGTGCAATATCAGCAATTGAATAATTATCGCCGACCAGATAAGGCGTACGCGATAGTTGCTGTTCCATTACGTTGAGCGCCCTATAACCCTCACACAACATTTTCTTATGCTCGGCTCGGCGCTCTTCCGGCATGTTCAAATACAATTGAATAAAGCGCGCTACAGCCACATAAGGCTCGTGACTATATTGCTCGAAAAATTGCCATTGCAGCACTTGGGTACGTAAGCGAGGCTCCTTGGGCAAAAAGACACTGTCTTCGGCTAGATAGTTGAGAATGGCATTTGATTCCCATAAACAGGTGCCATCCGGCAATTCGAGTACCGGGATTTTGCCGTTAGGGTTCTTGGCCAAAAACGCTGCAGAACGCGTCTCGCCTTTCAAGATGTCGACGTGCTGCCACTCATAGGCAAAACCACGCAAGGCCATTATGAGCTTGACCTTATAGCAATTTCCAGAGCGTTGATCTCCATAGATCCGGTACATAACAACCTCCTTGCGCGGCCAGATTTTCTTGATGAACAGCCTGTGTCTAGAAAGACTCCGCTATCGTCCTACCTTGCGCCAGATCCGGCGTGAAAACCGATTCATGCTAGGTGCGACCGCTCCAGCTCGAGCTAAAGATTTGGAAAAGCCTTGGACGTACCTGTAGTCGACAGCGCTCTGATAAGACAAACTATTTGACCGAAACTACGACGAATGGAATAGAAACGTCAATATGTTTGACCTTAAAAACACAACAACCCAGCGTCAGGCCATGCAAGCCTTCTTCTTTGGTTACCAGGCTTTTACGGCCAAAGCGGATGAAATGCTGTCACGACGAGGGTTGAGCCGAGTTCATCAGCGCATCCTGTTCTTTATCGCTGGCTCACCCGGTCTATGCCACAAGGACCTGCTGCAACGCCTGGGTGTTACCAAGCAAGCGCTTAATATGCCGCTACGCCAGCTGGTAGAAATGGACATGGTCATAATCGGGTCCGCTATCGAAGACAAGCGCAAGCGCAGCCTGAATCTGACACGGACCGGCGCAGAGTATGAGCAGCTGTTGCGTCGTGAGCAGGTAAAGCTGCTCGAGCGGGCCTTCAGCGAAGCAGGCGAAGTAGCAGTTAATGGGTGGTTCGCCATCAACAGAGCCTTGGCTGGCAAGTCAGAGCCCTTATCGGAACCATCTTCTTGAAGCATGGACTGCAGCCACTGTATGGCTACTTCTGAAAATGGGTGTATCGGTACGCTGAGTTCCTAGGTGTTTATGCTAAATGGAAAAGGAATATGCCCATGACGCCTGAACTACTCGCGGCCTTTATAATGTTTGCCTTCGTGTCCTCCGTCACGCCAGGCCCGAACAACATGATGTTGCTCGCGTCCGGCGTCAACTACGGGTTTCGCCGCACCCTTCCGCATATGCTCGGCATCAGCCTAGGGCATATGCTCATGGTTATCCTCATGGGACTGGGATTGGGACAACTTTTCACTCTGTATCCTGTCCTGCACACCGGCCTAAAACTACTTGCCGCTCTTTACCTGTCCTATTTGGCTTGGAAAATCGCTACAGCAGTACCTCCAACACCCACCGAACCAGCCTGCAGCAAGCCCTTCGGCTTCTTTCAAGCCGCTGCCTTCCAGTGGGTAAACCCAAAGGCCTGGGTCATGGCGATTGGGGCTATCACCACTTACCTGCCCACCCAGGATTTCTACAGCAACTTGATATTAATCGCCCTGCTGTTTGCCTTGATCAACATTCCCAGCGTAAGTGCTTGGACTCTGTTCGGCATGGCCTTGCGCAGCCTACTCGGCACACCTACCCGTCTTCGTATCTTCAACTGGACAATGGCTGCCTTGTTAATGTGCTCGCTCTACCCCCTAGTGCTATCCACTCACTGAAGACTGCTCCATGTCTGCAATCAATGTCTTACGCCCGTTATCTGACTCCTCTCCTTCTTCCATCGTGGCGGGATTCGTCGCCATGCTGGTCGGTTACACCAGCTCGCTCGTCTTGATGTTTCAGGCGGGCCAGAATGCTGGCCTGTCTGACGGGCAGATCTCATCTTGGATCTGGGCGTTATCCATTGGTATGGCCGTCACTACGATGAGCCTATCCTGGCATTTCCGTGCGCCCATAGTGATTGCCTGGTCTACTCCCGGCGCTGCTCTTCTTATGACCAGCCTACCCCAAGTGCCTTATGGCGAGGCAATTGGTGCATTCATACTCTGTGCGCTTCTATTGGCTCTATGTGGTCTTACAGGCAGCTTTGACAAGCTTATGCGCAAGGTACCTGCCTCGCTGGCAGCAGCCTTGCTGGCAGGAATTCTGTTCCGCATCGGCGTGGAAATCTGTTCAGCCGCAGAGAAACAGCCATTACTCGTCCTTGTCATGTTCTTCACGTATCTGTTCGTAAAGCGCCAATCCCCTCGCTATGCTGTTCTGGCTGCATTAGGAACTGGAATAGCCTTGGCGGCCATCCTAGGCCTGCTTCACTTCGAGCAACTCCATCTCGAAATGGCTATTCCCGTCTGGACACCTCCGGCATTTTCTTTATCTGCAGCTATCAGCATCGGTATCCCTTTGTTCATTGTCGCCATGGCATCCCAGAACATGCCGGGCATAGCAGTCCTACGTACTGATGGTTATCACACACCGGCCTCACCGCTCATTTCCGTTACAGGACTGGCCTCAGTAATACTTGCCCCATTCGGATCCCACGGTATTAACCTTGCGGCTATCAGCGCAGCGATTTGTACTGGCCCTGACGCCCATGAGGATCCACAAAAGCGTTACACGGCGGCCTTGTGGTGCGGTCTGTTTTACGGGATTGCAGGAACATTTGGCGCAACGTTGGCGGCCTTGTTTGCGGCGCTGCCTAAAGAGTTAATTCTATCGATTGCAGCCCTGGCCCTATTAGGCTCGATCATGAATGGCCTGAGTAGCGCTATGAATGATCCTAAGGAGCGTGAGGCAGCCCTGATAACCTTTTTAGTTACCGCCTCGGGCATGACGTTACTAGGTATCGGCTCAGCTTTCTGGGGGTTGATTGCCGGCCTTCTGACTCAGATCATTCTGAACCGGAGATTCAAAGCGCGATAAAGGCCCTTTCGGCCCTAAAACAAACAAGGCCCGACGAAGCGAGCCTTGTACCTACTAGCAGGTTTATGAAACCTATCGCTTACCACGCCCGCTACCCGAGCCGGGACGCTGCCCGTCACGGGACGGCGCGTTACGTCGTGAAGCAGGAGCAGTACGCTCACGAGACTGCTCGCCTTCGGAGGGCTGGCGCTCTGGGCGAGAGTGGCTCGGACGCTTGCGACCGCTTTCTGCTGGACGCTCGGCCAATGGCGTGCCGCTGCTGCGTTCGCCGCGCCGACCTTCAGCGTGTGGCTTGCCGTGACGCCTATCGGTACGGCTTCCACGCCCCGCCTCTACAGGCTTGTTGGACTTACGCTGTAAGCGTTCCAGCTTTTCACGTGCTTTAGCCGTTACTGGTGGCAATTCGATCGGGGCAAGCCCTACCTCTGCACTAAGAACATTGATCTCATATTGGGTCATTTCTCGCCAGCGCCCCATAGACAGCTCAGCCGTTAGGAATACCGGCCCGAAGCGGACACGCTTGAGGCGACTCACCAAAACGCCCTGTGATTCCCACAGGCGCCGAACCTCACGATTCCGACCTTCCATCACTACGCAATGGAACCAGTGGTTAAAGCCATCACCATTAGGAGCTTGTTGTATATCAGTAAAGCGGGCAGGCCCGTCTTCCAGCATGACACCGGTCTTAAGACGCTCGATCATGGCCTCATCGACTTCACCGCGTACCCGGACGGCATACTCACGATCCATTTGATACGATGGATGCATCAAACGGTTCGCCAACTCGCCATCTGTGGTGAACAGCAACAAACCTGTCGTGTTAATGTCGAGACGTCCAATATTGATCCAGCGCCCACCACGCAGGCGCGGCAGGCGATCAAACACTGTAGGCCGTCCTTCAGGGTCATCCCGGGTGCAAACTTCACCTTCAGGCTTGTTGTAGATCAATACGCGACGAACAGTCTCGGCAGTATCTTCTCGGCGCAACAGGCGTCCGTCTACGGCAATAGCATCCTGAGGCGTCACGCGTTGACCCAGGGTAGCTGTCACGCCATTGACTTGAATACGGCCTTCGCTGATCCAGGCTTCAACGTCGCGGCGCGAACCGACACCAACGCGAGACAGGACTTTCTGAAGTTTTTCCCCGATAGGGGTATGAGGGTTGTCGTTCATCTGGCACCTCCCGGTGTAAGCGGCAACACTAAAGAGCGCGCATAATAGCGCTATGACTATCAAGAGCCTAGCGGCTTAATGACGCGACGCCATCGAAGTCTTGAAAAGCGGACCGATGGCGTCGTGAGAAGAGCTGTATCTACCGAGGCAGCAGCTCGAATGGCTTAATCGAGTGCAGCCAGCGCTTCACGGCATAGCTGTTCAATTCGCGTCCAGTCACGCGCCTTGATAACATCGGACGGCAACATCCAACTACCGCCTACACACATGACATTACTCTGCTGAAAGTACGCTTTAATATTGCCCGGATTGACCCCGCCAGTAGGGCAGAAACGCAATTCACCAAACGGGCCAGCAAAAGCTTTCAGCGCATCGACGCCACCATACACATTAGCCGGGAATAACTTGAAACGGCGATAGCCCAAGGCATAAGCACGCATGATATCCGACGGGGTAGCAATACCAGGCAACAACGGTATGTCACTATCTACCCCAGCCTGAAGCAGTTCATCGGTGCAGCCAGGCGTTACGATAAACTGAGCACCAGCATCGACCGCCGCTGCAAACATGTCGGTATCCAGCACTGTGCCGACCCCAACGGTCAGCTCAGGGCGCTCCTTGCGCAATACACGCACCGCCTCTAGCCCATGAGCCGAACGCAAGGTGATTTCTAGTACCTTAAGGCCCCCGGCAGCCATAGCGTCGGCAAAAGGCAGCACATCGTCGGGACTGTTAATCACGATGACGGGCAGGATACGGGCTTTCTGGCTCAACGCGTCGATGGCAGCGATCTTGTTTTGCATGTCAGTCATCTCAGGAACACCAATAAATCTTTAGCGGCTTGCGCAAGAAGGCACGAATGGGCGTTGCCAGCTCGTCACCTACCGTCGCAGCGGTCTGCAGTGCCGCCAGCTTACTTTCGCCCTGGATAGCCAGAAATTGATAGTGTGCACCTGACAGCAACGCCCGCGTCATAGTTAGACGCTGGCGTGGAACCGAGGGCGCCCACATGGGTAGGCACAATTGTTCGCTAGCGGGATCCAGTGCATCTTCAAGTCCTGGGCTTCCTGGGAACAAAGAGGCTGTGTGCGCATCGTCACCCATTCCCAGCACCAAGACGTCTATAGGCTTGGGCAGATTCTGCTGTAGCACCTCATTGGCTTGGCGAGCAGCAGCCTCAACGCTTTCACTCGATGTATATAAATCGACCAGCGTGGCGGCTTTCGCAGCGTTACAGAGCAGGTGCTTGCGAATGAGTCCACCATTGCTATCCGGATGCTCCAAAGGCACCCACCGTTCGTCCGCCAAGCTAATGGTTACTTTCGACCAATCCAGCTCTTGTACAGATAACCGCTCAAAAAACGGTATCGGGCTTCGACCGCCGGACACCACTAGCGTCGCCTCGCCCTTCTGTTCAATGGCGTGACATAGCGCCTCAACCACCGCTGCCGTCAAGGCTTCAGCATGGGCTTCACGATTATCTACACAGATGAATTCAACACCTTGCGGCAAATTAGATATCGCCATACCAAGACCTCCCGTCACGTGCGATCAACGCAATAGATGTCAGCGGGCCCCATGTGCCGGCTGCATAAGATTTAGGCGTATCGCCCATTTTCGACCACCCCTCGAGCAGCTGGTCGCACCAGCGCCAAGCCGCTTCGATCTCATCCTTGCGAACGAACAGAGATTGATTACCCTGCATCACTTCCAAGAGCAAACGCTCGTACGCATCAGGCACACGTGCCGATTTAAACGCTTCGGAGAAATTGAGCTGTAGCGGACCGCTGCGCAACTGCATTCCCTTGCTCAAGCCCTGATCTTTGGTCATGACCTGTAGAGAAATCCCTTCGTCCGGCTGAATCCGAATAATGAGCCGGTTGTTGATCAGGCTCCGCTGTTCAGGCGCGAAAATGTAGTGTGGCGGTTCTTTGAAGTGAATGACGATTTGCGATAGCTTTTGCGGCATCCGCTTGCCAGTACGCAGATAGAAAGGCACGCCTGACCAGCGCCAGTTACGAATATCGGCCCGAATAGCTACAAAGGTTTCGGTACGACTTGTTTCGTTGGAGTTTTCTTCTTCCAGATAGCCCGGGACCGGCTTGCCATCGCTATAACCACTGGTGTATTGCCCAAGCACTACGCGACTGGCCAGCTGATCGGCCGTGATTGGCTCAAGCGCCTTAAGCACTTTAACTTTTTCATCACGAATACTATCGGCTGACAAGTCGGCGGGCGGGTCCATCGCAGTTAGGCAGAGAAGTTGTAACAGGTGGTTCTGCACCATATCACGTAGCTGGCCAGCCTGATCGAAATAGCCCCAGCGACCTTCGATACCTACCTTTTCAGCCACGGTGATTTCAACGTGGGAAATGTAGTTCTGATTCCACTGCGTCTCGAACAGGCTATTGGCGAAGCGTAAGGCAATCAGGTTCTGAACCGTTTCCTTGCCCAGGTAATGGTCGATGCGATAGACCTGGCTTTCCGGGAAGAAACGGGCCACCGAATCGTTTACAACGCGGGACGACTCGAGATCATGACCAATAGGCTTTTCCATCACGACACGAGTACGGTCGCTTAACCCTACGGAGTGGAGGTTTTCACAAATTGCACTGTACACTGATGCAGGCGTAGCGAAATAAGCGATCAAGGTCTCGGCATCGCTAACATCTTCAGCCAAACCTTGATAGTCCTCTTCGCGACGGAAATCCATGGCACGATAACTGAGGCGAGCGGAAAACCGCTCCCATACGGCCTGATCCCAATCAGCGCTCGGTACATAATGCCGCAAGCGCTCTTCGATATGCGCAAGCTGCTTGGCATCCTCTCCCTGTTGCCGGGCCAATGCGATGATCCGGGTATCGTCGTGAAGGAGCCCTTCTCGGTCGAGCTGATACAGTGCCGGATACAACTTGCGCAGGGCAAGATCACCCAACGCGCCGAACAGGGCCAAAGTGCAAGGTAGTACGCGAACTGCTGGCATATATTCGTTCTTTTACGAAAAGTTGATGAATGAAAGCTCAAGTTTAAGTGAGCTTTGCCCGATTACGTAGTAGAAAAAGCAAAAATTTAATAAAACCTTTAGTACTGTCTTATTTCTCTATAGCTGTACGATAAAGGGAAGACAACTTTCAGGAGCATTTGATGGATCGTGCCAGCACATTGCTGCAATTGATTCAGGCCCGCCTGCCAGAACTCAACCGTGCAGAGCGCAAGGTAGCCGAGGTCATTCTAAATAATCCTCGGCAGGCTACTCGCCTTACCATTGCCGCGCTGGCTCAAGCTGCCAAGGTCAGTGAGCCTACCGTTAATCGATTCTGCCGCTCCCTGGGCATCGGCGGCTACCCGGAGATGAAGATCCAGCTGGCGCAAAGCATTGCCAGCGGAGCGGTCTATGTCAGCCAGGCGGTTGAAGCAGACGATGAGCCCGAGGCCTACTCCGAAAAGATATTTAGCAGCACGATCGCCTCTCTCGACAATGCGCGTCAGCGACTAGATGTGCAAGTACTCAACCGCGCCGTAAATCTGCTAATCCAGGCTCGGCAAATTCATTTCTTTGGTTTGGGTGCCTCGGCTCCCGTAGCACTGGACGCTCAACACAAATTTTTCCGCTTCGGCCTGGCCGTGTCGGCCCATTCCGATATTCTCATGCAGCGTATGCTGGCTTCGGTAGCACAGACCGGTGAGATCTTTGTGATTATTTCCTATACCGGCCGTACGCGAGAGTTGGTAGACGTGGCAAAGCTGGCACGCGACAACGGTGCGTCAGTAATTGGCATGACAGCAGCCAACTCGCCGCTTGCCAAGGTATCGACATTGAGCCTGGACATTCCCGTTCCGGAAGATACAGACATCTACATGCCGATGTCGTCGCGAATCGTACAGCTTACTGTACTGGATATTTTGGCTACCGGAGTCACGCTGCGGCGCGGTGTTGATTTTCAGCCTCACCTACGCAAGGTTAAAGAAAGCCTAGTCGCGACCCGTTATCCGATGGAGGAAGAGCAGGAAGAGTTGTAATGATGGGTTTCCAGGGCCAAATGATTCTTGGCCTTGGGTTTTCCTGAAATTACTTGAGCTTTTTGAGTCGTTTCTTTGCCTTATCGACAACAGCCTTTCGCTCTTTGTCTTTCATGGCTTTCCAGCCCTTGATTTCTTCGCGGCTACGGCCGCATCCCTGACAAACTTCATCTTTAAGTTTGCACTGACTGACACAGGGGCTTTCAACCTTACCCACGTACGCACCTCATGATCTGAACGCAGCGGACAGTATATCCTCCACCCGCCACGTCCAGCACCGCTACCGGATCAGAAAACTGCTTGGACCTTTAAGCCGCCCACGATAGCGTTATCCACTTCTTTTACGCCGCCCGGATGACGCATGTACTGAATATTTGGACGTACGGTTAGCCAGTTAGTGACGTGTACGCCATAGTAAAGCTCGGCATCATATTCACTGTACTGCAGCGGAACATAGGCCGGATCATCATAATCCGTCGCGCCACTGGCCTCGTTGGCAGCACGCTGGGCGTCACGTGCATCCTCGTTGGTATGTATACGAGCAACGCCAAAACCAATGTCGTCCTTTGGACGTGCATCAAATGGCCCCTTATATACAACGCCCGCCTGGATGTAATTATCGACCTTATTGGTGTCCTTATCGTGTAGCGTGAAGTTAGCGAATACGCTTAGACCACGAGACGCGTCGCCATTACGAGTGGTCAATTGCTGCTTGGCCACGATCCAGTAACCGTGCTTACTGGAATGACTATCCTCGCCATTCACATCGTCAGCATCGGCTGTACTGTAGTAATAACCAAAGCGGTACTCGCCAGGCAGACTGTTGAACGTGGGTAACCAGACCAGCTCGACTGGCAAAATAGCGCCTTGTGATCCATGAGTATTCAGCTTGAAGCCATTTCCGGTTTCAAGCAGAGACGGATTTTGTTCGTAGGCACCAATTTGAGCGAACAACTCGGGGGTCAGGTTGTATTTGACACGCATTGCCCACTGACTGACCGGCCAGTTGTACCACTGATCGCCTACCCAGTTACCCACTTGGGAGCCGCAGAAGGCCAGGTTCTGGAAATCGCAATCAAACGAGTTGAAATCTTCACCTTCACCAAAACGACCAGCCTTGATGTCCAGTCGGCCGTCGAAAAAGCCTTTGCTCAACCATAACTGAGTCAACCGCCAGGTTTGGCCGCGCCCCCAAACTTCCTGTACCGAGGAGTATGTGCCTGAACGAGGGTCGCCGATGTTGTCGTTCGTAAGATTACGGCCGTCGCGTGAAGTGATGGCGACCTTGAATACCGAGTTCTCCCAGCCCAGGGTTTTGTTCATGTCAACCGCCAGGCCAAACATATACTGCGACGACCAGCGTGCCGTATGGTCTTTATCGTAGCCACCCCGAATATTGGTAGCGCCTTCCCCTACATACTCGAGCTTGATGTCATAACCTTTCTCAAGCAATTCGGTTCGCAATCCACCCCAATCACCCGTCATGGTATTGGATTCCGGATCAAAAGCATCAGCTGCATGCGCAGCGCTTATTCCACTTAGCGCCGTCAATGACAGGAACGGCAACAGCGCCAGGTGACGTGCTAGTTTGCCTTTGTGCTTATACATTTCCTCGTCCTTTATAGTTTTGATGGTTAACCCAGTCACACCCGGCGCCAATTAGTCATCAGCCAGACATCACGGCAGAACATTCAGCACCTCGTAACAGGCGCCCATGGTGTGGTAGTCGACCTTACCGGCCGGACTTTTTTCATCGGAGTACTTCCTGTTCCGACGGTCAAGAAGGCGCCACCAAGCGCCATATTCGTGATCAATGAAAAACTCCCAGCTGTACTGCCATAGCTGGTCGTAGTGTTTCCAGTAGCGCTCTTCTCCAGTACGTGCAGCCAGCAAAGCAGCAGCGGCAAGCGCCTCGGCTTGCACCCAGAAATATTTGTCCGGGTCGCATGGGCTGCCATCAGGTGCAAATCCATAGTACAAACCACCGTGCTCGATATCCCAGGCATTTTGCCAGGCAGCATCGAACAGTTCGGCAGCACGTGGTGCTAGCCAAGTCAGAGGGCGATGACGCTCAAGGATAAGAAGCAGCTTGGCCCACTCGACCTGATGGCCAGGCTGGAATCCCCACGGCCGGAAAAGATTGGCCGGGTCGTCGCGGTTGTAGTCCCAGTCGATGGACCAATCCGCATGATAGTGCTCCCAAATAAGCCCCTCAGGGACAGAGGCTGCGACAGGAGCCGTGCTCTTGGTCAGGGCTGCCTGCCGCTGGGTCATAT
Source organism: Pseudomonas duriflava (assembly GCF_007830155.1). Taxonomy (GTDB): domain Bacteria; phylum Pseudomonadota; class Gammaproteobacteria; order Pseudomonadales; family Pseudomonadaceae; genus Chryseomonas; species Chryseomonas duriflava. The sequence continues at coordinate 175,310 of NZ_VLKY01000010.1, forward strand.
TAAGGGCCAGGGTTTCGGCTCTATCCAGATAACGCTGCTCACCTGTCGCCTCGAAAGCAGCCAGCAGCGCCTCGCAGGCATGCATATTGGCATTTTGGCCTCGGTAAGAAGACACCTCGGACCAGTCAGGACTTATCTCATCACAATATAAGCCATCGGCCTCGCGCCAGAAATGCTGCTCGAACGTATCCCATGTTTCGGCTAACCATGCTCTAGCGTCTTCAACGCCGGCCATAACACCATGGGCATAGGCGAGGATGACGAAGGCCAGACCGTACGCATGATTGGTTCCGTCAAGTATTTCATCGCCCCGGAGCAGCCAGGCATAACTGCCATTAGGCTGCAAATGTTTCTCACGCAAGTAGCGCAAGCCGTGATACGTAGCATCTAGATATTCACGATTTCCAAACTGGCGGTACGCCATAGCGAAATTGAAAACAAACCGAGTACTAGAGACAAGATGGCGTGTCTCACGATCGTAAATGTCACCGTTATCGCGGAAAAAGTGAAAGAAGCCGCCTCGTTCATCGATGCAGCGCGGAACATAGAAAGCAAGCGTAGCGCGTATGTGATCAAGCAGCGTTTCACGCTGGTGAAAATCAGGAAAGCTCATATAAAACCTCAGGCAAGCAGTGAGGACGAGGCCATCATGGCGCGTACATCAGCCAATGTTGGGGCATAAGCACCTGCTACCAGGCAGGACACCGAAGCACACGCGGCCGCAAACAACAAACGCTCCTGGACAGTAGCTGTGGACAAAAGACCAGAGGCCAACCAACCCGCCATGCAAGCGTCCCCTGCGCCAACCGTATCCGTTACCCGAACTGGCAAGCCCGGCTGATTCCACTCCCCCTCGGCGTTAAATAAAGTAATACCGCGAGCGCCTTGGGTGTAGAGAAGATTTGCCGCTGGATTCAATGCTCTAAGCGTTGCCAGGCCTTTTTCTGGACTCACACCGGGATAGAGATGCCCCAAGTCTTCGTCAGAGAGTTTGATGTCGTCCGCTAACGTAACGAATGCAGGAAAGACCCGTTGGCGATAGTCGTCATTCATTAGATTGCGCCAATTAGGATCGTAACTGATGCGCTTTCCAGCTGCCTTAGCCTGCTCGGCCTGCTGAAGCAGACGCGTCGCCAGGGGCTCACGCGCCAGGCTGATACAACTGAAATGACAGAGTTCGGCCGCCTCCAGCCAGCCTTCAGGCAACTGATCCGGGTCAAAGGCCAGATCAGCTTCTCCGGCAAAGAAATAACGTGGCGGGCTGCTGGATGGAACCACCGCAACCAGCGGATCAGCGTCGACGCACTGGAGGAAGCGCAGATCCAAACCAGCCTCCCGGGTCTGTTGGTGAATATCATCACCCAATGAGTCTCGACTGATTGAACCAGCAAAACCACAAGAGACCCCCAACCGAGCCAAGGTTCTTGCCACGTTCCAAGGCGCGCCGCCTGGATAGCCGCGCCACTGACCAGGAGTATGCTGAACCAGATCAGTCAGGGCTTCGCCAAAAACCACCACGCGCGGCAATGTCATCTTGTTTCTCTCCTAAGCGATACGTGCGCCTGTTGTAGGATCAAATAATACGAGACGCTCTATATCAAGCTCCAGCAACATATTGGATCCAATGGCAGGCGTGTCGACTGGAGCAATTCGACAGCAAACCTGAACACCGTTCACCTCGACATAAACGAGCGTATCAGGCCCGGTGGGCTCGACGACCTGTACACGCGCTTCAAGCACCGGCCCTCCCGCCTCCTGGCCTCGCCCGAGACCGATCTGCTCAGGGCGCACGCCAAGAACTGCCTCTCGACCATCAGCCAGATTGGAAGCCAACTGAGGCAAGGGCAGACATACACTTCCACCAGCACTGTCCAGACGTACGCCGGGACGCCCTTCATGATTTTCCAGGGCCACAGGAATAAAATTCATGGGCGGCGAGCCAATAAAACTCGCCACAAAAAGGTTGGCCGGATTGTTATAAATCTCCTGCGGGGTACCAAACTGCTGCACGGCCCCATCTTTCATCACTGCCACCCGATCACCTAACGTCATGGCCTCAATCTGGTCATGGGTGACATAAACCGTGGTCGTCTTGAGCCGTTGGTGCATCAGCTTGATCTCGGTGCGCATCTCCACGCGAAGCTTGGCATCAAGGTTCGACAGCGGCTCATCAAACAGATAAAGCTTGGGCCGACGCGCCAGGGCGCGCCCCATGGCCACGCGTTGTTGTTGTCCGCCTGAAAGCTGGGACGGCTTGCGATCAAGCAAATGCTCGATTTGCAAAAGTTTGGCAACCCGATCGACCTCGGCCGCAATCTGTTCAGCTGGCGTCTTACGGATTTTCAGGCCAAACGCGATGTTCTCGCGTACGGTCATGGTGGGATATAGGGCGTAAGACTGGAACACCATGGCAATATCGCGATCTTTCGGCTCGACGCCGGTCAGGTCTTCACCGCCCAGTAAAATGGCTCCGCTGGAAATATCTTCCAATCCAGCGATAGCATTCATCAGGGTCGACTTGCCACAACCAGAGGGCCCGACGAGGATCAGAAATTGACCCGCCTCGATGCTGATATTGATGCCCTTGAGGGCCTCCTGAGCCGCGTTTCCATAAGTCTTGCGGACATTGCGTAGTTCGAGTGCAGCCATGATGCTTATCCTTTCACAACGCCCGAGGTAAGCCCACGGACGAAATACTTGCCAGCGAATATGTAAACGAGCAGGGTCGGCAACGCCGCGATCATGGCTGCTGCCATGTCAACGTTGTACTCCTTGGCTCCAGTACTGGTGTTAACCAGATTGTTGAGGGCTACAGTAATAGGCTGGGCCGAGCCGCTAGCGAATACTACGCCGAACAGGAAGTCGTTCCAGACCTGAGTGAACTGCCAGATCAGGCTGACCATTACAATGGGCGTGGATAGTGGCAAAAGAATCTTCCAGAAGATGGTAAAGAAACCAGCACCATCCAGACGCGCCGCCTTGATCAAGGCGTCAGGCACCCCTACGTAGTAGTTACGAAAGAACAACGTGGTAAAGGCCAGGCCGTAAATAACATGGACCAACACCAGACCGGCTGTAGTATTGGCCAGGCCCAGCTTGCCTAATGTGAATGACATAGGCAGCAGAATGACCTGAAATGGTATGAAACAGCCAAAGAGCAACAGGCTGAACAAAAGATTCGAGCCTTTGAAACTCCATTTCGACAGCGCGTAGCCGTTCAAGGCCCCAATGAAGGTAGAGATGATCACGGCTGGGACGGTAATCATGAACGAGTTCCAGAAGTAACTCTGAACCGTGTCCCATGCCTTGACCCAACCGATTAACGTCCACTCCACAGGCAACGTCAACAAATTACCGGCCCGCACATCATCGGGTGTTTTGAAGCTAGTAAGCAGCATGACGAGTAGCGGTACCAGATAAACCGCACAAGCCACCAGCAACGTGGCATGAATGGCGATACGGTTAAACGATAGGCGCTTGCGCGATAGGGAATCAGCCATGACGCTTACTCCGCAATTCGGAATAGAGATAAGGAACGAGCACCGCAAGCACGGCACCCAGCATTAGCACTGCACTGGCCGCACCCAGCCCCATTTGGCCGCGTGTGAACGTGTGCTGGTACATGAATACTGCGGGCAGATCCGACGCGTAACCGGGGCCGCCCGACGTCATGGCCATAACGAGATCGAAACTCTTGATTGCGATATGCGCCAGGATCATCACGGCGCTAAAGAAAACCGGACGCAGGCTTGGCAGGACGATCCGCCAGTAAATTGTAGGTAACGAAGCACCATCTACCTGTGCGGCTCGGATAATGGATGAGTCCACCCCTCTTAATCCTGCCAGAAACATGGCCATTACGAACCCAGAGGCCTGCCAAATTGCCGCGATCAGGAGGCAATAAATGACTCGATCCGGATCAACCAGCCAGTCGAAGCGGAAACCTTCCCAGCCCCAGTCGCGCAAGAGCTTGTCCAGCCCCAGCCCTGGATTGAGAAGCCATTTCCAAGCCGTGCCGGTCACGATCATCGACAGAGCCATGGGATATAGATAGATGGTGCGAATAAAGCCCTCACGGCGGATACGCTGATCCAGCAGAATGGCAAAGAACACACCAATCACCAGACAGAGCCCTATGAATAACCCGCCAAAAACAGCGAGGTTTTTGCACGCCATTAGCCAACGGTCGTTATTGAGGAGGCGCTCGTACTGGTCTAGCCCGGCAAACTTGTAAAGAGGCATGAAGCGGGACGACGTCAGCGATATGACTGCTGTCCACAGCATGTAGCCATACAAGCAGACAATCATCGCGACGGCAGTAGGTGCCAAAACCAGCTTTGGTAACCACCGTTGCAGGTGATCGGGCTTTCGGGTAGGCGTGACAGTACCTGTGCGCATAGTTTGCACTTCGCTCAAAGACATCGAGAACTCCTGATCCAACCGGGTCGGTTGGTCTTACTTCAGGGCAGGCGTGGCCAGTTCTGGGCCACTCTGCCCTTTACGGCGTTATTGGGCCGCCTTGATGGATGCGACCAGTTGCTCGGTTGCTTTTTTCGGGTCGGCGTTGGGATCGTTGAAGAAATTGGTTACCACATCAAAGATGGCGCCCTGAATGTAACTGGTATTCGCCATGCTATGCGCCAGGCTGGGCTCGGCCTTGCCTTCTTTATTGGCTGCTTGGAAGTCCTGCATGGACTGCTTGGCGCAGTCATCGAACTTGGCCATGTCGATATCATTCCGAGCCGGAATCGACCCCTTGTTCAAGTTGAAGACTTCTTGGAATGGCTTGTCGATGACGGTACGTGCCAGGTCATTCTGGGCCTTTTTGTTGGCTTCATCCTTGAGCTTGAACATTGCCAGAGAGTCGATGTTATAGATGAAGCTACCCTGCGTACCAGGCATCACAACACACAGATAGTCCTTGCCTGGTGTCTTGCCAGCTGCGGTGAATTCGGCCTTGGCCCAGTCGCCCATGATCTGCATGCCTGCCTTGCCGTTGATAACCATGGCCGTGGCCAGGTTCCAGTCGCGGCCAGCAAAATCAGGATCGACATAGCCGCGTATACGCTTGAGCGTCTTGAAGACCTCGACCATCTTGTCGCTGCGAATGGTGTTCTCATCCGTCTCGACAAAGACCTTGTCGAATGCTTCAGGCCCCATGATGGCCATGACTAAAGACTCGAAAATAGTGGTGTCCTGCCAGTTCTGTCCGCCATGGGCGATCGGGACGATGCCCGCCGCCTTAAGCTTGTCCGCAGCGGCAAAGAACTCATCGAGGGTGGTCGGTACCTTGGCACCAGCCTTCTGGAAGGCCTCTGGGTTTATCCAGAGCCAATTGATACGGTGAACGCCTGCCGGAACGGCTACGTAGTCACCGTCGTGCTTCATAGTGTCGGCGATCCGCTCGGGCAGAATGTCATTCCATTTGCCAGCTTCGGCAATACCGTTCAGGTCAGTCAGAAAGCCCATATCGGCCCACTCTTGAATATCAGGCCCCTTTAGCTGAGCTGCAGACGGTGGATTGCCGGAAACTGCCCGGGTTTTCAGTACGGTCATCGCGGCTTCGCCAGCACCTCCCGCTACAGCGAAATCCTTCCAGGTGTGCCCCTGTTTCTGCATCAACTGCTTAAGGGTGTCCACAGCACGCGCTTCACCACCGGAAGTCCACCAATGCAGGACTTCTACTTCCCCAGCCTGGGCGGCCAGAGGAACCTGACTCAGGCAGGACAAGGAAATGGCGAGGGCAAGACGATTCAATACTTTCATGATCGATGACCTTGTTGTTTTTATTGAGCTGGACGGAGTGTATGCCTCCGTTTCAAGCCATGGGTAACGAATAGAATCATGAATGTCACATACTCGTTACATTCACAGCTTCGATTCGTTACCTCATGCATGGAAATGTGATGAAGTCTTCAAGCCAGCGGACGCGGAAGGCTGAGCGTAGCTCTTAACCCTCCTTCGGCACGATTACGCAAGGAAACTTCACCACCATGGGCATGAGCAAGATTACGAGCAATGCCTAACCCCAGCCCATACCCTTGCTGCTGCGTAGTTAACCGGACATGAGGCTCGAACACCTGGACAAGATCTTTCTCTGGAACCCCAGGCCCTTCATCATCTACATGCAAGACAAAACAGCGCCCGTCATCTTCGACAGTAAGGTGCGCACGATGACCGTATTTCAGTGCGTTATCTAGAAGGTTTCCAATGCAACGTTTCAAAGCTAGAGGTTTGCCCAAAACAGGCCCCTGCGCTTCTCCAGACAGCGTCACACAAGGCGACCCGCCCGCCAGATAAGGCTCTACCAGATGTGCCAACAGCACGTTGAGATTAACCGGCTCGATGTTTTCATGAATATCAGTGTCCTTAACGCACTGTAAGGCACCCTTTACTAGCAGATCCAATTCATCCAGATCACGCGTGAAACGCTCCTGCAAGGCTTCATCTTCAAGAAGCTCAACTCGCAACCGCAGCCGGGTAATAGGCGTACGTAAATCATGGGAAATGGCACTGAATAATTGGCTACGTTCACTCAGATAGCGACTGATTCGCTCACGCATTGCATTGAAGGCCCGGGTTACCTCTTTAACCTCCGTCGCTCCATCCTCCGGTAAAGGTTGTGCATGTACATCCAAGGACAGATCGCGTGCCTCACGGGAGAGCTGCTTAAGAGGACGACTCTGCCAATGAATGAGTAGGCCAATGAACAAGAGCAAAAAAGCACTGCTGAACACGATGAACCACGCCTGCTGTAGCGGCAGGAAAGGCTGGTCGAGACTCAAATAAGGGGCAGGCATCAGGGTGCCGATGTAAACCCATTCTTCCGGCCCGATGCGAATCTGCGTTACTAAAATGGGAGGGTCCAAAGGCTCGAGACTAAGCACATAGTGCGCCCATGAACGCGGCAATTCACTTAATCCTAGATTGCCGTTGAACAACCTTAAATGCTCAGGGCTTACAAACTCCACATACATGGGCATGCTATTGCCTAGCCTTTCCCGTAATACAGCCTCTACGGTTTGTAGAACGGCCCGTTTGCTCGGTGAGTCTGGCAAAGGCTCCATGACCAGAGGCTTTTCATTCAAGGAAACGAAGAAGCGCGTCCCCCCCATGTTACGCAACTGTTCCAGCACCAACGGCCGATAACCAGGCGGTAGAAGACTGAAATAACGAACGCTGGCAGCAATGGAGTAGCCCAAGCTGCGCGATGCATTGAGCAAACCTTCCATCCGACTGGCGCGAAGGTGCGATAACCAGAACAGGCTCGATACCCCTTGAGCCAGTAGCACAGCCAATAAGGTAAGGAGCAACATACGGCCTAACAGCGAGCGCGGCACCACACGAGCGAGCAAGGTTTTAGAAAACATCGGCCATAGGCCCATGCACCTGCGCTGCTAGAAGATAACCACTGCCTCTAACTGTCCGAATCAAACGCGGTGACTTGCCTGTATCCCGCAGGCGCTGACGCAAGCGGCTAACACCCATATCGACAATACGATCTAATGGCATGACTTCACGGCCACGGGTCGCATTGGCAATAGTGTCGCGGTCGAGGATCTGCTGGGGATGATCGAGAAAAAGTTTGAGCAAGGCAAAGTCGGCACCAGACAGAACGACCTCTTCACCATCCTGATGAAACAGCCGATGACTAACTGTATCTAGACGCCATTCATCAAAGGCTACCATATGCCCTGAACGGGCCTCTCCAAAACTGGCACGTCGGAGAAGTGCCTTGACGCGCGCTTGAAGCTCGCGTGGGCTGAACGGCTTGCCGAGATAATCATCTGCACCCAGCTCAAGACCGATAACTCGGTCGGCCTCATCAGAACTGGCTGTTAGCATAATGATAGGGGTATGGGCTCGCTCGTTGGGAAGCGCTCTGACCCAGCGGCACAAGCTAAACCCGTCCTCATCGGGTAGCATGACATCAAGAATCAGCAGATCGGCTGGCTCATCCTGCAAGGCCAGGCGCAGGCTTTGCCCATCGGCTACGGCCCGCACGGTAAAGCCGGCACGTCGTAGGTAAGCATCAAGCAGCTCGCGGATTTCCTGGTCATCGTCGACCAGCAAAATAGATTTGCCCATCTGACCCATAGCGTCATTCCTTTTTATTATTGGAAGGATATCCCAGTGCCGAAGCATGCACGACACCGGGAAAGACGCCAAGTAGGCTAACGCGTTATCAACTGTCGATAGTCTGCTGAAGCGCTACACCTGCACCAAAGAGACCTGGATACTCAGCCGTTACGAGCCAGGCAGGAATATCCTTGAGGTAGGCACTGCTGGTTTTGCCCTTGTCAGCGAACGCCTGGGCAAAAGCGCCATTCTGGAAGCGCTCGACGAAGCGCGGCAGGATACCGCCAGCGATATAGACGCCCCCCAAAGCACCCAAAGTTAACGCTGCGTTGCCGGCGACTCGACCCAGCCAGACGAAGAATTGCTCCAGCACCTCATCGGCATAGGTGTCGCCTGATAGCGCGAGCTCGCAAATCTCGGCAGCCGTCACGCATTTCACATCCATACCGTCCAGTTCGCAGCTGGCCTTATACAGGTTAACCAGACCGTTGCCAGAAATGATGCGCTCGGCCGAGACATGATTGCCGTACTGGCGTTTGAGAATTTTCCATATCTCAAACTCACGAGGCGTACCGATAGGCAGATCCACATGACCGCCTTCACTGGATAATACCATCCAGCGCCCATTCTCAAGAGGCAACAGCCCCGCTACGCCCAGCCCGGTACCCGGACCGATAATCAAGCGAGCCCGATTGTCATGTGCCGTGCCGTTACGGACCTGTACACAATGCGCTTTGTCCAACTTGGCCACGGCCCAGGCCATGGAACTAAAGTCGTTGATCAGCAACAGGTGGGTCAGGCCTAGCTCTGAGCAAAAACGCTCGCGATTAATGACCCAGTGGTTATTGGTAAAGTGGAAATCACCCTCGCCTACCGGGCCTGCACAGGCCAGGCAAACAGAATGAATATCGTCAAGAGCGACACCGGTACGCTTCAGGTATTCCAGTACCGCCTCTTCGGGGCGCTCGAAGTCGGCACACGCCATAACTTCGATCGCGTCGAGCTGCTGGTCGCGCCACAACGCGAAGCGGGCATTAGTGCCCCCAATGTCCCCTACTAAAGCCAAACTCATTTCAGCGTCTCCAGGCTGGATGTAAATGCACTTGCGCCGGCCTCGGCAGTGCTCATTGCTTGACGCATAAACGCGAACAGCTCGCGTCCCGTTCCAATTCCCATTCCTTGCGGTGCGGAAGCCTTTTCACGTGCTTCCCACTCGGCATCGTCGACCAGAACGACGAACTCGCCGGTCTGACCGTTGACGCGAATGACATCGCCATCACGAACCTTTGCCAGCGGCCCACCATCGAGCGCTTCCGGGCACACATGGATAGCTGCCGGGACCTTTCCGGACGCGCCGGACATACGCCCGTCGGTTACCAGCGCGACTTTGAAGCCGCGGTCCTGCAACACGCCGAGGTAAGGTGTCAGCTTGTGCAGTTCCGGCATACCCAACGCCTTAGGTCCCTGAAAGCGCACCACGGCTACTACATCGCGGTCGAGCTCACCGGCCTTGAAAGCATCGGCCAGCTCAGACTGATCGGCAAATACCCGTGCAGGCGCCTCGACAACTTGGTGCTCTGGCGCAACAGCTGAAATCTTCATAACACCGCGCCCCAGGTTGCCGTCCATAACACGCAAGCCACCTTCAGGACGGAACGGACGTTCGACCGGGCGCAGAATGGTTTCATCCAGACTCGCTTCCGGTCCTTCGCGCCATGTCAGAGTGCCATTTTCCAAAAATGGCTCCATCAAGTAATGACGTAATCCACGACCCATGACGGTGTTCACATCTTCATGCAGCAAACCGGCATTCAGCAAAGTGCGAACAAGGAAATTAACCCCACCAGCTGCATGGAAATGATTCACATCGGCCTGTCCATTAGGATAGACCTGAGCCAAGGTTGGTACTACCGCCGACAAATCGGCCATGTCCTGCCACGTCAGTTGAATACCCGCTGCCTGGGCAATTGCAGGCAGGTGCAGGGTATGGTTGGTAGAGCCACCCGTGGCATGCAGGGCTACGACGGAATTGATAATCGCTTTCTCATCAACAATTTCACCCAGCGGAATGAAATTGCCGCTCTGCTTGGTAATCCGTGTCACCTGACGAGCGGCTTCACGCGTTAATTCGTCGCGCAGCGGCGTGTAAGGATTAACAAATGATGAGCCAGGCAGATGCAATCCCATGATTTCCATTACGACCTGGTTCGTATTGGCCGTACCGTAGAAGGTGCACGTACCTGGGCTGTGATAGGACTTCATTTCCGACTCCAGAAGCTCCTCACGCGTCGCCTTGCCTTCGGCGAAGCGCTGCCGCACACGAGCCTTTTCCTTGTTGGAAATGCCGGACGGCATCGGTCCGCCCGGAACAAATACGAATGGCAGGTGGCCAAAACGTAAGGAGCCAATCATCAGGCCGGGCACGATCTTGTCACAGATGCCCAGGCACAGGGCCGCATCAAACATATTGTGAGACAGAGCCACCGCCGTGGACATGGCAATGACTTCGCGACTGAGCAAACTTAGCTCCATGCCGGCTTCGCCTTGGGTAACGCCGTCGCACATGGCAGGCACCCCTCCAGCGAACTGCCCAACGGAGCCGATTTCTCGCAAGGCTTCCTTGATGATTTCAGGAAAATGCTCGTATGGCTGGTGAGCCGAGAGCATGTCGTTATAAGACGAGACGATGGCCACGTTGGCTTCGTCCATCAGGCGCAGGCGCTGTTTGTCAGTACCGCCACACCCGGCGACGCCGTGGGCAAAATTAGCGCATTGCAACTTGCCGCGCTGGGGACCGTCACTTGCAGCGGACCGGATCATGTCTAGGTAGCGCGCCCGCGTGGGGCGACTACGCTCAATCAGACGCTGTGTAACTTCAAGGACACGAGGATGCATGGTTCCGATTCTCCAGGCAGGCTAAATTTGTTGTTTTTTAGAACAAATTTGATCGAGGTGGGTATTATTCATCTCAAACTGAGCGATAGTGTAGTAGTTTTTACAACAAATCCTGCCAAAACGAGGTTTCACATATGAGCATTCGTATTGCCATCAATGGTTTCGGGCGTATCGGTCGCAATGTTCTTCGCGCGCTTTACACCGGGGACTATCGTCAACATATGCAGGTTGTCGCCATCAACGACTTGGGCGATGCGTCCATTAATGCCCACCTGTTGGAATTCGATAGTGTTCACGGCCGCTTCAATGCGGATGTTTCCATAGAAGACGGCAGCATTACCGTCAATGGCGACCGCATCGCCGTTTCTGCTATCCGTAATCCAGCGGAACTTCCCTGGAAAGACCTAAATGTAGACGTAGTGTTCGAGTGCACTGGTTTGTTCACTAGCCGCAGCAAGGCGGCTGCCCATCTAGACGCTGGCGCCTCTAAAGTGATCATTTCCGCTCCAGGCAAGGACGTGGATGCCACTATCGTGCATGGGGTTAACGACCACATTCTGCGTCAGTCGCACCAGATCATTTCCAATGCCTCTTGCACCACTAACTGTCTGGCTCCTGTTGCACAGGTATTGAACCGTGAGTTAGGTATCGAGAATGGCTTGATGACCACTATTCATGCCTATACTAACGATCAGAACCTGTCGGACGTGTATCACTCCGATCCCTTCCGGGCCCGTTCGGCCACTCAGTCCATGATTCCGACCAAAACCGGAGCTGCAGAGGCAGTTGGCTTAGTGCTGCCTGAACTGGTCGGCAAATTCAGCGGCATGGCCGTACGCGTTCCGACCATCAACGTGTCGCTGGTTGATCTAACAATCCAGGTCGCACGCGAGGCCGACGTGAATACGATCAACGCCTTTATGAAGGCGGCTAGTGAAAGCTCGCCGGTATTGGGCTATAACGATCGCCCTCTCGTTTCCATCGATTTCAACCATAATCCGCTGTCATCGATTTTTGATGCCAACCATACTAAGGTTAGCGGCAAACTGGTAAAAGTCATGGCATGGTATGACAATGAGTGGGGCTTCTCCAACCGTATGCTGGATACATGCAAGGCTTTGGTAAACGCCCCAGCTTGATCTATCGCTCCGCCTTCGAAACCGGTCGCTTATCCCGACCGGTTTCAGGGCTTTCCTGTTTAATGTCTGCCTGCATCGTCCACCGGATCGATGGCTTCCTCGGCTTCGTCTTCCCTATGTAAATCTTCAAAGTCCGTTTTCAAACCGGTCTCCATGGCATCCAATTCAGCCAGAAGTGTACGAAAGCTGGTTTCTTCGTGCGCAGTAACCGGAAGCTCCGGCACGACTGCTACAGTCTGCAAAAGCTCGTCTTCAGCCAGCTCCTGGTCCTCAAGCAAGGGCTCCGGCTCATAGTCCATTTCCTTGAGTGCAGCCAAAGGCGGCAATTCGTCCAGACTTTTCAAATTAAAATGATCGAGAAATCCACGTGTGGTCGCGAACATGGCTGGCCGTCCTGGCACATCACGATATCCAACCACACGAATCCACTCGCGCTCCATAAGGGTTTTGACGATCTGGCTGTTCACTGCGACACCGCGTACCTCTTCGATTTCCCCCCGTGTAATGGGTTGCCGGTAGGCGATCAAGGCCAGGGTTTCCAGTAGCGCACGGGAATAGCGCGGTGGGCGCTCATCCCAGAGGCGACCCACCCATGGAGCAAAACGCTCTTTAACTTGCAGGCGATAGCCACTAGCAACTTCTTTGAGCTCGAAGCCGCGCTTTTTGCAGGAACCGGCCAATACGGCCAAACCATCGCGCAGCTGCTTGGGCTCAGGACGCTCGTATTCGTCAAATAATTCGGCCAGGCGATCAAGGGAAAGCGGTCGGCCAGCGGCGAGGAGGATGGCTTCCAGCAAGGGGGCCAGTTCTTTAGGGTCGGCTACATTCATGGCGTGCATCTTAAAACGGTTCTATCCAGAGCTGAAGTGATGTCGATGACTTCCCGATGACAAGAAGTACTGTCTAGATCTGTGGGATTGATGTCATTGCTGCCATATGTAGCGATCTGCACACTAAAACAACTTTACCAAGGCCTATCGTTATGAACACCCTTCGAACCATTGCCAGCCTACTTTACCCGGACGTAATGAGTCTGGATGTAACAGGCCCGCTACAGGTATTCGCTTCGGCTAATGTCGAACGCCAGCGTCAGGGACTTGGCCCTGTCTACTGCCTCAAAATCCTGGGAGACGCCCCAGGCCCAATCGTGACATCTGCCGGGTTTCGCCTGCATGCTGACGAAGCATGGTGCGATACACCGGCGGGCATGCTAGACACTTTGCTGATTCCTGGTGGCGCTGGGGTGGAAGCGCAATGCCAGCATACCGCCTTGCTGAATTGGTTACGCGACAGTCAACCAACCATACGGCGATTAGGTTCGGTATGCTCGGGGGCTTTGATCCTGGCCGCAGTTGGACTGCTCAATGGCCGTCGCGCCACAACGCACTGGGCTGATGTAGGTGCACTGGCATGCCATGACAACGTCATTGTAGAGGGCGATCGCCTACACACTTACGATCCGTCAGGTAAAGATGGCTATCCAGATGTATTTACATCGGCTGGCGTGACGGCTGGCATCGATCTGGCTCTTGCACTAGTCGAGGCGGACCTGGGTCGGCCTATGGCATTACTGGTAGCACGACGGCTGGTCATGTTCTTGCGCCGCCCAGGCGGCCAAACCCAGTTCAGCGCCTGTCTTTCCCCTGATCCAAGCCATACGCCACGGCTGGCAATGCTGCTGGATTGGATTCCTGCGCATCTGAGCGAAACGCTCACACTAGAGCGCTTGGCCGAACAGGCGCACATGACGCCGCGTACACTTTCGCGTTTATTCATCCGTGAAGTTGGTATGGGGCCGGGCCGCTACATTGAACAGCTTCGCGTGGAAACGGCGCGTGCACTCCTTCACGACGCTCAGGCATCCATCTCGACCGTAGCCCGGCTGTGCGGCTTTGGACATCCGGAAAACCTGCGCCGTACGTTTCAAAAGCATCTTGCCGTCAGCCCACAGGCCTATATGGCGCGATTTGGCAGCTAAACCTTTTTTCACGATGAGGCTATCATCATGCTGGAGCTACGCCCTACGTGTGAATGTTGCGACAAGGATCTGCCTCCTCACTCTAGTGAGGCCATGATCTGCTCATTTGAATGCACCTTCTGCCAAACATGTGCACACGAGCGACTCGGCAACTGTTGCCCTAACTGCAGCGGAGAGCTAGTCCGCCGACCTATTCGGCCTGAGGCAGCCCTCATCCATACTCCTGCGTCAACGCAAAGGATCATCAAACCTTGCCCAGGAATTAATTGATGCTCCTGATCTAGAATTCGGCCTTGCGCTTGCTCTTTATCGGGCAAGCCCTTTACTGGTCCTGCTCGATGATCGGTATCACCCTGACCTCTCTGGTCGGTGCTCAGCTAACGTCAATCAAGGCCTTGGCCACCCTGCCTATGGCCTTATTGGTTGTTGGAAACCTAGGCGCTGTGCAGCCGTTATCGATGTTCATGCAGCGTCACGGCAGGCGTTTTGGCCTGATGCTGGGCGCGGCAGCAGGCATTGCGGGCGGCCTGATCTGTGCAGCAGGTGTCTGGTTAGCCGACTTCGTTGTTTTTTGTCTGGGCTCGCTGCCGATCGGCCTCTACATGGCATCCGTCATGTATTACCGGTTCGCGGCACAGGAAGCGGTAGGCCCCGAAGCCAAAGGGCGGGCAACGGCTTATGTCATCGGCGGAGGACTCCTTGCCGCTTTGATTGCACCTAGCTTGGCGCTTTGGTCTCAAAATGCATTGCCGATCCCCTTCTTGGGCGCCTATCTAGTTATCGCCCTGCTCGCCTTTATTGCACTGCTCTGCTTGGCTGGGCTACCTCAAGGTGTGTCAGCAGCCCCACGTACCGGCGGATGGCAGTCGGCTCGCAACTTGTTGGCTCGCCCGGCGATTCGGGTAGCCATGCTACTAACCGGTATCGGTCATGGCGTCATGCTGCTGGTAATGAATGCTACCCCCTTGGCTATGCAAATGTGTGGTTTTCCCTAACCCGTGCAGCAGGTGTCATTCAGCGGCATGTGCTGGGTATGTTTTTACCCGCTTTTATTGCAGGCCCTTTAGTCGATCGCTGGGGTAGCCGTCCGGTAGCCTGGCTGGGCTGTCTCCTTCTAACAACCAGCGCCACTATTGCCTTGAGCGGCCAGAGCGAAGTGTTTTTCCTGGTCAGCTCATTCTGCCTGGGACTCGGCTGGAACCTGATGTTGGTGGCTGGTACAACGCTGTTAAGCGAGGGGCATGAGGCTAGTGAGCGTGGGCAGGCACAGGCATTGATGGAATTAGGCAACGGTGGCCTGGCCGCTCTGATGACGTTTGCTTCAGGTGCCTTGTTAGTGAATATTGGGTGGTCGGCTGTCAATCTATTGGTTCTACCGATGTTGTTCATAGCCGCCTTGGCGCTCTGGAGTCTTCGTAAACCTCAGGCACAAACGGACTAGCACGGCAGTCGATGCTTTTTCCCAACCCTTATTCGACAGAATACCTTCCCTGCGGCCAGCCCTTTGTCAAGCGTCGACACACTGGCGTTGTCATTTACCACCAGAGCATATCCAGAGCGACTGTTCCAAAAACGACATTACCACTCAAAATAGTTGACCGAATGGTCAGATTTTTTGACTATTCTGGAAAGATGTCATTTTTGGAGAAGCCGCATGATTCGTTTTTTGCTCAATCGCGAGTTACGTGTCGAAGATCGGCTCGATCCTAACCTGACTGTACTGGACTACCTACGGCAACGGGCACGCAAGACCGGTACAAAAGAAGGCTGCGCTTCGGGCGATTGCGGCGCCTGTACTGTGGTAGTGGCTGAACCGCAGGGTGAAAAATTGCAATATCGCACGCTTAATGCCTGTCTGACGTTCGTCTCGGCGCTTAACGGCAAGCAGCTTATTACCGTTGAGGACTTGAAACAGGAAACGTTGCATCCTGTACAGCAGGCCATGGTGGATTGCCACGGCTCTCAGTGTGGTTATTGCACACCGGGTTTTGTCATGTCGCTGTTTGCCTTGCAAAAAAATACTTCAGGGCATGATCCTATAAAAACCCACGAGGCGTTGGCGGGCAACCTCTGTCGCTGTACAGGCTACCGCCCTATTCTGGCCGCAGCAGAGCAGGCCTGTGTTCAGCGTACGTCCGATCAGTTTGATGTAGCTGAAGCAGAAACATTGGCACGTCTTAAAGCTATTCAGCCAGAAACAACTGCCGAGTTAACGCATGATGAGAAAACAAGTTTTAGTCCGGTAACCGTAGCTGACCTTGCCAAGTTGTACGTAACCCATCCGCAGGCGCGTCTCCTGGCAGGCGGTACAGATCTCGCCTTGGAGGTCACGCAAGCGCACCGCCCTCTTCCAGTCATGATTTATGTTGGCCATATCGCAGCGATGAAAGGCATTGATGTCTTGGAAGACAGGCTGGAAATCGGCGCAGCTACGTCATTGTCCGACTGTATTGAGGCATTGAGTACGGAATACCTGGAATTCGGCGAGCTTTTGCACCGTTTCGCCTCCTTGCAGATTCGAAATCAGGCTACCTTGGGCGGCAATATCGGTAACGCCTCACCTATCGGCGATACCCCTCCACTTCTGCTCGCTCTTGGTGCACGCCTGCTCTTACGCAAAGGAGATAAAACACGCGTGTTGCCGCTGGAAGAATATTTCCTAGATTATCGTGTCACAGCGTGCCAACCGTCGGAATTCATTGAGCGAATCCTGATACCACGGGCTACGCCAGGACAACTATTCAAAGCCTACAAGGTGTCGAAACGACTGGATGATGACATTTCGGCTGTGTGCGCCGCCTTCAACCTTTGCATTGAAAATGGCGTCGTTACCCAGGCGCAGATCGCCTACGGTGGCATGGCGGCCATTCCCAAGCGCGCCGACGCTTGCGAAAAGGTCTTGCGCGGCGCTCAATGGAGTGAGGAAACAATTGAGCATGCTGCCGAAGCGCTGGCCTATGACTTCACGCCGCTAACAGACTTCCGTGCGAGCCGTGAATATCGCTTACTGACGGCACAAAACCTGCTACGCAAATGTTTTATCGAAACTACAGCCTCTGCTACTGAGACTCGGGTGACCGCTTATGTCTAATCATCTTCCGGTACGTACCCAAGCCGAGATGGCCGAACTGTTTGCGGCAGGCCTCACGACGGGCGTCGGCAAGCCGCTCAAGCATGAGAGTGCAGACAAACATGTCACCGGCGAGGCGATCTATATCGACGATCGCCTCGAATTTCCTAACCAACTTCATGTGTATACGCGCATGTCCGAACGCGCCCATGCTCGTATCATCCGTATAGACCTGTCGCCCTGCTATGCCATCCCTGGCGTAGCCCTTGCTATCTCCGCCCAAGACGTTCCGGGCCAATTGGACATCGGGGCGGTGATGCCCGGTGATCCACTGCTAGCGGAAAACGTAGTGGAGTATGTAGGTCAGCCTGTCATCGCTGTGGCGGCTAGCGATCTAGATACAGCCCGTCGTGCGGCGCTGGCAGCCATTATCGAGTATGAAGATCTCGAACCGGTATTGAGCGTGGAAGAGGCACTAAGCCGCGAACATTTTATTTCGCCCAGTCACCGGCATGTTATTGGCGACTCTACTACTGCGCTTGAAGCGGCACCTCATCGTCTGCAGGGTGAACTGCATATCGGCGGGCAGGAACATTTTTATCTGGAAACCCAGGTCGCCTCGGTAATGCCTACCGAAGACGGCGGCATGTTGGTCTACTCCTCAACACAAAACCCCACTGAAGTGCAAAAGCAGGTTGCCGAGGTGCTGGGTGTGCCGATGAACAAGGTCACTGTCGACATGCGGCGCATGGGCGGTGGGTTCGGCGGCAAGGAAAGTCAGGCGGGAATGCCGGCAGCCCTGTGTGCCGTGATTGCTCACCTAACTGGCCGCCCGACCAAAATGCGCTTACCCCGTTTCGAAGACATGCAGATAACGGGCAAGCGCCACCCCTTCTATGTACAGTATGACGTGGGCTTTGATGATGAAGGCCGCTTGCTGGGCATCCAGCTGGAGTTGGCCGGCAATTGCGGTTATTCACCGGATCTGTCCAACGCCATCGTCGACCGTGCGATGTTTCATGCAGACAACGCTTACTTCCTCGGCAACGCCACCATCACGGGCCATCGCTGCAAGACGCACCTGGCTTCGAATACGGCCTATCGAGGCTTTGGTGGCCCACAGGGCATGCTGGCCATTGAGAACGTGATGGACCATATCGCCCGTTATCTGGGCAAGGACCCACTGGCTGTTCGGACGCTTAATTATTATGGCAAGCACGAGCGCAACGTCACCCACTACCATCAGACGGTAGAAGACAACCTTCTGGACGAGATGACGGCTGAGCTCACTGAAAGCTGTGAGTACTTCAAACGCCGTGCCGAGATCCTTGCATTCAACCGAACCAGTCCCGTACTGAAAAAAGGACTCGCGCTGACGCCAGTGAAATTCGGCATTTCGTTCACCTCCTCCTTTCTCAATCAAGGCGGTGCGCTGATCAATATCTATACCGACGGCAGTATTCACCTGAACCATGGCGGCACGGAAATGGGTCAAGGGTTGAATACCAAAGTGGCTCAAGTAGTGGCCGAAGTGTTCCAGGTTGGCATTGACCGTATCCAGATTACGGCAACCAACACGGACAAGGTGCCCAATACGTCGCCTACGGCGGCCTCGAGCGGCGCGGACCTCAACGGCAAGGCTGCCCAAAATGCGGCGCAGACGATCAAACAACGCTTGGTCGATTTTGCAGCGCGACACTTCAACGTTAGCGAAGAGGATGTGACATTTAGCAACAGCCACGTGCGTATCCGTGATCACTTGATGACGTTCGAAGCGCTCATCCAAATGGCCTATATTGGCCAGATTTCGCTTTCCAGCACCGGCTATTACAAAACACCAAAGATTTTTTACGACCGTGAGCAAGCCTGTGGACGCCCTTTCTATTACTTCGCCTTTGGCGCAGCCTGCTCAGAAGTACTTATTGACACCCTAACAGGCGAATACAAACTGCTGCGTACAGATATTCTCCATGATGTAGGCGCCTCTCTGAATCCAGCTATCGACATTGGCCAAGTGGAAGGTGGCTTCGTTCAAGGTATGGGTTGGCTTACTACAGAAGAATTGATCTGGAACGATCAGGGCAAGCTGCTGACCAGCGGGCCGGCCACTTATAAAATCCCTGCGGTTGCCGACATGCCATGTGATTTCAGGGTCAAGCTGGTTGAAAATCGCAAGAATCCCGCGGCTACTGTTTTTCATTCTAAAGCTGTCGGCGAGCCACCGTTCATGCTGGGCATTTCTGTCTGGTGTGCCTTGAAGGATGCCGTTGCCAGCGTGGCAGACTATTGCGCTCATCCAACCATCGATACACCCGCTACACCTGAACGTGTCCTCTGGGGCGTCGAGCAGATGAAACGATTGAAGAAGACGCGCTCCCTGTCTACGGAAACAGATACAACCGAACAGGTGGATGCATGAGGAAGCCAATAGGTTGGATAGCCGCTCTAGCTGACTTCGAGGCCAAAGGTATTCCCTGTGTGCTGGTAACTATTATCGAGGAGAAAGGCTCAACGCCACGTAATACCGGCACCAAAATGCTGGTTAGCGCTGACAGCTTGAAGCTGACCATTGGGGGCGGTCACCTTGAGCACAAGGCCGTAGAGATCGCACGCCAGATGCTTAAAGAGGGCAGCCATCAGCCTAAGGTTGAGCGCTTCTCGTTAGGCGCAAGCCTGGGCCAGTGCTGCGGGGGCGCCACGGTGCTCTTGTTCGAGCCTCTGGTACAAAACAACATACCGGTTGCCCTGTTTGGTGCTGGCCATGTAGCCCGTGCCTTGGTCCCTCTGCTTGCCAGCCTTCCGTGCGAAGTACGCTGGGTCGATTCCCGCGCGCATGAGTTTCCAGAGCTTATACCCGCTGGCGTTACTCGCGTTGTAACTGACGATCCACTTGATGAAATCGATGCCATGCCGCCGGGCAGTTATTTCATTGTCATGACCCATAACCACCCGCTGGACCTTGAGCTCACCGAGCGTATTCTGGCACGGGGCGACTTTGATTATTTCGGGCTGATCGGCTCAAAAACCAAATGGGCCAAGTTTCGTCACCGTCTCATTGCCAAGGGCCATACACCTGAAGCGATTTCTCGTGTGCGCTGTCCGCTAGGTCTTTCACAAGTCAAAGGTAAACTTCCGGCCGAAATCGCGATCTCTGTAGCTGGGGAGATTATTGCAATTTATAGTGCTAAAGCCGACGCGCAGGAAGCGTCGACACTCCGGCTGGTGCAACCCTGACCTGATCTTGTAGTACTACCTCATAGCGCTGGCCAGCCGTATTGCCGTATTCGCTCAGAATCGAGGAAGCCCCTCCTCGAGCCTTTCGGCTGGCTGCACTGAACACTTTTAACCTTACGTCACTCTAGGACGAGAACGACATGACCACCCGAGCCTACCGCGCCTCGCTACTCCACAGCATCGCCAACCCTGACGATGTCGGAATCGAGGCCTCCTGCGAATACGTCGAAGACGGGCTATTGGTGGTTACAGATGGCCGCATCGAGGCTATGGGCAACTCCAATACGCTTTTGCTTGTTCTGCCCAAAGGAACCGAAATTGTCGAATGCCCGAACTGCCTGATTACACCGGGCTTCGTTGATACCCATATTCACTATCCTCAAACCGGTATCATTGCCTCTTATGGCGAGCAATTGCTCGACTGGCTCAATAACTATACTTTTCCTGCCGAAGGTGCCTTTGCGGAAAAAGATACTGCGGCTGAAGTCGCTGATCTCTTCCTTAAAGAACTGCTCCGCAACGGTACAACTACAGCCTTGGTCTTCGGAACAGTGCACAAACAGTCCGTCGAGGCCTTCTTCGAAGCGGCCCAGGCGCTCAATCTGCGCATGATTGCCGGCAAGGTCTTGATGGACCGTAACGCACCGGAATACCTGGTAGACACCCCTGAATCCGGTTATGCCGATAGCAAGGCCTTGATCGAACGCTGGCATGGCAAAGGCCGCCTACACTATGCCATTACCCCCCGCTTCGCCCCGACCAGCAGCCCTGAACAACTATCCTTGGCAGGCAAACTCTTGGCTGAATATCCAGACGTCTATATGCATACGCACCTGTCTGAGAACCTTAAAGAAATCGAGTGGGTAAAATCTCTGTTTCCCGAGCGTAGCGGTTATTTGGATGTCTATGATCATTACAAACTGCTTGGTCCACGCTCGGTATTTGCCCATGGCGTACACCTGTGTGACGGGGAATGTGCGCGGCTAGGTGAAACTGGCTCGGCCGTGGCCTTTTGCCCTACGTCCAATCTGTTTTTGGGCAGCGGCTTAATGAACCTGCCCCGCCTGGAGCAACACAAGGTTAATGTAGGCTTAGGCACAGATGTGGGAGGAGGAACGAGCTTTTCACTGCTACAGACAGCGCAGGAAGCCTATAAGGTCATGCAGTTGCAAGGTAAGAATCTGCACCCATTCAAAGCGTTCTACCTCGCTACATTGGGCGGTGCGCGAGCCCTAAGGTTGGACGACCGGATCGGCAGCTTTACCCAAGGTAATGATGCGGATTTTATTATCTTGGATTACCACGCTACCCCTCTGCTGAGCTACCGCTTAAAGCAGGCCAAAAACATAGAGGAAAGGCTGTTCGCCTTGATGATGCTTGGTGATGACCGCACCGTGAAAGAAACATACTCCATGGGGGTTAAAGTGCATCAGCGTTAACTCCTATAAACAGATAAAGCAAAAGGCCAGCTAAATTAGCTGGCCTTTTGCTTTATGGGCGTTGTACGCGCTATCTACTCACCCACGATCAACAACGGATTAAACCCACTACGGTCAAAGACTCCTTCTTTTGCCAAAGCCATATCCAAAGTAAGACTCGCCAAGTCATCAGCCATCGGTTCCGCCCCTAGATTGAACTCTTTTGAGACAATCTTGAGATAGCTATTGCAATCGCCACAGGTTTCCGCCTGAACGCTTACTGCCGACTTACCATTTTCATCTTCGAGGCTTAGGTATTTCACCTGCCGGCTCTGCTCGCACACACTGCATTTACTACGCTCAAGATGCCACTCCGTAGAGCACAAACCACAATGTAAATAGCGGATACCACTGCGATCACGGTCAGCATGGATAATACTGGCCACCGGCGCCGAGCCGCAGCAAGGACAGATAGTTCTCGCTTTGCCGGAGGGCCGCTTGGGTGTAGAGGGCAAGCATTGCGTCAGCCGCGCCCAAGCCACCTGTAACGCAGCCGAGACAAAGGGCAACAGAGCACGTTTATCTACAGGGCCTGGTTTACCGTCCAGCACATCGTTCGCCAAAGCCTCCAGAGTGTCGTGATCCAGCCCGCGTAAGGATTGCACAAGCGTACGCTGCTGATCCGAAATATGCAGTTCCAACGTATCAAGCAACCAAGCCAGCTCAGCTTGCCAATCGATATCCCTACGCAAGGCATTGATCCCTAGCGCTGGCATACCGTGCTCAAGCGCCAGATCAAATGCCCCAGGGTCGGGTAACCACGTGGCTTCATACTCGTTCAAGACAATATCCTGCGCCTTAACAAGCTGAGACATGAAGGCCAGAAAATCGCCTAAGGGCTCGACTTTCTCCGCCAAGTCCTTGAGCCGCTTGGCTCGTATGGCGAAAATCTGCTTTTTAGGTAGCACGACGGGAGGCGGATCCATGATTCCCGTCGGTGAGGTTCCATATTGATGAGTGGCTGTCACGATGTCCCCTTCGTTGGCATGTGATGCTCATTGACCGCGCCTGTACGCGAACCGTTTCCTGCCTTTTCCTGACGTTCCTGTTCGACGATCTCGTCATACCAGAGCCGATGGTGATGCTTAGCCCAAGCACGGCTAACCCGGCCTTGAGTCATCGCTCTGAACGAGCCCTTCACCCATATCGCCGAGTAGACGTGAATAATCAACGTAACGATGGCGACAAACGCGATGTAGGCATGCACCAGACTCGATACTCGCAGCCATTCACGCGGAAAATTATCCGCGAAATAGGGTCGCCAGATGACGATACCTGTAATCAAGAGCAGCGGCACACTCATGACCATAAGCCAGTACACCAGCTTCTGACCGGGGTTATTGATACCAATCGGCGGTGCCAGTTCGTCCCGGTTGCTCAATACATCACCAATATGCTTCATCCACTCGATGTCGTGACGCTTGAACAGATTCACTTTGAAAAAGCGAATTGCCATAACAAGGAAACAAACAGCCATGACCACCCCAATAAAAGGGTGGAGTATCCGAGTCATGGTCGGCCCGCCAAATAAAGCCGTCAGGTCAAAGAAGAACGGATGGAAAAACGCCAAGCCACTAAGTACAAGGCAAACGAAAGTGATTGCGATGACCCAGTGATTCAGACGGCTAAAGGTACTGTACCGCAGAATGCCTTTTTCAGTACTCGAAGGGGTCATAACCGATCCTCCTTTCTGGCCTCACGACGGATATCTTCATCAGGCGTCTCTTCAGGTTCCTCCTTGGGCCCTTTCATGACGTAATGAGCAAAGCCAGCTAGCGCTGTTAGTCCAATCATGGCTGACATGATCGGCTTGGTAATACCTTTCCACAAATCTACCAGTGGGCTGATCTGAGGATCACGAGGCAGATTGCTGTAGATCTCTGGCTTGTCGGCATGCTGCAACACATACATGACATGGGTACCGCCAACACCTGGCGGATCGTACAGGCCGGCATTGGCGTAGCCGCGGTCATTGAGTTGCCCTACCCGCATGAGCGCATGCTCGGTCATATCCTCTTTAGTACCAAACATGATGGCGCCGGTAGGACAAGACTTTGCACAGGCCGGCTCCAGACCGTGATAGACACGGTCCGAGCATAGGGTGCATTTGTAGGCCTTCTGATCCTTCTTGGAGATACGAGGAATATTGAACGGACAACCCGACACACAATAGCCGCAGCCAATACAATGCTCGGAGTTGAAGTCCACGATACCGTTCGCATACTGCACGATGGCCCCCGGTGCCGGACACGCTTTTAAGCAGCCCGGCTCGGCACAATGCATACAGTTATCCTTGCGGATCAACCACTCTAGGTTTCCGTCCTCGTTAACGTATTCATTGAAACGCATCAGCTGGAACGTTTCCGGGCTCAAGTCCGCCGGGTTGTTATAGCTGCCATCACAATGTCCAATCTCATCACGTAAATCGTTCCACTCCGAACACGCTACCTGACAGGCTTTGCAGCCAATGCAGCGAGATACATCGATCAGCTTAGCTACCTTCTCCACCCCACCCTCACGTACATGAGGT
Source organism: Pseudomonas duriflava (assembly GCF_007830155.1). Classification (GTDB taxonomy): domain Bacteria; phylum Pseudomonadota; class Gammaproteobacteria; order Pseudomonadales; family Pseudomonadaceae; genus Chryseomonas; species Chryseomonas duriflava. The sequence goes on from NZ_VLKY01000010.1 coordinate 199,713, forward strand.
GAGGGCTCAGTAGTAGCAGAGCGTGCAACGATGTTTTGAAGGTTGATCTGGTCGCCTCTCATGAATCTCGCCTCCTCATGCCTTCTCAACGTTCACGAGGAACGACTTGAATTCGGGCGTCTGGGTATTGGCATCCCCTACTACCGGGGTAAGGGTATTAGTCAGGAACCCTTTTCTGGCTACGCCCTTGAAACCCCAGTGAATTGGAATACCAATCTGGTGCACTGTACGGCCTTCCACCTGAAGCTTGTGGATCCGTTTTGTGACCACTGCGATAGCACGAATAAAACCACGCTTGGACGTGACCTTTACCGTGTCTCCTGCCTTGATACCGAGTTCATTAGCCAAGTCCTCACCGATTTCCACAAACTTCTCAGGCTGCATAATCGCGTTAAGGCGAGCATGCGTTGTCCAGAAGTGGAAATGTTCGGTTATTCGATACGTCGTCGCAGCATACGGAAACTCCTTGCTTGTCCCGAACTGTGCACGGTCATTCACGAATACTCGGGCAGCAGGATTGTTTCGAGCGGCCGGGTTATTCGGGTGCAAGGGGTTATAATCAAGCGGTGACTCAAAAGGTTCGTAGTGTTCAGGGAAAGGCCCCTCGGCCATCATGCTGCCGCCAAAGAAGTGAGCAACGCCTTCCTGGTTCAGAATGAACGGACCTGCGCCCGCCGAAGGCGGTGATGTCCAGGGAAAATCAGGAATATCGGCACCGGCCCAACGCTCACCGTTCCACCAGATCAACCGCTTCTCGGGCGCCCAGGACGTTCCATCAGGGCGTGCACTAGCACGGTTGTACAAAATCCGGCGATTGAGTGGCCACGCCCAAGCCCAACCAAGGGTAATCCCTACATTGTAAGGGTCAGAGTTGTCCCTCCGATCCATCATGTTACCGCCTCGCGTCCAGCATCCTGAGAAGATCCAGCATCCGCAGGCAGTACGCCCATCATCGGTCAGGTAACCAAAGTCATCCAGCAGATCGCCTTTCTTATGGGTAATAGTTTTACCATCAGCGCTGGGCAAGTCAGCCAAGGCGCGTCCGTTGTACTCCTGGGCAAGCTCTTCTGGATTGGGATCTTCTGGATTGCTGTAAGGCCAGGTGAGATTGAAGATCGGATCAGGAAAAACGCCGCCTTCATCGCGGTACATACCCTGAAGACGATGGAAAATGCCGGCCATGATGGCAACATCAGGCCGTGACTCACCTGGAGGTGGAGCTGCACGCCAGTGCCACTGAAGCCACCGGCAACTGTTAACGATGGAGCCGTTTTCCTCTGCAAAGCATGTTGTGGGCAGGCGGAAAACTTCTGTCTGGATCTTTGACGAATCAACATCGTTGAACTCGCCATGATTCTTCCAGAACTCGGTCGTTTCGATATCCAGCGGGTCCATGACTACCAAATACTTGAGCTTCGAAAGCGCCTCGATGCTCTTGTGCTTGTTGGGGAAGGATGCCAGGAAGTTAAATCCTTGCGCCAAATACCCAGTCATTTCGCCGTTCTTCATCCGTTCTATAGTATGCAGAACGTCGTACAGCGGCTCAGTGAGTTTAGGAATCCAGTCATAACACCAATCGTTTTCTGCTGTTGCCGCATCGCCAAACCAAGCTTTCATGAGGCTGACATGGAACCGCTTAAAGTACTTCCAGTACGACACCTGTTCAGGCCGTAAAGGCTGTTTGGCTCGTGCCTCGATATACTTGTCAAACGACTGCTCCTCATGAGAGGGCATGCGTATATAGCCAGGGAACAGGTTGGACAAAAGGCCCAAATCAGTTAAGCCCTGGATATTGGAATGGCCACGAAGCGCATTGACCCCGCCACCTAGCTGACCGATGTTACCCAGCAGGAGCTGAACCATGGCACCAGTACGGATCATTTGGGCGCCGACCGAGTGCTGCGTCCACCCCAAGGCGTACAAAATGGTCATGGTCTTATCTTCAGCAGCGGTCTCGGCAATCATGTCCCAGACTTTCTGGACTTGATCGCGCGGCATGCCGCAGACGCTTTCCACCATTTCAATGGTGTAACGGCTGTAATGCTTACGCATTAGCTGATAGACGCACCGAGGATGCTGCAGTGTCGGGTCTTCTTTGACCATGCCGCTTTCATCGAACTCATAACTCCAGCTCGATTTATCGTAGGTACGTACATCATCCTGCTTGTAGCCTGAAAAAAGCCCATCGTGAAAATCAAAGTCCTCTTTCACGATGATCGCTACATCCGTATAGGCCTTTACATATTCATGGTTGATCTGATCTGTAGTCAGCAAGAAATTGATCAACCCGCCGAGGAAGACGATATCAGTCCCTGTTCGAATAGAAGCGTGATAATCCGCCACGGCCCCCGTTCGGGTAAAACGCGGATCAATCGAAATCAGTTTGGCGTTGTTCTTTTCTTTGGCCTCGACTACCCAGCGGAATCCCACAGGGTGAGCTTCAGCAGAGTTTCCGCCCATCGAAAGAATCAGGTTGGCATTACGAATATCTGTCCAGGCATTCGTCATCGCACCGCGACCGTATGTTGGGGCAAGACCTGCCACCGTCGGTCCGTGTCAAACGCGTGCTTGGTTATCGATTGCCACCATTCCCAGTGAACGAACAATCTTTTGAGTTAGGTAAGCCGTCTCGTTGGAGGTTGCTGAAGCTGCCAAAAAGCCGGTCGTTGTCCAATGATTGACCAAGTGCCCGTGCTGATCGCGGGTTACAAAGTTTTTGTCACGATCATCCTTCATATGACGCGCGATACGATCAAGCGCCTCATTCCAACTGATGCGCTTCCACTCGTTGGTACCAGGCTCACGTACCTCCGGGTGAGAGAGACGAGATTCGCTTTTGATAAAATCGAGTACGCCGGCACCACGTGGGCAGAGCGAACCGCGGCTAACCGGATGATCCGGATCCCCCTCAACGTGGTAGATATCCTCTACCGTATTGATACTGTTGTCGCCACGGCTATATAGCAACATTCCGCACCCTACGGAACAGTAGGTGCATGTATTACGGGTAACCTTGGCAGCGGTGAGCTTGAAATGACGGATGGATGCCATTGCGGGTTCGGGAGCAAAGCCCAGCATTGCCATGCTAGACGTTGCCACTCCGGTCGCGCTTAATTTTAAGAAGTTTCTTCGCGATACACGGATCGACATGGTTTTACTCCAGGCACAACTTCACGGATCAAAGTTTCGTCCCAGAGGTGCGCCGATTCGTTCCCGAAAGTTCCCATTATTTTACAAACGGTAGCCCGGCCCTCCAGCTAGAGCGTGATTTCATAGGTGTTTAGGTCAATGTTCCAAGACGCTTGAACAACCACCCGCCAAACACATTGACGATCAGTCCTGCCATTACCAACGTCGTACCCATTATCTGAATAACCGTGAGGTGCTCATCCGCCAGGACAGCAGCAGATGTAATACCGACCAAGGGAACCAATAAAGAAAACGGAGCCACTTGGCTTGCTGGATAACGGGACAGCAAACGGCTCCACAGGCCATAGCCCAACAGCGTCGCGACAAAGGCGAGGTAGATGATTGCAAACATCGACGACAGGCTGAGATGCTCCAGCGCTCCCATGATCTGCTCAGGCCCTTCGAGCCAATAGGAAAGCATAAAGAAGGGTATGGGCGGAATCAGACTTCCCCATACCACCAGCGCCAGCATATCTACCTTGCCAATCCGCTTGGTGACGATGTTACCCAAGCCCCACATTCCCGCTGCACATAATGTGAGCAGAAAACCGGCCAGGGTCATGCGTCCCTCGCCATGTAATCCAATGAGTAGCAAACCGCCGCCTGCGATAAGTAACCCGACCATGTTAGCCAAACGAAAGCGCTCGCCCAAAAACAACACGGCCATCAGCAGAGTAAAAAACGCTTGGGCCTGAAGTACCAGTGACGCCAACCCCGCCGGCATCCCCACATACATAGCCGAAAACAGGAAAGCGAACTGCCCCAGCGAAATGGTAAGGCCGTAGGCCAGCAGCCAGCGCCAGGGCAGCGCCGGACGCCGGATCAGAAACACGGCGGGCAACGCGGCCAGTGTGAAGCGCAATCCGCCCAGCAACATGGGAGGTACGCCATGCAAGCCAACTTTAATTACAACAAAATTCAGACCCCACGCCACGATCACAACCAAGGCCAGCAACAAGTCCTTTGGTGACATAATCATCCACTACCAGCCAAACAGAAATATGATCTCTTATAAGCCTTCACCTTATGCGCTGAAGAGGCTCTTCTGATAGATACAGTTCGGCGCATTTAATGCCGGACAGTGCCTTCCTGTAAGGCACTGTCCGAAGGCATGCCCTCCTCTAGTGCAACGATTAGCTGCCGCGGTAAGTGGAATAACTGTATGGCGATACCAACAAAGGTACATGGTAGTGCTCGTCTGGCGCAGCGATACCGAAGCGCAACACGACGTCATCCAGGAAAGCCGGCTCGCCCAATGAAACCCCTCTGGCACGATAGTAGTACCCAATCTTGAAGACCAGTTGATAGATTCCGACCCTGAAGGCGCCTCCCTGCAACAAGGGCTGATTGCAGCGCCCATCCTCATTGGTCCAGGCTTCACCGATCTTTTCAACCCCTTCCCCGACCCGATAAAGCTCGACATGAATACCTGCGCCTGGACAACCGTGCGCAGTGTCTAGTACATGTGTAGTCAATCGTCCCATTTTTATCCTCATGCGCGTTGATCACAGGCAGGCTTGAAGCAGCCCATTGTTAGAGCCTAGAGCAAAATCCTGACCAAACAGGCAGGTTTTTTGCTTTAAGCTAGGAGGATACATCACAGTAACAGGCGGGATGGTTGGCCCTCCTTTCAGACGGTATCGCTAAGGAATTGCTTTGTGAATAACCCTTACCCACGCAATCTGGTCGGCTACGGCAATACCCCACCTCATCCACACTGGCCCAATAATGCCCGGATCGCCTTGTCCTTTGTACTCAACTATGAGGAAGGAGGCGAGCGTTCCATTCTGCACGGTGACAGGGAGTCGGAAGCCTTTTTATCTGAAATGGTAGCGGCCCAACCTTTGGCCGGGGTTCGCAATATGAGCATGGAGTCGCTGTATGAGTACGGCAGCCGGGCCGGTGTTTGGCGAATTCTTGCACTCTTCCAAAAATACAATGTACCGCTCACCATCTTTGCCGTAGCCATGGCTGCACAGCGTCACCCGGAGGTGATTCGTGCCATGGTGAGAGCCGGCCATGAAATCTGCAGCCATGGTTATCGTTGGATCGACTATCAATACATGGACGAAGCCGATGAGCGTGCGCATATGCTAAAGGCGATCGAGATCCTGACCGAACTGACCGGAGAACGCCCGCTCGGTTGGTATACCGGTCGCACCAGCCCGAATACACGCCGTCTGGTCATGGAGGAAGGTGGATTCCTTTATGACTCGGATACGTATGATGATGACCTTCCCTATTGGGAACGGTCGCCTTCTGGCAAACCGCACCTGGTAATCCCCTATACCCTAGATACCAACGATATGCGCTTTACGCAGGTCCAGGGATTTCATACTTCAGAGCAGTTCTTCACATACCTGAAAGATGCTTTCGATGTGCTGTACGAAGAAGGCGCAACCGCCCCTAAGATGCTATCAATCGGCTTGCACTGCCGCCTGATCGGCCGCCCCGCCCGCCTCGTCGGTCTCAAGCGTTTCCTTGATTACGCTCAGGCTCATTCTGGAGTCTGGTTTGCACGTCGAGTTGATATCGCTCGACACTGGTATGCCACCCACCCCATGGAGACCCTGGCATGACCTATTTCCAGACCGTCACGCCGAGTACGCTGAGCCGCACTGCATTCATAGCAGCCTTTGGTAATATCTATGAGCATTCCCCGTGGATAGCCGAGCGCGTCTACGATCAGGGAGTCGATACCCACCTTGATAAGATTACTGGCTTGCATGAGCGAATGAGTGCCGTGCTGATGTCGGCCAGTCTCGAGGAGCAAATGAGCCTGATTAAGGCGCACCCGGATCTTGCCGGCAAGGCTGCCTTGCAAGGTGAGCTGACTGCGTCCAGCACATCCGAGCAAGCCGGAGCCGGTCTTGACCAGTGCACCCCGCATGAACTAGCCCGCTTTACGCATCTCAACAACGCTTATAAGACCAGGTTTGGTTTCCCATTCATCATGGCCGTGAAAGGTAGCAACCGTCACCTGATCATCCAAGCCTTCGAAGAACGTCTCCACCATACTCCCGAACAGGAATTTGCCCACGCACTTTCCGAGATCAATAGGATTGCCCTGTTCCGCCTACAACAGCTATGAGCTCACAATGAAAAGAACCTATAACGCTCCGTTCGAAAAATACTTGAACCTTGCTGATGCACGCCTGGGTACGCGAGTCATCCATGTTACCGATGACTGGTTCGCCGAAGCCAATCGTATGCTGAAACCCCACGAGCCGGAGTGGAAAGAAGGCGTTTATGATGACAACGGTAAATGGATGGATGGCTGGGAATCTCGGCGTAAGCGCTTTGAAGGCTACGATTATGCGATTGTAAAATTGGGCGTACCCGGCTCGATCAAAGGGGTGGATATTGATACTCGTTATTTCACCGGCAACTATCCGCCTTCCGCCTCGCTCGAAGCCTGCTTTTGTACGGAAGGAGATCCCACTGCCAGTACCGAATGGGTAGAAGTGCTATCCGCTGTAGAGTTACAAGGTAACAGCCATCACTACCATGCCCTGAATGGTGACCGCCCCTGGACTCATCTGCGTTTGAATATCTACCCAGACGGCGGCGTGGCTCGTCTGCGCGTTTATGGCATTCCCTACCGTGATTGGTCCACTCATGCCACGGACCAAGTTATTGATCTGGCAGCTGCACTCAATGGCGGACGAGCCCTCGCCTGTAACGACGAGCATTATGGCCGTATGAGTAATATCCTTAATCCTGGCCGAGCCGAAAGCATGGCTGACGGCTGGGAAACTGCACGCCGTCGTACACCCGGCAATGACTGGGTCATCGTTGCCCTGGGCCATCCCGGTGAAATCGAGCGAATCGTGGTTGATACCCTGCATTTCAAAGGTAATTACCCGGACAGTTGCTCGATCCAGGCTGCTTATGTTCAGGGCGGCACCGACAATCAGATCGAGACGCAAAGCCTATACTGGCGCGAACTCCTGCCGTCTCAAAAGCTGCAGATGCACCAGGAGCATGAATTCAGCGAGCAGATCAAGGCGCTTGGTCCGGTCACCCACATACGTCTCAATATCTTCCCGGATGGCGGAGTCAGTCGGCTGCGCCTGTTTGGCCGTATCGCCAGGACATGAACTATGCGCCATACACTTACGCCACGTCCTCTTACCCGCGAAGCCTTCGCCCCGTTCGGTGATGTTATCGAGACGGAGGACCGGGATCACTTTTTGATCAATAATGGTTCTACCCAGCGCTTTCATCGGTTGGCCGATATCGATACCGGCCCTGGTGCTGGCCAGGCGATTATCAGCATCTTTCGTGCTCAAGCCCTACCATTGCCGCTGCGCATTAGAATGCTGGAACGCCACCCCTTGGGAAGTCAGGCTTTCGTACCACTCAAAGGTAATCCCTTTCTGATAGTTGTGGCACCACCAGGCGAAGCGCCTGCCCCCTTCGACGTCCAGGTCTTCATCACAAATGGAGAACAAGGCATCAATTACCACCGAGGTGTGTGGCATCACCCTGTTCTGGCCGTATCAGCGGTTGATGATTTCCTGATCGTCGATCGAGCCGGCGAGGGTCATAACTGCGACGAGTACTTTTTCAACGAAGACATTGAGCTCTGGCTGGAGTGCGACCGTTGAATACCACGACACGATCAGCTGCAGAAATGCATACTGATCGTGTCTGTCATATCTCCAGCATCACACTCTCTAAACCCAAAACCTGTATCAAAATCCGGATGACTAGCCAGGCATACTGTTAACGCTTCTCGCGATTGGTCTTCATGCCCAGCAACAGGACGAGGACTTGGCAACAACAGCACAGCCCATTATTTTTCACGGTCAATTTCCACAGTTACGCCGCTAGCCAACGTTAGACAACGACCCTATACGAACGCGATACAGTGGGACGCCGAGCTTCCAGCACTCAATGAATATTCTGTAATCTTCGCCGCATTTGTTTGCGCAGCAGGCGCGCGCTGTCCAAACATACCAGTACTACAGCTATCCCAATGGGAACATAAGTCCACAGCTGAGACGGCAAGAACGTCTCATCCAGCAGTAGAATCGCTACAAAAAAGAGCAGTGCGGGTTCGATGTAGCTCAGGATGCCAAAGAGGCCCATAGGTAACAGACGACTTGCCGCCATCATCGCACCAAAGGCCAACGCACTAAGTAACCCCAACCCGGGCAGGAGAATCCATAACAGGGGTGAGACAGCCAGTGCCGGTGCAGGATTGAAGAAATACATCAGCGCCACGGCTAGAGGAGTCATGCATAGCATTTCCAGAACAAAACCGGACAGCGCATCGATTTTCATCCAGCGCCGCAACATGAAATACGGCGGATATCCCAGCGCCGATACCAGAGTAACCCATGAAAACGCACCCGTAGCCCACCACTCGTGAATCACGCCTAGCAATGCGAATACCACTGCCAGCCGGTACAACGGTCGCATTTTTTCGCCATAAAACAAGCGTCCGACCACCACCATGATCAAGGGCAGTAGAAAATAGCCCAGCGTGATATCCAGCGTGTGCCCTGCCATCGTAGCCCAAACAAACACGCCCCACTGCGAGCCAACCAGGAGAGTACTGCCTATCAGAGCTATAATCAGTCGAGGCTCATGAGCCAAGCGGATAATAGCCTCTCGGAGTAAAGCCCCCTGTCGTGTCATGACTACTAACAACAGGACTATCGGAATGGACCAAACGATACGCTGAGCCAATACCTGCACACCACTAAGCGGCTCCAGATAGTTGAAATACACTGGCATCACTGCAAAAAGCACTGAAGATGCAACCGAAAGGAACACGCCTCGTCCAGATAACATCATGCTCCTCCCCTACGTCCCAGGCGGTTGATCAGAAGCGAGGCGACTATTACGCCTCCCCCCAAGAGTAGCCGTTGCAGATCGGCCTCTCGATTCCAGATCAGTAGATTCACGAGCAGCCCTGCTGGCACATGCAGCTCATTCATGATAGCCAGCGTTCCACCATTGACCCTGGTCGCACCAACAGTCCACCCATACATGCCCAGCGCTGTAGCAAAGACGCCCATCCAAAGCAAAACACCCCACTGAACGGAAGTGGTAGGCAGAAGAGCCGTGTTACCAAACAGGAAGAAAGAAGGCACAACGATAAGTAGAGCCCCCAGGAAGAAATAGCCGAACCGTCGATACAACGGTACGTCCGACGGATACCGCTGCACCAGATGCTTGCACATCACTTGCCCGGCGGCGAATGTAAGATTAGCTACCTGAAGCAGTAGGAAACCCCACAGATAATCGCCATCCAGGCGCTCGAATCGGATAATGGCTGCACCAGAGACGGCTACTATCGCGGCCATTAGTGACCAAGGGTTGAACCGCCGACTTAGAGCATCGTCTAGCAACGTGACGTAGATAGGCGTCAACACAGTAAACAGCAGGACTTCCGGTACGGTCAGTACGGTGAAACTTCGATAAAGACAGAGATAGGTCACCCCGAATTGCAACGCCCCAGCCAGCATCAAGCCTGCCACGAAGCGGGGAGCGACGTTTTTCCATTGAGTGAACGGTAGAAAGATAAGTGCAGCCAACAGCACTCGAACCAGCACTGCAAAGTCGCTATCGACACGGCCAGCAATGTATTCCCCGATAAGGCTAAAGGAAAAGGCCCAGAGAACGGTAACGGCTAACAAGTACGGCATGGCTTCGGCTCAGCAAAAGGCCCCGACAGTAGCCTGCTTTTGCTGGCCTGGATAGTCTGAAAACTCTCGCTTAGCGGTTCTTTATTCTAAGATTATTGCCTCTTGCTAACGAATAGAGCCTCGCGAAGAGGCCCTATTTAAGCGCTAGCGGACGACCTTATACGACTTCCTCAATCAGTGCCGTAGCAGCCTGGACTCCCTGCGCTAATGCTTCCGGCCCCATCGCTACGCCTTCGACATGAATAAAGGTCACGTCAGTGATACCAATGAAGCCCAGCACCTGACGTAGATAAGGCTCTTGATGGTCGAGAGTACTCCCCGCGTAGATTCCTCCACGCGCGGTCAGTACAAAGGCTCGCTTTCCGTTCAACAACCCCTGCGGACCTTGTTCGGTATATTTGAAGGTCACGCCTGCACGCATTACATGGTCGATCCAGGCCTTTAACGTACTGGGAATGGTAAAGTTATACATCGGCGCTGCCAAAACCAGTACATCGGCTGCTAATAACTCCTCGGTCAACTCATTGGAGCGCGCCAGTGCCGCTCGCTCGCGCTCACTATGGCTTTCCGCCGGACTCATCCAACCATTCAACAAAGTACCGTCGAGATGTGGAACGGGATTTTCCGCAAGGTCACGCATGATGATCGTGTCCTCAGGATGTACAGCGTGCCAGCGCTCAATGAAATGCCCGGTAATCTGGCGAGAAATCGAACCGTCTTGACGTGCACTGCTTTCAACAACCAGAACCTTCGACATAATCCGCTCTCCTGTAGCGTCATGAGTAGTGCGCTAAGGCTAATAGCTAATCAGCCGATAAAAAACCGGAATCTCCCACTTAAACATATCTATTATATTGATAATAACGACAGCATCACGTAGCGTTCTGCAAACGCTTAAAAGGATTCTGCATGAAAGCCCCCCGAGTTACTCTGGATCAGTGGCGCACCCTACAAGCCGTAGTTGATCATGGTGGCTTCGCTCAGGCAGCAGAAGCACTCCATCGCTCACAATCCTCCGTGAGCTATACGGTAGCTCGTATGCAGGAGCAGTTAGGCGTCCCTCTGTTACGAATTGATGGTCGCAAAGCTGTCTTGACCGAGGCAGGAAGTGTTCTGCTACGCCGCTCACGTCAGCTACTCAAACAGGCAAGCCAACTAGAGGAACTGGCCCACCACATGGAGCAAGGCTGGGAAGCGGAAGTCCGCCTAGTGGTAGACGCTGCTTATCCCACGACTCGCCTGGTACAAGCTTTAACTGAGTTCATGCCCCAGAGTCGTGGATGTCGGATCCGCCTGCGGGAAGAAGTTTTGTCTGGCGTGGAAGAAGTTTTATTGGAAGGCATTGCCGATCTTGCTATCAGCGGATTGAATATTCCGGCACATTTGGGGGCCGGCCTTGGAACGGTCGAGTTCGTGGCAGTTGCGCATCCGGAGCACTCATTGCACCGATTGCAACGTGAACTCAACTTTCAAGATCTGGAAAGTCAGATGCAAGTTGTCATTCGTGATTCAGGACGTGCTCAACCACGTGACTCAGGCTGGCTAGGTGCCGAACACCGCTGGACAGTAGGCAGTCTGGCCACAGCTGCTACATTCGTCCGTAACGGGTTGGGCTTCGCCTGGTTACCTCGTCATCAGATTGAACGAGAGCTGAAAGAGGGAAGCCTTAAACCGCTCCCCTTGAATCAAGGTGGAAATCGCTTCCATCCCTTCTATATGTACCAGAGCCGCGAGCGCCAACTTGGGCCAGCCTCACAAATTCTGGTGAACCTAATCAAGAAGCATGGTACAGGGCAAGGTTTGTCCTGACACTTCCTGAGAAACCATCATATTCAATATACGGAACGTAACCGTTAGGCTTATTTTCCCACTCTGCTATAAGGATTCAACATGCTTAAACACGTACTGACTGCTTGCGCCTTTCTCTTCATGTCTTCAACGTGGGCAGCCGATAATCCCCATGTTGTGTTGACTACCAACCAAGGCGAAATTGAGCTGGAACTCGACGCTCAAAAGGCTCCTATCAGTGTTAAGAATTTTCTTGGTTATGTAGAGTCAGGATTCTACAAAGGCACGATTTTTCATCGGGTCATACCTGGTTTTATGATTCAGGGAGGCGGCTTTAGCGAATCCATGGAGCAAAAGCAGACTCAGCCTCCTATTCGCAACGAAGCTGATAATGGCCTCAAAAATACACGCGGAACGCTAGCAATGGCGCGAACGGCTGCTGTCAACTCAGCCACGAGCCAGTTCTACATCAACTTGGCCGACAATGCCTTCCTCGACCATGGCAGTCGAGACTTTGGTTACGCCGTATTCGGCAAGGTTGTTCGCGGAATGGAAGTAGTTGACAAGATCGCCAGCGTTCCGACAGGAAACCGAGGAATGTTTCAGAACGTTCCGCGCGAACCGATCCTGATCCTGGCGGCCAAACAATTATAAGCCTGCTCTCAATCATTCGAGGCCTGCTACCTTGCATGCCTCGAATCGGCATGCTTGGACTCTCTCTGCCGTCTAGAACTACCTGTCACCAGAAACGGAAGCACCTATGGTTTTTCGTCTGTTTGAACACATCATTGATCCTTTCAAGCCTGCTCCTGACGAAACTCCACCTAGTACTGTTCCCCGTTTCTACATCCACTACCTGAAACAGGCTTGGCCAGCATTTATTCTTTTACTGTTTGTTGGTTTGATAGGTGCCCTAATCGAGGTAGCGCTTTTTGGTTTTCTGGGGCGTATCGTGGATCTTGTTCAGGCCTCGACCAATAGCCAAACCTTTTTCCAGGCCCACGGGTGGGAGTTGTTCTGGATGGGCGTTGTAACACTGGTATTGCGCCCTTTATTTATCAGTCTGCACGACTTATTGGTTCATCAAACCATTACACCAAGCCTGACGACCCTAATCCGCTGGCAAAATCATCGCTATGTTCTTAAACAAAGCTTGAGCTTCTTCCATAACGACTTTGCTGGCCGTATAGCCAATCGCATCATGCAAACCGGTACGTCGTTGCGCGACTCTGCCGTACAAGCTGTTGATGCCATCTGGCATGTTCTAATTTACTCTGGTAGCGCTCTGATTCTATTTGCCCAGGCGGATATCAGGCTCATGTTTCCCCTGCTGCTCTGGATCGTTGCTTATATCGCGACGCTTTCCTACTTTGTTCCTAAAACAAAGCAACGTTCGGTCATCTCCTCTGAAGCACGTTCCAAGCTGTCTGGCCGCATCGTCGATGGCTATACCAACATCATGACACTCAAGTTGTTCGCTCATACACGCCAGGAGGAAGAATACGCCTGCGATGCCATGGCCGAGCAAACCGAAAAAGCCCGAATGGCTTCGCGTCTAATTACAGCCATGGGCATTACCGTCAGTCTACTCAATGGACTTCTCATTGTCGGCACGACTGGCTTGGCACTTTGGCTCTGGCACAACGGACTTATTTCAGTAGGTGCCATTGCCTTGGCGACCGGACTCGTCATCCGGATCAACAATATGTCTGGCTGGATCATGTGGGTTGTAAATGGAATCTTTGAAAATATCGGTATGGTTCAGGATGGCCTCGAGACAATCTCTCGCCCACGTACAGTAATCGACCCACCTAATGCAAAGCCCCTGTGCATCGAGCAAGGTAGCGTTTGCTTTGAAAATATTCATTTCCACTATGGCAGCGGCCGCAGCGTTATTGAAGGGCTTTCCCTAACTGTAAGACCGGGCGAAAAGATTGGATTGGTAGGCCCGTCTGGCGCTGGCAAATCAACCTTGGTCAATATCCTACTTCGCCTTTACGACCTGGAGCAGGGGCGCATTCTGATTGATGGACAGGATATATCGCAAATCAGCCAAGAAAGCCTTCGCTGTCACATCGGCGTTGTAACCCAGGATACTTCCCTACTTCACCGATCTATTAGGGAAAACCTGGTTTATGGCCGACCAGGCGCAACGGAGGAAGAAATTCAAGCCGCAATCCATAAAGCACGAGCAGATGAATTCGTCCCACTGTTGACAGACGCACAAGGACGCTCTGGCCTAGAGGCACAGGTAGGCGAACGAGGCGTCAAACTATCCGGAGGGCAACGTCAACGTATCGCCATTGCTCGAACTCTTCTGAAAAACGCTCCTATTCTACTGCTCGACGAGGCAACCTCGGCGCTGGACTCCGAGGTCGAGGCCGCGATTCAGGAAAGCCTCGAGACCCTTATGCAAGGAAAAACTGTTATTGCCATCGCTCATCGCCTGTCCACTATTGCTAAAATGGACAGGCTCATCGTGATGGACAAAGGCAAGATTGTAGAAACCGGCACCCATGAAGAACTCATTGGCAAACATGGTCTTTATGCCCGTCTCTGGCAGCACCAAACGGGAGGTTTCGTTGGAGAAAGTTGATCAGCCGGAGCTGGCTGCTTGGCAATATTGATCAAGCAGGGCCTTTTGTCCTGTAACATCCAATCCTGGGTAAAACCCTCGAACCACCTCAAACCCACCTAACCACCAACGCCGCTCTGTAACGCATTCGTAAGAAGGGCATTGGGTACTGCGAGCTGCACACTCCTGAAAATAAGTAAGCGTCTGGCTCTTATCTACCGTTCCTTGAAAGCTTCCCTTGCGATCCTTTAAGGAGAAAAAATCAATAAAAGCTGGCCCTTTATAATGGCGGACCTGTACCTCCAGAGCGGAAGGATAAAAGATCACCAGCATCGTATTAAATAAAAGCCACAGAATAGCTGCTGTGATAGGTATGGGAAGACGTGAACGATAACGACTTCCTGCCTTGATTAAGGCAGCGGTCACGGCAGTTGTTAGCGACAGGGCAAACAGCAGTGACGGAAGCCCGTTTACAATATAACCCGATGTACCTGTCTCTAATCCATTGGGTAGCGTTACTGTTAAATAACCCCACTCCAGCGTTTCCCAACCCAAGCGACTCCCTAACGCCGCTATCATGACCAAACACGCGGATAGGCCAATCAATATCCAAAAAGTAGGCCGTATGTTTGCTTGCATAACAGTATTCCTTACAGGCTCGAAACCCTAAAGCACAATCAAGCCCGGAAGACTGCCCTTTGAGCGCAAACAACGCAATGTTTGATGAGAAGAACCTCTCTACTTCGTGCGCCTCTCATTACATGAAAATGACAGCTTCATGGAGACTGTTATGTTTGTTCAGCTTAATCTGGAGGAGACCATACAGCTTATAGAGCATGCCTTCCTGCCTTATTAGTGCATCGTTACGCCAGACAAAAGCGATGCTAGCTTTTCTATATCAGTAGATGACGGTAAAGCTGAGTTACTGTCAATTTCTTATGCAGGACGAGCTCAATATAGTAATCCCATCCACATGGCAGCCCTAATTGAGCAATCGCTAAAAATCACGTGTGACGGCTATCCTATCGGACCATGGCCTATGCCTTTTCTGATTTGACTATTCATCGATCAACGTACGGAACAGTTAGAGATATTTTCGACCTTTGTGAGAATTACTAGCGGTATCGACCTATAGGCTGCATTCCCTGTAAAACTATTTGAGCAGCTAAGGCAAACAACGCCGTCTCAACTGAGTAAATAGGTTACCCAGCTGCATGAGGGCATAAAAAACATTACGAAACTGTTAAACTCCGTAGCCATCAGAGCCGCATGTCGCGGTAGTTCGAGCTGATCACGTGGAAATTTTTAAAGAGTTTATATTCGAAGCAGCCCACTTTTTGCCAAACGTTCCGCCAGGTCATAAGTGCGGTCGTCTCCATGGGCACTCCTTCAAGGTTGCACTTCATATTGCAGGTCCAGTTGACCCACATACTGGATGGGTACGAGATTTTGCTGATATCAAGGCAATCTTCAAACCCTTATACGAACGGCTTGATCATCACTATCTGAACGAGATTCCTGGCCTAGAAAATCCTACAAGCGAGAACCTATCCATTTGGATATGGAATGAGCTGAAGCCCTTATTACCTGAACTATCACGGGTTCGTGTTCATGAGACCTGCACTAGCGGATGCGAATACCGCGGTACGTGACCACATCCATATCCAACAAAGGGGTAGTTGTCAGCCTTATCGTTAAACAAGCGTGGCTACACAACTACCAATGAAACAATATGTTTGATCTTTTCAGCGGGCTTGATGCCTGGGTAGGCATCAGCTTAATTCTCGCGCTGACATTTGTGCTCGCATTTGAATTTATCAATGGTTTTCACGATACGGCGAATGCAGTCGCTACGGTAATCTATACCAAAGCTATGCGTCCTCAATTAGCCGTCGTGCTTTCTGGCATTTTCAACTTCCTAGGAGTTCTTTTTGGGGGAGTCGGTGTCGCTTATGCCATTGTCCATTTGCTGCCTGTTGATTTGTTAATTAATGTCAACACAGGTCATGGGCTTGCCATGGTCTTCTCGTTACTAGCAGCTGCCATCGCCTGGAATCTAGGCACTTGGTACTTCGGTATTCCAGCCTCTAGCTCTCATACCTTAATCGGCTCCATTTTGGGAGTCGGGCTAGCCAACTCCTTGATTAACAATATACCGCTTGCTCAAGGTGTGAACTGGCAGAAGGCAGGTGATATTGCCATGTCACTGATTGCCTCACCTTTAGCTGGCTTTGTTATAGCAGGTGCTTTCTTGGTTATTTTGAAGCGCTGGCGCCCGTTCTCAAAAATGCACAAGACACCCGAGCAGCGCCGAGAAGTTGACTCTAAAAAGCACCCACCTTTTTGGAATCGCCTGATGTTAGTCTTGTCTGCCATGGGCATGAGCTTTGTGCACGGCTCCAACGATGGTCAGAAAGGGATCGGCTTAATCATGCTGGTTCTTATTGGTATCGTTCCAGCCAAATTCGTTCTTGACCTCAACAGCACACCCTACCAGATCGAACGTACGCGTGATGCGGCCGTTCACCTCGGTCAATTTTACGAGCGTCAATCTGACACCCTCAAAACTGTTCTCGATTACACCTCTGGAAATCGCGACTTACCCAAAGAATTTAGTTGCGATAGCAAATTTACCCTCCCTACCTTAAATGCGCTGCTTCGAACACTCGACGGTGTATCCGATTACCGTAGCATGAAGGAAGAGTCACGTATTCAAGTACGCCGTTATTTACTGTGCTTAGATGATACAGCCAAGCGCGTTAGCAAAATCCCTGCGCTGGATAGTAGGGATGTAGCAGACCTTAACCAGCTACGTAAAGACTTAACAGGTACTACAGAATACGCACCTTTTGAAGTAATCATTGCCGTGGCGCTTGCGTTAGGCCTAGGCACCATGGTAGGATGGCGACGTGTCGTCTTGACTGTTGGTGAGAAAATTGGCCGCCAAGGCATGACATACGCCCAAGGAATGAGTGCGCAGTTTACTGCTGTTCTCGCAATAGGCATGGCAAATATCTACAGTCTTCCCGTCTCTACGACGCATGTGCTTTCATCAGGCGTAGCAGGTACAATGGTCGCAAACAAGAGCGGCCTACAAGGCGGGACAGTACGTAATATTCTTTTAGCCTGGATATTAACGCTCCCAGCTGCCATGGCACTTTCTGCCGGCCTCTTCTGGCTGGCTACACGCGTACTCAGCTGACAGACGAGGCAGGGTGCTTTCTGTGCCCTGCCTATAAAACGCTCAGCTACGTTCATCGCCTGCACATAAGTGGTCTAAAACGCCCAGTACTTTCTAAGGTCTATCGTTATAAGTCTGCAAAAGACGTCACGATAGCAACGCAGTACGGTGACACCTATGAGCCCAGCAACCTACATCGCCCTGTTAATCATCGGATGGCTCGCCTTAGCAGCTACGATGCTATGGGCTATGCTCAGAATAAGTCGCTCTCCTCGCACGTATCAAAGACATGCATCGCCGCATTCAACTAATTATAAATCTTTAATCCAGACCAAAAATAACTCCAAACATAAAATCAACCTGACGCGCCATAGAATTCGTACATCAAACGTCTAGCTGTAAAGGTTAGCTAGCAAAAGTGAAAAAACCCGACAATGTCGGGTTTTTTGTTTTATAACGTTGAAACTAGCATAGGGGTGATTTCAGCCGGCCCCTTGTCAAAATCTCTTTCTATCATTGTCGCTAGCGTTTGGAGAGCCTCTTTAGAGGTTGGGCGCTCTAACAGCGGCACGTGAGACGTCAATAATCCATTCAACCAAGCAGCCAACTGCTCGGCTACTGCTGACTGATCCTGTCCTTTCACTTGAAAAGCATACCCAGGTGAGTCTGTACACCACACCAGGCCTGACCCTATTGCTGAAAACATATAGCTCAACCTCATTAAAGAATGTTAGCTCTAGGTTGAGTCTGAAAAGGTGCTTTGAGTTCTCTTGGAAACCTTAGCAAATCTTTTTCATACGATAGGCCATCTTTGCCACGCTGTCTTGGGCCCTAAAAAGACAAAACCCCCGGACCGCTAGGCCTGGGGGTTTTGGGTATAGGTGCTTGACGATGACCTACTCTCACATGGGGAGGCCCCACACTACCATCGGCGATGCTTTGTTTCACTTCTGAGTTCGGAATGGGATCAGGTGGTTCCAGAGCTCTATAGTCGTCAAGCAATTCGGGTGAGGAATCGCTATTACCCGCTTCCTCGAATGGGTATGTGATCAGGTAATTGCGGGTTCGCAAGCTTTCGGCTTTAGGCGTCTTCCCGTAGGCAATCTTTACAGATTGTTTGGGTGTTATATGGTCAAGCCTCACGGGCAATTAGTATCGGTTAGCTCAACGCCTCACAG
>NZ_VLKY01000011.1 GCF_007830155.1 Pseudomonas duriflava
ACAGGCG
This sequence comes from Pseudomonas duriflava, assembly GCF_007830155.1. Classification (GTDB taxonomy): domain Bacteria; phylum Pseudomonadota; class Gammaproteobacteria; order Pseudomonadales; family Pseudomonadaceae; genus Chryseomonas; species Chryseomonas duriflava. Next base: position 8 of record NZ_VLKY01000011.1, read on the forward strand.
AAGTGATCGGGCGTCTCAAGCGTCGTCATCGTAGCGCTGAGTTTGTGGAGTTCTTGAAGGCTATTGATGAAGAGATCTGTACTGACTTACCGGTTCACTTGATCATGGACAACTATGCGGTACATAAGACCGATCAGGTAAAGGCCTGGCTAGCTGCACACCCTCGTTATCAGGTGCATTTCACCCCAACCTCAGCTTCCTGGCTAAACCTGGTAGAGCACTTTTTCTCGACCCTTAGCCAGAGATGGATCAAGCGGCAATCACATACCAGCGTAAGCGATCTTGAGCAGTCCATTAACTATTACCTGGCTACTTACAATCAGAACCCGAGGCCCTTCCGCTGGAGTAGGAGCGCTGGTGAAATCCTGGCTTCGGTAGGTCGGGCAGCACGGGCTTTTCGCAGGAGCTAATTAAACGTACTTATGATTCACCACACTAGTAGCTGCTGGGAGGGAGTCTATGGAGTGGAAGGCTTATAGTAGAACCGAATTGCTTGCTCGCTCAGCCACGAATGCGAATGGAAAGACAGGTCACACAACCTTCCAGTTTTTCAAATTCGCTGATGTCGACCGTAACCACGCGATACCCCAGGCTTTCGATAAGTGTCCGGGTTTGGGGTGCGCTGGCGGCCATTAGTACGCTGTTGTCATCCAAAATGATCACATGTGCACCGGAAGGCTCGGGGACAGCCATGAAATGCGGAAACAGCCCTGGTTCTGCTACATGTGGTAGATAGCCGATCACGGTGCCATCCGGCAGGGCCGTTACGGCAGTTTTCAAATGCAGAACGGTGGTGACCGGGACTGCAATTACCCGTGCGCCTAATGGACGTAACAAGGTCCGTAGCTGTCGTATACCTTCACTGTTGGTACGAGCCGATCGCCCAACGTAAATGGTATCGCCAACCTTCAAGACATCGCCACCATCCAGTGTTCCTGCCCCCTGGATGTATGCCAGTGGATGGCCCCGCTCAGCCAGAAGACGTGCAATGGCCTAGCTTTCACCTTGGCGGGATGGATGCCCCAGATTGGTAATGACGGCCAGCCCGCGATACAGAACCACAGTATCTTCAATGAATACCGAATCAGGGTGTCTTTCAGAGGCTTCCACAACTTGCACAGGCCAGCCTGCTTCGCGCAAGGCGGCGACATATTTGTTCCATTGGCGTTCGGCCAATGCTACATCCACAGGTTGCCGCTCGATATTATCTACGACCCCTTCGGCCAGGCGGGAGACCGGAGGGCGAACCAGGGCCAGGGAAACCGACGTCGTTGTCATGCGCTATTCCTTGTTGTGTTTTTAGTGGGCTACACGATGCCAGGAAAAGCAGAACTTGGCAGCGGTCCACGCTCAGGATGTCCGTTTCGGATAGGGCAATGACGCATCTACTGCCGCACATGGTCAGTAGAGAGTGAGACTGGAGAAGAAGTGGGTCTAGATCACAGACAAGCATCCGTCAGCCGGACCGTAAAAGACTGACGGGTGGTTTGCTAGAGACGAAGCTTTATTAGTGCCGGGCAAACGCTGCTTGAGACGGGTTGAGGCTGAGCGCCATGCTGAAAGCATCGCGCAGAGGCTTTAGTGCCTCGGGACTCTTTTCGCCACGCTGAACCTGGACGATCAGGCTGAGTGCCTCCTCAATCATCTCGTTGGCCGCCTGCAAGTGATCCAGCAACGAGTCGATCTCTTGCTGGGCAGACAGGTCGGAAGCGTGTAGAGCCATAGTGATGAACCTTTCCATATATGATCGTTGTTTGTTTCCAGACTCAGTGACTCGCGCTTTGGTATGGTTACAAACACCGGGCAGCTTCATCTACCAAGACGAACAGCTTTGCTCCACGTCAGGACGCCGAGGTGCTGCAAATCCCGAAGCGGCCCAGGGCGCGTTCCGGGTGAGACGCTTTCACATCGCCACCGCACCGGCAACAGCCAGCACGGATAGCCATGATTACGCCTGACTAAGCCATGTGTAATGCAACCTAGCCGATCTGCTGATTCTTAAGCTGTGGTTGACCTTTCACGGTCTTGCACCGTCTCGACGGCCTTATTGTGACGACACGAATAAAGGGAGCGAGGCAAGCCCGTTTTAAGCGTGGCGACAGTACGTTTATTTAGTGCGGATGTCACGAGCCGGTCGTCTCCTCGGGGCATTCACTGATAAGCGTTCGGTATGGGCGGTCGAAAGGAGGTTTCAGGATAAAGCCGGGCACACGCCGCTGGGCAGTCTAACTGTAAGGCGATATAACGGACTCCGCCTGGAGCGCTACACGGCAAAACGGTATTCGAGCGAAAGGGCTTTGGGGTCAGAGAGGGAAGAAAGGGACTGAAGCGGGCCAAGCTGGGGTTTTCTCCCGGCCTTCCGATGTTACGGAAGGCCGGGAAGATCAGCTGTTTATTGACCGACCAGGCTTGGCAGGAACAGGGAAATAGCGGGAACGTAAGTAACTGCCATCAGAGCAGCAAACAACGCTACGTAGAATGGCAGCAGGGCCTTAACGGTCTGCTCGATAGTAACCTTTCCGACCGCGGCACCAACGAACAGCACACCGCCGACTGGGGGCGTAATCAGGCCGATCCCCAGATTGACCAGCATGATCATACCGAAGTGCACCGGATCCACACCAATGGATGTGACGACAGGCAGCAGGATCGGTGTAAGGATCAGAATAAGCGGTGCCATGTCCATTACCGTGCCCAGTACGAGCAGCATGGCGTTGATGCACATCAGGATCACATAACGGTTGTCCGAGATGGTCATGAAGGCTGCGGTAATCTGCGCCGGAATCTGCATCAACGTCATGATGTAGCCAAAGCTGGCTGCAAAAGCGATCAAGATCATTACGATCGAGACGGTTCTGACCGTACGGTGCATCAGCTTGGGCAACTCGCTCCACTTATAGTCGCGGTAGATGAACATCGTGACGAAGAAAGCCCAAAGCACGGCAACGGCGGCGGATTCGGTAGCCGTAAACACGCCCGATAGGATGCCGCCCAGAATGATGACCATGGTCATCATTCCCCAAATGGCTTCGACGCAAATTTTCAACGCCTTTCGCAAGGGAATTACTTCGCCTTTAGGGTAGCTGCGCCTTTTGGCAAAGAACAAACACATCAGCATCATGATAGCGCTGAGGAGAAGGCCTGGGCCGATACCAGCGATGAACAGTGAGCCGATGGATACCGTACCGCCCGCAGCAAGCGAATACAGCACAGAGTTATGGCTGGGAGGCGTCAGCAATGCCTGGACCGAGCCGCTGACCGTCACGGCCGTAGCATAGTCACGGGGATAGCCTTTCTTTTCCATCTCCGGAATCAGGACCGACCCTACAGAGGCGGTGTCAGCCAGGGATGAGCCGGAAATGGCGCCAAAGAAGGTTGAGGCCAGGATATTTACCAAGGACAAGCCGCCCCGGATAAAACCGACCAGCACGTTGGCGCATTCTACGAGACGCCGTGACATGCCGCCTTCCGCCATGATTGCCCCCGCCAGAACGAAGAACGGGATGGCAAGAAGCGAGAACTTGTTAATACCGCCGGCGATCTGGATCATCATGGCGTCGAAGGGGATGTCGATCCACCAGGCGCCAATTAACGCGGCCAAACCCAGAGCATAAGCGACTGGCATCCCGATCAGGATAAGCAGCATGAAACTGCCGAGCAGAATAAAGGCGTCCATATTCAGGCAGCTCCTTCAGCTTGTTCAACAACATCGTATTGAACGACACGGCGGTGGCACTGTTCGCCGCACCAGATTTTTTCCAACACGAACCACAGGGTGAGGGCGCCCCCGATAGGGATTGGCGAATAGGCCACGCCAACTCGCAGCCAGGACAATTCGCTAGTGTATTGATACCAAGTTGCCATGCATAGCTTGATACCCCAGATCGTCATGAACAGAGTGACGGCTGCCATAAGCAGGTTGACTAGGATGGCGTCGTATCTTTTAAGCATGGGTGGTAGGCGGTCAGTAAACATGGCTACAGCCATGTGAGCTCCCGCCCGGTAGCTTGGAGCTGCGCCAATGAAAGTGAAAACTGACATAAGCAGAACCGCAATAGGTTCAGGCCAGGAAGAGCCGGTACCCAGGACGTAACGGGTAAAGATGCCCCAGGGAATGATGAGCGAAATCGTCAGGATCGACAGCCCTGCTACCCAGATACAGAGGGTGTAGATCATATCGTTGACGCGCAGAAGAGCAGATTTCATAGGAAGCTCCATGCGCCGCGAACCCGCCGAGAGCTATCGTCGGACGGGCAGGGCGTGCCAGGTTATTGTTTTTGTTGCCTTCGTGACCTTATTGCACTGCTTCGACGCGCTGGACGAGCGCAGTAAACTGCGGGCCATACTGCTGGCTATACTTTTCCCGAACCGGAGCGGTTGCTTCATAGAATGGTTTGCGATCCACTTCAATGAACTCCACACCGCCCGCTTTCAGTTTTGCAATGCTGTCAGCGTTGTATTTGTCCCACAGCTCACGTTCTTCCAGTTGAGCTTCGCGTGCAGTCTTTTTGACCAGTTCCTGCTGTTCGGGGGTGAGCTTGCCCCAGGTCGCTTTGGACATAACCAGCATTTCCGGGAGGATCAGGTGACCGGTCTGGGTATAGTACTTGGCAACTTGATAGTGGTTCTGCGTCACCATGGTAGGCGGGTTATTTTCAGCGCCGTCGATTACTCCAGTTTGCAAGGCGCTATAAATCTCACCCGTCGCCATGGCAATACCGCTGCCGCCCATGGCATTCAGGGTATCGACAAAGATCGGGTTACCAATTACACGAACTTTCATGCCTTTGAGATCACCGATCTGGCGAACCGGCTTTTTGGTATACAGGTGACGAGTACCGCCGTCCATCCAGCCCAGTGCGACCAGGTTGAAGTTGGACTTGGTCACGGTATCTAACAGCTCCTGACCCACTGGTCCGTCGATCACCTTGCGCATATGCGCTTCGTCACGGAAGACGAACGGTAAGTTAAAGACGTTGACCTCCGGTACTACCGGACCTACCGAGCCGATGGAAATACGGGCCATCTGAATGGCACCGACCTGTACTTGTTCAACAACTTCCTTTTCACTACCCAGTACGCCACCCGGAAACATACGGATGCTAAGCTCTCCGTCAGTGGCCTCTTTGAGCTTTTTGCCCATGTTCTCCACTGCCACAACGGTAGGGTAGCCCGCCGGGTGTACATCGGAGGACTTGAGCGTGATATCGGCCAGTGCGACCACAGGGGTCAATAGGGCACAGCATGCAGCGGCTAACAGGTTACGCTTGAAATTCATGAGGAAACTCCTTGTCGCATGTTGTCTTTGTTATGAGGAGTACAGCATTGACAGGCATTTTGCCTTATCCCTTGAACACGGGCTCTTCCAGACCTTTTATGCCAGGTCTTAGGGCGAATACGCCACCGGCAAGCGGCTGATCGGACAGATCGACCCCGCCCGGGCGTATTGATGTTACAAACAACGTATCCAGGGTCGCTCCGCCAAACGCGCACATGGCTGGTTTCTTGACGGGTACCTCCAGCGAGCGATCCAGGCGGCCGTCAGGTGTGAAACGATGAATCAGGCCAGCATCGTTACCACAGATCCAGTAGCAACCGTCTTCATCCACTGCCGCACCATCCGGCCGACCAGGATAGGCATTCATATCGACGAATACGCGACGGTTAGAAGGTGTACCGCTGTCCGTGTCGTAATCGAACGACCAGATGAGTTGTGCGCTGGGATGCGAGTCTGAGAGATACATCGTGCGACCATCGGGGCTGAAGGCCAGCCCGTTAGGCACGATGAAGTCATCGAAAACCGCTTTCGAAGCCAACCCGTCCGAAGCAGGGTAGCGATAAAGCTTGCCGACCCGTGCGGCAGCGCCCATGTCCATTAGCATCGTACCGGCCCAGAAGCGGCCCTGACGGTCGCAGCGACCGTCATTGAAGCGCATGTTTGTGCTGTCATGGCGCGTTTCAGTGAGACGCACTGCATCGAGAGTATGGTCTTCAGTAGGTTTTACCCTGAAGATTCCATTTTCGAGGCCGGCAATCCATCCATCAGCTGGATTGGCGCAGCGAGCAATACAGGCAATCATCTCCGGTGCAACCCAGGACTGAACGCTACCGTCAGCAGCCGTCCAGCGGTTGAGCGTGCGAGCCGGGATATCGACCCAATACAGGGCTTGTTCCTGGCTATTCCATACCGGGCTTTCCCCGGTGCCGTTACGGGCATCAACAATCAGTTCAGCTTGCATGGTCTTGTTCTCGTAGTCTGCATAGACTGGATGAAGCGAAGGGCAAGGTCTGATCAGTCAAACGGTCCCGCAGCAACAAACGCACCGCCCTGATAGACAGCAGCAGGATCATCTGGCGCTGGCATTGGCTGGGCTTCGACTTTATCGCGGAAAATTTCCGAACTGTCCTGCGGTTCCCAGCCTAGATGGGCCGCCAGATGATTATCCCACCAGACATCACGGTTATTGGATACTCCATACACAATGGTATGACGAACTTCCGGCGTGAAGAGGGAGCGGGCTACCAGATTGGTCAGGTCCCGATAACTGAGCCACGTTGACATCATGCGGCGGTTTTGCGGCTCGGGGAATGAGGAACCGATTCGGATGCTGACGGTTTCGATGCCGTAGCGGTCAAAATAAAAGCTGGCAACGTCTTCGCCGTATGATTTGGACAAGCCATAGTAACTATCGGGGCGGCGTGCTGCGGTAGCATCGATACGCTCGCTCTGCTTGTAGAAGCCAATGACATGATTGGAGCTGGCAAAGACGACCCGCTTGATGCCATGAATACGCGCTGCTTCGTAAATGTGGAACACGCCTTTGATATTGGCTTCAAGAATTTCTTCGAACGGCCGCTCGACCGACACGCCACCTAAATGGACGATGGCATCGACACCTTGGGCCAATGCAATAACGGCTGCTTTATCAGCCAGGTTACAAGGTACGACTTCTTCCTGAGGGCCTGAGGCCGGATCCATGAAAGAGATATCCGAGAGCCGAAGGACTTCAGCATAAGGACGCAGCGTTTCGCGAAGAACCTTACCCAGGCCGCCTGCGGCTCCGGTAAGAAGAATGCGATTCAGACGCTGGGATTCTGCAGGGTGTGCCGACATATGAAGTTTCCCGGTTATTAGTATTTTTATAAGGTCATAAGACATCGTATGACTGATATGGGATTTTTAACAGCCAGCCCTCTTTCTGTCAATCACCACCTGCATGCTTGAGCCTTTTCATACAGAGTGGTTAGTAAATATTCTGGTCCATATAGATACTTTCTGCGCAGCTCATGCGGGCTGGTTTTGCGCAGCCTGTCCTTGCAGGGCACGGGCATATCTCTACATGCAGGATATTCTTGACAGCTCAGCCCAGCGGTATAGATCAAAGTCTAATAGTTGCTAGCAGGCATGGGCCCATACGCCAAAGGTCTTGTATCTATGCCGATATTCGCAAGCGGGCCAAGTCTTTCATCGGTGGCACACCAAACAGGCGGCTATATTCGCGACTGAATTGCGAAGGGCTTTCATAGCCTACACGGTAGGCTGCTGTAGCCGCATCGAGTCCTTCGGTCCAGATGAGACGTTTCGCCTCTTGTAGACGAAGTTGTTTTTGATACTGCAACGGGCTCATCGCTGTCACAGCTTTAAATCGGTGATGTAGCGTGGAAATGCTCAAGTTAACCTGCTGCGCCAGCGTTTCGATGCGAAACGGCTCGCGGTAGTGCTGGTTCAGCCAGTCGATGGCTTGATTCACTCGGTGAGTTTGGCTGTTCGTCAATGCCGTTTCGTACAAGCGATGCCCTTGCGGCCCACGTAACAGGCGATAGAGAACTTCCCGGTAAATCAGAGGAGCCAGTATGGGAATATCCCGAGGCGCTTCCAGCAGGCGTGTCAGCCTGATAACGGCATCAAGCAGGTCGTCATCGATACACTCTACATAGAGCCCCCGATCAACAGAGGTCGCCGGTGTGTCAGGCATGCCCATGTCTGCAATGAGATGAGAGATTTCTACAGGATCTATTTCTATACGCAAGCATAAATAAGGCTTTTCGGGCGTTGCTTCGATCACGTTGCCTATCAGTGGAAGAGCCGCCGAAATGACTAGGTAGTGCAGTGGATCGTAAACGTAGCGTTCACTGCCCAACAAGGTTTGCTTACTGCCTTGAGCGATAATGCAAAAGCTGGGTTGTGCTACGGCATGATGGGGTGGCGTCGGGTGATTGGCACGGATCAAGCTCAAGGCATTAACCGGCGTCGTGTGCGTACCGGGTTCAGAGGCGAGGCGCTGGGCTAGCGTAGCAAGCTCGGCCCGCTGGGCAACGGTATCTTTCTGCATCGTTACGTTCCTGACAGGGGTTATAGCATCCTCTACACAAGCCGAGGAGGTTCATGATCCGTTATTGCCTGAATTCGTTGCCTTGTTATGACAGGTCATAGCACTACTGTACGAACTAAAGGCACTACTCAGCCAACATGCAACTCAGGACAGTAAATTAGATATAGGCAAACATGCGACGGTAAAGCGATCCTGCTAAATGATTGCCTAATCCTGCAGAAGTGTTGTGGCTGTGCTTAAAAGACTAGCTGCGGCGGATCTGCGTAGTAATGTCCTTTTTGCTCTGCTTCTAATACCTATGTTTCAGACTACATAGTTGCTGGCAGGATTAGGCAAGAACCCGACAGGATTCGTCTAACGGAAGAAAGTGGTTTGCTCATAACCTTTGTAACTGAAGCAGCATGGCTTTGGATCAATTGCAGAGGGCTTCATATGAGAGGTAATGAAGACAAAGTAATTGCCATTACGGGGAGCAGTAGTGGCGTTGGCGCTGTTATCGCTGGGCTGCCAATGCCGCAAGGTGCCCTTATAGAGCAAGCCCTTATTCATAAGGGTCCGGTAGATTTGCCAATCGTTCCGTCTGAGGAGGCCTTATGTCAAATCCTATACTGACTACGCTGATCGTTATCCAGGCGCGTGTAGGACGCTCAACGGCATTAGAGCGTTTGCTGGCAGAGCTACCTGGCTTGGCGCAAAGACCAGAAGGGTGCTTGGTTTTTAGTATGAAACCAGCAGGGCAGAAAGAGCTCACTTGGGAGGTCCGGGCTTTATGGACTCAACCAGAGGCCATGCAGGTACATTTCGAGCAACAGTGTTCACCCATTCTGAATCAGGCTCTCCACAAAGGACTGGCCTTGCGTATGGACTTTCTTTCCTTTTCGAATGAGGCACTACAAGAGGGCAAATGTATGGGGTCGGCTGCTTTAATAGAGTAGTCATAGTGCTGCCAGCCTCGCCTAAATAAGGTAAACGCTTTAGCGGCGCGTTTCTTAACTAAAAAATATTTCTTTAATAAAATTTTGTAATACCATCCCATTGCGAGTGTTGTGTAATTGAATGCCATACTCCCGAAAAGCTAAAAGGCATATGCCATAAAAGGTCGGGATGGGTAGTCTGTCGATGCTGTTCGTATAAAATTCTTCTAAAGAAGTAGCCTTGTCTCATATTAAAGTCTATAACGAATAGCTATTCAGCTATGGTATTACCCGAGCGAGGTTATTCATGATCTCTGATCTTCGCGATGCTTGGCAGGAAATGCTGGAGGCGCAGCGTACCTTTAACAGTCTCTGGCCTTCGGCTGTCGTGCATGCACAGGTATGGCTCTTGCCTATTAATCGAGAGGCAAAAGGGTTGACCCAAATCACGCCCCATGAGCTGGTTGGTGAGCCTGCCATTGAAGCCACCAAAAAGGCCATTTTGCAGTTTGAGCAAGAGGAAGGGCAGCACCCTAGTACAGTCATGCGCTTGCCTGGCTGGATTGGAGTATCCGGCTCAGTCCTAGAGGCGGCTCGCGAAGCCAATGCTGCCAGGGATCGGTTTCTCCACGTACTGGCCGAGGACGCGAGGTCAATGAACCTGAAATCGCTTTCCAAAGGCAAACATGCCCGTACGGCATTGAAATTACCTCTTGTTATCAAGCAGATCGAACGGCATATCCAAGTCTTCGAAGGGGTTCCTCGGCGTATTCTGTTTACCTGGGCTGGCAAGACGGCGGCGCCCGAAAGCATTCCGGTAAAGGACGTCATCGAAAAGGTCGAGCTTCAGCTGGCGGAGGCGGTGGCCAAGGCGGACATGGATAAGGAGCGCGGCCTGCGAATGGAGCTGAAGGCGCTCGGTTTTCTGGATAGCAAGGCTGAATTACATCGTTATCGACCGATTGCCCCGCATCCACGAGTCATGCTTTATTTTTCAAAAAGCTCACGCTACGACGCCATGCCTCACGCTAATCTACCGATCTTCGTGTCGCTCGATGAAAAACAGCCATGGCCTAAAGTTGATCCCCTCGAGGCGTTTGATGCAGAACAGGCACAGGCCGAGCGCTCCGACAAGGTTCCTCGCCAAGAGATCATTCCACGGTTGGGGTTGTACTTGAAGACCACGGATCGCAAGCGCAGAAATGCTTCGGTTGCTACGGCTGTGGAGACGTTACCGCGAACCTCGGTGATTTCCACGTATGGTCAGCGTCAAAGGTAAATGCAGATAAGAGCGGGGGAAGGGCTCCTGAAAGACCCGAACAACTAATATGCTGTTCGGGTGTTATGTGTCCATGTCATCAAAAGAATGCATTATGGCCACATACGGCAGGCTTATTATTCATCCTTACCTTTCACAATCTCGACGATAGCGCTCGATGTTGTTTTGAGCAGTACGTAGTCACGCCCGATCTTGACCCATTGCTGGTCTTCTTCCGGTTCCTTTAGGCCATGGGCCTTGGGATCTTTGATCCGGTACACATCACGCTGATATTTATCAGGAGCTTCGCTGCCAATTTCATAGACATTACCGTCAGTAGGATCAATGACCGAGAGATCTCCTTTCTGATTCTTGTCTTTAGAGATAACCGAGTCCTGATATTTATCATTCGACGGTTGATACTTTCCTGCCGCGTCCTGTGCAAATACGCCTGTACTCGCCAGGGATGTACCCAGTAGCAAGCATGCAGTCAATGCTTTGATATTCATGTCTTCCTCCAACGATCAGACTTATTGGTTTTGACCACCGCAGGCTTGGTAATTTCCCTTGTGATCGTAATCTTTCATGTCGGGAGCGAGACGGGTTTTGCTTGCCAGCGCCGATTTGGCACTGGCAAAGCAGCTTTTACGACCTTAACTCGACATCCAGCAAGCCGAGTAACAGGCTGATAGTAAAGAATGACGCGAGCGTGGCCACCATAAGCGTAGCGGCGCAGCGGCCTTCAAAGCCGAAGCGCTGTCCCAGAATAGGGTAGACACTCATCATCGGAGCGCTGGCCAAGAGAACAGCCGCCAGCTTGAGGATAGGATCTACGGCTGGCATCAGCAGGAGCAGGCCAAACACTGCCAATGGGTGTAGGAGTAGCTTGGCAAAGGACGTTTGCCCTACGTCCTTGATCATGCCTTTTGCCTTGAGACCATAGAGCGAAGCGCCAATAACGAACAGCGCAACAGGTGCCGAGGCATGGGCCAGCATATCGACAACGGTAAAGAGTGCTGTAGGTAATTGGATGTTAAGGCTGGACAATAGCAGTCCAATGACGAGGCCAATAATGATAGGGCTCTTACTCAAACGTTTGGCTGTTTCGAAGAGCATGCGTAAGACACCGCCTTCACGGTGGCGACTGGCCTCGGCTATGGCTAGAGCCATGGGAATCATGATGAGATTCTCTACCAGCATGTTCAAGGCCAGGGCCACGGCTGCTGGAGGCCCAATGACCAGCGCCGCAATGGGATAGCCGATGAAACCACTGTTGGAAACTGACATGCCCATGGCTGTGATAGCACTACTGTCAAGTGCCTCCTTACGTACATGACGGGCATAAAAAAAACCGCCCCAAAAGACAAGTAAGGACCCACCAGCGTAAGCAACCAGGTAATAAAAGTTGAATACGTGATCGATGGGACTTTGTGATAAGGCTTTGATAATCAAGGCAGGCATGGCGAAGGTAATGACAAAACTCCCTAGGCCACGCACTTGTTCTCGTGTCAGAAGACCCGAGCGGGAAGACAGAAAGCCCAGCCCGATCAAAATGAATATTGGCGCTGTGATGGAAAGAATCTGAAGCACGAGGTCCGTTCCGTAAAGGCGATCCAGGCATCATGGCAGTTCATCAGGCAGAGTCCAACCGCCGGATCGATAAACGCCTGGCAAATGCTAGAGTACCGTTCGGTATTGCAAGGCAGCCTCCGGTCTATGAACTTAAAGTTTTGTGACTGACTCGACGAACTTAATAAGAGCCTGAAAGTCATAGCGGCTGTTAACAAGGAGAGGTCTTCATGGCAACCATCAACAAGCGCAAAGTATCAGGCGAAGGAATGACAGAGCTGTTCTGGGGGCTATTCTTTTTGAGTATCTTCTTGATCAGTCTGACTGCTCAGGCATAAGTGTCGGCCTTGTCCTGCTTTTAAACTATGCGCCTAGACAGAGACGCTGTGCTGAGCAAGCGAGTTAACTTATTGCTGAGGCAATACGTTCAAGTGCCTGTTTGAGCACGACGCGATCCGGGGCAGCTGAAAGACTGAAACGTACGGCATCGATTGTTGTAGACGTAACGGCAAAGGTCGATGCACCCACACCTTCTACTCCAGCGGCTCGGCAACGCTCCGCTAAACCTTGACCGGTCCCGGTCATCCACAGATGTGGACTAGGCTGTGCTGAGGTAACCCAATGAGTACCCAGCAGCCTTCTTGCCAACCGCCAACGCTGACCCACTTCCTCTTGCTGCCAGGCGAGACGTCGACTGGCTGTGCCGTCTTGAATCCAGCGCTGGGCAATCTCTAGGCAAAGTGGAGAGATCGCCCAATGGGTAGCTTGCCCTTCAGGGTCTATTCGTTCCAGAAGTGAGTGCGGACCCGCTAAAAAGCCGATCCTCAAGCCCGGGGCTACGGTCTTGGAAAGGCTCGTGATCATGAGCGTGCGTTTAGGAAGGACCTGCGCTAAGGGCGGTTCATTGGAAAGGGCACCATATACATCGTCTTCGATGATCCAGAGCGCGTGACGGTGCACGATCTCTGCAAGAAGGTGCCGACGCTCCGCCGTCATGGAGAGACCCGTTGGGTTCTGCAGGGTCGGGATGAGAACGACGACCCGTGCCCCTGTAGCGCGAACGAGACGATCCAAGGCATCGGGAACAGGACCTTGTGCATCCAGTGGTATGCCATGCAGCGGTAGACGTAACTGCCGGGCAGCTGCCTTGATGCCTGGTGCGGTCAGGTGCTCAGCCAGTACCGGCTCGCCCGGCTTGCACAAAGCGAGTAAGGCCGCGAACACGCCTTGTTGTGCGCCGGCACATAACATGAGCTGGTTCGGTGAGTAGCTCATCCCGCGCAAAGCCAACCAATTGGCACCTGCAATGCAACCTTGCGTCAACCTGTCCGGCATAAGGTATCCCTGATGGGCAAATCCATGAACCGTACCGGCTAATGTAGAAAGTGCATCCTCCAGGTCCCGGTTATAGGGGTCCAGTGCCGGAACATGTGTAGACAGATCGATACAGGGCAGGCTGGGAGAAGGGGCTTTCAGGCGAAACAGCGTGGCCTCCTTGCTGCCTGCCAGTACATAAGTGCCGCGACCGACTTCACCTGAAACGAGATGTCGGCGTGCCGCTTCGCGGTAAGCCTGCATGGTTGTGCTGGGGTTGAGTCCGAGATGCCAAGCCAGTCGCCGTTGCGGTGGCAGTCGATCACCAACCTTCAACTCGCCAGATTCAATAGCTGCAGCAATAGCATCTACCAAAGCCAAATAGCGAGGCTGAGAGGAGGGCGTGAGTACAGGTGTCCACATTTATTGCCTGCCATGCAATAAAAGAATAGAGCCATACAATGAGTGATAAGTATGCTGGGGTCAATCAGCCCTGGAGATCTGCTCATGTTTGATTTGTCTTCTTTGCAGGACGCCGCACGCACTGTGTATGCCGCCATGCCCCCTACACCTCAGTATGCATGGCCGCTTTTATCTGCGCGGATAGGTGCAACGGTGTGGGTCAAGCATGAAAACCATACGCCGACAGGCGCATTCAAAGTGCGAGGCGGCTTGGTGTACGTTGAGGCGCTGTTGCGTCGCTACTCGCATTTGACCGGCTTGGTCACGGCAACGCGGGGCAATCATGGGCAAAGTCTTGCCTATGCTTGCCGAGCCGTTGGAGTAGGGCTATGGATTGTCGTGCCGAAGGGTAATTCTCGTGAAAAGAATGCGGCTATGCGCGCCTTGGGCGCTACGGTTATTGAATGCGGGCGAGACTTTGACGAGGCGCGTGAGCATGCGGCAGCGTTGGCTCAGTCCAAGGGGTATTATCAGGTGCCCGCCTTTCATACCGACCTCGTCCGGGGCGTAGCCACCTATGCTTTGGAGCTATTCGAGGCAGTACATGGGCTGGATACGGTTTATGTACCGATCGGAATGGGATCAGGAATATGCGGATTGATTCAGGCCCGTGATCTTCTAGGGCTCAAGACCGAAATCGTAGGCGTGGTTTCGTCCACAGCAGATGCCTTTGCACAAAGCTTCGAGCAAGGTTGTATCGTTACTACCTCTACAGCGCAGACCCTGGCAGATGGCATGGCCTGTCGCATTCCTGAAGCAGAGCCCCTGGCCGTGGTTCGGCAAGGAGCTGCGCGTATAGTCCGAGTAACCGATGAAGAAGTCTGCCGGGGCATAAAGGCCCTGTATGAGGATACCCATAACTTGGCGGAAGGCGCAGGCGCCGCTGCTCTAGCGGCTCTGCTGAAGGAGCGTGCCCAGCAGCAGGGGCGCCAGGTGGCGGTGATTCTGAGTGGTGCCAATATTGACCGGGATCAAGCTGCGAGCATCCTGGCTGAGCCATGAATCAAAATCGCTTCGAACGTTCACGAGTGCTCTACGTCTGAAGAGTAGAACCTGCAGCGTGCGGCAGGGAGAAGGTGACTTGCGAGGACACTTCATGGCTACCGGAATCTCTTCAGTATTAATGACTCGGCGCTCTTTGACCGCCACTGTATTGATTGGCATCGGCTTTATGGCGGCCATTGATGAAATCATCTTTCACCAGTTGTTGGCCTGGCACCATTTCGTGGACAGGGGTACAGGAGTGTTTGCCTTGCTGTCAGATGGCGTCCTGCACTCGGCCGAGCTGATCCTGTTGATTCTGGGTTTTTTCATGCTGGCTGAACTGCGTGAACACAAGGCTTTTGCGAAACCTTATGGGCAGGCAGGTTTCTTTTTGGGAATGGGTGGGTTTCAGCTATTCGATGGGATTATCGATCACAAGGTCCTCCGGCTGCATCAGGTTCGTTACGTTGATAACCTGCTCGTGTACGACGTAATGTGGAATCTGGCAGGAGGCATACTTTTGTTGATTGGCATCTTACTGCTGCGTAACGCTCGGCGTATCTATGTAAGCTCATAAGGCGCCGGCGATGATTTATCTAGAGATGCCTGGGCACGTTCCATGGCTGCTTGTCAGTGCTACCTTAGTGGGCTGGATTTTATATCTATCTGCCTATTTACACTTGCAGGCTCAAGGGCGCTCATGGAGCCCATGGCGAGTCTCGAGTTTTGCCGGTGGGATCGTCCTGGTGCTTGTAGCATTGCTTCCCCCGGTATCGACTTTTGCTCATGCCGATCTACGTGGGCACATGCTTCAACATCTGCTGCTGGGGATGTTTGCACCGCTCGGACTGGTATTCGGTGCGCCTGGAACGCTGTTACTCAAGACATTGCCTTCTGCCCAGGCGCGAGGGCTGGTCACTTTTCTAGGTAGACCCTTACCGCGTCGGCTCACACATCCGCTGACCGCTGCAGTCCTGGATATGGGGGGAATGTACCTGCTGTATCTTACGCCCCTATATGCTGCAAGCCAGAACAGCCCCTGGCTCCATACATGGTTGCATCTGCATTTCCTGGTATCGGGATATCTGTTTACCTGGTCGATTGCCGGGCCGGATCCCGCCCTGCATCGACCTTCGTTGTGCACGCGATTGGTCGTACTGTTTCTGGCTACGGCTGCACATGCCGCACTGGCCAAACTGATGTACGGATTTTCTTATCCCCGTGGCCTCGGCCTTGAAAGCATCGAGCTGCAACGTGCAGCCCAGTGGATGTACTACGGTGGCGATATGGCTGAGGCGCTATTAATCGTTGCCTTTTGTTCACTCTGGTTCAGGCGTCGGCGCAAAAATACTCATATGCCTTTGCCGGCACTGATGAAAAGTTTGTCAACCCATTGATTCAGGAGGATGTTTCCATCATGTCCAGACGTGATGAAGGTGTACGATAAATGCTAGATTCACCGTTCCATAGCAAGAGGTCTCGTCGTGAGCAATAAAAGCGCATCCACTATTCATTTACATACAGACGAGCCTGAGCCGCCACCTAGCAAAAAAGGTTGCCTAGGGCTGATGCTGGGCGCCGTTATCTTTATCTTTGCCATACTTGGCGGCTTGATCTACCTGTTTACCCGCGGTCCCTCACCGGAAGTCCAGGCCAATGAACAGCGTACCATCCAGGCTTGCGAGCAGCGTGCCAGCGCGCCGGACACCAGCGAGGCCGAGCGCTTTTCGATCGGTGAATCATGTCGGGAAATGCGCAAGCAGTACGTGAAGAAGTACGGAAAAGAACCCGGCGTCTGATCCCTTCGTCACTGCGCGTCGAAAGAGGGGAACCCTGACCTTGAATAGGGGGCCACATCTGAACAGGTTTTCAGGAGGCCTTTTATGAATACGTCATCCTTCAATTTTGACAAGAAGGGGTTGATCCTTGGCAGTGTTGCTGCTGCATGTGCTTTGGCGCTTCCGAGGAGTCATCCTCTTCGTCTTGCCATGTCGGCAGGCGCTGCGCTGGGTCTGGGCAGTGCATTACTCAAACCCAGCGTTAATGACACCCAAAACGACACCACTGACGAAGCGGCACCGGAGCGAGTAGAAAGCGCTGACATAGGCGGTATCGTTATGCGTTGGGAGGCTCACGGCGATACTGGTCCGGATTCTATCCCTGTCATCCTGATCCACGGAGTGCCTACCCAGCCGCGGTTATGGCGTTATGTCATCCCGCATATAGACCGCGGTGGGGTTCGCTGTCTGGCCTGGGAGCAGGTTGGGTTTGGCTGGTCCATGGATCAGGGCCTGGAACGCGATATTTCGCCAGCCCGTCAGGCGGACTACCTATATGATTGGCTACAACATCTGGGAATCGCCAAAGCTGTTTTCGTGGGGCATGACTTGGGCGGCGGGGTGATTCAACAGCTACTGGTTAAACATCCTGAGCTCAGTCTTGGCCTCGTACTGGTCGACAGTGTTGCCTATGATAACTGGCCAGTGCCTTCAGTCCGTCTGGCTCGTAGTCAGGCTGCTCGGATCGAGGGGCTCAAGCCAGCTTGGCTCAAACCACTGTTCCTTTCCGGTATTTATAATCTTGGGCATGACAACGATGCGCGACGTGAAGAGTCGGCAGCGTTGCACTGGAAACCTTATGACCGTGAGATGGGCCCCAAGCTCTTCGCACATCAGCTTCGTCATCTGGAGGTAGGGGATACAGTATCCCTGGCAGGCCGGCTAGCAACCATTCCGGGGCCGAAGCAAGTAGTATGGGGCGAAGCGGATTCAATACCTTTGGCCTCGGGGCAACGACTAGCAGAAGAGCTCAATGCCCCGTTGACTGTTATCCCCGGCGGCCGACATTTTAACCCGGAGGACCATCCCGTCCTGGTTGCCCAAGCTATTAGCGAGGTGGTTGAGCAGGTTCGTAAGCAACAGGGTAACCCTCTTATCGTTGAAGGGGCAGAATTGGGATAAGCGAACCTCATTTTTGTTAATGAATACCGCTGTATTAGCCTTGGCTCCGTAGTGCATCGGCCAAGGCATTACGGCATTCGTCGAGTGCAGCTCGCAGCTCATCCTGGGCTGCGACGATGCGGAACGCAGGGCCAGCTAGGGAAATAGCATAGTGCCCATGAGGAGTTTCGATCCCCGTTGCAATTGCCCGAACGCCGATCATGTGTTCTTCCCGGTCATAGGCGAAGCCTTCCTGCCGCACCTGCCGAAGCTCTTCCAATAGAGGCAGCAGGGCGGTATGAGTGTTAGGCGTCAGGCTCCGCAGAGGTTCATTGAGCAGTTGGGTGACCGCTCTGTCACTCATGCCCGCCAGCAGGATTTTTCCGCCTGAAGTGGCATGGATTGCCAGGAAGTTGCCAGGTACAGGTGCCACACGTAGCTCCTGATTGGAAATCGCCACGTGTAACGCCATCAATTCAGCGCCATGAGCATGTACCAGAATGGCCGTCTCTCCCGTACGGGTCGATAAGGCTTCCAGAAATGGCTTGGCCCGCTGGGTGATATCGCCATGGCTACGCGAAGCCAAACGGATGAGGGCAGGGCCTAGACGAACACCGCCTGCACCATGCACTTCCAAAAGCTGTTCTAGAGCGAGGGCATCGACCAACCGTTGTACGGTAGAGCGAGGTAAATCGATACGTTTGGCAATAGCGCCCAGACTCAATCCTGCGGGCTCGTTCTCCAGGCAGCGAAGAATAGCAGCCGCTCTCGAAATAACCTGGATACCACCTCGATCTAAGTCAACCGTTGTCATGAATATTGTCCTGTGTATCACTCTTCGATACACTGTATCGTAATTTGGTGGTGTTCAATAGGTTTGCTGGTCAAGCCGTTCTGTTATTGGAAACGTTATGTCTTCTACTGCGCCATCGGCGCCCGTTCCCGCCCCCTTCGGCTGGCGCCTTGCTATTGGTTTGATTGGCGTTTTAATCGCTGCGCTGACTTCAGGCCTCAATGACCGTGTGACCGATATTGCCTTGGCCGATGTGCGCGGAGTTTTCGGCATCGGCTATGACGAAGGGACGTGGATCAGCGCATTGTATGTGGCGGCCGAAGTCTCGGCGATGCTTGTTTCCCCCTGGCTGGCCATGACGTTCTCGCTACGGCGCTTTGCCCTCGGTGCGACGCTGGCGTTCGGCTTTTTAGGTCTGCTGTGCCCACTAGCGCCAAACCTGGACACGCTGCTCTTACTGCGCGTATTGCAAGGACTGGCAGGCGGAGCACTGCCGCCGCTTCTGATGACGGCAGCGCTGCGCTTTTTGCCCTGGCATATCAAGCTCTATGGCTTGTCAGCTTATGCCCTGACTGCAACGTTTGGCCCCAACCTGGCTATACCCTTGGCTGCTCTCTGGACCAATGGCCTTGATTGGCGTCTGGTGTTCTGGCAAGTGGTCCCGGCCTGCCTGGTTGCAGCGGGCTGTATCGCCTACGGCATTCCCCAGGATCCGCTTCGCCTAGAGCGCTTCCGGCAAGCGGACTGGCTGGGTGCGTTATTTGGCTGTGGTAGCGTGACAATGCTAGTGATTGCTCTTCTGCAGGGGGAGCGGCTGGACTGGCTTGAATCACCCTTGATCTGTACCTTGCTGGCCGGGGTCGCCATCCTGTTCCCGTTGTTTCTGATCAACGAGTGGTTTCATCCGTTGCCCCTCGTCAAGCTTCAGCTCCTAGGGCGGCGGAACTTTGCCTTTGGTAACATTACGCTGGCCCTGTTTCTGATTGTAGGCATGTCGGGGGTAGCCATTCCCTCGGCTTATCTAACGCATATCCATGGTTACCGCCCTCTTGAGACAATGCCGGTAGCCCTGTGGATTGCACTGCCGCAACTGGTCCTGGCACCCCTGGTAGCCACTATCATCAACCGCAAGTGGGTAGATTCGCGCTGGGTGATTGCTTGCGGCCTTTGCCTGATAACGCTCGCCTGCCTGGGAGGGTCGCAGCTGACCAGTGACTGGATCCGTGATGATTTCTATCACTTGCAGATATTACAGACCCTTGGGCAGCCCATGATCGTAGTGCCGCTGCTGATGGCTGCGACGGGAGTAGTGCACCCCATGGAAGGTCCCTTTGCCTCCGCTACGGTTAATACGATTCGGGGACTGTTCTCAGTCATTGGCACCGCGTTATTGGAGCATTTCCTCACTGTACGGGAACACATCCATTCCAATGTCCTGCTCGACCGACTGGGTTCGGCGCAACCACAGCTAGCGCCCTTACTGAACGACGATACGGTAGCTCACTTGGGGCAGCGTATTCGTGAACAGGCTTTCGTCCTGTCGTTCAGTGACGCCTACCTGGCTTTGATCGGTGTGTGTGGTCTGATGCTAGTTGTGCTACTGATCTTGCCCGTGCGGGCCTTTCCTCCTCAACCTCCGGTAACGCCATGAGTCATAAAACAGCCTTTTCCCTGGTTGGTGCCGCCGTTGTTCTCGGCGCACTGTATGCTTGCGTCCATGTTGTACAGAACGATGCTACCCAGACTACCGATGATGCCTACATTACAGCCGACTCGGTACTGGTTGCACCCAAAGTGGCCGGTATCGTTGCTGAGGTGCTGGTAGAAGACAACCAGCCGGTGAAGGCTGGGCAGCTTTTGGCCCGTATCGACGATCGCGATTTTGTTGCCGCCCAAGCGTCGGCCAGTGCAGCTGTGAAGGCGGCTCGTGCAGAGGTTGCTAACCTAAATGCTGAGATTGATCGGCAAGCCGCTATCATTGCCCAGGCTTCCGCCACTATGCGTGCGACTGCCGCCTCGCTGGCATTCGCCCAGGCCAATGCCACTCGTTACCGCAACCTGTCCAAGGCCGGGGCGGGAACAGTGGAAGAGCGCCAGAAAGCTGAAGCTGAATTACTGCAATGGCAGGCTGCGACGGACCGTGATGCGGCGGCGCGGATGGCGGCTGAAAAGCATCTGGCGGTGCTCAAGGCACAACGCGATGTAGCCGCTGCCAGCGTGGCAAAAGCCGAGGCTGCGCTGGCACAGGCAGATTTGAATCAGTCGTATACGCAGATTGTGGCGCCCCGAGACGGTGTTATTGCCCAGCGCTCGGTAAGATTGGGTGCCTATGTAGCACAAGGCAAGCCATTGTTGGCCATCGTACCGGTGCATGAAGCCTATGTCGTCGCGAACTTTCGCGAGACGCAACTGGCAAGGATGGCAGCCAATCAGTCAGTCGAGGTGCGGGTCGATACCTTCCCGGACCACGTTCTGCATGGCCGTATCGACAGCCTGGCGCCAGCGACGGGGCTGGCCTTTTCACCTATTGCACCGGATAACGCAACGGGCAACTTCACCAAAGTAGCGCAACGTGTGCCTGTGAAAATTGTATTTGAGCCTGGCCAGCCGGCTATGGACTCTTTGCGCGTAGGGTTGTCAGTCGTGGCGAGTGTGGACACCCAGGAGGAAAAGCGCTGATGCGTCGTTGTTTGCTGATTGCTACAGTGGCTGCCCTGGCTGGTTGTACTGTAGGTCCCAAGTTTCATACGCCTGATGCGGTCCTTCCACCTACATGGCAGGCCCCGACAGTAGATGTTAATAGCGTTACCGTAAACCGCCCGTTTGAATCGGCCTGGTGGACACAATTCAACGATCCGTTGCTGACATCCCTAGTGCAGCAGGCAGCGGCTTCGAATCTGGACCTGGCCTTGGCGGATAGCCGTCTCGAGCAGAGCCGCTCTCTGATAAAGATAGCCGGTGCCGATACACGGCCCGCGCTGGCGGCTAACGGCAGCTATCAGCGGGAGCGCAATAGTCAGCAGGGGTTGAACGATCCTTCTGGACATGAAGGTAAATCAGCGTTTGATCTCTGGCAGTATGGAGTAAGCGCCTCGTGGGAACTGGATCTCTGGGGGCGCGTTCGTCATAGTCTTGAGGCGGCCAATGCCGGTGCTGCCTTGAGCGAGGCCGACCGAAATGCTGTAGCCCTGAGTATTGCAGCCGAAACGGCTACCAACTACCTGCGGCTGCGTGGTGTGCAAGCTACCCTGGACGTGACCCGGCAAAACCTCGATATTGCCCGGCAGAGCCAGCAACTCACGCAGACCCGCTTCGAAAACGGCGTAACTACCCAGTTGGATACAGCCAATGCGGCTGCTCAAGTGGCGACGCTCGAAGCACGGCTGCCCTTGCTTGAGGCAGAGGAGGTGCGCCTGATCAATGCCTTGAGCTATCTGCTCGGGCAAGCGCCCAATGCACTGCGGCAGACACTGGCGGTGCCGCGCGACATTCCAGCACCGCCTAGCACCGTGCCGGTCGGTATTCCTTCGGAGCTGGCTCGTCGCCGTCCGGATATCCAGCGTGCCGAAGCGGCCTTGCATCGTGCTACGGCAACTGTTGGCATAGCCAAAGCCGATTTTTACCCGCGGCTCAGCCTGGGTGGTAGTGCGGGCTTCCAGGCGCTGGAAGGATCAAACCTGGGGTTATGGAGCGCCCGTCAGTGGTCATTGGGCCCCAGCCTGTATCTGCCGATTTTTCAGGGCGGGCGCTTGTCAGGTACTTTGGAGCTGCGTGAGCGTCAGCAACAGGAAGCTGCCCTTGATTACCGCCGCACCGTATTGGCCGCTTGGCATGAAGTTGAGGATGCCCTTGTCAATTACGCGGCTGAACAGCGTCATCATGAGGCGCTAATGCGAGCTGTTGCGCAAAACAAAGCCGCCCTGGAAACCGCGCGGGCCCGCTATAAGGAAGGCGCGATTGATTTCATCAACGTGCTGAATGTGCAGCGTGAGCTGATCCAGACCCAGAGTGCACTAGTTG
Source organism: Pseudomonas duriflava (assembly GCF_007830155.1). Classification (GTDB taxonomy): domain Bacteria; phylum Pseudomonadota; class Gammaproteobacteria; order Pseudomonadales; family Pseudomonadaceae; genus Chryseomonas; species Chryseomonas duriflava. The sequence goes on from NZ_VLKY01000011.1 coordinate 22,594, forward strand.
ACAGCGCGACACGTGTTTCGACCGATCTGGTAGTGGTTTACAAGGCCTTGGCAGGTGGATGGCCAGAGCCGAAAAGTAACCTAGCCAGTCAGGCCGCCTCTATACCACGTTGACTGCCTGAGCCAGACGCTATACAAGCCGCTCGGCAGCGCGACTCGCTGCTGTTGAGCAATGTAGCGTTACATTTCAGGCCCGGCGGTTACAAATAATGTTTTTCAGGTAACCACCTGTTGGCCGATAGCCCCAGTAAGGCTCTATTGCCATAGGAGGGGCTATGAAATTCAAATCCATTCAGTTTTCCGTTATGACATACGCCGGGGCATGCATTCTGGCGGTTGTCTTCGCATTGGTCAGCTATGCACTTGTTTCGGGTGCCCGCACGCAGGCGAGCACGACGCAAGGCACACAAGAGCTCCTTGAACAGCTCATTCAGGCGCGGCTTACAGCCTTGGCACAATCAAGTGTTATGCGTATCCAGCGAGACCTGGAAAGCCCTATCAATACAGCCAGGTATCTGGCCAGCCTCAGTGCTCAGGCTGGGGCCGGATCTACCGATGGCATTACCTTGACCCGAGCGGATCAGGACAGGATTGTACGCGACGTAATGGTGCGGTACCCCGAATTGATAGGTGCTTACATAGGCTGGGAGCCAAATGCTTTTGCCAGCGATGACTCACAGTATATCGGCCAGAAGGGGCATGACAGCGTAGGCCGCTTTTTACCTTATTGGTACCGTAACCAGGACGGCTCCCTGGGCCAAGATATCATCGTGCAGATGGAAAGTGAGAAGCGCTCCGAGTCAGGGATACGTGAGGGTGAATACTACTTATGCGCCAAGGAGCAAAAGCGGCCGTGTGTCGTTGATCCCTATATCTGGGATGTAGGCGGTAAGCCCGTCATGCTTGCCTCGTTTACCGCGCCTATTTTGTTGAATGGAACGTTCCAGGGTATTGCCGGCGCTGACCTTTCAGTCAATTTCATTCAGGACATGCTTACTAAAACCAACCAGTCTCTTTATCAGGGAGCCGGCCAGATGGCCCTGGTGGCGGGTAATGGGCGCCTCGTAGCGTTCACGCCCGATGTTTCCAAGTTGGGGGAAATGGCTAGTCAGCATATCGCTAATAGCGAATTGCAAACGTTGGCAAAGTCGACCAGTAACGAACCGGTCTATTCCGTAAACGTGCAAAAAGGGCTGATTGATCTGATCATGCCATTTAAGGTGGGCGACACAGCTGCGCGCTGGATGCTAACGATTCAACTACCCTTGCAAGTGGTCCTCAGTGACGCCGTAAAGCTGCAGAACGCGCTCAAGGCGCAGCATGACACCAGTGTCATGGGCATGGCATTGGTGGGTCTGTTGATTGCCGCGTTAGGGCTGGGTCTACTGTGGTTCGTAAGTATGGGTATCGCACGTCCGCTCAAGCAAATGGTCGGCATGCTGGACGATATTGCCCGGGGGGAGGGCGATCTTACACGCCGCCTGAAGGTAGATCGAACCGATGAGTTGGGTGCTATTGCAAAAGGGTTCAATCAGTTTCTGGCCAAGCTGCAAGGCATGATCAGTGAGGTTGTGGTTTCCGTAAAAAGCGTCAGCAACTCATCGGAACATACGGCAGATATTGCTATACGGACTAACCAAGGCGTACAAAAGCAGCAGCACGAGATCGACCAAGTGGCAACTGCTATTCAGGAGATGTCTGCTACCGCACAAGAAGTGGCCCGTAGCGCAAGCCAGGCGGCCCAGGCGGCTAACCATGCGGATGAGTCAGCAAGTCAGGGACGAACAATCGTACAGAACTCCAGCAATGCCATTATGGCTCTGGCTCAGGAAATTAATCGCGCAGTGGTAAGCGTCGAAAGTCTGGCCCAGAACAGCGATAACATTACGAAAATCCTGACCAGTATCCGCGGTATCGCTGAGCAGACAAACCTGTTGGCTCTTAACGCGGCTATCGAAGCGGCGCGTGCCGGAGAACAAGGACGAGGATTTGCAGTGGTGGCAGATGAGGTGCGCAACTTGGCACAAAAGACTCAGCAAGCCACGCAGGAAATCCAGAGCATGATCCAGCAATTGCAAGGCGGCACGCATGACGTAGTCAAAATCATGCAGGATAGCCAGGCGAAGACCGAGGTGACTGTTAAGCACTCCGCCGAAGCTGCCGCCGCCCTTGTAGCTATTACCAAAGCGGTGTCTGTAATTACGGAAATGAACACACAGATTGCCAGCGCCGCCGAAGAGCAAAGTGCCGTAGCTGAAGATATCAACCGAAACGTGACTACCATTGGGATGGTGGCTTGCGAGGTAGCTGCCGGTGCGGATGAAGCCTCTCAAGCAAGCGCGCAATTAACCCAGCTGGCCGAGCAGCAGCGTCGCCTGGTTAGTCAGTTCAAGGTGTAGCTGTAGCAGCGAGGCGCGCTCGTAGGGCGTGGCGTAAAAGAATGGGTCAGGAGGTCTAAGGCGTCCCTAGACAGGGGCGCCTCGTCAAACGATTCGGTGGGGCAATGGTGCGGTAGAGCGAGTCGGCAGGGCTCAGCTGGCTAAACTGCTCGGAGTCTTTTCCCGATTGTCCCATTCTTCTTCGATTTCACAGAAGCAAACATCGGTAGCGGCATGCAGGCGGTCAAGCTGTGACTCGGTCAGGCTATGCAGGGGGATGCTTTCAAGCAATTGGATAAGGGTATCGAACTGGGTAATGTCCATCATGCATCCTCTTCAAAATTTGATTTAGCCAATAGCTATCCCGCTTCTCATCAGAGAGAAGGCCCAAAAGACGCTATGGCAGTATTCACGGATGACAGGACCGGTCCGGCGGGTTAAGGCCAAACACGAATCCTGTCCTGACGTGTAAACGAACAGCACGGACTTCAAGCGCCGAATATGTATGTCTCGAGCGCTTGCCCCTTGGCTGTTCATTCCTGAAAATATACGACCGAACCCGATGATCTCGATTCGGGGCGCGCATTCTAATAAGACTGCTCTCATTACTCTAGTGGCTCCCGCTCAATGGCAACCCGGAGGTTGGTGCAATAGTGCTGGAGAAGCTCCGCCCCTTGTGTGAGGGAATCCTATAAATGCTGCCATTGGCGTTCTGCATAGTTGACGCTATCTCTTTGTCAGATCACCCACTGAAATGGCTTATCATGGGCGCAGTTGTTTATCCAGGTCGATAATAGACGTCAGGTCATATCGGTTTTACAGGGCTGAGTCAGGTAAGGTTATGTCGCTCCTTGAAAGCGAACGTCAATTACAGGCCGTACTAAGTAACGCAACAGTTGCGATCTTTCTAATGGACGAGCGGCAACATTGCGCCTATATGAACCGCGCAGCAGAAGAGCTGACGGGCTTTACCCTGTCTGAAGTACTTGCCCGTGACTGCCCCTTGCATGACGTTATCCATCACAAACGGCCTGATGGAAGTCATTTTCCCTTGGAGGAATGCCCAATCGACCGGGCCTTTCCTACCAACGACCGGGAACAGGGAGAGGAGGTCTTCGTTCATAAAGATGGCAGCCTTTATCCCGTGGCGTTTACGGCAAGTCCTATTCGGGACAAAGAAGCTCAAGTTATCGGAACGATTATTGAAGTCCGTGACATCCGTGAAGAAAAGGCTGCTCAAGAGCGACAACGGCTTCTAATCAACGAGCTCAACCATCGGGTCAAGAATACCCTTGCTACCGTGCAATCGATTGCCGCGCAGTCGTTCCGCACGTTAAGTGATAGGGAGCCGCTAGAGGTGTTCAATTCTCGGCTGCTTGCCTTGTCTAGAGCACACACAATTCTGACTGACGAAAATTGGGAGAGCGCAAGTCTTCTTTTGCTCATTGAAAGTACCATTGAGCCTTTTGGGCGGCCTCGCTTCACGCTAAAAGGACCTGACCAGCGGCTTACCACGAAATTTACCGTCACCCTGGCAATGGTATTGCACGAATTAGCCGTCAATGCGTCCAAGCATGGTTCTCTTAGTGTTTCCGATGGGCGCGTTGACATCACGTGGAGTATCGAAGACGCCCAGCTTCATTTTGAGTGGGTGGAAGTAAACGGCCCCAAGGTTAGTCCCCCTCAATATGCAGGATTTGGCAGCCGTCTTATCAGGCGACAATTTGCTATGGAGTTCAATGCCGAAGTGAATATGAGCTTTAAACAGGCTGGGCTGGTTTGTATGGTCGACGTGCGTTTGCCCTCTTTTACAGATCAGTTTCATCTGGGGCAGTATTTGCCTGCATTGAATGAGGTAGGCAGGGACACATAATGCCAAACGCTCGCGCTCAACGTGTTTTGGTCGTCGAAGACGAAAGCCTGGTTGCTATGTTAGTAGAAGATATCCTTGTTGATTCAGGCTATGACGTCATCGTTGCCATGCGCCTTGAGGCAGGCTTGAGTTTGGCAAGAGAAGCGGATGTTCATCTTGCCGTACTAGATGTTAATCTCGGAGAAGGTAATAGCTATCCTATTGCCGACATTCTTCGCGAACGGGGCATCCCATTCCTGTTTGCAACGGGATATGGTGCCCTAGGGCTTAGTTCCGCCTATCAGGGTATACCTACATTACAAAAGCCCTATCATCCTGATCAGCTAATCAAACAAGTAATGCAACTGAATACAAGTGCGCTGTTTGCGCATTGAGTTGTACCCTTAAAAGTTAGCGCTGCATTTTGATGTATACCCATAACGATGGGCCGCAAGACGGTAACTATTTTATGCTGTCGTGATGGCTATTTTATAGCGATTTAGGCATGAGACCCCCTTATGGATCTTGATTTTTCCCCTAAGCTAGTAGCGCTCAAGGCCACCGTAGACAATGTGATCGAGCATCATATTGCCCCTCTGGCTAGCCGTGTCGATCAAGAAGCGCTGTGGCCAGCTCATTCAATGAAGGCGTTAGCTGAAGCCGGACTTATGGGGTTGCAAGTTCCTGTCGCTCAAGGAGGGCATGGCCAAGGGCTTTTAGCCCTGGCCGTCATGACCGAGGCGATTAGCAAGGCATGCCCCTCATCAGCGCTGTGTTTTGGCATGCACTGCGTAGGAACGGCCGTTATTGCCGCCAAGGCGACACCTTACCAGCAGGAGCATTACTTGCAGGCCATTGCGGCAGGCAAGCATTTGACAACACTTGCCTTATCCGAGAGTGGCTCAGGGGCTCATTTTTACGTGCCGGCCACTCGCATCGACATGAATGGTCAGTTCTTTACCGTTACGGGCGTTAAGCAATTCGTTACCAATGGCGGGCAAGCTGATTCTTATGTGCTATCTACCGTTGCTAGTGGTGAAGAAAGCGAATCAGGCGATTTCAATTGCCTGATCGTAGACGGCCAGGCGGAAGGCTTGCAGTGGCAGGCTCCCTGGAACGGTTTTGGGATGCGCGGCAACTCCTCATGTGCCTTGAAACTGGATGGCGTTCAGGTCCCGATGAGCAATCTTTTAGGGGAGCCAGGCGATCAGGTCTGGTATGTATTTGAAGTAGTAGCGCCTTTCTTCTTAATGGCCATGGCAGGTACTTATCTCGGTATCGCCCAGGCAGCCCTGGATGCAGCAGGCGAGCAACTGCGGGCACGACACTATGAGCATTCGGGCGAGACGCTCAGAGAAATAGAAACACTCCAGACGCGCTATGCCAGCATGTGGATCGCCTTGGAAAAGACGCGCTCTCTGGTTCGTGAAGCGGCTCGTCGTGGCGACAGAGGCGACCCGGATGCCTTGCCTTTTATCCTGGCCTGTAAAGCCGATGCGGGAGAGACAGCCGTTATGCTGGCCAACGAGGCGATGACATTATGTGGCGGGGCGGCTTATCGTGAAAATAGTCGGGTAGCCCAGATGCTGCGTGATGCCAGGGCCAGCCATGTCATGTCGCCTACTACCGATCTTTTAAAATTATGGACAGGCAGATGCCTGCTCGGTCTTCCCTTGCTCTGAGTATGCCTGTGATTTTCCAGACGGTTTTTCTAATTGATTCACACGATGTCATAGACAGTCCCGAGGCGGGTGCTCTTAAGTCCGCACTGGAGTCGCATGGCGTACAGGTGCACCTTCATACGGAAAAACAGCTGGGCGTATTGTTGGATGGACAGGATGAACCCGCCGTTATTGTGTTCATGCCGTCGGTGGAAAAACCCGTTACGCTCGGCAAGGCAATACGGTCTCAATGGACTCAATGTGCACTTATTTTCGTCAAGGCACCTGAGCGGGTCGAGGCGTTTCATCGAGAGTTGGGCTTGGCTCCTATGCTGGGAGCACACTGGTCAATTGTCGCGTGGAATACCGAGGCGCTTCCAAAACAGATTCGTCAGGCTGCGACCAATACACGGCAGCGAGTCAAATGGCGTACCACGCTAAACCGTGCCAATGATCGTCTTATGGCGATGCGTACGGTAGATGGCCTTGAATATCAGCGGCTGCAAGCGGCTGATCATTACTTGGCGGCCTTTATCAATTCAGCGCAGGAAGCTCTCGTCGGTATCGATACCCGTCTGGACGTCTTGTATTGGAGCGCTGGAGCGGAGGAGCTCTTTGGCGTCAAAGCCAAAAGCGTTATCGGGCAGAGCGTACGAGAGCTGCCCTTTTGGGCATCCGAGTTGGAACAGAGTCTGGCTGAAATAGCGGCGGGTGCTAGGGTACGGATCGTCGAGCGGCCTTGTCTGCTGAAGAATGTTGAGCTTGCTTTGGAGATCATGCTGTCAGGCGTTAAGGATGACTCTGGCGCATTGGTAGGTACTTCACTGACGATTCGTGATATGTCGGCGCGTGTGGCTGAACAGCGTGCCCAGGAAGCATTCGGGCGGGCGATCAGCCTGGAGCGTCAACACCTGTATCGCTTGTTCGAACAGGCGCCAGGCTTTGTTGCCATAACAAAAGGCATGCATCATCAAGTCGAGATAGCGAACCGGGCGTTCTATCAATTGGTTGGGCGTCAAAACCTTATTGGTCGGCGTGCCCAGGAAGTATTTCCATCAATCAAAGACAGCGCGCTTACTGAGTGGCTGGATCGAGTCTATTCAACCAAGCGCCCTTATATCGGACAAGGCGTCAAAATCTATGTCCAACCTGTGCCGGACCAGCCTGCCGAAATTCGGTATATCGATTTCATATTTCAGCCTGTTCTGGATGAAGGTGGGGTCGTATCGGGTATTTTTTTTCAAGGGCATGACGTCACTGCACAAACGTTGGCTCAAGAAGAGCTTCGGCGCTCGAGAGAGAACCTTCAGACGCTGGTTGAAGAACGCACTCAAGAACTCGAGCGCAGTCAACAGGCCTTGCATCATTCCCAAAAAATGGAGGCCATTGGCAAGCTGACAGGCGGTGTTGCTCATGATTTCAACAATGTCCTGCAAATCATCGAAGGCAATCTTGAACTCTTAAGGCCTGAGCTCTCGCACAGTGCAAGCGGCATGGCAAAGCTGGAAAACGTTGCCGCCGCAGTTGTTCGTGGGGCACGTCTGTCATCGCAACTGTTGGCCTTTGCCCGCCGGCAGCCGCTCAAGCCAATTGCTATTAATCTCAGTCGCCTGCTGCGTAGCATGGACGATCTACTGCGGCGCGCCTTGGGCGAAACGATTGAAATCGAGACGGTGATCGCTGGGGGGCTATGGACCACCATGGTGGACCCGAACCAGTTGGAAAACGTAATACTCAATTTAGCAATCAACGCGCGGGATGCGATGAAGGCGGGCGGTAAGCTCACGCTTGAACTCAGTAATGCCATGTTGGACGATCATTATGTCCGGTCGCAAACAGATATCGCGCCTGGGCAGTATGTCTTGTTGGCAGTCTCTGATACTGGCTCCGGCATGTCAGCTGAGACCCTGGAGCGGGCATTCGAACCCTTTTTCACGACTAAGCCTGAAGGAGAGGGAACAGGCTTGGGACTTAGCATGGCCTACGGCTTCGTCAAGCAGAGTAGTGGCCATATTCGCATTTACAGCGAGCTGGGATGTGGGACCACCATCAAACTCTACCTGCCCCGTACCCATGAAGCGGAGACGCTTCCGGTCCAAATCAATGATGACAATGTAGTAGGCGGTAATGAAACAATTCTGGTAGTCGAGGATGACTTAGCCGTTCAGGCAACGGTAATCGAGTTGCTAGTGGGCTTAGGCTATAAAGTCCTGCGCGCTAATGATGCACAAAGCGCTCTGAGTATTTTGCAAAGCGGCATGCCTATCGATCTGCTGTTTACAGATGTGGTGATGCCGGGTGCTCTGCGAAGCCCCGATCTTGCTCGACAAGCTAAACAACTGCTTCCAAACATTGCCGTTTTATTCACGTCAGGCTATACCCAGAATGCCATTGTGCATGGAGGAAGACTCGATCCGGGTGTCGAGCTGTTGAGTAAGCCATACCGCCTACAGGATTTGGCGCGTAAGGTTCGTCAGTTACTGACTGACCGGAAGTCTTTACCAGGAACTGACGGTTTTGTAGCGGCGTTGCCTGTTGAAAAAGCTAACGCCTCCCAAGTGCTGGTGCTGGAAGATCAACCCGATATTCTTTCCATGACCTGTGAGTTGGTCGAGCTACTGGGCTACAGTGCGCAGGGTTTCTGTAAGGCAGAAGAGGCGCTTCATGTATTGGAACAAGTGAGGTTCGATATTCTGCTAACTGACGTGAATTTGCCAGGTATGTCAGGTATCGATTTTGCCCGACAAGCGACACGACAGCATTCAGGTATGAGGGTGATTTTCATGTCTGGTGAAGGCGATATTGCTACTGATGTGCCGTCCAAGTCCTTGGCCAAGCCTTTCAATCTTCAACAATTGAAGGCTGTCCTGGAGGTGTCTGAAGAATAGGCACTTTAGCCGCCGCTCATTCACGGTGGCTGGTGTTCTGATGAGAGCTTTTTCTGTACGGCTAATGAGCAGCCGGCCAAGACAGAGCCGCTATTTGCTCTCTCAAATGTTCAGGAGGCATTGGCCGCCCCAGGAAATAGCCCTGAGCCTGATCGCAGTCCAGTGTAGCTAAGGCGTCAAGCTGCTCCTGGGTTTCGACGCCTTCGGCCGTCACTCGCATCGAAAGGGACTGTCCCAAGGCTACGATTGCTTTGACAATCGCCTGGTTATTGGCCGTCGGATCGGCAAGATTCATGACAAAGCTGCGATCGATCTTGATGCCGTCGAAGGGGTACTGGCTCAAATAGCTCAATGAAGAATAGCCCGTACCGAAATCATCCATTGAAAGTTTTACTCCCAGCCGCTTGAGCTCGATCATGAATTCCCGTGCGCCTTCAGCATTGTCAATCATGACGCTTTCGGTAATTTCAAGCTCCAGCCGTGATGGCGACAATCCTGTACGAGCCAGTACCTGGCGGATGCGATCGACAAGATCGCTGCGTTTGAATTCGATACATGACAGGTTGACCGAGACAAATACAGAGGCATCCCACCGATTGGCTTCCAGACAGGCGTGATGCATGACCCAATCGCTTAGCTCAACGATTAAGCCGGTTTCTTCGGCCATAGGAATGAATACTGCTGGGCTCAGCATGCCTCTTTCAGGGTGCTCCCACCGTACCAGAGCTTCAGCCCCGATGAGCTGTGAGCTGGCAATATCGAAACGCGGTTGAAAGACCAGGCGCAACTCATCATTTCGAAGTGCCTGTTTCAGGTCCTGCTCCAATTGGCGGCGCTCCTGAATACGCTTTTTCATCTCGGCGTTGTACAGCCGCCATGTGCGTCGGCCATTTGCTTTGGCCTCATGGAGAGCAATATCGGCTAAGCGTAAAAGCTCTTGGGAGTCGTTACTGTCTACGGGGGCTTGGGCGACACCAATGCAAAGGCCTAGACGAAGCTCCTGTTCACTGGCTGTAATAGGCTGCTCAAACGCATCTAGCAGCGTTTCACATAGGGTTGATAGTGCTGTAGAGGAAAGAGGGGCAGTCAGGATGACAAACTCATCGCCGCCAAGACGAGCAACGAAACTGTCAGGCCCTACGATTTGCCGCAGACGCTGACCTACCTTGCTGAGAATACGGTCCCCCGCGCTGTGACCCAGCGCGTCATTGACCTGTTGGAACCCACTGATATCTACGTAGAGCAGGGCGAAGCCGGTATGTTCGGTCAGATCGTGCGCCAGTTTTTCCTGCAAAATCTCATAGGCATGCGTGCGGTTGGGTAAGCCGGTTACTGCGTCATGCTGTGAGAGATGAAGGATATAGGCCTTGGCCTCGATATCGTCGGTAATATCACTTACTGTTCCGCGATAGCCGCTCACGACGCCTTGGGTATCTATGCGACGTACGAGGAGGTTGCCTATTCGCTCACGTCCATTAACGTCAGTATGGCGGCAGGGGATGGGCTTGTTGTGACGTAGGCTGGAGTGGGCCAGGGCCATAAACTCATTCTGGTCAAACAAAAGTAGTTCCTGAAGTGATTTTCCCAGGCACTCATTCACGTTCAGACCAGTCGTCGTACCAAAGCGATCGGAAAGATAGTTTACTGTCAGGTGGGCATTGGTTTCCCATATCCAGTCGGAAGACGCTTCAGCCACGTCCCTAAAACGCGCCTCGCTCTTAAGCATGGCTTCATGGCTCAGATCGATCTGCCTAGCTGCCTTGATTGAGCGACGTAACAAATGCCAGGTAATGAACGAAAATATAAAGATGCTCAGAACCAGCATGGGAAACATAACCATGAGGAGCGCATCACCAGGCCGTGTGACATCCCACGTCAATCGGATTCTGGGCTCGGTCGACAGATCGAGTCCAACGTCAGTATTGGAGGTATCGTGTCGGAGATTGTTCAGCCCAAAGGTCTTTGCCATTTGGCTCAAAGAGTTTTCCCCTAGGGCGTCGACAAAGACTATTACTGATAATCGCTCGGCAGGCACATCCAAGGGATACGAGAGCGGTCTTATTGCGGCCGCCCATACAATGGCCGGCTTACCTTCGACGGTGAAATAAGCCTGAGCTGTTTGTTGCTCAAACGACATCGCCCGCGCTTTGTGTATTAGGCCGTTCAGATCGCCTTCAAGCCACGTTTGGGGCCTATCAATAGTCAACTGACCTTTTATATAGGCAAAACGCGTTTGATCTTGAGGATCAATGATCAGGACACCATTAAGAGCATATTGCGCCAACAGAGTGCGGCCCATGCTCTCTTGGCGAGCTATCCAGCTCAGGTCGATGTGATCCTTTGTGTATTCGAAGGCTTCGTCCCAATAGGCAAAGTTTAGGAGGGTGCTGCTGACGGTTTCGAGCCGAGCGTCGAATACCTTTTGCACTAGCGTCTGGCTGCGGTTGAGCTCGTCCTGATTAAGTGTAAAGGCAATACGAGCCAATATCAGGCTGGCGCCTAGAAAAATACATAGTACTAAAAGCCCGATGACACCTGCGGAGCGGCGCGCCAATTCGGTATGGCCGGTAGGCGTTGTCGATACATCCCTTAGATGTTGTTGCAGCTCAGACATGCGACGTACTCGATGAAGGATGCGCAAACGAAAGGCAGAAAGCCAGCTATGATGGCCTATCGGCATAAGCGCAGCACTCTGAAGTGTCGTTTATGGCAGGACTGACCGATGGTCTGGAGGTCTGGACAAAGGGAGGTTTTGTTTCGTGATTAATTCAAACACAACAGCGCCCAGCGTGGCGCGTTTGGGAGGCTGTTAAAGCATGCGCTGTCACAACAGCAATAGACGGAGTAACATCATCAAAGGACCTTCCTTTGATATCACAGTCTAGCCGTACTGCTCCGTTGTGTACTCGACGCGATTTTAACCGCTATGGCGGCTCCGCTCAGTAACATGAGAAGAGCGCAGGCTTCTTGAACTGTTGGTAAACGACCCTCGGCGATTAACCCAAAGGCTGTAGCGAAGAGTGTTTCCAGGGAAATCAGCTGGCCGGTTACCACCATAGGTAATCGGTGCGATGCAATATTCCAGGCCCATGCACCTGCCAGGGACGAAAGAGTCGCTACGGAAAAGGCCCAGGCGTACAGGGAGCCGGCGCTGTGCCAGTCCATTCCGAGTGAAAATAGCTTGAACACTCCATGTAGCAAGCCGAATGGAAAAAGCAGCAGCAAGCTTATACAGGCCCCTACCATCATGAGAGCCGTCCAGGTGCCAAGATGTATGTCGGGCTTGCGCTCGAGAGCATTTTGGTTAAATACGCTAAACAACAACCACAAGGCCACGGCGCCAAGGGAGAAAGCTACGCCTGTTGTCAAAGAGCTACTAGCCAGGGTCAGGGATGAAAAAACGCTCAGATTGGCGAGTGACAAGCCGCCTGCTACCAAGCACAGCGGGATCGCCAGCTTTTTCCAGGGTAACGCTCTCTTTCGGGCATTACCCAGCAAGGCCAGCAGGATGGGAACAAGACCGACGAATGCTGGGGTAATAACTGGCCCGGCAAACATGACACCGGCCATGATGCAGCTGAAATAGCCTGTATAGCCGATCGTGCCCAAGGTAAATGCCAGGAGAATATCTCTCCTGTTCAGGTTGGCCAGACGTTGTCTGAATGAAGCGAGAAGCAACAGCCCGAGCGCACCGGAAAACAGGAACCTCAGCAAAATAAAGTCATAGGCGCTATAAGCTCCTGTTACATAAGGCGTCACAAAGTTCAAGGCCCAGCACGCGGTAGCGAAAAAAGCAGACGCAACGCCAAAGATCCAAGAGGCAGGAGACAAAACCATGGCAACGGGCTCCAGTGGCACACAGTTTTAAGGCATGGGCGCTATAAAGCGTTAAATCAGAGCCTGCGAAAATCGGTTGGTTTCTTACAAAATTAGCTGACTATGTAAAATGCCGGATATTGGTCAGATTCCTTGTGGCCTACTACGGTAAGATTTCTCTAATTTGAAGGACTGTAACCATGAACGAGTTGTCATTAGCTGGCACGCCCCTCGAGTACTTCCATGTTTGTGCTTTTTTTGACAGCCGCGAGCAGGAGTACGACGTCCTGATTCCGTTTTTCAAGGAAGCTATTGAACAGGGCGAGAAAACCATTCATATCATTAACCCAGCCACCTTCGACGATCATCGTGAGCGACTGAGCAAGGCTGGCATCGATACGCATGCCTGCGAGGCATGCGGCCAGTTGGAGCTTCATTCATGGGGCGGCACCTATCTGGATGAATGCGGTACCTTTAACAAGGACCGCATGCTCACTACTTTGGCGCAGACCAATGAAGCTGCTAAGAAGGACGGTTATACCCGCGTACGGATCATGGGTAATATGGACTGGGTCTTCAATGACGCCTCCAAGGCCAAAGATATCCTGGCGTATGAAGCTGAGGTGAACGAGGTACTTTCGTATAATCGACAGCCTGCCATTTGTGTCTATGACATTGCTAAGCTGTCTGGCTCCATGATGATGGACCTATTGCGGACCCATCCGTTAACGCTCATCAATGGGGTCGTACAGGAAAATCCTTTCTATACGCCTGCTTCGGAAATGCTCGAAGAGCTCAAGCATCGCCAGGACAACTCAGCGGGTAGCTCAACACATGCCGTATGAGTTCAAGCTTCCTTTCAATAGGGAAGCGAGATGAGCGATTCTCCTATAAGTCCCATGGCTGTCTCGGTAGATACCGCCACGGCAGAAAAAAGTATTCGAGACCTCATGGGGCTGCTCGCCTTGCCAGCCTTATGGAGCGGGCGGGACGGTGAAACCGTGCTTAGGCTCATGATCGAGGCCGTAGAGCGTATCGTGCCGGTTCGGTTTTGCCTGGCGCAGGCCGTGCTGCCGGAGCGCCCCGATTTCTGTCTGGTTCGCGTAGAGGGAAATTACCTACCGGAGCAGGTGCTAGATCCTTGGCGGGCCGCCGCCGAGACGTGGTCTGGTCAGCGCGTACCGGATGGCCGGGTGAGCGAAGCTATGACGCCTTTGCGCCATATGCGCATTATCTATCTGAGCCTAGGGTATGGAAGTTGTGGTGGAAAAATCTGGTTTGGTTCATGCGACCCGGCATTTCCTCAGGTGACGCAACTAGCTTTCCTACGGGCTGCAGCATCCTTGGCCGCTACGGGTGTCCAGGCGGCACGGGCAAACCATGAGCGTGAGCAGGCCAGTCGCGCCAAGGATGAGTTCCTGGCCATGTTGGGTCATGAGTTGCGTAACCCTTTAGCCCCTATCGTTATGGCTATAGAGCTACTCAAGCTCAGAAGCAAGGAGGCTTTATCGCGTGAGCATGTCATCATTGAACGGCAAGCCAATCATTTGTCTCGCCTGGTGGATGATCTTTTGGATGTGACGCGTATTACGCGCGGCAAGATCGAACTTAAAAAAGAGCCGGTCAAGCTAAAGGATGTTTTGCTTCGTGCGATTGAGGATACCAGCACGCTGATGCAGGAGCGACAGCACCAGCTTGCCACGGATTTTCCTGAGCAAGACATCTGGATACAGGGAGACGCTATACGACTGGCGCAGGTCTTTACAAATCTTTTGACAAACGCTGCGAAGTACACGGATGTCGGCGGGTACGTTACGGTGTCAATGCACGTTGCAGATACGTATGCCGAGGTCACGGTTCGTGATAATGGCACCGGTATAAGCCCGCATTTACTGCCATTGCTATTTAACATGTTCGAGCAGGGCGCAGCGACTATTGATCGTGCCAAAGGCGGACTGGGAATTGGCTTGGCACTTGTAAAAAGTTTCGTGGGCTTGCACGGCGGCACTGTGACTGCCCATAGCGACGGTATCGGATGTGGATCTGAATTCACGGTCAGATTACCGCTCCTGAATCCGGCAACCTCCCTCGCGCCTGTAAGCATTCAGGATCACTCGGAAACGCCTGGCAAAGCTGTTCGCGTTCTGATCGTCGATGACAATCTTGATGCGCTCGAAAGCACGGCGGCGTATCTACAGCAAAGCGGTCATTCTGTAGAAACCACAAGCGATCCGCTCAAAGTGTTAGACCTTGCCACAATATTCAAACCTGACGTGGTTATCTTGGATATTGGGTTGCCTGTAGTAGACGGCTATACCCTTGCAGCCAGATTGCGCGAAGCATTTCCGGCGGGAACGTTGCGACTGGTGGCGCTTACTGGCTATGGGCAGGCGGCGGATATGAAAAAATCCAGAGATGCAGGTTTCGACGTACATCTGGTCAAACCTGTTGCCTTTAGGGCATTGAATGAAGCCATAACCAAGCCTGTAGCCTGACGGATGTCTAGACGCTTATTAGGAGAATTTAAGAAGGTGAGTCTTTAAATCCTATCTTTTCCCCTACTCTAAAGTGCTATCAAAGGGAAGAGTAGACAGGCTGTATTTTTAATAGACCATAAAGCACTAAGGGAGCCGAGGCTCCCCTTAAGGTGGTACGTGCTTTGTTTTTATTGTTATACCAGGCCTGTTGTTTTTCTTGTCTGGCCCGTCCCGGTCGTATACCGACCGCCGGGAAGGTTCCTAGCTGGAACCAATAGCAAACGGATTACTTTGATGCTGAGTTGTAATGATCCGGTACGGGTGCTGCCTTAAGGCAGTTTTATTCTTCTCTGTCCGGTCTAATCCAAGGGATTGTTTGCAACTCTTACCAAAATGATCAGTTAGCTTCGCCTCCGCCTGCTTGTTCTTATTATGCTGGAGCCGTTACGTCTTATTTTTATTATGTTTTTTGTGTTTCTTATTTTTGTTGTGCCATAAAGAAAGCAGAAGCTGTGCCAATTTTTAAAATTCATTTATTTTCAATGAGTTACTGTGTTTGTAGCGATTTTTTGAAATGATAACATGAGAATTTTGTTACGGATAAACCCGGCTTTCTATAAGGGGTAACACTTTTGTATGGTTTATGGGTGTTACCGTGCGGTTACAAAGGACGTCAGTAGCACCCATGCCCTGAACGTGAGCAGACCGAGTGGTCGAGGCAGACTGAAGAAGCATTTTCCTCAAGAATGGTGGGCGATAGGGGGTCAAGACTTGGGAGCATCTTGAAAACAATCCATTAACGGATTACAGAGTGCCAAGTCCTCACTTCTGTGTTGGAAAAGCCGGTGGGTATTCTTTCCCCGTATGGCTTAACGAGTGTAGTTGTCTTCATCCCGTGCATAAGCGTATTGGATGAATTTCTCGGCTTCGCTTCTATCATCGAAACGTTTTACGGATTTAGTGCCCATTCGTGCCTCGTAATAGGGCGGGGCATCAGGTGAGTTATCGCTTGAGCATTCGAACAGGTAATACCCGTTTGCGCTGGAAACAACTTTTTCTGGCATTAACATTTTCCTCGCATTTGTCTAATTGGTTCTTCCCGAGTGGCTCTCTCTATAAATACGCTGCATGCTCAGCCTGTCCGATAAGTCATCGTTAATGGCTAAAGCACTAGTGGAGCAAAGACTTCAAATGTAATCAGGCTGAAAATGTTACGAGCGATACGCGAGAGAGGTAACGTAACGGCTTACATTTTTCGACCGGTTCACTTGGTCAGGTTAAGAGCCATACGGGTTCGAAATGCAGTGTGCAAGACGCTGCTTAATAAGCAGAGCGCAAAAGCAGTAACGCTGTGCTCAATAACAGAGGACGCCTACCATATCAGCCTCCCTGTGCTAGGTCTGTTCAGTTTAAATAGGGACTGCCAGCATTGAGCAAAGATTCCACTCCTGCATATTCCTTATAGATAAGTTTTCAATCAGGATTTACTCAGAAGCGCTCAGCAGGAGGCGGAATATCGTGTTTGCGTAATTTTCGATACAACATATTGCGGCTGATTCCCAGACAACGAACCGTGCGTGATATATGCCAATGTTCTCTCTCCAGCACATCGAGCAGGGCAGCTTTTTCCGCATTGCCAAGCAAAGCTTTAGTGGAAGAGGCCAGCGCTGGAGTTCTATTACGTATTTTGTGAGGTAGGTCATCGAACAGGGTCAAGCCGTTTCCACCAAGTGCCATCAATGTCTGCAAAACGTTGCATAGTTGCCGTACGTTACCTGGCCAGGCGTAATGCAGCAGTGCCTGCCGCGCCCGATTTTCCAAATTCAACGGCGGGCCTTGGGTTTCCTGGGTCAGCAGATGTTCCAGTAAGACGTTTTTATCGCTGCGCTCGCGTAAGGCAGGCAGCTGAGCAATTGGGCCATTGAGGCGATAATACAGGCCTTCCCTGAGTGTTCCTTCGATTATGCGTGCCTCCAGGTCTCGATGGGTTGCTCTGATGAGCAGACGATTCATTTCGCATAGGCAACATCCAGCACGCGCTGCAGCCGTTCACGCTGTTCGAGGATGCGGGGCTGCTCCAAGACAACAGGGCTGCCTGGCTTAGTGGGATCAAGATGGTGTTGTTCGAGGCAGCGGCGCCAGGAACGAGCGATGGTCGGTCGTACGGTCGGTTCCTTGTCCTACGGTTAGAACCTGGCGGGTGTGACGACTCATGGCGAGGGCGGTCATTCTTATTGTTCTCTGCGTAAAGGGGTTCGATTGGAACTGCCGTGACGCTGCGACACCTGAAGCACCGTCTATGCTTCACTAGGTAAAGACCGATTGCAAATGGAAAAGCAGGTTGTGCCAATGCTGGTACAACCTGTCACCAGGCCCTGTCTCGGTCATGGTACAACGTCCCATGCATGATCTCCGGCTTGGTTGGGCGCAGCCGCTCTAGACTAGGTTTCTGTTGAAGCTGGCCTGAGCTTTGCTCATTCCTTTGCAGCATTACAGACTCCATAACAAGCACAACATTGGGAGAACCACCATGCGTTACGCACAACCTGGCAGCCAGGATGCTCTTGTCAGCCTGCAGTCCCGTTATGGCAACTACATTGGTGGCGAATTTGTTTCGCCCGTCAAAGGTCAGTATTTCACCAACACCTCGCCGGTCAACGGCTCTGTAATTGGCGAGTTTCCTCGTTCTACGGCCGAAGACATCGATAAAGCGCTGGATGCCGCTCACGCTGCTGCCGATGCGTGGGGCAAAACGTCTGTTCAGGCGCGCTCTCTGATCCTGCTCAAGATTGCCGACCGCATCGAGCAGAATCTTGAAAAGCTTGCTGTTGCTGAAACCTGGGATAATGGAAAGGCGGTTCGCGAGACCCTGGCGGCCGATGTACCACTGGCGGCTGACCATTTCCGTTATTTTGCAGGCTGTATTCGTGCTCAAGAGGGTACGGCTGCTGAAATCGACCAGCACACGGCGGCCTATCATTTCCATGAGCCATTGGGGGTGGTCGGCCAGATCATTCCGTGGAACTTCCCTCTGTTGATGGCGGCCTGGAAATTGGCACCGGCTCTGGCAGCAGGCAACTGTGTGGTGCTCAAGCCCGCTGAACAGACCCCGCTGTCCATTACGCTGCTTGCCGAGATAATCGGTGACCTGCTGCCCCCAGGCGTACTCAATATTGTTCAGGGCTTTGGCAAGGAAGCGGGCGAGGCGCTGGCTACCAGTACCCGTATCGCCAAGATTGCCTTTACCGGTTCGACCCCCGTGGGCTCGCACATCCTGAAGTGCGCTGCGGTAAACATTATTCCCAGTACAGTAGAACTGGGGGGCAAGTCACCTAATATCTACTTTGAAGACATCATGCAGGCCGAGCTGAGCTTTATTGAAAAGGCCGCAGAAGGGCTGGTTTTGGGTTTCTTCAACCAGGGTGAAGTTTGCACCTGCCCCTCCCGCGCTCTAGTGCAGGAGTCGATTTACGAACCATTCATAGCCGAGGTCATGAAAAAGGTCACTCAGATCAAGCGGGGCGATCCACTGGACACCGAGACCATGATTGGTGCTCAGGCGTCACAACAACAGTTCGACAAGATCGTGTCCTACCTGGAAATTGCACGTAGCGAGGGGGCCGAGTTCCTCACAGGCGGTGCCGTCGAATCCTTGCAGGGGGACTTGGCGAGCGGGTATTACATCCAGCCGACCCTTCTCAAAGGGCATAATAAGATGCGGGTCTTTCAGGAAGAAATCTTCGGCCCGGTCATTGGCGTTACGACCTTCCGAGATGAAGCCGAAGCGCTGGCCATCGCTAACGATACTGAGTTTGGGCTAGGAGCAGGTGTCTGGACGCGTGATATCAATCGCGCCTATCGCATGGGCCGTGGTATCAAGGCCGGTCGCGTCTGGACTAACTGCTATCACTTGTATCCCGCTCATGCTGCCTTTGGCGGCTACAAGAAATCCGGTATTGGCCGCGAGACTCACAAGATGATGCTGGATCATTACCAGCAGACCAAGAACCTGCTGATCAGCTACGACACCAACCCGTTGGGATTTTTCTAACGTCATTCAGGGGCGGTAGAAGGCTACCGCCCTCTAAGACGCAATACTGATTGCCGATTGGTGTGTGTCCAACAAACAGGGCTTTCCTTGAGTTAGGTCGTTATTTTGGCGTGCCATGTGCTTCAAGCTTGCTATCGTGGAGCGTAGGAGCGTAGGAGCGTAGGAGCGTTTGACCGGCGTTTGCCAGTATCACCACTTCATCGTCCTGAATACATGACAATGAAGCCATTGGTTTCGTGAGTTTAATAAACTGCTGAAAACTTAGAAAGTCGATGTTTCCGTGTTACGTCCCGAAACAAATTTTAGCCCATAGTGCAGCTTCCTGCGTTGTCGCACTGATTTGCCTGCGGCAGAGGGCGACTGGCCGGTCAAACCCAACCGCCTTTTATTTCTGGTCATGAGAAAGGGAACATCGTTGGTTTAGGTGCGCTGTGGCTGGGCAAGCAATAGAAACATGTCTGTTTACAGTTTTTTCAAAAGCTGCCGATTTCCTGACGTAAGCCATGCGCCATCGTGATCATGCCGTTTGGTCTGAAACGCTCCGCTCGAATTGATCAATGCGAGCCTACCTGACGATATAACTGTTTAGGAAGTACCCTTATGGCCTGGTTCATTAATGCCAAATTAGCTACCAAACTTCTAGGTGCTTTTATTCTTTTTGCCTGTATTAGCCTTGTAATAGGGTTATTAGGCATTCGAGCAATCACCCAGTTATCGAACAGTCTGGAGTTGGTTTTTACTAACAATATCGTATCGGTAGCGAATGCTTACGAGACAAAAGCCAAGACCATTGCTCAACACCGTGATGCCTATAAGCTGCTTGCTTTAACGGAATCAGGCGCCTCGGTACAGGAGCGTGACCAAGCGTTACAGTCTTTAGAGGCTAACCGGGCTGCGGCAGAGAAAGCGTTCGCGACCTATCGCTCAACACCGTCACGGGATGATGAGCGCGCCGCGGGCGACAGGATGGAAAAGGATTGGCCTGTTTTTCAATCGCATATCGAGCGTGTACTGATGGCGTTAGATCAGGGGGATTTCGATACGGCACGTAGCCTCGTCAAGGGGGATGTCAACGATTACTATCGTCGACTCATGACACACCAAGACGCTATTGTAGAATCCAACAAGCAACAGGCAGATGAAGGGGCTCAGCAGGCCAAAGCACTTAAACGCTCCGTTAGTTTGATGCTTTACAGCGGCATGTTCATCGCCTTTGTTATGGCGATTGTGTTGGGTGTGCTTATTACCCTTTCGATTACCCGTCCGATCGCTCGTGCGGTCGTTAGTACCCAGCGTATCGCCCAGGGCGATTTAAGTGTTCGAATCGATAGTCATGGGCGTGACGAGACAGGGCAATTGTTACAAGCCTTGAGCGGAATGCAAGACAACCTTAAAAAGACTATCCAGGAGATTGCCAGCGCTTCCGATCAGTTAGCGTCTGCTGCAGAAGAGCTTAATGCGGTAACTGACGAAGGCTCTCGCAGCCTGACGCAGCAGAACGGTGAAATTCAGCAGGCGGCAACGGCAGTTACAGAAATGACATCGGCTGTTGAGGAAATTTCACGTAATGCCGCTTCTACCTCTGAGGCTTCGCACGTAACCAGCAAGGAGGCACAAACGGGGCGTCTGCAAGTAGGTAAAGCGGTTAATGCCATCGATACTATGGCTCAAGAGTTGAACACCTCTTCCGAGACTGTGCAGGCTTTGTCCGAACAGGTGCGCAATATTGGTCAGGTCGTGGATGTTATCCGGGGCATTGCCGAGCAAACCAATCTGCTGGCCCTTAATGCGGCGATCGAGGCGGCCCGGGCGGGAGAGCAGGGGCGTGGCTTCGCTGTCGTTGCCGATGAAGTTCGTGCTCTGGCTCACCGTACGCAGACGTCGACAGGTGAAATCGAAACTATGATCGGCACTGTCCAGAATACGACCGATCAGGCAGTACGGACGATGGGTAATAGCCGGTCGCTGGCGGAAAATACCCAACAGTTGGCCCAAGCCGCGGATCAAGCGCTAGAGCGTATTACAGTTGCCGTGACGGGGATCAACGAGCGTAACTTAGTTATCGCCAGCGCCGCAGAACAGCAGGCTCAGGTAGCTCGTGAAGTTGATCGGAACTTGGTTAATATTCAGGATCTGTCCACGCAGACTTCAGCCGGAGCGAATCAAACAAACGCCGCCAGTCAGGATCTGTCTCGCTTGGCGGTTTCCCTGAACCAGACGGTTGCCCGATTCAGGCTATAACGGTTGTCTTGTCAGCGACTAGTTACTTTCTTAGGTTAAAAGAGCTGAGCCCCAATCTGTGGCTGTGGGCTCGGCTGACTGACGCCACGGGAATGCCATTGCCAGCACATTCCCTTCTGGCGTAACGCCATGTTCGAATTTTCCGTATCTTGCCAGTCCAAGTTGGCCTTGCCGTAGGCTGCCTATCCGTTCTGCCTCACGTTAACTAGCGCGCATAAAGTTTCCATATACGTGACGTACAAACGTTGCGGTTATCGTTCTGACAGATTAATACTCTGCCAGAGATGCCGTTACGGTTGCCAAGCGTTACAGCTCTAAAGACTTTATACGGCAGCAGTCTGGCAAAACGGCAACAGGTCTGCTATCAAGCAGTAACTCTGATAATCCTCTCTACATTCAGACAGGCTCCAACGTCATAGTTTTCGTCCGTTTCAGCCGTACCGCAGGAGTTCAGGTTCTCTTCATGGCTACCGATATCTCTATTAATGCTGTCTGCTCTCGCATAAGCAGGCTGAAATGGCGATGCCTAGCCAGGCAAGAAGCAGTGCCTGAGGCTCATAAAAAACTGATCCCTTTCTGAGTGTAAAAAGTTTTTGCATGGAACATTCCTCTGATTTCCTACCTTCCTCACCTGAGCGGCTGATCAACCGCGCCGAGGAAACAGCCCTGCTTTCTGCATTACTGGCGCAAGCGACTGATTACGCGGTGATCTGTACGGATCTAGAAGGCCGTATTACCTGCTGGAGTGAGGGTGCACAAAGGATCCTGGGATGGTCGGCAGCTGAGATCATGGGCGGGCCGGTAGAGGTCTTGTTCAGTTCTGAAGATCTGGCGCAAGGTTGCCCGGCGACTCAACGTCAAATAGCCCTGGAGCAAGGCCGTACACAGCATGCCCAATGGTATCTGCGTAAGGGCGGCGAGACGTTTTGGGGGCGAGGTGAGCTCATACCGCTCAACGGCTCGACTGGAGAAGCTACCGGCTTGATTATGATCTTGCAGGATCGGAGCGAGGAAAAATGGATTTCTGAGCGGGACAATGCTGGCTTCCTGCTTCGGGTTATCGAGAGCAGCAATGAATGCATCAAGATCCTCGACCCGAGCGCACGGTTGAGGTACATGAGCGAAGCTGGCCAGCGTCTGATGGGAATAGTGGATTTCAACCGGGTTCTCAATTGCAACTGGCCGGATTTCTGGAGCGGCCAGGATCATGCCGAGGTGCTGAGTGCTATCAAGACGGCCCAGGCCGGTGGTATAGGGCGTTTCACCGGTTTTGCGCCTACCTTTACCGGTGAAGCTCGGTGGTGGGATGTTCAGGTAACGTCTATCCAGGGTCCGGATGGCAAGCCAGGCTGGCTGCTGGCCATTTCCCGAGACATTACCGAGCTGTATCAAACGTCCGAGGCCTTAAGGGCCAGTGAACAGCGCTTCAGAATGGCAATCCAGGCAGTACAGGGCATTTTATGGACAGCCAATGCTCGTGGGGAGGTTGTCGAGGATAGCCCTGGCTGGACGTCCTTGACTGGGCAGTCTTTTGAAGATGCCAAAGGATTCGGCTGGGTCAAGGCTTTCCATCCGGAAGACCTGCCCATGGTCATGCAGAACTGGATGGAGGCAGTTGCCGAACGAAAGCGGTATACACAGGAGTGCCGTATCCTGGGACAGGACGGCCAATGGCACTTGATTTCGACCCAGGCGCTCCCGGTAGTGAATGGGGATGGCAGCGTGCGAGAGTGGGTGGGAGTGCATACTGACCTCTCCGGCTACCAGGCTGCGCAGGAAGCACTGCGTCAGGAAACCCGTCGCCTCGAAATTATCAACCGCATCGGTGCGCGTCTGGCGGCGGAACTTGATCTGGAAAAATTGGTGCAAGAGGCGACGGATGCTGCCGTGGCGCTGATTGGTGCCCAGCTAGGTGCGTTTTTTTATAACGTCATCAACGAGCAGGGCGAGAGCTATATGCTTTATGCGCTCTCGGGAGTACCCAAGGAAGCCTTTGCGAAGTTTCCCATGCCGCGCAACACGGCGGTATTTAGCCCTACCTTCAAGGGCGAAGGGGTAGTACGTTCTGATGATATTACTCAGGACCCTCGGTATGGAAAGAGTGATACGCACCACGGAATGCCTAAAGAGCATCTGCCGGTGCGCAGTTATCTGGCTATTCCAGTTATCTCTCGATCAGGTGAGGTGCTAGGCGGACTGCTGTTCGGACATGAACGTGTTGGCGTGTTCACTGAGGAACATGAGCAATTACTGACAGGTATCGCCGGCCAGGCAGCCATCGCTATCGACAATGCCCGGCTTTTCCAGGCTGCCCAGTATGAGTTGGCTGAACGCAAGCGTGCCGAAGAGCAGGTCCAGATGCATAACATGCGTTTGCGCCTACTCTCCGAGGCGATTGAAAAGCTGCCTTCGGCTCAGTCGCTCGAAGCGCTAATGAGCATAATCGGCAATGCGACACGAGAGATTTCGGGCGCCGATGGCGTTTCGATCGTATTGCGGGAAAACGATGAGTGTTTTTATGCCACTGAGATCGCGTCGAAACCGTTGTGGAAAGGCAAGCGCTTTCCTCTTGAGGCATGTATTTCTGGCTGGGCCATGATCAATCGGCAAACGGCAATCATTGCCGATAT
The DNA here is from genome assembly GCF_007830155.1 of Pseudomonas duriflava. Classification (GTDB taxonomy): domain Bacteria; phylum Pseudomonadota; class Gammaproteobacteria; order Pseudomonadales; family Pseudomonadaceae; genus Chryseomonas; species Chryseomonas duriflava. The sequence goes on from NZ_VLKY01000011.1 coordinate 46,587, forward strand.
ATTGAATGACTCAAGGATTGATCGTGAGTTGTACTACCCCACCTCCGTTCGCAGTCTGGTCATGGTGCCATTGATTAGCGAAAAGGAAGGTATTGCCGCTATTGGTGCTTACTGGTCACGCGAGTATACGCCGGTGCCTTCGGAAATCGCCACGCTTGAAGCCCTGGCACGCTCGGCCGGTGCAGTGCTCAAGCGGTTGGAAGCGGACCAGGCCTTGCGGACGCTAAACGAGACCCTTGAGCAGCAAGTGGCTGAACGGACGGCGGAAAGAGACCGGATCTGGAAACTGTCTACCGATATCATGCTGGTAGCCCGGTTCGATACCATAGTCACAGCTGTAAACCCTGCCTGGACGATGCTGCTGGGCTGGAGCAAAAGCGAAATCATCGGACAGTCGTGCATGAACTTTGTGCATCCAGACGATAAGCAGATTACATCAGCTGAAATCGTGAGGCTCTCACAGGGCATGCCGTCGATGCGTTTCGAGAACCGCTATCGGCATAAAGATGGCTCCTATCGCTGGATTGCGTGGGCGGCTGCACCAAGCGATCAGTTCTTGCATGCGGTTGGTCGAGATATTACAGCTGAAAAAGAACAGGCCGAGGCGCTTCGCCGAACCGAAGAGGCCTTGCGGCAAGCCCAAAAAATGGAGGCGGTAGGACAGCTTACAGGTGGCATTGCACATGACTTCAATAACTTGCTGACCGGCATTATCGGCTCGCTGGAAATGATGCAGGCCCGTATTACCCAAGGACGTACCGATACGCTTGAGCGCTATGCCAAGGTGGCCATGACGTCGGCCCAACGTGCAGCCGCCTTGACGCACCGCTTGCTGGCGTTCGCACGTCGGCAACCGCTTGATCCCAAGTCGGTCGATGTCAATCGTTTGATCGTCTCGATGGAGGACTTGCTGCGACGTACGCTGGGTGAGTCGATCCGCATGGAATTTGTGACGGACCCGAATGTATGGGTCACCTTGTGCGACCCTCATCAGTTGGAAAGCTCCATCTTGAACCTGGCGATCAACGCACGTGACGCCATGCCAGAAGGTGGCTGTTTAACCATCGAGACCAGAAATACCCGCCTCGATCAGGCCTATGCCACGCTTAACCGTAGCGTGACGCCTGGGGATTACATCTGCATCGCCGTTACCGACACTGGGGCAGGAATGTCGCATGACGTAATCAAGCGAGCCTTCGATCCGTTCTTTACCACCAAGCCGATGGGGCAGGGGACCGGCATGGGGCTTTCAATGGTGTATGGCTTCAGCCGTCAATCCAGAGGGCACGCCACGATTTATTCGGAAGTAGGTCAAGGCACAACGATCAAACTGTATTTGCCACGCTTCCTGGGTGAGGCCGAGGAAGAAGCAGAAGGTGCCGTTCTGACGGAGGCGCACCGCACCGATACGGGAGAAACCGTGCTGGTGGTCGAAGATGAACCTGCCGTTCGAGATCTAATTGTCGAGGTATTGAAAGATCTTGGCTATCGTCCTCTAGAGGCGGCCACCGGGCCCGAAGGGCTGGAAGTGCTGCTTTCGGATCAGGCAATCGACTTGTTGGTAACGGATGTAGGGCTACCCGGTCTGAATGGTCGGCAGGTCGCTGACTTTGCTCGGGAGAAACGCCCTGAGCTGAAAGTACTGTTTATTACGGGATATGCGGAAAATGCCACGCTGGCTAGTGGCTTTCTCGATCCGGGCATGGAAATGATTACCAAGCCATTCCCCGTTGAAGTCTTGGCTACTCGAGTTCGTACTATGATCGAGCGCGGCAAGAAGTCCTGCTGACCATGTTTCCAGCATGACGGCAGTTCAGGACCGAACTGCCGTCATGCATAGGGTCAAGGGTAGCGACGGCGCTCGGGTGCAGGCGGAAAGTACTGATACAGCCAGGTTTCGCTCAAAATTCGCCCCTGTGTGCGAATAAATAGACGCATTTCTACCGGGTCGACGCTCTCGCTGGTGGGATACCAGTCGAAGATGACTCGATAGCCTTTGATGTCTGGAATCCAGAGGACGTGGAAGTCTTTTAGTTCGCCGCTGGAAACCGTCACGACTGGCTCGATACCGGTACCTTGGGGCAAGGTATCGAGCCCGCCACCGGCAAAGTCGATGGCGAAGCGACGTGCCCAGACTTTGGGATAATGCTCGCCGGGTGCCCAGCCCTCGGTAAAACCACCCATGCCGGAGCGGGTAGCATGTACCTGCGCCAGGGGCGTTCTAACCGGAGGCAGTGCGCTCCAGTAGAGCTTGTAGCCATAGTTCAATGCCGTGCCGGGTGTAATTGGCTGTTTTGGGTTCCAGCAAGCCACGATGTTATCCATGGTTTCGCCGGTAGTGGGAATTTCCAGCAGATCGATTGAGCCTTCCCCCCAGGCCGTGGTCGGTTCGACCCAAAGGCTGGGGCGACGGCTGTACCAGTCGATCGTGTCCTGGTAGCTAGCGAAATTATGGTCCATCTGGACCAGACCGAACCCCTTGGGGTCCTTGTCAGCAAAGGCGTTAAATTGCAGTGTTGCCGGATTGTTCAGCGGGCGGCACACCCATTCGCCATTACCACGCCACATCGAGAGTCGATCGGAGTCATGGATTTGCGGGTGGATCGTATCGCACATGCGTCGCTCATGGGTGCCACAACTAAACATGCTTGTCATCGGGGCAATACCCAGCTGTTTTATTTCCTTGCGGGCATAAACGTTGGCATCGATATCCATGATGACTTGTTTTGCACGGCAGTCGATATCGAAGCGATAGGCCCCCGTTGCACTGGGTGAGTCGAGCAGGGCATACACCACGAAACGGGTGCTGTTGGGGGCAGGCGTCTCAAACCAGAACTTCGTGAAGTTGGGAAACTCCTCCACTGTATCTGAGTAGTTATTGATGGCGAGCCCGCGGGCCGAGAGACCGTATTGCTTGGTATCATCTACCGCACGGAAGTAGCTCGCCCCCAGAAACGAGACGATGTCATGCTTGGTCAGCTCCGGTGATTTGAACACCTTGAAACCGGCAAAGCCGAGGTCACCCTGGAGCTGGGACGTATCAACACCTGTTCCTTCGTATTTGAACATCTCGGGACGGAAGTGAATTTCCGTGGCGAGTTTTTTCTTGGGGTCGACCCGGTACATGCGCACAGGCTGTTTGAAACCCATACCGACATGAAAGAACTGCACATCCAGTTGAGCTTTCTGGTCATGCCACAGTGATTCTTTTGCATCGTACTGGATAGCATTGAATTGTTGCGGCGTAAGCGAAGCGAGCGTAGCAGGCAGTTGTTGCGTCGTGTCTACATAATCGCTACCAGCCATTTGCCGAGCTTGCGTTTTCAGTCGATCAAAGCTGAAGGGTTCTGCATCGTCCTGTTTGCCGTTTCCTGGAGGCATTTGAGCGGCAAAGAGAGTGGAAGCGGGAAGGCCGGTATAGGCGGCGAAAGCCAGTGATACTTTCAAAAGATCTCTGCGTTGCATGCGTGACCCTGTGGCAATGATGTCTACCCGTACGCGACGTTGCCGCAGCAATCATCGGGCACATGAAGCGGGCTGAGCGAGCCGGACAAAATAGCGTTCAGTACACGGCCCTTCAGCGCAGCGGCTGAGGGTAAAAGATACGCCTGTGCAGGAACAGTTCGATTATGTTTCCGAAACTGTAAGGTATCGCACAAACTAGGCTGCTTATCAGGCAATAGGCCTTGAAGAACCTAATAATGGGGAGGCGCTGCCTGTTGCAGACAACGCCATGGGTTTTATCGACGCAGCAGTGCACGCTCGATCAAACTCAGCAGTGCACCGTAAAGCGGCAGGAACAGCAGCAGGCTGATACCCAGCTTCACGGCGTAGTCGACACTGGCGATTTCCACCCAATGTTCGGCCATGAAAGGGTTATCGCTGTGCCAGAACGCAATCGAAAAGAACGCAAACGTATCCAGTAGATTACCAAGTACAGTCGAGGCTGCCGGTGCAACCCACCACTGTCGCATCTGGCGTAGCCGATCGAAAACATGAATATCCACCAGCTGCCCCAGCACATAGGCCAGAAAGCTGGCAAACGAGATACGAAGTACAAATGTATTAAGTTCGGCCAAGGCAGCTATGCCCCGGAAAGCGCCTTCCTGAAACAGCACCGAAAACACATAAGACACCACCAGTGCAGGAATCATGACCCGAGCGATAACTTGGCGTGCCGGTTGCTTTCCCATCAGGCGTACAGTTAGATCTGTTGCCAGGAAAATGAACGGGAAGCTGAACGCCCCCCAAGTGGTATGCCAACCGAATAGGCTCAGCGGCAATTGAACCAGGTAGTTACTGGCGATGATGATAAGGATGTGGAAACCGATCAGACCGGCCAATGCCGAGCGTCTGACGTTTGACGTCATTTGCATGTAGAGTCCTTTTTGGTAAGGGATGGGGTGAGGGAACCCATTACAACGGCTCGTTCTTCGCGAGCGGGGCGCATTCTAATACTGAATGGCAGGCTGGCGCAGCCGATCTGATCGGATCTTCATTATTTCGAAGCAGGCGTACGTGCAAAGCCTACCCCGCTTCGGGTGGGCTTTGCCGCGTCAGACTCAGACGCGGAACTGGGCAACCTGACTGTCCAGTGATTGCGCCAGCTGTTTGATGTCGCCGGCATTGCGCGAGGCAGCATTAATGGCCTGGCTGTTTGTTTCGGCCATCTGCGCGATGCGCTCGACCGTACGGGCCACGTCATCGCTGGCGGCTGACTGCTCACGCAGTGCGGTAGAGATCTGATCGACTACACGGATGATGCGATCCGAGCCCTGGCGAATCTACTCAATGGCCTGATTGGCCGAGCTGGCCAGTTCCAGCCCCTCATTGACCTGCTCTACGCCGACACTCATGTTGCTGACCGCCTCCTGCGTGCTTGTCTGGATCTTCTGGATCACGTTGGCGATTTCCTGAGTGGACTTGCCGGTGCGCTGTGCCAGCAGGCGTACTTCATCAGCTACCACGGCAAAACCACGGCCCTGATCGCCGGCTCGAGCCGCCTTGATGGCCGCGTTCAAGGCCAACAGGTTGGTCTGCTCGGCTATCTCGCTGATTACATTCACGATCGAAGTGATTTGGGACGTATGGCGACCCAGCTCGGAAATCTGAGCTGCTGAGTTCTGTACGGTGCTGGCAATCCGGTTGATGTTCTCCAGCGTTTGTTGAATGACTTTGCCGCCTTCTACCGATTGCTTGCCCGAGTCAACTTGAAAGCAATTAAGGTACAAAATCGACCGGGCGACGATTGGCCTGCCCTGAGCAGGCCAGTCAGAAAAACGGCAAAAACGGAGTGTTGCTCTATACGGTAATGCCTAGTGTTTTACCGCACGCTGCCAGGGAGCGCTGCTGGGTCTGCTCGTACAACGCAAGCTCATCCAGCACTGTTGCGCCAAGAGCCTGCTGGAATTGTTCACGACTAGATGTGGCTGCGTAGTGAGCCTGCGCCGTATCTCCCAAATTGGACTGAAAAATGCCAGCCGCGCTGACAGGAAGAAAGTCTTCATATACCAGGGGTTCGTATTGGATATGACCCGCCTTGATTAAGGCTTCCAGTTCGCGAGGTCGTGAGACGTCTTTTCGAGCAGCAAGACCTTGTTCGGTAGCGAAATAGCGGAAATAGGCGAGGCCTTGAGTGCGCAAGGCGTCGTAATCGTCTGGTAGATCTGCAAAGCAGGCGCTGAGCTTTTTCATATAAGAATCAGCATTCCCCTCATTAGGCGCGACCCCTAGTTGTTCGCGTGCCGCGTTTAGAAGCGTGTCGTAAAGCGCTCGACCCTTGGGTGTGAGAGCCACGCCGCGCTGCTCGATCTCACCGAAACGTGCGGTGTGGCTACCGGTTACTGTGGCACCCTGGTCATCAATAAAGGCGATGCTTTCTTGCAATGCCTTGAAGCTGGTCTGGCGTAGCAGTACCGGACATTTACGCGGAGGAGGCCCCTCGATAACCGCTTTGGGGGTAATACCCCAGTGCGGCATGCCAGCCTGGACTGCGTCGATGTCGAGTGTGCGTGGCGTTAAGTGATTGATATGTGGCCCCTTGAACGCCACGATATCAGCGATCAACCGATGCTGGTCGTGCAGTTGTTGATAGACCTCAGCACTGACAGTGGCTTCGCTGTGCCAGCGGAAGGTTTCCAAGGCTTCCTGGATGAATTCATCCGCTTCGACAGGTGTTAATCCCCCAACCGTTTCAAAGCGCTCGATCAGGGCTAGGGCTCGTGGTGTGAAGATCGTTCGCTTCGCCAGAATGGCCTCGGCTTTCTGACGCACCGCGACATCCTCGATCAGTTCGAGACGGAGGAGGGACGTGAAGACACGGAAAGGACCCCTTTGCAGGGACGCCTCATGAACAGCGCGGAAAGCTGTTGAATGGACTGGAACGCCTGCTTCGGAAAGATCGTAATATCCCACCGGTAGCATCCCCATCACGGCGAACAAACGGCGGATAGTAGCCAGCTCCTCCGGTGTGCCAACCCGGATCGCCCCGTGCCGCTCCATGTCCAGCCGCTCAATTTCACCCGTCCGGCTCAGGCGCTCCGTCAGGTCAGGCTGCATGTGCATTACGTTCCGGTTCACCTCGGCTACCAGCTCTAATAAGGTGCCATAAAGGGGTACTTCTGACTTGTACATATCGGACATGGCCCGAGAAAAGCGGGCACGGATTTCGTCAGAGTCGACAAAGGCCTGATGGCTCATCGCAAACCGTCTCCTTTCAGATAAGACAGATGTCTTCTTGTCATTGAATGTTCATTCTGCGGAGGGACGGTTGAGCTTACAAATGACAAAAACTCAGGGTGTCAGTCATTAAGGGAATTTTGACAAAACCTGCAGACTTTGCAGGCGGTGCGTTCACCACAGGAAATGAGGAAGGTGGGCGCGGTTTTTCGCTGTCCATATACAAAAGAGCACTGCGTAGCGCCAAAAGGGCATACGCGTTGCCTTTCTGGCGCTATGTTCGACAGAGCCCAACACAGTTTAGCTCTGGGGTCGGCTGGCTGAACTTATGATTCAAAACGCTAGACCCTGTCAGCCCAAGCCTGATTTCGCTAAACGCAATAAGGGGCTTGAGCCAGTCAAAAGGAATCAATAAGCAGGTAAGCGGTTAGCCCGCTCGACGATGGGACGCTTCGCCATCATTCGCTTCGCTGCTCATTTGCTCGTCCAGCATGCGGTTCACCTGATGTCTACCTGCCAACTGTTCCTTAACCTCTTCGAGCTCAAGCTGAACGCCGTTTAAGTTGGAACTAACAGCCAGCAGCTGTTCTTCGAGCATACGAGCTCTCTCTAGGACTTCTTTGAGCATCTTGAAGGAGGGAATACCTACTACGATGAGCAGGACGAGTGCAATTATAGAAGTGATACTCATCAGCATTCCTTACTTGATCTTTTATTGTCATTAGGCAGAAATTCCTGCCGTACCCACCGCCCATCATTTTGCGAGATGATGGTGAGCTATCCCTGAGATGAGTCCTTGCACTCGAGCCACTCTGTACGACACGAAAGCAAAAAAGCAACTTGGCAGTGATAGCCTCCTGGCATCGGTGCTGTGACCGTCGAATGGTTTTTTTTATCCATCAACAAGAGGTTAACCAGAGTGTTGTTCGTCGGGTTTTATGGCCCTCTGGCGCCGCTGTGACCGTAGCAGCCTCTAGACAAAAGTAGAGGTGCTATCTCTCCAAGGTTTTGAAAGACAAGAGGTAGAGCGGTTTGAGGAATTTTTGGCAAGCTCGTGGCGTAGTGACACAGGCAGGCGTGGAAGGAATTGCCTCCGACGTACGGTGTAACGATCGGAGGCGGGTAAGCTGTGGGTCAGGAGTCGAATTTCTCGGTCACGATGAACTGATTAGTGCCCAGCTTGTGAGCACCCCACGATACGATGTAATCCCCGCCTAATCGGATCGCCTCCGAATCGGCGACAGATTCTGAATTGAACATGGCCACAAAATGCCATGGGCTGTTTCTGAAAACGCCCCAACCCTTGACCCAGTCATTATCATTGGGATCCACCTGAAGTTCGCGAAACAGCCATTGGAATTCCATTACAGCACTCCTTGTATGGACACTAATATGTAAATAGCACATATGTCGCTCGTTCGATCAACGGATATGACCTTCATTTTTTAAAAATTTCCTTTCAATAAGACAAGCCTGTAACTCCAGGCTGTGCGTTCCTTATCTTTTCTAGGATCTTTCTGCTTTTCATGGATACCGTTTACCTCGTCCTGATATTGCTGCTGGTGGCATCTGCTACCGGTGTGGCTGCACGTTTTCTGCCTTCTCTACCTACACCACTGGTGCAGGTGGGGGTCGGTGCCTTGATGGCTTGGCCGGCTAGTGGCCTACACGTTGAGCTAGAGCCCGAGCTCTTTATGCTCCTGTTCATTGCGCCGCTCCTGTTCGCCGATGCCCGGCGCTTTCCGCAGCGCGAATTCATGATGCTGAGAGGCCCCATCCTGGCTCTGGCGCTCGGGTTGGTGCTTGTGACGGTGGTCGGCGTTGGGTATTTCATCCATGGGTTGTTTCCTTCAATCCCGCTGCCGGTGTGTTTTGCCTTAACGGCCATCCTGTCACCTACCGATGCTGTGGCTGTATCGGCTATTTCTGGCCGACTACCCGTGCCGCCCCGGCTAATGCACATTCTGGAAGGCGAGTCGTTGATGAACGATGCGTCCGGCTTGGTAGCGTTAAAGTTCGCCGTCGCAGCTGTCCTAACGGGCGCTTTTTCGCTTATGGACGCTACCTTTAGTTTCTTTGTGATTGCCGTTGGCGGTTTGGTGGTAGGCGCGGCCTTGGCTCTAGTGTTCAACTTCATTCGAACACGTCTGATTGAGCGTCATCTGGGGGAAGCGTCGACCACCCAGATTGTGCTGCTTATCATTTTGCTGCCGTTCGCGGCTTATCTAGTGGCCGAGCATTTCCATGTGTCGGGCATTCTTTCAGCCGTTGCGGCCGGTATGGTGATTAACCGTACGGATCTGAAGCGCCAGGATCAGACCAGTAGCCGTATCCAGACACGCACGGTATGGGACATGCTTGAGTTCACGCTTAATGCCTTGGTATTTCTGCTACTGGGCTTCCAGTTACCTCAGATCATCAATGGGGCGCTGCATCTTTCTGAACGCAACGGCGGCGGATGGGCGTTCATGGGGCTGTTGGGCTATGTCGCCTTGATATCCTTAGCTCTTCTAACCATGCGTTTCATGTGGATTCTGTTGGCGACTCGAATGCCACGTCTGCTTAGGCGCCGTACCAGCGCTCCGGCCGTGTCGAAGAAAGTTATCCTGGCCGGCACCCTGGCGGGCATCCGAGGAACCGTAACGCTGGCTGCGGCCTTATCTCTGCCAGAACTAATGAATGATGGGACCCCCTTTCCGGCACGCGAACTGCTGATTTTTCTAGCCACCGGGGTCATCCTGTTTACGTTGATAACGGGTAGTGTGGGATTACCCCTGGTGCTACGTAACCTGCGATTACCGCCGGACTCGAAAGCATTCGAGGAGGAGCGCAAAGCGCGTATTCAGGGCGCCGAAGCGGCAATCCGGCGGATCGAGAGGTATCGCCAGGAGAAAGCCAAGACGCTGGCCGACCATGCAGGGGATGAGGAGATCATCATTGCTTTCAACGATGTTACCTTGCAGCTGATGGACTACTACCACAAGCGGCTTGAACTCACCGATGCTGAGCTGTCTACGCCAGTGCTGGCAGCAAGGCGTGAACTGGAACGCGAGACCCGCCTGGAGGCACTCAAGGCCGAGCGCGGCGAGTACTATAAAATGCGTAGCAAACACATCATTAACGACAGCACCCTGAGAAAACTCGTTAGGGAAGTGGATTTGCTTGAGGCAGCACTCAATGCACGTATAGCCGATGTGGCGCACTAACCTATGAAAGATGAAGCCCCTCAAAAGAGGGGCTTTGATCACACCGCGTAGGCATTAACTATCACGAGAAACGCAAACTGCGCGGTTTTGTGGCTAGGTTGTTGTAGCCAGTGCTGGGTAATAGGCTGGCAGCGTTTAGCAAACTGTTTGCTAACTAATATGCTTGCAGAACGCTGGTATGAACAATGTACTTCCGGGCTGCGGGTCGATAGCAGTCTTACTCGGCTCGTATGGAGGAAACGACCGGAAAGTGAACAGACCTTTCATCCTAAAAGATCTGTGTTTCCTGAAAGATAAGGCAGCACTAAAGTTTTTGTCGAGCTTGCCAAGAGTGTTTGGCCTGAGCGTCGAGGCTTTAGTGGTTTGTTTGAGCCATAAAAAAGCGCAACATTTCCGCTGTCGCGTTGGGGCCTCGCGGATCCGTGTACGAGCCGTTTGTGCTACCTCCGGACCAAGCATGAGTCGCGCCGTGTATGGTCCATTGCTCCATTTGTACCCGCTCGTTATCAGGAAGTCGGTACAGCGTTCGGGTAAAGGCGTGGCCATCTGGAGTCTGGCCATGTTCCACTTTCGCCCGGAGCTTGCCTTTCATAGAGCACCCTGCAGGCGAAAATTGACGAACAATCTGTTCGCTGTTGCTGGGATGGACCGTTGAGTCCCGATCTCCATGAAAGACGATAACAGGTACCGGCAGAGGCCTCGCTTCGGAAGGTACGTGGGTATCGGTACACTTTGCGCCTTGCTGCATGGCGGCAAAGGCTGAAGGCAGATCACGAGCAGCCGCATAGGGAAGCCCGGAATGAATAGCCGCGGCTGAATACAGGTCCGGATACGTAACGGCCATGATGGCTGCCATGGCGCCTCCCGCAGACAGGCCGGCTACATAGATGCGTTGCATGTCAACCGAATACTGTGCAGCGACGCTTTCGGTCATTCCGGCAATCAAAGACGGTTCGCCCTGACCCGAATGCTGGTCAGAAGGGTTGAACCAGTTCCAGCACCGGGAGCCGTTCGCATTGCTGGATTGAGCAGGGTATAGCACCAGACAAGGCATCGTCTCGGCCAGTTCGTTGAGGCGTGTACCGGCGGCAAAATCATCTGGGTTCTGTTTACAGCCGTGCAACATCACAATCATGGGTAATGGCTTTCCCATATAGGTGCTAGGAATGTACAACTTGTACTCCCGAGTGCCGGCGTGATTGCTGTACGACTTTGCAAGAAACTGGGCGCCTTCAGGGACCGGCTCCGGTGCCGATCGTGGCGTTTGCGGATGCAGAAGGGGGGCCAGCCCTTTAAGCTTTCCAAGCTTCTTGCGTAAGGCTGCACCAAAGCGAGTCGCTTGCAAGACGGTTTCAGTTTCTTCGGAAAAGCCTGTTGCCTTTCTTGTAGGTGTCTCTTCATCCACTACACGGTAAGTGCCTTCCAGTACCGTCTCGTTTGAGGCATTTCCCTGTGATGGTGAAGCGTTGTTGGATGTTGTATCCGATACCGCTGGGATTCCCAGGGTTCGCTGAATCAGGGACGTCGCTTCGTTAAGCTGACCACTTTGCGTTAACCGTAGGGCGTCGAGAAATTCAGAATTAAGTGGTGTTTTCATAAGTGCCTCCAGAGCTGATTACCGAATCCGATCAGCCAGGGCGGCTTTGACCGCAGCACTGGCATGAAAAGCACCGAGCACGACAAGTGAGTCGATTGTTGCTTTTGCGAGTTCGGGGGGAACATCTGTTGCAATACTGGCGAGGCCGACAACATGGATCTGAAGCCGTTCTCCAGAAGCCTGTAACGCTTCAAGATCCTGCCGTGAGTAGTGTTGAAGTCCCAGAATGAATGTCTTGCGGATTACCGTTTCGCGAATGACATCGGCATGGGCGGCCAACTGATTGCGAATCGCGGTCTTAATAAGATCTGTCCGGTTCGAATAAAAACCCTCCTGGACCAGCAAGTCGATCTGCCCAAGATCCACGACACCAAGATTAATCGTGATCTTTTCGGTGGTCTCACCTGCTTTTGGCTTGAACGCATGTACACCCATTACCATCTCCTTACCATCCACATGGATGGCAGAGTAGGTCATAACAAGTTTGCGTCAACGGGGCTTCCGACCACTGGGGAGTACTGTAAGTACACAGGCAAAGCGAGATGGCTCGTTCCAGAATGCGTTTTTAAATGCAATCAACAGGTTACCTGGTGAAGCGCTGACACTACGGCTTTAGGTACCGTTCAGCAGATACGCTAATGCCAGCTGAGACTGGCTGCGAATCTTGAGAGGAAAAGCTCTATAGAGGGAGTCGGCTATACAAAAACGCCCCGGCATGAGCCGGGGCGTAATTCGGTAGGTGGACTGATCAGACCTGAGCGCTGCGTTCCTTTATTTCAGTATGCAGGATATGGTCGTTTTCGGAGTAATCGACTGGGCAATCGATAACATGCACGCCGGGAGTGCTCAGGCAGTGCTCTACCAACGGGCCGAAGGCCGCGGCGCTTTCCACACGATGACCCAAGGCACCATAGCTTTCGGCATAGCGCACGAAGTCCGGGTTGCCATAGTCCAGACCGTAATCCTCGAAGCCCATCTGAGCCTGCTTCCAACGGATCATGCCATAGGCGTCGTCACGCAAGATGATCACGACCAAGTTCATCTTCAGCCGTACTGCTGTTTCCAGCTCCTGGCTATTCATCATAAAGCCGCCGTCGCCACAGACCGCTACGATCGGCGTCTGTGGATAAACGAGGCGTGCAGCCATGGCGGATGGCAGCCCGGCGCCCATGGTAGCCAGAGCATTATCCAGAAGAACGGTATTGGGCATGTACGCCTTGTAATTACGGGCGAACCAGATTTTATAAATGCCATTATCCAGCGCCACGATGCCATCCGATGGCAGCACTTTTCGCAAGTCGGCTACTAAGCGCTGCGGATAGACAGGGAAGCGGTCATCATCAGCGCCCTCGGCGACGTGGGTTTCGTTGGCTTCACGGATTTCCAGCAAGCGCGAAAAGTCCCAGGTTGCCTGAACTTCAATCGCTTCTTTGATTTCCCAGATGGCGTTGGCGATATCGCCTACTACTTCAATCTGAGGGAAATACACTGGGTCCACTTCGGCGGAGCGGAAGTTGATATGGACTACTTCAGTGCCACCACGGACCATAAAGAACGGTGGCTTCTCGATCACGTCATGACCAATATTGACGATCAGGTCGGCAGACTCCAGTGCGCGGTGCACGAAGTCGCCAGCAGACAGGGCCGCATTGCCAAGGAAGCGTGGGTGACGCTCGTCAACCACACCCTTGCCCATCTGCGTAGTGATGAACGGAATACCGGTTTTCTCGATCAACTGGCGCAACACGCGCGCCGTCATCTTGCGGTTGGCACCGGCGCCGATCACCAGCACTGGGCTTCGGGCCGCTTCGAGCTTGGAAACGGCTGCGCGGATCGCCTTGTGTTCGGCCACCGGGCGCCGCGACAGGCTTGGTGCAATCGGTGTGCTCTCGGTCGTTTCGGCTGCGATGTCTTCCGGCAACTCCAGGTGCACGGAGCCGGGCTTTTCTTCCTCTGCCAAGCGGATGGCTTCGCGGATACGGGAAGGAATGTTGTCCGCGGATGCAAGCTGATGGGTGTATTTGGTTAGGGGAGCCATCATGCCGCATACGTCCAGAATCTGGAATCGACCCTGCTTGGACTTCTTGATGGGCTTTTGGCCGGTGATCATCATCATCGGCATGCCACCCAGATAGGCATACGCTCCAGCAGTCACCAAGTTAGTCGCGCCCGGACCCAGCGTTGACAGGCAGACACCGGTTTTGCCCGTAAGACGGCCATAGGTGGCGGCCATGAAGCCGGCCGATTGTTCGTGACGTGTCAGGATGAGTTTGATCTGGTTAGAGCGGGAAAGAGCATCCAGCAGATCGAGGTTTTCTTCGCCAGGAATCCCGAAGATATATTCCACACCTTCGTTCTCAAGACATCTCACAACGAGTTCGGCGGCCTTTTGCATGTGTCATTTCCTTTAGTACAAATCCGATAGGCTGCCTGCTCGTACTCCAAGCACCGAACGACAGTGTGCATTCATGTACACGATTGATTCGTGCGCTTCAATGGTCTCGGTTGAAAAGACGTGTAGGAGTGACTTTATATCGCTATCCCTTACGTCCGCCTTGAGTAGGCATGGCTTGGTCGATGTCAGCACCTCATAAAAGCCAGGAAGCTGCGCTCCCATCGCCGTTCGCCGACGATGGGACTTCTGATGCCAAAGGATTTAGTAGAGATTGTCCTCGCCCGGTATCACTTCATTAGTGTTCAGAATAGCGCGGGCTGTCTGCAAGCCTGATAGTGTGGCTGACTCCACGCAGCCCATGTTGAAACCGTTACGGATCCAGTCTCCCGTCAGGTATAGGTTGTCGAAACCCGAGGCGTGGGTTGGTAAGCGATAAACGCTACTGCCAGCCACACTTTGTACATAGCGCTCGGTCGGGTCTACGTTGGCGCGCCAGTATTGCGCATTAAAGCGTGCCGGGCCCTCTAGCGTATCGGGTGCCATCAGGAAGTCCCAGCGGTATTGGTTGCTGCCCGGTGGGCTGGAAAGGGGCCAGAGTGCGGAAAGGCTGCCAGTAAGCAGGCCCAGGGTAGACTGCTTGACTCGCTCGGCCTGCTGCGTTGGATAATCCGGTGCCGGTACAGGCGGTGCGGCATCCGGCGTGAAAACGCCACAGAAGTAACTGATGTTTTTAGGCGCCCCCTTAGTCGGCCACGTCTCCCGGTCAACCAGATAACTGACATCGGCCCAAGAGTCCATGGCTTGGGCGGCGAAGCCTAGTAACTCTGGCGCTTCGGCATTCGGCTTGTAACCGATCCAGCCAAGCCCTTGGGCATCCTTGTTCTGCCAGAGCTGACAGGCCTGCGTGGCTACCGTGGCAACGCCATCTGTCATGGCTTTGAAGGCCGGGTTGAGTGTAATCAGGCTCGGACAGAGTGAGGGTAGGGCAGCCAAGGAGACCCCCAGCACGACCGTATCAAAATCACGACCTTGCTCCAGGAGGAGTTCCGGCTCGTCGTACTGTTCCGGCCAGTCACTCCAAAAGGACTCCAGATTGACTTGATTTTCCTGCAGCCGTTTGGCAACGGTCTCGCTGATCTGCTCATAACGGGGGGTGGATGGCCAGCAGGGCAAACCTTCAATCATGACGAGAGGGTCATAAGGCGTGGCGGGGTTCTTCAACGGTACCTGCTGGGCGATACGGATAGTCTGGATTCGAGAACCGGTGGCGTCCTTTACAGCTTCAAGCGCTTTGACGCGGTGGAAGAACCGGAACTCGACCCCGCGCCGCTTGAGTACCTCATAGTAGGGCGCAAACACTACGTCGCCCATGCCGGCCTGCATACGCCATATGAAGGATTCCTTAGAGCAGGAGACTGCAGTCAGACCAGCACGCAGCAGTGTTCCGGCTTCGACGTCGGGCTGGCTCATGTCGCCGTCGCGATAAGCAAAGATACCGCCATGCAGGGCTGTCAGAATCGGCCCTTCAAGCGTGCTGGGGCTGGCGCCGTGGCCGGCAAGCCATGTTAGAAAGCTACAATCATTGATGACATCCAGGCCTTTGGCGTATAGCTCATCCGCCAGGAAGCCCAAGGTGGCAGTCAGACCGAAATCCATCAGCATCCAGAAGCGACAGATTTCTAAAGAGTGCTCGATGAAGTGGCTGGTAATATCGCGGAAACAGGTGCGTATGCCTGTAAGCAGGGCTATCAGATCGAGATGTTGTTTGCCTGGTACGGAGTCGAGCCTGGGTAGGGTATTGCGAACATGTTTCAAGCGAGCCTGCGCAGCTTCAAACTGCTCTCGGTGCAGCAGATCAATGCAGTCCTGGCGCAGGCGTTGTAGAAGCGGAAGGGAGCATGGTGCAGTGACGTGCTCTGAGCCGGTATGAGCCAACAGCCAATCGATCCAGCATGCAACCGCCTCGAAAATGGGCTTGGGCTCCCACCCTTCGCCGACCTTGCCCGGTAAAACGAGTGTTTCGATGGGCCACACGGTCCAGTGGTTCTTGAAGTGTTGCGCCAGTGCCGTATCGCGATGTGGAAAGAAGGCTTTGTCGAGAGTGGCTAGCGGAGCCTCGGGTGGGCGACCAAGCTCTTTATAGCACTGACGTAACAGATGAAAGGCGTTGTAATAAAAGCCGAACCACACATGGATACCGTGCTCTTCAATGCGTTGGTGTTCGGCCTCATTCCGGCCACTGGCACCTTTGCCGCCCAATCGCCACCCCATCTGGTAGAGCGTGATCGAGTAGCGTGTCTGCCAGTCAGGCTCGGATGTCAGGCGGAACGCTGTGGTCAGAGACGAGACACCACCACCAAGGATGGCTATCTTGCGGAAAGCGGGAGAGTCAGAAGCGTCAACGGTCATAGCAACATCCTTGTAAAGTGTAAGCAAATGAGTAGTTCCGCAAGCGCTATGTCAGCGAAGCGTTAATACTATGCGTCGTTTGGATTTTGTGCGCTAGTACACAGGCCAGGCCGGATGTTACGCACGGGCAGGATGAGAGCAACGACACGGTGAGGATAGGAACGTGTTGAAATTACCAGGGTATCGGTGTGAAGAAGAGTTGGCTGAGGGGCGCGCTGCACAACTCTACCGAGGGCACCGCATCAGCGACGGGCAGCCGGTCGTGCTCAAGCGGCTAATGCCGGATTTTCCTACGTCCCAAGCTATGGAAGCATTCCGTCGTGAATATGTGTTGACCCGGCAGGCCGAGGCGACCGGCTGTGTGATCAAGGCGCTTGAATTGCTTGAGGTAGAGTCTTCGCTTGTGATGGTGCTGGAGGATATTGGCGGCCATGACTTGAGCGCTATCTTGAGTGGGCAGCCGATGGAGATCGGTGCAGCTTTGCGCCTCTCCGTGGCCTTGGCAGAAGCGTTATGTCATCTGCATCGGCTACGAATTAGCCATAACGATCTCAACCCTCGCAACATCATCTATAACCAGGACACGGGTGAGGTTCGCCTGACCGACTTAGGTATTGCCTGTGACTTAGGGCAGATGACCGAGCCTGCAACCGACCGGCTTGAGGGCTCTTTGGCCTATATCGCCCCCGAGCAGACCGGGCGTATGAGGCAGTCTCCGGATCACCGAGCGGATTTCTATGCCTTAGGCGTGACGCTGTACGAAATGCTGGCCGGGCGGAAGCCGTTTCTGGCTACCGACCCGCTCGAACTGGTGCATTGTCACCTGGCCGTAACACCGCCGCCACTGGAAGCGCTGGCTCCGCTCGTGCCTCCCGTTCTGGCCACTATTGTCGCCAAGCTTATGGCCAAGGCGGCCGCAGAGCGTTATCAGAGCACGTACGGATTACTTTGCGATGTACGCCGCTGCCTGACCGAGTGGGAGCGGCAAGGTCGAATCGATGCCTTCCCTATTGCTACGCAGGATGTGCCTGCTCGCCTGGAGCTACCATCTGTTCTCTTCGGACGCGACGAGCCTTTGCAGCGTTTGACAGAGGCTTTCAGGCGCGTTCGGCGGGGCGGAGTAGAGTTGGTCTTGATTGGCGGTGCTTCAGGAGTCGGCAAGTCTGCGCTGGTAACAGCGTTTCGTGACCATAGTGATATTCATGGTCTCTTTGGTAACGGTAAGTTCGATCCGCTACAGCGTGACACTCCCTATATGGCTGTGCGGCAAGCTGTGCGGAGGCTGGTCGAGCACTGCCTTGCTCATGAGCCGCAGCGGATCGAGGCGGTACGTAGCGAGTTGGGAGTAAGCCTGGGGCTAATCGCTGATCTGGTGCCAGAGTTGCATGTCTGGCTCGGGCCGCTACCACCGGTTATGGAGTTGCCTGCAGGCGAAGCGCAGAATCGGTTCGACTATGTTTTTCAGCGCTTCATTCAGGCGTTTTGCTCGCCTGCCACACCTCTCATCCTGTTCCTGGACGATCTTCAGTGGGCCGATGCAGCATCGTTGCGTCTTATTGGCCTTCTGCTACACGATCCTACCCAGCATCACATGTTACTCATCGGTACCTATCGGGATAACGAGGTTGGGCCGGAACATCCGCTTCATGGCTGGGGCGAACTAGCCTCCAGACACGGGGGCGGTTTTATCTTGGTCGATGTGCAACCGCTGCGGCTACAGGAGGTAAAGCAACTGATAGAGACGGTCTTTCCCAAGACTGTCGAGACTCAGGCGCTAGCTGCCGTATGTCATCGCAAGACGTTAGGTAATCCTTTCTTCCTTCGGCAGCTATTGTCAGCGCTGTATCAAGAACGGCTGATCGAATTCGACGGTACGACAGGTCAGTGGGTCTGGGATCTTCACCGTATAGAAACCTGGGACGTGTCTGACAACGTCGTTGCGTTCATGGTGCGGATTCTGAATCAGCTGCCGCCCACTAGCGTGCATCTGCTCCAATGGGCAGCGTGCCTGGGTAATAGCTTTATGCCGGAGCGGCTGGCGCTATTGGCCGATATGCCGTTGGCAGATGTCCATCAGCAGTTGGCCCATCCGTTACGCGAAGGGCTGTTATTAGCGCCTCGGCAGGAACGCGCCGAGCCCGCCTGTTACCTGTTTGTCCACGATCAGGTACGAAAGGCCGCCTACTTCCATTTGCCTGATCCCGAGCGCCAGGCCATGCACTTACGGATCGGTCGTTACCTGCAACAAACGGCTGACGATCCAACGGCGTCCGATGAATTGTTTGATATCGTCAATCATCTGAACGCCGCCCAGTCACTGCTGGAAGACGGGGAGCGCTGTGTCCTGGCTACGCTGAACCTGGCGGCGGCACGTCGGGCTCTGGCAGCCAATGCTTATACCACGGCTCTTGAATTGAGCCGTCAGGGGTTGGCTCTGGTGGGCGAAACCGGATGGGATTGTGACCATGCCTTAACCTTTGCCTTGTACCGGACTCAGGTGCTCTGCGTACAGCTTGGCGGCGACATCGAGCAGGCCTTGACCCTGTGCGACATGCTGTTGAGCTATACGCAAACGGCGCTCACAAGGGCGGATATCCATGGGTTGCGCACCGAGTTGTACGCAACCCATGGTCGGTTCGCCGAAGCCCTGACAGCCGCGGTGGAAGGGTTGCGGCTGTTGGATGAACCCTGGCCCGAGCGGGAAGAGGAGCTCCAGCAGGCTACCGCAGCCGACAGTGCCTTGATCGAGGCCTACCTGGCCAAGCACGAAGTGGAGCAATTACTTGAGCTGCCCGTGATGACGGATGAGCGTGCGCAACACGTAGTCCGTTTACTGGGGCTACTCTGGGGGCCGGCGATCAACGTCAATCTGTCCATGAGTACATTGGCCGTGGTGCGGATCGTTACCTTGTCGATCCGGTACGGAAATGGCGATCTGTCGCCGTTTGGTTATGCCAATTACGGCTCCATGCTATCGGCGTTTTTCAGCAATTATCGGTTGGGTTACCGCTTTGGCAAGCTGGCAGTGGCGTTGGTGGAGCAGACGGGTAATCTGTCGATGACCTGCAAGGTACATACAATGTTCGCGGTGACGAACAGTCCGTGGTCCAGCCCGCTGGAGGAAAACGTACGTTTGCTGCGGACGGCCTTGCAGGCAGGTTTGCAAATCGGTGACGCGATCTGGACGAGCTACAGTGCCTTTCACATTCTCAAGCACTTGCAGCATAGCGGGGCGCCGCTTGAGTACTTGGTAACCGAGTGCGAGCGGGTCCGCCCGATCCTGACCCGGATCGGCGATCCCAATACGCTCGAAGTCTTCACCTTGTTATGCCAGGCCATTCGGCTGTTCCAGGGTAAGACAGACCATGCAGGCACTTGGAATACGGCCGACTTCGACGAGGCAGCATTACTTGCCAGCATGCAGCGTAATCAGCATGCGTTGTGTCTTAATTACTATCACTACAACAAGATGCAGGGCGCCTACCTGTTTGGCCGGTTGGATGAGGCCTTGCTGCATGCCTGTGAGGCTGAGGCCACACTGGCATCTACTTTTGGCTGGTTCAGCATTGCCGAACATAATTTCTATCAGTCTCTGATCCTATTGGCACTACTGCCTGAAGCCGCGCAAGACGTACAAGCCAGCTACCAGCAGAAGATCAGGGAAAACCAGGCGCGCATGGCCGTATGGGCCGAGCATTGCCCAGCCAATTTCGAACACAAGCAGCTTCTGGTCAAGGCAGAGCAGGCCCGGCTGGAGGGCGATACGGTTCAGGCAATGAGCCTGTACGACCAGGCTATCGATTCAGCGCGCCAGCATGGGTTTCGCCAGGGGACCGCACTCGCCGAAGAACTGTGTGCACGCTTCTGGCTGGCTCAGGATAAGCCCCGTATTGCCCAGGCGTACCTTCAGGATGCACACCGGGATTATGGTCACTGGGGCGCGACCGCCAAAGTGCAGGCATTGGAGCACGAGTTCGCCCGCTGGCTCTATCCCCAGCGCGATGATACCCAGGCAACCCAACAATGGCCGGTCACGGCATCAAACGCAGGCGAAGTAGCCCGACTGGACTGGATGTCAATTCTCAAGTCCCTGCAAACCATTTCTACTGAACTGGCACTGGATCAGCTTCTAGGCAAGGTCATGCGAATCCTGCTGGAGGACGCCGGGGCGCAGCAGGGTATGCTTTTGCTGCCGCATGAGGGCCAGTGGTGTATTCAAGCTGTATGCCGTAGTGACGAGCCAGCGCCGGTGGTGCGGCAGGCCATGCCTGTTGCGATAGGGACAGGCGATGCGCTGCCCATCCTGGTACCACCCACGGTTATTGCCCAGGTGATTCGGACGCGATTGCCGATGATTCTCGATGATGCTGCTGCGCAAGGCGGATTCGTGAATGATCCTTATATCCGTACCCATCGGCCCCGTTCAGTAATTTGTTTACCCGTCATGCGGCAAGAGCAGCTGATTGGCGTGCTTTATCTGGAAAACAACTTGCTGCCTTATGCCTTTACGCCGGCACGCTTGCAGGCACTGAATATTCTGGCGGCCCAGGCGGCAATTTCGCTGGAGCATGCCATGCTTTACGAGACCCTTGAGCAGCGGGTCGCCGAGCGTACGGCCGAGCTCGATCAGGCGCGTATCCGGGCGGAGCAGGCCGCAACGGCCAAGTCCTTGTTTCTTGCCACCATGAGCCACGAGATCCGTACTCCGCTCAATGCCGTTATTGGTCTGAGTCGGTTGACACTCAAAACAGCCTTGAGCAGTGAACAACAGGGCTATGTGGATAAAATCCTTGGCTCTGGCGAGGTGTTGCTAGGTGTCATCAATGACATCCTGGATTTTTCTCGCAACGAGTCAGGCGGTATGGTGCTCGAGCATATCCGCTTCAACCTCGCCAAGGTTATTGAGCGGGCCTTTACTATCTGTGCCCTTAAGGCACATGAAAAACAACTGGAGCTGATTCTTGATCTGGCGCCAGAGGTCCCGCAGGTATTGCAGGGTGACCCGCTGCGTCTTCAGCAGGTACTGATCAACTTGGTCAGTAATGCGATCAAATTCACTGATCATGGTCACGTACGGCTGCGGATTACGGCCGAACCGGCTGGGCGTGGTTGGGCCTATGTACGTTTCGAAGTGGAAGATACTGGTATTGGTATCGATCTAGAACAGCAGCAGGTCCTGTTCCAGCCATTCACTCAGGTGGACGGCTCGATTACGCGCCGTTATGGCGGGACCGGTCTGGGTCTGGCGATCTGCAAGCAGCTGATTGAACTGATGAAAGGGCACATTGGAGTTCAGAGCGAGCCGGGGCAGGGTTCCTGCTTTACGTTTGATTTAACGCTGCCTGTTATCGAATCGGTGGACGAGGGCCATGGCGCCCGTGTTGCTACGGGATTGAGAGTGTTAGTGGTGGATGACCACCCGCATGTTCGTGAAGTGCTGGTACGACAGTTGACGGCATTAGGCATAGAGGCTGTTGCCGTCGATAACGGTGCGGAGGCGGTAAGCCGTCTACAGACCGGAGAAGTTTTCGACCTTGTGCTGATGGATTGGCATATGCCCACCTGTGATGGGTTGGCCGCGGTGCGTCAGTTCAAGACATCTGTGCCCACTGTGCTTCTAGTATCTCCCTATGAGCTGGAAGAGGCGAAAAGCGAGGCGATGGATGTAGAGTTAGTCGGTTTCCTGGAAAAACCCGTTACACCCGCTGGTTTGCAGCGCGTGCTAGACGGTTTGCAGCAGGAGCAACTGCCATCGCCGTCACTGTCGTTGTCGCAAGAGCCCTCCTGGCTTGACCTGCACGGCATAAAGATCCTGTTGGTTGATGATAATGCGATCAATCGGCAGGTTGTTATTGGCTTTCTGCAAGACACAGGTATCGTAATCGAGACGGCCGAGGATGGTCAGGAAGCGCTGGAGAAACTTGAGAACCAAGCCTATGACCTGGTGCTTATGGACATTCATATGCCGCGTCTCGATGGGTTGGCAACAACGCGGCTGATCCGGCAGCGCCCGGCATTAAGACGGATCCCGATCATTGCCATGACGGCCAATGCCTTGCCGGAGGATCGCGAGAAGAGTTTGGCTGCCGGGATGAGTGATCATCTGGTCAAGCCTATTAACCCAACCGACTTGTATCGGCTGCTGGTTTCCTGGGGTAACCCGGGTATTCGGCCAGCTATGCCACCGCACACCAAAGACACTGCGCCGGCTGCCTGGAGCCCGACGTTCTTGGCAACGCTTGAGACCAGCCCACGGCTTGATGTGGCCAGGGCGCTGGCCCGGTTACAAGGGCGACGTGCGTTGTATCAGCATTTGGTGCTCGACTTCATCCATGACCACTCGGGTACGGTCGAGGCGATGCATACACTGCAGGCAACCGGTGATACGGCAAGCCTGCAATTGAAAGTGCATAGTCTACGATCCGCCGCGGCATATATCGGTGCCTACGAGGTGTCGGAAGCCTGTGCTGCGCTTGAACATGCTCTGATCCAGGGTGATGATGTGCCGGTTACATCCGTACAGCCGATCATTAGCGCCCTCGAGCCGCTCATGGCCGAGCTGTCAGGGCTCCGTCAGCCTCAGGAGGAGCATGCGGTTATGCCATTACCTGACCGGCATATTCTGGTGTTTATGCTGGAACGGTTGCTGACATTGCTGGAGGCATCCGACTTCGAGGCGGAGGTCTTGTTGCCCAACCTGCTACGCATGTGTAAAGGCTCGACGGTAGAGCCAATGATTCGGCAACTTGAGCGCTGGGTCGATGAGGTCGAGTTCGAGCGGGCCGCTATTGCCGTTGCTGACCTGATTCAACGTTTGCGTGCAGAGGTGGTTCAGGCATGAACGCCATGGCTGGGCGAACACCCGTCGTGCTGATTGTGGATGACGAGAAGACCAATCTGCGGCTGCTTTCTGAAGTCTTGCGCGGCGAGGCGAAAGTGGTACTTGCCAAGAGCGGTACGCAGGCGCTGGACAAAGCAGCACGAGAGCGTCCCGATTTGATCCTTCTTGATGTGGTCATGCCTGGGCTTGATGGGTTGCAGTTGATCCGATTATTCAGGCAGCGCGCCGAGACGGCCAGTATTCCCGTGCTGTTTATCAGTGGCCTGGACGATGTAAAGCAGGAGGTTGAATGTTTCGAACTAGGCGCTAGTGATTACATCCTCAAGCCTTTCAACGCGCCTGCCGTACGGGCGCGGGTGCGTCTGCATTTACAGCTGGCCCGCCAGCGAGACATGCTGGAGCGACTGGCGCACATCGATCCGCTAACGTCGCTGGCCAACCGGCGTAAATTGGACGAGACACTGGCTCAAGAGTGGTCTCTTGCAGCGCAGGAACGTATCCCTTTATCGATCGCGATGATTGATGTGGACTACTTTAAGCAATTCAACGATGCCTACGGCCACGCTGCGGGAGACGAAGCCTTGGCCAGAGTTGCAAGCGTTCTGGAGAGTCGTACTCGGGAATGCGACTGTCTGGCCCGATATGGTGGAGAGGAGTTCACTCTGATCCTGCCGGGAACATCGTCTGAGCAGGCCCGGCTGATTCTGGAACGTTGCCGCCTGGCGGTTATGGACCTGCATATCCCCTCTGCCAAAGAGGCGGCCTACGAATGGTTGACGGTTAGTATTGGAATTGCGGCATGTCTACCTGAAAGGCATCAAGCGCCGGAATATCTTATGAGTGCCGCTGATGAGCTGCTTTACCAGGCTAAACAAAAAGGCCGCAACCGGACCGTGGCGCAGAACCTGAAGTAATCGGTTCTGCGCCTGCTGTCGATCAATGTGCAGATAACCGCCGGGTGAGTTCTGTCAGCGCACCCGATAGCTCATGCAAGTGATTGGCTGCGTGTTGTGTATTCGCCACGTGCTGCTGGTTGCTTTGAGCGATGGTGGTAATTTCGGTCAGGTTGCGGGCAATATCCTCGCTAACGGCAGTTTGTTCTTCCGCAGCCGTCGCGATTTGTATGTTCTTGTTTCGCATGGCTTCGACCAAGGCGGAAATAGCGTGCAGTACTTCACCCGCCTGCTTGACCTGTAGAACACTGCGCTGGCTGATGCTCTGTCCATTGTTGATCGCTCGTGCGGCATTAGAAGTACCGTTCTGTACGTTAGCGACGATCTGATTGATCTCATTGGTCGACTGGGCAGTGCGCTGAGCCAGGCTGCGAACCTCATCGGCCACCACGGCAAAGCCGCGGCCAGCCTCGCCGGCACGGGCCGCTTCGATGGCCGCATTGAGCGCCAGCAGGTTGGTCTGCTCGGCGATACCGCGGATTACGTCCATTATCTTACTAATGCGTGCGCTGTCTTCTTCCAGCTGATTGATTAGAACAGCCGTCCCGGCTATTTCCTCACTCATGCTGACAATCGTCTCGATGGAACTATGCATGGCTTGGTTACCACGCTGGACCGCCTGATCGGTCTCGGAAGCCGCCTCTGCCGCCTCACCGGCATGACGAGCTACTTCCAGAGCAGTGGCAGCCATCTCGTGCATGGCTGTAGCTACCTGATCGGTACGAGAGAATTGTTCGTTACTGCCCTGAGCCATCTGGCTGGCAATCACGTTAAGGTTACGGTTGGCCGCGTCCAGCTCATGGGCACTTTGCGTCAAGCGTGTAAACGTATCGGACAGGAAATTACGCAGAATCCCAGCTGCACCGGCCAGATGGCCTAACTCATCCTGACGGGTAGACTCGATGTTTACGCTGAAATTGCCACGGCTGAGCTGGTTGATCTGCTCGATCAATGTTCTGATCGGCGTAACCAGACGGCGATTTACCAACCAGAGGCTCAATAGGAGAATACCGATGCCGCCTAGGATCAGCGCGAGCTGGCCAATAATGGCGGTCTTTTCCGCTTGTGCCGTGATAACAGCAGCGGTTGAGTTGCTTTGCTGGCGGAGAGCCTCGACCAGCGCACTCATTTGCGCGGTGGCCTCACGGTCGATTCCCGTTACCGCCTTGTCGCCAGCTCGGGGGTCGAACCCTGCGGCCTTGAATTGCTCCAACCCTTTACGGTAGGCCGTGCCGAGCGCCTGATGTTCCTGCGTAAGCGTATGAATGGCTTGCGTAATGGCAGGATTGCTGAACACCTGACCATTCAACTCGCCCAGAAAACTCTGAACCTTGCGTTCTTGGTTGAGGAATTGGTTCCAGTATTTGTCCAGCTGTTCCTGGTCCTGACCGCGTAAAAGCACGTTTTTCCATTCCTGAACCTGAGTCTTGAACTCAAGATTGGCTTCTTCAATCAACAGCACTGCTTTCAGCTCATGGCTTAACAGGCCCTGGTACTGCTTTATTCCGCCGGACAGCATATTAAAGCAGCCGATCGAAATGATCAGCAAGAGCACCAGGCTACTGGTAAGCAGGGCCAGCACCTGTGTGCGTAGGGAGCGGTTTAGCATAATGGGCTCGTATCGATAAGGTGGAGGGATTCAGCGTTATCGGCACGTTTCGAAGGAGCTTGACCTCGTAAGGGGTAATTAATGATGAATTATTTGTGACAGCTATCTTGAGGCGCTTGTTACTTTATTCGTTCTGGTAAATCCATTGCCGCGATTCCTGACATTGGACCCAACGAACCCTGTACTCATAGGAGTCGCGGGGTAACAGTAAGCCTGGGGGGAGAAAGCCGTCATAACCAACATGAAGCAGGGCCGAGCAGCAATTAGGACTATACCCGGCACTGATCAGAATGAGCGAGGCCATGGTGCAATGCTCTAGGCCTTTTTGAATAGGGCACTTTCAATGAGCGAAGCGGTGAAACCCTCCGTCAACGGCAAAAACGGCACCTGTCATATAATGTGCCAGCGGTGAGGCTAGAAAGGCGGTTAGATGGCCTATATCTTCAGGCTCTCCGAAGTAGCCGACCGGGATGTTCGTTGCTATGAAGGCTTCGCGCTCGGCTTGGTCCGGATGAAGATACGTCAGCGTTTGTCGGCTATTGATTCGGCCGGGAGCTATACAGTTGACTGTCACGCCGTCTGCCGCGACCTCGCAGGCCAACCCCTTGGCCCAAAGATGCAACGCGCCTTTAGCTGCACTAGCCGCATTCAGGTGCCGAGGCTCCATGGAGCCGCTGATATTGATAACACGTCCCCAACCGCACTTGAGCATGTCGGGTAACAGCGCCTGAGTGATTCTTCGAGCGGCATGAAAATTGAGAGCGAAAGCCTCGAGCCAGATGTCATCTTCTAACGCCAGTCCCACAGGTCTGGCACCTCCGGCATTGTTGACCACAATGTCTACCGATCCGAGGTCTATGCAAATCCGGTCGGTCACTTCGTCAATCGCTTCCGGGCGCGTCAAGTCAGCTGACAGCAACAGGGGAGCAGGCAATCCTTCCGATACGATGGTTTTACTAACAGTCTCTAAGAATTGTCTATCGCGGGCGGTAAGTGCTAGCCGAACCCCTTCGCGCGCCAGGGCCAGTGCTATTCCCGAGCCAATACCTGAACTTGCACCTGTGACCAGGGCCCGTTTGCCTTCTAACTGAAGCTTCATAAAAGTACCTCCTTAAACAATCAGGTCACGAAGGGCGTCAACAAGGATGTTCAGGTCGTTGTTATCCAAAACGAGGGGTGGTAACAGGCGGATCGTAGTGTCTCGCGTCACATTGATTAGTAGATGGTGCTGTTCCAGTGCTTCTAGCATCAGGTGTTTGCAGGGTTGTGCCAGCTCAATCCCGATCATCAGGCCGCACCCGCGTATAGAACGTACATGGGAAGCTTCCCGTAGGGCCTCCTGTAGTCGAGTCAGAAGCAGTTGGCCTTGGTGATTCGCGTGGGCGGGTAGAGCATCCCGTTCGAGTATATCGAGTACGGTACAACCAACCCGGCAGGCCAATGGGTTACCGCCAAAGGTGCTTCCATGCTGGCCGGGGCTAAAGAGCATTGCGGCTTCGCCTATGGCCAAGCAAGCGCCGATTGGTATGCCATTGGCCAGGCTTTTCGCCAGGGTCAGCACATCGGGAACGATGCTTTCTCGCTGAAAGGCGAACCAATCGCCGGTCCGTCCTAGGCCAGTCTGAATCTCATCAAGCATGAGCAGCCAGCCGTGAGAGGTGCAGTGCCGGCGCAAGGTCTTGAGATAGCCTGGAGGTGGCAAATGAATTCCGCTCTCGCCTTGAATGGGTTCGGTCAACAGAGCCACGATCCGCTCGCCGTAGCGGCTCGTGATGGTTTCCAGGGCTATGGTATCGCCAAAGGGAATCCGGACGAATCCCTCCAGCAAGGGTGAAAAGCCAGCCTGGATCGAAAGCCCATCGCTGGCAGAGAGGGCTCCTAAGGTCCGGCCATGAAAAGCCCTTTCCATTACCACTATGAGTGGGTGGTCAACTCCAAGGCGTTTTGCATGAAGACGGGCCAGCTTTAGCGCTGTTTCATTGGCCTCGGCACCTGAATTGCCAAAGAAAACTTGTTGCATGCCGGTCAGCTTTGTCAGTCGGTAGGCTAACTGCTCCGCCCAATCGTTGTGGTAGTGATTGGAAACATGCAACAGCGCTCCAGCCTGCTGAGTAATCGCTTCCAGAACGCTCGGATGAGAGTGCCCCACATTGGTTACAGCAACCCCGGCCACTGCATCAAGATATTCTTGCTCTTCCTGATCCCATAGGCGTGTACCCAAGCCCTTGACAAAACGGATAGGCAAAGGCTGATAAGTCTTCATTAGGCGAGAACTAGAGAAAGAAGGGGCTTGATCGAAGAAAGCGGTCTTGCTCATAAGAACACTCCAAAGTCAGGGCTTTTGAAGTATCTTCAACAAGCTGGGCGCGATAAATGCCTACTGGGTTCGATAACTTTCAAGCGTAGGTTGATAATGGATCTGTATCAGGCCATGACCATTTTTGTCCGTGTGGTCGATAGCGGCAGTATGACCGCAGCAGCAGAGCAGAGCGGTATTTCCACAACTATGGTGGGCAACTACTTGCGGTCTTTAGAGGCACGCCTGGGCGTCAGCCTGCTTAGGCGGACGACTCGCCGGCAAAGCCTGACAGAGTTTGGTGCAATGTATTATCAACGCTGTGTAGAAATCCTCGGGCTGGTGACCGACTCGGAGCGTCTCGCCGAAGAAATGCAGGCTCAGCCACGCGGTACGCTGCGGATCACTGCGCCACCCACGTTTGGTTCAGAGTGCCTGATGCCTAGCTTGGCTGACTACTTGAGTCGGTACGCCGCTGTAAAACTCGACATCGTGCTGACCGACAGGGTCGTCGATCTGGTCGATGAGGGTTTCGATGCGGCGATTCGGCTCGGCACGCTGGAGACGTCCAGTCTGATCGCCCGGCCCCTCATGGACTATGGCCTGACCATCTGCGCTTCGCCAGCCTATTTGGAGCGGAAAGGTCAGCCATTAAAGCCGCATGATCTCTCGCAGCACGACTGCTTGTCCTTTGCCTACCCTGCCGGGACGGAATGGCGCTGGACGGAAAGGCATTGGCGCCTGACAGGCTCTGAAGGTGAGGTTGCCGTCGAGGTCGGCGGCCGGGTTGTCGTGAATAATGCCCAGGGGCTTCGCCGCGCCGCCTTGGGCGGAATGGGCGTAGCCATGCTGCCGAACGCCTTGGTCTGGCAAGACCTCGAACAAGGCGGCTTGGTAACACTGCTGCCCGACTACCAGCTCCCGAGCCGCCCTATGCATGTGGTGTATCCCCAGGAGCGGTACCGTTCGCCCACGTTACGCAGCTTTGTCGAGTTCGTCGTGCAGACGTTTGGGCAAGTGCGCGTAGCCTGAGGTATTAATCAAGCATTCAGGGTGCCATCGATCACTGTGACCGAATGGCCTTCGATCCAGGGCGTGTTGCTCGCGTAGCGCACTTGTAGGCGACCGTCGCGCTCCAACACGGTGCCTTGGCGAACGGAATAGCCCTGTCGCGTTGAAAGACCGTCGGGAAAACCCTGTTGCTGCAAGAGGCGGGCAATACAGGCATTGGCGCTACCGGTCACCGGGTCCTCTACAACCATGCCATGTTCTGGAATCAGGGCTCGTACCTCGTAGTAGGCTGGCAGGCCTTCTGGATGAGTGCCATAAAGAGCAATGCCATCGGCTTCGCACCAGCGCCTCAATTCTGCAAACCGCACCGGATTAGGGCGCACGGCCAAGCAGGCTGCTGCGTTGGTCAACCGTACCACAAGCCAGCGTATGCCCATGTTCACAAGGGCAGGAGCATGCTCAGGGTGCAGGCTGCTGGTGTTCAAAGCGGCCTCGAGCTGTACAACGCTTTCCCGGCTCAGGGCTTGGAATTGCGCTTCAGGCGCTTGAAAGGCCAGGGCGCCATGGGGCGTCTTTTCTATAGTAACGAGCCCCACGCCGCATTCCTGCACTATCCGATTGCTGACGTTGGAGAGTATTCCCGCTTCCAGTAACGCATGTGCGGTGCCAAGTGTAGGGTGTCCGGCAAAAGGGAGTTCATATTCAGGAGTAAAAATACGCACACGGTAATCCGCGCGTGGGTCTGAAGGTGGGAGGACGAAGGTCGTTTCAGACAGGTTTGTCCAGCGCGCCATGGCCTGCATTTGTATATCTGTCATCTCCTCGGCATCCAGCACAACGGCCAGCGGGTTGCCAAGGAAAGGCGTTTGGGTAAATACATCGACCTGCTTGAAACGACGCGAGCGGGGCACGGCAATCTCCATGGAATCTTTGCGATAAAGAACTTAAACCCGATGCACCTAAACAGCAGTCAGGGTGATAAGCATGTTAAGAAGGGTCATCCAACGTGAACAGAGACAGCAGCCGGCAAATCGACAGCAACAGCTGTAGATATCGAGGTCGAATTGTTGCTGTGGTCAAGACGTTTACTGGCAGATCCTCTCTAACTACTCTGACTCTTGGGCATAGGCCTGTGTGCCTGCGGTCAGAAACGTCCCGTTGGGGAGGTCAGGGAAGTAGGGAGCAGCAAGGCCTCTATTTAACAACCCGTGCCGAGCAGGGCAACGTGACTTTATCGTCTACCTTTTAAGGAAAAGCGCTTATGGACCGTCTTACCGCAAAAGATTTTTCTCCGGAACTGCTTGAGTTGTATGACTACTATGCGCACGGCAAGATCAACCGCCGGGAGTTTCTGGATCGTGCAGCGGCGTTCACGGTGTGCGGCTTGACGGCAGCTACCCTGCTGACGTCGTTAAGCCCGAACTATGCTCTGGCCCAGCAAGTAGAATTTACCGATCCGGATATTGTGGCTGAATACATCACCTATCCCTCGCCTAAAGGGCATGGGCAAGTACGTGCCTACTTGGTGCGTCCTGCCAAGGCTACGGGCCGTGTGCCTGGAGTAGTGGTCGTCCATGAAAACCGAGGGCTTAATCCCTATATCGAGGATGTTGCCCGTCGCGTGGCAAAAGCTGGATTTGTGGCATTGGCGCCAGATGGGCTGAGCTCTGTTGGCGGCTATCCGGGAAATGACGATAAGGGCCGAGAGCTTCAGCAGCAGGTTGATCCTGAAAAGCTTATGAACGACTTTTTCGCCGGTATTGAGTGGCTTATGGCTAATTCTGCAACTACCGGAAAAGTCGGCATAACTGGGTTCTGTTATGGCGGAGGGGTTGCCAATGCGGCAGCAGTTGCCTATCCCGAATTAGGTGCCGCCGTTCCCTTTTATGGTCGCCAGCCCAAACCGCAGGATGTTGCCAGTATCAAGGCGCCTCTGCTGCTGCATTACGCCGAGTTGGATACACGTATCAACGAAGGTTGGCCAGCCTATGAGGAGGCCTTGAAAGCCGCTGGAAAAACCTACGAAGCCTATATCTACCCAGGCGTCAATCACGGTTTCCACAACGACTCTACCCCCCGTTACGACGAAGCTGCCGCC
Source organism: Pseudomonas duriflava (assembly GCF_007830155.1). Lineage (GTDB taxonomy): Bacteria > Pseudomonadota > Gammaproteobacteria > Pseudomonadales > Pseudomonadaceae > Chryseomonas > Chryseomonas duriflava. The sequence continues at coordinate 77,680 of NZ_VLKY01000011.1, forward strand.
AAATTGGCCTGGGAACGGACGCTGAACTGGTTCCGGCGTTATCTGGCGTAGCCTCCAACGGTTTCTTCAACGAAGTCTCCCTTGGCTTATCACGGCGGGAGAAAGGGCGCATGTCAACTGCATGCGCTCGTGTGGTCATTCAACCTCAAGCATTAGAAGACCAGAGCATAGCGAGGGTAGGGCTGTATCAATTCAGTAGGATTTGACGTCAATGGCAAATCACGCATGGATGACTACAGGTGATAACCGGATCACTTTTCCAAGCTGTTAAAGCCTGGCTGCGAATAAACAATGCAGAGAAGGGGTCGAAGCGAAAACCCAAAGCGCTCGACAAAGTCATATAGACCGGCAACAGTCTTCTGGAAGCCGCCCCGGTCAACCTGAAGCGATATTTTTACCTATCAAAGGAACGACAGATGAGCATTGACCTCAATGCAGGACGCCTCCCTGAGGAACATACACTGGCAAATATCCCGCGTCTCGTTGCGCGCTATTACAGTGAGCGTCCGGATCCTCAAGATCCGGCGCAGCAGGTTTCGTTCGGCACCTCTGGCCATCGCGGCTCATCGTTGAAGGTCAGCTTTAACGAATGGCATATCTTGGCCGTGACCCAGGCAATTTGCGACTACCGCCGCGCTCAAGGTATCGACGGTCCGCTCTTCGTCGGCATGGATACACATGCGCTTTCCGAGCCTGCGTTCGTCTCGGCGCTTGAAGTCCTGGCAGCTAATGGCATTGAAACACGCATTGATGCTGGTTGTGCCGAAACCAACGGTGAGCCGGGCTATACCCCAACGCCAGCCCTGTCTAATGCCATTTTGGAGTACAACCGCGACCGCCGTAGTGGGCTGGCTGATGGCATCGTCATCACACCGTCGCATAACCCTCCGGTCGATGGCGGTTTCAAGTACAACCCCACCAACGGCGGTCCGGCTGATACCAGCGTGACCAAGTGGATTCAGGATCGCGCAAACGCGCTACTGGCCGATGGGCTCAAGGGCGTCCAGCGGATCGATTTCAATCAGGCGCTCAGGGCTCCGACTACGCAACGTTTCGATTTCATCGATAGCTACGTGGGTGGGCTAGAGCAAGTTATTGATATCGAGGCTATTCGGGGCTCCGGCCTTAAGTTTGGTGTCGATCCGTTGGGCGGTGCCGGTGTGCATTACTGGCCTCGTATCGCCGAGCGTTTCGGGCTGCCTCTTGAAATCCTTTCGACTCGGGTTGATCCAACCTTCCGCTTCATGCGTCTGGACTGGGACGGCAAAATCCGCATGGATTGCAGCTCTCCTCATGCGATGGCAGGTCTGATTGAAAACAAGGATCGCTTCGATGTCTCGTTTGCCTGCGATACCGACCATGACCGTCATGGCATCGTGGCGCGCTCGGTTGGTTTGCTCAATCCCAACCATTACCTGGCGGTAGCGATCGAATACCTTTTCACCCACCGCCCAAACTGGAGCACGCAAGCCGCTATCGGCAAGACGCTGGTATCGTCGTCGATGATCGAGCGTGTTGCCCAGGGGATCGGGCGATCGGTTGTTGAGGTGCCGGTTGGCTTCAAATGGTTTGTCGACGGCTTGATGGACGGCAGTCTGGGCTTTGGCGGTGAAGAGTCAGCAGGCGCTTCGTTCCTGCGCAAAGCGGGCGGTGCCTGGTCTACCGACAAAGACGGCATTATCTTGGGTTTACTGGCAGCTGAGATGACGGCAGTTACCGGCAAGGACCCGGGAGAGCGCTACCAGGCGTTGACCGAGCGTTTTGGCGCACCGGTCTACCAGCGTATCGATGCGCCGGCCAACCGGGAACAAAAGGCCAGGCTCGGCAAGCTTTCGGCTTCCCAGGTTACGGCAAAGGAGTTGGCTGGGCAGCCGATCACGCAAATCCTTACCGAGGCGCCTGGAAACGGCGCTGCCATCGGAGGGCTCAAGGTCGTCACTGACAATGGCTGGTTCGCCGCGCGTCCCTCCGGGACCGAGGATGTTTACAAGATCTACGCCGAGAGCTTTGAAGGCGACGCACATCTCTCGCGTATCCAGGCGGAAGCCAAGGCTCTGGTCGATAGCGTGCTGGCCGGCTGACGTCTCGGCTCAACAAGCATTCCCGTCGGGCATTCGGTTTGCAGCCCGATGGGAGCGCAAAGATAGCGCTAGGGAAGCCCCTTAATCAGCGCTAAAAGGAAAAACAATGACTCCGTCCCTAAAGAAACTGATGACCCTGGGGCTGCTCATGGCGCCTCTGGGTACCTTTGCTCAACCCGGCGCGTTGACCGAGGTAAGCATCGACAGTGGCCGTTTGAAAGGCGGCCAGTCGGGTGATGTCATCTCCTTCAAGGGCATTCCCTTTGCGGCCCCGCCCGTGGGTGAGAACCGGTGGCGTGCGCCTCAGCACGTAAAACCCTGGCGCGGAGTGCGTGAAGCGACTGCCTATGGCGCAGATTGCATGCAAAAGCCTATGGCCAGCGATGCGGCTCCCTTGGGCGTAGAGCCTTCTGAATACTGCCTGTACCTCAACGTCTGGCGTCCGGCCCAGGAGACGGCAAACCGCAAGGCCACGCTGCCAGTTGTCGTCTGGATTTATGGCGGTGGTTACGTCAATGGCGGTGCTTCGCCGTTGGTCTACGACGGTAGCGCCTTTGCCCGCGATGGCGTGGTCTTTGTCAGTTTCAACTACCGAATCGGCCGCTTTGGATTTTTCGCCCATCCCGCGCTGACGGCTGCAAAGGAAGATCCGCTGGGCAACTATGGCTACATGGACCAGATCGCTGCGCTGCAATGGGTGAAGCGCAACATCCGTCAGTTCGGCGGTGATCCGGATAACGTTACCGTCATGGGTGAGTCTGCTGGTGGCGGCTCGGTGCTTAATATCACGACTACGCCGCTGACGCGGGGGCTGTTTGATCGCGCCATCGTCATGTCGGGTGGTGGACGTTCCTTGATGGGTGAGTTGCACGAGGTCAGCCGTGACCTGCCCGGTAATCCCTCCGCCGAGACCATCGGCAAGAATTTTGCCCGCAGTGTTGGTATTGAAGGCACTGGCCCCGAGGCATTGAAGGCGCTGCGCGAATTGCCTGCCAGCCGTGTGCTGGGCGACCTGAACATGATGACCATGGGCAGCAATGCCTCTACCTACGTGGGTGGACCGGTGCTCGACGGTCGAGTCGTGGTGGGTACACCGGAGCAGGTCTACAGCGCCGGTCAGGAAAACAAGGTGCCCATGCTGATCGGTTCGACAAGCGCCGATCTTGGCTTCAATACGGCCAAGACAATGGAAGAGCTGTTCGCACCGTTTGGGCGTGAGGCAGAGCGGGCCCGTCAGTTATACGACCCGGAAAACACAGGCGATGTGCAGGCAGTAGGAGCGGCAGTTGCTATGGACCGATTCTGTTGAAAAAGTCCCGTAGCGACGCTCGCCTATGAAAGAAGGTAAGCGACGCTGAAATCTGACTCGCTCAGAAGGCAGAGATGCATCAGATTTTACATAGCAATGCGAAAATCGAGCGCTTTTCGACCTCTGACAACCCGTGTCTGTAAAAATCGACTTTTTCAACAGAGTCGGCCAGAAGCGGTCATCTAGTCTATAAAACCCGCCGTGATTCAGACAGAAGACGAAGGCAGCTTACAACCATGCCTATTGGGAAGAGCGAGTAGCACTGATGACTTGGTGGGAACGCTTCCGCGTAAGATCAAGCGTCCAGGTAGACGGAGTGACCCGTAATGGAATCATTAAGAAGACACCGCGACCGCCTACCCGTTCTGGATTGCTTGCCACAGCTAGACACCATCAAAGTCTGCGGCCGCGGCGTTGCGGGCTGCCGTTGCGAAATCGGACCTAACGCAAGCCGCCTCATCCGTCTCCAGCGCTCACGGCATGGACGCATCGACGTAGCCTTGAGAGCCATCTTCCCTATAGGAAAACACTCATCTTCAAGGGTGATGGATCGCGATGATGGCGAGCGGCCGGAAAACGCTTCAGGCGAAAGGTTGGGCAACGAGTGCGAGCAACTGCGCTTTATGCATCTCCGCCCAAGCACGAACGCCGATCGCGGGCCTTCCGAGCAAGTAAGGCACGTCGTCCTTGACGGTGCCCATATAGCCCATGCGCCCGTCGGCGAACTGCGTCAGAAGCTCGAACCCGCTGCGGGCATACCAGTCCTCAACCTGCACCGTGCCCTTCTTGAACCGCTCTTCCAGCTCCGCAGCCCCGAGCATTTCGCAGCGGATCGGACGGTCGAGCACTTCGCTAAACGCAATGGCCAGTTCCGAGCCGGTCATGGTTTCAGTGCTGAGATAATAGTCCTTCGAACCATGGCGTTCCGGACCGTCGCGCAAGACCTTGGCGGTAACGGCGGCCAAATAGTGAAGCGCGACGTAACCCACGCGGTTCTCCCCCCCCCCCGAATGTCGAGAACGTGCCGCCGATGGGCTGCGATACGCTGAGCATGTTCTCGAGAAACACGTTGGGATGCAGGTGCGTCCAGGCAATGCCGCTGGCCTCAATGTAGGCTTCGACTAAAGCGAACCAGCAGTATTTAGAATCTGTCGCATCCTCCGCCGCGAAGACGCCCTGGTTGACGATATGCCGCACACCCGCCTTCTTCGCCGCGTCCACCACCGTCTTGGTCTGATGCGTCATGGTGATGGTATAGCCGGTGAGAATGTTCATACGGTCTACGCCGCAGAGCGCCGGGCCGAATGTGCGCGGATCGTCGAGATCGAACATGACCGCATCGTGCCCCTCGGCGCGCAGTCGATCCAGATCCTCTTGCTTTCGCGCACCGATCCGAATGCGCGCGCCACCGGAGTCGCGGACGAGCTCTTCGCCACCCACGCGCTCTCGGTCTGGCCGGCCTCGATCGCCTCAATTACGCCGTCACGTTTGGGGTAGTAGTTGGACGTGTCGATTACCACCGTCTCGTCGGCAACATTTGCGAACAACGGCGCGATCTTGGGAATGGCGCTAAATTGCGTGGACATGATCACCACATCAACTCCAGTAACAGTCTCGGCGGAAGTGACCGACGCGCACCGCTCGCAAGCAGGTCCGCGTCAATCGTCTCAGGGCCGCGCGAGTTAGCGATCTTCACCTCGTGGCCTGCCGTGCTGAGCGTCTTCACCAGCGTTCGGCCGATATTGCCGGTGCCCAGGATGCCAATCTTCATAAAAGCTCCTTTGTCATTTCAGGTGTGTCACCCGCGCGCTCGGCCGAGGACTGGCCGCGCGCGCAGCAGGGCGCGATCTATTGGTTGATCGCCCGGTTAAGACGCGACAGGTAATCCGCGTCCGGATTGGTCGTCCCGTCGCCCATGCGTTCAGTGATGACCGCCACCGCCAGGTCGCGGCGTTTGGGCAGCCGGCCCCTTTCCGCCGCAGCCAGTGCCGCCGGTATTTCGTCCCTGCTAAGGTCCGTGCAGTAGACCGGCGAGCCGGGCTGTTGCCGCCACGAGTCCGCAAGGCTGCCCGCAGCGACCGCATCAAGGCCGCTGTCCTCGACCAACCTCATCGTAACCTCGCGATCTGTGTCGCGATCCGCTGCGACGGGGATCGCGATACGGCCTGGCTCGCCAGTGGGCTTGCCCTTGTCGGCGAATGACGCGGCGCCGATCGCGTTCCAGGCCTTGGCGATCGGATGGCCGATCTGCTCGGCAACCCACAGGCTCTCGACCTGCCCGGCCTCGATTGCGTCAATCCTGCCGTCGCGATGCGGGTAATAGTTGGACGTGTCGATCACCACCGTCTCGTCCGGGATCGCGGCCAGCAATTTTGCCGCGTCGGGGATACGGTTGAGCGGGATGGAGAGAATGACGACGTCGACGTCGACGATTGCTTCCTCCGCCGTCACGGCGCGAGCGCCGTTCATCAGAATGTCCGCATCTATGCTGCCGGGACCGCGCGAATTGGCAACTTTGAGGTCATGACCCGCTGCGCTCAGCGTGCGAACAAGCGTCTTGCCGATATGGCCAGTGCCAAGAATGCCGATTTTCATGTGCTTATCCTCTTCGTACATGCATCATCAATGCGCCACGATCCGCACAGCGGATGACGTCGCGACGTTGGACAGTTTCGTCTCGGAACCGGGATGGCGCGCTGCCTATCCCCGGGATCAGTCAGGAATGAAAGGTCACGCTTGTCTCGAGCGGCACGCGATCCATGCGCACACGATTGCCCGGAGCATTTTCATCGGGGTAGCCAAATGAGATGCCGAACAGCAGCTTCAGCTCGTCAGGGATGCCCAGGAACTCGCGGATCGTACCCGCGAAGAAGCCGAGCGCGGTCTGCGGGATGCCGCCTAGATTACGGGCGGCGAGCGACAACAGAAATGTCTGCCCGTACATACCCATGTCGCCCGCTACTCGAACATCGTCACCGAAAGACGGCATGAACAAGAACGCAGCATGGGGAGCATTGAAGAATGAATAGTTCATCGCACCCGCACGATGCCGAGCTTCCTTATCCTCGCGCATCACATTCATAGCTTCGTAATAAGCCTTTCCGAGCGCGTTATTGCGCTCCCGATACTCGCCGTAAAAGTCGTTCACATCGAATGAATAGTCCGGGGTGAATTCACCCGCATCGTTCTTTGCGTGAAGCAGTTGAGAGAGTTGCTTTAGCCTCTCGCCACGTACGATATGAACGTTCCATGGCTGCGTGTTGCAGTTGGAGGGCGCGTGTTGGGCGTCCTCCAAAACCTCGCGGATGACATTTTCAGCGGCGGGCTTGTCGAGAAAACCGCGAATGGAACGACGTATACGTACCGCGTCCTCAAAAGTTGTTGTGTTGCCGGGCATCGCTTGGGTTGCGGATTGATCAGACTGCATAGCCATGAATACCTCTTGTTGAACGAACGGTTAAAAGTCGGCGCCTCTGTCAGCTGGCCAGCCGAGCGCATCGAGTGTGTTCTTCAGATCTACAATTCCTCGCTCGTCGAGGTGGCAAGCGCTTTTGATCTGTCCACTGACAGCCAGAGCGGCTTCACGCAATGCCTCGCCCGCAGGGGTGAGGTCGATTACTACTCGCCTCTCATCAGCGACATCTCGCTTTCTGGTCACTCTGCCGGAGGCCTCTAGGCGCTTGAGTAAGGGGGTAAGCGTGCCGGTTTCCATGCTCAGCTTGGCACCAAGCTCGCCGACCGTACGAGGCGCATCGGCGAAAAGTTCCAGTAGCACCAGATACTGTGGAAAGGTAAGTTCGAGGGGTTCCAGAAAAGGCTTGTGGAGTCGCACCATGCGGTTGGCCGCGCCGTACAAGGCGAACGAGAGCTCTTTCCCGGCGCCATGCTTAATCGCATCCGAATAGGCATCAAATTGATCTGGGGCGATAGATTTCATAAGCCTCTGCAAATAATCAGTCGAGTTAACACTGTTTCGAGTCGCCGGTTCGTTACCGTACGGTGACCAAAAACCAGATATCGATGTTGCTCTTGATCGCGCTCGAGTACGGGCACACTTTGTGCGCCGCCGCTACTACTGCATTTGCAGTTGTCTGATCAACACCTGCAATCGTCACTTCCAACATTACTGAAAACCTAGAACTGCCCCGGCCGTCCGGGCTGACATCAACCTGGGCAATCACCTCAATGTCACTGTCGCGCACTCGGTTGGTTTAAGCATGGGTGACCTAGATAACCGCTGCGCTGAAGCAGATGGCATACCCAGCAGCAAATAACTGGTCAGAGTTCGTCCCTCCGCCTTCGCCACCAAGTCGCGCGGGCAGGGCACAGAGTCCACTTCAAAAACACCTCGACAGCTCGCTCAGCGGCTTAACAGAGCGCGACCCGGTACGGCCAACATCCTTATTAGGCGCTATTATATAGCGCACTATATAGTATTGCGCAACCATGCTCGGCGGTCAGAACGCCCCTCAGCTATCCGTGCTTTGAACATGCATCGCTTTCTGGGGCATTTTCTAAACTCGCGGGATGGGTCAGCAGATTCAACGTCCTTCAGCGAGGCGGTGGATTGCGTGTGAAATCCGCTCGGGCGAAGCGCTACTGATTGAGCCGCAACGCGCTGTTCTCCTGGCTTAAAGCCTCCAGCCAAATAAAGCAACTGGCTGCTTTTGGTCGATCTGCGCAGGTAACGAACGGCTGCAATGGGACGATTCTGTTGAAAAAGTCCCGTAGCGACGCTCGCCTATGAAAGAAGGTAAGCGACGCTGAAATCTGACTCGCTCAGAAGGCAGAGATGCATCGGATTTTACATAGCAATGCGAAAATCGAGCGCTTTTCGACCTCTGACAACCCGTGTCTGTAAAAATCGACTTTTTCAACAGAATCGACCGGATGATGACCGAGCCGGCTCGTTTCGTCGCCACTAAGATCTCCCAGCATGATCGCCGGGCATTTCTCTATCGCTTCTCCTACGTTGCCGATTCGCTGCGCAGTGAGACCACGGGGGCGCAGCATGCCAGCGAAATTCCCTATTTCTTCAAAACGCTGGAAGCGCGATATGGCGACAAGGTAACGGGCAAGGATCAGGCCATGGCCAGCGATGCCCACGCCATCTTCGTCAACTTCATCAAGACCGGTAATCCCAACGGTACAAATGTGGCACGCTGGCTGCCGTTCAACCGTGAAGGCAATCTGGTCTTGGATTTCACGGCCGATGAAGGTCCAGTCCTTAAAGAGGACCCCTGGAAAGAGCGCCTTGACCTGATCGAGAAAACTCAGCACACCAAACCGTAAGCCATTGCGTCGAGCCGGTCATGGCCGGCTCGACGTGCCTTTTTCCTTTCTTTTTCTCTCTCTGGCAACCCGCCCGTCATCACACTTCGCAGATTGACAATCCTGCCAATTCTTCTCATAGTTTTGCCACGCAAACGTTTGCGCCATAACAAAGATAACAATGGAGTGCACCATGAACGCATCCCGCCCTATGCGGCTTCTCGCTGCTGCTGTTCTGTTTTCCACGACTTCCGCTTTTCTGCCCTTGTCCGCGGCTTATGCTCAGGATGCGGATAAACCCAAGGTCGCGCTGGTGATGAAGTCCCTCGCCAACGAGTTCTTCCGCACCATGGAAGACGGTGCCAAGGGCTACCAGAAAGAGCACTCTGACCAGTTCGATCTGATCTCCAATGGCATCAAGGATGAAACGGATACGTCCAACCAGATTCGTATCGTTGAGCAGATGATCGTATCTCAAGTCGATGCCATCGTCATCGCGCCGGCAGATTCTAAGGCATTGGTACCTGTTATTAAGAAAGCCATGGATGCTGGCATCAAGGTTGTAAATATCGACAACCGTCTGGATCAGGACGTGCTCAAGAGCAAACAGCTCGAAGTGCCCTTCGTGGGCCCGGATAACCGTAAAGGGGCTCGCTTGGTGGGTGAGTACCTTGCCAAGCAACTCAAGGCTGGGGATGAAGTTGGCATCATCGAAGGCGTCTCTACTACCTTCAATGCTCAACAGCGCACCGCAGGTTTTAAGGATGCGATGGAAGGCGCCGGTATGAAGATTGTAGGGGTGCAGTCTGGCTCCTGGGAAATCGACAAGGGCAACGCCGTAGCGTCCGCCATGCTCAACGAACATCCCAACCTAAAGGCGCTACTGGCAGGTAATGACAGTATGGCCTTGGGCGCTGTCTCCGCTGTACGCGCTGCAGGCAAGAAGGGCGAAGTGCTGGTAGTGGGCTATGACAATATCAACGCGATCAAGCCCATGCTTAAGGACGGTCGCGTGTTGGCAACTGCCGACCAATACGGCAGCAAGCAGGCGGTGTTTGGTATCGACGCGGCGCTCAAACTGATCAAGGGCGAATCGACCGGGGCGGTTGACGGTGTCATCGAAACGCCTGTCGAGCTTGTGACCAAGCCGTAACCCCCTGTAGCCCTGGCCTTATACGGATCGGTACTTACCGGCTCCGTATAAGGTGTATTTAGAGGAGACCATCATGTCGGACAGGCCTGTCCTTTCTATTACCGGCATCGGCAAGACCTATGCGCAGCCCGTCCTGGGTGATGTTAGCCTTGAGCTATATCCTGGCGAAGTGTTGGCGCTGACAGGAGAGAACGGCGCGGGCAAGAGCACATTGTCCAAGATCATTGCAGGGCTGACACCGCCCACGACTGGGCAGATGACTTTTCTTGGTCAGCCGTACACGCCAGGTAGCCGCACCGAAGCCGAGCGTCTGGGCGTACGCATGGTTATGCAGGAGCTCAACCTGCTGCCCACCCTGACCGTTGCCGAAAACCTGTTTCTCGATAACCTGCCTAGCCGAGGTGGCTGGATTTCCCGCGGACGTTTGCGCGAGCAGGCGCGGTTGGCCATGGCACAGGTCGGGCTGGATGCTATCGACCCGGACACCTTAGTTTCCGAGCTGGGCGTAGGCCACCAACAGATGGTGGAAATCGCCCGCAACCTGATCGGCGATTGCCGCATTCTGATTCTCGACGAACCCACGGCCATGCTGACGGCGCGTGAGGTCGATCTTTTGTTTGAGCAAATTGAGCGCTTACAGGCTCAGGGCGTTGCTATCGTCTATATCTCTCATCGGCTGGAGGAGCTAAAACGTATCTCCCAGCGCATCGCGGTTCTGCGGGATGGCAAGCTTGTTGCGGTTGAGCAAATCAGCCGGTATGACACCGACCAATTGGTCGCGCTAATGGTGGGTCGTGAGTTAGGTGAACATATCGATCTAGGCGAACGCCATATCGGCAATCCGGTATTGCGGGTGGAAAAGCTAAGCCGATCAAACAAGGTCTGTGATGTTTCTTTCGAGGTGCGCGCTGGTGAAATCCTGGGCATTTCCGGTCTGATTGGTGCCGGTCGTACTGAGCTGCTGCGGCTGATCTACGGGGCCGACCCGGCTGACAGTGGTCGTATTTTCATCGGCGATCCGCTGCGTGAAGTAAAGGTAACGTCGCCTGCCGAAGCTGTGCGTAACGGTATTGCTCTGATCACCGAAGACCGTAAAGGGGAGGGGTTGTTGCTCACCCAATCCATCTGCGCAAACCTGGCGTTAGGCAACATGCCTGCTATCGCCAAGCATGGTGTAGTGCAGTCCTCTTCCGAGCTGGCGCTGGCCCAACGGCAGATCAAGGCCATGCGTATTCGCAGTTCCAGTCCGCAGCAGGCAGTAGGCGAGCTTTCCGGTGGTAACCAGCAAAAGGTTGTAATCGGTCGCTGGCTCGAACGTGATTGTCAGGTGCTTTTGTTCGATGAGCCCACTCGGGGCATCGATATTGGCGCTAAGTTCGACATCTACGGCCTACTCGGCGACTTGACTCGGCAGGGCAAGGCACTCGTCGTGGTATCTAGCGACTTGCGTGAGTTGATGTTGATCTGTGATCGGATCGCTGTGTTATCTGCTGGCCGCCTGATGGAAACTTTCGACCGTAACGACTGGAGCCAGGACCGCCTTTTGGCCGCTGCCTTTGCTGGATATAGCAGTCGCGAGGCCATGCTGAGCGAAGCGACCGCTCCATTACAGGATCTTTCCGTATGAATACTACCGTAACTCCGGCTGTGACCAAGCGCAGCAGTAGCGTATCTGGCCTCGGCACTTACCTGGGACTAGCAGGCGCCTTGCTCGCCATGATTGTGCTGTTCTCTGCAATGAGCAGTCATTTTCTGTCTTATAACACCTTCACGATGCTGGCTAACCAGATTCCGGATCTGATGGTGTTGTCGGTGGGGATGACTTTAATCCTTATCATCGGCGGTATCGATTTGTCCGTGGGTTCGGTGGTGGCGCTGGCGGCATCGGTCGTCAGTGTTGCAACATTAAATTGGGGTTGGGGCATCTTCCCATCAGCTGCCTTGGGCATGCTTTGCGCCGCGCTGGCCGGTACCGTGACCGGCACCGTAACCGTGGCATGGCGGATTCCATCTTTTATTGTCTCCCTGGGCGTGCTCGAAATGGCACGAGGATTGGCCTATCAGCTGACCGACTCACGCACAGCCTATATTGGTGACGTCTACGGCTGGCTGTCTACACCGTTTGCCTTCGGGATATCGCCGTCCTTTATCCTGGCGCTCTTGGTGATCGTGATCGCTCACGCCTTGCTGACCCGCAGTGTGTTTGGCCGTTACCTTGTTGCTATTGGCACCAACGAGGAGGCAGTGCGCCTCGCAGGTATCAACCCTAAGCCGTACAAAGTCCTGGTGTTTGCCCTGATGGGGCTGCTGGCGGGGCTAGCGGCATTGTTTCAAGTGTCGCGTCTGGAAGCGGCTGATCCTAATGCGGGTGCGGGCCTCGAATTGCAGGTTATCGCAGCAGTGGTAATTGGCGGAACCAGCCTTATGGGGGGGCGCGGTTCGGTTATCAGCACCTTCTTTGGCGTCTTGATTATCTCGGTATTGGCAGCAGGCCTAGCCCAGATTGGGGCCAGTGAGCCGACTAAGCGCATCATCACCGGTGCAGTGATCGTGGTTGCCGTGGTGCTCGATACCTACCGCAGCCACCGTGCCAAGCGCCGAGGCTAAGCATGGCAACTATCAAGGACGTCGCGGCGCTGGCCGGCATTTCCTATACCACAGTGTCGCATGTGCTCAATGGTACTCGTCCCGTCAGCCCCGAGGCGCGGGCTAAGATCGAAGCGGCTATCGTCCAGCTGGGCTACGTCCCTAGCGGGGTAGCCCGCTCGCTCAAGGCCAAGGCAACCAGTACCATTGGATTACTCGTACCCAACGGCAGCAACCCGTACTTCGCAGAGCTGGCGCGAGGCATTGAAGATCACTGCGAGCGTAACGGTTACAGTGTTATCCTCTGTAATTCCGACGATGACAACATCAAGCAGCGCCGTTACCTGCGTGTACTCCTGGAGCGACGTATCGATGGATTGATTGTGGCAACCGTCGGTGGCGATAGTGAGTTCGCCCAGGCGTTGGCCGCGGTCAAGGTTCCAATGGTACTGGTAGACCGTCCACTGGAAGGCGTCGAGGCCGATCTTGTACAGATCGATCATGAGGCGGGTGGCTATCTGGCGACCCGGCATTTGCTGGAGTTAGGCCATTGTCGTATCGCCTGTGTAGGCGGTCCTGCCGAGACCTTAGTAGCTCAGCAGCGTCTGGCTGGATATTGCCGGGCAATGAGCGAAGCAGGGCAAAGCACTCAGCCGCAGTGGTTACTCAACACCGAATTTACCAGCGCCGCTGGCTACACGGCTGCGGTGCGCTTGTTGGAAGAAGCCCCCCCCACCGCAATTTTTGCCGGAAACGACATGATTGGAATCGGGGTTCTGCGTGCCGCCGCTGAGCGTGGTCTACGTGTTCCGCACGATTTGTCAGTGATCGGTTTCGATGATATTGCTGTGAGCCGCTACCTTTATCCAGCATTGAGCACGGTAGGGCAGTCGATTCTGCAGCTGGGCGAGCGCGCTGCTGCGCAGCTTCTGGCTCGACTTGAGCAGCGGCGCCACACTCCACCCAACCATACCGTGGTGGCTCCAACCCTTGTGGTGCGTGAGTCCACCGCGGCTATCGAATTGAGCGAGAATTCATAAGATGCAAGCAAAGATTGTTGTCGTGGGAAGTCTGAACATGGACTTGGTAGTACGGACTCCACGTTTACCTGTAGGGGGCGAGACTCTGGCTGGGCACAGTTTCGTCACCGCACCCGGCGGTAAGGGTGCTAATCAGGCCGTAGCGTGCGCCCGGCTGGGTGCACAGGTCAGCATGATCGGCTGTATCGGCCACGACGCCTATGGCGAAGAGCTGCGCAGCGGTCTTGAAGCCGAAGGTATCGAATGTTCAGCCGTCGAATCTATGCCCGGCGTACCGACTGGCACCGCCTCTATTCTGGTTGATGACAAAGGGCAGAATTGCATCGTAATCGTCGCTGGCGGCAATGGTGAGCTGTCTCCGGAGCACCTGACCCGATACGACGCGACGCTTCAGGCGGCTGATGTAGTCATCGCCCAGCTGGAAGTGCCGGTTGCAACGGTCGAGAAAACCCTGACACGCGCCCATGAGTTGGGTAAGACCGTTATCTTGAACCCTGCGCCCGCTGTCGGTCCGCTACCGGCACAGTGGTACGGCTATGTGGATTACCTAGTGCCTAATGAGAGTGAAGCCAGCCTCTTAACCGGTATTGAGGTCAACTCGCAGGAGACGGCCGCTCAGGCTGCACAGAAGTTACTTGATGCAGGCACCAAACGTGTTCTGCTGACAATGGGTTCGCAGGGTGTGTTCTACAAGGATACCGAGCGCCAACAGCACTTCCCGGCGCAAGTCGTTCAGGCTGTTGATACCACAGCGGCTGGCGATACGTTTGTTGGTGGTTTTGCCACAGCCTTAGGCGAAGGCTTGCCGCTGGAGGAGGCCGTCCGCCTGGGCCAGCAGGCTGCCGCGCTATCCGTTACCCGTGCCGGTGCGCAACCCTCCATTCCCTATCGCCGCGAATTGAAGTTCTAAGGGCGCTTATGAAAAAGACACCTCTGCTTAATAGTGCGCTGTCCCGCGTGATTGCCAGTCTCGGCCATGGTGACGTCATTGCTATCGGTGATGCCGGTATGCCGGTCCCGCCTGGCGTGGAATGTATTGATCTGGCCGTGACCCACGGGGTGCCTGACTTCGCTACTACGCTGCGTGTCATCTTGAGCGAGATGAATGTTGAGTCTCATGTGCTGGCAGAGGAGACCGTTGCCCAACAGCCGCCAGCCCTGGCGGAAATTCAGCGACTAAGCGCTGCGGGTGAGTTAGGTAAGCGTCAATTAGTCACTCATGAAGAGCTCAAGGCTTTGTGCAAAAAAGCCCGCGTGCAAGTCCGTACGGGTGAGTGCCATCCTTACACCAATATCGCGCTGATTGCTGGCGTTACCTTTTAGAGGAGACCCTGCGAGCTGTTCAGCTCGCTTCCAGGGCCATACCTGGCGCAAGACATGCTTTCTTGCTCCATTAAATTGTATCTTTCAGCATGATGCGCCTGACAGCTGAACTTTTTGTTAGGGTGTTTGCCCATGATCTGTCGGGACACCGTTTAATCTTTTACGAAGGCAGAATGCTACTTTTTTCCTCGCCGACTTTAAGAAATTGCGTAGGGAAACGATCTATTATGGAACGGCTATATGTAGAGCCGATTGCCGAGCCTTCTGATGCCCAACCCGCCACGCTCCCGAAGAGATCTTCAGCATTTACGTATACAGCGTCAGGCGTTAGCCTTTTTAGCTCTTGTAATCGTAGCCATCCTTACTGTAGGAGGATGGCAGAGCTGGACAGGTTACAGGCAGTACCTCGAAATGGGCGAGGTGAACTCCGAAAATCTTGCCCGCGCTGCGGCTCAGCATGCTGAAGATGCGATCAAGGAGCTTGAAGCTTTTTCGTTTGGCATGATTGAGCGCCTGGAATCATATGGGCTGGATAATGTAGATAAGCCGAGAATGCAGCGGCTCTTTAAGAATCAAGCCCGCGTCATGAGTCAGATCCATGGCATATTTATCTATGACCAGGAGGGAAACTGGCTAATAGCTGATAAGGATACGATTCCGCCTAACGCCAACAGCGTGGATCGTGAGTACTTCATCTATCACAAGTCACACCATAACGATCATAAATTGCATATCGGCCCCGTCATTAAAAGCCGCTCAACAGGTGACCTGGTCATTCCTGTCTCCAGACGCATTAACAACCCAGACGGAAGTTTCGCGGGCGTTTTTCTAGTGACGCTTTATGTAGATTATTTCATTAAATTTTATGAAAGCTTTCGCCTGGACGAACAAGGGATCTTTGTTATTGCCCTACGGGATGGCACCGTTCTGGCCCGCCGCCCCTTCGTCGAAAAGATGATCGGTACAAGTTTGGCGAAAGGCGAAATCTATACCAAGCATTTGCCTTATGCGCTTTCGGGTACTGCTCATATCACGTCAGTAGTCGATCAAGTACAAAGGGTAAACAGCTATAGACAGCTGGAGCGTTATCCCGTGGTTGTGCAGGCAGGCCTGTCGCGGCAGGCTGTTCTGGCGCCGTGGTATCAGGACCTTTACAGGTCAGCTGTCGTCGTGGCTGTTGTTATCCTGGCCCTGTTGTTTTTTGGTAGTGTACTGCTTCGTCAGATCCGCTTTGGTATAGCGGCGGAGAAGGAGCTGCGGCAGGCACATGCCGCGTTAGAAACGCTTGCCTTACAAGACAGCCTGACGGGGCTGGCCAATCGGCGGCATCTGGACGCCGTACTCCTTCTCGAAATAAGCCGGGCGCGTCGTACGCACACTCCGCTCGGTCTGGTCATGATTGATATCGATCATTTCAAGCGCTACAACGATCTCTACGGACACCCTGCCGGTGATGCTTGTATCAAGACAGTGAGCGATGCCGTCAAAGCTTCTGTCAGGCGAGCAGGCGACCTGGCGGTGAGGTACGGGGGGGAAGAGATCATGGTCCTGCTTCCAGGATCAGACGAAGTAGGTACCTATCAGGTTGCAGAAAATATTGCCGAGGCTATTCGTGAGCTCCGCATCGTGCACGCCGGTAGTGAGCATGGATACGTTACTATCAGTATAGGTACATACACATACTCGCCTAGCGAAAAAGGACTTACTCCCAACATACTGATAAAAGCTGCCGACGAAGCACTTTATGCAGCCAAGGAGCAGGGCCGAAACCGCATACATCCTTCCCTATGCTTGCTGTGAGTTAATGGTGTCTATGTGATCTCGACGCGGTGAGATGTTGTTTTAACAACTATTAACGTGAAGTCATGCTGCGTTGGGCTCATCGAGTCGCTTTTACCGCAGCGGCAGTAGGGTTTTGTTAGGATTGGACCATACGAAGGGACATTAGCCCGTCCCTTCGTATGTCTGGCAGTTGGATGTACTAACGCGGTTGGAGTAACAGCGCTACCAGTGCGCTCCAGCCTGTCTGGTGAGAGGCTCCCAGACCTCGTCCCGTCTCGCCATGAAAATACTCATGGAACAGCACCAGATCCCGACTGGCCGGATCGTTCTGCAATTGCGGATAGGCCGACATGCTAGGTCGATTTCCTTCTTCATCCTTAAGAAACAGGCGCGTGAGCCGTTGGCTAAGGCTGTTGGCTACATCTTCCAACGAGGCCAGTTGGCCTGAGCCGGTCGGGTACTCTACTGAGAAATTACTGGCGTAGTAACGAGCGAACTCGTGCAGCGATTCAATCAACATGTAATTGATCGGCATCCACAGTGGACCGCGCCAGTTTGAATTACCGCCGTACAAACGCGAATCGGATTCCGCAGGTTGATAACGTGCACTAATCAGGCTCCCGTCCGACTGGCGCATTTCAAAGGGCGATTCGGCATGCGCCTTGGACATAGAACGAATACCGAATTCAGAGAGAAATTCGCTTTCGTCAAGCATACGAGTAAGCAGATTCTTGGTGCGCTCACTACGAAGAAGGGCAAGCAGAAACCGGTTGCCTTGGCCAGGTTCGGTCCAGCGCGAAACCAATTTTGCCAGGTCCGGACGGTAGCGTAGGAAGCTGCGCAGGCGGCCATACAAACCGGGCAAGTCCTCGTATTCCCGCTGCTCCAGAACCTGTACGGCAAAAAGCGGAATAAGTCCTACAACGGAGCGCAGCCGCAAGGGCTCACACGTGTTATCAGGGCGGTGCAGCACGTCATAAAAGAACTCGTCCTGTTCGTCCCACAAGCCGTCGTGACGTTCTTCGCCCGAATTAATCGCTCCTGCGATGTGCAAGAAGTGTTCGAAGAACCGTACACCCATATCGACATACACGGGGTTTTCCTTGGCTAGCTCCAGGGCCATACGCATCATGTCCAAAGCATAAGCGGCCATCCAGGCCGTGCCGTCTGCCTGATCCAGGTGATAACCGGGCGGCAGTTTGGCTGAGCGATCAAACACCCCGATGTTGTCGAGGCCTAGAAAGCCGCCCTGAAAGAGGTTACGGCCTTCAGCATCCTTACGGTTCACCCACCAGGAAAAGTTGAGCAGCAGTTTATGGAAGACGCGCTCCAGGAATTGGCGATCACCCTTGCCGGTAAGAGACTTGTCTTGCTGATAGACACGCCAGGTAGCCCAGGCATGTACAGGAGGATTGGAGTCCTCGAAATTCCACTCATAGGCCGGTAACTGGCCATTGGAGTGCATGAAGCGGTCCTTGACCAGCAGGAGTAACTGCCGTTTGGCAAAGCCAGGGTCAATAAGAGCATAGGCAACGGCCTGGAAGGCCAGATCCCATGAGGCATACCAGGGGTATTCCCACTTGTCTGGCATGGACACGATGTCAAAGTTGACCAGGTGACGCCACTGACCGTTACGGATGTGGTTACGTACCTCAGGCGGCGCAGGCAAGTTGGGGTCGCCGTTCAGCCAGCGGTTCACCTCAAAATAATAGAGCTGCTTGGACCAGAGCAAACCGGCAATCGCCTGCCGTTGAACGTTGCGTTCATCCTCATGGGTAATGTTGCGTTGCAGTTCGGCAAAGTAGGCGTCTGCCTCTGCGCGGCGCTCTGCAATAACGGCGTCGGCCTCGACCGGCCCAGCTTCCTTGGGAGCCAGACGCAAGTACACCTGTGCGCGTCCTTCGCCAGGAAGGTCGAGTACAAAATGAGCCGCAACCTTGGTTCCTTCATCGCGGCGAACGGCGTCGGCCACACCGTCCACAACGTAATCATTGATCCCATCCTTGAAAGGCCCCGTTACATCGTCACGGCCTTCAAGTTTTTGAACATTAGTCTCGTTGGAGCAGAACAACCATTCATGGGAGGAGTCCCCCCAGGCTGTTGCCCATTGATCGTGCCAGTCATAATTGGTAGCAAGAACATGGCCGTCATCTTGTAGTGCCAAGTGCGCCCGTTTCGGTGAGCCCGTCCAAGACCAGGTATTTCGTGTCCAGAGATGCGGTAGAACATGCAGCCGCCCAGGCTCGGCCGAACGGTTTTCAACGGTTACCCGCATAATGATGTCATCAGGAGTATTTTTGGCGTACTCAACGGTGACATCAAAATAGCGATTGTCGTTGAACACACCTGTATCGAGAATTTCATACTCGGCATCTCCCAGTCCGCGCCGAGCGTTTTCTTCTACTAGATCGGCATAGGGAAACGCGGCATGTGGATATTTATAAAGCATGCGCATATAGGCATGGCTGGGAACACCATCCAGATAGAAATACAACTCCTTGACGTCTTCGCCGTGATTACCTTCGGCGTTAGTCAGGCCAAATAGGCGCTCCTTAAGAAACGGGTCACGACCATTCCATAGCCCCAACGCCAGGCACCATTGCTGGGCTCTGTCAGAAAAGCCTGCCAGTCCATCTTCACCCCAACGGTACGCGCGACTGCGGGCATGGTCATGAGGAAAATAGCTCCAGGCATCACCTGAGGCGCTATAGTCTTCACGTACAGTTGCCCATTGCCGCTCGCTTAGATACGGACCCCATTTTCGCCAATGATCGGCTTCAGGCCCGGCGAGCCGCTGACCCTCAATGGTATTCAGAATGCCGGGTGCGGGATGTGTCGTCATTGTCTCTCCTTCGGTGGGTCTGTATCTACATAGACACCTCGATCCCGCAGGATTCAAACCCAAGGGCCATGGTTATAGGAAAAGCCCTATCCCCATGCTCGAAGTATGAAAGGATCGAACATTCTACTCAGGTTTAGGTTCAGGCTCGTGCTTGGCAGTGGCGGGGCGGGTTACGCCTGAAACAAGCCATTTTCTCCAGCGTAGTTGATAACAGATAGAAACGTTTCTAGGCCCTTTTTTTCACCATGGTGCGTGCATGCCTCCATGCGCGCTGTTTTAGTGCTTTATAGGTGAGAGTGCTGGCTGAGTGATTGAGCCGCCAGTTGCACGTTTATGCTTATGTAAACCGAATGGTAGAAAAGGTTAGAGGAAGCGGAGGGAGAAGGTGTACCCGCCTTTGCAGGTACGTTTGATGAGCCGCGCCAGCGATTTCTGGCGGCGCGGCTGAAAAGATCAGAAGTGATACTTGACCATTAGGCTGGCAGTATTCTGGTCCGTCGTGCCTACAAAGTTCTCGCTGACGTAGCCCCCATCCTTGATACCGTACTTGTTCTTCCAATAGTCGTATTCGAACCCGACATATAAGTGCTTGGCTTCCAGATTCAACGCCTTACCAAGGTCATAGGACACTTGCGGATTGAAATGCAGATTGGCATGGTAGTCTCCCTTGTTGTTGACTACCCAGTCCATGTATCCATCAATCAGGATATCCGAGCGGCCGACGGGAATGGTGTAGGACCAAGCTGGTGTAACCTGCCAGGCACCGGAAGGAGTTGTCGTGCCGTCAGGCTTGCGGTAGTAGATGTTTACTTGGAAATAATCGAAGCCGGGAATCTTTAAATCGAAGCCAGGACCGATCAGGTAGTTACGATTATCCCGAGTACCACTGCCATCGTTCTGGTCGTATTCGAGAGTTGCCGCTAGCAATACATCACTGATCGGCCCAAAAGACAGGTCCGTACCGGAAAGCTTGCCAAAGGATAGCCGCGGGCTGAACTCACCGTAGAAGCCATGGTTGCCATCGGAATCCGTAGCACCGCTGTTAAACCAGATGCTATCTACAAAAAGAAAAACATCGCCCCATGTCCAATTGCTCGCATGCTCAAACGTCACGGTCTGCTGAATGGCGGGATCAATGCGAAAGTTCTGGCCATACAGGTAAGTCAGACTCTCGCCATGCCACAGCATTGGACTTTCAGCCATGGCGTGCCCAGTCGCCAGCAGGCTTGCGGCCAAGGTTAATGAGGAAACGGTACGGCTCATCAAAGGTGCTCCTGATTTCAAATTGAACCTGGCGGATTGGTCAGGTTTCTAGTGTTGGCTTTTAGCAATATCCACGCCAAGCGAGACGGCTTCTGGGCAGAGTAAGCGCTTGATAGAAGAGGCATCTGAGGCGGGCTAACAGGTACTGGTGAAAAAGCCGGGCATTCTATAGAGCGCGCTTGGCAATCAACAGTGTTTTTAATAAGGGTATTTAGTGGAGGGACAGGCGTTATGTGCTAGGCCGGCGGACAGCTAGACCCGGATTTGGAAGATCCATACGCCTGCGGGCTCGATAACGTCTTACCAAAGAGAGGTTCTTGAAATCCGACGGATCATAACTATCTAAGCCAAACGTTTTGTCGCATTGAGCGTCTAATTACGATCCATACTTCATGCTCATGCCGGGTATTGCTGTTCCGGTGTAGAACCTCATCTGTCAATGCAGGCAATGCCCGTGTTGTAATTCAAGAGGAAAGCTCCATGGCTCGTACCACCCCCATCGATCGCTATCGCAATATTGGCATCGTCGCCCACGTAGATGCCGGAAAAACCACGACTACTGAACGGATCCTGTTCTACACCGGGGTCAACCATAAGATGGGTGAAGTGCACGATGGTGCTGCAACCATGGATTGGATGGTCCAAGAGCAGGAGCGCGGCATTACCATTACGTCAGCTGCTACTACAGCATTTTGGGCCGGCTCGACCAAGCAGTTCGATCGTCACCGTATCAATATTATCGATACCCCCGGCCACGTGGATTTCACCATTGAAGTCGAACGCTCATTGCGTGTACTGGATGGCGCCGTCGTAGTGTTTAGCGGTGCGGATGGCGTCGAGCCGCAGTCCGAAACGGTATGGCGCCAGGCCGATAAATATCACGTGCCGCGTATTGCGTACGTCAACAAGATGGACCGCGCCGGCGCTGAATTTCTGCGTGTAGTCGAGCAGATCCAGAAACGCTTGGGGCATACGCCCGTACCCATCCAGTTGCCGATCGGGCGGGAAGAAAACTTTATAGGGCAGGTCGATCTGCTCAAAATGAAGGCTATTTATTGGAACGATGAGGATCAGGGCTTGACTTACCGCGAGGAGGAGATTCCCGATGAGCTTCGTACCCTGGCGGAAGAATGGCGCGAGCGCATGGTGGAAGCGGCGGCGGAAGCCAATGAAGATCTTATGGGTAAATATCTTGAAGGCGAGCCGCTGACGAATGACGAAATTCGCCTGGGCTTACGCCTTCGCACATTGGCCGGTGAGGTGGTCCCTGCGGTTTGCGGGTCTTCCTTCAAGAACAAGGGCGTACCGCTGGTTCTCGATGCGGTGATCGAATACCTCCCTGCACCCATTGAAATCGCGGCGATCAAGGGTGTCCATCCGGACGATGCGGAAAAGACTGACGAGCGTCATGCGGACGATAACGAGCCGTTTTCCGCCCTGGCCTTCAAGATCGCGACCGATCCCTTCGTGGGCACGCTCACGTTTGCCCGCGTCTATTCCGGCGTGCTGTCTTCCGGTGACTCGGTCCTTAACTCGGTGAAGGGCAAAAAGGAGCGCGTGGGGCGGATGGTGCAGATGCACGCCAACACTCGTGAAGAAATCAAGGAAGTTCGTGCGGGCGATATTGCAGCCCTGATCGGCATGAAGGACGTCACGACGGGCGATACCTTATGTGCAATTGAGCATCCCATCATCCTCGAACGAATGGATTTCCCGGAGCCGGTCATTTCGGTGGCGGTAGAGCCGAAAACCAAGGCGGACCAGGAAAAGATGGGCATTGCGCTTGGCAAGCTGGCTCAAGAAGACCCGTCCTTCCGGGTCAAGACGGACGAGGAGTCCGGACAGACGATCATTTCCGGTATGGGTGAGTTGCACCTGGATATTCTTATCGACCGGATGAGGCGCGAGTTTGGCGTTGAGGCCAACATCGGCAAGCCGCAAGTGGCATACCGGGAAACCATTCGCAATACCTGTGAAATCGAAGGCAAGTTTGTGCGCCAGTCTGGTGGTCGTGGTCAGTTCGGTCATTGCTGGATTCGTTTCGCACCGGCTGACGAAGGTCAGGAGGGGCTCGAGTTCACCAGCGAAGTCGTAGGCGGCGTGATTCCAAAGGAATACATCCCTGCGATCCAAAAGGGTATCGAAGAACAGATGAAGAACGGTGTTATTGCCGGCTATCCCTTATTGGGTCTAAAGGCAACGGTGTTTGACGGTTCCTATCACGATGTAGACTCGAACGAAATGGCGTTCAAAATTGCGGCCTCAATGGCGACAAAGCAGCTCTCTCAGAAAGGAGGTGCTGTTCTGCTTGAACCGATCATGAAGGTCGAGGTTGTCACGCCGGAAGAGTACATGGGCGACGTGATGGGCGACCTTAATCGTCGGCGCGGGCTGATCCAAGGGATGGAAGACACTTTGTCCGGCAAGGTAGTGCGTGCGGAAGTTCCCTTAGGCGAGATGTTCGGGTACGCAACGGATGTGCGTTCGATGTCCCAAGGGCGGGCCAGCTATTCCATGGAATTTTCCAAGTATGCCGAAGCGCCGAGAAACATCGTTGAAGCCATAATCAAAAAAACGACCTAAGCCTAGTACTTACTTATTGCAGCGGCCTCCTTTTTTGGAGGCCGCTGCATATAAGGGTATGGTTTTTGGCATTAGGTCAAAGCCGTGCCTTAGGATGCCTGGTTTAGGCAAGAGGTTTTAATATGCTTGGTACACACCCGGTCCACCGTTTGAATGCCCGCCGAAAATTCGTGGTGTCGTGAAAGCCGAGATAATCGGCGACTTCCTCATTTGTAAGTCCCCTGGACCAGTACAAGTACAAGGCCACATGCTTGCGCACTTGATCATAGACGGCCTGAAAGTGGGTTCCATGCTTGTGCAATTTACGCTTGAGCGTAGAAGGGCTAATGCCCAACTGGACGGCGAGTGATTCCAGACTGGCCGGCTGGCGTGCATCCGCCTGGAGCAAAGCATAAATATGCTCCAGAAAGCCCTGCTCCATAGCCTGACTGGCTTGTTCAGTGAGTGCGTCCCGCTGGGCGATCCGCCCGGCTGTACTCTGGGCGCGCGGCCAGGGTTTAATCAGGTATTCCCGCGCAATGATCATGGCATCTATCTGGGCATTGAAGTGAAGCTGGTTGCCCAGATGGGCCTGGTACTGTTCGAGGTACGAGGGCTGTGCATGGCTGAACAGGAAATGCCAAGGCAGATGCTCGCCTGACAGCCAACGGCACATGGCGGCAACAGTGGTCTGGCAGGTTTCGGCCATGAAGCGGCGGGTCGTTCCGGCCCCACAGCTGTCGATCCAGTACAGGCACAAGTATTGCTCATCGTGGACCAGACGGGGCGCGAACAGAGGACTCAGCGAGGCGCGATGTCTGACCAGCAGGTCCAGGGCCTCCTGAAGGTTGGCCGCATGGCTCAAGGCCAGGCTCGCGGCGCCGTAGTGCCCCGGCAATAGCCGTTGACCCAGGAGAAAGCTGGTGTCCGGTGCGCTCAGCAGATGCTCGGCATTCTGTAGCAAACGCAGGAAGTGTTCCGGACTGATTCGAGTCTGCCCCGCCAGCACGTCGTCATAGAACAGGCCCGTACCTCGCATTAACCGATGCTGCTCGATCCCCCTGCTCAAGGCTAGGTCAATCAGGCAGGCCGGTTGATGGTGCGCCGGAATACAACGCTGGTCCCGCTCATACCAGATCATCAGGCCGCTCTCCGAAGGGTGTCCTGTTTGGCCTGGGCAAGGGCCGACTGCAGCCGTTCCAGTACCTGCTCGGCTGATTCGTCCCCCGCGATGCAGACCGCGGCGGTGATCGACAAGGTCAGCGTTTCGCCGTGCGACTGGCTTTTGTAGGCGAAGTGGCGTACGGCGCGTTCGAGTTCCTGGGCCAGTGTTTGCGCCAGAAACGTGCCGGTATTGGGCAGCAGGGCGACGAAGCGATCACCGGCCAGGCGGCAGAGCAGATCATGCTGGCGCAGGTTCATGATGAGGAGTTGACTGACCGCCTGCAGGACACGATCACCTTCGGCGTGACCGTGAACTCGATTCAGTACGGCGAAATCATTCATGTCCACCACGATCAGGGAAAAGGTCTGCTGCGTCTCAAGGTAACGCTTGCGCTCAAGCTCAATCTGGCGCTTGAGATAGTCCGCGCTGCTCAACGGCGTCAGCGTGTCGAAGTGCAGGTGCTCGCGGAACAGGCGTTCCCGTTTGCGCATCTGCTGGTTGAGGCCCAATTGCTCACGATGCCAGTGGTACAACCCGATCGTGAGGAGAAGCAGGCCGATCGGCATCGGCGTCGATTCCAGCCAGTGATCCCAGTGCAATGCCTCGGGCAACTGCATGAATTCGTCTAGAAAGTCCATCCAGAGGGAAAAAAACACGCAACCCAGTCCGGCCGTGAGCAGGGTCGTCACGCGGCCGGCGGGTCGGCTCTTGAGAATCAGACAGATCCAGATGAACGCCATCATGGCCGAGCCGCCCTCACCGAGAATATCGAGGATCACGAATTCATCGAGGGGTTTGAGAGCGCCTGCCAACAGGTAACTCAATAGCCCGGCATGGGCGCAGGTGATGATCGACAGTAATTTGAGGCGATGAAATTTCCAGTAGCTGAGCATGACCGTGGTTCCGAACGAGATGGCGGAAGCAGAGCAGATGTCTGTGACAGTTTGGTGATGCTGGGGCAGGTGCAATCGGCTCAGGCAAAAACAGGCCGGAAAGCGAAAAATCCGACCCGGCACCTGCCCTTGTCCATCAGAGAAAGGAGCCGAGTCATCCCGCTGAAAGGCGCATCGGCGCTGATGTTCCGGTACGGGGCGTCTCGGCCGTGACGTCCCGTCTTCACGAGTGGCTGAACCACGACTACCTACCTATGCAGGGTCCGATCAGCTCATTTTTACCACGGTTGTGCTTCAAAACGGCCTGTTCGGGTCTGTCTGCCTGTCCTGTGTAACGGAAGTGACACATGCGCCGCCTACCGTCCGCTGCCATTCCATCTGCCCCACGACGCAGGAAGCCTTACCGTGAGTACACGACAGCAACGTACCGCCTACGCCGCGTTCAAGATCAGCACGCTGACCTGGGCCATTACCGCCGCCATGCAGGGATGGGCCCAGGAGGTGCAGGATGCCACCTCCGTCACCGAGCACATGACCATCTATGGCCAGGCCGATAGCCTGGACAAGGCCTTGCAGGAGCAGCGCGACTCCGACAGTGTCGAGAGCGTGGTACATGCCGACAGCATCGGTCAGTTGCCTGACGATAACGCTGCCGAAGCCTTGCAGCGGGTACCCGGTGTGTCTACCGAGCGGGACCAGGGCGAAAGCCGCTTCGTTCGGGTTCGCGGCCTCGGTCCGGATCTCAATAGTGTCACGATCAACGGCACGCTGGTGCCTGCTCCGGAAAGTGATCGTCGCGCCGTGGCTCTGGATGTCTTGCCCAGCGAACTCATTCAGTCCATGTCGGTGATCAAGACCCTGACGCCGGACATGGACGCGAACTCTCTTGGCGGCACCATCGAAATTGAAAGCCTGTCAGCCTTCGATCACGATGATCTGTTCTATTCGCTCACCGCACAAACCAGTTACGACGAGAACCAGAATCGCTTCAGTCCCAAATATTCGGGTGCCATCAGTCAACGTTTCAGTCTGGGAGAGGGTTTCGACAATTTCGGCGTCGCCGCCGCGCTGAGTTGGCAGGACCGCCATTTTGGTTCCGATAACGTCGAAACCGGAGGGGACTGGGACTTCGATAATGGAAACCGACTGGAAGGCTTCGAGCAGCGTGACTATGTCATCAGCCGGGAACGAGCCGGTGGTGCCGTGAACTTTGACTACCGGCCGGACGATGACACCAGCTATTACCTACGCACGTTGTATAGCCGCTTCAAGGATACCGAAACCCGTAATGCCACGGTCTTCAGTTTCGAGGATGCGCTTGCCGAAGGCGAGACCGGTGAAACCGTGATCAGCCGTGAGCTGAAGGATCGGACTGAAACCCAGAATATCCAGTCCTATGTGCTGGGCGGAGAGCGCCAGCTCGAGAACTGGACAGTCAAGGCACAGGCAGGATACAGCCAGGCCGAAGAACGTACACCGCTCCATACCGACTCGGCGTCTTTCATATCCGATGCGCTGGATGCCGGATTCTATGATGGTGAACAACCGCACGCCGTTAGCAGCACAACGGCCCTTGCTTCCAGTAATTACACCCTGGACGAGATCGAGCGGTCGCGTTCGTACACGTCAGATACCGAAAAGAACATCCGGCTGGACCTAGCTTATGACTATGCGATGGCCGGATACGACTCCCAGGTCAAGTTCGGCGGCAAGCTGAGCCGCCGTACCAAGAAGAACGACACGGATGTATGGAGCTATGAGGATCTGAGTGATTACGGCCTGACCGATGACGCGCTCAGTCTGAGTAATTTTCAGGGCAGCACGCTCGACTATGCCCTGGGGGCCGACCGCTATGGAATCGACAGTGATGCCGTCAACGGTGTGATCGCTCGCCTGAATGCTGGCGATTTCTATGATGAAGAAGAGTCCCTGATCAATGATTTCACCATGCATGAGGACATTAACGCAGCGTATGTCATGAACACGGTGGATATTGGGGACTGGCGCCTGATCGGTGGTGTGCGCTACGAGGGAACCGACTTCCAGGCCAGGGGCACCGGCATCATCGACGGCACCTTCCAGAGCATCGATCGGCAGCGTCGTTACCATCACTGGTTACCGGGATTACATGCCCAGTATCAACTCGATGAGGATACAAAGGTCCGGGCGGCCTGGACTAACACCGTCGTACGGCCTACGTTCGGGCAACTGGCGCCCGGCTTTGTCATTGACGATGACGAGGCCGAATTCGGCAATCCCGATCTGTCGCCCCTGGAGTCCAGCAATCTGGATTTAGCCATCGAGCGCTACATGGGCCACGCCAGCGTGATATCCGCTGCCTTGTTCTACAAAGACATCAAAAGTTTCATCTACAACACCGACCTGGCTGGAAGCGGCGCCTATGCCGACTTCTCCGAAGCGGCGACCTATGCCAACGGTGACAAGGCCGAGGTGTACGGGCTCGAGCTGGCCTATTCGCAAAAGATGACAATGCTACCGGCCCCCTGGGACGGGTTGCTGCTGGGCGCCAATGCCACGTTCAGCCGATCCAGTGCCGACATCGAGGATGCGCAGGGAAATCGGCGCAGTATCTCGTTGCCGAGCCAGTCGGATGTTACAGGTAACCTCATGGTCGGGTACGAAAAGGACAAGGTCAGCCTGAGGCTGACCGGCAACTACAAGTCGGACTATCTCTATGAGGTCGGCAATGTCAGCGACAAGCGTTACGACACCTACGTAGACGATCAATTCTTCGTCGACTTCAGCGCACGCTATTTCCTGACCGACAACCTTCAGGTCTTTTTCGAGGCCCAGAACCTGACGGATCAGCCGTACTACGTCTTCCAGGATGAGCATCGCTACAACTATCAGTACGAAGAGTACGGACGCACCTTCACCGTTGGCCTGACCCTGACCCATTTCTAATCCTATATGCGGCGCCTGTACGGCTTCGCCCGGCAGCGCCTATCGAGAATGCAATGCCATACCACGTTTCACGTTACCGTCCTTGGTGCCTGTTGCTTACACTGGGGCTGGCCGTTTACCAGAACGCGTCGGCCTCTGAGCTCGACATGTACGTCCAGGCGCTGCCCACCCATCTGGAAGTCGAAGCCGTCGCCTGGCTGCCTGCCCTGGACACCCTCAAGGCCGACCGTGCACTCATCAGCGATGAGGAGGGCTTGCTCTTGCTGGCTCCGAACGGCCAGATCGAGGCGCGTCAGGCCGGGCGTTATGAAGGGCTCGATACCCGGACCCTGGGCGCGGGCGTCGTGATCGCCACCTACGACAAGGCACAGGATGCGCCCGCCCTGTTGGTCCGGAACGGCAATCAGTGGGAGTCGCCGCAGGTGTTGCCCACAATGGATTTTACCGTCAGTGCTCTGTGCCTCTACCGCGACGATGTCCAGAATCTATTCGTCTTTCTAGCCGGGCAGGGCGGGCAGGGCGTGCAGTATCTGGTGGGGTATGGCGACCGATTGCTGCCTGCGGCCCGTGAAGTCCGACAGTTGGGCATGCCCGCCAATGTAACGACCTGCAGTGTCGATGATCAGGCAGGCGTGCTGTATGTAAACGAGGAAACAGTCGGGGTCTGGGCTTATGAGGCACACCCTGAGGCCCGCTTCGAGCGCCGTCCGGTCGATCTGGTGAAGCCTTTTGGATCGCTGGCCAAAAGCGCCGGAGCGGTAGCCGCTGTGCCTGGCGGAGTGCTGGTCATGAACCCCAAGGCCAACGTGCTCCATCGCTATGCCTATGACGGTCAGGCCTGGCAGCCCCAGCCGCCATTGGCCGTGCGTGGGGAGGGCACGGTCGACCAGCTTTCCGCTCGCCCGCAGGGTGATCGCGTGGCGCTGCTCATGCGCGACGATGACCGCGATGGCCTGCTCGCCGGGACGCTGGCTGGCGCCAACCACGTGGAGTCGATCTCCCATGATCCGATCGTTTTACCGAGTGGTCAGACGGAGGAAGTCGGCCGTCATGGCGATGCGGCAGACGATCCGGCTATCTGGGTCAGTTCTCATGAGGCCACGCACAGCCGTGTGCTGGGTACGGACAAGCAATACGGGTTAATCGTCTACGATCTTCAGGGTCGCATGTTGCAGCGCTTGCCGAGCGGGCTGCTCAATAACGTGGATATTCGACCCGGGTTCAAATGGGGCAACGAGCGCGTCGATCTGGCCGTCGCGAGCAATCGAACCGATAACAGCCTGACACTATTTTCCATCGATCCGGCTACCGGTAATGTAGCGGAAATCGGCCGGGTTCCCACGCCTTTGAAAGAGGTTTATGGCTTCTGCCTTTATGCGCCGGCGCCCGGCGACATCCAGGCCATCGTGAACGACAAGGACGGTACCTTTCTCCAATACCGCCTGAGCGGTACGGGTGGGCAGGTCCGTGGCGAAATGTTGCGCCAGTTCAGGGTTGGCTCCCAGCCGGAAGGATGCGTCGCAGACGACCGGCATCACCGGCTGTTCGTCGGCGAGGAAGACGTTGCGGTCTGGACCCTGACGGCTGATCCCTTCACACCCGCCGCGCTGGAGCCGGTCATCCGCGCCGGGGAGGGCGTCCAGGCGGATATCGAAGGGCTTGCGCTCTATCGCAGTGATCAGCACGACTACCTGATCGTGTCCAGCCAGGGAAACAACCGCTATGTGGTCCTCGACGCCCAGGCGCCATACCGGCTTCGCGGCACGTTCCAGGTAGGTCTTGATGCTGAAGCTGGTATCGACGGCACGTCTGAAACCGACGGCCTCGAAGTGACATCCGCCGATCTGGGCGGTGCCTACAGCCAGGGCATGCTGGTGGTTCAGGACGGTTACAAGCGGTTGCCGGA
Organism: Pseudomonas duriflava; assembly: GCF_007830155.1. Classification (GTDB taxonomy): domain Bacteria; phylum Pseudomonadota; class Gammaproteobacteria; order Pseudomonadales; family Pseudomonadaceae; genus Chryseomonas; species Chryseomonas duriflava. The sequence continues at coordinate 107,781 of NZ_VLKY01000011.1, forward strand.
AGGTACCCAGAATTTCAAATACGTGCCGTGGAGCCGTATCAGTCAGGCCTTGAAGCTGCCCTGATCCGTTATCCCTTACCCCAAGAGTTCGGCCGAATGGGTGGCCGAATTAACAAGGAGAGCTAGTGATGAGCACAACCCTTGAGCACATGAGTGTCTGGACCCTCGTCAGTGATGCCAGCCTGCTCGTCAAAACCGTCATGCTGATTCTGGTCGCCGCGTCGTTCATCAGCTGGTACGTGATCATGCAGCGGGCCATGACGTTACGAGCCGCTGCTCGTCAATTGCAGATATTTCAGGCGCGTTTCAATGCAGAGTCGGATTTCGATCGTCTCGCCGCAGACGCCTCCAGCCGTCAGCCCATTGGTGCAGAAGCGCTGTTCCTAAGCGGTTATCGTGAATTCAAGCAGCTTCATCTCCAAGCGGGTACACCGCCCGAAGCGATGACGGAGGGCGCGGAGCGAGCCATGTATGGCGTTATCCAGTCCGAGGAGGAGCGCCTGGAAAAGGGGTTGTCCCTGTTGGCAACCATAGGGTCGACCAGCCCTTACATTGGCCTGTTCGGGACGGTCTGGGGCATCATGAATTCCTTTCTCGGGCTGTCCCAGGTCGAGCAGGTCTCCCTTTCTACCGTCGCGCCAGGCATCGCCGAGGCGCTGATCGCTACAGCGGTCGGCCTGTTCGCCGCTATTCCGGCCGTTATCGCCTATAACCGTTTCGCCTCTCGTGCCGAGACGCTGATGGGGCGGTACTACGCCTTCGCCAACCGCCTGCAGGCCATCTTCCATCGCCGGGCCCATGGCGCGGCGGCACAGCCATTAACCGCGGCAGCATGAGGGTCCGGCCATGCTTCTTACGCGTACTCGCAAGCACAAGCCCAAGTCCGAGATGAACGTCGTACCCTATATAGACGTGATGCTGGTCTTGCTGGTGATCTTTATGGTCACCGCACCCATGATTCAGCAAGGGGTCAAGGTCAACCTGCCGAAGGTAGCCAGCGAAGCGTTGCCTACGCTACACGATCAGCAGGTATTGACACTGACGGTCACGGCTGATGGGCACTACCACTGGAACCTGGGGCCTGCTGTCGAGGTGAACGGGCGGACCGATGAGGCGGCAAGTCTGGATGAAATGACAGCCAAGGTCAGCCAGATCATGCGCGTCCGTAGTGATACGCAGGTTCTGATCCGCGCCGACAGCGCCGTCGATTACCATGCTGTCGTCTCGGCCATGGCGGCCTTGCAGAAGGGCGGTGTTCCTAACGTAGGGCTCATTACGGAGGCGCCACAGTCGTGACCACGGCCACTTTTGCTGCGGAAAGGCTGTTGCCGGCTGGTGTAGCGCTGGCAGTGCATGGAGTCGTGATCACCGCGCTCATTCTGGGATTGAAGCCGACGCTACCACCATTGCCTATGCCGTCACCCATGCAGACTACACTTGTCCAGTTGCCACCTGAACCTGCGCCTACCGAGGCTCCAGTTAGGGAGCCGGTTGCGGCGCCGCGTCCTCAGCCGGATATAGCCAGACCAGTCCCTGTGCCGCCCCCTGTCGACGAGGCCTTGCTGGCCAGGCGGCGTACCGAGGCCAAGCGACTGGACACCGAAAAGCAGCAACGCCTCGCGGAGCGTCGTCTCGCCGAAGAGAAGCGGAGCCGTGAAGCGCAGCGTCTAAAGGCTCGCCAGCTGGCTCGGCAACACGAGGCAGATGTACAGGCACGAACCGAGGCGGAGCGACAAGCTACCGATCAGGCCCGTCTGGCCGAGGCACGGGCTGCGCGTGAAGCTGCTGAAAGAGCTCGTGCCCACATGGCCGATACCGAGGGGGCATCCTCGACCATCAACTACGAGCCGTTGGTAAAAAAAGCGCCGGTCTATCCGGAGCGCGCGTTGGGGAAACGTCTGGAAGGCGACTGTACGGTCGAGTATACGGTCACGGCCAAGGGTACTGTATCGCAGCCGCATATCGTCAGCGGCGCGTGTGACGATGAGGTATTTGCCCGGCCCTCCATGGCGGCGGCGTCCCGTTTCAAATACCAGCCCCGGATCGTTAATGGCCACGCTGTAAAAGTCACCAATGTACGGAATACTTTTCACTTCCGCCTGCAGAATTGAAGCTACGCATCGGTCATGGGTAGGCAGCCTTATGTCAGGAAAGCTCTCTAGGCGCTTGGCTTGTTACTATGGATTCATGCTATCACTCTGCTGAAGGCCTTCTGACAGGTTATTGCCAGCGCGCCTGAACAATAAAAAGAGGGGATGCCATGAAAAACTGGTTCAAGCTATTCAAATCAGACTATTTCGAGAACCAACCGGTCAAGGTTTTTGAGAAGCTAGATACCGATATGAATGAAGAGGAGCTGCGCCTGGCGCTGCGTGCGGTTTACCGGGAATACCGGCAGCTGAGAAAGGATGCAGAAGCAGAGCGTGACGCCGGTAACTACGTAGGTTGCCTAGGCGAGCAGTTAAGCGACAGGCATTCAATGTTTTATCGCTAAAAAATATGTCTTTATGCCTGAAAAAAGACTCTATGAACATCTGTCCTATCGATGAGGTCATACGTATCAAGCTAAGTCTCCTTATAAAAGATAGTCTTGAAAGCCTCGTTTTATGCGAGGCTTTTTCGTAAGAGATTAGCGTTCGGATTCCAGGATTGCGTTCACTCAACGGAGGCCCTTGATGTCCAGGTATGAACTCTTGCAAACGGCATTCACGAATCAGGAGCGAGAAACGAACGAATACTGGTCAGATCTTTCAGATAAAGCCCAACAGATCAGAGACGGCTTCGAAGCCTATCTAGAGTTACCGCAACGTACCTTTCACGACAGTGACCACGCCGAAAAATCTTATGTTCGGCTGGGTAGGCCTGAAGATGATCAATTCATCGAAACGCACTCTACGGATCTGCCAGGTATCAATTCAGCTATTCACTTTGGTATAGGCGTCATCCTCGAAAAGGCTGCTGATATTTTTCCCAAGCGTCTTGTCTGGATCAGGCTATCCATCCGTAAAAAGGGTGGCATTTATTATGTGCGGAGCGAGGATGCAGCTGTAGATGAAGAAGTAGCAGAGTCTGATAAGGAACTCGACTTTTCAGATGTATACAAAGGGCTCTTTCGGTGTCTAGAGCGTTTTCTCAGCGCTCGCCCATAAGCCAGGCGAGTGGGTAAACAGCATAAGCTTACTCTGTTTACGAGCACATTTTTAATTCTGCCGAGAACCAGCGTTACGCTAGTAGCTACTTTCTTTTGCAATGCTTTAGCGCCTCACCCGGAACTGTCCTGACCCTATGAATTGGCTTTAGATTCAATAGGTTGAAAGTAAGCAATACTCAAGCTGACAAAAGGGCCAAGCCGCTATCGTAGACTGCCAAACCGTTATGAGTTTGTTTGTCGGATGGGCTATGATCGCCTGTGACAGATTGGATACCGCCTTAGCGGAAAGGCCGAGGCGTTCATCTCGAAGTGATTATCAGATTTTCGATTGAGGGGATGCCATGACTCAGGGAAGCATTGACTGGGACAAGCTAGGGTTCGATTACATCAAGACCGATCTGCGTTATCTGTCTTATTGGCGTGATGGCGCTTGGCAGGAAGGTACGCTGACGGAAGACAACGTGCTGCATATCAGCGAGGGCTCTACCGCGCTTCATTATGGTCAGCAGTGCTTCGAGGGTCTCAAGGCCTACCGCTGCAAGGATGGATCGATCAACCTGTTCCGGCCAGACCAAAATGCGCTGCGCATGCAGCGTAGCTGCGCACGGTTGCTGATGCCCTCCGTCCCGACAGATGTTTTCATTGAAGCATGCAAAAAGGTCGTACAGGCCAACGAGCGTTTTATCCCGCCGTATGGCTCAGGTGGCTCCCTGTATCTGCGTCCCTTCATCATTGGCGTCGGTGACAACATTGGCGTACGTACAGCGCCTGAGTTCATCTTCTCGATTTTCTGCGTACCGGTTGGCCCTTATTTCAAGGGCGGGCTAAAGCCGCACAACTTTGTGATCTCCAGCTATGACCGTGCCGCACCGAACGGTACTGGTGCGGCCAAGGTTGGTGGTAATTACGCTGCCAGCCTAATGCCGGGCATGCAGGCTAAGGCGCAAAGCTTTGCTGACTGTATCTACCTGGACCCGCAAACGCATTCGAAGATCGAAGAAGTGGGGTCCGCAAACTTCTTTGCCATTACCCATAACGATGAGTTCGTGACACCTAAATCCGCCTCGGTGTTGCCTGGGATTACTCGTTTGTCCTTGATCGAGTTAGCTCAGTCTCGCCTAGGGCTGAAGGTAGTTGAAGGTGATGTCTTTATTGATCAGCTCGATACTTTTAAAGAGGCCGGTGCGTGCGGAACCGCAGCCGTGATCACGCCCATTGGAGGCATTGAGTACAACGGAAAGCTCCACGTTTTCTACAGTCAGGACGATGTAGGGCCAATAACGCGCCGCCTTTACAGCGAGCTTACCGGCATTCAGTTTGGTGATGTCGAAGGTCCAGCGGGCTGGGTTGTTAAGGTCTGAGTTTGAGCTGACAAAAGAGCCGCTACGGTTTCGAAACCAGCCTGATCTTTGGAAAACCCCTGTTCTCTAGCAGAGCAGGGGTTTTTTATGCGCTTTATGCTCTGATGGAATCCTTTGGGCGAAGAAGACCGATACTGAAAGCTACCAGGCCTATCCTGTCGATGTGGTCTGCTACGGCATAGTATTAAGCACGTCTAACCAAGCCCCTCCACCCCTAGAACAACGGCTAGTTAAGCGATTATGCTGAATGTTTAAACACTCAAGCGTAAACCACACATAAGTTCTTAACATTGCATGCTGATAGGTATTACAGCATTTAAAGCTGCATAGCCTCTGGTTGTGGCTAATGTACTTTTAGTCCCTCTACTGGCATTGGTCGACCCAGATAAAAGCCTTGCGCCTGATTACAATGCAGACGTATTAGCAGATCCAGTTGCTCTTGGGTTTCAACTCCTTCAGCAGTGATCGTAAGCGACAGGGCCTGCCCCAAGCCTACAATGGCCTCAATGATTGCCTCACCATTGGCCGATCCGTCCAGCGCCGCAATAAAGCTGCGGTCGATCTTGATGCCATCGAAAGGATATGTGTGGATATAGCTCAATGATGAATAGCCCGTGCCAAAATCATCCATGGACAGCCGGACACCTAATGCCTTGAGTTCGTTCATAGTAAGTAACGCCTCGTCGGCATCTTCAAGCATAACGTTTTCGGTTATTTCTAATTCTAGCCGCTCAGGTAAAAGACCAGTTCCATCCAGAACGGCCCGTATACGAGATACGAGATTCCCTTGCTTAAACTCAAGAGGGCATAAGTTAACCGAGACAAAAGCCGAGTCCTTCCAGGTGGTCGCTTCCAGGCAGGCCTGGTGCAGTACCCAATCACTTAACGGTACGATCAGCCCACTTTCCTCGGCAATCACAATAAAGTCATCTGGACTCAGATATCCACGGATCGGATGTTGCCACCGCACCAAGGCTTCGGCCCCCATAAGACGGCCGCTTTGCACCTCATAACGGGGCTGAAATTCCAGGCGCAGCTCGCTTCGCCGTAGCGCGAGCCTCAAATCTGTTTCAATCTGTCTACGCAGTAAAAGACGATTACTCATCTGGGCTGTATAAAACTGCCAGGTATTACGACCTGCTGCCTTGGCTTCGTAAAGGGCTATATCAGCAAAACGCAGCAAATCATCGGCCTGGCAGCTGTCTTGAGGTGCCGAGACGATACCTATACTGCAGCCGACATTGACTTCGTGCTTGTCTATTACCATCGAGCTTCGCAGGGTTTCAAGCAGACGTCGGCAAAATTTTTCTATAGTCAACTGGCCTGACATACCACTGGCGACGATAACAAACTCATCACCACCGATACGGGCGACGAGATCATCGTCACGCATGCATTCTTTAAGGCGCCGTGCAATCTCTACAAGGACCTGATCACCAGCGGCATGACCCAGTGTGTCATTAACAGGTTTGAAGCTATCCAGATCTAGATAGAAAAGCTGTAATGGATTTTCCAGGGTAGGCCGCGTTTTGAGCTTGGCCTCAAGAAAGCTATACATGGCACGTCGGTTGGCCAGCCCTGTCAGGGCGTCTTCCTGAGCATCCTGGAGGCGCTTATTTTCTTGAAGTTTCCGCTCGGTAATATCCTGGAGAAACGCGGTAAAGATCGTGCGGTCTTCAATGTGTACAGCAGTAACTCGTATTTCAATAGGGATAAGTACCCCATCCTTGCGTAGCGCAGGATACTCTAGCGACTTACCGATAAGGTGGATTTCCCCTGCGGTAAAATAACGTTTTATACCTTCTCGATGAGCTACTCGAAAAGCGGGCGGGATAATAAGATCTTCAATCAGTCTGCCCACGGCTTCTTCTCGGCTCCAAAGAAAAATCTCTTCAGCTTTACGATTCCAGGCGGTAACGATTCCGTTTTCATCCATCCCAATATAAGCGTCACTTGTATTTTCCAAGATTGCGCTAAGCTCAGCTTCGCGCTTGAGCAGAACGCTGGTGCGCTCTTCAATTGTTTGCTCAAGTTTATGCTGAAAAGCAGTCAACGATTCCTCAGCGCTTTTACGGTCCTGTATATCCTGAATAACACAGACATAATGGGTTAACTTCTCCTGGTGGTCCTGTTGCTTCGTAACCATCAAGTTGATCCAGATAGGGCTACGATCTTTCTTGATATACCGCTTTTCCAGCTGAAATTGATCGATCTCCCCAGTAGCCATCTTTTTAACCAGGCTTAGGCCTATGGGGAGATCTGCTGGTACGGTAATGTCCTGAAAGGTCAGCTTAAGAAGCTCTTCTCGGCTATACCCCAACATTGAGCATAAAGTGTCATTTACGTCGAGCCATTGCCCTTTAAGTGAAACCAGAGCAATTCCAACACCGGCGCGTTCAAAAATAGTGCGAAAGTTTGATGCGTTGGCTTGTGCCTGTTCTTGAGCGGTAAGAAGCTGAGCGCTTTTAACAAGTTCTGCTTCCCGGCTTTGAATCTCATGCGTGACGATGTCGGCCAGGCCCTGCAAGGTTCTTATTTGGCTGTTTGTCAGTTGGCGGGGGCGGGTATCAATAATACAAAGCGTACCCAGCGCATACCCATCCATGGTTGTCACAGGAATACCGGCATAAAAACGAACCTTGGGTTCACCTACAACAAGCGGGTTTTCTGCAAAGCGGGGATCATTCAATGCATCCGTAACAATCAAGGGCTTATTTTGCTTGATGGCATGCGCACAAAAACTCTGCTCACGAGGCGTCTCGGTAAGCCGCATGCCCACTCGCGACTTAAACCATTGCCTATGACTATCTACTAGGGTTACCAGGGCGATAGGAACGTCGAGAGTTTGCACTGCCAGTTCCGTGACGCGGTTGAAAACGGGCTCAGCGTCAGTATCCAGCAGGCCCAGTGTACGCAGACGAGCTAAACGCTTGTACTCAGTAGTAGCCAGAGCAGATTCTTGTGGATCCTTAGGCATCGGTCTTGATCTCATCTGCCGGGCTATGTAAGCGAAAGGCTACGCTTCTAAAATACGTATGTTCTTATCGTAGTCTAGCTCTAATAAAACCTTGCCTTGAGCGGACTTTGAGAAAGTAATTTCCATGAGCCTCAATGCTTTCGGCCCCTTATGAGTATAGGCTAAATGCCATTATTGCAAGGCTGCCAGGTCAGCGATAAAGAGTGCAACGCTAAAAGGTCATCAGTTCCCTTTTTACAGGGCAGACGGCATGTATCAGTAGCTGATTTTTTGAAAAGATTGCTCAGTAAACGCTATTGGGTAACAGCACGATGCTGCCGATATCAGCTCGGACAGATTTTGAGCTTGGCCATCCGCGTATTTAAATCGATACGGCCGTTCGGTCTTACTTAGGGCCAAAGAAGCCTATAAGCCAGAGAGTTAGCGCCTAAACACACATCCGGAAGGCAAATGCAAAGCGATTTGCTCAAGCAGCGTGCTGAAACTGACATGACCGCAGCGGCTATGACAGAGGTGGCTGCCTCTATTAATGAAGTGGCAAGCCATGTACAGCAAACAGCAAGTGAGGTCTATAAGGCTTATGAGCTGGCTCTTCAAGGAGATAAAGTAGCAGGGGCTTCTCATACAGCTACCCAGCGTTTGGCCAGCACAGTGAAAAGCATCGGCTGTGCAGTTAATCAGTTAGCAGAAGAAACTCACCAGATTACTGTTGCTTCAGGCATGATTCAAAGCATTGCCTATCAGACCAATCTATTGGCCTTGAACGCTGCAATTGAGGCAGCCAGAGCCGGAGAGCACGGGCGTGGATTTGCGGTAGTGGCTGAGAAGCAGAACAGGGAGTTTAGTATGTAGTTGAAGCTCAACAGGCGTTAGAAGGAATACGTACAGCTGTTGAGCGAATCAGCGACATGAGTCAACAAATGGCTACTGCATCCGAAGAACAGTCTATTGTTGCTGAAGATATCGCACAGCAAATTAACAAGGTTGCTGAAACAGTCGAGACTAGCGCTGGCCATGCTGATATTACAGTTAACCGTGGGCAGGAACTTGAAAAAGTTGCTCAAGATCTTCGGGTGCTAGTGGAGCGTTTTAGTTTTAATAGATAAGACCTTCCCCCTTTGCGGCATAAAGAAATCAAAAGGGTGATTAGGAAAAGATCTTACTATGCGACTGAAGGCGGTCTCGACTTTAGACAGGGCTAGGCGAAGGTTACCTCTGATTTACAGACTGCCAGAGTACGATTTGGCTTCCTTCCCAGCTTCCTTTGCTTGGTTCCTTTCGGCATATAAATAACAATAAGATTATGATTTGTGATTGAACGCCATGTGTTTAGGGGCAGAACATCCAACAAGGAACCGGTCTTCGAATCTCGGTAGCTGTAGATTCCTAGCAAGACTTTCATAGGTGAGCCTATTACAGGTAGAAGTCAGTAATAATTTGAACTTCAGGCTGCCTAAGCACATCCCTGAATCTGTAGATCACTGACTTTAGGACGCTCCCCTTATGATAGGGCAACCGTTAAAACTGGCCGCGGCCTTCATGTTGTCTTTCACTCCGCTCATGGCGCCAGCGGCTGATCAGATTCCTAATACTCTACTCGATCGAGCCGAAGCCCATCAGCCTGATTATCTCAGAACGCTGGAACAGTTGGTTTCGATTGATTCTGGCACAGGCCAAGAGGAGGGGATTGCTAAGGTCCAGACAATACTGGTTGACCGTCTTGAGGCGCTAGGCGCCGATGTCAGTGTAACCTCGGCCAGCCCATCAGTCGGCAGTAATATTATTGGTACGATTAAAGGCACGGGTAAGGCCAAGTTCCTGTTAATGGTGCACTACGACACTGTATTCGGGCCCGGGACAGTCATTGAACGCCCTTTCCGCAAAGATGAAGCGCGTGCCTATGGGCCTGGCGTAGCGGATGCAAAAGGGGGCATAGCAATGATTCTTCATTCGTTAAAGTTGTTGAAAGAGCAAAGCTTTGAGCAGTTCGGGACCATTACCGTTCTTTTCAACCCTGATGAAGAGACCGGCTCGGCTGGATCGAAGGCGGTTATCGCAGATCTGGCGCGCCAGCACGACTATGTTTTCTCTTATGAACCGCCTGAAAAAGAGGCCGTTACCGTAGCTACAAACGGAATCAATGCCGTTCATCTTTCTGTTAAAGGTAAGGCCTCTCATGCAGGTTCCGCTCCCGAAGCGGGGCGAAATGCTGTGATGGAACTTGCCTATCAGCTTGTTAGGCTTAAAGATTTAGGGAGTCCTGAAAAAGGAACTACCGTGAACTGGACCATTGTAAGGGGAGGAGATAAGCGAAACATTATTCCGGCTTCAGCTGTCGCTGAGGGGGATATGCGTTATTCAGATCTCTCTGAATATGATCGCGTCCTTTCAGAGGGCACAAAGCTTATCCAGAAAAAGCTGATTCCTGATACAGAAGTTATGTTTCGTATCGATAAAGGCCGGCCTCCCCTGGTAAGTAACCCAGGCTCAAAACAACTTGCTGAACGAGCCCAAAGTCTCTATTCGGCCATTGGACGTAATTTAGAACCTGTTGCAATGAGATTTGGTACTGATGCGGGTTATGCCTATATACCTGGTACAAACAAGCCTGCCATTCTCGAAACTATGGGTGTCGTTGGGGCTGGGCTTCATTCACCGGAGGAATATATTGACCTATCGAGTATTGCACCTAGGTTGTACCTAAGCGTAAGCATGATCATATCCCTTTCTAAAAAAGAGCTGACCGTGGCGGAGTAGCGACTACATATAGCAGAGTCAGAAAGGCCTTCATCAGCTTTTGAGCTGAAGCCCACCTGATTTTTGGCCAAGACCATATTGTAGGCTAGGAAGCTTTGCGGAAGGTAATAATGTTGGTTGTTTTTATTGCCAGTAATAGTATGGGTTTTATAGAAAGCGCCGTTTCGCTTGACTTTGTTGGTAAATTGTTTAGTTTGGGCGCCCATGCAAACCTTCATCAATCCTATCGCCGCGTATTATTACTACCTGATCTCTTTCGGGTGGTAGGTGCTGCGCAGCATTCCGAACCGCCTGTTGCGGCTCAGTGAATGCACTCTCACTCAAGTCTCTGCAGGCCCACTAGCCTAGGAGACCTACCCATGAATACCTCTCAGCAAGACCTTCTCCATCTGTTGGAAGAACGTGGTTTTGTGCATCAAATTACCGACCGTGATGGTCTGGGTAAAGCGCTCAGCAGCGGCCCGCTAACAGCCTATCTTGGCTTCGATGCCACGGCGGACAGCCTGCATGTCGGGCATCTTCAGGGCTTGATGCTGATGCGCTGGATGCAGCGCGCTGGGCACAATATCCTTTTGCTCATCGGGGGCGCGACGACCCGTATTGGCGATCCCAGCTTTCGCGACAGCAGCCGTCCGGTCCTGAACGATGCGCAGATCGCGCATAACATGTCGGGCATCGCCAAGGTATTTTCAGCGTACCTGGAAGTAGGCGATAACGATGGTTCGGCCAAGGTCGTAGACAATGCCGACTGGCTTGATGGCCTGGGCTACCTGAGTTTTCTCAATACAGTCGGCCGGCATTTCTCGATCAACCGTTTGTTAACCTTTGATGCTGTCCGTAATCGCTTGGACCGCGAGCATTCGTTGTCCTTCGAGGAGTTTGGTTACACCCTGCTTCAGGCGTACGATTTCGTCGAGCTGGCTCACCGTCACGGTTGTACATTACAGCTGGGCGGTGCGGATCAGTGGGCCAATATCATTAATGGAGTCGAGCTGTCCCGTCGCCAGGGCGGCCCGCAACTGTACGGCCTGACCATGCCACTGCTGACTACCAGTGACGGCAAAAAGATGGGTAAGTCAGCTCAGGGCGCGGTTTGGCTCAACGGTGACAAGCTGCCAGCCTTCGATTTCTGGCAATTCTGGCGTAACTGCGATGATCGTGATGTGGGCCGTTTCCTAGCGTTGTTCACTGAACTGCCTATGGATGAGGTTCGCCGCCTGAGTGCATTGGAAGGTGCTGAACTCAATCAGGCGAAAATCGTTCTGGCTAACGAAGCGACTCGGTTATGCCACGGTGAGGCTGCTCAGCGCGATGCTGAAAAGGCCGCCCGTGAGCTGTTCGGCCAGGGTGAGCAAAGCGGAGCCGTGCCTTCGATCATTGTAAGTCGTGCCGATTTACAGGCTGGGTTGTCATTGACGGATCTTTTGGTAAATGCAGAACTGCAGTCTTCACGTAGCGCTGTACGTCGTCTAGCAGACGGTGGCGGTTTGCGTCTTAACGACAAGGTTGTCCAGGATCCGGATGCTCTTCTGACGCAAGAGGTAGAAGGAGGGCGGCTGAGCCTGGGTAAGAAGCGGCATTTCCATATTGTAATTCAGGATTAAACAGCCAGCGCATGCGAGGCGGCGGGTGGCTGCCGCCTTCCGATTGCTTAATGATAACAATGCAATTGGGTGAAATAGATTTTAGGGCGGCCGCCTGTCCTGTAGCGGGTGCTTTGGCCAGCGGATTCATCCGTCAGGATAACTTTACCTGCTACTAAGGTAATGCAGTTGGAGGCGAGGGAGCAGCGAGTTCGGCTGGTTGCTGAGCCGTGTCGTCTGATACGAGGTTCTCTGCTTCAGCTGGTAAAGCTGTGTCGGTCGTTATAAGTGGAGCCGCTTCTGGAGGCGGCGCAAGCGGCACTGAAGAGAAGCCAATCTCATCGGGCGGAGCTTGGAAAGTAGCTGGCTCTGGCTGGACTGTGGCAGCAGCAGGAGCAGGAGTTTGTGCTTTCGCTTCCGGTAGGCTTAAATCTCCTTTCGGTTTTTCCAGAAGATGCGCGCTTTGCTTGATATGAGGCGGGAGGAAGCTTTCAACTAGAATGAAATAGCGGTCGTAGAATTTATCGGCCGTTACGGTCTCGCTGGCAACCTTAACCATTGAATCACTGGTAGAGCCAATAGGCATCGATACTGAGCCTAACACTCCTACGCCCAGGCTAGCCGAGTTATTGATCTTTTTCAGTGCGTAGCGATCTTGCAGCGCATTGGCAAACATGGTCGAACCTGTAGCGCCATTAGCCACGCACACTACGTTAAAGCTGATTTCCATGTGCGTTTCGCCGGTTTGCTGAAAGCTTTTTCGGCCACTGACGAGCTTGGGATCGTTGTTGGTGATGATGTAGCCCTGACTTAGAAGCGCACGGCGAGCGGCTTCACAAGCAGCTGTATCGCTGATGGAATAGTTACGCGAGAACGTTCCGGAATCGTCAAAATTCTCATGTTCATACACGGCGGGTTGTGATGAACAGCCTGCCAAGCCCAAGAAAAAAAGAGCGAGCCCCAGGCTATTACGACTGATTAACGATGACATGGCAGTTACCGGAGCAAATGAGCGTAGTGTGCGCCATAGCGAGATCAGCGCGTAGGTAAAGCAAAGAGTAACGCGCATCGAACGTATAGCGATTCTTAGATTGACGACAGGGGCTGAAGAGTCACACTTGGATTCTTATCAAATAGGTCGTTCGTTGATAAGCCAGCTGACCTGGAGCCTCAAGCGGGTGCAACCGGTTTTTTTGTCCGTTTCCCTGCTGATCGGGTACCTTTCGTTGAAGGTTTCCGAGGGCTAGCCTTACGTTTTTTCTTCCAGGGCGCCGCTGTACGATCTATTGAAAGAGCCGGTCCGGTGATGGTTAGGTGTAGTCCCATGCAACGCTCCACTTGCTTAGTCATCCAAGCAGACTGCTTAGCTACAAAATCTTCCAGGCTCATTTCACCGTTTTGCACCATGTCGAGCGCCTGTTCCCAGATAGCAGTCGTACCCGGGTCGGCAATCGCGCGGGGCACCGCATCGATGAGAGTGAAGGCGGCCGGAGTGGCTGCCAGTGCCTTACCCTGTTTGGTCAGGTAGCCACGGTCCAGTAATCCCTGAATGATACCGGCCCGTGTCGCTTCCGTACCGATACCTGTTGTGTCCTTGAGCTTTTGCTTCAAACGAGGATCTTCAACGAGTTTGGCGACGTTCTTCATGGCCTTGATCAAGTCACCTTCGGTAAAAGGCTTGGGCGGCTGGGTCCAGAGATCCTTGAGCGTTACTTCCGCTACGCTGCAGTTTTGGCCTCTGCTTAGGGTAGGCAGGGGTTGGGGCAATGTGGATTCTCGTCCTCGAGCAGGCGTAAGCGCTTCCGGTAATGCACGCTTCCAGCCCGGTTCGATAACGCGTTTGCCCACTGCGCGCAGGTCATAGCCGGCGCACTCAAAATCCGCCTGAGTACGATCGTATTCATGGTTGGGCAGAAACTGAGCCAAATAACGCGCCCGGATGAGTGTATAGACGGCACGTTGCTTACCTACTAACCGATCCAGGGCCACAGCCGCTGCGGTAGGAATGATGCCATGGTGGGCGCTGACTTTTGTATCGTTCCAGGCACGCGAACGGCGTTGCGGTTCTATATGTTCCATCAATGCGTTCAAGGACGGGTCTGCGCGCCCTAGCGCAGCCAAAATGGCAGGCGCCTCGCCATGTTGGCTTAGTGGAAGATAACCGCAATCACTGCGAGGGTAGGTAATGACCTTGTGAGTTTCATACAGCGCCTGGGCAATATCGAACGTTTCCTGAGCGCCGAGGCCAAGCTTTTTCGAACACACTTCCTGTAATGTACCCAAATCAAAGGGCAGGGGCGGCGCCTCGCGTACGCGCTCCGTCGTGAGTTTTGTCACTTGGGCTGTCGTTACGGTACGCATGGTCTCAGCCGCTACTTGGGCCAGCTCATGGTGCAGGCAACGCCCGTGCTCATCACAAGCATCTTCTGGGGCGCGCCATTGCGCAATAAAGGGAATGCCTTCCGCTAGTAGCTGAACATCAATGGCCCAATAAGGAACCGGTACGAAATTTGTGATGGTACGATCACGGTCAACGACCAGGCGCAGCGTAGGTGTCTGCACCCGGCCTACAGGTAAGACGCCTTGGTAGCCGGAGCGGCGACCCAAGAGGGTAAACAATCGGCTCATATTCATGCCGATCAGCCAGTCCGCCCGTGAGCGACCAAGCGCCGAATGATAAAGATTGAAGGTTTCAGCCCCGGGTTTAAGGGTTGCCAAGGCCTTACGAATAGACGCTTCATCCAGGGCTGAGAGCCAGAGCCGCTGTATGGGGCCACGGTAGCGACAATGTTCGACCAGCTCGCGGGCAATCATCTCGCCTTCACGGTCAGCGTCGGTAGCAATAACCAGTTCCCGCGCTTCGCCCAACAGGCGTTTAACAGCTTTAAACTGACTGGCTGTCTTGGGCTTGACCAGCATCTTCCAATGCTCGGGTACGATAGGTAAATCGTTCAGGTCCCAACGCTTATAGCGGGCATCATAAGCATCTGGCGGTGCTGTCTCTAACAAATGACCAATGCACCAGGTCACTGTGACGTTCGCGCCTACCCAGCATCCCTCACCACGTCGGTTTGCACCGAGTACCTTAGCGATATCTTTTGCTTGGGAGGGTTTTTCACACAAAAAAAGCCGCATAGCTGCCATGAGTCAAAGTTGTTACCGTGACATACAGCATGCGCAATGGCGAACTTAGGAGCAACTCTTATCTGTATATTTATACACCTTGTAGGTATAAAGAAGTTCTAGCGACGTGCTGCCTGAATTCCCTGTAATAGTTCTTCATCGGAAAAGCGCTCATGCCATTCTAAAGGTAATGACAGTCGTACAGACTGCGCCCCTCCACTAGGCGTACAGCTCACCGCAACATGGCCATTATTATCTTGTGCTCGTTTTTCTGCGGCCTTACTACGCTTGGCGTTACTACTTGAGAAAGCTTGCACGCAGGTCCAGACAGTATTCTCTCGATCCTGAACGTCTCTCTGCTTCATAAGCGGTGCCTTCCTGATAGACGGAAAAGTTCGTCCGCTCCGGTAGGGTTAGAGGAGCGGTATGTCATCTATCGGACACCTATATAGAGCCTGTATTCTCATCGGCTAACCGGCAGAAGTAATCTTGTGAGCTAACTTATAAGTAAAATTGGGTTTTCCACCTAAGCTATATGCTTAATGGATAAGCAGTCCGCAATCGAAGCGGAATTGAGAATGAGTTAGGCAGTCTTAATACACCATCGGTATGTAATAAGTAGAAATAAAAATTGAAGTAATTTAATAAAGGTTACCCTTGTAAGTACTATGGTTTTTAGTTTGTGTTTTTAAAGGTAACCCGCTTATTCATTAAGCCGGTTCGGTAGTCACTTAATGCTATCCGTTTCAGACATTAGGCTTTATGGTAATGCTTTCGCATCTAAAGTCTGTAGGACTATTGCGGATAATCTGCCAGCACACCAAGCATTGCTCACATTACTGATGTGTTAGCAGTGAGTGACTAAAAGTATCTGCGTAATTGAGCCGAGTTCCCTGCGATGTCCGAACGTACTGCCCAAACCGTTATTGACATGGATTCGACAGCTGAATCGGCCATATGCAGTATTAAACGTTTGTATGAAACTGAAGCTCGACTGCAGTTTATTGTAGAAGCCGCTTCGTTGGGTGAGTGGAAGCTTGATCTCGATAGTGGTTTATTGAACTGCTCTTTACGTGATGACTCTCTATTTGTTTATCCCGGTTACCCTGACAGCCAGACACTTGCCACTTTTCTTGAGCGCGTTCATCCAGAAGATAGGAAATTGGTTCAGACGGCTATCAGCGAGGCCGCGAAGTCATTTCGGGAGTTTCGGTTCGAATGCCGAATTCAGTTGTCTGCACAGAGAATGCGTTGGGTTTGTGTAAAAGGCAGTGGTCGCGATGACGGCGCACAAGGGCGATGCCTGCAAGGAATCGTCATCGATATTACCGAGCAAAAACGCACTGAGGCGATCGCACAAGGCCAACAGCGCGCTTTGGAGCTAGCCGTATCCGGGGCACCTTTGCACTCTATTCTCAATATTCTGACCCAGTCGGCGGAAGAGCAGTCGGGAGGAAACGTTAATGTTGTCGTCCTGCTAATAGACGAAAGCGGTAAGCATTTGCGGATGGGTTCCAGCCTTTCGCTTCCTGAGGCTTATAACCAGTCCATTGATGGCTTGGCCATTGGCCCATTGGCGGGCTCTTGCGGTTCAGCCGCGTTTTTCCGTCGTCCTGTTATTGTCAGTGATGTTGAGACCGATCCGCGTTGGGTTGATTTTCGCCATCTGGCCTTAAGTTACAACCTACGTGCCTGCTGGGCTCTACCCATTCTGTCAACGCAGGGCAGAGTGCTGGGTACGATGGCTTTTTATTGTAATGAGGCTCGTGAGCCAACTGCCAGTGAACTGGCTGCTATGGCACTGCTGGTCAATACCGCGGCGCTGGTGATCGAGCGTGACTGGGAGACAAAGGAGCGGGCCCTAGCCGAGCAAGCCTTACAGGCAAGCGAGAAGCGTTTTCGCTCGCTTGTCCAGGCTACGAATGCAATTGTCTGGACAGCCTCGCCAACGCTGGAAATCGTGTCGCCCCAACCTGACTGGGCCGCTTTCACTGGGCAGACCTACGAAGAGATGCAGGGGTTTGGATGGATGGAGACCATTCATCCTGAGGATCAGGCAGAAACTTCTTCCCTGGGAATGAGTATGTTACAGAGCCCACGGCCTGTATATGCCGAGTACCGGTTACGTCGAGGCGATGGTCAGTATCGGTATTTGAGTGGCTATGTCGTGCCGATCTATGACGCCAAAGGCGTTTTGAAGGAGTGGGCTGGAAGCTATACAGATGTTACCGAGCGCAAGGAGAGCGAGAAGCGTCTTCACCATCTTGCCACGCACGATACGTTGACAGGATTACCTAATAGGATCTACCTGAACGAACACCTTCAGGAACTGATTGATTTCACGCCGGATCATGAATCGATTGCAGTCATGCTGATCGATTTCGATCGCTTCAAGTATATAAACGATTCAATGGGGCATGAATCAGGCGATGCTATGTTGCGTCAGGTCGCCCATCGGCTCAAAGCGGCCTTGCCCTCAGGCGATCTAGTTGCTCGGCTGGGTGGGGATGAATTCGTGGTGCTTGCACACGTCTCTTCTGGTCTTAAATCAGCCGAGGCTATTGCTGATGAGCTGATGAAAGCAATTGCATTGCCTGTCGATATCGCAGGGCATCCGTTTTTTCCAGGTGCCTCCATTGGAATCTGTTTGTATCCCCAGCAGGGTAAGACAAAGGAAGAGCTCATCCAGCATGCGGACATCGCCATGTACCGAGCCAAGGCAGCAGGTGGTCAGTGCTATCGCTTCTTCTCAGCGGAAATGAGCATCGAAACGAAACAGCGCATGGCTTTGGAAATGGCATTGCGGGGAGCGATAGAGAAAGAAGAATTTGCACTCCATTACCAACCGCGGCTCCGGCTGCCGGATATGCAGGTTCAAGGTGTTGAGGCGCTGATTCGCTGGCATCATCCGCAGCGGGGAGTGATTTCTCCTCTAGAACTAATACCGGTAGCAGAAGAAACCGGGATAATTAATGAGTTAGGAATTTGGGTTTTGCACAAGGCCTGTATGGATATCAGCGCATTGAACGCCTGTCTTGGCTGTTCGTTGCGTGTATCTGTCAACCTTTCACCACGGCAACTCAAGTCGCCTCATTTAATAAAGCAAGTAAGGCAAGCCCTCGAGCACTCACGCCTAGACCCTGCACTGCTTGAGTTAGAGCTTACTGAAAGCGCCTTTATTGAGGATATGGATCTGTCGACTCACGTCATGCGTGAGCTAAAGGCGCTTGGGGTGTACCTGGCCGTCGATGATTTTGGTACAGGATATTCTGGACTGTCCTATCTCAGACGCTTTCCTATCGACGTCGTAAAGCTTGACCGTACTTTCGTTACCCAGCCAGCGGAGGGCATGGACCGCTATGCCTTCATCAAAGCTATTACTGACATGGCGCATGCCTTGAATCTATATGTTGTCGCGGAGGGCGTCGAAGATACCGACACGCTTGATCTCCTGAAAAAAGCGACCTGCGATGAGGCGCAAGGATATCTTTTTGCCAAGCCGCTGCCTTATGACGAATTGCTCCGTTATCCCTTTCGGGAGTGAAGTCGCAAGAAAGTAGGGCCCGCTCCGCTTGAGACATCAAAAAGTTGACAGCAGTAGTCGGCCAGCAAAGAAGACCAGCACCAAGCCCATGGTGCGCTCGAACCAGTGCCCCAGGCGCAAAAACGCGGCGCGTATATAGGGGCTTGAAAACAGCAGGCCCACCAGCATGAACCATGCGGCGTTGACACTGCACATCCAGAGGCCATACAGCGCTTGGACATGAATCGGAGTCTCACTACTGACGAGTGTTGTAAAAATAGCTAGAAAGAAGAGTGTGGCTTTGGGATTGGTAGCATTGGTCAAAAAGCCCACCAGAAAAGCTTTTCCAAAAGTGGGTTGCTCTGTATGAAAAGCGTTTGGAGCGACCTCGCTTGTAGGTGGCGATGCTTTACTCTTGATAAGACTGATCCCGAGATAAAGGATATACGCGCCGCCTGCAAGCTTTGCTATGCCCAGTAGCCATGGCCAGGCATGCATGAGTGCTCCGATGCCCAACAAGGTATAAAGCACGTGGATCGAGATGCCTGCACCGATCCCTAGCGCAGTGAATAAACCTACCAGTCGACCGAAGCGAACGCTTTGACGCACTGTCACGGCAAAATCGGGCCCTGGAGCAATAACAGCCAAAAAATGAATAATGGCCAGGCTCAGAAACTCGGTCATATAGGAAGAGAACATTTCGGTTCCTGAAAGCATAAGCCTGTCACCTGTGCACCTGCCAGAGAACAGACTGAAAACGGGAGTATGGCTGGCCGAGTAAGCAGTTAGGCTCAGGCTGTCACGTCATAATGAACGTACAGCCTTCCTTTCTTCTCTTTAAGGGCTAGCTCGCTCAAGCTGTTAAGCGAGCCAAGCGAAGGTACATGGGTTCCTCCACAGCCATACGGTGAAAAGCTTCCGAAACGCACTTCACGCAGGCCTTCTTCGTCGAGAGTAATCGTTACGGGCAAGTCCTCCGTAACCAACTGCTCGAAACGCTTTAGCAGCATCCAGGCCTCTAACGGTTGTGCCTCTGGACCAGGAATAAATTCGATGCGGCCCTCGCCAGGCCAGTGATGTGCCTTGACAGGGTGCCAGCCAAACGCTTCGCCTATGTGGCCGATCAGGTGTCCTGCTGAATGGAGATGGGTATGCAGGCGACGTCGGTTTTCATCAACCTGGGCAATGGTACGGCCAGGTTTGATGGCATTAGTAACATAATGGACGATGCGGCCTTCCTCATGGCGAACCTGAACAACTTCTACCTCACCGAGCGATCCCGTATCACTGGGCTGGCCGCCACCCTGAGGATGAAAGGGGGTCGCGTCTAACTCAATGGCAAACAGTGCGTCCTGTGCATGGCAGGAGATAACCTGCACCTCTACCGCCAATTGATCGGAAAAGTAATACAGTCGCTGAGTCATTGCCTTCTCCCCTTGAGCATGAATACACATTCTAGGGAAAGGGCGAACGTGTGATAATTCATCTACACACCAAAGGATTTTTGCACCGTGAGCACAAGTACTCCAGTCGCCTTGATGGGTGAAATGGTGGTTTTCGTCAAGGTCGTGGAAACTGGAAGCTTTTCTGATGCGGCCCGGCAGCTCGGTACCACCCCGTCGTCAACCAGTCGCAGTGTGGCGCGGCTGGAAAAGGCTCTGGCGACGCGCCTGTTGCACCGGACTACGCGCAAGCTCCGCCTGAGCGAGAGCGGTGAAGAGGTCTACCGGCGTTGCGTGGACATGGTAAACGCCGCCCGTGCCGTGATGGAAATCGGCGGTCAATTCAATCAGGCTCCAGAAGGGCTGATTCGGTTAAGTGTGCCCAAGGCGGTAGGGCGCTTCGTCATCCATCCGCATATACCGGAATTTTTGCGTCGTTACCCTCAGGTAGATGTGCAACTGGTGCTTGATGATCGTTATGTCGATCTAATCGATGACAAAGTAGATCTTGTTATTCGTATTACAGATCGTCCGCCACCAGGCCTCATGGGTCGGCAGCTCATGCGTATCGACCATCTGATCTGCGCGACCCCTCACTATCTGGCAGAGCACGGTATTCCGCTGCATCCTCGTGATCTGGCTCGCCACAGCTGTATTTACCTGGGCGAAGAACCAGCGGATGCCCGATGGAAATTCAAGCAGGGTAGTAAGGCTGTCACCGTCAATGTGCGTGGGCGGTACGCGGCCAATCATACCGGGGCAAGGTTGGATGCTGTGCTCCACCACATCGGCATTGGCAGCTTGCCGTATTTCACGGCGCGCCATGCCTTGCAGCAAGGGAGTATCGTTCAGGTTTTGCCCGACTGGACATTCCAGTCCTCCTACAGCGGCGGTGCCTGGCTGCTGTATCCTGCCACGCGTCATTTGCCACCTAAATTGAAAGTGTTCATTGATTTTCTGGTGGAGCGGTTAAAGGATGAACCCGTGCTGGAGGCAGGCAGAAAAACTGACGGTCTCGAGTTATGGCATGAGAAGCCGAAGCCTGGCAGGAGCGAGGCACAAGACGCATAACTTTCAGACTGCACAAATCTTCCAGACATCAGCGGCCTCAGGATCTAGGATAGGGTGTACGGATAGACCACTCTCTCTCTACATGAGCGCTATATCGGACATCATCATGAGCCTTTATTAATGGGTTGACCTGACCCAGGACGCCGAGACGGGCATCGAGAAGATCCGTGCCCATTTCGAAGGGCTGCCTATGATCCGCACTGGCACGACAGCTATCTGGTCGGTTTCACGGAGCAGGGCGTTCAGCAAATCCAGTGTCGCAGAGTCGTGCACCACAGCACACCCGGCCAGGTATTTCTGTTGGAACCGGGCGATATTCACGATGGTCATGCACCGACGCCGGGTGGATTCACCTACTCGATGCTGTACCTGGACCCGAACTGGATCGAACGTGAGCTCCGGGCTCTTTTCGAGAATGCGCCCGCCTGTTGCCAGCCAGGATTTTCTAAAGTACTGATGCATGATCCTGCCCTGCTGGAGGCTATCGCCCAGGCCTTCAGCGCTTTGAGGGAGTCGGAGCTGCGAATTGTTCGGCAGGCCGCACGTGATACGCTTTTGTGCCAGCTGACCCGGCATCTGAAATGGCGGACCCTCCTGAATCCTGACCCCCGTCTACCCGTGCTGGCGCAGCGGGTTCGTGGCTATCTGCATGCACATTTTAATGAGGATGTAGGGCTGGACGATCTGGCCCGTATGGCCGGTACCGATCGCTTCAGACTGACTCGTGCCTTCAAGGCTGCATTCGGTCTGGCGCCTCATGCCTATCTGATCCAGTTGCGCCTGGCCAAGGCGCGGCACTTGCTGGCACGCGGGGACTTGCCAGCCGATATAGCTGCAGCGCTGGGCTTTGCCGATCAAAGTCATCTCGGCCGTTGGTTTCGCCGCACGTATGGGTTGACCCCGGCCCATTACCGCAGGCGTTGCTCAAATCTTCCAGACGTCTGACCCGCCCCGTCGCAAAATCGACCCTCTATACACTGGTGGAGGGGATGTTATGTCATTCATCAGTACGGGGGCGGGTGCGGTCAAGCGAGCAGGGAGGTCTGAGTCAGATGCTTTCATTCATTCTATTCGCCTTTGTGGCGTCCATTACCCCAGGGCCAACGAACATTCTTGTCCTCAGTAACAGCTCACGCTATGGATGGGGCGCAGCCGTACTGATCATCCTGGGGGATTGCACAGGTGCGGCGGCCATCGTGGTAACGGTTGGTCTCGGTGTGGGCGAGTCTTTACTGCGCTATCCACTGCTTCAGCGTGCCATGGCCGGAGTTGGCGTGCTTTGGCTGACCTACCTGGCCTGGCAGTTATTCAGCAGCCCCGCGGCCGGTATCGAGGTTGACGGCAGGCCGAAGCACAGGGCATTGCCCGGCAGTTGATTGCCGAAGCCGATGTCTTGGTTGAGAACATCCGGCCCGGCACGCTGGGGGAGTGGGGGCTGGGCTGGGAAGCGCTGGCCGATATCAATCCGCGTCTCATTATGCTGCGTATTTCTGGTTATGGGCAGGATGGCCCTTACCGTGACTTTCCTGGATTTGGTGTCATCGGCGAGGCCATGGGAGGCTTGCGTCACCTGTCGGGCTATCTCGGCCAGCCGCCTGTACGGGTTGGCATTAGCATTGGCGATTCGTTGTCCTCGCTGTACGGCGTCATTGGCGTTCTTCTGGCCTTGCAGGAGCGGCAGCGCAGCGAGAAAGGGCAGATGATCGACGTGGCGCTCTACGAGTCAGTGTTCGGCATGATGGAAAGCCTGATTCCTGAGTACGATGCCTTTGGGTATATCCGCGAGCCGGCCGGCAGCTAATGCTGGCATCGACCGCTTCGATGTGTCCTTAGGCGGATTGGGTGGATGCCCTTATGCGCCTGGTGCCAGCGGTAATATTTGTACTGGAGATCTGGTGCATATGTTTCAGCGCATGGGGTATGACACAAGCGTTGATTTAGAGCGTCTGTTAGGCGTAGCGCGTGATCTGCCAGCTTTAATCGGACATGATGTTCCAGGTCAGGTAATCAAGGCTGGAACCAGTGAGCGGCGTTATTCCACTAATCTATGAGGGATGTAAGGGCATTCAAATAAGTAAGACAAGTTTATTTTAGGATAGAGAATAACGAATACAGCAGGCAGCTCAAAACTCGTGAAGTTTTTCTTGATTAATCCAAGCTTTTTTGCCGGGTTAGCCATATACCTAGGATGAGTATGTGGACTCGTGCCTTTAGGCCTACAGGTATTAAGTGGTCGAGCTTCAGCCAAGTGAAATATATACTTAAATTGTATAGTCAACAGCGTTACTTCAGTATGTATAATGTGCTGCCAATAGGTAGCCCTTTGAAAAGCGCTATCTCCAAGTCTTTTATTTCAGTTTAACGAGAAAATATGTCTAAATTAGCTGAATTTCGTGCTGCCGAAGAACAATTAAGAGCTCAACTACAGCTTCTTGAGTCACTCAAAAAAGATGAGTCGCTTCAGCGTGAAATAGAGTTTGAAAGCAAGCTTCAGGAGTTAATGAGCGAATACGGCAAGAATCTTGCCGATATTATCGAGATTATTGATCCTGCCTATTCTCGTAAACCTAAGGGTCTGGTTGCACATCCGGAAAAAGCTTCTCGTCGCACACGTACGGTAAAAACGTATAAGCACCCTGAGACAGGAGAAGTGATTGAAACCAAGGGTGGTAACCACAAGGTGTTAAAGGCGTGGAAAGCCGAGCATGGCGCTGATGTTGTAGAGGGCTGGCTTCAATAAGCCCTGGCATGATTTAAAGCGAGCCGTTCTGTGCCCATGCAGAGCGGCTCTGCTATAGGCATCCCATAATGCTTTGGCAGTACTCCATCTCACTTAAGTAAAAGAAAAGCTATCTCTTTAGTTTCGAAGGAAAATGGGGCATTTCACGGTAGCAACCCAATATACCCCTAGCGCTTGTCCCGCTCTATAAGCTTGAATAGTTAGTTTTCCATTGCGTACAGTTTGTACGCGCTCTTGGCCGAGCTTTACTTTAAATTCCGTGCTTCTTATGCCCAGATTGGCATATTGATCTTCGAGGCGACAGGTTCTTAGCTGTCGAAGCAATAGCTGCGCTTTACGGTATACGGTAGTGTTGTAGCTTCTTTTATAAGTAGCGGGTGCGTTTAGCACTCATAGGAGGATTTTGCAAAACTCGAATCAGAAATCTTATTCTTCTCGCTTCTGCCTCTCTAATCTATAGAGGGTCGCTACAAGAGCCGGACGATTCAACCCATGTCCTTTGCCAGATGTTTATAGCAGCGTCTTAGGTCTGGTGATGACATTCAGTATGTAGTCTCAAAGAAAAGGAGCCGTGCCCTGGTTCTCTTTAATGCGCTATGACTGCGTCCATTATCCAGGCAGAATTACAGCTTATTACAGGGTTCGGTCTTAACTGGATTTCGTATTTAACAATACTGAGACAGCTGGTTTAAAAGACATAAACGAAACTAGCCACTAGCAGGGTGGGGCGTCGATCTCTCCAGCTGTGGACATGCCCACTCTGCAAATACTCGTGCACGCGATGAGAGCCGCCAGGAATGCTGATAAACCAGTTGGACCGGTAGAGTCCATAGGTTCGAAATTTCTGAGGATCCTGGGTGTTTAATCCCAGGGAGAAAATAGTCTGTCATCGTCATGGCATTGAGCATCGGTTAACCAAGCCGTTTCATTCCTGGACAATGAATAGGTCGAACGCGTGAGCGGGCCATCAGCAGAGCACGCCAAGGCATTTTATTGCGCCTCGCTTAGGCAGCTGCTGGATCATACAGGGGCTACCTATGGGTCTGTAACGGTGTCCGTTACGTTGGCTTAGAGCACAAGCGTCGACTGGCTTTATCCTTGGGCAATAGCATAAATAGATACGGCTCTTTTTAACTGATCCAAATCCCTTTTTCCTGAGACCTAACTAGTGCTGAAAATGCCTGCCCAAGCCTAATAACCGTAGCCTTTTAAAAGATCGGCGATATGCGACTTAGCATACGCCCCGTCTCGAAAGCTCAGGGCGTATCCCGGTGCCCTCTGGTGAGGGAGAAGCAATGATTGGCGACTTGGTGCTGTCGTCAATTAATGAGTGTTGCCTCGGGTTCAGCGCAATTATATTTTTCAGCTACACCTTTCACCATTTCACCCTGAGGTGGGGAAAAGCGCATAGTCTTTTTATCAACGTTGTACTGCTCCTAGGCTGGAGTATTAGCTCCGCCAGGAACGCCGGTTTTGGCAAAGTTCGTCCAGTGGTTAATCATCTGGCTGGAAAGACTCTGCTGTACGCCGGACAAAGCGCCTTGGTTGCCCGTCACGCCATGGAAGCCTTTGAACAGATATTGCAGCTCAGCAGTATGGGACGCTAGGTAGGGGAAGAAGGCGGGTTTCAATAGCTGAGGTGCCGTGGGGTCAGCAAATTCGTAGGTGTACACAGGCACAAATTTACCCAGCATGGCGCTTGAGATCGGGACTGGGCAGATGAATTTAGCGCGCCCGAAAAAGCTGGCGTAGTTCTCACCAACGTTTTCTGGGGGGGGCTGTTGAAGAACGGTTTGTTGAGCGATCCCAAACAACTTGGCACCACGCTCGCTGCCCAAAAATGCCTGCAGTACTGGTTTATAGTCGTCCATAGTCATCTTCCGACCCATCATCAACTCGGCGAACCCGGCGAAGAAGGTTCCTTCGTTGCTGTTGAATCCGTTGATGACTGGTACCTGATTGAACTGGCCGCTGGTAAAGGCTTGCTTGAAGGTTGTGGGTATGATTTGTCCGTCTACGACGACTTGGGCAACCGGCATGTAATCTGGACCTTTCTCAAGAATCAGGTCCGCAGGTATTGCCAAGCTTGTTAGCAACAAGAGGTTCCTTCCAGGCCTGTACAGGCACGGGAGGCATCCAGCGCAGATCGCCTACGGGCGGTTTGGCAAAGGGGATCCCTTTGAAACTATGCAGTCCAGCTGCATCTTTCCTTTTACTGGGCCGCTGTCAGTGCTGACGAGCAGGGAGGCTTGCGTTTCAGTGGCTGATACAGAAGCAAGACCCGTCAGGGCGGCCCCTGCGGCAAGGCCTATCAATAGATGTTTTAGTGAGATCATGTTTTTAGGACTTTAATGAAAACAACTTTTGCGCCTCGAGGCAGTTTTTAACGAAAGCGCACCCGGCGTGAGAGGTACATAAATCGAGTTTAATTGACAATATCAAGTAATTCGCAGTCGTCAATGAGAGGCTTTATGGAAGAACGCATCGCCGAGCTTTTCGCAGATATCACCGACGCCTTTCAGGGTCGAATGAAGGATGCTGCTCATCTGGAATCAACAGGGCTAGCCCATTTTCAAGTGCGTGCGTTGGCGTTTGTCGCAAAGCGTCCTGAGGCGAGGCCGCGTGATTTGATTGAGCGCAGTGGTAGGGACCAGGCCCAGATCACGCGTGTCGTGCGGGATCTGGAAGAGCATGGATTAATTGAGCGAAGCCCCGATCCGTTGGATCGTCGTGCAATCCTTTTGCGGCTTACCGCTCAAGGGAAAGAGGTCTATGATTTGCTCAATAGTCGTAGAAAAGTAGTCATCGCTCAGATGCTTAGGCATCTTGACTCGGCTCAACGAGCATTGCTGGTCGATATGCTGGCTAGAATGAAGCAGGGGCTGGCTAATGATGCGACAGATTCGACGTTAAGCAATGAGCAGTCAGGAGCGGAAGATACGTCAGGCAGATCAGCGCCTTGATCTAATGATACTTGCCAGAAAACCTTTCTTTTTCCTTTGTAATAGCTGTTTT
The DNA here is from genome assembly GCF_007830155.1 of Pseudomonas duriflava. Classification (GTDB taxonomy): domain Bacteria; phylum Pseudomonadota; class Gammaproteobacteria; order Pseudomonadales; family Pseudomonadaceae; genus Chryseomonas; species Chryseomonas duriflava. The sequence goes on from NZ_VLKY01000011.1 coordinate 134,524, forward strand.
GTGTCGTCATTAAGCTGGTAGTCAAGCGGTTATCTTTATGAGGCAGAGGCGGGTAAAGCAAAGGTTTTTGTATAAGCGAACTAGCGGCGTTAGTTTCACCTATAAGACCTACCTATTTGAGGGGCGGAGGGCAAGGCCGTGCCGGTCCGGCCCTACCTTGAAAACGGGGTAAGTTTGTAACTCTCCCGTTGCCTCTGCCTGCCGTTTCCTGCTTTCGTCATATACCAGACGCTATTGTTAGCGATACTGAGCTAGTCACCTTAGATGTTTGACTTCTACTGGCGCCATTAGGCTTTCTTCCAGCTATTGAAAGGAGGGATGAGTTCCAAGGGTTTCGTCTCAGATAGGTGCCACTGCTAGAGAAATATTCCTTTCGTCACCACAGCGTCAAGCTATGCTTTTCACATTACATGTAAGATTTATAAATTCTTACATGTAATAATTGCGAAGCTGGCGTTTAGAGTCTATCTTGCTTATATGTAAGGTTTTAGGAGGTCTCATGCCTCGTAAGAAATTGCCGGATGATGGCATGGTTAAAACAGGTTCTGGCAAAGGCAAGACTACTGCTGACTATGTTCGCGAGATGCGCATGCGGTTGCGTGAGGCGGGCTTGGTCAAGCGAGAGTTCTGGATTCTTCCTGAGAACGTAAATGCCCTCCGGGGTATTGAGAAAGCGTTACGGCAGCCCTTTCTGGGCGACAAAATAAAACTGGAGAGTTTCATGACCGAGAGCACTAATTGGAGTATCAGCTCGCTACATAAAGCCCTGCTGGAACTTGATGTAGTGGAAAGGGGCGAGATTGTTCTGTCTATTGCCGAGGGGGCCGTACCCAGCATCAAGCTCACCATGACTGACTTTGGCGACCTGCCTATTTATTTGGCAGTGTCCGGCGATCAAATCCTGGTTGATGCCACGTTGTTCGAGGTAGCCAAGGTCAAGGATGTTAATGAATTCAATAGTCTGCTCTTACGCAGCCGCGATATGTTTCCGCTGTCCTCTGTTGGGATAGAGCCGGTAGATGACCAGGAAATCTATTGCATGTTTGGCGCCTTAAGTGCGGCGTCGTCGCTGACCGTCATCGTTCAGGAAATCTACACCCTGGCTGAAAACGTGATTCGCGCAGCCGAAGCCTTCGAAGACCATATCAAGGCCTAACCCCTTAGTAACACCGGAGTGAACAAATGAGCATTTGGAAGAAAGTAGTGACCGCATTTCGTGGTGGTGCTTCTGAAGTTGGCGAAGCGATTGTTGACAAGAACGCGATTCGTATCCTCGATCAGGAAGTGCGTGATGCCGAGGCTGCGCTTCTTAGAGCCCGTAATGGTTTGGTCGAAATCAAGGCCAAGCACAAGCTCTCCCTGCAGCGTCTGGACGCTTTCAATAGCGATATTCAGAACTGGGAAGGCAAGGCTATGGCTGCGCTGAACAAGGGCGAAGAAGCGTTGGCAACCGAATGTGCCAACAAGGTGGCTGAAATCGAGGCCCAGCGTAACCAGGAGCAGGCCCTGGCTGACCAGTTCAGCAAGCAGGTGGAAGTCCTGCATGGGCAGGTGCTTAAAGCGGAAGCGCAGATCAAAGGCCTCAAACAGCAGATCGAAATGGCCAAAGCACGCGAAACTGTGCAGAAGGCCCGTGTAGCTACCGCAGCCGCTACTGGCGGTGCCAATGGTGCGCTTGAGACAGCAGTGGATTCACTCGCCCGTATCAAGGCGCGTCAGGACGAACAGGACGCAAGGCTTGAGGCTGCTGAGGAGCTGGCCGGTGCCGCCAAGGGCGGCGATCTGGAGCGCCGCCTGCAAGATGCTGGTATAGGTTCTCAAGCGGGTAGCGGTGCCGATGTGCTGGCGCGCCTCAAGGCAAAACAGAACGCCGGCCCAGCGCAATAACTGTAAAGAAGGGTAGGCGGGTCACACCGGATGCCCTTTTGCCTGCCCTGGGACATATGTCTTTGCGATTAGTAAAACGTTTTCAGGTTATCGCTGCGCTCGCTGCCGTCATGGTGGGCGTACAGCTGGTAAACATGCTGACGGCCAACAGTCTTCTCTATCACGGCATCATCCCGCGAACTACCTATGGCCTTCAAGGTATCGTGTTCGCGCCCTTTCTGCATGGCTCAGTAGGGCATCTTGTGAGTAATTTGCCAGCCTTTGTAGTACTGAGTTGGCTGGTGTCGAGTGAAGGTCTGGGGCGGTACGTTCGGGTCTTTATCCTGATCGCAGGCCTAGGCGGTTTTCTGGTCTGGTTGGTCGGACGACCCAGTATTCACGTGGGTGCCAGTGGGCTGATCTTTGGGCTCTGGACATACGTACTGACACGGGCATGGTTCCAGCGCAGTCTTTTAAGCCTCCTCATTGCGGCCATTGCACTGGCGGCCTATGGTGGGCTGATTTTTGGATTTTTACCTGTGCCAGGCGTTTCGTTTGAGTCACACATTATGGGGGCGATCGCAGGCATGTTGGCCAGCTGGCTCATGCATTCCAGACGGCTAGTTTCTGGTTCGGCCTAACGATTCCTCATCACAATAGGAGGTGTTTAATGAGTTGGATAAAGCGAGCGCTCGGCATGGGGGCGCCACTTCCCAAGAATGACAAGACGGAAGGGGGAGCTATTACCAATGCAAGCCCCATGGGGCTAACGCGAGGGAGAATGATTTGTCTGGACAGCTCGCTAAAGCTGCTGCTCGACGGCCACTCCCATGTCACTGTTCCTGGCGATGAAAAAGTCTGGGCGGTCGGCAATATCGACTTGGGTCAGTCCATGCGTCTGCTGCGCTTCTATCTGGATGACGAGGACTATTTTCTTCAGGTAGTCATGAATGGCCCAAGCAATGGCGACATTCAGGACATCATCTTGTTTGGCTATCACAGCGTGACCACGATCAATAGTGAGCAAGAGTTGCTGCGTCTTTCGGGTCCCGGTGCCAAGCTGGGCATGCCGCGGTATGAGCTTGACGGTGAAGAGTACGGGCGCGAGTGGGGGAGCGAGGATGGTCAGACGGAGCTGACGCCTCTGCTGGAGTACGTTAAGAGCCCTGAGAAATCCTATCGCATCCGGCATAATTGCATGCTGTATGCACGCGACATCGGCCTAGTCAATCGTCGGGAGTTTCTATTGCTCTCGGTAGAGGAGGACGAAGAGGGTGTCATCTCGCTGTCGACTGCAGTCGGCGTAACGCTGCAACCCACGGACCTGTCGGTCCTCTGATAAGGAAATCCTATGTTAGAAGCACTTCGTATATCCCTAAACGCCGGCGCGGTCACCGGCTTTGTTGTCTATATAGTCGTAGCCGTCATCCTGTTCGCTCTGTTCCAGCTTATCTATACCCGGCTTACGCCACATAAGGAGTTCGCGCTTATCCGCGAAGGCAATACTGCAGCGGCTATTGCCTTGGGCGGTTCGCTGATCGGCTTTGCCCTGCCAGCTAGCAACATCATCGCCTACAGCGTAAGCGTGCTTGATTTTGTGGTCTGGGTTGTGATTGCCGCCATTGTCCAACTGCTGACCTTTCTGGGTACAAGCCTTGTTGTAAAGGACCTTTCGGCCCGGATCGCTCGAGGCGAACTAGCGGCCGCCGTGTACTCGGCCTCGGTTGCGATCAGCATTGGCTTTATCAATTCCGCCTGCATGACCCCGTCGGCCTGAGCCAGGAGGAGAATCGGATGAGAAACCGTAGTTCCGTCAAACTGGTGCTGGCCAGTACCCTGCCGCTGGCACTTGCCGCGTGCGGCAATAAGGCGGATGACACCGCTACCTACAACGTGACAAAAACCTTCAGCACGGTTCAGGAGTGCGCGGATACCCAGATACCGGTGGATATCTGCTCTGATGCCTACATGCAGGCCATGGCTGACCACAAGCGCATCGCGCCTACCTATGATGATCAGGCCAGTTGTGATGCCGACTTCGTGGCCGACTATTGCCAGGTCACATCGGACGGTAAGTACATGCCTAAGCTCGGTGGCTTTGAACTGGCCATGTCTGGAGATCTGCCCAGGCAGACCGTAGATCAGGTGGCTGCACAGAATAGTGGTGGCCATTTCGATAATCTACTGATGGGTCTTTTGATTGGCAATATGCTCAGTGGTCGGGGTGGTAACCACTATTATTCGCAGCCAATCTATCGGACGCGCGACAATCGGGGCAACTATTACAACTCGACCCTTTCTCGCCAGATCGAGCAGGGTAAGACTTTCAGTCGCTCGACCCAAGCCCGGACCAGTCCAACAAATTCCTATACATCGTCAACGCTGGGTAGGAGCTTGGGTAGAAGTTCCGGCAGCACGGGCTCTTCTGTATCGTCAACGATCTCGCGGGGAGGTTTTGGTAGCCAGGCGACTGCACGAAGCGGCTGGAGCGGCAAAAGCAGTGGTGGGTTCAGCAGTAGCTAAGGAGCGGGGCCGTGAAAAAGATCAGTATCGAAGAACGCCCGAACTGGCGCGAAACCGTAGAGCGTGAGGGTTTCAACTTTCACACCATTGATGGTGAACGTTACTGGGATGAGCGTGGCTACTACGAGTTTACGGAAGCGCAAATTACCCGTGATCTGGAAGAGCCAACCCGGGAGCTGCATGAGATGTGCCTGGACGTTGTAGACCGGGTTGTCAGCAGTGAGGAGCTTCTTTCAGGCTTGGCTATCCCATCTGAGTTCTTCGATCTGGTCCGGAACTCCTGGAGGCAGGGTCATCCGCATTTGTATGGGCGTTTTGATTTCGCCTATAACGGGACAGGGCCAGCCAAATTGCTGGAAGCCAATATGGATACCCCAACGTCACTGCTCGAGGCTGGTTCGATTCAACTCCTGTGGTTGGAAGACCAGATTGCGCGTGGCGTGCTGCCGGTTGAAGCAACCCAATTCAACACCATTGCCGAAGATCTAGTGCGGGCTTTTGCGGCTTTTCCAGTTGGAGGTGCGTTCTATTTTTCGGCCATGTCCGGCTCGGTTGAGGATCGCGGTACTACAGATTTTCTGCGTCGGATGGCTGCCCATGCTGGAATCGACGCCCGACATATCAATGTGGAAGACATAGGTCTCACTGCCAAGGGCCGTTTCGTTGATCTGGAGGGGTGCTGGATCGAGCGACTCTTCAAGCTGCATGCCTGGGAACATATTTTCAATGAGGAGTTCGGCAGAGCAGTACCGGCCTGCGACACGCAATTTGTGGAGCCTGCCTGGAAGGCTGTCATCAGCAATAAGGGTATTCTTCCACTGTTATGGAAGTTTAATGAGGGCCACCCTAACCTGTTACCGGCTTATGTCGACAGCAATCCCAAGAATCCTGTGCCCAAGGGCTGGGTGCGTAAGCCCTTCTTTTCACGTGAAGGGGCCAATATCGAGATCCGCACCGATAAGGACCAGGTAGTAGTGGAGGACGGTCCCTATACCGATGCGCCCTATATTTTGCAGGCGTTTTCGCCGCTGCCACGCTTTGGCGATAGCTATACCCTGGTTGGTTCGTGGGTAGTGGCGGATGTGGCGTCAGGGATTGGGATTCGTGAGGACGACAGCCTTATTACCAAGGATTCGAGCCGGTTCTTGCCTCATGTCGTGCTTGGGTAATCTGATGGCATAACACTAGGCAGGCCAGGTAACAATATTTTCTAGGCCTGGATTGCCTAAAGCCGACTGAATACAAATAGGGAAGGGGTACTGCTGATGACTCAGAGCGTTGGCTGACTCTTACGCCTAGTTGTCAAACACGATACCGCTTCAGAATACGCTATGGAGCCAACCTAGGCTGATGACGACCATCAGCCTAGGTTGAAAGTGGTTAATTAGACACTAGTGTCAGCGTCTTCGGATAACCTACAGTCGAGCCATTCACCGCAGCACCCTCCAGATATACACCTAGGTTATTGCCTATCTGTACAGAAGTGATCTTGCGAACCTCTCCATTAGCCATCTTCACCGAGGCGCCTACCTTAAATGCTGTCTTGTTTGCAGCAGTTGCTGGAAGCGAGAAGCCGGGCTTTTTGCGATATACGCCGTTCAGCCAATCAGTGTTGGTGAAGTTATTGATCGTGCTGGTAACCGTCGAGCTAGTGCTGGTAGACGGTGAGGTAACTGTCGGTGTTGTAGCCACAGGTGTCGACGTAGCCGTCGTCTTTGGACCATAAGCCGAACAGCTGGTGTTATCTACATACTTTTTCAGAGTTGCCCACTGCGGACGCTCCACGCCATTGACTGGCTCAACCGACATGAAGTAACTGCCCCAGCCCGGGCCCGCCGCCCAGTAGGAAGCAGGGACACAATTCTGCTTCAGGTATGCCAGCATGTTGTCCATCAGCAGGTTCCAGCGCGGGTTGTTATCCGGTACGCCAAACTCACCAATGTAGCCACGCTTGCCGTGCTTCTTCAGCCACTCAACGAAGGGCTTGACCCGATTGACGCCATACATGGCGTCGAGCTTGTTCACATCAACGTCGCCGTAGCTGCCGCCCGCGTTTTCATCAAAGTACGAGTGCGCCGAGAAGATGATGTTGTTGGACGGATCCTTCAGGTTCAGCAGCGAATCGTTCCACTCAGCCCAACGTGTAGCACTGGCCCAGCCATTACCTTCAACAATGATCGGACGCGTCTTGTCTACTGCACGCACGCCGTTGATGCCGTACTGAGCGGCAGTCGGCCAGTAGGCCAGAGCACCGTTCGGCTCGTTCATGATGTCGTAGGCATACAGCGCTGGCTGCTTGCTCCACTGCTGAGCGATCTTGGTCATGATCTCCTGGTAGCGGGCATACGGAACGCTGCTCGTACCAATAATCTGGCCGCGATACCGCGCGTAGTTATGCAGGTCCAGGATGATCTTGACGTTGTGCTTTTGAGCGTAACCAAAGGTGCGATCGATAAGGGCTACGTAGGTCGGATCAAGCGGACCGCCCAGTTTGGGCTGCAAGCGTTCCCAGATGATGGGGAAACGCATCGTCTTGATGCCCCTTGCGCTCCACTGTTGGAAATAAGACTCCACCGGGAAGATGTAGTTGGTACCGTTGATGCCTGGCAGCACATGCGGGGCAAAACCAGCACCCGACAGGTTCAGGCTGACCAGATCAACTTGCTCGGCTTGTACGGCCGTAGTACCGAGTGCCAGGGCCGCTAAAATTGGAAGGCTCTTTAGTAACTTCTTTGGAAAGTGGATAGACATATTTATGATCACCGTGCTACTGCGCGAGAAGGTGTAGGCATCTCCTTTCCATGAGCGTGAGGCCAGACCAAAAATTAAGTTTCCAGTTTTAGAAACAGTTAGAAGCGCCTCCAGGCACATGCAATCCTTAATACAAGCTCTATGCCAAAAGAACAAAAGTAGAGAGTCAGATATGAAAATTATCTTTAGTTGCTTAGATAACTTATTGATATATAATGGTTTTTATAAAGAACGACCGTCAGTCGAGGACTCTATAGAGCAATTCGTGCAGGCTTAGGCGAAGCCTCTACCATTCTCTGTAAGCCAGTCTGGTCAAAAAATTGGCTTTATATTTGGCATGTGAAGAGAATTTGACGCGCAAACTAATTTTTTGGATGTTGATACTGTAGTGCTACCTTATTAATGTCTTTATCGTAAGCAGGCTAAAGGTGTTACGTTGCGCTTATTAATGAAAATTGAAAAAAGATAAACGCATACTCAGCGCCCAGTGAGTATGGTCGCACTTTCATTGTGGTTCTTTACTTACTCTTCTACTTAACCCAGATGAAACACAATGTCGGGTGCCTATAGCCTTAACCGTATGAGCCGGTAATAAAGCCAGCCACTGCCAGAGGTTTAAGCTCCACTGGTATTGAATGGAGGGCAAAGAGTGGGTTGCTGTTAAAAGCATTTGGATAAGCGCGTAGCAAGATCTGCTGCCTGAATCTTGTCTACGACATTGGTAAAGCCTAACAGCAAACCAGACGAAGTCTCTGATGTGGCGTACCATTTGGAGAGAGCTTGTGCTGCCAAGCCAGCCCTTTGAGCGCGCTCTTCGATCAGCCTGTCGTCGTAGCCGGCGGCAAGCCGTAGCAATAAGTGCATGCCGCCAGCTTGCGGGTCAAGGTGAACAGCGTCATCTAGAGTGCTGAGAAGTGCTTCGATCAATAGCGTGCGCCGGTGGGCATAAAGGCTGCGCATCTTTTTAAGATGTTGCCCAAAGTGCCCCTCTTCAATAAAGGCTGCGACTGTTGACTGCAGGATATATGGGCAATGGTTGTACAGGGTGTCGGCTACATAGGCGAAGCGTTCTGCCTGGGCTGCAGGTACAACCACGTAAGCAAGTCTCAATCCAGGCGCAAGCACTTTGCTGAAAGTTCCGATGTAGAGTACTCGTCCTTCGGCGTCAAGACTTTTGAGTGCCGGTAGTGGATGTCCTTGGTAACGGTATTCGCCGTCATAGTCGTCCTCGATAATCCAGCTTTTTTGCTGTGAGGCCCATTCGAGTAGAGCTTGACGACGAGATAGAGAGAGCGATATCCCTAGAGGGCTTTGGTGGCTTGGAGTGACTACTGCAAACCGTGCATCTGGTGCCAGAACCATACCAGTCTGTACATTAAGACCGGCAGTATCCACTGGAACCGGTACCAGTTGCAGGCCAGTCGTTTTTAGGAACTCGCGTGCAATGAAGTAACCAGGTTCCTCGAACCAACCCAAGTCTCCGGTATGCAATAGGCTGCGATAGATAAGCTCCAGGCATGCACGATAACCAGCGCACACAAAGACCTGTTCTGGCAAGCAATTAATACCTCGCGCAATTCCTAGATAACCAGCCACAGCGGCGCGCAGTGACGCATGACCACTCGGATCAGGATAAATAAGCCCATCCAGCCCACCCTGTCGTAGCGTACGACTAGCCAGGCGGTTCCAGAGTTTACGTGGAAAAGCATCTAATGCAGGTAAGCCCATTTGCAGGGGTTGTGGTGAAAAACCGGTATGTATCCTGGCCGAATGCTCTTTTGTTGGTGGTGCAATAGCAGGCAGTGCGGCAGGCTTTAGGTCATGCGCGACTATGGTTCCTGCTGGGCCCGTGAGGGGTTAAATACCCCTCGCCAATAAGTATCTGATAAGCCGTCTCGATCGTACCTTTGGCTAGATTCAGCTCTGCCGCAAGTGCACGTACCGACGGAACACGGTCACCAGGCCGCAGTTGCCCATTAATGATCGCATCACGAAAGCGCTGATAGATCTGCCGATAGATGGGTGCCGTCTCGCCGCATGCTAATGGTTGGGTAATAGATTCCATGTCCTAGTCATTTATCCATTTCTTGACTCTATAGCGTATGGCATTGAATGCCTACAGTGCTCTTAGGTTCCGGAGAGCATCTATGAGTGAGCCAATTGGATCTAAAGCCCTTATTTCAGGAACTAGCGCCAAATTGACTGAAACATCTTATCTATCCTGGTCATATCTCATTGCAGGAGAATCACATGAGTCAGCTGCGTCTTCCATTTACTACTCTTTCGTCAGCAGCCTATGAAGGGTTAAGAGCAACCAGCCAGGCCTTGGCCGATAGTTCCCTTGGCGCTTCGCTAGTCGAACTCATTTATTTACGTGTTTCGCAGATCAACGGCTGTGCTTATTGTTTAGGTATGCATGCCAAAGCTCTACGTGATGCGGGGATGGCTCAAAGCAAATTGGATTGCTTGGCTGGATGGCGCATCAGTGAGCAGTTTGATGAGCGTGAAAAAGCTGCCCTTGCCTGGGCGGAAGCTCTGACGCATATTTCTCATCAAGGGGCGCCCGATGCGCTATATCAGCCACTAAAAGAGCATTTCAACGATACGCAGATTTCTGACCTGACTTTTGCCGTTTCATTGATGAACGCGTTCAACCGCTTGGCTGTAGGAATGCAGCTTTAATATTTCAGAGCGAGCAGTCCTATCATTTCTGGCCAATGAGATGGGCTCGTATAAACGATTAATGCCCAATCAGGCAGTTTTTGAAAAAGCAAAAAGTAGTGGTGGGAGTTCATGCCAATACACAAATGAAATTTTCTTAAATTATCCACCTGCGCCTATTGCAAGCGGTCCCTTACGGCGGCTGAAGAAGAAAGAAATGGACATTGTGGTGGTTTCCTGTACGGTACTAAGTCTCTTCTCTTGGTACCGTAATACGTACCTTATTGCCGGTGTTATCGTCCCGTCTCGCTCTTCAAAAGAGCTATTTTGTTTAAATCCCTTTAGTTAAGTCACGCCTTATCCGGGCTGCTTTGGGCCGTTGTGTCCTTTATCCACTAAAGCGCAACCTGTCTATTTCCGCTACGCACAGCTAAGCCGCTTTTAAAGCGTTTAGCAACAGAGCTTGGCACATCAGGATGATGTTAATGATTTTAATAGTAGATGACGATTCAAACTTAGCCGAGAACTGTTCAATGTTATTGGAAGCGTATGGCTATGAAGTGAGTACTGCATTAAGTGGGGAGGAAGCCTTGTTGCAAATTAAAGAGCGGCAACCAGACCTCCTAATTTCCGATTGTTGCATGCCTGACTTGACTGGCCTTGAACTGAGCCAGCGATTAAACGCCACACCAAGCGGTTCTCCGTTCCCCATTCTACTGATGAGTGGCTCGTTGCAATGCCAGGTTGCCGCTACAGTAAAGAGCTATGACGCATTCATCAAGAAACCGTTTTTGGCTGAGAGTCTGCTGAGCAAGGTTCAAGCGTTACTTGCTAGAAACTTCTTATCCCGCCGTGAGGGTACCCAGGAAAACAAATGAAGTTATCAATTTTTATCCTGTCAAACCTCGAAGACATATTGCAGGAGTGGGAGGGCTTCGCATCTACGTTGGAGCCTCTTCATAACGCAGACAAGATTGAACTGCGCGATCATGCGGCAGCCGTGTTAAAGGTTATTGCCGCTGATCTGGAGACGGATCAAGGAGAGCTGGAAAGCATCGCCAAATCCAGAGGTCTTGCTCCTCCAGGAATAGGAGTACAGGATACGGCTGCGGAACTTCACGCGGCTCATCGTGTAGCATCAGGTTTGAACAGCGACCAAGTCATGGCGGAGTTCAGGGCTCTTCGCTCGAGTGTCCTTCGACTATGGTCGAAGCGTGTCGAAATAACGACGCCCAGCGAAATACAAGACATGATCCGCTTCAACGAGGCTATTGATCAGGCGCAGTCTGAGTCAATGGTACGCTATACGAAGATGCTGCGCGAAGCGCAGAACTTGTTTCTTGCTATTCTTGGACACGATGTTCGAACGCCACTTGGCGCAATTACCATGGGCGCACAGGTACTGCTTCACGATCAAACCCTACCGTCCAAGGCACTAAAAGTAGGGTTGCGTATTTTCAACAGTTCGCAACGAATGGATAAAATTGTGCGCGATCTTTTGGATTTTTCGACGTCTCATTTGGGCGATGGGATACCGGTAGATCCTCATACAGTTGACCTGTTAGAAATATGTCAAAACATTGTTGAGGAAGCGCGAACATTCCATCCAGATCGTAAAATTATCCTGACAACAGATGGCCATTTGATAGGCGTATGGGATGGGGCACGCATTGCTCAGGCGTTTTCAAACTTGATTGCAAATGCCCTTCAGCATGGCAAGCCGGAAAGCGTAGTCAAAGTGTCGACGTACGGCCTTCCTGATGAAGTGGTATACACGGTGCAAAATGAAGGCGATGTCATACCTCCTTCTAAGTTGCGAACCTTCTTTGACCCGGTAAAGCGTTTCGCCATTCGCCCAGTCAGTGAGCGGACCCCTTCAAGAGCCCAAAATTTAGGATTGGGTCTTTATGTGGTTAAGCAAATCGTTACTGCACATGAGGGTGAGATTACTGTTACCTCTAGCAAAGAGGAGGGCATAGTTTTTACCGTACGCCTTCCACGAAAAATTCCAAATCGTAGGAATAGCGATTAATTTAACGGGTTTTCTTGTTAAAAGTAGTACCCTGCATGAGTTCTTTCCTTAAGCCCTTCGGGTAGTCTCCGTAGCTAACCATCTGCACTAAACTTAATTAGTAAATATTAATTATAAAGGCTAAAAGAGAAGAATTCCTAAGCGCTACTATTTAGTCATTCTTTTGTTTATTCGATAAAAATATATTTTGAATGATCTTATTTTGCTTCATATGTTTTCTATAAAGTCCAGTGATTATTTGTTTTAAAATAAAAAATTATAAAATTAAAATAAATGTATACATTTCCTTAAAATAGCGTACAGTGAAGTCACTGCTCTGCAATTGTCACTTCGATACCCAGTTTGATGTTCTGTTTTTTGTTTCATCTCCTCGGCTCGTTTTACTTTTCGCAACTCAGTCTCGGCCTGACTACTTCAGTGTCGCAGTCTTAATTTACCTTGGAGATACATTATGTCTACTCGTCAAACTGGCACAGTTAAATGGTTCAACGATGAGAAAGGTTTCGGTTTTATCACTCCCCAGAGTGGTCCGGATCTGTTCGTTCATTATCGTTCGATCGAAAGCGCTGGCTTCAAAAGCCTAAGCGAAGGTCAGAGTGTTACCTTTATGGCCGTCAAGGGTCAGAAGGGTATGCAAGCTGATCAGGTTCAAGTCGCCTAAGACTTGAACCTCAAAAGCCCCGCTTAGCGGGGCTTTTTTTTGCCTTAATTTTTCCTGAAAAGTTTATGTAAACGCTCTCCATTACCAGGCAATTGATAGCTTCGCAAACGGTCTCGAGTTTGTGGGTAACCGTCACGATTCCGATCTGGTCGCACCCGAACTCTTTGGTATTACCCTTGATCTTTCGCAAGCAGGTTTTTGGTGATCCGAGCACCCTGTCATCAAGGGTATCGTCTAATTCACACGCTCACTCTGGCTCATCCGCTCATGTCTCTTGTACATTTCTCCTGCGCTAAGGAGGGTTGCCAAGGACTCTCCGGCGTTTCCTAAAAAAGCCGTACCGGGACACTACCAATCAGCCTTGCGTTCTTCCAGACAGTCGTCGCCCTTCATCTCGAATTCGCGGCAAATCAACGGGCGGTTCTCGTAGATACTGCAACGCATCGTTTCCCGGTCAAGCGCGCTACACCAGCCATCATCCAACCGAGCCATTGTCATGGAGCCCCACTGATCCGTGTCGATAAAACGCATAGGAACGCCGGTGTCCGTAATAAGCATGACCTCTAGCCGACAACATTTGGCACTGCACGTATCGCAACTGACGCTGGGCTCGGTCTCGGAAAAAAGCGCGGGGACGGGAAGGTTCTGGAGTGGGATCAATGAGGAACCTTGGGAAACTTGTTTTGCATATTGGCTTGTCATAATCCTCGAACAAGAAAAGCTTATGAGTAACTGTAAATGTATACCATCCCATAATCGACAGCTTATCTATATGGTTTGGGGTGAGACGCTCGCCGAGACATTTCCCTTTTGGTTGGGATTTTTCCAGGGCACATTGGCCTGGGCATCATACGAACTCCTAACGGAAACTACCTTGGTACGGTTGCACTGACGGCGCCGGGCAGCCCTGTGGAGTACGATCGCTTTCCGCGACAGGCCGCTGAACTCTGGGCATTTCTACGAGAAGATTTCTAGTGACTCATTCTTGTGCTGCGCTCGCCGTCCAAACTGATACGGCCATTGTGCCGCCTCTATGGATGCTTGGGTCTGAAGGAGGAATAGCCTCACTCTTGCAGAACATTTCGGTATGAGTATGGCCCTGGCAAAGCTCATCTCACCAGAAGTTTCCTCTTCAGCCAGCTTAAAGCATTACGCTAATGGTGATCGGCAGGCAGTTTATCAGACCTCTCCACCTCGACTGCTCGCCGTTGCAGCTATCTATGCGCAATCCGATGAAGAGGCGCGTTTTATTTCCGACACTGGCCTTCATTTGCCGGATCAATAAACTGATACTGCTTTAATACCGTTTTAGCATTAGCAGAGCCAAGCCGGCTATCCAAACCACTGACGCACCGTAGTTGATGCGCTGATATAAACCAAAAAAATGGCCGGCCTCTAGTGCGTTTCCCATAAGAGGAAGGGTAACTAATGCGACCAGTGAGCAAAATATTGAGAAAAGAGTAAAGGGTAGCGAGTTTAAAAGTTTGCGTCCGAGATAACTCCAGATAGCACTGGCTAGAAATATCGATGCGAACATAACTAAGCCACTGTAGTTATGTATCGTTTGGCTGGTGCTTGGACTTTCAAGCCTGCAACCTACATCGCAGGAGAAATAGCCTGTGCAAAAGCTGGCTATGCCATGAATGATAATCAGCAGCCCGGTAAATATAGCCAGTTTTGACTCATGAAAAGTTTTGCTGACAGCGATACCAAAAAAAATAAATAGGAAACCAAGGGGGTAATTGTTGATAAGTGGGGAAAGCACATGAGTAGGAGCGCCTTGTGCCCCTAACTCACTCATGGCTTGGTTGATTTGACTGTAGCCTGGATAAAGAAACCCCGAGGCCATGACGCCTGTAAAAAGCCAAAAAGGGATTAAAAGACCGACACGATAAGCAGTTCTATAGAGGAAAGAAGGCAACGTCGAAATCCTGTTCGGTTATGGTATTTATCAAATCAAAGCTTAAATACAAGCCCAGAAAAGATTTATGTAAACATAGCCTAAAACTCAATACTTGCCTGCAGTTGCAGTTGCAGTTGCAGTTGCAGTTTATAGCGAACACCGATCTTGCTCGTATAAACCTGTTGCTTACTCCGGCGACTACAGGCGCTGAGGTATGCGCTGATGATTACAGCCTTAACGGCTAAAGTTGAAAACAGTATGCAGGGCTGAAACATGGCTGAGCCCTGCATCACACGGGCTATCGTGAAAGAGCGAGTAATACCTTACAGCGGTCCGTAGGCTGAGCAGCTGGTATTGTCAATGTACTTTTTCAAGGTTGGCCATTGTGGACGGTCTACTCCATTGATGGGTTCAACCGACATAAAGTAACTGCCCCAGCCCGGACCCGCCGCCCAATACGATGCCGGAATGCAGTTCTGCTTCAGGTACGCCAGCATATTGTCCATCAGGATATTCCAGCGCGGATTATCATCCGGTACGCCGAACTCACCGATATAGCCACGCTTGCCATTTTTCTTTAGCCATTCCACAAACGGCTTGACCCGATTGACGCCATACATCTCATCAAGCGTATTGACATCCACATCGCTATAGCTACCGCCGGCATTCTCATCAAAATACGAGTGCGCTTCAAAGATAAGGTTATTGGACGGATCCTTAAGGCTCAGCAAAGAGTCGTTCCATGAGGCCCAGCGCGTAGCACTGGCCCAGCCGTTACCTTCGATGAAAATAGGGCGAGTTTTGTCTACAATTCGAACGCCATTGATACCGTACTGGGCTGCGGTTGGCCAATAGGCCATCGCACCGTTGGGCTCGTTCATGATGTCGTAGGCATACAGGGCTGGATATTTATTCCAGCGGTAAGCAATGCGATACATTACATTTTGGTAAGCCGAGTATGGGACATTAGTGGTCCCGATGATCTCTCCCCGGTAACGAGCATAATTGTGCAGATCCAGAATAACCTTCACATTGTACTTCTGGGCATAGTTAAGGGTGCGGTCGATCAACGCCGCATAAGTGGAATCCAGCGCACCGCCGAGCGTGGGCTGCAAGCGCTCCCAGCGAATGGGGAAGCGTACCGTTTTAATGCCTTTGGCACTCCACTGCTGGAAATAAGATTCCACCGGGAATATGTAATGGGTGCCGTTGACGCCCGGCAATGTCAGCGGTGCGAAACCGGCACCAGATAGATTTAGGCTAACCAAATCAATCTGCTCGGCCTGTGCGGTTGTACTGCCAAACGCCAATGCCAGCATGATAGGAAGGCTCTTTAATAAATCTCTCGTAAAACGTACAGACATGGTCATGATCACCGTACTACTAAGTGGTATAAAAGGTAGGTATCCCTTTCTGCTTGAACATGAAACCAAACCAAAAAGTGTTTGTAGTTTGAAATTGATTTGGGCTCTCAGGTCCATGTGGCTGCGAATACAAGCTATATGCCAAGACTTGGTAGCTCGCTGAAGTAAATATGAAATAATACTTAGTGATGTATATAAAGCATTGGATAGTAAGGCTTTTAATAAACTGACCGCTGGTCGAGTTCGGTGCGGGAGGGCCCGGCAGGCTTAAATGGCTCTAGGCTAAAACTTCCAGCCTGTGCGGAAGTCATAAATATGGCGATATCAACTTGATATGAATGAGTGGTCTAGCCAGTAGCCTGATTTATTTTCAGAAGTATTTATAAGCGCCTTGCTAGTTTGAAGAATAACTATCGATGATGGCTTTCTAGAATCTTAAAGTTTTAGAAGATAAGTTGCCATGTATGGAAAGCTTAATCCGCTAAATTACGGTTGCTTTTTAGTAGACTGTAAGGCCTTGGCTAGCCAGAATCAGGCATGGCGAGGGTTAATCAACCGGGCCTAAGTTTCTTCTGAGTGGGCTTTCTGAAGAAAGCTCGTATACAGGCCAAGTGGAATCAAAGTTTGTTACGTCTGGTCACATAGAATTGATTCGTTGCGTAAGAACGACGTCTACTAGATCACCTCCAACAATAGAGGCCAATCGTGTCCTCTAGAGAGGTGTTTATGAAAGCTTATCAACGTGAAGCATGGCAGTTGCAAGGTTCTGATCCACTAGGTCCAGGTGACGAGGCAGGTGCTAATGATGATGATATGAGTCCCCTTGACCCAACTCGGGCCCCAGATGAAGCTAATGTTGAAGATGAACAGGGTAACGAGCCTATTTAGTGCATTAAATTACTCAGTACTTGAATATTGCTCATAACGACCAATGGTAGGCTATTCGACCTAAGTTTTGTTTGGTATATCACGATTCCATGCTATTTCTCCCTGGCAGCCAGAATGTGCTGTTCAGAGGATATGGCTATGTTCGAAAAAATGAGCGATTTCTTGCTACCTCAAGTAATTGCTTTAGGAGTCGGCTTAGCTGGGATTCTAATGATGGGAGGTCTTGTAGGCTTGATAAATGGATTTTCTACATTAGTAATGTTTTCTATGCTGTCTGCCTTGGTTTTAGGCATTACTGCATTTATCGCTTCGGCTTTTTACATCTATAACCGTCTTGATTAAATACACCTGTAAATAAAAAGCCCGGCCTTAGCGTCGGGCTTTTTATTGGGATTTTCTTATGACGGTTAGTCAGCCAAGCCCCCATTGATAATGCCTTTTAGTTGCTAGTTAAATAGTCAATAGTTAGCGTAGCCCGATTTATCTTGTGCTGAGGGTATATGGCAATGTTTAGTTGGTATAGCCGCCTACCTGAGGTTCTAGGCTGCTGTACTACTCTTTATCTAGCTTGTTAAGAGCAGAAACAAGAGCGAGGCACCATTACAGGCAAGTATAGGTCGTCTTGCTTTTAAATGCCTACCTCAGCTTGGACCCAGAGGCCAGATTGCTATATGCCGGTGGGCTTTGGTTGAGAAAGAGGAGCTGGTTAAGCACCAAGCTAGATTATGTTCTGGTTAGTGCCGACAGTAAAAAGCCGTGAATGCGTAAGAGCTACGATGATGGGGGGCTCTCCATATCGAGCCTTTACAAGGCTGCTATGCGCTATCATCAACATCTTCTCTTCCTCTAGGCCGAGCGACCCATGAGCAAAATTACTAATTTGACTATGCAAAACGGCATCCCACCAAAGATGTTTCATGATATCGAGGCTTTGGGCGCTGCGATTGATGATGCTATTCAGGTGGCGTTAGACCAAGGCGTTCCTATGGAGGCCATTATGGGTGCAATTGAGCTCGCCAAACTGAGTCTAGCCCGTTCGTTTTTTGATGAATTAGACGATCAAGGATAACTAATCTGTTGCTATAGGTACGTTCGTCAATGCAGCGTGAAAAAGGGAGAGGGCCGATATGCTATGAATACCTCGATACTACGCAACAATGCTATATACGTTATAGCTGCTGGCCCGCTTGGCTCATATCTAAAGTAGGTTGCGGTTCAAAAGGATGGCATCCCCTGCTGGGATAAGCCACTTGTCGATTTCAATGCAGTAAAAGTTTGCCGCAATAACCCAGCGGAACGTTTTTTGCTAAATGGTCTGGACAAGCTTTGATCAAGGGAGATATGACAAGGCCACCTTTTACTCATGCGGCGTTGCGGACTCCTGAAAGGAGGTTGACGCCCAGCGAAGTGATCTAATTTAAGATGCTTGGAACCTATAACACTGTTCTTGTAGGCCTTTCTATCCTTATCGCCATCACTGCTGGTTTTACCGCTTTAGACCTTGCCAGTCGTGCTCGCTTGGCTTCTGGTTGGCCACGGCATTATTGGTTATTAACGGCAGCGACTGCATTAGGCGGGGGCGTTTGGGCAATGCATTTTGTGGGCATGCTGGCTTTTGAGATACCAGAAATGCCTATGCACTACGACGTTTATCTGACGGTAACCTCGCTTGTAGTTCCAATAGCCGTAACATGCGTCAGTTTTCTAGCTGTTAATCACATCCATTCTACTGCCGGTCTACTATCAAGCGGTCTATTTATGGGGCTTGGGATTGCCAGCATGCACTATCTAGGCATGGCGGCGATGGAGATGCCCTTGGAAATCAGTAACGACCCGCTTTGGGTAGGGGTTTCGCTACTGATTGCTATAGTAGCGTCTATCGTTTCGCTATGGCTGTCCAGACGGATGAACCAGTTGTCGGCAAGAATATTTGCCGCACTTGCCATGGGAATTGCCATCTCAGGCATGCATTACACGGCTATGTATGGCGCTAGTTTTACAGCACCTATGACGCCTAGCTTAAATCATCACAATGCTTTAGATCAGATTACGCTTGCGACTGCCATAGCGGCTTCAACGCTGCTTATCCTGTTTCTAGCTCTTGTTGCGGCTATGTATGACAGGCGTGTGGCTTTAATGGCGGAGCGTGAGGCGGGTTTCTTGCGGCTGAGCGAGGCTCGTTTTCGATCTTTATATAAGGGAACGCCGCTTCCCCTTCATTCTCTAGATTATGAAGGGCGAATTGAGTCGGTCAGTGAAGCTTGGCTTGAATTGCTTGGTTATGAGCGAGGAGAGATCATTGGTCGGCCTTTGGCTAACTTCATGACGGACTCTTCAGCCCACCAATTTATTACTCAGGACTGGCCTAATCTTTTTCAGAGCGGTGAGGTCAAGGACCTTGAATGCCGAATGGTAACCCGTGCAGGCAGGATTCTGGACGTGATCGCTTCAGCACGCCTTGAGCGGGACGAGCATGGGGGCTTTCTTTATGTGTTGGGAGGGCTCATCAATGTTACCGAACGCAAGCAGGCAGAAGAGGCCTTGCGTCAGGCACAAAAAATGGAAGCTATCGGCCAGCTTACCGGTGGTGTTGCGCATGACTTTAATAATCTCTTAGCGGTTGTAATGGGTAATCTCGAGCTCTTACGCAAGCGCTTGGCCGACGACCCAAAAGCTCTCGCCCTGATTGAAAATGCTTTGCTCGGCGCTGAACGAGGAGCCACGCTTACACAGCGCTTGTTGGGCTTTGCCCGTAAGCAGGAGCTTAACCCTACCACTGTTGATATACCTGATCTTTTGCGTGGCATGAGCCAACTGCTTGAGCGCTCTATTGGCCCGACCATACAAATCGGTATTCATTTCCCAATCACCCTACCCAAGGCGTATGTCGACGGACATCAGCTTGAAATGGTTCTTTTGAACTTGGTGGTTAATGCAAGAGATGCCATGGATAACGGCGGTACTATCAACATTACTACAACCGAACAGCATCTGGATAAAGACCCAACAAGTCGTTTGAATCCCGGTAATTATGTGTGCCTTTCTGTAACCGATACAGGTGAAGGAATGGATCCTGAAACCATAAGTCGAGCCACAGAGCCATTTTTTACAACTAAGGGCGTTGGCAAGGGTACAGGCTTGGGCCTTTCTATGGCGCAAGGGCTGGCTGAGCAATCAGGGGGGCAGCTTTTAATAAAAAGTGAGAAGGGCAGAGGTACTACGGTTGAATTATGGTTTCCAGTCGCCCAGACAGAGCTTTGTGCTGAGCATTTATCTGTTTTAACACCCATAGAGCCAACACAGATAACTATGCCGTCTATGCCTTTAACAATCCTCGTGGTTGATGATGACCCTTTGGTACTTAAAAATACCATAGCCATGCTCGAGGATCTTGATCATACGGTGTTTCATGCTGCATCGGCAAAGGCGGCTCTGGCTTTGATAAAGCAGGGGCTTCAGATAGACATGGTTCTTACTGACCAAGTAATGCCTGGGATAAGTGGTACTCAATTAGCTGAGATTGTGCAGGTTGAGAGGCCAGGCCTTTCCATCCTGCTTATGAGTGGTTATGCGGAGCCCTCAGCTATCAAGGCTGGGAGCTGGCCTAGGCTGACAAAACCTTTTACCCAGGCGGCATTGGCTAAAATGATTGGTAAGGTAAAAGGTTCGTCACACGAACCTGTCGTCATCCCGCTCCCGTTAAGAGCTATAGAAAGACGGTAGTGTGAGTGTGCGGATGGGGCCGTTTATTGAAGTATCAGTTAACGGCTACCATCCTGCCGCTGTTAGCGTGGTATCCATATGGCTCCCTTTTGTTGTCCGTTCGATTCTCGAGCTGCAAAACATCAGCACCCGTAGACGGAAATACCGATTCGCATTTGGCTATCTTAATCGGAGTAAACCATACTGCTATCAAGGCACCTGCATAATTCATTGAGTCTTGCTCAATGCCCTGATTACAAGGTCTGCATTTGACTTGACTGGTATCGTTCGGCCCGTAGCATGCCAGGTCTATACGTCGACTTTTCAGGCTGAGCCTAGCGGCAATGCTTATTTGGCTAATAAGCACCTCTTCTTAATAAATATTAAGCATCTCGTTGGAGTGGCCGATAACGTGGCCTTGCTTAACGTATAAAGGAATTCCTGATGGAACATGGTCCGGTATTTGAGGCCTCTTTGTCTGATGAGAATCGTTACCGCCTGCTTATTGATGCAGTAATCGACTATGCCATCTTCATGCTAGACTCTAACGGTTTTGTCAGTAGTTGGAATTCTGGTGCTAGGCGAATCAAGGGATATGAGGCGTCTGAAATTATTGGGCAGCATTTTTCCCGCTTCTATACAGCTGAAGATCAAAATAAAGGTATTCCCGCCCACGCACTTAAAACCGCTGCGTGTGAAGGCCGATTCGAAAGTGAAGGCTGGCGGGTTCGTAAAGATGGAACTCTTTTCTGGGCGTATGTAGTAATTGACCCTATACGTGAACCTTCAGGAAAGCTTTTAGGCTATGCAAAGGTTACCCGAGACCTTACAGAGCGTAAGTTGGCTCAAGAAGCTTTGCAACGAAGCGAAGAGCAATTCAGGCTTCTTGTTCAGGGAGTAATCGACTACGCGATATACATGCTTGATCCAGAAGGTTATATCACCAGTTGGAACTCAGGTGCACAACGAATCAAGGGCTATCTTTCTCAGGAAGTTATAGGAAAACATTTCTCAAGTTTTTATACAAAAGAAGATCAAGAGGCCGGTGAGCCTGCCAAGGGACTTGAAACAGCTGTTCGGGAAGGGCGTAGTGAGAAAGAAGGATGGCGAGTACGCAAAGATGGTACGCGATTCTGGGCTCATGTCGTAATCGACCCTATTCGCAGCGAGACAGGCAAGCTTATCGGGTTTGCAAAAGTCACACGTGATGTTACAGAAAAGCGAGAAGCACAGCTCGCACTTGAGCAAACCCGTGAAGCGCTTGTTCAGGCCCAGAAGATGGATGCACTTGGGCAGCTTACCGGAGGGATTGCCCATGATTTCAACAATTTGTTGATGGGCATTATGGGCAGCTTAGAGTTGATGCGTCGAAGTTATGAAACAGGGCGTACAGCTAACCTTGAGCGCCATATGAACGGCGCGCTAACCTCCGCACAGCATGCGGCAGCCTTGACTCAGCGGCTTTTGACCTTTTCGCGTCATCAATCCCTTGATTTAAAACCTGTCCATATAAATGAGCTGATTACGTCATTTGAGGATCTGTTTCAGCGGACTATAGGCGAGAACATACGTCTTCATACAAATCTGTCAGCTGATGTTGAGTGTGCTCTAACAGATATTAATCAGTTAGAAACCACACTATTAAACATAGTTCTTAATGCCCGGGATGCCATGCCTACCGGGGGGGCTATCACTATCTCAACCTCAACGCTGACTCTGGATCAAGGCAATAGCCGGGACTTTAGCGAGCTTGAGGTTGGCGAATATGTCGTGCTGCGTATTTCTGATACCGGCATGGGCATGACCTGTGAAACTTTAGCTAAAGTATTTGAGCCTTTCTTTACAACCAAACCGTTAGGGCAGGGTACAGGTCTAGGTCTTTCCATGGCCTATGGCTTTGTTAAACAGAACAAGGGCCATATTCGTGTGTTTTCTGAACCAGCACAGGGCACTACGGTTTATCTTTATTTGCCGACCTATACGGGTATAGTAAGTAAAACGAGCACAAACGCCGCTTATGTACCTTCCCATGGCTCTAATGAAGTAGTTCTGGTTGTGGAAGATGAGCCTGTTGTGCGCTCGTTGATTTTGGAGGTGCTCGTTGAGCTTGGCTATAAGACACTTGAAGCATCGGATGCTTACGAAGCTATCTATTTCATCCAAAGCCAGCAGCACATTGACTTAATGATTTCAGATGTAGGTTTGCCAGGTCTCAGTGGGCGACAGTTGTTAGATATTGCCCGGCAACATCGGCCTACTTTAAAAGTCTTGTTTGCTACAGCTTATGCTGAAGTTTTAGGGGCTCAGGATTATTCACTGTTGGATGTTCAAGTTATCAAAAAGCCGGTTGCTATTGACGCGTTGGCAAGCAAAGTGCAAGAAATGCTAACGCCTTTCATATCATAAATGGCGTTTTATGCATATTCCATTAAAGCCTTTGCTGTAAATCTTTAAAAGCCGGTAGCGTTGTTTGTCTGCCTGGAAAGTTGAGAAATATGTATTCGGTTTTGGGGTGAAAAAGGTTTAAGAATCTCTATAAATATCCTGAGCTGCCAACGTAGTAATTAAGAACCAGCTCTCAAATAAATTTTGATGGCTGGGTTCACGTACCTGACTAAATGGATTGTTTTTCCTGCAGCGATCTAGCGCCGAAGGGGGGTAGCGGAGCTCATTAGTTAGCGTTGGCCCAGCCCCTCTTTCTCCAAATAAGAATGTGGATACTTCCAGTATCATCCGCTCTGGTGTGACCTTTTAGGGAAACATTTTCTTGCAGGGTTGAAGTAACCTTACGAGGTAACTATTATTCACTTATAATACGTTTCTGATCTAAGATTTGTATTGAACACTAAAAGTATTTTGAGCTTGTCAAAGTGCTGGGGCTAAGGAGCAGCGATATATGCAGCACTATTACAAGATTGAGGAAACAATATGCGTGCCCGCACTTTATCCTTTTTAAAACCTGGAACGCTTGAGCGCGAACACTTCGACCTGCTTTTGGAAGGAACCTCTATCCGAGGAGAGCGAATCATTCGCGCGCTGGAAGATTTTCTCATAAAAGGTATAGCGGCAACTGAAGCCTGCGAAGCTAACGCTGTGAGCCGGAGCCAGTTTTATCGCAGGCTTTATGTACTTGAAAGCGAGAGTGAGCGAGCCAGACGCTTGAGTAAGTTTTATAGCTATACTGATTAGTCGCTCTTTTAGGTAAAATCTTCTTGTAATGTACTCCCAGGGTATTCTTCGTATTAAGATAACCTTGATTCAGCCTATTACCTCTAGCATGACCGTCTTGGTTTGGTAAGCAGTCGCCTGAAGAAACCGCTGGCAGAAGTTCATCTCGACATTAAAGGCTCCACTGAGAGTGGCGGAGCATGATGCACCGATCCCAGCATTGGCCTAGGCGAGGTGGCGATGAGCAGCTAGGTGCCAGTCGAAACATGTTGTACCGCAAGCTGCATAATACGGTATGCACAAGGATAGGCGGACAGCCTGGCCAGTGTCGCAAGGTTGTACGCTAACGATGAGTAACTCTTTCATTGCTCGAAGCAGTGTAGCGAGAGCATGAGCGAGCATTGATACGCTTATCAGTAGTTAAGGGGCAGGCCCATCACTCCATCGTGTCGATTTCCTTGATGAGGATGTATGTCCTGCCGTTATCGTCTTCGTTGTAATCGTAGACGTAGAACATTTCTACCACGCCTGCTCCCGGCATGACGGCAACCAGATCGCCACTTTCAGGCATGAAAAAATTGGCTGTTCTGGGCTCGGCTTCGCATTCAAGGTGGGCCGTCATGAACAGCTCAGGGTCGATATCACCATAAAAGTCATTTCGCACCTCTTCGTCCCATTCTTCAGGCGTGCGAAACACGCCAGTGAACAGAATCTTGCCGTCCCCTAAATCAATGGGCTCCGCGTCAGGATCGATCTCGTCCGGTCGATAGACCGTGCAGTCCAGTACATTAGGATCATGAAGCACAGCCTGCCGGGCTTCGAGCCGCTTGTTGTTTGAAGCCGTCTTGTCGAAAGGCTGGTCATCAACCGATCCTATGGCAGCGTTATCGTCTGTAGTCATGAGCAGTGTCCTAAAGAGAAGTATGTATTGGATAGGCCGAATAAAACGAGGCGATACCTGATTCATTCTGGTAGGGCTTGGCCTAAATCTCAAATCCGGTAACGATTGTGTCGTTGCGTACGGCATGATACCCGTCTGAAAATTGGAATTGAGCTGGGTGAAATCCGCCTGATCTGGCCTTGATGCGTTAGTAAGGTATCGGCCATTGGTTCAGATATGACCGAATCATCCTAAAGCAGGTTTTCCCATAAGACGCGGCACGTAGGACCCATACGATGCAATAGCGCGTCTCCTTACTGCTCAGGCTTTGACCGGGGCTTAGTACGTTATGGACAGTCATAAGCTAGTCATCTATTTCGTAATACTCTAGCCCTTAATTTCAAAAGTCATTTAGAAAAATTCTTGGGAAGCAAGCCTTAACCCTTTCGATATGTAGTGATTAACGGCACAATTCGCGTCTTTTTTGGACGGCCTTGCCGGAGGCCTTTAAAATGATCAAAACGCCGTATTATCTTATTGATAAAAACAAGCTATTAAGCAACCTGCAAAAAATCGCTTATGTGCGCGAGCAATCGGATGCCAAAGCCCTACTTGCACTTAAGTGCTTTGCCACTTGGTCGGTATTTGACCTGATGCAGCAGTACATGGATGGCACCACTTCCTCGTCGCTCTATGAGCTCAAGCTCGGCCGCCAAAAGTTCGCTGGCGAAACTCATGCCTATAGTGTGGCCTGGGCGGATGACGAGATCGAAGAGATGCTCGACAACTGCGACAAGATTATTTTCAACTCTATCGGACAGCTTCAGCGCTTTGCTGAGGCATCTGCAGGCAAGGTGCGCGGCCTGAGAGTTAATCCGCAAGTCAGTAGCTCCGACTACCTGCTAGCTGATCCCGCCAGGCCGTTTAGTCGCTTGGGTGAGTGGGATGCGACTCGGATTGAGGAGGTCATCGATCAGGTCACTGGTTTCATGTTTCACAACAACTGTGAAAATGGTGACTTCAGCCTGTTCGATAAAATGCTAGGTACTATTGAGGAGCGCTTTGGCCACTTGTTACACAAGGTAGAGTGGGTCAGCCTTGGTGGCGGCATTCATTTTACTGGTGAGGGTTACGCGCTGGACGCCTTTTGTGCACGGCTCAAAGCCTTCTCTCAAAAGTACGGTGTTCAGGTTTATCTTGAGCCGGGTGAAGCGGCTATTACCCAGAGCGCGTCGCTTGAGGTCACCGTGCTTGATACCCTTTATAATGGAAAAAATCTCGCGGTGGTCGATAGCTCCATTGAAGCCCACATGCTTGATCTACTGATCTATCGCCTTAACGCCAAGATGGAGCCTAGTCAGGGCGAGCATACTTATATGGTATGCGGTAAGTCGTGCCTAGCCGGAGACATCTTTGGTGAGTTCCAATTTGATCGTCCGCTGGCAATTGGTGATCGGCTGTCGTTTATCGACGCAGCAGGTTACACCATGGTTAAGAAAAACTGGTTCAACGGTTTGAAAATGCCATCCATTGCAGTGAAACAGCTTGACGGTACTGTTGAGCTGGTTCGTGAATTTGGCTTCGAAGACTACGTTTCCAGCCTCTCTTAAGATGGCTATTTCTAAGGAGAAATAAAGCAATTGAAGAAAAATGTTCTTATCATTGGTGCAGGAGGTGTCGCCAAGGTGGTGGCCCATAAATGCGCGCAACACAACGATGAACTTGGTCGTATTGTTATTGCGTCGCGCAACATCTCCAAATGCAAGGCCATCATCGATAGCGTCAAGGCCAAAGGCAGCCTCAAGCAGCCCGCCGATATTAAGGCCTTCTCGCTGAACGCTCTGGATAAAGAGGCGACCAAAGCGCTTATCCGTGAAACTGAATCAGAGATCGTCATCAACGTTGGTTCCGCTTTTCTTAACATGTCGGTACTGCGTGCCTGTATTGATACCGGCGCAGCCTACCTAGATACAGCGATTCATGAAGAGCCAGGAAAGATTTGTGAGACGCCACCTTGGTATGGCAACTACGAATGGAAGCATCTTGATGAATGTCAGCAGAAAAACATTACCGCTATTCTCGGCGTGGGCTTTGATCCAGGCGTAGTTAACGCCTATGCAGCGCTTGCCCAGCAACAGTATTTCGACCGCATTGACTCTATCGATATTCTTGATGTGAATGCCGGTTCCCATGGCAAATATTTCGCCACTAATTTCGACCCGGAAATTAATTTCCGCGAATTTACTGGGCAGGTATGGAGCTGGCAGGGCGGCCAGTGGACCAGTAACAGTATGTTCGAGGTTAAGCGTACTGATGATCTGCCAGTGGTAGGTATTCAGAACCTGTACCTGACCGGTCATGACGAAGTGCACTCTTTATCCAAGAACCTCAATGTGCCGAATGTGCGTTTCTGGATGAGTTTTGGCGAGCACTATATCAATGTGTTCACTGTGTTGAAGAACTTGGGCTTGCTTTCCGAGCAGCCGGTCAAAACAGCCGAAGGCCTGGAAGTTGTGCCATTGAAAGTAGTTAAGGCTGTGCTGCCTGATCCTGCTTCGCTCGCGCCAGGATATACCGGAAAGACCTGTATTGGTGATCTGGTCAAGGGCACCAAAGATGGCCAGCCGCGTGAGGTCTTTATCTATAACGTAGCTGACCATGAGGAAGCCTACGCTGAAACTGACAGCCAAGGCATCTCGTACACGGCAGGCGTACCGCCGGTAGCCGCAGCCCTGCTGGTTGCCCGTGGCGAGTGGGATGTGCAACGCATGGTCAATGTTGAGGAGCTGCCAGCTGAGCCGTTCCTTAAAGCATTAGACGTGATGGGCTTGCCCACACGGATAAAAGACGAGCACGGGGATCGTCCCTGGAACTGAGCGGACTAACGCTCCCACAGAGCAAGGTGCGTCTATGCTGACGTACCTTGCAAGTGCTTTCTCAGAGTTGATGCTCAGAGAGGATGCGCAAGCCGTCCTTTCCATATCAGGCAATCGATGAGCCGAACTCACCATCCAGATTACATTTATGCCTGATGGTTGTGATTCACCACACTAGGTGTTGGTTGAGAAATCCATTATCAGCAATGACTGGTTGTACCATCGGAGTTAGGGAAAAGTTCTAAGCTCGCAGAATGGAGTTTGGCAAATGGTATACGGATCAATACGACCGTCCTGTCTGAGACTTATGTGAAGCCGTCTGAGCAGGCCCGCCATGTACGAAAACTGTGGCAGACCGTCTGCCATGTTCCTAAGTGATCTGGAATCTCAGGCCACTTATCCTCTGAAGACAGCCCCAAAAGAAACCGTTGAGCATCAAGCGATCATCCTTGCAAAGCCACTTCCGCTGCTGCCTGGAAGAAACTGAATTGCTATTCAGCTCCACGATTAATCATCTAACCCGTAACGGACTGTCATCTCTGATTTCCGCTCGAAAAAGACAATAAAGTTTAGAGAGTTGGTTCTTCAGAAAGAACATAGTTAATAGTGGTGCTGATCAGCGTAACAACCGCTTTTATTGGAATGGCTTTAAGAAAGCGCGGTGCCGATTCTCTATTGGCCAACTTTCCTAAGTTTTGAGGCAAAGCCAAGATCAAATTGACGCACCAAGCCGCTCAAATCTACGACCAGACGCGACAGTAGGGGATAGGTAGAGTAAATAGGCGCCCGTATAACATTTATCGGGCGCCACGTACCTTTACGGTTTCACGACCATGCCAACACCACGGCCACGTGGGTCCGATGCGGTCTCCAGTGAAGTACCGTTGATGCGAATGGCTTGGACATCTCCCATGCGCCAACCCTGATCTTCCAAGGTATATCCCATGGCTTTCAACTCATCGGCGACCTTGCCGGTGAGAGGTGCATAGTCGTCATAATAGATCGTGTCCTTGGGTAGCAGCTGATGGTGGACACGCTGCGCAGCAAGGGCCTTGTCCAGAGGTAACTTAAAGTCGTAGAGGTTGTTTAGTACCTGGAACAGCGTTGTGAAGATACGCGAGCCGCCTGGTGTACCGAGTACTAGGGTGACTTGGCCGTCCCGCGTAACAATGCTAGGGCTCATCGACGACAGCATCCGCTTGCCGGGCTCAATGGCGTTTGCATTGCTGCCCACTACGCCAAAGCCATTAGCGACCCCAGGTTTGGCACTAAAGTCATCCATTTCATCATTGAGTAGAAAGCCTGCACCCTTGACCACAACGCCACTGCCGTAATCGAAATTAAGTGTATAGGTATTGCTCACCGCATTACCTTGAGCATCAACAATGGAAAAGTGCGTGGTCTGGTGCGATTCAAGGCCGGGCCTCACGTGTTCGGTTGGCGAAATGGCGTTCGGGTTCACCTCGGCCGCCCGTTGCTTGAGGTAGGTAGGATCGATCAGCTTGTTTACCGGAACCTCGGTAAAATCGGGATCGCCCAGGTAGTCCGCCCGGTCGGCAAATACTCGCTTTTCAATCTCGGCTAGCAGGTGAATGTATCGGGCTGAGTTGAGTTCTACATCTTTGAAATCCGCTGCGCGTGCTTCCTTGATACCAATCAGCTGAGCCAGTGCTATCCCGCCTGAGCTGGGTAGCGGTGCGGTATACAGCGTATTGCCCTGCCAGTCGACACGGATCGGCTCACGCCATTTGGCACGGTAACCGCTCAGGTCCTCTTTGGTGATCAAGCCATCGTCGTGCTTCATCTGAGCGACCAGGAGATCAGCCGTTTTGCCCGTATAAAAGTCTTCGGGACCTTTATCTGCGATCCGTTCCAGGGTCTGGGCCAGTTCGGGCTGCTTGAAGAGCTGACCGGCCTGCATGCTGCCAAAGTAGTCAGTAAAGTTGGTCTTGCCATCGAAGAAGGCGATGGCATCGTCACGGTACTGGAACTGTTTGTCCGCGACTGTAAAGCCCTTCTGAGCATAGCCAATGGCAGGTGTCAGCAATTCGCTCCAGGGTAACTTACCGAATCGTTTATGAGCTTCCCATAGGCCCATCACTGTACCCGGAACCCCAGCGGCCCTGGCGCCGATCAGGCTCATGTTCTCGATGACTTCACCTTTTTCATCCAGGTACATGCCTTGGGTGGCGGCTTTGGGTGCTGTTTCTCGGTAATCGAGAAAGTAGGGTTTGCCGTCAACGTAGAGAGTCATGAATCCACCGCCGCCGATGTTACCTGCTTCGGGATACGTAACGGCTAGAGTAAAGGCAGTTGCTACGGCAGCATCTACAGCGTTGCCGCCAGCCTTAAGGACTTGGGCAGCAACGTCAGCGGCATAGGAGTTAGGGGCGGCCACGGCGCCACCTTCCAGCGTGGCGGCAGAGGTAAAGCAAGGAAGGGTAAGAGCAGCAGTAAAGGTCAAGATCCTTGAGAGAGCCAAGCGCATAGAGGTTCCTTAGTCCATGTCATCAGAGAATTCTTTTTGAGCTTAATAGGAATTCAAAAAACTGCTTGTAACAGTGCGCCAGCCACGTGTTCATTTGCGCTGTGAAAAACTCTGCTAACAAGGCAGATAAGAGCAGTGCAGCCTATCGACGCTCTCTTTTGGATTGTTGACACATAAGGTTTTCAAAGCCTAATCTGAAAATATTGATAACAATAAAAATTAATATTGTTGACAGTATGAATCAGTCAAGTGAAACACCTACTGATCTTCCCGCCGAAAGTGAGACACGCTCGGAGCATGTCTTTCGCCGTATTCAGACGGCCATTATCAAGGGGGAAATTGCTCCGGGCACCAAGATTTCCGAACCTGAGCTGGCTCGTACGTATGGCATCAGCCGTGGCCCATTACGCGAAGCGATCCACCGTTTGGAGGGGCAAAAGCTGGTTGTACGCATTCCCCATGTTGGCGCTCGGGTAGTGTCGCTAAGCCTGGAGGAGCTCGTCGAGTTGTATGAGATCCGTGAATCTCTCGAGGGGATGGCCTGCCGTCTAGCTGCCGAGCGCATGAGCGAAAGCGAAATCATTGAGCTCCGAAACGTTCTGGATACTCACGAGCGTGACGCCTCCTTTCAGGCCGGGCAGGGCTATTATCAGCAGGAAGGCGACCACGACTTTCATTATCGAATCATTCAGGGCAGCGGCAATCGCACCCTAGCACGACTACTCTGTGATGAGTTGTACCAACTGGTGCGCATGTACCGGATTCAGTTCTCGGCTACACCCCATCGGCCACGGCAGGCCTTCACTGAACATCACCGGATTCTCGATGCTATTGCCGAGCGCGATGGTGAACTGGCCGAACTACTGATGCGTCGTCATATCGCGGCGTCTCGCCGCAACATGGAGCACCAACTCGGAACCCAGACTCGTGCTGCGGTCGCGCCTGTAAAGCGACCGGCTGCCCGGGCTTATAAAAACAGAGGTGAGTCATGAATCAGGCGTTATCCAGTCGTCCTGGGCAGCGTTTCCGCGAGGCGGTTGCTGCTGAGCATCCTTTACAGGTAGTCGGCACCATCAACGCCAACCATGCCTTGCTTGCCAAACGGGCCGGTTTCAAGGCGATTTATCTTTCGGGAGGTGGGGTGTCGGCAGGCTCGCTGGGACTGCCGGACCTTGGTATTTCCAATCTCGACGATGTGTTGATCGATGTTCGTCGTATCACGGATGTATGTGACTTGCCGCTTTTGGTAGACGTGGACACCGGTTTCGGCTCGTCTGCCTTCAATGTAGCGCGGACCGTCAGGTCAATGATAAAAGCAGGCGCTGCCGCCCTGCATATCGAAGATCAGGTCGGGGCCAAGCGCTGCGGGCATCGTCCTAACAAGGAAATCGTTTCCGAGCAGGAAATGGTCGACCGCATTAAAGCCGCCGTGGATGCACGGACCGATGATAGTTTCGTGATCATGGCGCGTACCGATGCGCTAGCCGTGGAAGGCTTGCAGTCAGCCATTGACCGTGCCTGTGCCTGCGTAGAGGCTGGGGCAGACATGATCTTTCCCGAGGCCATGACCGAGTTGGGCATGTATAAGGAATTCGCTGCCGCCGTAAAAGTACCGGTACTGGCCAACATTACCGAATTCGGTTCGACACAGCTCTTCACTACCGAAGAGCTGGCATCAGCTGATGTATCGCTAGTGCTGTACCCCTTGTCGGCGTTCCGTGCCATGAACAAGGCAGCTGAAAATGTGTATGCCGCTATCCGACGCGACGGCACTCAGAAGAACGTACTCGATACCATGCAGACCCGTCAGGAGCTGTACGAGAGCATTGGTTACCACGATTTCGAGCAGAAGCTGGATGCCTTGTTCGCCCAAACTAGACGTTAAATCGAAACGATCCGTTTAGCGGGCTCGTTTTAAAGCAGTTGCATCATCTCAGAACAAATCCAAGAAGGAGAGCGCAATGGCTGAAGCAAAAGTACTGAGCGGAGCCGGCCTGCGAGGCCAGGTCGTTGGCCAGACAGCATTATCGACGGTGGGCCAAGAGGGCGCCGGGCTGACCTATCGAGGCTATGACGTTCGTGAGCTTGCCGAACATGCCCAATTCGAGGAAGTCGCCTACCTCTTGTTCAAAGGTAACTTACCGACGCGTGAACAGCTTAATGACTACTTGAATGCGCTGATGAAGCTACGTGAGCTGCCGCTGGCGCTCAAAGAGGTGCTCGAACGTATCCCGGCGCAGACTCATCCCATGGATGTCATGCGGACAGGCGCTTCCATGCTGGGAACGCTAGAGCCTGAGCGAGACTTCAGCCAGCAACAGGCCATTGCTGATCGGCTGCTTGCAGCACTGCCAGCCATCATGTGCTACTGGTATCGATTCAGCCATGAGGGCAAGCGCATTCAGTGCGTCACGGATGAGCCTTCTATCGCAGGCCATTTTCTAAGGCTCTTGCATGGAAAAGCGCCCAGCGAGCTGCACCGCAAGGTCATGAACGTCTCGCTGATCCTTTACGCCGAACACGAGTTCAATGCCTCTACCTTCAACGGCAGAGTGTGTGCGTCTACGTTGTCAGACATGTATTCCTGTATCACAGGAGCCATTGGCACTTTACGTGGCCCTCTGCATGGAGGAGCCAACGAAGCCGCTATGGCAATGATTGAGCGTTTCTCATCGCCCCAAGAGGCCATTGAGGGGACGCTGGGCATGCTTGAGCGCAAGGACAAGATCATGGGCTTTGGCCATGCTATCTACAAAGAGTCCGATCCTCGTAACGAGGTTATAAAGGTCTGGTCCAAACGGCTGGCCGAGGAGGTGGGCGATACGGTGTTGTTTCCCGTGTCCGAAGCCATTGACCACACCATGTGGGAGCAAAAAAAGCTCTTCCCCAATGCCGACTTTTATCATGCTTCGGCGTACCACTTCATGGGCATTCCTACAAAGCTGTTCACGCCTATATTTGCTTGCTCACGGGTAACAGGCTGGGCCTCACATGTATTCGAGCAGCGTGCCAACAATCGAATTATCCGCCCCAGCGCTGAGTACACAGGCGAGGCGCAACGGCCCTATGTTCCGTTGGAGCAGCGTTAATCAAGTAAACGGTGGCTGTTGCCGTTTCCGTATACCAATGAGCCTATTGAGAAAAAAGCATGAGCGCCAATGTCGATCTGAACAATCGTCCTGAGTATGACAAAGTACTGCAGGATATTGCCGATTACGTCCTGACCTATAAGGTCGAATCCACCGAGGCCCTGAACACGGCACGTAATTGCCTGATGGATACCCTCGGCTGTGGTCTTTTGTCTTTGCGTTTTCCCGAATGCACCAAGCATCTTGGTCCGTTTGTAGAGGGCACTGTTGTCCCCTATGGCGCTCGGGTGCCAGGGACCAGTTTTCGTCTCGATCCAGTCAAGGCCGCTTGGGACATTGGTTGCATCATCCGCTGGCTAGACTATAACGACACTTGGCTGGCAGCTGAGTGGGGGCATCCTTCCGACAACCTGGGCGGTATTCTGGCTGTAGCGGATCACCTGTCCCAGAAGCGTATCGCTCAAGACGAGGCGCCGTTAACTATGCGCGCTGTGCTTGAGGCCATGATCATGGCTCATGAAATCCAGGGTGTATTTGCACTGGAGAACTCGTTCAACCGGGTCGGCCTGGACCACGTTATCCTGGTCAAAGTTGCTTCAACTGCTGTGGTTGCCAAATTGATGGGGGCGAATCGCGAACAGCTCTTGGCAGCTATTTCCCATGCCTTTGTTGATGGCCAAGCCCTGCGTACCTATCGCCATGCGCCCAACGCCGGATCGCGTAAATCCTGGGCGGCTGGCGATGCAACCAGCCGTGGCGTGCGGTTGGCTGATATTGCCATGCGTGGCGAGATGGGAATTCCCGGTGTGCTCAGTGCGCCACAGTGGGGTTTCTATGATGTCTTGTTCAGCCATACAAACAAGGATCTGGAAACCAAGCCGCAAGATAAACGCCAGTTCAGTTTTTCACAGGGCTTCGGCAGCTATGTTATGGAAAATGTACTGTTCAAGATCAGCTTTCCGGCCGAGTTTCATGCTCAGACTGCAGCCGAGGCGGCTGTTATTCTGCATCCTCAGGTACGCGAAAAACTGGATCAGATCGAAAGGATCGTGGTCACGACTCATGAGTCGGCTATCCGGATTATTTCCAAGGTGGGCCCGCTGGCCAACGCAGCAGACCGTGACCACTGCCTGCAATACATGATCGCCGTGCCGCTGCTGTATGGCGATCTGGTTGCCGAGCACTATGAAGACAGCTTCCATGCAGCCCATCCACTGATTGATCTGTTGCGTGAGAAAATGGAAATCGTTGAGGACGAACGCTACAGCCGCGAATATCTCGAAGCCGATAAGCGCTCCATTGCCAACGCCATACAGGTGTTCTTCAAAGACAGCACCCATACTGAAAAGGTTGCGGTGGAATATCCGATTGGCCATCGGCGGCGGCGTGATGAAGGCATCCCGCTGCTGGAAGCCAAGTTTCGCAGCAATCTGGCTACACGCTTCCCGGGGCAACGTTGCGAGGAAATCTTTACGCTCTGTAAAGACCAGCAAAGATTGGAAAGCACTCCGGTCCATCGTTTCGTCGATTTGTTTGTCATCTGAGTCAAGCGGCCTGTAATTAAGCAGGCCGCACTTTTAACGCGGCATGCGACGTACCTTGACTTCCATCAGACTCGCCCTAATTGTCTTCAGGGGCGGCAACGTAACGTAATCAAGAATTGCCTATTCAACTGACGGAAAAACGTAATGCGTGATCAGTGGAAATAGAACTCATTTTACTGAGCGTTGGTATCGAGTAATTTTTGTATAGCCAACTTTTATTGAGTCCAGGCTATGAGCTTTCTTATGGGCTACGAAGCGGACTCACGAAATTCCCGTATCGTTTGCAGCAAAGCAGACAGCAAGGGTGAACGCTCGTTTTTCAAGTAAAAACAGTGGAGTTCCATATAGGCGTCGCCTTGAACTCTCAAAGGGCGATAGACAACCCCTGGAAATTTCACATGAGTCATCGACTCGGGGACAAGCGCCATGGCGGAACTAATGGCCACCTGGAGAGTAGCAGTAATGATATCGGTGCAGGGAGAGGTAAGGCGTGGTTCGAAACCATGCCGACGACATAAGTCGACCGCCGTCGCTGTTGCAATTGGTGAGCTGCCGACGGCTAACAACTGGCCTCGTAATGCCAGAAAATCAACCCTGTCGTAAGCCGCGAGCGGATGGTCTTCATTTAGCGCCAACCACAGTGGCTCGCGAGCGACCAGCTCTACCGCAATATCCGTTTCTTCAGGCAGGAGCCGCTCAAATACCAGTAAAACCCGTCCCTGCCTCAAAGCCAGCACTTGAGCAGGTGTTTGTGCGGGATGTAAAGCGAGCTCTACCTCAGGATGTGTCATTCGAAAGCGCGCAAGCACTTGCGGAACAGGGCCGAACATGGATGATCCATATACTCCCACGTTTGCCAATCCGACCTGCCCTTTACCAAACCGTACGGCACGCTGGGCTGCGTGCTTAACCAGGCTTCGGATATTGGTTGCATCATGAAGAAGCACTTCCCCTGCCTGAGTAAGCACCATTCCTTTAGGTGTTCGCTCGAATAGTTGTACGCCCAGCTCTGCCTCAAGTGCCTGAATGTGACGGCTTAGCGGTGGTTGCGACAAATGTAGACGCTCAGCCGCCCGTCCAAGATGGCGCTCTTCAGCTACTGCAATGAAATAGTTGAGTTGCCGCATATCCATGCTAAAGGCCTTACCGAAAAGGTAACAAGGTCAACAAATTATGTATTGGAAGTTCTTTAAGGTCTTAAGAAAAACTCCAATCAACAGGCGTCTTGTTCGATAAGCAAGATGCCTGTTGATGTTCCATAAGAATAATGAGAGGGACACGTAATGCCTGCATTTACCTTCCGCCTCAACACGCTTGGTGTTCAAGTCTTGGTTGGCAGCTTATTGTTGAGTGTTTGTAGCCTAAGCCATAGTAGTTCCCTTCACTCCAAGCAGCCGCCTATTAAGACTCACGCAAAGCCCCTGATCGTAATTAATGGATTTAAATTTAAGGATCTGAATGCCAACAATCAGTTGGATGCTTATGAGAACTGGAGACTTCCTGCTGAGAGACGTGCTGCTGACCTGGTAAGCCGGATGAACCTGAATGAAAAGGCCGGCATGATGTTGATTGATACATTGAATCCGGGCTTTGGGGGGACTATTGACGCACCCGCTGACCAGTACATCAATTCGGAAAGAATGACACGCTTTATATTCCGTAGTGTGGTGACGGCCAATCCTGTAGAAAGTACAACCTCGAGCAGGAATGGACAGCAGGTCACGCCTGAGCAGGCTGCCCGGTGGACAAATGCAATTCAGGAAATGGCAGAAAAGACACGGCTCGGCATTCCTGTTCTTTTCAAATCAAATGCTCGAAATCATTACGAGCGTAATGCCCGCTTCGGTATCAACACCGAAGCGGGGTCTTTCTCGGAGTTTCCAAAAGAAGCCGGTTTAGCTGCTACACGTGACATGCGGATAATTCGAGATTTTGCCCGCATCATGGGGGAAGAGTGGAAAGCCATTGGCCTGAGAGGGATGTATGGTTACATGGCAGACCTATCCACCGAACCGCGCTGGTACCGTGTCCATGAAACCTTCACCGAGGATGCTGACCTCGGGACTGAAATCATGAAGACTTTGGTAGAAAATCTTCAGGGAGGACCAGTAAACCGAAACACGCCTGTGGCCTTGACCATGAAGCATTTCCCTGGAGGCGGTCCCCAGGAAATGGGCTTGGATCCCCATTATACTTTTGGTAAGAATCAGGTTTATCCAGCAGGGAATTTCGAATATCACCTCAAGCCATGGCGAGCTGCGATAGAGGCCGGTGTCTCATCAGTCATGCCTTATTACGGTGTACCGATTGATCTGACCTATAAAGGCGTTAAATACGAGCAAACCGGTATGGCCTTTTCCAAGCAAATCGTAAATGACCTACTGCGTCAGCAGCTTGGGTTTAAAGGCTACGTAAATTCAGACACTGGCATAATTTCAGCGAGAGGCTGGGGCCTGGAAAACAAAACGGTAGCTGAGCGAGCTGCAGCCGCTATCAATAGTGGTACAGATGTGTTGTCGGGTTTCAACACCAAGCAAACCATTATTGATCTAGTCAAATCTGGTTTAGTGAGTGAAGAACGTGTCGATGAGGCAGTCAGGCGACTCCTCAAGGAGCAGTTTGAACTTGGACTGTTCGAAAATCCCTATGTAGATGCAAGCAAAGCGGCTGGAATCATTGGTAATGATGAGTTCCGAGCCAAGGCTTTACAAGCTCAGCGTAAATCCATTGTGTTATTGCAGAATCTAGCGCAGAGCTCTATTAAAAGCGCCAAAAAAATACTGCCTATTCCAGCACCAAGCACAGGGCAGCCACTCAAGCTTTATACAATGAACATGAATGCCGACGTGGTAGGGGGAGCCGAGTATGGCGGCTATACCGTCGTTAACGGA
Source organism: Pseudomonas duriflava (assembly GCF_007830155.1). GTDB lineage: Bacteria > Pseudomonadota > Gammaproteobacteria > Pseudomonadales > Pseudomonadaceae > Chryseomonas > Chryseomonas duriflava. Next base: position 171,811 of record NZ_VLKY01000011.1, read on the forward strand.
GATTATGATGCTGAAAAAGGCCAGAGCCGACCAAGTGCGTCTGGCGCTGATTATGCGATTCTTCGAATAGAAGTATCCAATCCTCAAGAAATTACCGGTACTTATAAGAGCAAGGATTCTCTTACCGGTGCCAATCCTGCTTATATTAATCCACAAACACAAAAGACCTGGGGTGCAGCAGACCCCGACAGTATTGATGACGGCTTGATTTATGGCGGTGCGCTTCCCTGGGAGGTAAATGCGTTGTCGTTTACTGAAATGGCTAAAACAGCGTCGTGGAGTATTTCGCCGAAACTGGAGGATATTCAGGCAGTTATGCAAGAGGTAGGCTCGAAAAAAACTATCCTCGCCATTTATTTCCGCCAACCATATGTTATGGATGATGCAAGTGGGTTAAAGAATGCAGGGGCGATTTTAGCTGGCTTTGGTGTAAGCGATTCCGTGCTTATGGACGTTATCACAGGTAAATATAAGCCTCGTGGAAAGCTACCATTTGCTCTGGCTAACAACCTGGAAGCCGTGATCAATAACGATCCAGATGCGCCTGGCTATCCTGCCAAGGACACGTTATTCCCCTTTGGATTTGGCTTGAGCTATTAACTTTAACGCTCGTTAAGAACATGCATGCAGCCTTTCAAGCGGCTGCATGCGTATCTCATTCCGAATCTGTTTATATTTTATGAGGCGAAGTCTTTGGGTTGCTACAGAACCTGTTTAGACGTCTGAAAGCATATATCTATACAACTTTGAGAACGTCTTGTTATCCAATCAAGTAATCGCACAACGGAATACTTCAATAATCCATGTCGTGCTCTGTAACAAAAGAAACTTCTCGTCATTCTGGTTGAGCGCTATTTTTTAGCAGTGTCTTTTTGCGAGAAAATCCAATGACTCGTTTCATCAGACCTGTCATTCACGCACTGTCGGTTGCTCTCTTAGCCTTTAGTGGACCTTCCCACGCCCAAGGTGTTTCCGAAAAGGAATGGCCATTTACCGTAGCTGCTAAGGCTACCTTCAAACAGCCGTGGGCTATGACTTTTTTGCCTGACGGTACGCTGCTCGTTACCGAAAAGCATGGCGCGCTCAAGCATCTGGATCTTGATACCGGCCGTTCGAGCGCAATTACAGGGCTCCCTGCTATTGCTTATGGCGGGCAGGGTGGACTGGGGGACGTGATCCTTCATCCTGCCTTTACGGAAAACGGTTGGATCTATATTAGTTACGCTGAGGCCAGCCAAGACGGTGCTACCCGTGGTGCTGCGGTAGCACGGGCAAAGTTGGAGCTGGAGAAGGAGGGCAGCGGTAGGCTTTCCCATTTACAAGTCATCTGGCGCCAGACACCCAAGGTTTCCGGTCAGGGTCACTATGGTCATCGCCTTGCCTTTGGGCCAGACGGAAAGCTGTGGATCAGCTCAGGCGAGCGGCAACAGTTTACGCCGGCGCAAGACATGAACAGTAACCTGGGCAAAATCATTCGAATAAACGAGGATGGCAGTCTTCCAGCGGATAATCCTTTCGCTGACCAGGGCGGCATAGCAGCCCAGATATGGTCATTAGGCCATCGTAACCCGCTCGGCATTGCATTTGATAAAGAGGGCCGTTTGTGGGAGCACGAGATGGGCCCCAAAGGGGGAGATGAGTTTAACCTGATCGAGCGCGGAGCGAATTACGGCTATCCAAATGTTTCGGACGGGGACCACTACAGCGGCCGCCCGATTCCGGATCATTCAACCAACCCTGAATATATACCTCCGAAAATCAGTTGGACACCTGTAATCTCGCCTGCAGGCCTGATTATTTACGAAGCGGACCGCTTCGCCCAGTGGAAGGGTAATGCCCTTATGGGCGGACTTTCCGCCAGGTCGCTGATACGGCTCGTGCTTGAAGGAGATCAGGCTCGTGAGGTGGAGCGGTATCAAATGGACGCCCGCATACGCGAGGTCGAGCAAGGGCCGGACGGAAGCTTATGGGTATTAGAAGATGGCTCTGATGGCCGGCTATTGGAGCTACAGCCTAAATAAACAGATGCACATGAAACGTCACAGTAGCGGCGGCTGACAGGCTAAAGCATCAGGCAACGGATAGCCTGTTTAGTAAAGCCGGTCCATGCTGAGCGCAGCGATAAGGCTGCGCCTGCCCCATGCTTTTACTGCAAGAGATTATAAAGCCTGTGTTCTGTCGCAAAGGCCACCGGCTCTAAAACGCCTCATGGTTCCGCTTGTCTGTAAGCGATCATAAAAAATATCGATACCCCCTTAAGTATTTTCCAGACGACGTTTAAGCAGGCCGGCTTTAACGTCAGCAGCAAGATGGCAGGTAAGTGTACCTTTGCCATGTCAAGACTCCCTGTACAGGGTCGTTTCACCATAAGAACAACAAGGGTAGCCTTATGCATACCGACTCGCCTGTCGACGTCAAAAAATGGATCGATAGCCGGCCTGTCACGGGCCATCAATGGATGATCCTTGCTCTCTGTTTTTTCATCGTTCTCTTCGATGGTGTAGACGTAGCCGTAATGGGCTTCATCGCACCCTCGCTTATGCAGGACTGGCAACTTTCCAAGGCTGCGTTTGGTCCTGTTATGAGTGCAGCGATGATTGGCCTGGCCGTAGGCGCACTGGTGGCAGGTCCTTACGCTGACCGTTTTGGTCGCAAGACCGTACTGCTAGGGGCGGTAACCGCTTTTGGCGTATTGAGCCTGGCCTGCGCCTTTGCTCGTAATCCATACGAGCTGGCCATCCTGCGCTTTCTGACGGGCGTTGGCCTGGGCGCTGCGATGCCAAATACCACGACGCTTCTGTCCGAGTATCTGCCCGAGCGCTATCGTTCCTTGTTGATTACTGTCATGTTTACCGGCTTTAACCTAGGTTCAGGGGCCGGTGGGTTCGTGGCTGCTTGGTTGATTCCGCACTTCGGCTGGCAATCGGTACTGCTGGTGGGTGGGCTACTGCCCATTGCACTACTACCGTTTCTCTGGCTGCTGCTTCCCGAGTCGGCTCGCTTCCTGGTTGCCAAAGGTGCGCCTGCTGCAAGGATCGCTGCAGTATTGAACAAGTTAGGTGGTCAATTCTCTTCCCAAACTCGCTTCGTTAGTACTGAGCCGGCTGTGCAAAACAAGACGCCGGTTCGTGCATTGTTTGCCGAGCGCTATCGGTTGGGCACGTTCTCGCTTTGGACAACCTACTTCATGGGCCTGCTGGTGATCTACCTGATGATGGGTTGGCTGCCTACATTGATTCGTGAATCCGGTGTTTCCATCGAACGAGCGGCTACACTGACCGCTTTGTTCCAAATTGGCGGGACCGTAGGCGCTATTGTGGTTGGCTGGATCATGGATCGGCGCAATCCGAATCGTGTTATTGCCGGCTCCTATGCCTTGGGTGGTGCATTTATCCTGTTGCTGGGCGCATTGGGCTTGGAGTCCAGCTTGTTGACCCTTGGCGTGATCGCGGCTGGCTTCTGCATGAGCGGTGCTCAGACGGGACTGAATGCCTACGCGCCGGGTTATTACCCCACCGAGTCGCGTGCTACCGGCGTAAGCTGGATGCTGGGCATTGGTCGTTTCGGCGCTATTTTTGGCTCAATGATTGGCGGAGCGGTGCTAAGTCTGGGGCTGAGTTTCGGTCTGGTCTTTGCGGTACTGGCAATTCCGGCTTTCATCGCGGCGCTGGCAATACTGGGTAACGGTTACGCGGCTCGTCGCACTGCCCACCCGGCGCTGGCGTCTTAATACACAAAGGAAACTGTTATGGCACGTATCATCGGGGGGCTTGCAGTCTCTCATACTCCTACCATCGGCTTCGCCGTTGATCATAACAAGCAAGAGGAAGAGGCGTGGGCGCCTATATTCAAAAGCTTCGAGCCAATGAAGGCGTGGCTTAACGAAAAGAGGCCCGACGTACTGTTCTACATTTTTAATGATCACATCACATCGTTCTTCTTCGATCACTATTCTGCGTTCGCGTTGGGAGTAGACGATCATTACGATGTGGCTGACGAAGGCGGCGGTGTACGAGGGATACCCTCTATCGGCGGTAACGCAGCCCTGGCGCGGCACATTGGTGCAAGCTTGATGGCTGATGAGTTCGACATGTCTTTCTTCCGGGACAAGCCTATTGATCATGGCCTGTTTTCGCCCATGTCAGCCTTGTTGCCCTTCGAGCCGAAGTGGCCTGTCGACGTCGTGCCGCTGCAAGTAGGCGTGCTGCAGTTTCCGATTCCCAGTGCCAAACGTTGCTACAAGCTGGGACAGGCGCTGCGTCGAGCCATCGAAAGCTATCCTGAAGACCTGAAGGTAGTTGTTGCCTCAACGGGCGGTGTGTCTCATCAAGTGCATGGCGAACGTTGCGGTTTCAACAACCCGGAATGGGATGCTCAGTTTGTCGATCTGTTCGTCAACGATCCAGTTCGGCTTACCGAAATGACTGTGGCCGAATACGCTACCCTGGGTGGGCTTGAGGGCTCGGAAGTCATTACCTGGCTAATTATGCGGGGGGCTCTGTCTTCTAATGTGAAGCTGATTCATCAGGATTACTATTTACCCTCCATGACTGGTATCGCCACGCTGCTCCTGGAGAACCAGGCGCGTGAAGTTCCTATCGACGTGCATGAGCGTCATCGTGAGCATATGAACCATGAGCTGGCCGGCATTGAAAAGCTTGAGGGGACTTATCCTTTCACGCTTGAACGCAGTGCCAAGGGGTACCGACTGAACAAGTTCCTGCATGGTCTGATTGTGCCAGCCTGGCGGGAGCGGTTCCTGGAAGAGCCTGAAGCCATGTTTGAGGAGGCTGGGCTGACAGAAGAAGAGCGGGATCTGGTTCGCCGTCGCGACTGGCGTGGACTGATTCAATACGGAGCGATCTTTTTTCTACTGGAAAAGTTGGGTGCGGTAGTAGGTATTTCCAATCTGCACATTTATTCGGCGATGCGCGGGCAGTCGCTGGAAGAGTTCCAGAAAACGCGTAACCAGCAGGTACTGTATTCGGTTGCTGGTAAAAAATAGACTGTAGAACGGTGCTTCGGAGGCGGTTAACGCCGCTTCCGGAACCTGTGCTTGGTTTTTAGTGGTAGGGCTTTCCATCATTATGTGTAATAAGCGGAGCTCAGGGTATTGGCGTTACTGGTTATGAGTCTGCAGGCTCCAGCGCTACCTCTCGCACTTTTTCCATCAGGGCACGTGCCGCAGGCGAATGCAACCCTCCCGCCCGATAGATGAGTCCAATGGCTCGGCTGGTGTGACGCAGCTGCAAGGGCAGGCGCTGTAATTCACCGGACATGATTTCATATTCGAGTTGATGGGCCGAGACGGCCGCCAATAGATCCGAGCGCAGTAGTAAGCCACGGATGATGGCCAGATCACCGGTTTCTACTACCGGTTGGGGAACCTCGATTCCCAATTCGGCAAAGTAAGTCTCCAGCTGTTTCCGAGAGGGAGAGCCGGCGCGTGGTAATATCCAGCGAGCATGGCTCAGGTCATTCAGGCTTATTCCTGCATCCAGCAAGGGATGCCCGCGCCGTACCAGAATGACCATTTCCTCGGTTAACAAGGGTTCGCCCTGCAGATCACTGGCATAGTCGGATGAGCGTAATGCGCCCAGCACGAAGTCGATATCACCGGCGCGCAGTTCGGTTGCCAGCAGGTCGAAAGGACTTTCATTAGTTGCCACCCGAACGCCAGGGTGCGCAGAAGTAAGGCGTAAAATCGCCTCTGGCAGGATGCGGCTACGCCCTAAAGGAAGCGCGCCCACAGTAACCATACCTTGCAGCGAGCCTTGCAAGGCAGCGATGTCTGCATCGATATGGCGAAGCTCGTTCAATGCCCGGCGAATGGCGAGCAGGATATCCCGGCTAGCCAGTGTTGGTTGCAAACCGCGAGGAGTACGCTCAAACAAATGTTGGCCGCAGCCACCTTCGAGTACCTTGAGCGCTGCGCTAACTGCCGGCTGGGTCAGGCCGAAGGCTGCTGCAACGGTCTGCATATGATGGGTCTCGCACAACTTGACGAATACTTCCAGACGCCGCGTGTGCATTAAATACAGCGGCTCGGATACCGGTCCTGCGCCATGATTAAGCAGGCGTGGGACAGCTTCCAGTTCAACCAAGGCGCGCCGTGCACGCGGAAGGATACGTGTTCCATAATCGGTCAAACGCATACCATTGGCGTGTCGCTCAAAGAGCGGAATCGATAGCCTTTTCTCCAAGTCACGAATTGACCGTGTAACAACCGATTGTGCCCGGTAAAGTACTTCGGAAGCCTTGGATACGCTGCCTTGTTCAGCTACCCGAACGAATGCGCGTATCTGCATCAGGCTAGGAAGCTCTGCAGCAACCATCTTTGTCTTCTCATGGGTAGGGCGGGGATAGAGATCATGCGCTCAGTCAGCTGATAAGTAAAACGTATACCTGATCGAGTTGAATGCAATATTCGTTATGCAGCGTATCGTGGCAACCTCTGGCTTAAACGAGAGGAGCCCGAGATGAGTGAATCCAACAAGAAAACAGCCCTGGTAGTTAGCGCACATTCCGCTGATTTCGTCTGGCGTGCCGGTGGTGCCATCGCCCTGCATGCCCAGCAAGGCTATACCGTGCATATCGTCTGCCTGTCCTTTGGCGAGCGCGGCGAGTCCGCCAAGCTGTGGCGCAAGGGCGAGATGACCGAAGAAAAGGTCAAGGCCGCCCGCCGTACAGAGGCCGAAGCGGCTGCCGAGGTGCTGGGAGCCAGTGTCGAGTTCTTTGATATCGGCGACTACCCCATGCGTGCCGACAAGGACACCCTGTTTCGTCTGGCCGATGTCTTCCGCCGCGTACAACCTGAGTTTGTACTGAGCCACTCGCTCAAGGACCCGTACAACTACGACCACCCCTTGGCCACGCATCTGGCTCAGGAGGCACGCATCATTGCCCAGGCCGAAGGCTACAAGCCGGGTGAGAAGATTGTGGGCGCACCGCCGGTGTACTGCTTTGAGCCGCACCAGCCCGAGCAGTGCGAATGGCGTCCGGATGTACTGCTGGATATCACTGACGTGTGGGACAAGAAGTACGCGGCGATCCAGTGCATGGCTGGTCAGGAGCACCTGTGGGAGTACTACACCCGGGTTGCGCTGCAGCGTGGTGTACAGGCCAAGCGTAACGTAGGCATTACCTCCAGCAAGAACATCGTTTATGCCGAGGGCTACCAGAGCATATTCCCACGCGTCACGGAGAACCTGGCATGAGCAGCTTGATCGGCAAGACCGGCATCGTGGTACGCACTATCCAGCGCGCCGAGTCGGCGGTTATTGATGAGTTGGTGCAGTATGGCGTAGCGACCATTCACGAGGCCCAGGGCCGGAAGGGCTTGCTCGATCCGTCGATTCGCCCTATCCAGCAAGACCATGGCATCAGTGGCTCCGCTGTTACCGTACTGGTAGCTCCTGGCGACAACTGGATGTTTCATGTTGCGGTAGAGCAGTGTAAACCAGGCGATATTCTGGTCGTTGCGCCCAGTTCCCCATGCACTGACGGTTATTTCGGTGACCTGCTGGCCGCCTCACTTAAAGCGCGTGGCGTTCGTGGCCTGGTCGTGGATGCGGGTGTACGTGACAGTCGCACTCTGCGTGAGATGGGCTTTGCCGTATGGTCGCGAGCGGTCTATGCACAGGGTACCGTCAAGGAAACCCTGGGATCGGTAAATATTCCGGTGATCTGTGCAGGGCAACTGATCAACCCGGGTGATGTGATTGTGGCCGATGACGATGGCGTCGTGGTGGTCCGCCGCACAGAAGCGCAGCAGGTACTGGAAGCCAGCCGCAAGCGAGCCGATGCTGAAGAGCAGAAGCGTGTGCGCCTGGCAGAGGGCGAGTTGGGGCTGGACATCTACAACATGCGTCCGCGCCTGGCTGAAAAGGGTCTCCGCTACGTCGATAGCCTGGACGAACTGGAGGGCTGAGCCATGAGTCAGACCCGTATACCTTGTCTGATGATACGTGGTGGCACCTCGAAGGGCGCTTACTTCAGCGCCTCCGACCTTCCTGCCGATGAGGCGCTGCGCGAACGTGTGCTGCTGGCGGTCATGGGCTCGCCAGACAAGCGTCAGATCGACGGCATCGGCGGTGCCGATTCGCTGACTAGTAAGATCGCTATAATCAAGCGCTCCGAGCGACCGGATGCCGATGTGGACTATCTGTTTGCCCAAGTCTTGGTTGAAGAAGCTCGTGTCGATTATGGACAGAATTGCGGCAATATCCTGGCCGGTGTAGGCCCGTTTGCTATCGAGCGTGGGCTGGTCCCGATCACAGCCGATACGACTCGCGTACGAATCTTCATGGAAAACACCGGCCAGATCGCTGTAGCTAATGTACTGACGCCAAACGGCGAAGTGCTGTACGAAGGCGAGGCGCGTATTGATGGAGTACCCGGTACGGCTGCCCCGCTGGTCGTTGAGTTCGAAGATATAGCTGGCTCCAGCTGTGGCGCGTTGTTACCTACTGGACAAGCATGCGACACGTTTGACGGTATTGAGGTGACCTGCATTGATAACGGGATGCCGGTCGTACTCTTGCGAGCCAAAGATGTAGGCCGCACTGGCTACGAAACCCGCGAACAGCTTGACGCTGATGACGAGCTCAAAGCCATACTCGAATCAATCCGTCTACAGGCTGGCCCACGAATGAACCTGGGTGACGTGACCCAGCGTACCGTTCCCAAAATGTGCCTAGTTGCCGAGCCTAAGGCTGGTGGTGCTATCAGCAGCCGGACGTTCATACCACATCGCTGTCATGCTTCCATCGGTGTGTTTGGTGCGGTCAGTGTAGCCTCAGCCTGTCTAATCGAAGGTTCGGTGGCTGAAGGCTTGGCTCAGGTAGAGCAGGGCGATCTGCTGCGGTTATCTGTCGAGCATCCAACCGGTGAATTTACCGTCGAGCTTCATCGACGCAACGGTGAGCTGGCAGGATGCGGACTATTGCGGACTGCGCGTTTGCTGTTTGATGGCAAAGTCTGCATAGCTCGATCCGTATGGTCAGGTAAGCATTGAGACTCATGCATAGCCTTTCAGGAAGAGCGAGTGGTTTCTAATCGGGCTGATCAACCAGGGATGGTGATCAGCCGATATCCATCATACTGATACATAACAAGAATGCTGGGCTGACTCTATGCGTAACGGACCGTCAAGTTCTGAAAGCGCTGGATCTCGGCAGCGGTTAATGATTAACGCGAAGGTCCGTTTGTAATACCTGCCGGATGTATCACAGACGAGCTGCGTCTAACGCGTGCCCATTGGCTGCTGATACGTATTAATCGAAATATATTTAAAGTCTTGCTCGAATACCCGGCAATACATACTGGTTTCGTACAGGGATAGATATGACATTCTTGGAAGCGATTCTTGCACTAGGTCTGGCGGCTGAAATACACGACTCAAATGAGGCTATAAATTTTACAGCCAAGCGATGCCTGAATGAGATTCCTTCGAAATACAAAGAGATCATTCAATATATAGCTGAGAGCGCCTCTCCCTTATTTTATGTAAGAGCCTTAATCAAAACGATTCCAGACAGCGTTATTAATAAACTGGATTCTGTTTCTGCTCAATAAAAGGTGGAGTCATTATAAGCGGAGCGGGTAGAGCGGCTTTACGGCGAGGCGAATAGCCGCTCTATTTAAGTTAAGGCGGCTTATGAGTCCAGCCCGATCTCAACCGTGTCGCCCTGGAGACGAGCCGGCCATACACGCAAACGTTGCTCGGGATACTCAAGGCAAGCACCGTCCTTTAGGCGAAAATGCTGCTTGTACAACGGCGAGGCAACAACGAGTTCGCCTTTGAGCGTGCCTACAATGCCCCGGCCGATAACGTTGGCCCCGGATTTGGGGTCTTTGTTCTCAATGGCAAAGACCTTTTCGTGGTCGTCTACCTGTGGCAAGTGGAACAGGGCAACCTGATAACCATCGAGCCAGGCGACAACGCCAGAGTTGGCAACCAGGTCGCGACGATGACACAAGGCGCGCCACGTAACGGCATGGGTTGGTTCGGTCTGAATAAGAGCAGTAGTAGTCTGGCTCATCAGAGTGCCTCCTCGGTGACAGGGATCAGATGAAGTTCAGAGTGCGTGGCCGGTCGACGCTGGCCGCGCTCCTTAACAAAATGAATGTCTGGATCGCCGCGCCCGTCGTTGACGAAGGTACGGAAGCGCTTCAGTTTTTCTGGATCGTTGAGCGCATTAGCCCATTCACATTCATAGCGATCGACGACCAGTTGCATCTGGCTTTCCAGTTCGGCAGCAAGCCCTAGGCTGTCATTGATGATCACGTCCTTTAGATAGTGCAAACCTCCTTCAAGGCTCTCACGCCATACGGAAGTGCGTTGCAGCTTGTCGGCTGTACGTACATAGAACATCAGAAAGCGGTCGATATAGCGCACCAGCGTTTCGTCATCGAGATCAGTGGCAAACAGCTCAGCATGACGGGGGCGCATTCCACCATTACCTGCCACATAAAGGTTCCAGCCTTTGTCGGTGGCGATCACGCCAACATCCTTACTCTGTGCTTCGGCGCACTCACGGGTACAGCCGGAGACGGCAAACTTGATCTTGTGCGGCGAGCGCAAGCCCTTATAGCGATTCTCCAGATACAGGGCCATGCCGACGCTATCCTGTACGCCGTAGCGGCACCAGGTACTACCAACGCAGGATTTGACGGTACGCAACGACTTGCCGTAGGCATGGCCGGTTTCAAAACCCGCCTCGATCAGCTCGCCCCAAATGTCCGGCAATTGATGCAGCTGAGCGCCGAAGAGGTCGATGCGTTGACCGCCAGTGATCTTGGTATAAAGATCGTATTTTTTTGCCACTTCCCCTAGGGCGATGAGTTTGTCTGGAGTGATTTCGCCACCGGCAATACGCGGCACGATGGAATAGGTGCCGTTCTTTTGCATGTTTGCCATAAAGGTGTCGTTGGTATCCTGCAAGGGGATCAGCAGTGGATCGGTAATCGGCTGATTCCAGCAGGACGCCAGAATGGAGCCTACGGCTGGCTTGCAGATATCGCAGCCCACGTGACCACGGCCATGCTTGGCGAGCAGTTCCTCGAACGTCTGGATGCCTTCTACACGAACAATGCCGTAGAGCTCCTGGCGAGTATGAGCAAAGTGCTCACAAAGACTCTTGTCTACGGCTACGCCACGGGCCGAGAGTTCGTGCTCGAATACTTGTTTGAGCAGGGCGCTGCAGCCACCGCAGCCGGTGCCAGCTTTGGTGGCAGCCTTTAGCTCACCCAGGTCTGTACAGCCTTGGTCGACCTGACAGCAAATGGCGCCCTTGTTGACGTTGTGGCATGAACAAATGGTTGCCGTATCGGGGAGGGCATCAGCACCCAATATAGGAGCGCCGTCTGAAAGCGGGAGTATCAGGCTGGAGGGATCCTGCGGCAGTTTGATGCCGTTCTGGGCATACTGCAGCAGTGTGTCGTAATAGCTATTGTCACCTACCAGCACGGCACCGATAACGCGTTTGCCATCAGGCGAGACGACTAGACGACGGTAACTTGAAGTTGCCTCGTCGATAAAACGGTAACTTTTGGCGCCTGGTGTGGCAGCATGCGCATCGCCGATAGAGCCAACATCTACTCCCAGCAGCTTGAGCTTTGTAGACATGTCAGCGCCGGTGAAGGGCTCGTATGGCTTTCCAGCCAGTTGCAGGGCCACATTACGCGCCATGGTATAGCCTGGGGCAACCAAGCCGAAGATGCTACCGTTCCAGCTGGCGCACTCACCAATAGCGAAAATGCAGGGATCAGAGGTTCTGCACGTGTTGTCCACTACCACGCCGCCACGCGGAGCGATATCGAGCCCTGCACTGCGGCCCAGTGCGTCCTGCGGGCGGATGCCAGCAGAAAAGACGATCAGGTCGGTTTCCAAAAACTCACCGTCCTGGAAGTTCATGCGGTAGGCATACTCGTCACCCGGAACGATTTCCTGAGTGGCACGTGACAGGTGTACACCAACGCCTAATGCTTCGATCCGCTGGCGCAGGGCTTCGCCCCCGTCGGCATCCAGCTGTACCGGCATCAGGCGCGGGGCAAACTCTACGACATGTGCTTCGAGCCCTAGCGATTTAAGAGCATTAGCCGCTTCCAGCCCCAACAGCCCGCCGCCGACGACCACGCCGCGACGTGCCGTTCTGGCGGCGGCCCGGATGCTGTCAAGATCGCTTAGCGTGCGATAGACGAGCCGAGAGTTTCCCTCGGCACCGGGGATAGGCGGTACGAAAGGATAAGAGCCGGTAGCCAAGACTAGGCAGTCGTAAGGTATACGCCCTTGAGTGGTAACGATCTCCTTTCGTTCACGGTCAATCTCTTGCACCTGCATCCCAAGATGCAGATGTACACCGCTCACAGCGTAGAAATCGGCTTCGCACAAGGCCAGGGATTCGGCATCACGCCCACCGAAGTATTCGGAAAGATGCACGCGGTCATAGGCTCGCTGATGTTCTTCCCCAAACACATGAATCTGATAATGGGCAAGCGCACCGTGGGCGATCAGTTGCTCGACACAATGATGGCCTACCATGCCATTACCGATAACTACTAGGGTTTCTCGCTTGATCGGGGTGACAAGAGAATTCATAGCCTTTCCTCAGTCAAAGCCACTGCCGAAGCATGGCCAGCTAAAAACTGGACAAAAAAAGGCGCCTGGAGCCGTCTAGCAGCCCCAGGCGCCTTTGCCTGGTATCTGTGGATGTATGAGATGTCGACCGGGCCGCGTTGCCTGGCGCATCGGTCCCTACCTATAAAGGCTCTTGGTCGCCGGTGACCGAATGGGACGGCCCGTTGTTAAACAGGCTTCAGTACTCTTTAAGCAACCTGCATGCCATTGTCAGATTTACAAAGGGACAGCCTGTAAAGACTTACACATTAAGGGGGCAAACTGCGGGAAATCAGGTAATTACGCGTAAGCGTCAGTACTGTGAAGCAAAAAGAAATCAGCGTCTTTGCATAAGGCAGGGGCCGACTTATTGAACCAGAACGGTGCACGGTGGATGTTCTTGCTTCTTTTTCAAGCATGGGCTCAACGTTATACGGACTGATCAGCCTGTATAGAATGGCCTGAGCCCAGCAGTTTATCCTCTAGTGATTGAGCACAGTCTGATCGAATCGGTTAATGCATCAATGGCACGAGGTCGTGGAAAGCTAGCTCGCCAAGCCACTCCTATCGTGCGGAACGGGGCCGGATCGGCAAAAGGACGCGCTTCAAGAATACCCGGCGCGTAATGAGAATTTTCGATAGCTGACAAAGGCAGGACGGAAACACCAAGGCCGGACGCTACCATGTGCCGAATCGTCTCTAAGGATGAGGCTTCGATATAAGGGTCTTTAGGGTCCTTGGCTTGTAACTTCACCTTGCGCAAGGAAGGGCACACGGAGAGTAACTGATCGCGGAAACAGTGACCTTTTCCGAGTAACAGCATCCGTGCCTTGTTAAGCAGCTTCATTTCTATACGTTCAAGTGCGGTCCAGGGATGGTTAGAAGGCATCATGACGTAAAACGGCTCATCGTATAGCGGCTTGGTCAATACATCCGGGTCGCTAAAGGGCAGTGCGACGATAATGGCGTCCAGCTCCCCGTTGCGTAATTTGTCACGCAGAACCGGCGTGAAATTTTCTTCTGTATAAAGTGGCATATCCGGCGCTACACGATTGAGTTGTGATACCAGATGGGGATATAGGTAAGGGCCAACCGTATAGATAGTACCAATCTTAAGTGGAGCACTGAGTTGGTTGCGTCCGGCTTCGGCGAGTTCACGTATGCCTTGGGCAAGCTCGACGACTTTTTGCGCTTGAGCGATAACGACCCGGCCAGTGGGGGTCAGACGAACATGAGACTTACTGCGTTCGAACAGCCGGACGTCCAGTTCTTCTTCAATGTTTTTAATGCCCACTGAAAGAGTGGGCTGGCTGACATGGCAGCGTTCGGCTGCACGGCCAAAATGTTGCTCTTGAGCCAGAGCCACGATGTACCTGAGTTCGGTCAGTGTCATAAGAATCCATACTCCTCGACCCAATGGGCACAAGCCCGAATCGCACAGGAGAGATGCGGCCGGGAACTGATGCAAATGCCTATCGTTAATTAGCGCTACTTTCGCTGTTTGACAGGCAAGGCACCAATAGCCTTTTTCCATAAGCTTTTAAGAAGATGGTCATTGGAAGTAGGGCGTTCTTACGCTAGTCAACTAGGCCAGTATCGTTACTTCCAGGGCCGTTCACGTAAAACATTAAATGACAGCTCTGATAGAGGGCGGCTGTTTGACGTGCAGTCACCTTTTTCTTGCCTTTCTACATGCCCGAGACGGCTTTAGCTCCAGAAAAACTCAATCAATAACTTTAGGTTTAACCCGACGATCAAGGACGCGATGATCCAGGCCAAGACCGCTACGCCTCGGCCAATAACAAAGGTGCCCATCAGCTTTCGACTGGAGACAAAGCGGACCAAGGGAATGACGGCAAAAGGCAGTTGCATTGACAGTACGACTTGGCTGAGCACAAGTAACTTGGCGGTTCCACTCTCACCGTACAGGCTGGTTACAACAATGACTGGAATGATGGCTAATCCGCGCGTCAGCAAGCGGCGCGCCCAGTCAGGCATGCGAAGGTGTAGAAACCCTTCCATGATAATTTGCCCGGCTAGCGTTGCGGTTACTGTGGAGTTGATGCCGGAGGCGAGCAAGGCCACGGCAAACAGGATGGAGGCGATGCCGACACCAAGCATGGGCGACAGAAGATGATAGGCCTGATCGATCTCCTCGACATCGGTGCGGCCAGCCTGGTGAAAAACCGTTGCTGCCGTAATGAGAATCGCGGCATTGACAAATAGGGCCAGCATTAGAGCAATGGTGCTATCCGTTACAGCCCAGCGAATCCCCTGACGACGACCTTCCTCTGTCCGTGCGTAGGCGCGTGTTTGAACAATGGAGGAGTGCAGATACAGGTTGTGGGGCATAACGGTGGCGCCAATGATCCCGATAGCCAAATAAAGCGCAGCCGGATTAGTAACAACCTCGGCCTGCGGCAAAAAGCCTCCCAGCACATCACTGATAGCCGGTTGGGCCAGGAGCATCTGGATACCAAAGCAGGCAAAGATAATAGTCATCAGTGCAATGACGAAAGCCTCCAGCCAGCGGAATCCATAACGCATCAACAGAAGGATCAGAAATACGTCAGCTGCCGTGATGACGGCTCCCCATACGAGCGGAATACCAAATAGCAAATTGAGCGCAATAGCCGTGCCGATGACCTCGGCCAGGTCGCACGCAATAATGGCCATCTCGCAGGCCAGCCATAAGAGAATATTGACGGGTCTGGAGTAGGTATTCCTGCAGGCCTGGGCAAGGTCGAGGCCTGTAGCGATACCTAGTCGGGCAGCCAGTGCCTGCAACAAAATGGCCATAAGGTTGGACAGCAGAATAACGGAAAGCAGCATGTAGCCGAATTTAGAGCCGCCGGCCAGATCGGTCGCCCAGTTGCCCGGATCCATATAGCCTACCGACACCATATAACCCGGACCGATAAAGGCCAGAAGTCGTCTCATCCAGTGGCCGGATACCGGTACCGGTATGCTGGCGTTGAATTTGCCTAAACTGGGACGAGGAACGTGATCGTGGGCACTCCACTGGAGATCAGGATAAGCAACGGACTCTTTCATCAATACGCACTCATCAGAAGTCTACGAATACATCTAGAAACTTAGCCTAGGCTAAGTTTCCATGCCAAGGTAATTAAAGTTAGCTATCCCTAAAATTAAGGATTAATTTTTTTGGCCTTATTTGCCTGATCGGTCAGAATGGGAGATCTGAATATCTATGCGTTTCAGGCAGTTTGTTTATTCTGGAGAGCTTGTGGTGCGCAAAAGTCGTGATGAAACAGTGGCGATAAAGCCCCTCGTCGAGGCTTCCATTCACGTGGAGGGTTTCCAGCAGGTACGCGAAGCGCATCGCCAGGAACTTATCGAAGATTATGTGGAGTTGATCTCCGACCTTATCCATGCCCATGGCGAGGCACGACAAATTGATATCGCTACACGCATGGGTGTAGCACAGCCCACCGTAGCCAAGATGCTCAAACGCCTGATTGCATGCGGTTACGTTGTTCAGCAACCTTATCGAGGGGTGTTCCTGACGGCCGAAGGAGAGGCATTAGCAGAGGCGAGCCGCGCTCGTCACGAAGTTGTCGAGTCTTTTCTATTGGCGCTGGATATTGACCCTGCCGTTGCCCGTCGTGATGCCGAAGGAATCGAACACCATGTCAGCAGTGAAACGCTAGAGGCTTTCCGCCGTTTCGCTGAGGCCAGGCGTGGCGAAACAAAGACAAAGGAATAACTTGTACTTTGGTAGCTGTTTTGGGTGATGAGGTCTGGAGGGCGGTTATAACCCTGCTGCGCCAATCGACTACCTCAAGCTCAGCGGCCGCTGCGCCGCCTGTGACAGAGACGCCAGCCGTGCAGGTATAGGAAGCTATCTTAGCTGACTACCGTAAGGCACTGTCTTTATAGAGCGATCTACCGGTAGGCTGTGCTTTTGAGTGCCGAGAGCAGGGCCATGGACCTTAAACAACTAGAATGCTTTGTTCGGGTTGCCGAGTTTGGCAGTTTTACCAAGGCGGCAGCGGTGCTGAACCTGTCTCAGTCGTGAGAGTGGCGCCTCACGAGGCGGAGCGGTGAACAATGAAGTCTATGGCGGCTCGTTGACCTATAGCCTCCAGAGGCACAGCCTGACGGCCGTCTACCAGCACTTGGAAGGTACAAGCGGGTTTCCCTACGTCAACAATCCGTACCTACCGAACTACGTGCAGTACCACGACTTTGGCACGGCTAGCGAGCGTAGCTGGCAGTTAAGGTATGGCTACGACTTTGCGCCGCTTGGCGTACCGGGTCTGAGTTTCTTCACCAGCTACAACCCGCTGTCGTTGCTGTAACCGCAGCAGTCATCCGTCTGGTGAACCCTGCCAGGGTAATCGTGGCAGGGTTTCGCTTTGCCTGGGAGCGCAGAGGGCGCCACGAATGGCTGGGTCAGCTCATGCTGCTCAAAAGGCTGATGACATTTGTAATCGCTGTGAGAGACAGGACGGTAAACAATCCTACCATTGAAAGCGTAAGCTTTTTGCGGCTGGATTCTTGCCGAAAAGCTTGCGCCTGTTGAAGGGCCCGATTGGCAGCACCAGGGCGGATACCGTTATTCAGCATCCAGGTGAGCACTTGCTTATCATGCCAACCTCGCCTGACAGCGGAGGTGGCCAGTTGCGTTAACCCATCAGAGCACGCATTGTCGCGCATGTAACAAATTCCGTAATGAGGAATCTGTGAGACTACTCTTAGCCATGTGACGTTTCAACGTCAGAATGATGAAATCTTGGTGTCTTTTCAGGCCATGCCGGATTCTGCCGCTTGTAGGCGCTTCCGCCTGCTGAAATCCGACAGAAAGCGGTACGACTCACTAGACGGATGGGCATGGTTGACCATCTTCAGACGGGGTGAGGCAAAGCAGTAATGGAGCGGGCGGAGCGTTGACACAGGCGCCGGTCGACTTCAGCTATGTAATGGACATGCCGGTCGGACAGGCGCCTTTTTTGCCTTAAGCGTTTACACCGCAGCGTTAATGCGTCATGGGTTGCGTGAGTAGGAGGCCGCTTGCTGGACCTGCTCGTCGCTCGGCCGAATGCCTGTATAGAGTACAAACTGCTCCAATGCTTGCAGCGTGACCACCTCTGCACCGGTAATGACGGGCTTGTTCTTCTTTCTGGCCGCCTGAATCAACGGTGTTTCGGAGGGCATTGCCACGACATCGAAAATAACCCTAGCCTGTTCGATCAGCTCTTCCGGAAACGCGAGGTCATGTTCTTCCGGGCCGCCAGACATACCAATAGGCGTCACGTTAATCAGTAACTGCGGTTGTAAGCCTTCCAGAGAGGGCGCCCATTCGTAGCCGGACGCTTCGGCCAACGCCGGGCCGGTCACCGGATTACGCGCCACGATGTGGCCGCGCGAGAACCCTGCCTGGCGTAAGGCAAAGGCCACGGCCTTAGCCATGCCGCCGCTGCCACGCAAGGCGAAAGTCAGCTCTGACGAGACGGCATGCTTATCGAGTAAATAGGCGATGGCTAGGAAGTCCGTGTTATAGCCGGTCAGGCAACCGTTATCGTTGACGATGGTATTGACCGAGTCGATTACCTTGGCCGAGGGGTCGAGCCCATCGAGCAAAGGAATGCAGGCCTCCTTGAACGGCATGGAAATGGCACAGCCACGAATGCCCAAGGCGCGGATGCCGCCTATGGCTGCAGGCAGATCGTGTGTGGTAAAGGCCTTGTAGAGGTAGTTGAGTCCCAGCGCTTCATACAAATGGTTGTGGAAGCGTGTGCCGGTATTGCCGGGGCGGCCGGCCAGGGACATGCAGACCTGGGTGTCTTTGTTGATCGCGTGAGGCATGTTTGTTCCTTCAAATAGTAGCCTCCGTTTGTCCGCTCAGGCGACATTATGTTCCGTACGAGACGGCGTCCCTTACTGCTTGAGATAACCTTCGGCATAGCCGCGTAGCGGGCTGCTGTAGACATCGTCCAGCTGCAATACCGTACGGGCGAATTCCATCCAGGCATCCATCATCTCGGGTGTGCCGTTCAAGGCGCCCACCTTGATCCGGCCGCTGCGTAGTTCTGGCAGGCTGTACATGACCGGCTTCCCGAGAATGGCAGAGGCTTCCGAGAGCTCAGGAATATCCAGGTCCAATGCATCAAAGAACTCGTAGGGTCCAACCTTAAGTGGCTGAAGCTGCCGGACCTGCGCGATCGCGGATTCCACCTTGGCGCTTAATACCTCTGGGTCGATCTTTTGCCACTTGGCGCGCGACGCGATACGCCAGGCTTTGAGATCATCAGGGTCGACGCCAGGGCAGAGGCTCTTGTACGCCGCACTCAGGCAATGATCGGCCGCAGCAGCCAGGCGCAGTTCAGAGGTAGGCTCAAGTGAGAGCAGGTGGCATACCTGGCCCAGGGAAGACCCTTCCCAATAGCGGGCCGGTGGCATGTCGAAGCCGGGATCGCCCTCGTGGTGGTGATCCACAACGATATCGCGAGGATAAGACGCATCCGCCAGCGCGCATTCCACCCAAATTGTCCGGCCATGGGGTTGGCCTGGGCGGGTTGAAATCCGTTCTGCCCGATAGGCATTGCCCGGATAAACCCGGCGCTCTTCAGCCAGGGCATAAGCCACACGGTGTTGAGCCTTCAGGACAAGATCCTCGATGATCATCATCTCGGGGTCACGGGCTCCAAGGATAAAAAGATAGGTCATGGCATTAAAATCAGGCGCTCCGATAGGCGTACAAAATAGCGCTCAAACAGGTCGGGGCGGTTATCAGTTGGCAGGAACGTAACGACATTTTTGTGCCAAGAGCAGTGAGGAGACCCGACTTCCCTGTATTCTGCGCCACCTCCTGTTTCGCTATTGATCGGCACATTTACATGCACAGTGATACTTCTATACCGGCGCGGCGCATGTCGCGGAAGGATTACAAGACTCTAGCCCTGGCTGCACTAGGTGGTGCGCTGGAAATCTATGACTTCATCATCTTTGTGTTTTTCGCACTGGTGCTGAGTCAGTTGTTTTTCCCTGCAGATATGCCTGAATGGCTGCGCCTGCTACAAAGCTTTGGCATCTTCGCTACAGGTTATCTGGCTCGTCCGCTGGGCGGCATTCTTATGGCTCATTATGCGGACCGCCTCGGCCGCAAACGCATGTTCAACTTGAGCATTCTGCTGATGGCCGTGCCCAGTTTGTTGATTGGAGTGACGCCTACCTATGCGCAGATCGGCTATTTTGCGCCCTTGATCCTGCTAGGGCTGCGCATTTTGCAAGGCGCGGCCGTAGGGGGTGAAGTGCCCAGTGCCTGGGTCTTTGTGGCTGAACATGCACCGGCCTCGCATCGAGGCTATGCGTTAGGCATTCTGCAGGCTGGCCTCACTTTTGGTTATCTTCTAGGGGCACTGACCGCAACGGTGTTGTCCAGCATTTATACCCAGCAAGAACTTCATGACTTTGCTTGGCGCATCCCTTTCGTGCTGGGAGGGTTCTTTGGCATTGTCGCGGTGTGGTTGCGCCGTTGGTTGAACGAAACGCCGGTTTTCAAGGAAATGCAGGCTCGCAAGACCTTGTCCGAGCGCTTGCCCTTATCAACGGTCCTGCAGGAGCACCGTGCCGCCTTACTGCCGGCGGCAGTACTCACCTGTGTATTGACGTCTGCTGTCGTCGTGCTGGTAGTGGTCACGCCTACTGTCATGCAGAAGTATTTTGGTATTCCGACCAGCCAGACCTTTCGCCTGAGTTGTATCGGGATCATCTTCCTGAACATCGGCTGCGTACTGGCTGGCTGGGTGGCTGATCGGATCGGCGCCTGGCGAGCGGTAGGGCTATACAGCGCACTACTGGCGCCCGGTATTGCCATGCTCTATGCCAGCCTGGTCAGCGACGCGCTCAGTGTGTGGCTCGGGTATGCCATGGCTGGGTTAGCGTGCGGTATCGTAGGAGTCGTTCCCTCAGTCATGATCGGCCTGTTTCCGTCTCATATCCGTGTGACTGGAATCTCGTTTACCTACAACATTGCTTATTCGATCTGGGGAAGCGTCACGCCTTTGATCCTGATTGCCTTGATGCCGGTCAGTCCATGGTTCTGCGTGGCTTATTGCGCAGTAATCGGACTGGCAGGGATAGGGTTGATGCTGGCCTACGGTAAGGACGCCCGGTTCTCCCGCCCTCTAACTGACTTCGCCACCCACTAAATCCAGTGTTCGTCTCTAGCGACTGTTCTTCTTAGAGCAGTCGTTTGGCGTTTCGTTTAATATGTTATGTTATACAGTATTAAATATTCGCTAGGAGGCGGCTTGAAACTGCAAGTATTTTTAGGGGCGTTCGCACTGGCTGTAGGTCTTATAGCCTGCACGCCAAACCAGAACCCCGATGTGTTGACCCTGGGAGGGCCATTTGAATTTACCAGCCAGGATCCGGCACGCGATGGGTATGTGTATACCCGCTTGCAGATAGCGGAAAGCTTGCTGGAGGTAAATGACAATGGCGAGCTTTTGCCTGGTCTGGCCCAAACATGGGACATGAGTCCGAACGGTTTGACGTGGCGCTTTAGTCTTCGGGAGAACGTACGGTTTCATGATGGCACGCCGCTAACGGCCGAGGCCGTGGTTAATGCTCTGAATATGGCGCTGCGCAAGCCGGGCGTCATTCAATCCGCGGCCATTGAGAGCGTAAACGTCGAAGATGCTTTGACCGTTGCGGTACATCTGCGTGCGCCTTACAGACGCTTGGGGGCTGTGATGGCCCATTACTCGACCGCTATCCTGTCGCCCGCCTCGTATCGAGAGGATGCCAACGTTGCCTGGATGCAGGGGACGGGTCCTTATAAGCTGGTAGGCTTCGACCCTCCCCATCGTATTCAGGCGACACGCTTCGAGGAATACTGGGGGAAACAGGCCACCATCCCAAACGTGGTATATCTCACCGGACATCGGGCGGAAAGTCGTGCCCTACAGGTTATGGCCGGGCAGACGGACATCATTTATACCCTGGACCCTGCCAGCCTTAATCTGCTACGCAGGCAGGATAATGTCCGGGTGTATTCGGATACGATTCCACGAACCATTCAGATCAAGGTGAATGCAAGCCATCCGTTCATGGCTGAGCGTAATACGCGCCTTGCCATGAGTCTGTCGCTTGATCGTCAGGGTCTTTCGGAAAAGATCATTCGCGTACCGGGCGGCGAAGCCAATCAGCTCGTTCCACCTTCACTGGCAGAGTGGCACATCAATGATCTGCCTCCGATCAAGCAGGATATCGTGCGCGCTCGAGGATTGTTGGCCGAGGAGGGATGGCTGCCGGGAGCCGATGGCATTCTGGAGCGAGACGGCAAACGCTTTCAGGTAAGCCTGATTACCTACGCGGATCGCCCCGAGTTATACGTAGTCGCCACCGCGATCCAGGCGCAGCTGCGTGCTATAGGCATCGATGTAGACGTTTCCATCGTTAACTCCAGTGGCATTGCCTCAGGTCACCATGATGGCTCTCTGGAGCTGGCGCTGGTTGCACGTAACTACGGAAATATTGCCGATCCCTTAGGACTTCTAATTGCCGATTACGGTAATCACGGTAATGGCGACTGGGGTGGTATGGGCTGGCATAACGACGAGTTACCTGCCGTGCTGGAACAGCTTAAATCAGAACGTGATCCCGTGCTTTATCGGGAAAAGGCTCAGCGAGCCGCTCACATCCTGGCTGAAGAGATACCTGTCATTCCCGTACTGTTCTATACCCAGCAAACCGCTGTTTCCAGCCGCGTCCAGGGCTTCAGTTTTGATCCTTACGAGCGCAATTATCGTCTTTCTGAAATGAGCTTTGCACAACCATGATCGGTCTATTACTGAGGCGGCTGCTGCAGGCCGCTTTCGTCTGTTGGAGTATTGGTACCCTGACGTTCATTCTGCTGCGTCTGCTACCCGGCGATATGGAGTTTCGTATTGCTGCCGGGCGTTACGGCCACGATAACGTGGACCTGGCCGCGGCCGAGGCGGTTCGTGCCGAACTGGGCCTGGATCAGCCTGTATGGCAACTGTATCTGAATTGGCTGTTGGATCTGATGCGCTTCAACCTAGGCGATTCGCTGGTCAGTGGTCTGCCCGTCGTACATGAAATGCTTCATTTGCTCGAGCACACACTAATGTTGGCTGGGGCGGCAACAGTGGTGTCTCTGCTGATCGCCATTCCCGTGGGGCTTTATGCAGCATTGAAGGCGAATGGCTGGTTTGATCGCTTGTCGCTCATGGTCTCGGCCTTTCTACGTGCCCAACCCATTTTTATGATTGGTCTGGCTCTGATTCTGCTGTTCTCGCTGGAGCTGAGGATGTTGCCTGTAGCGGGTTTCGATGGGCCTCGTTATCTCGTACTTCCGGCAATCAGCCTGGCGCTGGCGATGGCGGCTGTCTCCAGCCGGGTAGTTCGTCACAGCGCCAGCGAGGTGTTTCGCTCTGCCTTCTTTACCTTTTCTCGAATCAAGGGGCTGACGTTCCGGCAGGCCTTTCTTCGTCATGGTTTACGCAATTGCTCGTTACCGGTCGTGGTATTTCTGGGTATTCAGTTGGCTAGCGTCATCGAGGGTGTCGTGATGATCGAGTCCCTCTTTTCCTGGCCGGGCCTGGGCCATGGTTTGGCGCATGCCATTTTTAGCCGCGACGTTCCCATGATTCAGGGGGCGGCAATAGCGTTGGGGCTGATATTCGTGGGACTTAATCTCATTGTCGATCTGACGTGCTATGCCATCGATCCACGTAGCAGGGAGGCGGCTTGATGAGACGTGTCAAACAACTCAATGGCAGCCAGCAAATAGGTGCCGCTATTCTGGCGTGTCTGGTCGGTTTCGCATTTCTCGAGTGGCTGCTTAACGGCACGGACCCTGCGGTACAGAACCTGGGCAACCTGTTTGCCGCTCCGAGCCTTGCCGAACCCCTGGGAACCGATCAGTTCGGCCGTAGCATGCTGGCCCGTATGGGAGCAGCGCTCCGGCTGTCGCTTCTGCTAAGTCTGGTATGCGTACTTACGTCGGCTACGATCGGCGTGGCCTTGGGCGTATTGGCAGGCTGGCGGGAAGGGTGGATCGATCGCATCGTCTCGTTTGTTTTGAATATGGTATTGGCCTTACCGGGGCTGGTGTTGATTCTGCTTTTTGCCGGTTTAGCGCCGGGCTCTTTGCTCATGCTCTACCTTGGGATCTCGCTGGTGCTGTGGGTGGAATATTTCCGGGTCGTTCGTGCAATAACCCGAGCGTCCGTCGCGTCGTCACCTATGCAGGCGTCAAGGATGCTGGGGTTTGGCAGCTTTTATTGCTTTAAGCGCCATGTCTGGCCGGCACTTCTTACGCCGGTTCTGACGTTGGCGGCGTTTGGTGCAGCCGCTTCTATCTTGGCATTGGCTGCGCTGGGCTTTGTCGCGGTGGGACTTCGCCCACCCACTGCCGAGCTAGGCCTGATGATGGTGGAGCTCTTTCCGTATTACAGCGAGGCACCTTGGGTACTGGCACAGCCCGTATTCGCCGTATTCCTACTGATCATTGCCCTAAATCTGCTGGCTGGAAAGACGAAATGACCGCACTGTTGCAACTTGAAAACCTGTCGATTGTGGCAGGAGATTCAGTACTGGTTGAGCCGATATCTTTAACCTTGGCAAAAGGTCAACGGCTGACAATCCTTGGTGAGACGGGGGCCGGTAAAAGTCTTTTGATCCAGGCCATCATGGGCTTGCTGCCTCCGCCGTTGAGGAGACAGGGAACGGTTCGTATCGTTGGGCAGGACATTGATACGCTTTCGCGCAAGGATCAGCAGCGCTTATGGGGGCATCACATCAGTATGTTGCCGCAGGAGCCCTGGTACTCGCTAGATCCCTTGATGCGCAGCCAGCAACAGGTTGCCGAGGTCTATGAGTGCGTCCAACAGGAGCGGCCTGACCAGGCCAACGTCAAGGCCCAGCGCGACTTGGTTGGAGTAGGGTTAGGGGAGGCCGGTCATAGGCTGCCCGGTCAGCTGTCTGGCGGTATGGCTCAACGCCTGGCTTTTTGCGCAGCGACAGCGGGAGGTGCCGAGATCGTTTTGGCCGACGAACCCACCAAGGGACTCGATATCAGCCGCCGCGACTACATTGCAGCGCTGCTTCGCCAAAAGGGCGAAGACGGCGCGGTACTCACCATTACCCATGATGTAGAAGTGGCGCGCCAGATCGGCGGCACAATCATGGTGATGCGCAACGGCCGTCTGGTCGAACAGGGGAACGCCGAATCGCTGCTAGGCGCACCGTCAGCGGGCTATACCCAGGAGCTGATCAACGCCGCGCCTGAGAGCTGGCCGTCCGTCAGGCGTCACCAGCCCAACGTGTCCCGCGCTACGGTTCTTGAGGCGCAAGGACTGGAAAAGACTCGGGGCGGAAAAACCTTATTCAAGGAGTTGGATCTCGTCATCAACCAGGGCGAGATAGTGGGTATTACAGGAGACAGTGGCTGTGGCAAGAGCAGCCTGGGCGATATCCTGTTGGGATTGCTACCGGCCGATAAAGGCCGGGTCGTGCGAGCGCCTGGAGTTGCTCCCTACAAATACCTGAAGCTGTACCAAGATCCTCTCGCAGCGTTTGCCTCTGCGGCCTCCCTGAAACAGCTCTTCGACGATGTGATCCGGCTACATGGGTTAGACGCTCGAAAGGTACCGCCTCTTCTGGAGCAGTTACGGCTGAGCCCTGCTTTGTTAGACAGAGCTGTCCATGAGGTATCAGGTGGAGAGCTGCAGCGGCTGGCAATTGCACGCGCCTTGTTGCTGGAGCCCGTCTTCCTGTTTGCGGATGAACCTGTATCACGGCTGGATCCCATTACAGCTCGCGAGGTAGCTCTTTTATTGACGCAAGTGGCTACCGAGCATAATTGTGCCGTTCTTCTGGTCAGCCACGACCCGTATTTAGTCGAGAAGACATGTGACCGTACGCTTGCATTAGGGGCGCCGGAGTAGCGGGAACGGTTTCGGTCTGGCTGGCAGTGCAGCAGTGGCTCAAGCTAGAGCTTTTAGAGGTGACGGTCGATCATGACCAAGTGTCATGATCGACCGGTTTCCCCTGTGGACAACAAATATGGGAGTAGGGGAGGGCGGTTTTGAAGCATCCTGCCTCGATGGATCGACCCTTGCGAAAACGGCAAGGGTAGAAAAATCTACAACTCTGCCAACCGGATGAGATAGCCATCGATTTCCTGAACAGGCATGCCAGTGTCATTGCACAGATAGGTGCTTTTGACCACTTTTTCGTCAAGAATCATGGGCGTATTGGCAGCATTCCGCTCCTTTAGCTCACTTAGCGCCTTTTTTAATTCAAATACTGCTTTGTTATAGCTAACCAGCTTATGACCATACTGGCTCTGCATAATGAGAAAATGCATGAGGTTTACCCTGTAGGTTGCTGACCTGATTAGTTATAGGTGAAAAAAAAGCGAATACAAAGGTCCAATAGTCGGCAAGCCAACCTTACCGATAACAGGCAGAACGGTGATGAAAGACTGCGCACCTTGATTGGCTGAAGCTACAGCGCCCCCTCAGTGAGCGATTAAGGATTGTAAGGGATTGGCAGATTATGCTTAGCTGAACAGGTGGTTCCGATAGTGGCGACAGCGTTTGAAGCTAGCGCCCTGAATTGTTAGTTAGCCTATTAAATTTGCGGTTTTTAAACGCTGTGGTGCAGGCGTAACGAGGGGGGGGGGGTTAGCGCATCTCGCTAGAGCCCTGCAATAGCTCGCCACAGCGTATGGCCTGCCGTTCAGGTCCACTTGTCAGCGCTTAATCAGCCATACGGTTCAGGACATTAGACGCCTCCTACAAGAACAAGACCGAGACGATACTCATGAGCGATACGTATATTCAGGTTTCAGACATGCCGTTACGGTCGGGCGGAGCGATAGGACGAGTCACGCTCGACGCGCCAACCAGTCTCAATGCGTTGTCTTTTGGTATGGCGGTTCAACTGATGGAGCAGCTCCAGCGCTGGTCCAGTGATCCCCATATCGAAGCGGTGTGGCTGGAGGGCCGCGGCGAAAAGGCATTCTGTGCCGGTGGCGATATCGTGTCGCTGTACAAGGCCATGCGCGAAGGGCAGGCCGGCCCCGGAAAGATGACTGGGGACTACTTCACCCTGGAATATCGACTCGACCATTTCATCCATCACTATCCCAAACCAGTAATCGTCTGGGGCGCAGGCTATGTCATGGGAGGCGGCCTTGGGCTCCTGGCCGGTGCTTCTCACCGGGTTGTGTGCGAAACCACACGGGTGGCCATGCCTGAGGTCAGCATTGGCCTGTATCCGGATGTTGGGGCGAGCTGGTTTCTCAACCGCATGCCGGGCCGCTGCGGGCTGTTCCTGGGCGTGACCGGGGCGCAACTTACTGCTTCTGATGGGGTGTTTGTAGGGCTGGCTGATCGCTGCATTACAGCTGACCGTCGTGAAAACGTATTGGCAGATCTTCAAGCCTTGCCCCATGCGATAAGCCATAGGTCAATTTCTCGGCTATTGCGTGAGCACGAGCAGGCGAGCAGGGGAGTAATGCCCGAGCCGAATGTCCAGCCTCTTTTCGACACGATTCAGGCAATGACTGATGTTGACGATGACCAGGCGTTGCTCATGGGGATCAAGGCATATACCGGCGATAATGCCTGGTTGAGCAAGGCTGCCAGGACGCTGGCTCAGGGCTCGCCCACGTCCGCCGCGATCACGCTGCGCCAGTTGCGGCGGAGCAAGCGGTGGTCGTTGGCGCAGGCGCTGCGCAGCGAGCTGGACCTGTCGGTTCGCTGTACTCAGCTTGGTGAGCTGGAAGAGGGCATCCGCGCCCTGCTGATCGATAAGGATCGTCAGCCCAAGTGGCATCCCGATCCACTGGAGACTGATAACACTGCCTGGTTGGATGCCTTTTTCGAGCCGGCTTTCCCAGAAGAGGAGCATCCGCTTCGTGATCTAAAGGACTAGCAGGGTGCAGCCAAACCCATCGGTTCATAAAGGCACAATCTCTACACATCTGGTCCATGAGGCCCTGCAGGGTTTCTGCGAAGAGAACCTGACGCCAACTGAGCTGTTATCTGCCGTTGGCTTGCCTTCAGATATCCTGCAGGTAACCACCGGGCGCGTTCCGGTTCCCTTCTACGGCAAGCTCTGGCGTCGACTGGCTCGGCGTTATGACGATGAGTTCTTTGGGATGGACCCGCGCGGCATGCGCTCGGGCAGTTTCGAGTTCCTGTGTCGGGCAGGGATGTCACAGCCCACCGTAGGTGCTGCGCTGACCCATGGTCTGGCGTTTCTAAACCTCATGTTCGAGCGGCTGCAGGGCGAGTTGATGCCTAGCCGGAGTCTGGCTGAAATTATCTTACGCGAACCTCAGGGCCCACCTAACCGAGCTTTCGCCTATTTCACCTACTGGATGATCGTGCACGGGGTAGCCTGTTGGCTGGCCGGACGGCGTATACCACTCTTGGCGGTCGAGTTGCGCTGCGAAGAGCCAGCTTTCACGGCAGATTACCGCGTGATGTTCTCAGATAACCTGCGCTTCAATCAGAACCGGACACGTATCATTTTCGCAGCGTCCGCCCTGGATCTACCTGTCCGGCGCAGCGAGCCGGATCTTCAGCGCTTTCTGGCGGAAGCGCCGTGCAATATTCTGGAAAAGTATCGGGATTCGGACAGCCTCGCCAGCCGAATCAAAACACAATTGAGGCTAGTGCCGGGCGAGCACTGGCCGACCAGCGAAGTCCTTGTCCAAACCCTGTGCATGTCCCCTGCTACCTTGCGCCGCCGCTTGGCTGAGCGGGGTCAGTCCTACCAGGCGATCAAGGATGCGGTGCGTAAGGAGCGGGCCATCGACTGGCTGGCGGAACCGGCCATGAGCTATTCCGATATCGCCAGTCAATTGGGCTTTGCCGATATCAGCTCCTTTTATAAGGCCTTTCGTAAGTGGACCGGAACCAATCCCGGACATTACCGCAATCTGATTCTGGCGCAGACCGACTCTACCTGATTGTCCAAACCGCTCAGGCATATTGAAGGGTTTGACCATTGCAAGACCAGACCTACGAGATACAGTCAAAAGGTGCCCCTGACGTTCCAATAAAAACAACCCGAGGAACTCACCATGCAGGCTATGCAGGACTATCAGACTGCCTATTCCCGCTTCGATTACGCCACCGTTGTCAGACCTCGACTCAGTGGAACGCTTGATTCTCTCAATGCCTGTGTCGAATGCTGTGACCGTCATGCCTTGCCGGGACGTATCGCCCTGTTCTGGGAGGGACGCGACGGCAGCAGCGAGACCTGGACATTCACCGAGCTGCAACAGCGTTCGGCCCAGTTCGCCCATTTCCTGACCGCCCAGGGGATAGGCCCTGGAGACTGTGTAGCCGGGTTGATGCCTCGTACGCCCGAGCTGTTGATCACGATTCTGGGAGCCTGGCGGGCCGGTGCGGTCTATCAGCCGCTGTTCACAGCCTTTGGTCCCAAGGCCATCGAACATCGTCTGAACACGTCAGGTGCCAAGCTGGTGGTCACGGAAGGGGCGAATCGCGGCAAGCTGACCGACGTTGAGAATTGCCCGGCTATCGTCACGTTGGGAGGCCGACGCGGCCTGGGCATCGAGCGAGGGGACTTTAGTTTCTGGAGTGAGCTGGAAAAGCACTCGACTCATTTCGAGCCTGTCATGCGAAGGGGTGATGATCCATTTCTGCTCATGTTCACGTCCGGGACTACTGGGCCGGCCAAACCTTTGGCCGTGCCTCTCAAGGCTATCGCGGCCTTTATAGGCTATATGGAAGATGCGATTGACCTGCGCCCTGAAGACGCCTTTTGGAACGTAGCCGACCCGGGCTGGGCCTATGGCCTGTACTATGCTGTGACTGGCCCATTGGCACTGGGGCATCCTACGACGTTCTACGATGGCCCTTTCTCGGTAGAAAGCTCCTGCCGAATAATTCGCAAGTACGGCATCACCAATCTGGCCGGGTCGCCTACAGCCTATCGCATGCTAATTGCCGGTGGCGACAGCGTTATCGAATGTTTGAAGGGGCGGCTACGGGCGGTCAGCAGTGCGGGCGAGCCGCTCAATCCTGAGGTCATCCGCTGGTTCGCCCAGAATCTTGAGGCCACCATCCATGACCATTATGGCCAGACTGAGCTGGGCATGGTGCTGTGCAATCACCATGCACTGAAGCATCCGGTACGTGCCGGGTCCGCGGGCTTCGCAAGTCCCGGCCACCGGGTAGTAGTGGTTGATGACAACGCTCGAGAGTTGCCTGTTGGGCAGCCGGGCATCCTGGCGGTGGACCTGAAGCAATCGCCCATGTGCTGGTTTGCAGGCTACCTGGATATGCCTACCAAGGCATTCGTCGATCATTACTACCTTAGTGGAGATACGGTCGAGCTCAACGCCGACGGTAGTATCAGTTTCGTAGGGCGCTCCGATGATGTCATCACGACTTCAGGCTACCGCGTCGGTCCCTTTGATGTAGAAAGCGCCCTGATCGAGCACCCGGCCGTTATTGAGGCGGCAGTGGTCGGCAAGCCGGACCCGGAGCGGACCGAGATTATCAAGGCGTTTGTAGTCGTTCACGCTAAATACCGCGAGACCCCTGACCTTGCTGATGTGCTGCGCCAATACGTACGCAAGCGGTTGGCGGCCCATGCTTATCCTAGAGAAATCGAATTCGTGGCGGAGCTTCCCAAAACGCCCAGCGGCAAGGTCCAGCGCTTCATCCTGCGTAATCAGGAGATCGCTAAAGCCCAGGCCGCTCAGGTGTCCGCGGCGTAAGGAGTGCACTATGCAAATCGAAAACAAGGTCTTTTTGGTGACCGGAGCCGGTTCAGGGCTCGGCGCGGCAACGGCCTCGCTGCTGGTCAGCGCCGGTGCGCGCGTCATGCTGGTCGACATGCATGCACCAAGTATCGAGGCCAAAGTAGACGAACTTGGGCCACAGGCCCGTTGTGCTATTGCGGATGTTACCCAGGAGGCGGAGGCCCAATTAGCGGTTGCAGCCGCGTTGGACACGTTCGGTGCTCTTAACGGACTGGTCAATTGCGCCGGTGTGGTGGGTGGTGAAAAGGTGCTGGGACGTGGCGGAGTGCATGGGCTGGACAGCTTCAGCCGCATCGTAGGTATCAACTTGATTGGCAGCTTCAACATGTTGCGGCTGGCTGCCGACGCGATGGCGCAGGGCGAACCGGATAGTGACGGCGAGCGCGGTGTCATCATCAACACGGCTTCGATTGCCGCGTTCGACGGTCAGATCGGGCAAGTGGCCTATGCCGCCTCGAAAGGCGGCGTAGCCAGCATGACATTACCGGCTGCTCGAGAGCTGGCACGTTACGGCATCCGTGTGGTGACCATTGCTCCCGGAATCTTCGAAACCCCCATGATGGCAGGCATGAGCGATGAGGTACGCGCCTCCCTGGCCGCAGGCGTACCGTTCCCGCCGCGCCTTGGCCGGCCGGATGAATACGCTGCGCTGGTAAAGCACGTTATCGAAAACAGCATGCTCAATGGTGAGGTGATCCGTCTCGACGGCGCCCTGCGCATGGCCGCCAAGTAGGAAGGGGAAACAGTATGAACACTCAAGACCCTGTTGTTATCGTAGCCCTGGCCCGCACGCCCATGGGCGGTTTTCAAGGTGATCTGCAAAGCCTAAGCGCCACGCAGTTAGGAACCCAGGCCATTCAGGCTGTCATCGAGCGTAGCGGTGTGGCCGCAGATGCGGTTGACGAGGTACTGATGGGCTGTGTTCTGCCGGCTGGGCTGGGGCAAGCGCCGGCGCGCCAGGCTGCCTTAGGCGCAGGGCTTGCGCAGCATACGGCGTGTACCACGCTCAACAAAATGTGTGGCTCCGGTATGCAGACCGCGATTCTTGGGCATGACCGCTTGTTGGCTGGCAGTGTCCGTGCAGTAATAGCAGGGGGCATGGAAAGCATGTCCAACGCTCCCTACCTGCTGGATCGCGCGCGCTCCGGCTACCGCATGGGACATGGCCGCGTGCTGGATCATATGTTTTTTGACGGCCTGGAAGATGCGTATGACAGGGGGCGGCTGATGGGTACTTTTGCCGAGGATTGCGCGCAGCAGCATGACATCGGTCGTTTGGCGCAGGATGAGTATGCGGTGGCGTCGTTGACTCGTGCGCGCAAGGCCATCGAAGAGGGAGCTTTTGCCGCAGAAATCGTTCCGGTTAGCGTCATGTCTCGCAAGGAAACCCGCGTGATTCGTGATGATGAGCAACCGCCTAAGGCACGGCTCGACAAGATTTCTGAACTCAAACCTGCGTTTCGTGAGAACGGTTCGGTTACGGCTGCCAACGCCAGTTCCATCTCCGACGGTGCGGCGGCGCTTCTGCTGATGCGCCGTTCCGAGGCCGAACGGCAAGGATTTACGCCATTGGCTGTCATTCATGGTCATTCCGTATTTGCCGATGCGCCACATCTGTTTCCTACCGCCCCGATCGGCGCTGTTCAGAAACTGATGGCACGCACTGGCTGGTCGCTTGAAGACGTAGACCTGTTCGAGATTAACGAAGCGTTTGCCGTAGTGGCCATGATCGCCATGCGCGAGTTGGGCTTGCCGCATGAAAAGGTCAATGTTCACGGAGGTGCCTGTGCGCTGGGGCATCCCATTGGGGCGTCCGGCGCACGCGTTCTGGTCACGCTTGTTTCGGCATTGCGACGTTATGGGCTGCGAAAGGGCGTAGCGGCTATCTGCATTGGCGGGGGCGAAGCGACTGCCATGGCAGTGGAATGTCTGTATTGATCTGAGGAAGCCACCATGCTGATTACAGAAGAACAACAAAGCATTGCCGAGATGGCCCGTCAATTTGCCCAGGAGCGGCTACGCCCCTTTTCGGCGGAGTGGGATCGAGAGCATGCCTTTCCTCGCGAGGCGATACGAGAGATGGCCGAACTGGGATTCATGGGCATGCTGGTGCCTGATACCTGGGGTGGCTGTGATACAGGCTATATTGCTTATGCGCTGGCGCTTGAAGAGATTGCCGCCGGTGACGGTGCCTGCTCAACCATCATGAGCGTGCACAATTCGGTCGGTTGTGTCCCGATTTATCGTTTCGGCACGGAAGAGCAGAAAACCCAATTTCTGATGCCATTGGCAACTGGAGAGATGATCGGGGCCTTTGCTCTTACCGAGCCCCAGGCCGGCTCGGATGCCAGCGACCTGCGCACCAAGGCGCGGCGTGAGGGCGATGAGTATGTCATTAACGGTGCCAAGCAATTCATCACCTCGGGCAGCACGGCCGGAGTCGTAATCGTCTTTGCCATCACGGATCCATCGGCAGGCAAGCGTGGCATCAGCGCCTTTCTCGTCCCCACCTCAACGCCCGGCTATTCCGTCGTCAGGGTCGAGCACAAGCTGGGAATACACGCTTCTGATACCTGCCAGATCCAGTTGGACAATGTTCGCATTCCGGCCTCCTACCGGTTAGGAGAAGAAGGGCAAGGCTACAAGATTGCCCTGGCAAATCTGGAGGGCGGGCGTATCGGAATTGCTGCCCAGGCAGTCGGTATGGCCCGGGCTGCGTTCGACTATGCACGGCATTACGCCCACGAGCGGCAAACCTTTGGGAAGCCTATCGTCAAGCATCAGGCCGTCGCGTTCCGGCTGGCCGATATGGCAACTGAAATCGTGGTGGCGCGGCAGATGGTATTGCATGCCGCGGCGTTGAAAGAAGCGGGTCGGCCGGCGCTGGTCGAGGCGTCCATGGCCAAGCTTTTCGCCTCGGAGATGGCTGAGCGGGTTTGCTCTGCAGCGTTACAGACATTGGGTGGCTATGGTTACCTGAATGACTATCCGCTCGAGCAAATCTACCGGGACGTCCGTATCTGTCAGATTTACGAAGGCACCAGTGACATCCAGCGGCTCGTCATTGCCCGGAACCTTGGAGAATAATGCATGACTTATGAAACCTTGCTTGTTGAAGTCCAAGAGCGCGTGGCGCTGATCACTCTGAACCGTCCTCAGGCCCTCAATGCGCTCAACGCTCAGCTGATTAATGAACTCAACCAAGCACTGGATGAGCTGGAGCGTGACAAGGGCATCGGCTGTATTGTCCTGACCGGTTCCTCGAAAGCGTTTGCCGCCGGGGCGGACATCAAGGAAATGGCCGATCTGACCTTCCCGGATATCTACCTGGACGATTTTTTCGCTGCGGTGGATCGTGTTGCCAGCCGGCGCAAGCCCATGATCGCTGCCGTGGCCGGGTATGCCTTGGGAGGCGGTTGCGAACTGGCGCTGCTATGCGATTTCATTTATGCGGCTGAGAATGCCAAGTTCGGGCTGCCGGAAATCAAGTTGGGCGTACTGCCCGGTATGGGCGGCACCCAGCGCTTGACCCGAGCATTGGGCAAGGCGAAGGCCATGGAAATGTGCCTTACCGGTCGAATGATGGAGGCGACTGAAGCTGAACGGGCAGGGCTGGTGGCTCGAATCCTGCCAGTGGACAGTCTGCTGGATGAAACTTTGAAAGTTGCCCATGAGATCGCTGGCAGGTCGATGACCGCCACGCTTATGGCCAAGGAAAGCATCAATCGTGTCTTCGAAACCAGCCTGAGCGAAGGCGTGCGCTTTGAGCGCCGCCTGTTTCACTCTATTTTTGCCACCGCAGATCAAAAGGAAGGGATGGCTGCTTTTGTCGAGAAGCGTGAAGCAGACTTCAAGCATCGCTGAGGTAAGGGTAGGAGCTGGGGCAGTTGAAAGGCTGACCCAGCTGTCGATTCAGGGAAAGGTAGACAGACGCTGGCAGCTACTTTCGAATTTCTTGTCGCAAGCGCTTTGGTAAAGCCGCTTGGCCTGAAACGTATCCCTTGGCAGGCCATGCATGCCGTCCATGTAGAAATTACCTAGCATGTGCTGGGCCATTGGATTACCCCCAGCCGCAGACTGGTTCAGGTACTTGATCATGTCCGCTTCGTTGGCCATCGCCGGATCGGCCTGCCCCGAGTACAAAAATGCCAGGTTAACGGCCGCTTCAGGATGACCACGGTCGGCGGCCATCTTCCACCAGTATTCGGCTTGCTTGAGGTCTTTCCTGGGTTTCCCCATGAAGTAGAAATTGGCCAGCTTGACCTGCGCCTCGATATCGCCACGCTCGGCCATCACCTTGGCGGTATTGAAATCCATGGGTGCCTGCGCTGTTGGGCTGGCGGCTTTAGAGGGTTGATCTGTAGCCGCTTCGGGAATCTCAGCGCCTTGCTGGACGCAACCACTGAGGAGTAGGAGTCCAAACAACGAGCCAGCCAGTTTCTTAATGAACATTGATTCTCCTTGATAATGAGCGTCGGGCCTGATTTTTAGGCTTGGCCATAGCATAAAGATTCACTTCCTTAAGGCATAACATCTGTGCGTTGCTACCAAAAAGCTGGGGTTCTTAAACTCCGTCGCATACCCCTAGCCTTGCTTAAGCCACTTATCAGCTTTCTAAAAAGTAGCCTTATAAAGCGTCTAGTAATGGAAAAAGTCCTAATTCAACGGTCTACCTGGAGGACCAAAAATGCCTGAGGATCTTGTAAATCCTCAGGCGTAGTGGCTCATGTAAGCAGATCAGCACCTAGCTGGAAGGCAATCCAGACGGCTAGTGCGGTCGCGAAACCCAACGCAATATTTTCGAACCAGTTGTTCCGGTATTTACCCAGCAGCGATTTCTGGTTGGACATAATCAGCAGGCCAAGCGAAATAACCGGTAGGCCTATAATGTTCAATGCATTTACCGCAATGGTAAGAGTCACGAAATTCGGCATACCGGGTAGGGACCAAATCAACGGTGTGACCAAGATGAAAAGCATGAACCACTTATGCATCGGGTCGTTATGCAGCACCTTGCCGTAGCGTTCGCGGCGGCCGGGGCGGATGTATTGGAAGGCATCGGTGATAAGCATGGGCAATGCTGTTGTCTTGCCGGAGATGCTTGCAAACAGCGTTGCAAAAACACCCACGAAGAAAATTAACCAGCCGCCTTTGCCAAAATAGAGCTCCAGTGCAGTGCCCAGATCATCCAGCGTATTCACTTGAATACCGTTGGGTCGTAGGATTTCGGCACCGACTACCCAGATTGCCAGGTTAATAATGATGCCTACGATTACTGCAAACAGGAGGTCGTTACGCTGAATGCGCTTGTGCTCAGGCCCCGTCCAGCCTTTCTCTTTCATGACATACGGATGAACGAAGTTGGAGAACGATCCTGCCACGGCACCAATGACCGACACGGCAACCAGTAGGGCGCCATGAACACCTTCATCCGCCGGAATGCTGAACCCGATAGTGCCGGACAAAATCCCCCCTAGGTCCGGTGTAGCCATGATGGCCAGAGATAGAAAGGCCAATGTCATAATGGCCAGCAGAAGCTTCATTACCCCCTCGATCATGGTGTAAAAGTTTCGGCCAACAAGCATCCATACGGCCAGCACGACGGCTACCGAACACAACAGGGGATGATTGATATGTAGCAAAGTCGATAGGGCCTCGCCCGCGCCCTTGACCATATATGCATTCGTCAGGTGTGCCATGATCAAGGCATAGCCAAACATAAAATAAGCAAAAAGAGGATGTAGTTGGGCATAGCCCTGCAAAATGCTCATGCCCTGGTTATTACATAGCTGGAACCGAGCAATAATGTTCACGATTAGAAAACGGAGCAGCAGGGAGACGGCCAATACCCACATCATGGCATAGCCATAATTGGAGCCTGCTACCGATGAGGTGATCAGGTCTCCTGCACCTAGCCAAGAGAGCACAGCAATGATGCCGGGTCCTAATATCTTGACCACATTGGCCAAG
Organism: Pseudomonas duriflava; assembly: GCF_007830155.1. Lineage (GTDB taxonomy): Bacteria > Pseudomonadota > Gammaproteobacteria > Pseudomonadales > Pseudomonadaceae > Chryseomonas > Chryseomonas duriflava. The sequence continues at coordinate 208,206 of NZ_VLKY01000011.1, forward strand.
GAAAAGCGGGAGATGCCGGTTGCCTTTTTCGAAGCGGATTCGGTTTGCGCCACGGGATTAACCCTCTGAATAGATTGATTGTTTTTGTCACTATCAAGAGCGTTTCACAGTCCAATGTCGGCAGACCTACTGCAGGCCATAGAACGGGGTTCAAACAAGCCTGCCTCGTTGGGAGGGGAGCGATGGAACGTTATCGAGTCTCCTGTTCGAAAGGGAAAGGAACGCCTCCTTGCGCTCATGCAAGGGAGGCATGAGCGATTACACGGGCGTTTTGAGCTGCCCGTTTGTGAAATAAAGGGTCAGGTTTTCAAAGGCGAGATCAGCCATGGCCTGACGAGTCTCGTGAGTGCCGCTGCCCAGGTGGGGCGTCAGGACAACATTGTCCATTTCCAACAACGGTTGGGGCACGTGAGGCTCATGGGCAAAGACATCAAGCCCGGCACCAGCAATCACGCCGCGTTGCAACGCGTCTACCAGAGCTGCCTCATCTACTACGGAGCCGCGGGCGATATTGATCAGATAGCCATCCTTGCCTAGGGCCTGGAGTATGTCGGCATCGATCAAATGGTGGGTAGCACTACCACCAGGAACTGCCAACACAAGAAAATCGGCTTGGCTGGCTAAGGTCTTGAGATCGGGCTCATAGCGATAAGGTACGTCCTGCTGCTGATGGCGACCGTAATAAGCTACCTTCATGTCGAAAGCCGTTACTCGCTTGGCGATCGCCTTGCCAATATTGCCCAGCCCGACGATACCGCAGGTTTTACCGGCGAGCTTGCGTCCCAGAGGAAACTTTTCCTTTAGCCAGCGGCCGCTGCGCACGAATCGGTCCGATGCACTGATGCTGCGTGCTACATCGATCAGCAGGGCAAATGCTGTATCGGCCACACAATCATCCAGTACGCCAGGAGTATTACTGATCAGAACGTTTCGGTCGCGTGCAGTCGCGACATCAATAGCGTCATAACCTACCCCAAAACTGACAATGACCCGCAAATGAGGTAATGCTCGGATGATGTCACCGGTACAGCCATGAATACCACTCGTGACAATTCCGTTGATGTCTTCTGCATGGGTAGCCAAAAAGTGTTTCGGATCGTCGGTTTCCCATAAGCGGTGCGTTTTATAGGTGGACTCGATCCGCTGTTGCAGGGAAGGAAACAGTGGGCCGATCAATAGCAAGGTGGGCGATTGTGACGTGTCGCTCATGAAGGGTCTCCTGTAAAGATAACGGGGTGTAGGTCCGTGTGGTCTCTCCTGGCGGTCAGCCCGCTTCGTTCGTTCTATTACGTGGTATCACGCAGGTGGCACAGGGCTGAACTTATTAAAAGAGGCCCGGTGTAGAAGCACCGGGCCGGGACTGTCACGAGCGTAACAACTCGGCGGCTCCGTTTTTTTTCTGCGGACGCAGGGTGCCGTAGACATGCCAGGCGATTGAAAAAACAGCCAGCAGCAAAAAGGTGGCGCAAATCGGGTTAGTCAGGAATCCCGTGAAGTTTCCGTCTGAAAGCATCAGTCCACGGCGCAGATTGGTTTCGGCCATCGGCCCGAGAATGAAGCCGATGATGAAGGGGGCCGCAGGAATGCCCCCTTTTACAAAGCCGTAGCCGATCAGGCCGAACAGCAGGATGGTCCAGATATCAAAGATGCGACTGCTAAGGCCAAAGGCACCTACTACGCACAGCACCAGGATGATAGGCAGGAGGATATGTTTGGGGACGGCCAGTAGCTTAATAAAGATCCGCAATCCATAGAATTCCAGTACCAACATCATGACAGAGGCCAGGAGCAGGGCGGCGAAGATCGTATAGACCAGACTGCCCTGGCTCATGAACAGCATTGGCCCAGGCTGAATGCCATGGATCATGAAGCCGCCCAGCAGAATAGCCGTCACGGCATCGCCTGGGATTCCCAGGGTCAGCAACGGAATCATCGCGCCGCCAATACCAGCATTATTAGCTGTTTCACTGGCGACCACCCCATCGATAACACCCTTGCCGAACTTTTCGGGATATTTCGAGCGTTTCTTGGCCACGATGTAGGACACGATGTTCGAAGTGCCAGCTCCTACACCCGGCAGAATGCCAATGCCGATACCAATCAGAGAAGAGCGGATCGCGTTGGGCAGTTGGCTGACGAATTCCTTCATCGAAAACCCGAATCCCTTGATCTGCCTCATGCTGACCGTGGCCACCGTAGCCTTGCGCTCGGCTCTTACGCTTTCGGCTACCTTAATGATCTCCGAAATGGCGAAGATGCCTACCAGCACGGTAAGAATCTCAAAGCCGCTGTTCAAATTGGGCGTATCAAAGGTAAAGCGGCGAATGGCATCAACCGGTGCGATTCCCACTGTAGCAAAGACAAAGCCCATCACACCGGAGAACAGTCCTTTAATCATCGAGCCGGTCGAGAGCGTAGCAATCAATGTCAGAGAGAAAATCGCAATCCCAAAATATTCATGCGGGCCAAACCGCAAGGCGATCTTGGCCAGCCAGGGTGCGATGAACATCAGCGCGGCGATACTCAGGATCGTACCGATAAACGAGAACACGATTCCAGCACCCAGCGCCTTGACTCCTTCGCCTTTTTCCATCATCGGCGCGCCGTCGAATGTAGTGGCGATAGAAGAGGGAGTGCCTGGAATCTTTAGCAGAATGGCAGAAATCAGCCCTCCCGAAGTCGCGCCGATATACAGTGATACCAATAACGATAGACCGGCAGCGGGTCCCATGGTGTAAGTCAAAGGCAGGCTCAACGCAATGGCCATCACGGCGGTAAGACCAGGTACAGCACCGAAGACAATGCCGACTGCTACACCGAGGGTAATAAGAACTAGAATCTGCAGCGAAAATACAGCGGAAAAACCTTCCTGCAAGAGTTCGAGCATGGCCGTCTCCTTAGAGGTCCAGGAATCCGGCTGGCAGCATCAGATCGAAGCCATGGCGGAAGATAAAGTAGATGGAGACCGAGGCGACAGCGGCGATGATCAGGTAACTTACATGTTTCACACGCTGGCTGACGGGCGTTAATACCATGAACTGAAGATACAGATACACCGTCGTCATGAGCAGAAAGCCAACGGCTTTCAGCAGAGCAGCGTAGAGAACAATCAACCCTAAGGTTTTAAGTACGGTAGCGTAATCAATCGGTGTGTTGTCATCTTCCGATTCCGCCTGGGAGGTGGCCGGTTTTCTACTTGCGATCAATTGCAGTATGCCCAGTAGGCATAGGATAAAGGCTAGGACATAAGGGACGAACGCTGCATCAATGAAGCCTTTGCGGGGTAGGTTCATTGTCATGAACAGGTAAGACAGACCAGCGCCGAGCATCACCACGCCGATCACAAGCTCTTTTTTCTTGTGGCCTTCCATATAGAGTCCTCACACGGAAAAGCAGCGCAGGTTTGTTAGTTGAGCCTGCGCTGGTAGGGTGGTTACTTGTTTTGCTGCAGCAAATCCTTGTATTGCATGAACGTTTCGCGTGTTTCCTTCAGGCGGGCTATGGCTTCTTCCGTGTTGTAATAGCTCACCGGCTGTTTGAAGCCTTGCTCGAGATCCTTCGCATAGGCAGGCATCTCAGTGATTTGCTTCATGATGTCAGCCATCTTTTTTACAATGGCCGGGTCTGTTCCTTTAGGGAAAGCAATGACATAAGGCTTGTCTACAACAAAGTCGATACCCTGTTCCTTGAAGGTTTTTACATCGCCCAAGAGTGGGTTCGGTTCTTCGTTGGGCTGCGCCAGAATCGTCATGTCACTCGTTTTGACATAATCCTGTACGGCCCCATAACTCACGGCCGACATGTCGATACGGCCGCCTAATAAGGAGGTCACTTTTTCGGCAGCCGAGCCGGTATCGACCATCTTGAGTTCTATTCCGGCAAGCTTCTGAAAGATCAGTCCTTGCAAATGCGAGAAGCCGCCTAACTCCGTTCCATAGATAACGCTGTTGGGCTTCGCTTTGGCTTTTTGGATGAGAGCATCCAGCGTATCAATACCGGACGCTTTTCCTGATACAAAAACCGCGCCCTTGTCTACTCCAGCGATACAGGACACATCGAAGGCATCGTAGCCGTAGTCGATCAGGCCGGAGACCTCATTGACAACTAACTGGCCGACATGGGCAAACAAGATCGTATTGCCGTTGGGTTCAGCCTCTTTGACCTGTGAGGTGGCTACGGAGCCGCCACCACCGCCCATGTTGGTAATGACCATCGACTTGCCCGTGATCTGGTTAAAGTACTTGGCCATCGTCCGAGCATTGAAATCGGTGTCGCCACCCGCACTGGCAGGCACGATGACCTGGACGGGACGGGTGGGCCACTTGGTTTCTTCCGCAGCGAGCGCACTGATGGCAGTCAGTGAAACGAAAGCGGTTACAAGGGAGGCGCACAGTGCTTTTTTCATTATTTTACTCCTAAGGTACGGTTACGCTGCGTAGGGCGATCTACGTTGGGGCTGTTCAGCGCACCAGGCAGGGGCGCTTGTTATCAAAGATCCAATTCGGAACCAGGAACTGCATGGCGACCGAGTCATCACGCGCGCCCAGGCCCATCCCCTTGTAGAGCTCATGGGCTTTGGCTACCTGGTCCATATCGATTTCTACACCCAGCCCTGGCTTTTGCGGCACGGCTACCAGACCATTCTTGATCTGGAACGGCTCCTTGGTCAGACGCTGGCCGTCCTGCCAGATCCAGTGCGTGTCGATAGCTGTGATTTTGCCGGGTGCAGCGGCAGCAACATGGGTGAACATTGCCAGAGAAATGTCGAAGTGGTTATTGGAATGCGAACCCCAGGTCAGCCCCCAGTCATTGCACATCTGTGCCACACGTACGGAGCCTTGCATGGTCCAGAAGTGCGGGTCGGCTAGTGGAATGTCTACCGATTGCAACTGGATAGCATGGCCCATCTGGCGCCAGTCGGTGGCGATCATGTTGGTGGCGGTAGGCAGGCCTGTTGCTCGTCGAAACTCGGCCATGACTTCGCGGCCGGAATAACCATTCTCGGCACCGCATGGGTCTTCCGCATAGGCCAGCACATGGTGCTGGTCACGGCACAACGCGATGGCTTCCTTTAATGACCAGGCACCGTTGGGGTCCAGCGTGATGCGAGCCTCCGGGAAGCGCTCGGCCAGTGCCGTCACCGCTTCGATCTCCTCCTCACCGCGCAGTACGCCGCCTTTCAATTTGAAATCGTTGAAACCGTAGCGTGCATAGGCCGCCTCAGCTAGACGAACAATCGCTTCAGGCGTCATGGCTTCTTCATGACGTACACGGAACCAGTCGTTTTCAGCCTCGGGCTCGCTGCGATAGGCCAGGTTGGTCTTGGTACGGTCGCCTACGTAGAACAAGTAGCCCAGCATTTCTACAGCATCACGTTGCTGACCCTCACCCAGAAGAGCGGCTACTGGCACATTAAGGTGCTGGCCCAGTAGGTCGAGCAGAGCGGCTTCTACGGCGGTAACAGCGTGGATGGTGATACGCAGATCAAATGTCTGCAGTCCGCGGCCAGCAGAGTCACGGTCAGCAAAGGTACTGCGCATTTGGTTGAGAATATTGTTATAGGCCCCGATAGGCTGCCCCACGATCAGGCTGCGCGCGTCTTCCAGGGTCTGACGGATTTTTTCGCCACCCGGCACTTCGCCAACCCCTGTGTGGCCAGCGTTGTCCTTGATCAGGATGATATTACGAGTAAAGAACGGACCATGAGCGCCACTGAGGTTAAGCAGCATGCCGTCATGCCCGGCAACGGGGATAACTTGCATGTCTGTGATAACCGGTGCGTGTGTCAATGCGTCGTGATTAACCTGGGCGTTCATCATTATTCCTCTTGTACGCGATAGGCTGTAACTAAACGTGGCGCTAGGCCTTTATGGTGTGTTCGATGAGTAACGCCTGGCCGCTCTACGCTGCCAGGCAAAGACGTACTACGCTGTCCGGCTTTCAAAAACAGGTTCACCCGAATCCGGCTTTTGCCCCTTAGGTGTCGTACGGGCAAAGAACACCACGACAGCAGCCAGGATCGAGGTACAGGCCAAACCGTAGAGGCCACCCTGAATCGAACCGGTCCGCTCTTCGAGAATGCCGAATACCGTCGGTGCCACGAATCCGCCTAGATTGCCCACAGAATTAATCAAGGCCAGTACAGCAGCTGCGATGCGTGCGTCCAGGTAGGCTTGTGGAATAGGCCAGAAGGAGGAAGACGCTGATTTGAACCCAATGGCAGCGAAACAGATAGCGACATACGCGAAGATCGGGCCGCCGGTCGTAGACATGAACATGCCTGCCGCCGCAATGAGCAGGGCAACGGCTACCCAGGCTTGCTGAAACTTCCAGCGCGCGGACCCTGAAGCAAAGAGATACATGGCTACGATCGAGATGATCCAAGGTACGGAGTTGAACAATCCAACCTCGAAATCACTGATGTTGCCCATTTTCTTGATGATGCTGGGCAGCCAGAACGTCGCGGCATAAATAGTCAGCTGGATGGCAAAGTAGATCAGGCAGAAAAGGGCAATCTGCGTGTCCTTGAGCAGTTGTAGCAAGGTTGGCTTGACCGTTTGTGCCTGCTCACGCTGGCGCTGCTCTTCAGCGATGGCCTCCACCAGCGCATCCTGCTCCTCACGTTTGAGCCATTTGGCATCATGAGGCAAGGAGTCCAGCCAGAACCAGACAAATCCGCACAGAGCTACGGAAAAGAGTCCTTCGATCAGGAACATCCACTGCCAGCCATGCAGGCCCAGGCCTTCGATTTGCAGCAAGGCACCAGTCACAGGGCCGGAAATGATCGAGGCGATGGCCGAGCCGGAAAGAAAGAGTGCAATCGCCTTGCCGCGTTCAGCACCTGGTAGCCAGCGTGTGAAGTAATAGATGACACCCGGGAAGAAGCCCGCTTCGGCCACACCAAGCAGAAAGCGCAGGATGTAAAAGTGCGTTTCGTTCTGGATGAACGCCATCATGGCGGCCACGATGCCCCAGGTGGCCATGATACGTGTCAGCCAGGCGCGTGCGCCGACCCGTTGCAGCAGAATGTTGGATGGCACCTCAAAGAGTGCGTAACCCACAAAGAACAGGCCTGCCCCAAGACCATAGGCAGCTACGCCAATGCCAAGGTCGGTCTGCAGATGGTTTTTGACAAAGCCGATATTCACGCGATCAATGTAATTGACGATGAACATGAGGATGAACAACGGTAGAACGTGCCGTTTAACCTTGGCAACGGCAGTGGCCAGCGTCTCGGCTGAATATGCTGAGGAGGGGGTGTAACTCATAGACGTTCTCCCACTGTTATTCTTGTGGCGGGTAACGGTTTATGGGTGGAGCAGGATAATGCTGCCCCGGAAATAAAAAGAGGCTCGGCGGAAATGGGCACACCTGTATAAAGCGCCGCCGAACCAAGAGCTGTTACTGCTGGCCGAGCTTATCGATCAGAGCCGCCAGGCGCTCATACTCGTCCGGCTTGAGATCGGTCAGCGGTGCACGCACCGGGCCGGCATCATGGCCTACGATCTTCGCACCGGCTTTGACAATGCTTACGGCATAACCGGAGCAGCGGTTGCGGATGTCCAGATACGGCAGGAAGAAGTCATCAATCAACTTGCCCACGGTCTCGTGGTCGTCCGCGGCGATGGCCTTGTAGAAGTCCATGGCGGTCTTGGGAATAAAGTTGAACACTGCCGAGGAATACACCGGTACGCCCAGGGCCTTGTAGGCTGCAGCATAAACTTCAGCGGTC